>NZ_FMVT01000006.1 GCF_900102505.1 Paracoccus tibetensis | reverse complement strand
CGCCCTGGATCTGGTCCTCCTCCAAGAGCGGGAACTTCGCCTTGGCCTCGGCCGCCGAGATGATGCTGACATTGGTCCCGAACGCCTTGCCGCTGTCCACGCGCCGCTTCAGCTCGGCCATGCGCGCGTCGTCCCCGACCCGCGCGACCTCGAGGCCCCCGATGCGCTTGTAGTTGCCCATCTTCTCGTAGAAATCCATCGAGTACATGGTCGTCCAGCAGGACAGAAGGTCATGGCTGGTCGCATAGCAGAAGTCCGAGGCATGCGCCGTCGAGCCCACATCCGTCGGAACCCCCGACTTGTCGATCCCGACAATATCGTCCCAGCCATTCTCCACCAGGTGATGCGCCACCGACGCACCGACGATCCCACCAAGACCGACAATCACGACACGGGCACGAGACGGAAAAGATGACATGGCGGATTCCTATCAGGAGAGGTTGGGGACGGGCATACCCGCCCGGCGGTGGGCGGCGATCAGGGTGTTGTGCATCAGCGTCATGATGGTCATGGGGCCGACGCCGCCGGGGACCGGCGTGATAGCGCGGGCGCGCAGGCTGGCCCCGGCGAAGTCCACGTCGCCGACGAGCCGCATCTTGCCGCCCTGCTCGACGCGGCTGGTGCCGACGTCGATCACGGTGGCGCCAAGCTTGATCCAGTCGCCGCGGATCATCTCGGGCGCGCCGACGGCGGCGACCACGATATCGGCGCGGCCGATCTTGCCGGGAAGGTCCTGCGTGCGCGAATGGGCCATGGTGACGGTGCAATTCTCGGCCAGCAGAAGCTGCGCCATCGGCTTGCCGACGAGGATCGAGCGGCCGACGACGATCGCGTCCAGCCCCGCGAGGCTGCCGAGGCTGTCGCGCAGCAGCATGAGGCAGCCATAGGGCGTGCAGGAGACGAGGCCGGGCAGGCCCGAGGCCAGATATCCCGCGTTGATCGGGTGCAGGCCGTCCACGTCCTTGGCCGGGTCGATGGCCTCGATCACGGCGAGGCTGTCGAGGCCCTTCGGCAGCGGCAGCTGCACGAGGATGCCGTCCACTGCCGCGTCCGCGTTCAGCCGGGCGACCAGCGCCATCAGCTGATCCTGCGAGGCGGTCTCGGGCAGCACATGCTCGAAACTCTCCATGCCCAGCTTGCGGGCCATCCGGCCCTTGGAGCGGACATAGACCTCGCTGGCCGGGTCGGTGCCGACCAGCACCACCGCAAGGCCCGGCGCGCGGCCGGCGCGGGCGGCGAAGTCTCTGGCCGCGACGGCGATGCGGGTGCCGAGCCGGTCGGCGAAGGCGCGGCCGTCGATCACCTTGGCGGTCACGTTGGCGGCCGCGTTCACAGGGCGCGCTCCATCTGCGGCAGCACCTCGAAAATGTCGCCGACGATGCCGTAATCGGCGACCTGGAAGATCGGCGCCTCGGCGTCGCTGTTGATGGCGACGATGATGCGGCTGTCCTTCATCCCGGCGAGGTGCTGGATCGCGCCGGAGATGCCGCAGGCGATGTAGAGATCCGGCGCCACGACCTTGCCGGTCTGCCCGACCTGGTAGTCGTTCGCCGCATAGCCCGCATCGACGGCCGCGCGGGATGCGCCCACGGCGGCGCCCAGCTTGTCGGCCAGCGGGTTGATGATCTCCTCGAACCGCTCCTTCGAGCCGAGCGCGCGGCCGCCCGAGACGACGATCTTGGCCGAGGACAGCTCGGGCCGGTCGCTGTGCGAAAGGACGTTCTGGCGGAAGGACGAGAGGGCCGTCGCTTCCGGCATCTCGATGGCGGTGATCGGGGCCGCGGCGCCGGTCTCGGCGGGTTGGAAGCTGGCGCTGCGAATGGTCAGGACACGGACCGAGCCGGGGGCCTGCACCACCTCGACAGCATTGCCGGCATAGATCGGGCGCTTGAAGGTATCGGGGGCGACGACCTCGGTGACCTCGGAGACCTGCATCACGTCCAGAAGCGCGGCGACGCGGGGCAGCACGTTCTTGCCGCTGGAGGTCGCGGGGGCGAGAATCGTGTCATAGTCGCCGGCCAGCGAGACGATCAGCGCGGCGCAGGGCTCGGCCAGGCGCTCGGCCAGGGCACCCGCTTCGGCCAGCAGGACGCGGCGCACGCCCTGCAGGACGCTTGCGGCCTCGGCGGCGGGGGCGGCGCCCTGCCCGGCGATCAGGATGTCCACCTCGGCGCCGATCTGGCGCGCGGCGGTCAGCGCGCGGGCACTGTGATCCGAAAGCGAGGCGTTGTCGTGGTCGGCGAAGAGAAGGATGGCCATGGCGGTGCCTTTCGGGATCAGAGGACGCTCAGAGGACGGCGGCTTCGGTCTTGAGCTTGCCCAGAAGCTCGTCGACCGAGGCCAGCTTGACGCCGGCGGCGCGGGTGGCCGGCTCTTCCACGCGGATGACGTTCAGGCGCGGGGCGATGTCGACGCCCACTTCCTCGGGCGTCTGCTGGACCAGCGGCTTCTTCTTCGCCTTCATGATGTTGGGAAGGCTGGCGTAGCGCGGCTCGTTCAGGCGCAGGTCGGCGGTGACGACGGCGGGCAGCGTCACCTCGATCTGCTGGAGGCCGCCGTCGATCTCGCGCGTGACCCGTGCGCTGTCGCCGGTCAGCTCGATCTTGCTGGCGAAGGTCGCCTGGCTCCAGCCCAAGAGCGCGGACAGCATCTGGCCGGTCTGATTGCAGTCGTCGTCGATCGCCTGCTTGCCGAGGATCACGAGCCCGGCCTCTTCGGCGGCCGCCACGCGCTGCAGGATCTTCGCGACAGCCAGCGGCTCGACCCGGCCCTCGGCCAGCACCAGGATCGCGCGGTCCGCGCCCATGGCGAGGGCGGTGCGCAACACCTCCTGCGCCTGCGCGGGGCCGACCGAGACGACCACGACCTCGGCGGCGGCACTGGCCTCCTTCAGGCGGACAGCCTCCTCGACGGCGATCTCGTCGAAGGGGTTCATCGACATCTTGGCATTGGCCAGATCAACGCCCGAGCCGTCGGATTTCACGCGGATCTTCACGTTATGGTCGACCACCCGCTTGACCGGGACAAGGATCTTCATGGCGCTTTCCTTCTGTCGGCCGCCCCGCCAAGGGACAGGTTCGGGCTTCCCCCGCGCCTGCCGAGGCAGGGCAATGCGGGATGCTTGCCTTGGAACATGCCGTCCGGCGCCCCGGCGCGACAGGATGTTTGCGTCACCCCGGGATTAGAGCTACGACATGACACCGACATATCGGACCAAAGCCCGCACCATGAGCCTCGCGCCCGCCCTGCCCCGTCCTGCCGCCCCGCGTCCGCTGCGCCGACAGCCCGGCGATGTCCGCCTGTCGGTCGGCTTCATCCTGGCCAAGCGCTTCACGCTCTGCGCCTTTGCCAATTTCGTCGACGTCCTGCGCTTGGCCGCGGACGAGGGCGACCGCAGCCGCCCCATCCTGTGCAACTGGACCGTGCTGTCCGATACGATGGAACCCGTCACCTCAAGCTGCGGGATCAGCGTGCAGCCGAAGGAGCGCCTCGGCGATCCCGCGCGCTTCGACTATGTCGTGGTCATCGGCGGGCTGATGGAGGACGAGGCGATCCTGCCCCCTAGCTATCACCGCTTCCTGCACGATGCGGCGGCCGCGGGCGTTCCGCTGGTCGGCGTCTGCACCGGCGCCTTCCTTCTGCACCAGGCGGGCCTGCTTCAGGGCTACCGCTGCTGCGTCAGCTGGTTCCACCACGCGGATTTCCTCGAGCAGTTCGAGGGGCTGAACCCGGTGACCGACCAGATCTTCGTGGTGGACCGCGACCGGCTGACCTGCTCGGGCGGGGCGAGTTCCGCCCATCTGGCGGCTTATCTGGTGGACAAGCATGTGGGCCGCGCGCAGGCCAGCAAGAGCCTGCACATCATGATCATCGACGAGGCGCTGCAGGCCGACAAGCCGCAGCCCGGCATCACGATGGACTTCAAGACGCGCGACCCGATGGTGCTGCGCGCGCTGCTGATGATGCAGCAGAACATCGAGCAGCCCTTCACCGTGGCCGAGATCGCCCGCCGGATCGGCCACAGCAAGCGCCAGCTGGAGCGGCACTTCCAGACCGCGCTCGGCACCTCGCCGCAGGCGGCCTTTCTCGACATGCGGCTCTCGCTGGCCCATCACCTGATCACCACGGGCGACCGGCCGATCTCGCAGATCGCGCTGGAATGCGGCTTCTGCGACAGCTCGCACCTGAGCCGCATGTTCCGCCGCCGCTACGACCAGACGCCCCAAGCCCTGCGCCAGTCCGGCGCATGAGCAAGGCCCCCGCATCGGATGCGGGGGCCTGCCGGAAGGGGTTGGGCGGGAGGGATCAGCGAGGCTCGCTGGCCAGCCCCTTCCAGATGGCGACGCACATGATCAGCAGCAGCACCGTGAAGGGCAGCCCGGTCGAGATGACCATGGATTGCAGCGCCGACAGGCCGCCCGCGGACAGCAGCAGCACCACCGCGATCACGGCCGAGAAGCTGCACCAGAAGACGCGCTGCAACGTGGGCGCGTCGGTCTTGCCGCCCGAGGTGATCGTGTCGATGACCAGCGAACCCGAGTCCGACGAGGTCACGAAGAACACGATGACCAGCACGATCGCGACCATCGAGGTGATGCCCGTCAGCGGCAGCGCGTCCAGCATCGCGAAGAGCTGCAGCGGCAGGTCGGCGTCGCGCGCGGCAACATAGCCGTCGTTCAGCAGCTGGTTGATGGCCTGCCCGCCAAAGATCGACATCCAGGCGACGCAGACGAGCGACGGGATCAGCAGCACGCAGATCAGGAACTCGCGCACGGTGCGGCCGCGGCTGACGCGCGCGATGAACATGCCGACGAAGGGCGACCAGCTGATCCACCACGCCCAGTAGAACGAGGTCCAGCCCTGCATGAAGTTGACGTCGTCGCGCCCGACCGGGTTCGACAGCGCCGGCAGGTACTGCACATAGGCGACCAGCGACTGGCCCATCTCGGTCAGCAGCAGCATCGTGGGCCCGGCCAGCAGCACGAACATCAGCAGGCCGAAGGCGAGGACCATGTTGATCTCGGACATGCGCTTGACGCCGGCCTCGAGGCCGCGGACGACCGAGAAGAGGGTGATCGCGGTGATGCCGATGATGATGACGATTTGCCAGGTGGCATTGATCGGCATGCCGAACAGCTTGTTGAAGCCGGCGTTGGCCTGCGCCGCCCCGAGGCCAAGCGATGTCGCCAGCCCGAAGAGCGTGGCGAAGACGGCAAGGATGTCGATGATGTGCCCGGGCCAGCCCCAGACCCGCTCGCCGAAGATGGGGTAGAAGACCGAGCGGATCGTCAGCGGCAGCCCCTTGTTATAGGCGAATAGCGCGAGGCTGAGGCCAACCACCGCGTAGATCGCCCAGGGGTGCAGCGCCCAGTGGAAGATCGTGGCGGCCATGCCGATGCGCACCGCCTCGGCCTCGGTCGCCGCGGCGCCGAGCGGGGACCAGTCGGTCCGCACCCCGTCCGCAGCGGCGGCGACACCGCCCGCGGCCGAGCTGAAATGGCTCAGCGGCTCGCTGACGCCGTAGAACATCAGCCCGATGCCCATGCCGGCCGCGAAGAGCATCGAGAACCAGCTGACATAGCCGAAATCGGGCTTCGCCAGCGCCCCGCCGAGGCGGATCTTGCCGAAGGGGCTGACCACCAGGACAAGGCACAGGATGACGAAGATGTCCGCGGCGCCGATGAAGAACCAGTCGAAGCCCTTGGTCGCGCCCGAGAAGAGCGCCGAGAAGATCTGCGTCGCCAGGGCCGGGAAGGCCAGCGTGAAGGCGACGAAGGCGATCACGCACAGCGCCGAGATGAGAAAGACCGGGTTGTGGACGCTGTAGTCGAAGGGACCGACCTGCCCCTCGATGTTGTCCTGTCCCGTCTCGTAATCCGTCTGGATCACGCTTTCCGGCGGTGGCGCGTCGCCCGGCTGAACCGCCTCGCCGTCCTTCGTCACATAGGTCAAGCTTTCATCCTCCTGAGTTGGCGTGGTGCCTGCCTGGTTGATGTCCGCGCTGATGAACGCCGTCTTGGTTTTGGCACGGGCGGGGACGCAGCCTTCCAGCGCCGGGCGCGAGGGCGCCCGGCTGAGGGGGAAGGTCACACCCTCCCGGCGGTCTTTTTCGTGCGATCTGCGGCTGACTCGGGAAACGGGGACGAGGCGAGCAACTTAAAGTCTGACGTTTATGTGTCGAAGTGCCGCAGCGTCGCAGAATGGCTGCGACGCTTGCGCGGTAGTTTTGCGTCGCCCCCGGCCATGCGCCGGGAACCGCCGCCGCGCCGACCGGACAGGTGCGGCGCCGACTGGCGCAAAGCTGCTGGCGCCCCGTCGCAAATCTTCACGCTCCCTGCGAGGCAAGTGGCTAGGCCTAGGGACAGAGGCCGCATCCGCCTGCCCGGACCCCTCATGGTGCCGGCCGGCCGCGGCCAATCCCCGACAGCGACCGCGAAGAGGACCTCGCCATGCCCCAGTTTCTCCTGACCGTCTCCTGCCCCGTCCGGATCGGGATTGTCGCGACGATCTCCTCGTTCCTGGCCGAGGCCGGCTGCAACATCCATGACAGCTCGCAATTCACGGACCTGCAGAACGACCGCTTCTTCATGCGCCTCAGCTTCATGTCCGAGCAGGGCAAGACCCGCGAGCAGCTTGACGAGGCCTTCCGCGCCGCCACCAAGGGCTCGGACATCGTCCACGCCTTCCATGACCCTTGCGAGAAGATGAAGGTCGTCATCATGGTCAGCCGCTTCGGGCACTGCCTGAACGACCTGCTCTATCGCTGGCGGATCGGCGCGCTGCCCATCGACATCGTGGCCGTCATCTCGAACCACATGGACTACCAGAAGGTCGTCGTGAACCACGACATCCCCTTTCACTGCATCAAGGTGACGAAGGAGAACAAGGCCGAGGCCGAGGCCGAGCAGATGCGCATTGTCCGCGACACCGGCGCCGAGCTGATCGTGCTGGCGCGCTACATGCAGGTCCTGTCGGACGAGATGTGCCAGAAGATGTCCGGCCGGATCATCAACATCCACCACAGCTTCCTGCCCAGCTTCAAGGGCGCCAACCCCTACAAGCAGGCCTTCGACCGCGGCGTGAAGCTGATCGGCGCGACCAGCCATTACGTGACGGCCGATCTGGACGAGGGCCCGATCATCGAGCAGGACACCGCCCGCGTGACCCATGCCCAGAGCGCGGGCGACTATGTCAGCCTTGGCCGCGACGTGGAAAGCCAGGTGCTGGCCCGCGCGATCCACGCCCATATCCACCGCCGCGTCTTCATCAGCGGCGACAAGACCGTGGTCTTTCCCGCGAGCCCGAACGAATACGCCTCCGAGCGGATGGGCTGACATGCCAAGGGCGGGCCGCGCGGGCCCGCCCTTCCTGCACCGGCCCCGCCGCCACCGGCGGCCGGGCTGTCAGGGCTTCTTGCCCAGGATGATCATGCCGAGGATGTCGTCCTCGGTCACGTCGGTGACCCGCTCGGTGCCGACGAGCTTCCCGTTCTTCATCACAGAGACCCGGTCGCACAGCGCCATCACGTCATGGATGTCGTGCGAGATCAGGAAGATGCCGAGCCCCTGCCGCTTCAGCTCGGCGATCAGCTCGGCCACCATCCGCGTCTCGTGCGGCCCGAGCGCGGCGGTCGGCTCGTCCATGATCAGGATCTTGGCGTTGAAATAGACCGCGCGGGCGATGGCGACGGACTGGCGCTGGCCGCCCGACAGGGCCGAGACCGGCACGTTGAACTTGCGGAAGTTCGGGTTCAGCCGCGCCATGATGCGGCGCGTCTCGGCCTCCATCCGGTCGTCGTCGACGAAGCCCCCGGCCGAGACCAGCTCGCGGCCGAGGAACAGGTTCGAGGCGGCGTCCAGATTGTCCGCCAGCGCCAGCGTCTGGTAGATCGTCTCGATGTTGTGGGCGCGGGCGTCGCGCGGGTTGTTGATGGTGACGGGCTGGCCCTCGATGAAGATCTGGCCGCTGTCCATCTGATAGGCGCCCGAGAGGCACTTGATCAGCGTGGACTTGCCCGCGCCGTTATGGCCCAGCAGGCCCACGACCTCGCCGGGATAGAGATCGACCGTCACGTGGTCGATCGCCTTCACGCCGCCAAAGGACAGCGCGATGTCGCGCATCTCGACCAGAGGTGTCATTTCAGGGCCCCGCTGCGCTTGCGGTAGATGATGTCGATCAGGACGGCGAAGACGAGGACCGAGCCGACGACGATGTTCTGGAACGGGCTTTCCACCCCGACCATCGCCATGCCGGATTGCAGCGACTGCATGATCAGCGCGCCCAGGATGGCGCCGTAGATCGTGCCGACGCCGCCCGACAGGGCCGTGCCGCCGATGACGGCCGCCGCGATCACGCGCAGCTCGTCCAGCGTGCCGATGTCGTTGGCGTGGTTCGCCGCGCGGGCCGAGGCGACGACCGCCGACAGCGCGCAGAGCGCACCCATCAGCGCGAAGATCTTGACCGTCAGCAGGCGCGTGTTGATGCCCGAGAGGGCCGCCGCCTCGGGGTTGCCGCCGGTCGCGAAGATGTAGCGGCCAAAGCGGGTGCGCCGGGCGACGACGGTCATCGCGACCGCGACCGCCACCAGGACGAGGACCGAGATCGGCAGGCCGTAGCCCTCGGTATAGCCCTCGGGCATGGTCTCGCCGCGGGCGGCGAAGACGCGCTCCAGCCGGGCGGCGGGGACCTGGTAGGCGTTGAGGATGGCGACGAAGCCGAGGATCAGGCCCGAGACGAGGGCCATCATCACGGCCTCGGCCCAGAGCGGCTTGACCGCGAAGCCGTGCCCGGCCTTCTTGCGCCGCGCCGAGGCCATGAACCACAGCGCCGCCGCCACCGCGAGGGCGCCCACGATCCACGAGGCGGTGACCCCGATCGTGCCGTTGATGCCGCCGAAGAGCTGGAAGTTCGGGTCCAGCGGCCCGAGCGTCTGCCCCGAGGTCAGGTACCAGGCGACGTTGCGCCAGACCAGAAGCCCGCCGAGCGTCACGATGAAGGCGGGGATGGTCAGGTAGCCGACCAGCCAGCCGTTGAACGCCCCGATCGAGGCGCCGACGACCAGCCCGGCCAGGATCGCCAGCGGGGCGGTTGCCGGATGACCGATGCCAAGGCCCAGAAGCTGCGGCATCACCCAGACCTGCACCAGCGCCATGACCGCCGAGCAGACCGCCAGAAGCGATCCGACCGACAGGTCGATGTGCCGGGTGACGATCACGAAGACCATGCCCGTCGCCATGATGGCCACGGAGACCGTCTGGATCGTCAGGGTGAAGATGTTGCGCGGCGTCAGGAAGCGTTGCCCCGTCAGGACGTGGAAGACGAGGCAGATCACGACGAAGGCGCCGATCATCCCCAGCAGCCTTGTGTCAAGCTGCAGGGTCTGGGTCAGCGATTTCCGCGGGATCTCGCCCGAGGTGGTATCGGTCATCGACTTGGCTTTCAGGTTACGGCGTCAGTTGCAGGGGGCCGGACCGCCGGTCACGCCCTGGCACAGCGCCTCTTGGGTGATCCAGCCCGCATCGACGACCACGTCCAGGTTCTCCTGCGTGATCGGCACGGGGGCCAGGAACTTCGAGCGCAGCGTGGTGCCGGCCGGAGAGGTCCACTCGACCTCGCCCTCGACCGCCGCATCGGCGTCGGCCGCCAGCGCCAGCGCGATCTCGGCGGCCTCGCGGCCCAGATCGCGGCTGTCCTTCCAGACGGACACGGTCTGCGTGCCGGCGGCGACGCGGTTCAGCGCCGCATGGTCGGCATCCTGCCCCGAGACCGGGATGCCCTGCATCCCCTGCGCCGTCAGCGCCGCGACCACACCGCCCGCGGTGCCGTCGTTCGAGGCCACGACCGCGTCCACATCGTTGTCGTTGGCGGTCAGGAACTGCTCCATGTTGCGCTGCGCGTTGGCGGGCAGCCAGCTGTCGGTATAGGCCTCGCCGACGATGGTGATCTGGCCGGCGTCGATCGCCTCTTGCAGCACCTCCTGCTGGCCCGCGCGCAGGAAGTCCGCGTTCGGGTCGGTCGAGGAGCCCTTGATCATGACGTAGTTGCCCTCGGGCGCGCGCTCCAGCACCTCGGCGGCCTGCATCCGGCCGACCTCCATGTTGTCGAAGGTCAGGTAGAAGGCGCGGTCGTCTTCGATCAGGCGGTCATAGGCGACGACGGGGATGCCCTCGTCCGCGGCGGCCTGCACGGCCGGCCCGATGGCGGCGCTGTCCTGCGCCAGGATGATCAGCGCGTCCACGCCCTGCGAGATCAGCGCCTCGATGTCCGAGAGCTGCTTGGAGGACGACGACTGTGCGTCGGCCGAGACATAGGTGGCGCCGGCATCTTCCAGCGCCGCGACGATTGCGGCCTCGTCGGTCTTCCAGCGCTCTTCCTGGAAGTTCGACCAGCTGACGCCCACGGTCTGCGCGAAGGCGGCCGACGAAAGCGCCGTGGTGGCAGCCACGGCAAGCAGAACGGTAGATCGCATGAATTCCTCCCCAGGATATGCCGGCGACTCTGGCGCCGATGAAGCGGAAGATGTCCCTCTTTAATTCAGCTGTCAAAACCAAAAATGGTCAGACAACCCGCCTGCCCCCCGGATCGGACGCAACGGCACGCGGATGGGCTTGCTTCGCAGCCAGTAAATTTCATAGGCTGAACAAAATGCAGCTCCTGACCAGCGACCTCCAGCCAGCCTCGGGCTGCGGCCCGATCATCCCCCGTCACGAGGGGCAGCGGCCGCTGCGCCAGCAGGTCTTCGAGCGCATCCGCGCCGCCGGGCGCATCCCGCGGGCCGAACTGGCGCGCGAGCTGGGCATCAGCCCGGCCTCGGTCACGGCGATGACCGCCGACCTCATCGCGACCGGCATGATCGAGGAGACGAGCCGCGAGCCCGGCGGCGCCCGCGGCCGCCCCCGGACGGCGCTGGCCGTGCGCCCCGAGGCGCATCTGGTGGTCGGCATGAAGCTGACCGTGCAGGAGCATACGGCCGTGCTGGTCGACTTCGCCGGCCGGCTGATCGCGACCGAGACGCTGGCCGGCGCCACGCGGGCGGTCGCGCCGCGCGCGCTGGTCGACGGCATCGCGCGGCTTCTCGAGCGCGTCTGCGCCAAGGCGGGCGTGCGGCCGCAGGATCTGAGCGCCGTGGGCCTTGGCGTGCCGGGCTTCGTCGAGGCCGCGACCGGCACCGTCTTCTGGAGCCCCGTCCTGAACCGCCGCGCCGTCCCCTTGGGCGAGGAGATCGGCCGCCGGCTCGGCCTGCCCGTGCACCTGGACAACGATGCCAACCTCGTCACCCTGGCCGAGCTGTGGTTCGGCGCCGGGCGGACGCTGTCCCATTTCGCCGTCGTCACGATCGAGCATGGTGTGGGCATGGGCTATGTGCTCAACCACCGCATCCACCGCGGCTCGCGCGGGGTGGGGATGGAGCTGGGCCATGCGAAGGTTCAGCTGGACGGCGCGCTCTGCCGCTGCGGCCAGCGCGGCTGCCTCGAGGCCTATGTCGCCGATTACGCCCTTGCGCGCGAGGCGACGACGGCTCTGCACTGGAGCCATCACGAGATGCGCTCGCTCGGCACGATGCTGAAGAGCCTGCACGACCAGGCCGAGGCCGGGAATGCCGCCGCCCGCTCGATCTTCCAGCGCGCCGGCCGTTACCTCGCGCTCGGGCTTGCGAACATCGTCAACCTGTTTGATCCCGAGTTGATCATCCTGTCGGGCGAGCGGATGCGCTACGACTATCTCTATGCCGCCGAGACGCTGGCCGAGATGGCCGATTTCTGCGTCGCGACCGGCCGCCCTGCCCCCCGCGTGCAGATCCAGCCCTGGGGCGATCTGCTCTGGGCGCATGGCGCGGCGGCGCTGGCGCTGGCGGCGATCAGCGACAGACTGATGGGCGCGCGTCCCGACTGAACGCGCCCGCCGGCACGAGGCGGACGCCGCCCTTTCGTCGTAGCCCCCGACAAATAAGTTGAAAACGAGTTCAAAGGGAAGATCATCCCGAACGTGGCATGGCACGCCGCCCCGGATGGCTCGCAGATCGCGGCCAGGGGCGTCGCGCCGACGGCCGCGCGGCCCGTGGGAGGACGGGCCGTCCGCGCCGGCCCCGGCACTGAACTTTCAACAGGGAGGAGACAGTATGACTTACGCCAGATACTGCGGACTGCTTCTGACGACGACGCTGGCCGGTCCGGCCTTGGCGCAGGACAACCTGGAGGCGTTGCAGGGGATGCAGCGCACCGGCGCCAGCTTCACCCATGTCGAGCAGACCGGCGCGACCGCCGACGCGCTGCAAGCCATCGTGCCCCATATCAACGTGCCCGACGGCTTCGAGGTCAGCCTCTATGCCGTCGTGCCCGATGCACGGTCCATGGCGGTGGCGCCGCAAGGCACGGTCGTCTTCGTCGGCACGCGCAAGGACAAGGTCTGGTCCGTAGTGGACCGCGACCGCAACCGCGTGGCCGACGAGGTCAAGGACTTCGCCCCGTCCCTGACCTTCGACATCCCCAACGGCCCCTGCTTCTCGCCCGACGGGTTCCTCTTCATCGCCGAGCGCAACCGCGTCCTGACGTTCCCCGCGGCCGAATTCTTCTTCGAGGGACCGGACCCCGCCGTCGGCACCGTCGTCGCGCAGGGCGATCTGATCCCGGCCGAGGAGGAAAGCTTCAACCACACCGCCCGCGTCTGCCGGGTGGGACCGGACGGCAAGCTCTACATCTCGCTCGGCCAGCCCTACAACGTGCAGCCGCAGGACAAGCTGGAGCTTTACGACGAGATCGGGATCGGCGGGATCATCCGCATGAACACCGACGGCTCCGAGCGCGAGGTCTATACCCGCGGCGTGCGCAACTCGGTCGGGCATGACTTCAACCCGGCGGACGACACGCTCTGGTTCACCGACAACCAGGTGGACGGTCTCGGCGACGACATCCCGCCGGGTGAGCTGAACCGCCAGACCGAGGCCGGTCAGCATTTCGGCTTCCCCTGGACCAATGCCAGCTTCGAGATCCCGGACTACGCCGAGGTGCCGCGGCCCGAGGGGGTCGAGTTCGTCGAACCCCAGGTCGAGATGGACGCCCATGCCGCCGACCTGGGCATGAGCTTCTACCGCGGCAACTCCTTCCCCGAGGAATACCACGGCGGCATCTTCTCGGCCCAGCACGGCAGCTGGAACCGGACGACGCCGGTCGGGGCGCGGGTGATGTTCACGCGGCTCGATGAGGACGGCAACGCGGCCGGCACCGAGGTCTTCGCGGATGGCTGGCTGGACGAGAGCACCGGCGAGTATCGCGGCCGGCCGATGGACGTCGCCTTCCTGCGCGACGGTTCAATGCTGGTCTCGGACGACTTCGCCGGCGCGATCTGGCGCATCGCCTATACCGGCAGCGGCGGCGGGTCGTCCTCGTCCGCAGCACCGGCACCGGCCGAGGCGCCGGCCGCCGAGCCCGAGGCCCCCGCTGAACCCGAGGCTTCCGCTGAGCCCGAAGCCCCGGCTGAACCCGAGGCCGAGGCAGAGGCCGAAGAGACCCCGGCAGCCCCCGCCAACTGAGCTCCGCGGGGCGGCTTCGGCCGCCCCGCATCCCCTCAAGAAAGTCGCGTCATGTCCATGCATATCCACCTTGCCTGCCTTTTCGGCCTCGCGCTGTCCCCTGTGGTGGCGGCCGCGCAAGGCGCCGCCCCGCCGTCGACGCAGCAATGCCGCGTCTGCCACGCGCTCGACGGAACGGGCACAAACCCGATGATCCCGAACATCGGCGGGCAGAGCGCCGAGTATCTCAGCAAGCAGCTTCAGGACTTCCGCGCAGGCCGGCGCGAGGACCCGCAGATGTCGATCATCGCAGAAAGCCTCAGCGACGACGATATCCGCGAACTGGCCGCCTGGTTCGCCTCGGTCAACGCCAGCTTCACCCTGCCCGAGTGACGCGGCCCTGCACGACGCGCAAATCCGGCCGGGCGAGATGGGGAAAATCATGCGATTGCGCCCTGTCAGCTAAAAGTCCAGTTGCGCGATTCGATTTTGGCCCTTCTACTTCTTGAAAATCAATAAGGCGCCGCGGGGAGGCGGCGTCATGTCTGGGAGGACACCGATGACTGATACTCGTCGAAATGCGGGCCTGTCCCGCCGTTCGTTCCTGCGCACGGGCGCGGTGGGCGGCACAGCCGTTGCGGCAACGGCCCTCGCGGCGCCGCCGGTGCTGGCGCAGTCGCCCATCGTCATGAAGATGCAGACCTCGTGGCCGGCATCCGACATCTGGATGGACATGGCGCGCGAATACGTCACCCGCGTCGAGGAGATGTCGGGCGGGCGCCTGACCGTGGACCTGCTGCCCGCGGGCGCAGTGGTCGGCGCCTTCCAGGTGATGGACGCGGTCCATGACGGGGTCATCGACGCGGCCCATACGGTGCCCGTCTACTGGTACGGCAAGTCCAAGGCGGCGTCCTTCTTCGGCACCGGTCCGGTCTTCGGCGGCTCGGCAAGTACGATGCTGGCCTGGTTCTACCAAGGCGGCGGGGCCGAGCTGTACCGCGAGCTGACGCAGGACATGCTGGGGCTGAACGTCTACGGCTACATGGGCATGCCCATGCCGGCCCAGCCCTTCGGCTGGTTCAAGAACGAGGTGAACACCGTCTCGGACGTGCAGGGCCTCAAGTACCGCACCGTCGGCCTTGCTGCCGACCTTCTGCAGGCCATGGGCATGTCGGTCGCCCAGCTTCCGGGCGGCGAGATCGTCCCGGCGATGGAGCGCGGCGTCATTGACGCCTTCGAGTTCAACAACCCCTCCTCGGACCGCCGCTTCGGCGCGCAGGACGTGGCCAAGAACTACTACCTCTCGTCCTATCACCAGGCCTCGGAAAGCTTCGAGTTCCTGTTCAACCGCGACTTCATGGACGATCTGGACGACGACCTGCAGGCGATCCTGCGCTACGGGGTCGAGGCCTCGGCCACGGCGAACCTGGCGCTGGCGATGCGGGAATACTCCAAGGACCTCGCCGAGCTGTCCGAGGGCGGCGTCACCGTGCACCGCACCTCGACCGAGATCCTGGCCGCGCAGCTTGAGGCCTGGGACCAGCTGATCGCGGATCTCGAGACGGACGAGTTCAACAAGAGGGTCATGGACAGCCAGCGCGAATGGACCCAGCAGGTCGCCTATTACGAGCTGATGAACGCGCCCGACCTGGCGCTGGCCTATGACCACCACTTCCCCGGCCGCCTGAGCCTCTGACACTGCCCGCAGGGCGCGGCCCGTCCGCGCCCTGCCCCTGCCGCAGGAGGTCCCCATGCGCCGCTACATCAAGTTCGCCGACGATCTGTCCGCCTGGTTCGGCAAGGCCTTCGGCTGGCTCGTCATCCTGATGACCTTCGGGATGAGCTACGAGGTCATGGTCCGCTACCTGTTCAACCGCCCGACGCCCTGGGCGCTGGACATCAGCTTCATCATGTACGGCACGCTCTTCATGATGGGCGGGGCCTACACCCTGTCGCGCGGCGGCCATGTGCGCGGCGACTTCCTCTATCGCCTCTGGTCCGAGCGGACGCAGGCCCGCGTGGACCTGGTGCTCTACATCCTGTTCTTCTTTCCCGGGATCCTCGCGCTGGTCTTCGCCGGCTGGAAGTATGCCAGCCGGTCCTGGAGCTATGGCGAGGTCTCGGTGAACAGCCCCGCCGGCATCCCGATCTACCAATTCAAGACCGTGGTCGTCGCCGCCGGCATCCTGCTGCTGATCCAGGGCCTTGCCCAGGTCTTCCGCTGCATCATCTGCATCCGCACCGGCAGCTGGCCGCCGCTGAGCTGGGATGTCGAGGAGACCGAGACCATCCTGATGCAGAAGGCGACCGAAGAGCAGCCGCATGGACCTGCCTGACGCGACCGCCCCCCATTCGCCGGAGTATCACGCGTGACCGACCCGCAGATCGCCCTGATGATGCTGGGCATCTTCATCTTCTGTGTCTTTCTGGGCTTTCCCATCGCCTTCACGCTGATGGCGATCGGGATCGCCTTCGGCTACTACGCCTATTTCGATCCCGGCCGGATGTGGCGCTCCTACAACCGGCTCGAGGACGACGCGGGCCTGTGGGACTCGGTCTCGCTGTGGGTCGAGGGGTTCTACAACAACCGCATCTTCGACCTGTTCGTGAACCAGACCTACACGGTGATCTCGAACGAGGTGCTGACGGCGATCCCGCTGTTCCTGTTCATGGGCTACATCGTAGAGCGGGCGAACATCGTCGACAAGCTGTTCAGCACCCTCGCCGTCGCGTCGCGCAACCTGCCGGGCGCGCTCGGCGTGGCGGCGCTGATCACCTGCGCCCTCTTCGCCACGGCCACCGGCATCGTCGGCGCGGTGGTCACGCTGATGGGCCTTCTGGCGCTGCCGCAGATGCTGCGGCTGCGCTATGACCACAGCTTCGCGGCGGGCATCATCTGCGCGGGCGGCACGCTTGGCATCCTGATCCCGCCCTCGATCATGCTGATCGTCTATGCGGCGGCCTCGGGCGTGTCGATCGTGCGGCTCTACGCGGCCGCGCTGCTGCCGGGGCTGGTGCTGGTGGGCCTCTATTTCACCTACATCGTCGTGCGCGCGATCCTGAACCCGAACCTGGCCCCCAAGCCGACCGAGGAAGAGGTCCCCGCCGTGCCGTTCGGCAAGCTGATGTGGATGCTGGCGACCAGTTTCCTGCCGCTGGCGATCCTCATCCTGTCGGTGCTGGGCTCGATCCTCTTCGGCCTCGCGACCCCGACCGAGGCCGCCTCTATCGGCGCGCTCGGCGGCATCCTTCTGGCCATTGCCTATCGCGCGATGACCTTCGACCGGCTGCGCGAAAGCGTCTACCTGACCGTCCGCACCACTGCGATGGTCTGCTGGCTCTTCGTCGGCTCCTACACCTTCTCGGCCGTGTTCAGCTACCTGGGCGGCGAGCATGTCATCGCCGAGTTCGTCCAGAGCCTCGATCTGACCCCGATCCAGTTCCTGATCGTGGCGCAGCTGATCATCTTCCTGCTGGGCTGGCCGCTGGAATGGTCCGAGATCATCATCATCTTCGTGCCGATCTTCCTGCCGCTGCTGCCCATGTTCGGGATCGACCCGCTGTTCTTCGGCGTCCTCGTCGCGCTGAACCTGCAGACCAGCTTCCTGACACCGCCCATGGCGATGAGCGCCTATTACCTCAAGGGCATCGCGCCGCCGAACATCAAGCTGACCGAGATCTTCAAGGGGGTGCTGCCCTATTGCGGCATGGTGCTGATCGCGATGGTGCTGATGTATGTCTATCCGCAGATCGTCTTCAGCCTGCCCGAGGCCTTCTATGGCCCGCAGCGTTAGGCCCGCGTCGACACGGGCCGAAGGCGTCCTGGCGCTCGAGGCGGTCGAGATGCAGGCGCGCCTGTCCTCGGGCGCGCTGAAATCCGTCGATCTGGTCGAGGCCTGCCTCGCCCGGATCGCAGCGCTGGAGCCTCAGGTCCAGGCCTGGGCCTGGCTCGACGGCGATCACGCGCTGGCGCAGGCGCGGCGGCTCGACGATCTGCGCCGGACCGGCCGCCCGGTCGGACCGCTGCACGGGCTGCCCGTCGGCCTCAAGGACGTGATCGACACGAAGGGCATCCCGACCGAGAACGGCACCCCGATCGAGGCTGGCCGCGTTCCGGCGCAGGACGCCTGGATCACGGCGCGCCTGCGCGCGGCGGGCGCGGTGATCATGGGCAAGACGGTCACCACGGAATGCGCCTATCTGCATCCCGGCAAGACCATGAACCCCCACGATCCGGGGCGCACGCCGGGCGGCTCCTCGCAGGGCTCGGCCGCCGCCGTCGCGGCCGGCATGGTGCCGCTGGCCGTCGGCACGCAGACCGGCGGCTCGGTCATCCGTCCGGCGGCCTTCTGCGGCGTCGTCGGGCTGAAGCCCAGCTTCGGGATGATCCCGCGCACTGGCATCCTGCCGCAATCGCCCTTTCTCGACACGGTCGGCGTCTTCGCCCGCAGCGTCGCGGACGCCGCGCTTCTGGCCGAGGTGCTGGCGGGCCATGATCCCGCCGATCCCGCGACGGCCCCCGCCCCTCATCCCCGGCTGCTGAAGATCGCCCGCGCCGAGGTGCCCGTGCCGCCGAACTTCGCCTTCCTCAGGTCGCCCGGCTGGTCCGAGGCCGATCCGCAGACCCGTGCCGCGCTGGAGGAACTGGCCGCGTTCCTCGGCGATCAGTGCTTCGAGGCCGAGGTGCCGGGCCTCGGCGAGATCGCCGCGATCCGCCGCCGCATCAACCTGGCCGAGATGGCCAAGTGCTACTACGCGCTGGAGCGGCGCGGCCGCGCGCTGATGTCCCCGGTCCTGCAGGAGGCGATGGACGAGGGCAAGGCGATCCTCGCCCGCAACTACATCGCCGCCCTCGACTGGCGCGAGATCCTGAACGCCGCGCTGACGCCGATTTTCGAGCGCTGCGACGCGATCCTCTGCCCGGCCGCGCCCGGCCCCGCGCCCGGGGGCCTCGACAGCACCGGCGACGCGATCTTCAACGGCATCTGGACGCTGGCCGGGCTGCCGGCCGTGACGCTGCCGGTCTTCACCTCCGAGGAGGGGCTGCCGATGGGTGTGCAGCTGGTCGGCCGGCGGGGCGAGGATGCACGGCTGCTGCGGACGGCGCGCTGGCTGGCGGCGCATCTGGAACAAACGCACGAGGATGGATGACATGCTGAACCTCGCCATGGCGCTTCTGGCCTTCCTGGTCCTGACCGCCTTCCTCGCCATCCTGGTGATCCACGTCCCCCGCACGGACCTGATCGTCGTCATCGGGGTGACGGTCCTGCTGGCGGCCTACGATCTCTACACCTCGTTCAAGCCGCGCCGCTGAGGCCTGCCGCGGCGTCACCGGGCGCCGCTTGCGCGGGATCGCGCCTTGCAGGGCGGGCAAGCGGCACGGCTCCGCCGACCCGGCCCGACCTGCCGCACTGGACGATTGCCCGGCGCCGCCGGTCTTGCCAGAAGCCCGGGCTTGCACGCAACCGAAGGCAGCACACCCATGACCGACTTCACGCGAACTATCCTCGCCGCAGGCGCGCTCGGCCTCGCCTGCGCGTCCGGCGCCTTGGCCGACGTCACCCTCTCGGGCGTCCTGACCGATGCCGAGGACGGCAACCGCTTCTTCACCCGGCTCGGCGGCACCGCCGAAGAGAGCCTGACGATCTCGGGCCTCAAGCCGGGCGCGGACTACCTGCTGGTCACGACCCTGCACGACGCCGCGACGGGCGCCGAGGTCGAGGTGGTCGAGACCCCGCTGACCGCCGAGGCCGAGACGGCCGAGCTGGTCGTCGCCCTGCCCGTCCCGCGCAACGAGGGCGAGGTGAACATCGACTATGTCACCCACAACGTCCTGCGCCTGGCCGGAGAGGACGCCGTCTTGGCCGAGGCGACGGGCGATGCCGCCGATCCCGAGCGCGCGATCCAGGTCCACGCGATCCAGCGCGTCAGCCTGGTCTCAGTCCGCGACGCCGAGGATGGCGACAACCGCATCGACGGCGCCGGCGGCCGCGTGGAAGCGGTAATCCGCTACGAGAACATGGTCGAGGGCTACGACTACACGATCTGGGGCCAGCTGCTCACCCCGAGCGGGCAGAGCCGCAGCATCTTCGCCGCGATCCCCTCCTTCGCGCCCGAGACGAAGGCGGGCGAGCTGACGCTGACATTCGAGGTTCCCGAGGGTCTGGACGGCATCAGCCTGACGACCAGCGTCGGCATCTTCCACCAGAACCGTGTCGAGCTGCGCGAGGACGGCTTCCTCGTCTGGCTCGAGGACGCGCCGCAGCCGGTGATGATCGCCTCGGACACGGTGCTGGACGACACGGACCTCTTCATCGAGGTCGGCGTGCCGTTCGGGCAGAGCGAGTAGCGCCGCTCTGCCCTGCGGGGCTGCGAAAGATCGCCCGTCCTCGACAGCTTTTTGTTGACTTCCGGTACATACCCGAAAGGATGATGCAAAGGGAGGATGAGGATGGGCGCTATCACACTTGACCGCGTGTCGAAGCGGTTTGGCCAGGTCGAGGTCATCCGCGAGCTGAGCCTCGACATCGGGGCCGGAGAATTCGTCGTGTTCCTCGGGCCGTCCGGCTCGGGCAAGACGACGCTTCTGCGGATGATCGCGGGTTTGGAAAGCATCGACGCGGGCACGCTGACCATCGACGGGCAGCGGTCCGAAAAGCTGGCGCCCGGCCAGCGCAACCTCGCCATGGTGTTCCAGAACTACGCGCTCTATCCGCACATGACCGTGGCGCAGAACATGGGCTTCGGGTTGCGCAACATCGGCCTGCCCGCGTCCACCATCGAGGCCCGCGTCCGCGAGGCCGCGCGGATGCTGGAGATGGAGCGGCTGCTGGACCGCCGCCCGGCCGCGCTGTCGGGCGGGCAGCGCCAGCGCGTCGCCATCGGCCGCGCCATCGTGAAGGAGCCGAAGGCCTTCCTCTTCGACGAGCCGCTCTCGAACCTCGATGCCGCGCTGCGCGTGCGCACCCGTGTCGAGCTGGCCGAGCTGCACCAGCGCCTCGGTGCGACGATGATCTACGTCACCCACGACCAGACCGAGGCGATGACGCTGGCCGACCGCATCGTGATCCTGAACAACTGCCGGATCGAGCAGGTGGGTAGCCCGATGGAGGTTTACGCCCGCCCCGCCTCGCGCTTCGTGGCCAGCTTCATCGGCTCGCCGGCAATGAATTTCCTCCCGGTGACGCGCGAGGGCGAGGGGCTGAAGCTGCCCGGCGGCGGCGCGCTTTCCCTCCCCGGCGCGCCCTCCGGCAGCGGCCCGTGGGAGCTGGGCATCCGCCCCGAGGAGCTACGCGTGGCGCCAAGCGGACCCCTGCGCGGCAGCGCCACGGTGATCGAGCGACTCGGCGACCGGACGCTGCTTCATGTGCGGCTGGCGGACGGCACGCAGGTCGTGGCGCAGGACAGCGGCAAGTCGGGCGTGAAGGTCGGCGACACGGTCACGCTGGCGTTCGAGACCGCCGAGGCGCATCTCTTCGATGCGACGGGCCGCGCCGTCCCGCTGATGGACATGGCCGCCTGACACCCAAACGGCACAGATAAACCCGCGCCTCCGCAAGAGGCGCGGGTTCTTCTATCCCTTGATCCCGGCCGACAGGGTGATCGCCTCGGTCACCTTGCGCTGGAAGATCAGGTAGGCCAGCGCCACGGGCAGGCCCGCCAGCACCGCCGCCGCCAGCTCGCGCGCGTAATAGACCCCGAAGGCGTCGCTGACCTGGGTGATGCCGACGGTGATCGTCATCATCTCGGTGCGGGTGACCGACAGGAAGGGCCAGAGGAAGGCGTTCCAGGTCCAGATGAAGCAGACGATCGACAGCGCCGTGGTCACGCCCCAGTTCATCGGCAGGTAGACCTTGAAGAGGATGCGGAACTCGCCCGCATTGTCCATCACCGCCGCCTCGCGGAAGTCCTGCGGCACCTGGTCGAAGAACTGCTTGTAGACGATGATGATCACCGGGTGGATCAGCTGCGGCAGCATGATCCCGGCCCATGTGTTCAGCAGCCCCAGATCCGCGACAAGCACGAAATGGTTGATGATCAGCGCCTGCGTCGGGACCATGAAGCTGGCGAGGATCAGCCACCACAGCAGCTTGCGCCCCGGAAAGCGCAGCTGCGACAGCGCATAGCCGCAGAGCATGGACGAGATGATGGTGATGACCGTCACCCCCACCGCCACCGCGATGGAGTTGACATACCAGCGCCCGATCTGCGTCGCGGTCAGTGCGTGGATGTAATGCTCGAAGGTCAGGTTGTCGGGCCACAGCTCGATGAAGGGGCGGACGACCTCGGTCTCGGGCTTCAAGGACGAGATGACGCCCCAGTAGAGCGGGAAGGCCCAGATCAGCGCGGCCAGCAGCGTCAGGACCGAGATGATCCCGGCGCCGAGGTTCATGCGGCCCAAGGTTTGCGCGCTCATTTGCGGCCCCCCGCAAGGCGCAGAAGCTGGAACTGCAGCACCGAGACGACGATCACCAGGATGAACAGCACCACGGCGACGGCGGCGGCCCGCCCGCTCTGGTTCTGCTGGAAGGCGCGCTGGAAGATGTAGTAGACCAGCACGAGGTTGTCGTTCGGCCGACCGCCCTGCGAGAACAGGTAGACCTGGTCGAAGATCTTCAGCTGCGAGATCAGGCTGATCGTGAAGACCAGCGAGGTGACCGGCCACAGCAGCGGCCAGGTGATCCGGCGGAACGTGGTCCAGCGCCCGGCATTGTCCAGCTCGGCCGCCTCGTAGATCTCGGGCGGGATCGACCGCAGGCCGGCAAGGAACAGCAGGATGGAAAAGCCCGAGGTCCACCAGATCGTCACCACCGCCACCGCCGGCATGAACCAGTCGCGCGACTTGGTGATCGGCACCCGGTCGATGCCCAACAGGTCGAAGAGATGCATCAGGATGCCGAACTGGAAGTTCAGCACCCAGTCCCAGATCAGGTAGACGACCGAGACCGGCAGGATGTAGGGCAGGAAGAACAGCGCCAGAATGGCGGCCTGCATCCGCCCGGCAAGGCGCGAGACCCCAAGCGCGATGGCCAGCGCGACGATGGTGCCGGGGATCACGGTCAGCGCGACGAAGTAGGCGGTGTTCCAGGCGGCGGTGCGGAAGCGCGGATCGCTTGGCAGACGCTCGTAATTCTCGGTGCCGACGAAGGCGCCGTCGCCGATCAGCGGGGCGTCGGTGAAGGAGGTCATGACCATCTGTATCGTCGGATAGACGAAGACCAGAAGGTAGATGGCCAGGAACGGCGCCACCAGAACGGCAGCGATCCAGGCGTCCTTGCGGCGGTTGGTCAGCATCGGTTGTCCTTCGGGAAAGCTGCGCCGCGGCCCGGCCAAGGGGCCGCGGCGGCCGGGATCACAAAGCGTTCAGCTCGTCCCGGATCATCTCGACGGCTTCGGCCGGCTCCATCTCGCCGTTCAGGGTCGGCACGAAATAGGTGGACATGACGTCGAAGATCGGCCCCGAGATCCCGGCCAGCGGCGAGCGCGGGTCGAAGATCATGTTCTGCGTCAGCGAGGAATAGGTCGCGTTCGGCTCCATCGCCTGATACTCGGCCGAGGCGGTGACGGACTCGTAAGCCGGGATATGCCCCGCCGTCGCCCAGAACAGCGAGTTGTTCGCCATCCACGAGATCACCTCCAGCACCGCCGCCCGCTTTTCGGGCGCCATCTCGCGGCCGCGGTTGGCGGGGATCGCGAACGCGTGGCTGTCGGCATAGGTCGAGGGATGGTCGAAGATCACCGGCAGCTCGACCGCGCCCCATTCGAACAACTGGCCTTGCGCGGACAGGTCCGTCATCGTCGGAACCTCCCACACGCCGTTGATCATCATCGCCGCCTCGCCGCTGGTGAACAGCGCGACGGTGGCGGGATAGTCGGTATAGGTCGATTGCAGCCCCTCATCCGTCCATTCGGCCAGGACCGACAGCGCGTTCTCCAGTTTCTCGCCGTTGTCGCCGGCCAGGAACTCGCCATCCGTCATCAGCTCGCCATCCTGCTGACCCATGAGCGAATAGATGGTGCGGAACATGAAGTTGCCGTCCGCCGTGACCGAGCCGAGCGGGAAGCGGACGCCATGCTCCTTGAGCGCGCGCAGCGTCTCGGTGAAGCCTTCGCGGCTGTCCATGCCCATCGGCAGCCCGTTCTCGTCCAGGACGCCGGCGGCTTCCAGGATGTCCTTGTTGAAGTAGAGAACGATGGGATGGGTGTCGAAGGGCACCGCGTATTGCTGGTCCTCCACCGTCACCGCGTCCCAAGTCGCCGGCGCGTAATCGTCCTGGCCGAGGCCCATCGCCTGCCAGTCCTCGGCCGTCAGGGGCTGGAGGATGCCCTGCTCCACCGCCAGCGGGATGCGGCTTGCGTGATACATGATGACGTCGGCGGCCTCGCCCACGGCGGCGGCGGTCTGCACGCGGGTGTAGAAGGGCATGCCCCATTCCAGCGTCGTCGCGTCGATGGTGATCTCGCCCTGATGCTCTTGGTTGAAGCGGTCGATCAGCTGCTTCATCCGGGCGCCGTCGCCGCCGCCGAGGAAGTCCCACCAGACCACCGTCTCCTGCGCCTGCGCGGCGGTGCCAAAGCCCACGGCCGCCACCACCGCAGCCTTGATCGCGTTGTGAATCGTCATGCTTTCCTCCCTGTCGCGGCGCGCCCGGCCGCAATCTCCCAGCAAACGGTATCGCGTTTCCCGATTCGATCAACGGAAAATGCGGTATGTATCCGGCATCCGGGTTGTTACAGCCCGACCCGGATCATTGAGTAGGAATGCGGCGGCAGCACCAGCTGCAGCCCCTTGCCGCCGATGGCGGCCCCGTCGCCCTTGACCGGCGCCACGTTGTCCGGGTTGTCCTTGGTGTTCCGCGCTTCCAGATCGTCATGGCGGATCAGCGTATGCTCGACCGTGCGGGCAGCGAAGCCATCCAGCGCCAGATCGACCTCCAGCGGCTCGTCGCCGTTCCGGTTCACCGCGAAGAAGGTCAGCGTGCCAGCGTCGTCGTCGCGCACCCCGGCGATGTCGAGCCATGGCACATGCGCCGCGTGATCGGCGGTGTAGCCCGGCACCTCGACGGCCAGCTGCATCGCCGTCCCGCGCCCGTGCTTTGAAGCAAACAGGAACGGCCAGTAGATCGTCTGCCGCCAGGCCGCCCCGCCCGGCTCGGTCATGATAGGGGCGATCACGTTCACCAGCTGCGCGATGCAGGCGATCTTCACCACATCCGCGCGGCGAATGAAGGTGTTGAGGATGCAGCCGACCTGCAGGACGTCCTCGAAGTTGTAGATGTCCTCCAGCAGCACCGGCGCCTCGGGCCAGTCCCAGTCCCGCATCCGCTCGGCATCGGCCTTGCGCTCGTGATACCAGACGTTCCATTCGTCGAAGGAGATGGTTACCTTGCGCTTGGACCGCTTCTTGGCCTTCACGTAGTCGATGACGCCGGCGACCGTACCGATATAAGTGTCCAGTTTCTCGGGCAGGGCGAGGAACTCGCGCGTGTTCTTCTCGTAGTTCTCGAAATACATGTGCAGGCTGATGTGATCGACCTGGTCATAGGTCTCTTCCAGCACCGTCGCCTCCCATTGCGGATAGGTCGGCATGCCGGAATGGGACGAGCCGCAGACGACCAGCTCCAGCGTCGGATCGAGGCCGCGCAGCGCCTTGGCCGTCTCGTTCGCCAGATGCCCGTATTCGGCTGCGGACTTGTGGCCGACCTGCCAAGGCCCGTCCATCTCGTTCCCGAGGCACCAGAGGCGGCAGTTCCACGGGTCCTTGCGCCCGTTCTTGGCGCGCAGGTCCGACCAGTAGGTGCCGCCCTTGTGGTTGACGTATTCGACAAAGGCTCGGGCTTCGTCGAGGCCGCGCGAGCCGAGGTTCACCGCCAGCATCATCTCGGTCCCGGCCTTCTCGGCCCAGTCCGCGAACTCATGGATGCCGACCTGGTTGCTTTCGGTCGTGCGCCAGGCGAGGTCTAGCCGCTTCGGCCGCTGGTCCTTCGGGCCGATCCCGTCCTCCCAGTTATAGGCCGAGACGAAGTTGCCGCCCGGATAGCGGCAAACCGGCGTGTCCAACTCGCGCACCAGCTCAAGCACGTCGCCGCGCATCCCGCTGGCGTCCGCCGTCGGGTGGCCGGGCTCGTAGATGCCGGTATAGACCGCGCGGCCCAGATGCTCGAGGAAGGACCCGTAGATCCGCTTGTCGATATCCGCGACCGTGAAGGCGCTGTGCGCCGTGACCCTTGCCTTCATCTCTCTCCCCCGATCAGAACCCGTTACTCGGGTTCATACCGTCTCCTCGGGTAGTGTTGGCGAGGGATGTGGTCAGGTCAAGAAGAAACAGGCGAGCCCTAGCCCCTCACGAGACGCAGCGTGATGTCCTGGTCATGGTTGCCGAAGCCGCGGCCGAAGATGTTGAGGCCGCCGGGGTGCCGCGCGTCCTCCTTGACGCCGATGCGGACGCGGATCGAGCGGTGATCGTTCAGCCCCAGGTCCGCCAGCCGGCAGTCCGACACGCGCTGCCCGTCGCGGAACGTGCCCTCGGCCGTCACCCGCCAGCGCTTCAGATCGCCATATTGCGAGCCGGCCAGCTTCCACCAGTCGGGCGTGAACTTGCCGCGCTTGTCCCCGAAGTCGCCCGGCGAGGTCCAGGTGTCGATCTCGCGCCCGTTGATGACCGCGGTGATGTCCGAGGGCCAGTTCTTCGCCGTGCCCGGCACCTCGGATGACAGCTCGACCGACAGTTCCAGTGCGGCGACGGCGGTGCCGGCGAGCTTGGCGTTGTTGGGGAACTGGTATTCCACGAAGCCGCGGGTGAACCACAAAAGCCCCGCCCGCATCCGGTCTGGGTCGAGGAAGGTGTCCGGCACGTCCAGAAGCCCGATCACCCCTTCGGGCGAGCAGAGACCGCAGGGCGCCGAGACCTCGGCGCGGGTGTATAGGCCGATGGGCATGGCCACGTCGATCGTGTCCGCCGCCTGCGCGGGCTCGCGGTCCTTGAAGGCGATCAGCAGTTCGGTGAAGGTCGAATGGCAGATCTTCTGGCTGCCCTTGCGCCCCTTCTCCGAGCGGGTCTGTACAAGGCCCGCATCCACCAGCACCTGGATGTTGGACGAGACGGTGGACTGCGGCAGGTCCAGCTCGTCCGCGACCTGGTTCACGTTCCGCGGCCCCTTCCTGGTCAGGTGCTCGAGGATGCGGACCCGCACCTCGCTGGCAAGGCTGCGCAGGATGTCCGGGCGCTCGAGCGGGTCGACGACGATTATCTGGTTGCTCATGATCACGCGGCGGTTCAGGTTCCACGATGAATATCAGGGTTCCTGATCCAATCAAGCGAACTGTGTGGCGGCGCGGCGGAGCTTCGCGCCCGCAAGGCAGGAGGAGAGACGATATGAAGGAACGCAAGTTCGGCAGCACCGGCCGCACCGTGTCCGAGATCGGCTTCGGCGCATGGGCCATCGGCGGCTCCTGGGGCGAGGTGTCCGAAGCGGATGCGCGGGCGGCCCTGCACGCGGCGCTCGACGCCGGCACCAGCTTCATCGACACGGCCGACGTCTATGGCGACGGCCGGTCGGAACGGATCATCGCCGAGGTGCTGAAGGAACGCGGCGGCGCCCGGCCCTTCGTCGCCACCAAGGCCGGCCGGCGCCTGTCGCCGCACACCGCCGACGGCTACACCAAGGAAGCGCTTGCGGGCTTTGTCGAGCGTTCGCTGCGCAACCTCGGGACCGAGCGGCTGGACCTGCTGCAACTCCACTGCCCGCCGACCGAGGTCTTCTACCGCCCAGAGGTCTTCGCCGCGCTGGACGACCTGGTCGCGGACGGCAAGCTTGCCCGTTACGGCGTCTCGGTCGAGAAGGTCGAGGAGGGGCTGAAGGCGATCGAGTACCCGGGCGTCGCCTCGGTCCAGATCATCTACAACATCTTCCGCCAGCGCCCCGCCGCGCTGTTCTTCCGCGAGGCGCAGGCGCGGGGCGTCGCCGTGATCGTGCGCGTGCCGCTGGCCTCGGGGCTGCTGACCGGCAAGATGAGCGCGACAACGGCCTTCGCGGCGGACGATCACCGCGCCTTCAACCGCAACGGCGAGGCCTTCGACAAGGGCGAGACCTTCGCGGGCGTGCCCTTCGACCTGGCGCTCGAGGTGGTCGAGGAGCTGCGGGCGCTGGTGCCCGAGGGAGTGCCGATGGCGCAGTTCGCGCTGCGCTGGATCCTGATGGAAGAGGCGGTAAGCGTCGTCATCCCCGGCGCCCGGACGGCGGCGCAGGCGCAGGGCAACGCCGCGGCCAGCGATCTGGCCCCGCTGCCGCCCGAGGTGATGGCCACGCTGCGCGAGCTTTACCGGGCGCGGATCGCGCCGCATGTTCACCAGCTTTGGTGAGGCGCGGCGGCGCCCTCACCAGTTGGCGATGGTGCCGTCCGGCAGGATGGCGTCCAGCGCGGGCACGACCTCGGGCTGGAACGGGTGGCGGGCGGCGGCGGCCTCATTGATCTCGATGCCGAGGCCGGGGCCGTCGGGGATGGTCCAGCAGCCGTCCTGAAGCCGCATCGGGTGCGCGAACACCTCGTCGAACCAAGGCACGAGACCCACCGCCTCTTCCTGGATCAGGAAGTTCGGGGTCGCGACGTCGAAATGCAGCGCGACGGCGCCCGCCACCGGGCCCATCGGGTTGTGCGGGGCGATGCCCATCTGCCCGGCCTCCGCGATGGCCGCGATGCGACGCCCGCCAGTCAGCCCGCCGCAATGGCTGAGGTCGGGCTGGACATGGCTGACGGCGCGCAACTCGGCGAGTTCTGCAAACTCGCGCGGGGTGAAGAGCCGCTCGCCGGTGGCCAGCGGGCAGGACACGCGGCGGGACAGATCGGCCATGGCGGCGGCGTTGCCGGGCTGGATCGGCTCTTCCACGAAGAGGGGGCGAATGGGCGCGATGACCTCGATGAAGGCGCGGGCAGCCTCGACCGAGGCGGGGCGGCCGTGGAAGTCGGTCATGATGGCGACGCCCTCGCCGACCCGTTCGCGTACGGCCTGCGCCGTCTTCTCGACATGCAGCACGTCGCGCAGTTCGGCCTCGTAGCCGCAATAGGGCACGAAGCCCAGCTTTACCGCGTTGTAGCCCATCTCGACGGTTTCCTGCACCGCGTCGCAGAAGGCGCCGATGTCCTCGGTGCCGACCTGCGCGCCGATCTTCGCGCGGCGCAGGTGGGTGTAGACGCGCACCTTGTCGCGGACCTGCCCGCCCAGAAGCTGCCAGACCGGAACGCCGAGATCCTTGGCCTTGATGTCCCACAGCGCCTGGTCGATCGCCGAAACTGCCGACAGGCCGATCGCGCCGAGCGGCCAGAAGCTGAAGCGGGTCATCCTGGCGAAGATGTGCTCGATCCGGCGGGGGTCCTCGCCGATGACGAAGGGGGCGAGGTCCTCGACGGCGCCGCAGACGGCGCGGGTCTTCCATTCCAGCGTCGCCTCGCCCCAGCCATGCAAGCCCGGCTGGTCGGTCTGGACCTTCACGAAGATCCAGTTGCGGTGGATCGCGTTCACGACCGTGGTGCTGATGCCGGTGATCTTCATGGGGGACGTTCCGTCAGTTGAGAAGGCTGGGCAGCCAGGACGAGATGCCGGGCACGAGGCAGATGATCGCGATGGCGACAAGCTGGGCGATGAGGAACGGGACCAGCGCCCGCATCAGCGGGATGAGCCCGATCCGCCCGACGCGCATGACGACGAACAGCACCACCCCCACCGGCGGCGTCACGAGGCCCATCGCCAGCGTCAGCATGATGACCATGGCGGCTTGCAGCGGGTCGATTCCCAGCTCGCGCACCACCGGCATCAGCAGCGGCGCGAAGATCAGGATGGCGGCGCCGATGTCGAGGAAGGTGCCGAGGACCAGCATCAGCAGCGCCACGGCGAAGAGGAACAGGATCGGGCTGTCCTGGAAGATGCTGGCGGTCCCGGCCACCCAGGAGGCGATGCCCAGAAGGTTCAGCGCGTAGGAGAGGATCGTGGCGGCGGCGACCAGCAGGTAGATGCTGGCCGAGGTGCGCGCCGCGCGCAGGAACGCCAGCCACAGCCCGTGCAGCGTCATGGCGCGGAAGACGACGACCGACAGGAAGATGGCGTAGACGACGGCGATGCCGCCGCCCTCGGTCGCGGTGTATATCCCGGCGATCATGCCGCCGACGATGATGACCGGCAGGGTGATGACCGCGAGCGCCTCGATGGTCATCTTCGCCGCGCTCTCGCCGGTGGGCGCCCGGCGGCGCGGGCGCGGCAGCTGCCCGCGCAGCGCGCCGATGGCCACGACGGCCGCGCAGGCGGCGGCCATCAGCAGGCCCGGCCCGATGCCGGCCAGAAAGAGGTCGATGACCGACAGTCCCGTGACCGCCGCCATGATGATCGCAAGGCCCGAGGGCGGGATGATCGGCCCGATGATCGACGAGGCGGCGGTGACGGCGGCGGAATACTCGCGCGTGTATCCCTCCTTCGGCATCTCCTCGGTGAAGACCCGGCCAAGCGCCGCCGCATCGGCCACCGCCGAGCCCGAGATGCCCGCGAACATGACCGAGGTGCCGATATTGGCATAGGCCGTCCCGCCGCGCAGCCAGCCCGTCGCCATGGAGGCGATCGAGATCAGCCGCGCGGTGATGCCGCCCTGGCTCATGATCTCGGCTGCCAGGATGTAGAAGGGCACCGCCAGGAAGACGAAGCTGTCGACGCCCGTGAAGAGCCGCGTCGCCGTCACGCTGAGCGGGATGCCCGACAGCCAGACGCCCAGCATGCCGGCAAGGCCGAGCGCGAAGGCCACCGGCACGCCGATGAAGAGAAGCCCGAGGCCGGCACCGCCGACCCAGATCATTGCACGCCCCTCTCGCGGTCGCTGGCGGGGGTGCCGACATCGCCGCCGCCGGTCTGGTCGCCCTCGGGCTCGAAGCCCGAAAGCCAGCTGAGCGCGATCTGCACCAGCATGAGGGCCGCGCCCACGGGCAGCGCCAGGTAGGGGATGATCATCGGGATGCGTGAGGCGGGCGCGACCTGCGCGGCGTTCCGCATGGCCAGCGGCCAGCCATAGACCAGGATCACGACGCAGAAGATCGCGGCGACGGAGTAGAGCGCGGACTTCACCAGGGCGACGCGATGGGCCGGGACCAGCGTCTCCAGCGCCTCGATGCCCATATGCTCGACCCGGAAGATGCAGGCGACGCTGCCGAGCATCATCAGCCAGATCATCATGTAGCGCATCACCTCCTCGGTCCAGCTGAAGCCGGTCGCGAAGAGGTAGCGCCCGCCGACCTGGGTGAGGTTCAGGATCGTCACCGCGATCAGCAGCAGCGCGGCGAGGATCTCGGTGCTGCGCGCCAGAAGCCGCGCGGCCGATGTGGCAGCCTGCGTCATGGGAACATCATCGTGTCTGAGGGAAAGGTCCCTGCCCGACCGCGAGTGGCGCAGCCGGGCAGAGCGCGGGGAAGGTCACTCGGCCGGCGTCTGCGCGCCGTAAAGCGTGGCCTTCGTTTCCTCGACGACCGCCAGCAACTCGTCGACCAGCTCGTCGCCGACATTGCTGCGGATGAAGGACAGGACCGGGGGCTGGGCGATGTCGCGGAAGGCCGCCTTCTCCTCGGGGGTCGAGACGTGGATCTCCATCCCCATCTCGTCGGCCAGCTGGCGGCTGAAGCGCCAGTCGCCCTCGGTCTTCTGCAGGTTCTCGGTCCAGGCCATCAGCTTGGCCGCGTCCTGGATCACCTGCTGGTGGCCGGGCTCAAGCGAGGCGAACCAGTCCTCGTTGGCGATCACGACATGCAGGCCGAAGGTGTGCTCGTTCAGCGTGTAGTAGCGCTGCACCTCGCCATGCCCGCCGGTATAGACGACGGCCGGCGGGTTCTCCTGCCCGTCCACCACGCCCTGGCGCAGGGCCATCACGACCTCGGCCCCGCTGATCGGCACGGCGGTCGCGCCGAGCGCGCCGACCATCTCCATGTAGACCGGGCTTTCCATCGTGCGGATCTTCAGCCCGGCCATGTCGGCGGGCTCGATGATCGGGCGGACGTTGTTGGTGAAGGACCGAAACCCGTTCTGCGAGAAGGCCAGCGCGCGGATGCCGGTCTGCTCCAGGATGTCGTCGCGCATGCGGTCCGCAAACTCGCTCTCCAGCACGCGCCAAGCGACGGGGGCGGACTCGAAGAGATAGGGAATCGACCAGACCTGCATGGGTGGGTAAAAACCGGCCATCGCACCGTCCGCCGGGAAGGACAGCTCGAGGCTGCCCTGCTGGACCATCTCAATCATCTCGCGCTCGCCGCCCAGCTGGTTGTTGGGAAACAGGCGGACGGTGATCTCGCCGTTGGTCTTGAACTCGACATAGTCCTTGAAGCGCACGAGGGCGTTGTATTCGGGCGAGTCGCCCTCGGGCATGCCGATCCCGAACTTAATCTCCATCGCCTCGGCCTCGGCCAGGCCGAAGACGCTGACGCTTGCAGCCAAAGCCGCCGCGCAGAACGCGGTTCTGAATGTCATCATGTCATCCTCCCTTGGGGCTCGGTTGATCCGGCATCAGGTCCTCCACCCGCTCCGGCCGTTGCCATGGCAGCCCGCACGGGGCTACATAGGTCAGATGATGACGCGCTCTAGATCAGATGTAAAGGCGGATTTGACATGGACATCTCGCAACGGCCGAACGGCAGCGCGCGCCGCGTGCTGGACCTGAAGATCCCGAGCGAATTTGCCTCGTCCCTGCCGACGGGCGCGGCCAAGCAGGCGGTCGAGGCGCTCGGCCGGCGCATCGCCAGCGATGTCTACCGCGAGGGCGAGGTGATGCCGACCGAGGGCGAGCTGGCCGAGAGCCTGGGCGTCAGCCGCGCCACGGTGCGCGACGCGGTCAAGGTCCTGTCGGGCAAGCGCCTTCTGCGGACGGCGCGCCGGTACGGCACGCGGGTCCGCCCGGTGGACGAGTGGAACCTGATCGACGCCGACGTGGTCGCCTGGCACGCGCCCGACCACCCGCGCATCCGCCGCATCTTCGCCGAGACGACCGAGCTGCGCAGCATCATCGAGCCGGCCGCGGCGGCCTTGGCCGCCGAGCGCGCCTCGGCCCGCCAGATCGAGACGCTGCTGGCGGCCGCGCAGGCGATGCACCCGGCCGAGGAGGATGTCGAGGCGCTGTTCGCGGCCGACTGCCAGTTCCACGTCACGCTGTTCGACATGACCGGCAACGACGTGATGCGGCAGATGCGCCAGCTGATCCTGACGATGCTGCGCGTCTCCTACGAGCTGGGCGTGGCCGACGACAGCAACGAGCGCGTCAGCCGCGAGGGGCATATCGCCGTGGCCGAGGCCATTGCCGCGCGCGACGCGTCCGCCGCGCGCACCGCGATGGCCTCCATGCTGGAGCTGAACCGCAGCGTCGCCGAGCGCCTGCGCCCGCGGGCCTGAGCGTCAGAGGTTCAGCGCGTAGTATTTCGGCTCCATGAACTCGAGGATGCCGTGCACGCCGCCCTCGCGGCCGAGGCCGCTCTGCTTGACGCCGCCGAAGGGCGCGGCCGGGTCGGACATGAGGCCGCGGTTGATGCCGATCATGCCGCTCTCGATCCGCCCGCCGACGCGCATCGCCCGTCCCAGATCACGCGAATAGACATAAGCGGCCAGCCCGTATTCGGTGTCGTTGGCCAGGCGCACGGCCTCGTCCTCGGTCTCGAAGCGGAAGACGGGGGCGACGGGGCCGAAGATCTCCTCCTGCGCGAGGGCAGCGTTCACGGGCACGTCGCGCAGCACGGTCGGCGGGTAGAAAAAGCCCGGCCCTTCCAGCGGCGCGCCCCCGGTCGTGGCGGTGGCCCCGCGCGCGACGGCCTCGGTCACCAGCCGGTCGATCTTCTCGACGGCCTTGGCGGTGATCATCGGCCCGACCTGCACGCCCTCGCCCGTGCCCGGCCCGATCCGCAGCGCCGCCATGCGCCGGGTTAGCCCGTCGACGAAGGCGTCGTGGATGCCGGCCTGCACGTAGAAGCGGTTGGCCGCCGTGCAGGCCTCGCCCGCGTTGCGCATCTTGGCGATCATCGCGCCGTCCAGCGCGGCCTCCAGGTCGGCGTCGTCGAAGACGAGGAAGGGCGCGTTCCCGCCCAGCTCCATCGAGCAGCTGGCGACCGTCCGCGCCGCACCCGCCAACAGCGTCCGCCCGACGCCCGTCGAGCCGGTGAAGGACAGCTTGCGGACGCGCGGATCGGCCAGCATCGCCTCGACCACCGGGCCGGGCTGCGTGGTGGTCAGGACGTTCACCACGCCCGGCGGCACGCCCGCCTCCTCGCCCAGGGCGGCCATCGCATAGGCGGTGAGCGGGGTCTCGGACGCGGGCTTCAGGATGACCGTGCAGCCCGCCGCCAGGGCCGGGGCGATCTTGCGCGTCGCCATCGCGGCCGGGAAGTTCCACGGGGTGATCAGCACGCAGATGCCGATGGGCTCGTGGTCCACGAGGATGCGGTGCGCGCCCGAGGGGGCGGTGCGGTATTCGCCGGGCACCCGCACGGCCTCCTCGGCATACCAGCGGAAGAACTCGGCCGCATAGGCAACCTCGCCCCGCGCGTCGGGCAGCGCCTTGCCGTTCTCCAGCGAGATGAGGCGCGCGAACTCCTGGGCCCGTTCGGTGAACAGGGTGAACCAGCGGCGCAGGATCTCGGCGCGCTGGCGGGTGGGGGTGGCGCGCCAGCCTGGCGCGGCGGCGGCGGCGGCCTCCACCGCGGCGGCGGCATCGGCGCGCGCGGCGTCCGGCACCTCGGCCAGCGCGCTGCCGGTCGAGGGGTCGATGACGGGAATGCCGCCGCCGGGCAGCCAGCGCCCGCCGATGTAGAGGCCGCGGGCATGGGCGGCGGGGTCGTCCGTGGGGTGATCGAAGCTCATGGCGGTTTTCCTTAGTGAACGAGGCTGCGGTCGCCGTGGAAGGCGGTGCCGACAAGCTGGCGCATCTCGTCCAGCGAGATGGGGCGCGGGTTGTTCTGGATCAGGCGGGCGATGCCGCAGGACTGCTCGGCCACCCAGTCCAGGCGCCCCTCGTCCAGCCCGAGCGCGCCGAGCGAGCGGGGAATGCCGATCCGCGCGAACATCGCGGACAGCGCCGGGATGACCTCGGACGCCTCGTCCAACCCCGCCGCGGCGGCGATGGCGGCCAGTTCGGGGCCGATGGCCGGGCGGTTCCAGGCGAGGACATAGGGCATGAGGCAGGCCACTCCCAGCCCGTGCGCCGTGTGGGTCAGCGCGCCGATGGGATACTGGATCGCATGGGCCGCAGCCGTCCCTGCGACGCCGAAGGCAAGCCCCGCCTTCAGCGCGCCCAGCATCACCGCCTCGCGCGCGTCGACGTCCTCGCCGTCCTCGACGGCGCGCGGCAGCGCGTGCCAGAGCAGTTCGATCGCCTCCAGCGCGAAACGGTCCGAGACGGTGTTCTTGCCCACGAAGACCCGGTTCTGGGCCAGCAGCGGATCGGGCGCGCGCCGGATCGCCGTCAGCGCCTCGATAGCATGGGTCATCGCGTCGGCGCCCGCGATGGCGGTCAGCATCGCGGGGCAGGTGGCGGTCAGGTCGGGATCGCAGATCGCCGCGGTCGGGATGAGGAAGGGGCTGGAGATCCCGACCTTCAGCACCCGCTCGTCATCCGACAGCACCGCGACCGGCGTGACCTCCGAGCCGGTGCCCGCGGTCGTCGGCACCGCGATGATCGGCAGGACCGGAGGCGGCACCTTCAGCTCGCCATAATAATCCTGCGGCCGGCCGCCATGCGTCAGCAGCAGCGCAAGGCATTTCGCCATGTCGAGGCACGAGCCCCCGCCGATGCCGATCACGAGGTCCGGGGCAAAGCCGCGTGCGCGCCCGGCCGCGGCTTCGGCCGAGGCCGCGGGAACGTCCGGCAGCGTGCCCGCCTCGATCTGCACGGCCAGGCCCTCGGCCTCGAGCGCGGCCAGCATCATGCGGAAGTCGCCATCTGCCGCCAGCCGCTCGTCGGTCACGACCAGCGCGCGCTGGCCAAGCCGCGCCGCGACCCGACCAAGCGCGTGGCGCTGCCCGGCGCCGAACAGCACCTCTCTCGGCGCTCTCATGATTCCGTACATCCCGCGTTCCCTCCCCTGAACGCCGCCTCCCGGCGACGCTTTTATCATATCGTATACGATAAAGTATTTGACATCGGGTATGGCTTTTGCAAGTCATATGTCAACAGGGATCGCGACAGGGCACGCGATCGGGCCGAGGAGCCGCCACTGGCGGAGGCCCGAGGAGAAGAGGACGAAGATGGCACAGGCATTGATGCGAGAGGCCGGACGGGCCGCCATTCGCCCCGTCAGCGTGGTCGAAGGCGTCTACAACAGCATCTACGAACGGCTGATGTCGCTGGATTTTGCCCCCGGCGCCCGCCTCGCCATCGACCAGCTGGCCCGCGAGATGGATGTCTCGCAGACCCCAGTGCGCGAGGCCCTGAGCCGGCTAGAGCGCGAGGGACTGGTCCGCAAGGCGCATCTGATCGGCTACTCGGCCGCGCCCCAGCTGACCCGCAAGGAGTTCGAGAATCTCTACGACTTCCGCCTGCAGCTGGAACCCGAGGGTGCGGCTCGGGCCGCCGAACGGCTGACGCCCGAGACGCTGGCCCTGCTGGAACAGCGCGCCGCCGACATGGGCAATGGCGAGACGCCGGTGGACCGCACCAGCCGCTATTCCCGCTTCGCCCGCGCCGATGCCCGCTTTCACGACGAGATCATGCGCGTCGCCGGCAACGAGGTCGTGCGCGCCGCGCTGTTCAACAACCACGTCCATGTCCACATCTTCCGACTGATGTTCCACAGCCGCGTCACCCAAGAGGCGCTGGAGGAGCACGAGGCGCTTCTGTCCGCCTTCCGCGCCGGCGACGGTCCTGCCGCGCGCGAGGCGATGCTGTCCCATATCACCCGATCTCGCGATCGCCTGATCCCGGCCTTCGACTGACATGACCCGATTGAGCATCATCCATGCCGCGGAGCCCTCCAGCTCCGCGACCGATCCCGGCTTGCCGCCCGTCCTTGAGGTTCAGGGCCTCGGCAAGACCTACGGGGCAATTACCGTCCTGTCGGGCGTCGATCTGTCGCTGCAACCGGGCGAGGTTCACGCGGTCATCGGCGAGAACGGCGCGGGCAAGTCCACGCTGATGAAGCTGCTGTCGGGCCATGTCGCGCCGACCGTGGGCCAGATCCGGCTGGAAGGCGCCCCGGTCAGCTTCCCCGACGCCGCGACGGCCGAACAGGCCGGCATCGTCCTGGTGCATCAGGAGATCCTGCTGGCGGACGACCTGACCGTGGCGGAGAACCTGTTCCTCGGGCGCGAGATCGGGCCGTGGTGGACGGTCAGCGACCGGCAGATGGACGCCCGGACGCGCGAGGTCCTCGCCCGCATCGGCTCTGTCGCCCGGCCCCGCGATCTGGTGCGCGACCTGCCCTTGGCGCAGCGCCAGCTGGTGCAGATCGCCCGCGCGCTTCTGGACCCGCGCAAGGTGGTGATCTTCGACGAGCCGACCGCCGTTCTCGCCCATGACGAGGTCGCGGCGCTTCTGGCCATCGTGCGCCAGCTGCGCGACGCGGGCGCGGCGGTCCTCTATATCTCGCATCGGCTGGACGAGGTCGAGGCACTGGCCGACCGCATCACCGTCTTGCGCGACGGCCAGATGATCGGCACCTTCCCCGCCGCCGGCATGAGCCAGCGCCGCATGGCCGAGCTAATGGTCGGCCGGCGGCTCGACATGCTTTATCCCCCCAAGCGCACCGACCCCGGCGAGACGCTGCTGGAGATCGAGGCGCTGTCGGTCGAGCATGGCCGGCAGGAGGCGAGCCTGACCATCCGCGCGGGCGAGGTGCTGGGCATCGGCGGCATGATCGGCGCCGGCCGGACCGAGCTGATCGAGGGGCTGATGGGCCTGCGCCCCGCCACCGCCCGCCGCATCGCGCTGCGCGGCGAGGATGTGAGCAAGCGCAGCGTCAAGGCCTGGCAGAAGCGCGGCGTCGTCTATCTGACCGAGGATCGCAAGGGAAAGGGGCTGCTGCTCGGCAGCGACCTCGCCCAGAACCTGACCCTCGCCGCCCTGACCGAGACCCATCCCGGCGTCATGCTGCATCCCGGCCGCGAGACGCGCGCGCTGGAGGGGGCGGTCAGTGAATACGACATCCGTGTCCGGTCCCTGCGGCTGACGGCCGGGCAACTGTCGGGCGGCAACCAGCAGAAACTGCTGCTGGCCAAGATCATGCTGACCGATCCCGCCGTGGTCATCATCGACGAGCCGACGCGCGGCATCGACATCGGCAACAAGAGCCAGATCTACGACTTCATCGACAAGCTGGTGCGGGACGGGCGGGCCTGCGTCGTCATCTCTTCCGAGATGTCCGAACTGGTGGGCCTTGCCGACCGCGTCCTCGTGATGCGCGCAGGCCGCGTCGTCGCCGAGTTCGCGGGCGACCAGATCACCGAGGAAAACGTCGTCTACGCCGCGACCAGCAGTCGCCAGGATCATCAGGAGGCAGCGCCATGACCACGGTCGAGATGACCCAGACCCGCAGCCGCGACGGCTGGCAGATCCGCTGGTCCGACCTCGGCCCGTGGATCGCCCTGGCGGTGATCGTACTGGTCGGAGCGCTGATCAACAGCAACTTCCTGACCAGCGCGAACCTCGGCAATGTCATCACCCGCTCGGCCTTCGTGGCCATCATCGCGATCGGGGCGACCTTCGTGATCGCCTCGGGCGGGCTGGACCTGTCGGTCGGCTCGATGATGGCCTTCGTGACCGGGGTGATGATCCTGGTGATGAACAGCCTCGCCCCGACCTATGGTGCAAGCGCCATCTTCATGGGCGCAGGTGTGGCCCTGATAGTCGGTGCGCTCTGCGGACTTTTGAACGGGCTCGTGGTCACCATCGGCAAGATCGAACCCTTCATCGTCACGCTTGGCACGATGGGCATCTTCCGCGCGCTGATCACTTGGATGTCCGACGGCGGCTCGATCCCCATCGACCGCGACCTGCGCGCCGCCTACCGCCCGGTCTATTTCGGCAGCTTCCTCGGCGTGCCGATCCCGATCTGGATCACCGTGGCCGTGGTGCTTGTGGGCGCGTTCCTTCTGTATCGCACCAAGTTCGGGCGGCGCGTGCAGGCGGCGGGCGCCAACCCCGAGGTCGCGCGCTTCTCGGGCGTCTCGGTCGCCGGCGTTCGGACCATGGCCTTCGTGCTGCAGGGCGTCTGCGTCGCCATCGCCGCGATCTGCTACGTCCCCCGCCTCGGCGCCGCGACCCCCACGACCGGCCAGCTGTGGGAGCTGCAGGTCATCACAGCGGTCGTCATCGGCGGCACCATGCTGCGCGGCGGGCGCGGGCGGATCTGGGGCACCATCGCAGGCGCCCTGATCATCGAGACCATCGCGAACCTCATGGTGCTGTCCGACATGGTGTCGGAATACCTCGTGGCCGCGGTGCAGGGCGTCATCATCATCATCGCGATGCTCGCCCACCGGTTCCTGCGCTGAGGAGGGCGCAGGGTTGTTCAAGCAGAGAGTAGAGGGAGGAAGACCATGAAAACGATAATGAAAACACTGCTCACCACCGGCGCGGCGCTTGCCGCACTGACCGCCGCTGCATCCGCGCAGGAAAGGGACATCGTCATCGCCGTGTCGATCCCGGCCGCGACCCATGGCTGGACCGGCGGCGTCGTCTATCACGCGACCGAGGCCGAGCGGCAGATCGAGGAGGCCTTCCCGAACGTCGACATCGTCCTGTCGACGGCGCAATCCGCCTCGGCCCAGGCCTCGGCGCTGGAAGACCTGACCTCGACCCGCGACCTGGCAGCGCTGGTGATCCTGCCCTTCACCTCGGAAGAGCTGACCGGCCCGGTCGAGAACGTGCGCGACACCGGCACCTTCATCACCGTGGTGGACCGGGGCCTCGCCGATGACAGCATCCAGGATCTCTATGTCGCCGGCGACAACATCGCCGTGGGGCACAACACCGCCGAGTGGCTCTCCGAGCAGCTGGGCGGCGAGGGCAAGATCGTTGTCCTGCGCGGCATTCCGACCGTGATCGACGACGAGCGCATCCAGGGCTTCACCGAGGTCATCGACGGCACCAATATCGAGATCCTCGACATCCAGTATGCCAACTGGAACCAGGACGAGGCCTTCACCCTGATGCAGGACTACCTCGCCAAGCACCCGCAGATCGACGCGGTCTGGGCAAATGACGACGACATGCTGCTGGGCGTTCTGGAAGCGGTCGAGCAGTCGGGCCGCGAGGACATCCGCTACGCCCTCGGCGGCAACGGCATGAAGCAGGTGATCGAGATGGTGATGGAGGAGAACGCCATGACCCCGATCTCGACCCCCTACCCGCCCTCGATGATCGCCACCGCGATGTACATGACCGTGGCGCAGTTCACGGGGCAGGCGCCGATGCGCGGCTCGTTTCTGCTGGATGCGCCGCTGATCACCCCCGAGAACGCCGAGCAGTTCTACTTCCCCGACTCGCCGTTCTGAGACCACTTGCGGCCCGGGCAACCCCGGGCCGCCCATCCGATCCAAGGAGCAAGAAGAATGAGCGGCAAGAAGATCCTGATGCTGTGCGGTGAATTCACCGAGGAATATGAAATCTTTGTCTTCCAGCAGGGGATGGAGGCGGTGGGCCATACCGTCCACGTCGTCTGCCCCGACAAGAACGCGGGCGAGATGATCCAGACCTCGCTGCACGATTTCGAGGGGCACCAGACCTATATCGAGCGCTTCGGCCACCTCGCCGAGATCAACAAGACGTTCTCCGAGATCGATCCGGCCGAATACGACGCCGTCTATTGCGCGGGCGGGCGCGGGCCGGAATACATCCGCACCGATCCCCGCATACAGGACATCGTGCGCCACTTCCACGAGGCGCAGAAGCCGATCTTCACCATCTGCCACGGCGTCCAGATCCTGGTCGCGGTCGATGGCGTGATCCGCGGCAAGAAGGTCGCCGCCTTGGGGGCCTGCGCGCCCGAGGTGACGCTGGCCGGCGGCACCTATATCGACGTGAAGCCGCACGAGGCCTATGTCGACGGCACGATGGTCTCGGCCAAGGGCTGGACGGGGCTGGCGGCCTTCATGCGCGAATGCATGAAGGTGCTGGGCACCAAGATCACCCACGAGAGCGCCTGAGCCGGGGGGTCAGCCGCGCAGGCGGCGACCCTCGGCATCGAAATGCAGGATGCGGCGGGGATCGGGCGTCAGCCAGACCGGCGCGTCCACCCGGTGGTCCTGCTCGCCGAACTGCCGCACGGTCAGAAGGCCCGGCGTTTCGGCCGCGACATAGGTCAGCGTCTCGCCGCCAAGTTTCTCGACATGGCTGACGCGGCCGGCGATCTGCCCCGCCTCGGCCGAGATCGTCAGATGCTCGGGCCGGATGCCGACCTGCGCGCTGGACAGGCCGACGAGCCCGCCGGGCAGGAAGTTCATCTGCGGGCTGCCGATGAAGCCGGCGACGAAGATGTTGTCCGGGTCGTTGTAGAGATCCATCGGCCGGCCGACCTGCTCGATCCGGCCGGCGCGCAGGACGACGATCTTGTCGGCCAGCGTCATCGCCTCGATCTGGTCGTGGGTGACGTAGATCATCGTCGCGCCCAACTCGCGGTGCAGGCGCGCGATCTCGATCCGCGTCGCCACCCGCAGCGCCGCGTCGAGGTTCGAGAGCGGCTCGTCGAAGAGGAACAGCTTCGGCCGGCGCACGATGGCGCGACCGATTGCGACGCGCTGGCGCTGCCCGCCCGACAGCTCGGCCGGGCGCCGCTCCATCAGGGGCTGCAGCGACAGCATCCCGGCGGCGCGGTCGGTGGCGGCGGCGATCGCGGCGCGCCCCTCGCCGGCCTGCTTCAGCGCAAGGCCCATGTTCCCGCGCACGGTCAGGTGCGGGTAGAGGGCGTAGGACTGGAAGACCATCGCGATCTCGCGCTTCGCCGGCGGCAGCTCGTTTATGCGGCGGCCGTTCATGGCGACCTCGCCCGTGGTCACATCCTCGAGCCCCGCGATCATCCGCAGGAGGATCGACTTGCCGCAGCCCGAGGGGCCGACGAAGACGCAGAACTCGCCCGGCTCCACCGTCAGGTCGATGTCCTGGATCACCTCGGTCTTGCCGAAGGACTTGGAGACACCCGTCAGGGTCAGCGCGCCGCTCACAGCTTCACCGGCGCGCCCGAGCGAACGCTCTCGTCGGCGGCAAGGCAGACCGCCAGCGACGCCACGGCATCCTGCATGTGCCGCGACAGGTCCAGATCCTCGGTGATGGCGCGGGCGACGAAGGCGGCCTCGGCCTCGCAGAGCTGCTGATGCCCCGGCTCGCCCGCCATGCTGATGTCCTCGCTGCCCGTGCCGACCCGGTGCAGGCGCAAGGTCGCCGTGCGGGTATGGGTGTCGATGTCGTCCGAACGGGCGTCCTCGGCCATGCGGATCGAGACGGCGCCCTTGGGCGAGACGACATCCTTCACGAAGAAGGCCGTGTCCGACATCATCGGCCCCCAGCCCGCCTCGTACCAGCCGACCGAGCCATCGGCGAAAAGCACCTGGAATTGGCCGTAGTTGTACATCTCGGGAGCGATCTCGTCCGAGAGGCGCAGGCCCATGCCGCGCACCTCGACCGGCGGCGCATCGGTGATCTGGCACATGACGTCGACGTAATGGACGCCGCAATCGACGATGGGCGGGGTGGTCTGCATCAGAGCCTTGTGCACCTCCCATGTCGGGCCGGAGCTTTGCTGGTTGAGGTTCAGCCGGAAGACATAGGGGCCGCCGAGCGCCCGCGCCTCGGCGATCAGGCGCTGCCAGCTCGGGTGGTGGCGCAGGATGTAGCCGACGACCAGCTTGCGCCCGTTCGCCACCGCGCAATCCACCACGCGCTGCGCGTCGGCCACTGTCGTCGCCAGCGGCTTCTCGACGAAAACATGCGCCCCGGCCTCCATCGCCGCCACGGCCAGGTCGGCATGGCTGTCCGTATAGGTGGCGATGGAGACGAGGTCCGGCTTCAGTCGCGCCAGCGCGCCGGCGAAATCGCACTCGACCGCGTGGTCGCGCAGCGCCGCGGGCAGATCGGGCGTGCTGCGGTTCACGAGGCCGACGATCTGGAACTCGGGGCTGCTCTCATAGGCCAGCGCGTGGGAAAGGCCCATGTTCCCGAGGCCGGCGACGAGGGTGCGGATCATTTGACGGCTCCTGCGGTGATGCCCCGGATCAGCTGACGCGAGAAGATGAGGTAGAGGACCAGCACCGGCAGGATCGCCAGCGACAGCGCGGCGAGGACCGCGTTCCAGTTGGTCACGAACTGCCCGATGAAGACCTGGCTGCCGAGGGTCAGGGTCTTCGTCGCCTCCGACGGCGCCAGGATCAGCGGGAACCACAAATCGTTCCAGATCGGGATCATGGTGAAGACGGCGACCGTGGCCATGGCCGGCCGCACCAGCGGCAGGACCAGGCGGAAGAAGATGCGGTATTCCGACAGCCCGTCGATCCGGCCGGCGTTCTTCAGATCGTCCGAGACGCCGCGCATGAACTCGGACAGGATGAAGACCGCCAGCGGCAGGCCCTGCGCCGTGTAGACCAGGATCAGCGCCGTCAGCGTGTTCACGAGGCCCGAGGCGACCATCAGCTGCAGGATCGCCACCGTCCCAAGCCGGATCGGGATCATGATCCCGAGCGCGAGATAAAGCCCGACAAGGCTGTTGCCCCGGAAGCGGTATTCCGACAGCGCGAAGGCAGCCATCGCCCCGAACAGCAGGACGAGGAACAGGCTGACCAACGTAACGATCATCGAGTTCTGGAAGTAGAGAACGAAATCCCCCTGCGCCAGCACGGTCCGGTAGCCGACCAGGTCGAAGCTGTCGGCCGTGGGCAAAGCCAGAGGCTCGGCGAAGATCGCGCGGCGCGACTTGAAGCTGTTGATGACGATCACGAAGACCGGAAACAGTGCGATCAGCGTGTAGAGGATCAGCACCGCATGGGCGGCGATGCTGCGAGCCAGGGGGCGGCGGGCGGCCATCGCTCAGAACTGGTAGCGGCGCAGCCGCGTCTGGATGGCGAAGAGGTAGAGGCAGACCCCGACCAGGATGATCCCGAACATGGCCGTGGCGATGGTCGCCCCCATATGCGGGTCCCCGAGCTGCAACTGAAAGCCGAAGAAGGTGCGGTAGAGGAACGTCCCCAGGATGTCCGTCGCGCCGTTGGGTCCGGCCAGCGCCCCCTGGCTCACGTAGATCAGGTCGAAGGCGTTGAAGTTGCCGACGAAGGTCAGCACGCTGATGATCCCGATGGCCGGCAGGATCAGCGGCAGCTTGATCTTCCAGAACTGCGACCAGCCGGTGATGCCGTCCATCTCGGCGGCCTCGATCACCTCGTCGGGGATCGACAGCAGCGCCGCATAGATCAGCATCATCGGAATCCCGACGAACTGCCAGACCGAGATCAGCGCCAGCGTCGTCAGCGCCGTCTCCTCGCGCCCCAGCCAGGGTGCGAACAGCCATCGCAGCCCCACCGCGTCCAGCATCCCCGGCGCGATCCCCCAGATCGGCGACAGGATCAGCTTCCAGACGAAGCCCACCACCACGAAGCTGAGGATCGTCGGGATGAAGATCGCCGTCCGGTAGAAGGCCGCCATCCGCAGCCGCGGCGAGGACAGCAGCGCCGCCAGCGCGACCCCGATCGGGTTCTGCACCAGCATGTGCACCAGGAAGAACCAGGCGTTGTTGCCGAGCGCGTTCCAGAACGACGCCGACCAGCGCGGATCCCCGAACAGCACGCCGAAGTTCCGCAGTCCGACGAAGACCCGCTCGCCCCCCTCCCGCGCCATCAGTGACAGGTTCAGCGTGCCGAACAGAGGCAGGATCATGATCGCGGTATAGATCAGCACCGCCGGCGCCAGAAACACCACGATATGCCAGCGGAACGGCCGCCTCGCGCTCATCCCCTGTCCTTCTTCGTTGCGGAAATACCCTCGGGGGGTCCGGGGGGCAAAAGGCCCCCCGGCTTCCGCCGGCCCGTCAGGGCCGGCATCATTGCGCCGGCTGATACCAGCTTTCCAGACCTTCCTGCAGCCGCGCCGCCGCGTCCTCGGGCGTCTCGGCGCCGGTGATCACATTGGCGCTGGCCGTCCAGGTCTCGTTCTCCAGGTTCGGCGTGCCGCGCGAGAGGATCTGGTAGGTCGAGCGGATCGTCGGCTCGCAGCGCTCGCGCCAGCTGACGAATTCCTGCGCCAGCGGGTCCTCCATCTCGACCGCTGCCGAGTTCAGCGAGAAGAAGCCCGGCAGCGCATTGGCGTAAAGCGTCGCGAACTCGGCCGAGCCGACCCATTCGAGGAAGGTCCGCGCGGCGTCCGCATTGGGCGAGGCCGGGTTCAGGCCAAGCGCGATGTCCGTGTGATCGCTGATGTAGCAGGTGTCGCCCGCTGCGGCGACCGGGGGCGGGAAGGCGCCCATCTCGAAGGCGCCCTCGATCTGCGGGGTGAAGACGCCGATCTCCCAGCTGCCGGCCGGATAGATCGCCGCGCGGCCGAGGGTGAAGAGGTTCTGGCTGTCGGGATAGGTCTGCGCCTCGAACCCGTCCCCCAGATAGTCGCGCCAGCGCGCCAGCTGACGGAACGGCTTGACCCATGCCTCGTCGGTCAGGCTCGCCTCGCCGTCGATCAGCGCGCGGCGGCCGTCCTCGCCCTTCCAGTAGTTGGGCCCGATGTTCTGGTAGCCCATCGTCGCGGCCTCCCACTGGTCGGCCGTGCCCATCGCCATCGGGATGTAGCTTCCCTCCTCGCGGATCGCGTCCAGCACCGCGTAGAACTCGTCCACCGTCTCGGGCGGCTCGAGGCCCAGCTCCTCGAAGGCGGTGCGGTTGTAGATGAAGCCGTGGATCACCGAGGCCATCGGCACGCAGAAGGTCGTCGCGCCGTCATCGGTCTGCCAGGCCGACTTTGCCACGTCCGAGAAGTTCGCCATCGCGGCAAGGTCGGTCAGGTCCGCCAGCTGCCCCTTGTTGTACAGCTCCAGCGAGGCGTCGAAGGGCCGGCAGGTGATAAGGTCGCCGGCCGAGCCCGCATCCAGCTTCGAGTTCAGCACCGCGTTGTATTCGGCCGGCGCGGTCGGCGCGAAATTGACCTTGATGCCGGGATGCGCCGCCTCAAAGGCGGGGATGATCTGGCTCTGCCAGATGGTCAGGTCGTCGTTGCGCCAGCTCTCGATGGTCAGCGTAACGTCCTGCGCGGCCGCCATGCCGCCGAGCGTGGTGCCGGCCAGAAGGGCCAGCGTGAGGGTGCGGGTCATCGTCGTCTCCCTGTTCCGGGCCTCTGCGGGCCCCGTTGTCACATCGTCGCCTCAGCCACCGATCCGCGTCAGATCGCCGCCGGCCGCCTGAAGCGCCGCCTCGGCCTCGTCGGGCGAGCGTCCGCGCGCGACGAGGATCGCCGTCTTCACCGCCCCGCCCGAGCGCGCCAGCGCGGCCTCGGCCGCCGCGGGCGGCACCTCCGCCAGCTCGGCCACGATCCGCGCGGCCCGTTCGCCCAGCTTGGCATTGTCGGCCAGCAGGTTCACCATCCGGCCGCGATGGACATGGCCGAGCCGCAGCCCGACCATCACCGAAATCATGTTCAGCGCCACCTTCTGCGCGCTCGCCGCCCCGAGGCGGGTCGAGCCGGCCACCATCTCGGCCCCCGTCTCGAGAAGGACGGGAATGTCCGCCGCCTCCAGCAGCGCCGCGCCGGCGACATTCGCCACGCCCGCCACCGTCACCCCCTGCGCCCGTGCGGCATGGGCCACGGCCAGCGCATAGGGCGTCGTGCCCGAGGCCGAGACGACCAGCACAACGTCCCCCGCCGCAAGGCCCGCCTTGGCCAGAGCGTCCCGCGCGGCGGCCGCGTCGTCCTCGACCCCGCCCGCCATGCGCAGCAGCCCGCCGGCACCGCCCGCGAAGATCATCGGCGTCTGCGCCGGATCGAGCCCGAAAGTCCCCGGCAGCTCGAGGCAGTCGGCCAGCGCCATCAGGCCAGAACTGCCCGCCCCGGCGTATCCGAGCCGCCCGCCCGCCCGCAGCGCGGCGGCTGCGGCCTCTGCCGTCCGGACCAGCGCGGGGATCGCCGGCGTCACCGCCTCCAGCGCCGTCTGCTGCGCCAGAAGAAGCCGCGCCATCGCCGTCTCGGGCGGCAAGGCATGCAGATCCTCGGCGGCAGGGTTCAGGGCTTCGGTGCTGCGCACGGGCATCTGATTCCTCCTGCGGGTCATGTGAGGCCAAAACCGGACCTGCTGTAAAGCGTCTTCATGAAACGCAAAAAATGTCGCAACCGGCACGTGCGCCCGCACGGGCGAGGTTGTGGGCCGGCCCTGTTTTGGTAGTCTTCGCGCCGGAGGTGAGCTGCATGCTGTTTCTAGGAATCGACGGCGGCGGCAGCGGGTGCCGCGCGGCCGTGGCCGACGCATCCGGGCGCATCCTCGGCCGGGGAAGCGCGGGTCCGGCCAACATCAACACCGACCTCGGCGGCGCGGCGGCCAGCATTCTTGCGGCGACCGAAGAAGCGCTGCGCGGCACCGGGGTCGAGGCGCCCGAGCTGACGGCGGTCCTCGGCCTCGCCGGGGGCACGATCAGCGCCGCGGCCGAGGGACTGGCCGCGCGCCTACCCTTCCACCAAGTGCGGATCGTCAACGACGCCATCACCGCCGCGCGCGGCGCCCTCGGTCCGGCCGATGGCATCCTTGCCGCGATGGGCACCGGATCGGTCTTCGCGGTGCAGGAGGCCGGCGCGCTGCGCCAGCTCGGCGGCCGCGGCTTCCTGATGGGCGACGAGGGAAGCGGCGCGGTCCTCGGCCGCAGCCTGCTGGCCCGCGCCATGCGCGCCGCCGACGGCTTCGAGCCGATGACCCCGCTGCTCGAGGAGGTCCTGTCGGAGCATGGCGGCATCGAGGGCATCATCGGCTTCGGCAACCGCGCCCGGCCGGCGGACTTCGCCCGGCTCGCGCCGCGCATCACCGCCTCGGACGATCCGGCGGCACGCAGCCTCTTCGACGCCGCCGTCGATGAGTTGCGCCGCGCGATCGCGATCCTCCAGCAGGGCCGGAGCATGGACATCGTCTTCACCGGCGGGCTGGGGCCGCATTACGCCGCCCGGCTGGCCGGCCTCTGGCCGCAGCGCCCCGCGGCCGGGACCGGCGTCGACGGCGCCCTCGCCATGGCGCGCGAGCTTGCCCGCCTGCCCGCGCCGCAACTCGACCCCGCGCAGGAGTAGCAGCCCATGAGCCAGAGCCACATGGCCCGCGAGGTGGCCGAGATCCCCGAGGCGGCGGCCCGCTTCCTCGCCGAGGCCGGACCGGCGCTGGCCGAGGCCGGCAATGCGCTGCGCGCCCGCGATCCGCATCTGCTGGTGACCGTGGCGCGCGGCTCGTCCGACCACGCGGCCAGCTACCTCAAATACGCGATCGAGCTTCAGGCGGGCATCCCCGTGGCCTCGGTCGGACCCTCGATCGCCTCGATCTACCGCCGGCCGCTGCGGCTGGCTGGGGCCGCCTGCCTCGGCATCTCGCAATCGGGCCGCAGCCCGGACATCGTCGAGATGATGGAGGCCGCGCGCAGCGGCGGCGCGCTCGGCATCGCCATCACGAACCACGCGGGCAGCCCGATGGCGGCGGCGGCCGACCACTGCCTCGCGCTGGCCGCCGGCGAGGAAAAGAGCGTCGCGGCCACCAAGACCTTCGTGAACTCGGTCCTCGCCGGGCTGGCGCTTCTGGCCGCGTGGCGGCAGGATAACGCCCTCACCCGCGCGGTGGCCGGCCTGCCGGACGCGCTGGCGCAGGCGGTGGCGCTGGACTGGTCGCCCTTGGCGGCGCGGCTGGCGCAAAGCCGCCACGCCTTCGTCCTGGGGCGCGGGCCGACCTATGCCATCGCCGCGGAAGCGGCGCTGAAGCTGAAGGAAACCTCGGGCCTTCATGCCGAGGCCTACAGCGCGGCCGAGGTGCTGCACGGTCCCGCCGCCATCGTCGAAGGGGGTTTTCCGGTCCTCGCGCTCGGCGTCGCGGACGCGGCGCTGCCGCAACTGCTGGCCACGGCAGAGCGGCTGGCGGCGCAGGGCGCCGATGTCTTCGTGACCGGCGGCACCGCGCCGGGCGCGCGCCTTTTGCCGACGGTGCCGGGACTGCACCCGCTGACGGCGCCGCTGGCCCTGATCGCGACCTACTATGCCTGCGTCGAGGCGCTGGCCCGGCAGCGGGGCTTCGATCCCGACACGCCGCCGCATCTGCGCAAGGTGACGGAGACGATATGATGGCGCGCCACGTCCTGACCGCGCCGCGCATCTTCGACGGCGCGTGCCTGCATACGGGGCTGGCGCTTGTGGTCGAGGACGGCCGCATCGCCGCCCTAGCCCCGCTGGCCGAGGCCGGGCCGCCGACCGCGCAGGTGCCGGGCGTCATCGCCCCCGGTCTGGTCGACCTTCAGGTGAACGGTGGCGCGGGGCTGATGGTAGGGGAAGGCACGGACGTGGAGGCGCTGCGGCGCATCTGCGCGGCCCATCGCCGCCTCGGCACCGCCGGCATCCTGCCGACGCTGATCACCGACCGGCCCGAGGTGACGGATGCCGTCATCGCGGCGGGCATCGCGGCCGCAGGCGCGCAGGTGCCGGGCTTTCTGGGCCTGCATCTCGAGGGGCCGCATCTGGACCCGCGCCGCGCGGGCGCGCATGACCCGGCGCTGATCCGGCCGATGGAGGACGCGGACCTGGCGCGCCTCTGCGCGGCAGCGGCGGCGCTGCCGGCGCTGATGGTCACGCTCGCGCCCTCGGCCGCGCGGCCCGACCAGATCGCCGCCCTGCGCGCGGCCGGCGCGGTCGTCACCCTCGGCCACAGCGCCTGCACCCTGCCCGAGGCCGAAGCCGCCTTCGCGGCAGGGGCAAGCGGCGCCACGCATCTTTTCAACGCGATGAGCCAGATGGGCCATCGCGATCCGGGGCTGGTCGGCGCAGTGCTGGCGGGCGACGCCTTCGCCGGGCTGATCGCGGACGGGCTGCATGTCGATCCAGCCGCCCTGCGAGTCGCCCTGCGCGCCCGGCCCGAGGGGCTGTTTCTCGTGTCGGACTGCATGGCCTTCGCGGGGACGGATCTGACCGAGATGGAGCTCGGCGGCCGCCGCATCTTGCGCCGCGCGGGGCGGCTGACGCTGGCGGACGGCACCCTCGCCGGCGCCGACCTGACGCTGGCCGGAGCGGTGGCGCGCACGGCACGCCTGCTGGCCGAGGACGTCGACGCGGACGCCGCCCTGACGCGGGCGCTTGCCATGGCGACGGCCGAGCCGGCGCGGGTGATCGGCCGCACCGCCCGCCTTGCCCCCGGCGAGGCGGCGGAGTTGACCGTCTTCGATCCGGTGACAGGAACGGCGCGCCTCTGGACCCCGGCGCTGGCCGGGCATGTCCCGCTGGCTTGACGCGCTGGAGGAAAGCGGCAGGATCAACCCCGTGAGCGGCGGCTTCCTGCCCTGCCCCTGCGAAGAAGTCCGCCGATGAACTCAATCCTCGTCTTCCTTCAGATCGGCGGATCGATCGCGCTCCTGCTCTTCGGGCTGGGCCTCGTGCGCGACGGCGTCACCACCGCCTTCGGGCTGCGGCTGAAGACGGCCCTGGGCCTTGGCACGAGGACGCGCGGGCGCGCCTTCCTGACCGGGCTCGTCGCGACGCTCGGGCTGCAATCATCGACGGCGACGGCGCTGCTGACGGCCTCCTTCGTCGAGCGGGGGCTGATCCTGGCGGGCATGGCGCAGATCGTGCTGCTGGGCGCCAATGTCGGCACTGCGATGACGGCGCTGATCCTCTCCTCGGGCGTGGGCGTCATCGCGCCCGCGCTGGTGCTGGCCGGCGTCGTCGCCAGCCGCAGGCGGACCCCGGCGCTGAGCGGAACCGGGCGGGCGCTGATCGGGCTGGGGCTGATGCTGATCTCGCTGGCGCTGCTGGGCCAGGCAACGTCCCCCTTGCGCGGCGCGCCCGAGATGGCGGCCTTCCTTGCCCTTCTCGACCGTAGCTGGCCCGTCGCGCTGATCTTCGGCGCCGCCATCGCCGTCGTCTGCTCGTCCTCGCTGGCGGCGGTGCTGCTGGTCCTGTCGCTGGACGTTCCGGGCGCGCTGACGGTGGTGCTGGTTCTCGGCGCCAACATCGGCGGGGCGCTGGCGCCGGTGCTGATCACCGCGCGCGGCTCGGTCGAGGCGCGGCGGCTGACGGCGGGCAACCTGCTGATCCGCTGCATCGGCGCGCTGGCGGCTCTGCCCTTCGCACCGCTTCTGGCCGAGACGCTGACCGGCCTCGTGCCCGGGCCCGCGGCGCTGGCGGTCGAGGCGCATCTGGCCTTCAACCTCGTGCTGGCCGCGCTGATCTGGCCGCTGGCCGGTCCCATCGCGCGGCTCTTGCACCGCGCCATCCCCGACGCGCCGCAAGCGCCCGACGCGGCGCCGCGCTGGCTGGACGAGGCGAGCCTCGAGCACGCGACGCTGGCACTGGCCGGGGCCAGCCGCGAGGCGCTGGCGATCGGCGACGACGTGGCGCGGATGCTGGACCAGACCCGCCTCGCCTTCCGCAAGAACGACAGCGCGCCCCTGGCCGAGGTCTCGAAGCTGGAGGACCGGGTCGACCTGCGCCAGCAGCAGGTCAAGACCTATCTCTCGCGCCTCGGCCGCGACGCCGAGGAGGAGGACCGCCGCCGCACCATCGCGATCCTCGACTATGTCATCAACCTCGAGCATGTCGGCGACATCATCGAGAAGGGCCTCGCGGCGGGCGTGCGCAAGAAGGTGGGGCTGGGGCTGCGCTTCTCGGATGCCGGCTATCGCGAGCTGGACAGCATGTTCCTGATGACGCGCGAGACGCTGCTGATGGCGCAGACGATCTTCATGACGGGCGACCGCGACCTCGCGCGGCAGGTGATGGAGCAGAAGGTCGAGATCCGCAACTTCGAGCGGCAGTCCGCGCAGCGCCACCTGATCCGCCTGCGCGAGGGGGACAGCGCCAGCATCGAGACGTCATCGCTGCACCTCGACATGCTGCGCGACCTGAAGCGCATCAACGCCCATCTCGCGGCCGTCTCGCATCCGATCCTGGACGAGGAGGGCCTGCTGGCCGAAAGCCGGATGCGCGGCGCCTGATCCGGCGCGGGAGGCGCAACGAAAAAGGCGGCCCCTCGCGGGACCGCCCTCTTCTTCTGCCGTGCCGATCAGTTGCTGGCCGGCGGCGTCTCGGTCTCGGTGCCCATCGGCTCGTCCGTCACCGCCTCGCCTTCGGTCGCCATCGGCACCGTCTCGGTGGCCGGAGCGGTCGCGGCATCCTCGGCCGGCTCCATCGCCGGATCGGTGGTCATGGCCGGGTCGGTGGTCATGGCCGGGTCGGCGGGCGCCATGGCCGGGTCGGCCGTCGGCGCGGTCGTGTTCATCGCCGGATCGGTAGTGCCCATCGGCGCGGCGGCCGGGTCGGTCGTGCCCATCGGCGCGGCGGCCGGGTCGGTCGCCATCGTGCCGTCGGCGGCCGGGGCGTCCTCGCGGTCGCGGAAGACGTATTCGGGCGCCGCGTCAGCCTCGTCGCGGGTCAGGTCGCTCATGATCTCGCGGGCGTCGTAGTTGATCTGCAGCTGCTCCCACGGCAAGGCGATCTGCTTCTGGCCGATGCCGAGGAAGCCGCCCACGCCGACGATTGCGGCCTTCAGCTCGCCCGTCTCACCGTCGACGATCACGTCGCTGATCGAGCCGATGTTCTCGCCGTCGGGCGACTGCACGTTCGTGCCGGTGACCCAGTCAATGCGCAGCTCGTTCGAGGCCTGCTCCTGCATGACCTTCTCGCTGGCCGAGGCGGCCGCGGCGGCTTCCGCCTGGTCGGTCTCGCCGGCTTGCATGTCGGCGGCGGCCGGGTCGGTCGCGGGATCGGCCATCGGCTCGGCCGTGGTGGTCATCGCAGGGTCGGTCGCCGGATCAGTCGCCATCGTGTCCGTGGCGGGCTCGGTCGTGGTCATGTCGGTGGTGGTGTCGGTGGTCGTCGCGTCGGTGTCCGTCTCGGTCGCCATCGGCACCGGCTCGGTCCCCGGAGTGGTGGCGGGATCGGTGGCCGTGTCCTGGGCGAAAGCAGCGCCAAGGCTCAGCGGCAGGGCCAGGGCGGTGGTCAGAAGCAGATTGCGCATGTCGTATCCTCCTGTTCGGAAAGCGCCGCAGGGCGCGATTGTCTGAACAATTCGCCGGATCAACTTCAGGTTCCCAAAAAGAATGCACGAAAAGCACCGCCCCGTCCGTGACTGCACTGGCACGCCCAGTAATCGGCGCCTGGTTCGGAACGATCCCGCCAAGCGTCCGTTTGGGAAGCTCAATGTTCAGGAGGACGCGATGCTTGAGAGACTTGCCCTGGCCACCGCCGTTGCCGCCTTTCCGCTGATGGCCTATGCCCAGACCGCCGAAACCGAGACTCCGCCCGATGCCGAGGCCGCGGTCGAGACCCCGGTCGAGGAGACGCCTGCCGCCGATGCCGCCGCCACCGAGGCGACGACGGATGACGTGGCGACGGATGACGAGGCGACCGAGGACGAGGCTGCGCCGGCCGACGGCAGCGACGAGGCCGCGGCCGAGGGCGAGCCCGCCGCCGAGGCGGCCGCCGAGGACGCCGATGCCGGCGCCTTCACCCTGCCCGAGCTGGGCTACGCGTATGACGCGCTGGAGCCGGTGATCGACGCGCAGACGATGGAGCTGCATCACAGCCGCCATCACCAGACCTTCGTCGACAACCTTAACGATGCGGTCGAAAACGGCGTCATCCCCGCCGACATCGAGATCGAGGAGATCCTCGCCTCGGCCAGCACCTACCCCAACCAGGTCCGCAACAGCGCGGGCGGTCACTGGAACCACACCTTCTTCTGGGAGATCATGGCCCCCGAGGGCGAGCGCGGCGAGATGTCGGACGCGCTGTCCGAAGCGATCACCGCCGTCTACGGCTCGGAGGAGGAGTTCCGCACCGCCTTCAACGACGCCGGCGCCGCGCGCTTCGGCTCGGGCTGGGTCTGGCTGATCGTGAACGACGCGAACCAGCTGGAGATCACGACCACGCCGAACCAGGACAACCCGCTGATGGACGCGGCCGAGGTCCAAGGCACGCCCATCATCGGCAACGACGTGTGGGAGCATGCCTATTACCTGAACTACCAGAACCGCCGCGCGGAATACCTGCAGAACTGGTGGGACGTGGTGAACTGGGACGAGGTCTCGGCCCGCTACGAGGCCGCGCTGGCCGAGTAAGCCTGCCGCTTCAGGAAAAGGCCCGCCCTGCGCGGGCCTTTTTCACGTTCAGTCCTCGCCGCGGAAGGGCTGGACGTATTGCAGCGCCATGTCCCACGGGAAGAAGATCCAGGTGTCCTGGCTGACCTCGGTCACCCAGGTCGAGACCATCGGCTTGCCCTTCGGCTTGGCGTAGACCGTCGCCAGATGCGCCTTGGGATACATCTCGCGGATCAGTTCCAGCGTGCGGCCGCTGTCCACCAGGTCGTCGACGACCAGGATCCCCTCGCCATCGCCCATCAGCTGCGCGTCGGGGCTTTTCAGCACCTCGAGCTGGCCCTGCCCCGCCGCCGTGCCCACGCCCTTGTAGGATCGGATCGAGATCGTGTCGATCGTGCGGATGTCCAGCTCGCGCGCGACGATCATCGCGGGAACGAGCCCGCCGCGGGTGACGGCGACCACCGCCCGCCACTCGGTCCCGTCGAGGCGCCAGGCCAGGGCGCGGGCGTCGCGGTGCAGCTGGTCCCAGCTGACATGGAATCCCTTCTCATGGGGCAGGCGGTCGTTCACGGTCATCTCCTTCGGGCACGGGGGATCGTCAGTGGCGCAGGATCAGCGACAGGCCCAGAAGGCCGATGGCCAGACCGGCGCCCCGGTCGATCCAGAACTTCGCGGCATAGTAGCGCCGCCGCAGCAGCGGCAGCGCCATCAGGCTCGCCAGCGCCGTATAGAAGAACAGCTCGACCGACAAGGCCACTGCGTAGATCGCCGCCTTGTCCGCGGGCGCCAGCACCGCCGGGAAGATCGACAGCAGCACCGCCGAATAGAAGAGCGCGGGCTTGGGATTGGCGAGGTTCAGCACCATGCCGGCGGAAAAGCCCATGCCGCCGGCGGCGGCCTGCGGCACCGGCTCGACCGCGTGGCGCCACATCTGCCAGCCGATCCAGACGAGATAGGCGCCGCCCAGCACCTTGAGCGTGGCCAGCGTCCAGGGCGCCGCGCGGAACAGCGCGGTCAGGCCCAGCAGCGCGAAGAGGCACCAGAACGAGGCGCCGAGCGCGAGGCCCCAGCCATAGGCCAGCGCGTGCCGGCGTCCCAAGGCGAAGGCGCCTTGGCTCACCGCGATCACGCCCGGACCGGGCGAGAGGATCGCCGCCGACAACGTGGCGATGAAGAGGCCCATCTGCGCGGCGGTCAGCTGGATCATGCGCGTCTCGCCTCAGTCCCGGCCCGGCGCCGCGATGTCGGGCGCATCGACCGCCTTCATCCCGACGACATGGTACCCCGCATCGACGTGATGCACCTCGCCCGTGACGCCGCTGCCGAGGTCCGAAAGCAGATACAGCGCCGACTTGCCGACGTCTTCCTGCGTGACGTTCCGGCGCAGCGGGGAATTCAGCTCGTTCCAGCGCATGATGTAGCGGAAGTCGCCGACGCCGCTGGCGGCCAGCGTCTTGATCGGCCCCGCGCTGACCGCGTTCACGCGGATGCCGTCCTTGCCGAAATCTTCGGCGAGATAGCGGACCGAGGCCTCAAGCGCCGCCTTGGCGACGCCCATGACGTTGTAATGGGGCATTACCCGCTCGGCCCCGTAATAGGTCAGTGTCAGAACCGAGCCGCCCTTCGGCATCATCGCGGCGGCGCGGCGCGTGACGGCGGTGAAGCTGTAGACCGATATGTCCATCGTGGTGATGAAGTTCTCGCGCGTCGTCTCGGCATAGCGGCCGCGCAGCTGCTCCTTGTCGGAATAGCCGATGGCGTGGACGAGGAAATCGAGGCTGCCCCAGCTCTGGGCCAGCTGCGCGAAGAGCGCGTCCATCGACGCCTCGTCCCCCACGTCGCAGGGCAGCACGAGGCTTGATCCGACCTGCGCGGCCAGCGGCCCGACGCGCTTCTTCAGCGCCTCGCCCTGGTAGCTGAAGGCCAGCTCGGCGCCTTCGGCCGCGACCGCCTTCGCGATGCCCCAGGCCAGCGACTTGTCGTTGGCAAGCCCCATGATCAGGCCGCGCTTGCCGGCCATCAGGCCGGCCCTGCGCTCAACCGTCCGCTCGCTTGACATCGCCTGTCCCCCGCGCTTTCAAACCTTTAACGGGGTGATTAGGCCAATCCCGGCAACGCATCAAGCACAAGGACGGCGCGATGAACGACCGCAGCGGACTGTTTGCAGGCGACGACCCTTTCGAGATCACCCGCCGCTGGCTGGCCGAGGCCGAGGCCTCGGAGCCGAACGATCCGAACGCCATCGCCCTTGCGACGGTGGACGAGGACGGCATGCCGGACGTGCGGATGGTGCTGCTGAAGGACATCGACGGGGCGGGCCGGGACGGCTCGTTCGTCTTCTATACCAACTATGACAGCGCCAAGGGCCGGCAGATCGCGGATTCGGGCAAGGCGGCCTTCGTCATGCACTGGAAGTCGCTGCGCCGTCAGGTGCGGGTGCGCGGCACCGTCACGCGCGAGGACGGACCGGCCGCCGACGCCTATTTCGCCAGCCGCGCGCTGCAGAGCCGAATCGGTGCCTGGAGCTCGCGGCAGTCCCAGCCCCTCGAGAGTCGCGCCGCGCTAATGGCCGAGGCGGCGCGGATGGGGCTGCGCCACGGGACGAACCCGCCGCGCCCGCCCTTCTGGGGCGGATTCAGGATTCGCCCAACGCACGTAGAGTTTTGGGCCGATGGCGCCTTCCGGTTGCACGACCGATTCCGCTGGACGGCCGGCGAAAACGGATGGGCCATAACCCGCCTGTCCCCATGAAGAAGATGAGGTTCCGCTGCGCGACTCGGCAAGGATATGGTAACATGGCCCTAATGCGATTGCGCTTGGTGTCGAAGACGCCTATTTCTGCTCAATCTGCAAAGTGCTTGAAGGCGTGGTAGATGTAATGGGTGAAGAAGTGGGTCTCAGACGCGTGACCGGGCTGGTCAAATGGTTTGACCCGGCCAAGGGATACGGATTCATCCGGGATGATGCGGGCGGGACCGACATCCTTCTTCACGCCAACGTCCTGCGCAATTTCGGGCGCAGCTCGGTCGCTGACCAGTCGCGGGTTTCGGCCCTCGTCCAGGAGACGGCGCGCGGGCTGCAGGCGGCCGAGGTGCTGTCCATCGACCCGCCCGTCACCGACGGCCAGCCCCCCATCGCCGACATCGACATCGAGGTCATCGAGCATCTGGACGCGCTTCCCCTGCGTCCGGCCCGCGTGAAGTGGTTCGACAAGTCCAAGGGCTTCGGCTTCGCCAACATCTTCGGTCATCCGGAGGATGTCTTCGTCCATATCGAGGTCATCCGCCATTCCGGTTTTGCCGACCTTTCCATCGGCGAGGCGATCAGCGTCAGAATCGTCGAGGGGCCGCGCGGCCTGATGGCGGCGCAGATCGCGCCCTGGGACGCCGCGCTGCGCGAGGCGGGCAAGGACGAATGCGTCGAGGATGCGGGCGAGCCGAAATCCGAGATGACGGGTCTTGCGCAGTCCTTCCTCGTCCATGTGGCCGAATAGGGCCGCTGCCGCCCTTCTGGCGGCGCTGCTGCTGGGAGGCGCGCCCGTTGCCGGGCCGATCGGCGCCGCACCTGCCGCTGCCGAAACCACGGCTGCCTCGCTCGAATGTCGCGAGGATATCGCGATCTTCACGCGGCTCGCGCAGCCGCCCCTCGCCTTCGAGGTCGAGATCGCCGACACTGAGGCCGCCCGCGCGCGCGGACTGATGTACCGGCGCGAGCTGCCGGCCGGCCAAGGCATGCTGTTCATCTACGACACGCCGCGCCAGGTCAGCTTCTGGATGCGGAACACGCTGATCCCGCTGGACCTGATCTTCATGGACGCGCGGGGCGAGATCCGCCACATCCACCGCAACGCCATTCCGCTGGACGAGACGCCCATCCCGGGCGCCGCGCCGGGCGATCCCGACCGCGACCGGCTGATGATCCTCGAGATCGCGGGCGGCGAGGCGGCGCGCTTGGGCCTCGCGCCGGGACAGGCGATGGCCCATCCCCGGCTCGACCAGCGGATTGCGCGGCAGCCCTGCCGTTAGGGCTTTCCCGCCGCCCGCGGCTGCGCTAGAAGCGCCGGGTCGGGGCGTAGCGCAGCCTGGTAGCGCGACGGTTTTGGGTACCGTAGGTCGGAGGTTCGAATCCTCTCGCCCCGACCACCACTTAGCACCTTCCCAAGTACCCCGGTTTACATGGCGGTTTACAGTTTGGTTCTTGTTTCGGCCTTCCTGAGCTTCTCCGCGAGGCTATCCGACATCGCCGGCGACAGCGCGACGTAACGCTCGATCACCTCGGAGGCGTGCTTCAGCGACCACCCCATATGCGTGGCAATCTCTTTCAGGTCGGCGCCTGCCTCCAGGAGCCTGGTCGCGGCGGTGCCTCGCGCGTCGTAGAGCCGGAGCTCGCGTCGGAGCTTCAGCTGGTCACGCCATGAGCTGACCGCGTCGCCGAGGTAGTTCTCGTGCTGGTAGGGCTGCCCGCGCTTGTTAACGATCAGTCTCGCCTGGTCTGCAGGTGTCGCGTCGATCAACTCCGCCATGCGATCGGTCACAGGGATAGAGGCGAGCCGCTTTCGCTTTTGCGTCCAGATCACGATGCGCCGGCCGTGCGGCGTCCGATGCACGTGCTCACGAGACAGCTGCACCAGGTCGCCCGGCCGCAGCCCCGTCTCGAGTGCAATGGCAAGGATGCGTGCCACATGAGCAGGTGTGCCGCCCATGAAGGCGTCGACCTCGTCCGGCAGCCAGAATATCTCGGCCCGCTGCGCCTTGTAGACCGAGCGGATGTCTCGGAGGTGGTTCATGCGGATCATGTTGCGATCGATCGCGAAGCTCACGATGCGCTGAAGGTGGCGGATGCGATCATCGCCAACTTTGCCGCCTATGCCATCGCGCCACTGCAGAGCTTGGCTGCGGATCCTAGGATCATCGAAGACCGCTATCGGCGCGGAACCGAATTTTGCGTCTATGCCAGTTCGTGAGTGGTTAATGGACTTGCGCATGTCGGCCTGCGTCCTCGGTGCCAGCCTGGTGAAGTCGGAGCTGTCCATGAAGGCCAGGATCGCAGCGCGAAACTTGCCTTTGGCTGCTGCTCCTCGGGGCGTGCAATCAGACAGCGCCGCCAGGTAATCGGCCGAGCCGACCCTGACCCCGCTCGAGCTGTCCCAGAAGCGCGGCGCGCCCTTGCCTCGCCACGCGTAGTGATATTCCTGCACCCGGCCATCCGCGAGCTTCTTGCGGACGCGATGGATGCCCGTGAGATTAACTCGAGCCATCTAACCACTCGTCTATGTCCGTGCGCGGCGACTGCTGCGCGAGCGCCGGCAGTATGCGGATTGTGCCCTCTCGTGTCACCTCGATGATCGCGCCCGGGTCTATCTCGCGGGCGGCCTTCACGGCCCGGCGAACCTGTGCCTCGGTGAAGGTGACACGGCGCCCCATTAGCAAGCCTCCTGAAACTTCTCGGCCTCGTGGCCCCAGTTGGACCACCCTGCCCGCTTCTGCCGGCTGAAGACCTCGATGCGCCTGGCGTTCGGCATCAACTTTTCGGCCGCAACGAAGGCTTCTTCGGGCTTGCGGCTGTGCTCGCGGATCTGGCCCATGAGCACCGAGCGGACGCCCTTCGTGGTCTTCGGCGCGCCGCGGGTAGCGATCAGGAACGGCTCACCAGCCCCGCGAAGCAGGTAGCCGGTGCCCATGTTCAGCTTGCCGTTCCTGGTCGTTTTCACCCAGTGCCCGCCGGTCTTGTACTGGAAGCCCCACGCCTGGATTACGCGCAGCGCCTGCGGCAGCATCGTGTTCAGGCCCCAGAGCCACAGCAGGCAGTCCTGCGCCGCCAGCGCCGAGACCGGCAGCTTGCAGATCTCGTCGATCGACATGCAGGCGTACTTCGAATGCGGCGACTTCCCTTCGCCCTTCTCGGAGCGCATCTCATAGCTCCAGGGCGGGTCCGCCATGATCAGGTCAAAGCCGCCGAAGGGGCGCAGCGCGTGGAACTGGTGGAGCGCGGAGGTCATACCTGAGGCGCCCGTCGTCCAAGCCGACAAGCTCTCGGCTCATTACAACTTTTACGCGACGTCCATTTTGTGCATACAACGGGGTGAGCTATCAATGGCAACAAGACAGTTGATTCCACCTGCTTATGCAGTCGTGAGACACAAAGGACATGCAGATGGTTCTCTATGAAGTACAGCAAGTGGCAAAAGTCGTGGATAACCAACTTCATAAGGTGTTCCACATACGGACAGTTAATTGCTCCGGCGACGCAGGAACAATCAACCTGCCGGGGTTTAGGACTCGTCGGAGAGCGGAGAAGTGGCTTGAGGCCTATCTGTTCAGACGACCGCGATAGCATCACTGCACACACTCGCGGCCAGCCTGTATCGCAATGATAAAGAAGTCCCTCCTCATGGTGGCCTTCGGCTTCCCATCGGCCTCTGCCATGCGGTCGGCGGCGTCGATGACGAGCCAAGGCCGCCGGCTGCGCAGCACCTCAACCAACTCCTCCACAGCGGCACCGGTCGCCGCCACCGCGCCCAGCCAAGGCGTCAGCAGAGCGTCGGAATAGTTCGGGATGGCCCCGGCGTCGTACTTTCGCATCGCAGTTAGGCCGACGGTGACCGCTTTCTCCTGGTGGGCTTCAATCATGCGCCGGATGAGACCAATCGCGTAGATTTGGCCTGGCCTCTTGCTGGCTGTGTTCGCGTTACTGCCCATCAGGCGGCACCCAGCAGCTTCCACAGCTTCACGGCAGCGGACTGCCCAGTCCTCTCCTGCTAGAAGCGCCGCGCGGAAGATCTGGTGAGGAGACACCCGGATCTGGCGCGTGTTCACATCGATGAAGGCGGCGGCCTGCTCTTCCGGCGCAACCAGTGCCACCATTGCCGGCACGCGCTCGATGCCGCACAGCGCAGCTGCGTGGGCTCGGTGTTGGCCGTCTATGAGGGCATAGCGCCCGCCCTCGATCGGCGCGACCAGCACGGGGGAGAAGCGAGACCAGCGGAAGTCGGCGGCGATCTTCGAGATCGCCCGCTTGTTGCCCTCGGCCAGCAGTCGCTGGTATCGGTCGTCGATCACGAGGTCCTTGATCTCGATCCACATGAGCTGCGGCGCCGGCTGCGAGGCCAGCTGGGCTGGCTGCATGCCGGCCAGGTCGATCGCGCGATAGTCAGTCATCCTGCCTCCCTCAGCCGCTTCTCCGCAGCTTCGATCTCGCCGCGCCAAGTCAGGGGGCCGCTCATGCCGGCACCCCAAGAAACGACTTGGCATCCATCATAACTCTAAAGCCGACGCTGCTCGCAAACTCCGGCTTGATTGGCACGTCCAGTGCCGACGTTCGCAGTGCAAGGACCCACTTTTGGCCGCGCAGTGCGGCCGATAGGCTGCGGCTCGGCACGTCTAGCACCTGGGCCAGCTGCGCCATCGTCAGGTTGCCGTCGTGGGCCTGGCTGATCTGCCATGCGCGGAAGCGGAGAGCGGCCATACGCGGGTTCATGTGGTTTTTCCCGTTGATCAGGAAACTGAGGACAGATTGCGGACCTGGCGCAGCTCATCAGTACTCTCGGCCTTGTCGGCTGCGTCGATCAGGTCGTAAGCGAGTTCGCGCGCCTCGGCCGGCTCGAGGTCGGCCATGGCACGGATGGTGACTGGGCCGTCCGCGCGCACGATCTCGCCTAAGGCGATGCTAACGACACGGCATGCGCCGGTGCTGTCGAGAACCTCGATCGCCTCGACGGACAGCGAGTCACAGGTCAGCTGCGGGTTCACAGCTGAGCCCTGCCCTCGGCCAGAGGGGCCGCGCGGAACCGGCGCGGTGGCGTTTTCGGACGGACAATCCGCGGTGCTTCCGGCGTCATCGACCCGCTCAGCTGCTCGACCCGCTTTTCAAGCTGAGTCACACGGTGATGCAGCTCGAGGTTCTCGGCCATGAGCTTGCCAAGGAAGACACTGCCGAGGTCGAACAGCGTCACAGGAGCCACCATAGAGCGAAGAGCGCGCTGGCGGCACTGCTGATCACGCAGAGCATCATTATGCCCACAGGGTCGCCGCCGCGAGGTGGTGGTGGATACTTCTCGAGATTGTTCTGCAACGCTCGGTCAAAGTTGTCCCTGGCTCGCCTCGGAGCATCAGCGTCCCAGGCAAGCCGCAGATGGCCATTTCGCTCAATCATGCCGCACCGCCTTCCGGACCGGTCGGGCTGATTGTATTGGCGGCGCAGTGGCGCTGGCGCGGGGCGGACCCGCGGCTGCTCCGAACTACGTTGAGCATCATAATTCGGAACTGCGGAGAGGTTTTGGCAGCGAGTTCCGGATTTGTCAGGAAAGCGCGCGCCGCGGCGCGCATGGATTGAAGCTGAGCCTGGTCAAAGTGAGGCATGGCAGTCGTTCCTTCATGAGCAGGGAGTCCAGACGCCGGAGCAGCGCCCGGCGTGTTCAGCGCGCGCCTCCCGGGCACACCCATCATCAGCGGCACGCCGGTTTCCTCGGCGGCGCGGTTCAGCGCCTCGCGGGCGGCATCGCGCAGCGCGGCCTCGGGGTTGTAGAGCGTCGCGATAAAGCGCACGTCGGCGCCCGCCTTCCGGTAGCGGAAGCGAACGGCGAGCCGGTAGAGTGCGCCTTCCTCGAAAACCGGGATCGCCACCATGAAGAGGTTCGGCAGGCGCAGCGGAGCGCCGTCGGGGCCACGGTGCTCGTCCAGGAACTGGACATGCGTCTCGCCGGTGTCGCGATTGGTGCTGACCTGCAGGTGTCCGGTCTCGTGCACCTGAAACTCGCGCGACAGCTGCGCCAGCGCAGCGTACTGCCCAAAGCGGCCCTGCACCTTGGCGGCGACCTCAATCATCCGCTGTTCCCACGGCTCGGCGCCTTCGGTTGTGCTGTTCAGCAGCGCCGGCGTCGGGTCGAGGAAATCCTTGGCGTTCTCCTCGATGAACTCGCCGAACTCGTCTTTCATAAGAGCCTTGCCGCTGATCGCGGTCCAGCGCTTCCACTCGTCGGAGACCGGGAACGTGTATAGCGCCGTGTGCCGACCGTAGCTGGCGGTAGGATCACCCCTCTCGGCGGCAACTTTGGAAGCGCCTGCGCCGTGGTAGTCCGCGATAGCCGTCAGCTTCGGCGTCGGCTGCAGCTGGCCGAAGAGGACGGTGCTGTCACTCTTGAAGCGGTTAGTCCATGCGATCAGGCTGTCGAGGTCCTCCAGCGTCGCCTTGCCAGTCCGCTGCAACGGCTTCAGCGCCTCGATCACCTCGCGGTGCTGCCGGGTCAGGTCGTGCAAGACCAAATCCTTCGGCGCGATGATCAGCGTCGGGCTTTCCGGCTCTTCCGAGGTTGGGAAGCTGACATACCTGAAATCGCCGCGCGTCCGCATCTCGTCGATGATCGTCTCAGCGATGTTCTTCGGGGTTTCTTGGGTCACTGTCGGCTCTCCTTATTCGGCCGTGCGCAGCTCGCGGTGGCCGCCGACATCGCGGACCTCCATGCGGGACTGGGCGGGGTTCTGGGTGGTCAGGGCGCCGTCGCCGGTCATCCAGCCGACGGCTTTGCGCTTCGGCGGCTTGGGGCCGACGATCTTGTCCTCGATGACCATCTCGACGTGGCCGAAGTGGTCGGTCTTCATGTCGATGGTCAGGGTGATCCTGCCCTTGGCGGTGCCTCGGAAGTCTTGGGCGAACTGCCGCATCTCGACGTTGTTCGCTTCGATCCGCGACAGCAGGTCGGGCAGGTAGTCGCCGTTGTCGGCGAGGGACAGCAGCTGGTCGAGGCTGCGGAGCTCCGGTGGTCGTGACATGCTTCCAGTCCTTTCAAGATGGAAAAGGACGCGCAGCCGTCGGGGAGGAGGAGATCGGCTGCGGGCCAGTGGACGGCCGCGCGGGACAGTAGCCGCACGGTCGTGCTGGTGGCAAAGCGCCTACCAATTCAGGGCCGAGCGCAGCACAGTGCCACCGGCGGCAATCACCTGTGCGACAAGCGTCGGCGCGCTCAGGAAGAAGATTACTGCACAGACGGCTCGGGCAGCGCGCAGCATTATTGTCTGAAACAGCGAGTTCGTCATGCGGGACCCTCCTGCGGTTCAGCAGAACGTCCGCATTATGCAGACAGAAGTCAACAGCAAAATGCAGACAAGGGAGGGGATATGCAGACAAACCCTCCGGCTCTTGCCGAATCAACCGCCCAGCAGGAACTGCGACCGCGCTGGCGCAATAATAACGACAGTATTGCTCCGCAGGGTTGCGGCATCGGCGCCTGTTCGCCTAATGTTCCTGTGGCGAGGCGGTTGCGCGAAAGGAATTCAAGTGACGGGAGACGAGTTCAGCCGCCGGGCGTGCCAACTCAGCGAGAAGAGTCGCGCTCTTCTTCTTGAGGCCGCAGAGCTGCTTGTTCGGCTGCCTCAAGCTCCTCCAGCAGCTCGCGCAGCATTCTCTGGCGGCGCGGAGAAAGCTCAGAGTACCGGGCAGATAGGCGCAACTCGTCAGCCGGCGGCACATCCTCGACGGGACCAGAAAGGGCCATAACATCTTCCCGTGGCACGCCTCGAGCCGCAAGAACCCGCGCAACGCTACTAGCTAGATCGGCGGGCAAATACGGCTTCTTGTAGCGAGCCTCGTAGTGCTCGTACTTCCCCTTTTCCATGCCGATCTCGAATGCCATTTCGCGGATGGACACTCCTGCAGCCTGACGGAGCTCTCTGAGGCGACGTGCGGTAGGACTGATGGTCATAATCTTTTAGTCGCACAGTAAGTGTCCGCACGTCTGTCCGCAAAATGCAGTTGACGATCGTCTGCAAAATGCGGAAGTTTGTCCGCATGTCCTATGTCGCGCACATTGTTCAGATCTTCGGTGGCGTTCGTCCAATGGCTCGGGCCCTTGGTCGGCCGGTGTCGACGGTCCAGAGTTGGAAGGATCGACAGTCTATTCCGGATGATCACAAGCCAGAGGTGCTGCGGATAGCGCATTCGTTGGGTTACCCGATCGTCCGTGAGGACTTCTTCCCGACTACTGAAAGCTCAGAGGACGCCGCATGACCCAACATGCCGCGTCCTCTCTCCGTTGCTCAAATGGTCACTCGTCACGGGACCAATATGGAGCGCTGTCCGTGAAAAATCCTGCACATTCCACCGACCCTTGCGCGAGCCGGCGCTGGTTCAGTGACTTGTTGTGGCGAGCGTTCCCGTCCCGCTCGGAACGCGAGCTCTCTGAAAAGGCCTCGGCTGTTCTCGATGTCAGCCCTCGACAGGTCATCAACTGGCTGCGCGAGGAACACGACCCGAAGCTGCGCTACGTCATGGCGGTCATCGCCCTGGCCGGCGCCGAGATCGTCTTCAGCCGTATCGAGGGCCACGAATGACCCGACTTATGAACCACGTCCTGGGGCGATTTTACGAGGCGCGCGCCCGGCGCGCCCTCGGCCGCTACCACCGCCTTATATCGATCTCGGAAAAATTCTTCCGGCGGGTGCCGCGTCATGAGCGCGAAGGTGTGCATGGAAGGGATGAGGAGTGAGCGCGGTTGCCTCGCCAGCACCGGAAGCAAAGCCCTTCCGGCATGGCACCCCGGGTGGATACAGCCGCCACAAGTGCCGCTGCGATGCCTGCCGTGCGGCAGAGATCGACCGCCAGCGCAACTGTCGAGCCCGGTTGCGAGCGGGGCTGGTCAAGCACCGCAGCGGCGGCAAGAATTGCGTGCCCGTCCGCATCCGGGGCGTTGTCTACCCTTCGATTTCGGCAGCCGCTGCAGCGCTCGGAACCTCGGCGGCCAACATTAGCGCCCAGCTGGCACGCTTCGGCGATGCCGAGCGGGCAGGCACCGGGATCAGGGGCGCTCGGCGTCCCGGTAAGCCGGGCAACGCCAAGCAATGCCGCATCCACAGTAGGCTTTACCCGTCTTTGCACGCCGTGGCCAAAGACCTCGGTGTCAGCTACACCTACCTGTCGAAGCAGGCGAGCGCCGGGTTCACGCCTGAATATTCGCAGTACCTTCTGGCGCGGATGATGCGCAAGGACGCGGACCGGGTGGCAGCATGATGGCGGTTCACCTGGCGGCAATCGACGAACTCGACGAATACCCCCTCACCAGCGACGACCGGCTCGACAGCCACTACTTCATGGCTTGGGAGCGGCGGCGCTGGCTCAACTGCGACATGCGTCTGAAGGGCACGGCCGAGTGCCGGGCCTACTACTTCGACCTGATCAACATCAGCTACGACCAATCGCCGATCGGCACGCTGCCGACTGACATGTCCGTGCTGGCGAAGATGCTGTTCGTCGACCGCGACCACTTCGAGCAGCTCTGCCGGCTGGAGTTCGGCCCGCTGCACAAGTGGCGACGGGTCAGCTGCGGCGGCGAGATCCGCCTCATGCACCCGATGATCCTGCGCACTCTTACAGAGGCGATCTCGCGCAAGGAGGATCACCGCGCGCGCAGCGAGGCGGCCAGTGCCAGCAAGCGCCTGCTGCGGCTGCGTACGTCGCTTTCGGGCTACCAGAAGGAACTGGCCGAGAACGATGCAGCCGTGCGCTGGATCGACGAGTGGCTGGTCAAGGAAGGCTGCGAGTACCGCACCTCCTCGTGGATCGAGAAGGGTATCGCCCGTTGGTCCGACCACATGCTGGACTTGACGATGACGCGCGGGCGAACGCGCGCCTGACCCTTTTCAAACTGTCCCAACATTGTCCGCAAGACAGTCTGAGACAGTCCTAAGACACTTCAAGACTGTCGCGCTCCATAGAGACAGGGACAAAGAAAATGACAAAGACAACGCCAGTCTCGCGACAGTCCCGCAGCGGCGCTTGTGGACAAGTCGGTAGGGCTGAGAAAGGGGAAGGTCGAGATGTCTGGCGTGAACGCGGAAATGAGGGCTCGAGTGGACATGCTGCTGATGCAGCCTTTGGCTGGGCTGGGGCGCAAGCGCGGGGTCAGCGCGGAGGCGCATGACAAGGCGATGTCGCGGCTACGCGACTGGCTCAGCTACATGTCCGACGACAACCTGCGGGCCATGGTAGATCTGATTGCGCGGCACGCGGGCAAAGGCGTCTGGCCCGAGGAAGGGCTGATCCGCTCCTGGGCAATGACCATCCAATGCCCGCCCCCGCGCGACAGCGCCTATGCCCAGAGCCTGATCCGATCGGCCATGGGGCGGCAGGCGATGGCCGAAAACTGGGCCGTCGAGCTGTTCCAGGTGGCGAAGAGGCTCGGCCCGCCGCCGGGCAAGTACATCATCTCGCGCCTGAAGCTGGAGGCGGAAGAGAACCGCCACAAGCGCGGGGTGATCCGAGAGAACATCGAAGTTGGACGCGCGACGCCTGCCGAAAGGGCTTGGCTGGCGGCATGGCATGAAGACCTGGCCGAGATCGAGGCGATTCAGGCCGCAGTGACGGAAGAAGGAACGGCAGCATGATGGGAACCTACCTCCAGCGCTTGGCGGTCGCGGCGGATGGCGGCTCGGAGGATCGGCTGGCGCTGGAGGCGGCACGGCTGCGAGACATCATGCGGCGCGCCATGCCTGCCGAAGGCTGTGGCCCCGGCATCCCGGCTGCGCCGGCGCGCGGGCCGACGCGGGCGGTGACCCCGAACGTCGTCATGCCGGATGCCAGCACAAAGAGCGGCTACAAGGTCGAGGCCACCGGCTGGCGCGGGTTCAAGGCGGCGCGCGCCATCGACATCTTCGATGATCTTGAACGGCGAGAACTGGCGCGAGCACAGAAGGAGAAGCGCGAGCCTGCCCTGCCCTTTTCAAGGGAACAGGTGGATATCGCCCGGCGCTACCGCGATTTGGTCGAGATGCACACAGCAGGCGGCATGAAGTGCGCCAGCATCGAAACCCGCACCGATGGTGTTGGCGGCGGCAGCGGCGAGTTTATCGACGCCTATCTGTGGGTCGGGTTACAGATTAAGAACCTGCAGCAGCGGATCGGCAGTGGCGCCGCGATGGTCGTGCGGCGGGTAAGGCCGTCGAAGCGCGGCAAGCCGACAGCGTCGGTAATTCTTGATCGGCAGCTGGTAGATGCTGTTTGCCTTCACGGGAAAAGCTTCAGGGACGTCCTGAAGGCTCACGGGTGGTCCGACGACGGCAAGAACACCGCGGCTCTCCTCGCGGCGCTCACGGCTTCTCTGAGCAGAATGGCGAACCGAGGAAGAAAACTTCCTTGACGCTTATCCCGCAGGAGGGCATAGATTTAGATATTATCCAGACGTGCGCCCGCAAGGATCATTCCTCGCGGGCACTTGTCTTTAGGAGCGGCGCAGCGGGGCATTTAAGCCAGGCGCATTCTTCACTGGCGGGAAAGCTTGCAGACGGTCAATCAAGTCGCGGTACTGGCTGTTATGTCCATAGGCGCTGATTGCCGTCATGATGAGCTGCCAGTCTGCTGTGGTCAGGGGAAGTCGGGAACCTGGAACTTGTTGAGCAGTAAACACGAAACACCTTCTGGTTACTCTTTACCCGTCCAATCTACTCTCAGGTTGTCACATCTTGAAGTTGCCCTTTTGCACAGGGCATTCGCGTTGGTCCGCAACCGCCACAGCTGAGACATCATCGATCCGGAGGCATCGCTATGCTCAGAGTCGCGACGGACGATGCCGAGCTGCAGCGCAACCTGAAGCAGCTGATCGACAAGGACGCCCGCCGCGCCGCCAGCTGGGCGCTGAACGATACTGCCGACGACGTGCTGAAGCATGTGCAGGACCGGATGGACCGGGTGTTCGACCGGCCCACCCGCTTCACAAACAACGCCTTCATGGTCTGGCGCGCTAAGCCCAACAGCCTTGAGGCCGAAGTCATGGAGCGCGCGACGGTCGGACGGCGTCACTTCCTGAAGGTCCAGGAGCTCGGCGGCGCCCGCGCCCAGACCGGGCTCGAGCGGCTGATGGCCTCGCAGCTCGGCGCTGGCGGGATGATCATGCAGGCCGCGGTCCCGGCCGAGGGCGCAAAGCTGGACGCCTACGGCAACTGGGCCAATGCCGAGCGGCGGCAAGCGATCGCCGCCGTGTCCGGTCCCGCGGCCACCGCGCCGGCGGCCGGCGCAAAAACCCGCCGCCGCGCTGGCTTCTTTGTTTCCAAGCCCGGCTCCGCGCTTTCGCCGGGGATCTGGAAGCGGGCGCCGGATGGCTCGATCAGCAAGGTGCTGCACTTCACCGCCGGCGCGCCGGTCTATGGCCCGCGCCTCGGCTTCATGGACGGTGCCTCGGAGGTTTATGCCGATCGCCTGCCCGCGCATCTGGCGCGCACGATCGAGAAGATGATCGAGCGCGTTGCGGCAAAATCCAGATAGCCACGGGTCCTTCCCGGGGCCTTTTCGCACGCGGGTAATTCGCACCGCGTTACATCCCATTCAGCAGTTTCTGCTCGGGGTTGCTGTTTGGGTTGTTGTTGTTTTCGAAAGGCTTGTCCCTCATGACTTCCATCACGCTTGCCGATGGGAGCGTGCTGGAGGTCTCGCGCTATCCGCTTCCGGAGGGCGTCGAGGATGACGGCACGCCCCTCAACCGCACGCAGCTGGCCCGCGCCTTCGGCGTCTCGGAGAACACGGTCGGCAAATGGGCCGGCCAAGGTATGCCGGCGCTCTCGGCCGGGCAGAACGGCGTCGCCTACGAGTTTAGCCTTGCGCAGTGCTGGGCTTGGAAGCAGGATCGGGACGCGCGGCTGCGCTCAGCCAAGCAGCGGGGCGATCAGCTGGCCGCTCAAGCGGCACTGGCCTTCCGCAACCTCGACGAGGACCAGGCCGAGGAAGAGGGCGAGCTGACCGCCGCCGACCTGCGGCAGTGGTCGGAGGCCGAATATCACCGAAATCGAGTTGCCGAGCAACGGGGCGACCTAGTGCGCGTTGACCGGATGCGGACGCTGATCGAGGACGTGTTCGTCACCTTCGGGGCCGAAATGGACACGCTGCCGGACTTCGCCGAGATGGAGTTTGGCCTTTCGCCCGCGCAGGTGGCCAAGATGCAGGAGCGCTGCGACCAGATGCGCGAGGAGGTCCGCCGGCAGATCGAGGCGGTCCTCGGCCGCAGCAGCGTCGTGCGCCTTGCCCGGCAAGGCGAGATGGACCTCGGCTGATGGTCGAGATGCTGGACCGCCCGGCCGGGATACTCACTCGCATCCCGCCGCTGCCCCCGTTCGTCACGCCCGAGGAACTGGTCGCCGACGCGTTGCCGCTCCTCGATCCGCCGAGCCGGATCTCGGTCACCGACGCCGCTGAGCGGGCGCTGCGCGTACCGGTGGCCGGCAAATGGTCGGCCTATGACCGAGGCATCGCGCCCTACACAGCCGAGCCGCAGGACATCTCGCAGTCGCGCCGCTTCAAGGGCGTCGTCTTCGTCGGCCCGTCGCAGAGCGGCAAGAGCCAGATGCTCCTCTCTATCTCGGCGCACGCGATCACCTGCGCGCCCGGCCCGGTGCAGCTGATCCACATGACGAAGACGGATGCGGATGCCTGGGTTGAGGAGAAGCTGAACCCGGCGATCGAAAACAGCCCGTTACTGTGGGAGCGGCTCGGCAAGGCGCGCGACGACAGCACGTTCAGCCGCAAGCGATTCAAGGGCATGCGGCTGGCGATCGGCTATCCGGTGGCGAACCAGCTGTCTTCGCGCTCGCAGCGCCTGGTGCTGCTGACCGACTATGACCACATGCCGCAGCGGCTCGGCCCAAAAGACTCGCCGGAAGCCTCGCCCTGGAGCATGGCGCTGGTGCGGGTCCGGACCTTTCTGAGCCGGGGCTGCGTCGTTGCGGAAAGCACGCCGGCCTTCCCGGTAGATGAGGATCAGTTTCAGCCGCCGAGCTCGCTCGAGCCGCATCTGTTGCCGGCGGCAACGGCCGGGATCGTGAACCTCTACAACGCCGGCACCCGCGGGCGCTGGTATTGGGAATGCCCCGATTGCAGCGAGCTGTTCGAGCCGACCTATGCGCGACTCGACTACAACCGCGATCTCGATCCGGGCGAGGCCGGCGAGGCAGCCGTGATGGTCTGTCCGCACTGCGGCTGCTGCGAGATCGAGCATCGCCACAAGGCCGAGCTGAACCGCCGGGCGATGGCCCATCACGGCGGCTGGTTGCATGAGGGGCGCGTGGTCGATCCCGCGACCGGCGCGCGCCGCCTGGTCCGGATCGAGGACGGGGAGCTGCGGCACACGTCCATCGCCAGCTATGCGCTGAACGGCGCGGCTGCGGCCTTTTCGTCTTGGGCTGGCCTGGTCGAGCGTTACGAGGCCGCCCGCCGGGTGATGGAGGCGACGGGCGATGATCTCGATTTCGTTGGGGTCCACTACACCGAGATCGGCCTGCCCTATCGCAAGGCCAAGGACGAGGACGAGGACGCGCTGACGGTCGAGGCGCTGCGCATGCAGGCGATGCCGATCGCCAAGGGGATCGCGCCGGCCTGGGCGCGGTTCATCACGATCAGCGTCGATGTGCAGGGCAACCGCTTCGAGGTGATGGTAATGGCCTGGGGCCCGGAAGGCGAGCGGGTGGCGCTCGACCGCTACGCCATTCACCAGCCGCCGGACGATGCGCCCAAGGCCAAGGGCGACGACGGCAAGTATCGCGCGGTGGATCCGGGCCGCTATGCCGAGGATGCCGGCGTGCTCGCCGAGCTGGCCGAGAAGGTCTTTCCGGTCGAGGGCGAGGCCTATGGGCTAAAGCCGGTGGCCGTGGTCATCGACTTCGGCGGGCCGCCGGGCTGGGCCGACAATGCCGAGAAGTTCTGGCGCGGGCAGGCTCGCGCCGGCCTCGGCGGGCGGTTCTATCTGTCAGTCGGCCGCGGCGGGCTCAAGCAGCGGGACCGGGTCTGGCATGAGGCGCCCGAGCGGGCGTCTGGCGGCAAGAAGGCGCGCGGCATCAAGCTGCTGAACATGGCGGTCGATCGGCTGAAGGACAGCGTCGCGGCGGCCCTTGGCCGCACCAACACGCCGATCGGCGCCCAGCACATTCCGGCCTGGATGGAGGCCGAGCATGTGGCCGAGCACCTGGCCGAGCAACGCACGGAGAAGGGCTGGGAGCTGCGCAAGGGGCAGAGCCGCAACGAGAGCTTTGACCATTCCGTCCAGGGCCTCGCTGTCGCCGAGCATCTTGGGCTGAACCGGGTGAATTGGGAGGCGCCGCCGGCCTGGTGCATGTCCGGCCTCGGCAACCCTCTGGCCGTGCCGCTGGAGCGGCCCGGCGATCCTGACAGCGCCCGCGAGCCGGCGCCTGCACAACCTGCGCCCCGGCGCATCGGCTATCTGAGGAGATGACATGGCGTTCACGCATGCTGATGCCGCGGCCCTACGCGCGGCGATCGCCAAGGGGGCATCCTCACTCGAGCTGAACGGCGAGAAGGTGTCCTATCGCTCGCTGAAGGAAATGCGCGAAACCCTGGCGATGATCGAGGCCGAGCTGTCCGCTACCCCCGCCGGTCTGTCCCGGGTGTCCTATCCCCGCACGACGCGGGGGCTGTGATGAACTTCATCGACCGCACCATCGGCTTCTTCGCGCCCGAGGCGGGGCTGCGGCGAGCCACGGCCCGGGCGCAGACCGCCGTCGTGATGAACTACGACGCCGCCTCGCGAGGGCGTCGCACCTATGGCTGGAAGGCGCCGGCGACATCGGCCGATGCCGCGGCCTTCGGCTCGCGCGAGCGGCTGCGGAACCTCTCGCGCGACATGGTCCGCAACCGCGCCTATGCTGCCCGTGCCCGCGATGTGATCGTCGTCAACGTCGTCGGCGAAGGCATCATGCCCTCGGTGCGCGCCGCCAGTGACAACGTGAAGGCGACCGTCAAGGATCTGGTTGAGCGCCACCTGCTCAGCGTCCGCCTGGATGCCGGCGAGGAATACGATCTTCTGGAAATGCAGCAGATCTGCATGTCCACGATCTTCACCGATGGCGAGGTCCTGATCCGCCGCCGCATGCGCACCGGCGGTTATGGCCGGCACCTGGCGCTGCCCTATCAGATCGAGCTGGTCGAGGTCGATTGCCTCGACACCACGGTCCAGAGCTGGGGCGAGAACCTGGTGGTCGAGGGCGTGGAATACGGGCCGACCGGCGCGATCGAGGCCTATCACCTTTTCAACGAGCATCCGGGCGCCGTGCGCCACCGCAAACCGCTGGAATCCACCCGGGTGCACTGGAGCGACATCATCCATCTGCGCCGCTTCGACAGGCCCGGCCAGCTGCGCGGCGTGCCTTGGCTCGCGCCGGTGATGATGACCCTCGGCGAGCTCAGCGACTACCAGGAGGCGCAGATCCTCAAGCAGCGGATCTCGGCGTTGATGGCGATCGTGCTCAAATACACCGGGGGCACGCCACGGGCGGCGCAGGCCGGTGCCGGGCTCGAGGACCTGGCGCCCGGGGCGGTGGTCGAGCTGCCCGAGGGCGCCGAGCCGACCGTCGTGCAGCCGCCGACCGTGGACGGCTATGATGAGTTCATGGCTCGGGGCTTGCGCACGATCGCGGCGGGGCTCGGGATCACCTATGAGGCGCTCACGGCCGATCTGCGCGGGGTCAACTTTTCCTCGGGCCGGATGGGCCGCATGGAAATGGACCGCCTGGTCCGCATGTGGCAGCGCGGCATGCTGATCATGCAGATGGGCGAGGGCATCGAGCGCTGGTTCCGGGAGGGCCTCGCGCTCGCCGGTCACCGCGGCCTGGAGTTCACCCTCGACTGGACGCCGCCGCGCCGGATCCTGGTCGATCCCACCAAGGAAATCCCGGCGATGATCGAGGAGATCGATGCCGGGCTGAACAGCCGCCAGGGCGTGCAGCGCGAGCTCGGCCGCGACCCCGACCGCATCCGCGAGGAGCGCGAGCAGGACGCGGAGGCGGATGGCCAGCTGAAATTCGCCAAGCCCCCCGCGCCATCAAAGCCATCAGCCGACGCCGCCCCGGCCGCCTCAGAAAAGGATAATTCCTGATGTCTCGCAGTCTGATCTTCAACAACGAGCTGATCCTCAGCGGCGACGTGGTCGATGACAGCCAGATCGGCTGGATGTGGGAGGAGGATGTCTTCTTCGCACCGTCCATGGTGCGCGAGGCGCTGGCGCAGCTCGGCGATGGCCATCTCACGGTGCGCCTTAACTCGCATGGCGGGCACGTCTATGCCGGGGAGCAGATCCGCGCCATGCTCGCCGCCCATCCCGGCGGCTGCCGGATCGTCGTCGAGGGCATCGCCGCCTCGGCGGCCTCGCTGATCCTGATGGCCGGCGCCGCGCGGGTGATGTCGGCTGGCTCGCATATCATGATCCACGATCCGTCGGGGATCACCTTCGGCGATGCCGCCACGCACCGGCAGCAGGCCGACCAGCTGGATATGATCGCCTCGACCTATGCCGCGGTCTACGCGGCCGCTTCCGGCAAGACGGCCGAGGAGATGCGCAACCTGATGCGCGCGAACGGCCAATCTGGCAGCTGGTTCGGCCCGGCCGCCGCCGTCGCCGAGGGCTTTGCCGACGAGGTCGAGGAAAACGCCAAGCCCATTACCCCGATCGCCGTGCCCGCCGAGATGAAGGGCGCGCAGCAGCACTACATGTCGGCCACCGCCCGCCTCCGGCAGCGGCTGGACGGCTCCCGTAACCCGGACCGGGCCGCGCCGCCCGCGCCGGCCCCTGCCGCCGCCGGCGGTCAACCTTCCATGGAGGGCAGCATGCCTCAGGATCCCAAGAACCAGACCCCGGCGGCCAGCCCCGCCACCCCCGCAGCCCCGGCGAGCCCGTCGGCGCCAGCCCCCACCATGCAGGCCAACCCGGCCGACATCATCGCCCAGGAGCGCGCCCGTGTCCGCGAGATCCGCGAGATGGCCGCCCCCCATGTCACCTCGGGCCGCCTGATGCAGGCCGATGTCGACGCGCTGGTCGATGAGGGGGTTTCGGCCGATGTCGCCGGCCGGCGCTTCATGGCGACCATGGCCGCCCAGGAGCCGGTCGGGCGCAGCACCAATCCCGCCGGCGGCCCGCGCAGCAGCATCCAGCGCGACGAGAGCGAGACCCGCGTCAACGCGATGATCGGCGCGCTGATGGGCGAGACCGAGGGCGCCGCCGCGCAGTATCGCGGCATGCGCGTGCGTCACCTGGCGATGGAGCTCGGCGGCAACGGGCGCGGCTACAGCGATCCGGACACCATCCGCCGCGGCATGCGCGCCACCACCATGATGGGTGGCGCCTATGGCGTGAGCGACTTTGCCTTCATCACCACCGAGGTGATGAACCGCTCGCTTCAAGAGGCCTATCGCCGCCGCAATGCCAGCTGGCAGCTGGTCACCGGCGCGCCGCTCACCGCCACCGACTTCCGCGAGCTGCATTCCGTCCGCTTCGGCGGCGATTTCAGCCTGAAGCCGGTGAAGGAGAACGGCGAGTATCAATCGGCCGTGCTCGCCGACGAGGCCGAGGGCCTGAAGGTCGAGCGCCGCGGCCGCACCATCAACCTCACCTTTGAGGCGGTGGTGAACGACGACATGGGCGCCTTCCAGCGCATCCCGACCGAGTTCGCCATGGCGGCCCGGACGATGGAGGCCTCGATGGTCTGGTCGCTGATCCGCTCGAACGCGCGCCTGAAGTCGGACGGCCTGCCGCTGTTCCACGCCGACCATGGCAATCTGGGCACCGGCGGCGGCGCGGCCGGCACGATCGGCATTGCCGCTGTGGGCGCGGCCCGCAAGGCCATGTGGGGGCAGCGCGCCTATGGCTCGCGCGATCGCGACGACTTCCTGCAGATCGAGCCGGACCGGCTGATCGTGCCGCCGGCGCTCGAGCTGCTGGCGTTGCAGTTCGCCACCACCATCACGCCGGGCACCGACGCGAACGTGAACCCCTACAAGTCGACGCTGACGCCGGCGGTCATCCCGAACCTCGGCGCTGAGGCCGGCGGCTCGGATACCGCGTGGTATCTCTTCTCCAGCGACCTGCCGCCGATCGCGCATGCCTATCTCGAGGGTTACGCCGCACCGACCGTGCAGACGATCGAGGGCATGAACCCTGACCTGGTCAAGATGGACGCGCGCCACATCTTCGGCGCGGCGGTGGTGGACTACCGCGGGGCCTACAAGGTCAACGGCGCGTAAGGCGGCGACATCATCTGATGTGCGGGGCGGCTGGTGGCCGCCCTGCGCCATTCTGCAACCGTGATGAAACCGTGAAAGGATCACGAGATGAAAAACTACGTGCAGCCGGGTGAGCATCTCACCCTGACCATGGCGGCCGCCGTCGTCTCGGGCCAGCTGGTCCGGGTTGGCTCGATCGTCGGTGTGGCGCAAGGAAACGCGGCCGAGGGCGAGGATGTCGTCCTGGTTCGCCGCGGCGTATTTGATCTGCCGAAGACGGCGGCTCAGGCCTGGACGGCCGGCGCCAAGGTCTATCTGACGACCGAGGGCGATCTCACCACCACCGCCTCCGGAAACACGCTGATCGGCGTAGCGGTTGAAGCGGCGGCCAACCCCTCGGCGATCGGGCGCGTGCTGCTCGACGGCGCGATCCGCTGATGACCAGGATCTTCGACGGGCTCGCCGGGACGCTTGCGGGCGTCTTAGGCGAGCCCGTCGAGTATGCGCCGCGCGTGGGGCTGATCCGGGAGATCCAGTCGATCTTCCGCGAGAGCCCGATCGAGGTGACCGGCGCGGACGGCCAGGCGGTGCTGATCGAGGCGCCGACCTGGCGGGTCTCGGGCAGCCTCGCGCCTGAACTGGCGCGGGGCGATCTGATCCGGGTGCCGGACGGCCGGCGCTTCAGCGTGACCACGGTTCACAAGAGCGGCTCGCCCGCGGCGGATGCTTTCGTCATCGCCGAGCTGCACCTTTTGGAAGGCTGAAACCTTGCCCCATTATCGCAGCACCTACCGCGCCGTCGTGCGCGCCGCACTCGCCGCGACTCCCGCCCTTGCCGGCATCACGGTTTTGCGGGTCTGGCCGGGTTCGATCGACGCGGCCGCGTTGCCGATCCTCGGCGTTCTGACCCCGCAGGAGCCGAGCGTCCTCGACAGCCAGAATAGCTCTGAGCGGCGCACGCTCTTGCAAGTCGCGCTGCGCCGGGAGGGCGGCGAGGATATCGAGGACCGGCTCGACGAGGACAGTGCCGTGATCGAGGCGCTGGTGCTCGCCGCCCTGCGCTCGCCGGAGATCGGGGTTGCCCTCGAGGAGACCACCATCGTCAGCCACAGCCAGTCCCGCGCCTATGTCGGCACGCTGGTCATGAGCTTCCGCGTGCTGTCCTGGCAGCCCGCATCCATTTTTTCCTGACGCACCCAGCACGGAGTGATCCCACATGACTGGCAGAATTGGCTATGGCTCGACCGTCCGCATCGGGCGGCTCGGCACGAACGGCGCCCCGGCGTTCATCAAGCTCGACCTGGTCGGCGACCTTGAGGCCCCCGACGAGCAGGTCGACGAGGTGGAAACGACGCACATGGAGTCGCCGGGGCGCCGCAAGCAGTTCATCGCCGGCCTGATCGACAGCGGCGAGCTGACCGTACCGATGAACTACGTTCCGCGCTCGGCGACGCATGCCCTGCTGACCGAGATCAAGGCGACCGGCGAGGAGGTGCTGATCGAGCTGACGCTCGGTGTGGATGGCGAGCCGGAAACCTTCACCGGCTTTGCCAAGGGCTACCGCCGCACCGCGCCCATCGCCGGCAAGATGACCGCCGAGGCCGTCTTCCGCCTGAACTCGCAGGTTGAGAGCGAAGGGGCCGGCGAATGAACGCGATCACGGGCGAGGTCGTCGTCACCGCCCGCGGCGAGACCTATCGTCTTTGCCTTGGCATGATCGGACTGGCGCAGCTGCAGAAGGAATACGGGCAGCATCTTGGCCCGATCACCGATCTCGATCTGAAGGAGGGCGAGCTGCCCGATTTCAGCGTGATGGTCCGGGTCGTCGATCTTGCGCTCGACCGCTACCATCCAGAGCACGACAAATGGGTTGCCGATGACATTCTGCGCGAGGATCTGTCGACCTTCCTCCGGCTGGTCGAGGGCGCGTTCCCTGAGCCGGATCCCGAGGTTGTCGCGGCGGTGGAGGCGCGCACGAAGGCAGCCGAAAAAGGCCGGAAGTCCGCCAAAAAAAAGCCGCCGGCGAGGCGCTGAACCTCGCCGGGCTTTACACTGATTGGTTGGCGCTCGATCTCTGTCCGGAGCGGTTCTGGCTGATCACGCCCCGTCTCCTGCTGACGGAAATGAAGGCGGCGGTGCTGCGGCGCAACCAGCAGAACGACGTGATCCTGACCGCCGGCTGGCTCGCGGCCAAGCTGCAGCGGGTCAAGAAGGTGCCGGATCTGGACCAGGTGCTCGGCAAGTCCGAACGCCGGCCCCGGGATCTAGGCTTCTATCTCGACGAGCTGAAGGTCGTGCTGCCCACCACCACGATCAACGAATGGGCGGCCCGGGTCAGGGCCGGCCGGCAGGACTGGGACGCCCGCAAGCGGGCCTCCGCACACGCAATCTGACGGAGGCAGGGCCATGGCAGGATCCGGACTGGTCGGCCGCATGCGCGTCGCGCTCGGGCTCGATGACGCGCAGTTCAAGAAAGGCCTGAACGACAACGCCGGCAAGATGCGCCAATTCGGCAAGCGCCTGGCGGTGGTCGGCGCCGGTCTCTCGGCCGCCGGCGCTGGCATCGCCGCCGGGCTTCGCGCGCAGCTGAGCGCGGCCGATGACATGGGAAAGCTGGCGCAGAAGATCGGTATCCCGGTGGATGACCTGTCGCGCCTGCAGCACGCCGCCGACATGTCGGGCGTGTCCATGGGCTCGCTGCAGGGCGCTGTCGCGCGCCTGTCGCGGGCAATGGCCGACAAGCCGGACAAGTTCAAAAAGATTGGTGTGGCCGTGCGGGGCGCGGACGGGCAGCTGCGGCGCACGACCGACGTCATGGCTGATGTCGCCCAGGTTCTTTCCGAGATGCCGGACGGGGCCCAGAAGACCGCGCTCGCCATGGAGTTCCTCGGCAAGTCCGGCGCCGATCTCATCCCCATGCTGAATGGGGGGCGGGACGCGCTGCGCGCGATGATGGACGAGGCGGATGAGCTTGGCATCGTCATCACGCCGGAAATGGCCAAGAACGCCGAGCAGTTCAACGACAACCTCTCGCGCCTGCAAAAGCAGATGCATGGCATCTGGGTGATGGTGACGGCGAACCTGGCACCCTCGCTCAACCGGCTCTCGGCCTTCGTGGTCGATGTCGCCTCGCGCTTTCGGGGCATGTCGCCCGCGATGCAGTCTTTCCTGTCAACGCTGGCGGCTTCCATCATGGTGCTGGGCCCGGTCCTGTCCGGCCTCGGGCTGATGATCATGACGGCGGGGCCTTTTGTTGCCGCGATGATGAAGGCCGCGGCCGGGGTCAAGGCGCTGAGCGTTGCCTTGGTCGCCAACCCGATCGGCGCTGCCGTGGCGGTGATCGCGGGAGCGGCCTACCTGATCTACGACAATTGGGAGGATGTCGGGCCATGGTTCGGGCGCCTCTGGGACGGGATCCGGTCCACGTTCGACGGGTTTGTGTCCTTCTTCCGCGGGGTCTTCACTGGCGACGTGACCGGCGCCTTTGACGGGCTCAAGGCGATCGGGGATGGGTTCCTCGCCTATTACGGCACGCTATGGGACGGGATCGTCGGCGTCATCACCTTTGCCTGGGAGAAGGGCATCAAGCCTGTCACCGACGCGCTCGGCATGACGGACCAGATCATCAACGGCTGGAGCAATGTCAGGGCCGCGTTCGACACGGTGATGTCAAGGATCAGCAGCGCCTTTTCGGCCGCCTGGTCCGTGATCGAGCCGATCTACACCGCGCTCAAGTGGGTCTGGGACAACGCGGCCGAGCTCGGCGGCAAGATTTCCAGCCTCTCCAGCGGCGCTGCGCAGGCTGACAGCAACAACCGGGCGGGTAACGGCCGAATCGATTTGGCGCCCGTCGGGCGGGACGTCGCTGCTGGCCTTGCCCAGGGCTCTGCGGCGATCGCGGACCAGGGCGCGGCGGATGGCGGCGGCTACATCGCCGGCTTTGCCCGGGCTCTTGGCATTCGCTCGCCCTCGCGCGTGATGATGGAGTTCGGCCGCTTCATGTCCGAGGGGCTCGGGCTTGGCGTCGCGGCTGGTCAGCCGCTTGTGCAAAGCGCCAGCGATCGCGTTGGCCAGTCCATGGCCGACAGCATTATGCCCTACATGGACGGGCTGATCCGCCGCACGACGACATTGAAAGAGGCCTTCCGCGACATGCTCAGCGACATGGCGTCGCGGCTCATGCAGAGCGGTCTGTCGCGGCTCTTTGGCAGCATCGCGGGCGCCTTCTTCGGCAGTGACCCGCTGGCCACCGCGCTGCAAGGCGCCGGTCTGAACGCCATCCCGGCCTTGGCCGATGGCGGGCGCATCGTGCGCGCTGGCATCTTCCAGATCAACGAGGCGGGCGGCGAAGCGCGGCGGCTGGAAAGCGGCGATGTGGTCTTTCCCCACAGCCTGTCGCGGGAGATGGCGCGCGGCGTCACGGGCCGCGATGGTCCCGGCGGCGCGCAGGACATCCGTATCGGCTTTGACAATGTCGGCGGCATTCGCGCGGTCGTGCGGAACGAGGTCGGCGCGGTTCTGGCCGAGGCCGAGAGCAGCATCATTGGTCGATCGGTCGCTGCCTCTGGCAGCGCCATGCGCCAAACCAAATCGTTCGGGAACCGCTGATGCCGATCAATGTCTTCCCTTGGCCGCCGGTCGGTGTCGTTGCGGCGGAATGGACCAGCACGCAACCCGTGGCGCGGCTCCGCTCCGGCCTCTCTGGCCGGGACGTCATGCAGGCCAGCCAGCGGAAGCGGCGCCTGGCGAGCTTGGAAGTGTCGGCCCTCGCGCATGGCCGCGATGGTGCCGGCTATTGCGAGGCGCTGAAGGAGCTGCTCGAGGGCGGCATTCACGCCGTTCGGCTTCTGTCCACGCCGGTTAACTGGTTCCTGGATGAGAGCGATCGACGGGCTGGTCGCGGAGATCCGCGAGCGGCCGCGTTGCGCGCGGGTCAGCCGCTGGCCTGGTTTGTGGGCGCGGCCGCCCCGGCAGGCCCTGCTGTCGCTGAGGGTCAGTTCTGGCTGCTGCCGATCTCGGGCGCGTCCACCATCACGCGCGCGGCTCGGCCGGGGGATTTCGTGCGGCTTTACAATCCGGCCAATCGAAACGTCTGGCAGTCGCTGCGCGTGATCGCCGTCCGCCGCCACCCCCTGTCGGGCGCGGTGACGCTCAAGGTCGATCGGCAGCCGACGATTGCGAACGGCGTGGTGGATCTCGCCGGTCAGGACGAGGGCGTTTTTCGGGTGGACGGCCCGCTGCCGCGCTCTGTCCAGCCGGTGACGGGCGACTGGCGCTACAGCTGGTCCTTTCGCGAGGTCTTCGCGGATGAGGTCGGCGGCTTCACCGAAAGGCCCAACACATGGATCTGACGCGGGACACGCCGGTGGCGCTGCGCACCGCCTTGTCGGGGCCGTTCTTTTACCCGGTCGTGCTGGTCTGGCTCGGCTGGCCCGGTGCGCCCCTGCGCATGCACAGCGGCGCAGGAAACATCACCTGGAGCGGGCAGACCTGGAGCGGCGCCGGGCGCTTCGGCCGGGTCAGCGTGCCGGATGAGGCAATGGCCGGCGTGCCCGATAACTTCACCATCTCGCTGGTGACCGATGTTCCGGACATCGAGCCTTACACCGATGCGGTGATCCGGGGCATCCCGGGCGCGGTCTATCTCGGCGCGACCACCGCGCCTGGCGGAAACGGTCTGATCGGCGCGGTGGAGTTTGTCAGCGGCACGGCCGACGTCCTGACGCTCGGCACGCAGATGAACGGCGACACGCTTTTCTACGAGCTTTCCGTCTCCATGACGACAGGACCGGGCATGCGGTCGATGGCGTCGATCAACCACAGCGACGAGGACCAGCAGCGGGCCTTTCCCGGCGACACCGCGGGCGATCGCCTGATCGAGCTGATGGGCCGCGTGAAAAAGACATACTGGCCCGAGCCGTGAGCCCTGAGGCTGTGCTGGAGGTCGTGGACGAGGCCATGTCCCGTCCGTTCGAATGGGGCGCCTGCGACTGCGTGAGCGCGGCCTGCGATGCCTTCGCCCGGCTGTGGCGCGTGGACCCTCTGGCGCCCTGGCGGGGCTACGCGGGCCGCGCCGAGGCGCTGCGCATCATCCGGAGCCTCGGCAGCTTCGACGCTCTGGCCGCTGAGATGGCGCGTCAGGCTGGACTGACGGAGGGCCATGCGCCGGGCGGGCTGGCGCTCTCGATCGGGCAGCATCGCTCCATGCTGATCTGCATCCAGCCGGGGATCTGGGCGGGCAAGACCCGCGACGGCTTCGGCATCACAAGACAAGCGGGCCGGGGGTGGCACCTGTGAAGAAACTTCTTCTGCTCACCACCGCGCTGGTCGGCCTCGGCTATGCCAATCCTGCAGCAGCCGGGCCGCTGATCCCTCTTTTCGTCGGGGCTATCGGTCTGACAGGGGCGGCCGCAGCGATCGCAGGGGCGGTCCTGTCGATCGGGGCGTCGTTGCTTGTCTCGGCGCTTGTCCAGCGCTTCGTTGGCCAGCCCAAGCAGCAGAGCATTCGCGCGGAGTTGCGCCGCCCGACTTCGCTGCCGGAGTACCGTTATGTCTACGGCGACACCCGCGCGCCTGGCACGCCGGTGGCGATCCACGTCAAGGGGCGGATGCTCTACATCTGCTACCTGCTCAACAGCCGGCAGTCCGAGGGGCCGTTCACGGTCAACTTCGACGAGCGGGAGGTCCAGACCTCGGGCAACATTCACGACATGTCGGGGCCGGGGGCGACCGGGACGAACGGGGTCTTCGGTTCCGGCGTTAATGGCCCGCATGTCTGGCTCTGGCTTGGCGCAGGCAATCAGACCAAGTGCCCCGACGTCCTTGTCAACGAGACAGACGGTTACTTCCGCACGACCGACGCCTGGCGGGGCCGCACTGTGCTGTGGGCCAAGCTGCGCCTCGGCTCCGACGATGACCGGCAGGAGCGCTGGCCGAGCTTCCCGCCCGAGCTGGATGTTGACGGGCGCTGGTCCAGGGTTCGCGATCCCCGCGCCGGCAACGCGCGCAGCTGGTCGCGCAACCTCGGCCTGATCCTGCTGGATGCGCTGCGCGAGAACCCGATGCAGCCTTACGCCAATGCGTATCTGCGCACCGACACCTTCAGCTGGCTGGCGGATGTTTCGGACCAGCTGGTTGGCACCCGCGATGGCGGCACGATCCCGCGCTACCGGGCAGACGGTATCCTGTGGTTCCGCGAGGGGCAGGAGCTGGAGGATATCCTCAAGCCCATCGCCGATGCCGGCGCCGTCCAGTTCACCCGCATCGGCGGGCGGCTCGGGGTGATCCCGGCCATCGCCCGCAACAGCGTCTTCACGGTGCGCGACTTCACGGATCGGCGCATGCCGACCTTCCGGCGCCACCGCCCGTCCGACGACATCTTCACGGAGGTGGTGGCGACCTATACCGATCGCGCCCGCAGCTACGAGCCGTCCGAGACGCCTGTCTATGTCGAGCCCGGCGCGCAGGCGGCGGACGGTGGGCTTCCGAAGCGGATGACGGTGGCCCTCGATTGGATCACCGATCATCGCCAGGCGCAGCGGGTGGCGAAGATCATGCTGCGCCGATCGCGGGCACAGCGCGAGATCGAGCTCGAGCTGATGCCGGATGCCTTCGATCTTGTCTCTGGCTCGCCGGTGTCGGTGGATCTTGGGCCGCCGTTCGGATCCTGGGACGGGCAGTATGTCGTGCGCAGCATCAGCCCGGCCGCCGGCCTGGTCGATGAAGACAGCATCACGGTTCGTCTGCCGGTCACGCTGACCGAGGACGGCCCTTCGATCTACGACTGGCAGACGTCGGACGAGCAGGCGAGTTCCGGCGGCCCGGGCATTCCGGTGATCGGCCGGGTGCTGCCGCCTCCGGAGGTCTCGCTCTTCAGCGGCACGGCGGCCGCCGCCACGAGCGGTGATACGGTGATCCCCGGCGTGACGGCGGCCTGGGTGGCATCGCCCTCGGCCTCGGCCTCGAGCTACGAGTGGGAATGGCGGCGCCGACCGCCGGGTGGGAGCTTTGTCGCATGGCGCTCGGGGGGGGTTCTCGACCAGTCGGCCGCCGATGGCGTCGGGGTCTACACGGCCACCATCCAGTTCCCGCGCATCGGCGACGACTACCAGATCCGGGTGAAGACGCGCGGGGCATGGGGCAGCTCCAACTGGCGCAATTCCAGCATCATCACCGCCGCCGGCCCGGTTGACACCATTTCGACGCCGCCCCGGCCGACAGCGACGCCGGTCACCGCGAGTCGCATCGACGTGACGGCGACGCAGGCCGGCGACAGCACCGCCCGGGCCCTGCTGATCTATGGCAACGACATCGACAGCGCGGCGACCGCCAGCCTGCTCTGGACGGTGAATGCGGGCGCATCAGTCTCTGTCACCCGCTCGGAGACCGAGCTCAGCAGTGGCGCGACGCGGCATTACTTCACCCGCGCCCGCGACCAGTGGGGGAACCTCAGCGCCTTCTCGGAAGGCAGGAGCGCGACGACGCCATGACGGATATCCGCAAAAGCCTGATGCAGCTGATCGATGACCGGATCGCAGATGGCGAGCCCGTTGGCGCCGACATGGCCGCGGTGATGCAGGTGCTGCGCTCCTATGCCGAGGCGGACGAGTTGGCGCCGCGCGTTCAGCGCGCCGTTCTGCCGCTTGAGGCCGAAGAGTGGATCTTCGATCGGCCGTTTGGCGACATGCCCGCAGTCCAGATCTCGCTTTTCCAGAGCGAGGGCGCGCCGGCAGCTGCGGTGCTCTCCGGCTGGATCATGGACGGCGAGACCTATGCCGGGGTGCGGTTCCGCGCCTCGGGAGACAACCTTCAGGGCGTGCAGTTCCACCTGACCGCCGGCTCCATTACCTAAGCATCACGAGGCCCCTTTATGGCGTTTCTCCGCACCACAGTGACCGGCAGCATTGCGTTGCCTGACGGCTCGCCCATGCCCGACGGGGCCAAGATCATCTTCACCCTGCGCGAGTGGGACAAGAACGCGGACACCATTGCCACGCCTGGTGCCGTCGAGGCGGTGGTGGCAAATAGTGCAATCTCGGTGCAGCTTCTGCGCACCGCCAGCACTGACCGCGGGACGGTTTACGATGTCGGCTATGCGTACTGGAGCCCCGGGATGGGAAAGCCCCTCACGGGGCGCCTCGGGACGATCGCGATCTCGGGCAGCTCGGCCGTCAATCTGGCGGAGTTGCTTACCGTTCCGGCGCAGGTTCCAAATGTGCCGGATGCGCTTGTTCAGGCACTGGCAGCCGCGGCGGGGGCTATGTCGGCGGCGGCCCGTGCCGAGCAGATGGTGGTCAATGCGGACCAAGTGACGGCCGATCGGCAAGCGGCGGAGGCGGCGCGTGACCAAGCCTTTCTGGCCCGGGATGGAGCGGCCGTCAACGCCGACATCTACCCCGACATCGCCACGGGCCGCGCGGCGGTTGCTGACGGCGCGCAGTTCATGGTCGTGTCGGGCGATGCGATCATCCGCTACCGCCGGGACAGCGCCAGCACGCAGACGGAGGTGGCGCGGTTTCCGGCGGCGTCCGCACTGCTGAATGAAGTGCAGACCCGCAGTGCAATGCTGCGCCAAGCCGGAGTCGAGGGCGTGCTTCTCTTCGCCACGGATGCCGCGGGCACCCGGCTCGCGTTCGGCTTGCGCGACAGCGACGGCCTGTTTGACGACCTGACCATGGCGGGCATCTACGCGCGCATGGCCGAGGAACGCCAGCTTCCGACCCTCGACAGCACCTCGCAGAACCTGCTGGAGTTGCGCGCCACCAATGGCGATCTGCTTTGGGGCACGGTGCGCCTGTCGGACGGCCAATGGCCGGACTGGGCGGTCGAGCAGTTGGCCGAAAGGCTGGGTGTGTCGGCGGGTTCGGCGGCCTCTGCGGCGCCGGCCTATCACCTGCACAACGGCGTTTATCGTCCGGTAGAGGCCGATACCCGCGTGGTCACAGGCCTCGGCTCCAGCACGATCGCCTTTCTGGCCCCGCACCTGGCGGGACTGTTTGACCGGCTGGTGACGCAGGACGGCCGTGGGGTCAGTTACAACAACCGTGGCGCGGGGGGCGAGCGGTCCGACAATCACGCGGCGCGGTGGGGGGTAAAGCCTGCGCTGTTGACCAGTGCAATCGGCGTTATCCCGGCCAGTGGCAGCGTCAACGTCACCGCCTCGAACATGGCGGCCAACTCCCTGCTGGCCTATGCCGGGACCTGGGGCGGGGTGCCTGGCACCCTGCGTCTGTCCGGCGGAAGCCTCAATTTCCAGCGTGCCAGCTCGGGCAGCGAGGTGGCGGTCGCGGCGGACACGCCGTTCATCCCGACCGGGCTTGATCCCCTGCTGGGCGGCGTGCTGATCCTCAACACGGGAAAGAACGACATTAGCGGGCAGGTGCCGGCCGCCACGATCATCAGCAACATTGACGCGATCTGCGACGGGTTGACCGCGGCAAACAAGCGCTTCCTGATCCTCGACAACTACGGAGACACGCCTTGGATAGCGTCAAATCCTCGGCACGCTCTGTTGCGGACGGTGAATGAACACATCCACCGCCGCTATGGCGACCTGGTAATCCGCAACCAAGCCTATCTCTGCGGCGCGCAGATCTGGGCGGACGCCAATGCGGACAGTCCCGGCTTCGGTGCGCCGACCCCCGAGGATGTCGCCATGGCCGAACTGGGGAACATTCCGCCCTCCTTCGCCCGAGACACCGGACACATGTCCGAGTTTGCCAACCAGCTCCTGGTCAAACACGTCATCGAGTCCGCGCTGAAATCCCTTCACTGGTACAAGGACGCCTGACATGACCGCCACTGTGATCGCCTCGCGCGGCATTATCACCAACCCCACCGCGCTGACGCCCAACATCTACGACCGGGGCGAGGCGGTCATTCTTGACGCCGCCCGCATTCAGGATGTGGCCGATGGCGCCCGGGTGCCCGCCGTTCTGGCGCGGGGCAGCGGCCCCGTTGCGGCGCGCACCTTTGACACCCGAGCCGCCAGCAATGGCAACCTGCCGATGCTGCGCAGGACCGGGGGGCCCGGCGGGTTGCCTTGTTTGGAGTTAGACGGCACGGCCAGCATCAAGAACGGGGCCGCCGTGAGTTTCGATGGCGGCTTCTACATCGCTGCCATGATCAAGATGGATGAATGGGCCGCGCAGACCGTGCAGCGGTTCATTGCGCGTGTCGATGGGTCCGCTGGAATGTCCATCGCCCTTTCGCTAATCGGGTCCACCCCGAGTGTGCGCATCTTTGGCGGGACGCTTAGCGACAACGTCACCTTGTCACTGGCATCGCCCCTGACCACGTGGCAACCGCTGATCGTGTCCTGGGGCAGCGACAACCGGGCACGTATCGTCTTTGGCGATGCCTTCGTCGAAGGCGCCCTCGCGCGTCCGGTGGCCTCGAACCTTCAGATCGGCTCAACGCCGAACGGAGACCTCTCGGGTGGCGCCGGACTAAAGGCGAAGATTGCGGAGCTGCGTCATGGTGCCGGAAGCCTGACACTGGCGCAGGCCAGGGCACTCGCCGCGCTGCTGGCGGAAAAATACAACCTGTAGTCGTCACTCGTCGAGCCGAGGCCGCGCACGACAGACTGCAAATGGAGACCGCATGCCCGACGATCCGAGCCTGTGGTGGCGGGCGGTTGCCCTTTGCCCGGGGGGCAGCGCGCCCCGCCTTCAATCAATGGAACAAGACAAGCAAAGGGGGCCGCCATGCCGGACGATCCGCTGATGTGGTGGCACGCTGCGGCCTCGGCGCGATCGACCGAGGTCTGGGCCGGGATCGCCGCCGGGATGATCTATGTCTACCACAAGAGCCCGCTGGCCCGCTCGGGTCGGATCGCCGAGGCCGCGGTGTCCGGGCTTCTGGCCTACAGCGCCGGTTCCTGGGCGGCCGAGTTCGCCGGGGTGACCGAACCTGTGGCGGTGATCCTGGTGTCGTCGGTGGGCTATCTGGTCCTGGACCTGACCCGCTCGATCGTCGCTGACCGCGAGATCTTGAAAGACATCATCAGCCGCAAGCTAGGAGGCGGTGGAAATGGGTAAGTGCACGAATGTCTCGCAGGCGCTGCGCCGGCAATTCAGCCCCGGCTCGCTGCTGCTGCTCTTGTTCGCGGCCATCGTCTTCGGGCCGCAGGGCTTTGACTGGGCGCGGGGAGAGCCCTCCATCGCCAATCACCTCGCGGTGGTCACCAACTCTCAAGGCGTCGTGTTGGTGCAGGACGTGACGCAAACGCGCCGCCCGGTTTCGGGCGTGCGCGCCAACACGATCGAGCGCGAGGACGGCGCCGTGGTTTGCTCGACCGAGCATCACAACACCTGGCGCGGCGAGCGAAACCGCTTTTGGGACATCCGCGCCTTCACCAGCTGCGCGGCTCCGGCCTATCCCTTCAAGGTCTGCTCAAATTTCGCGGTGCAGAGCGACAGCGGCCGCCAGCGCTATCTGGGGCCCTTTTGCTCGAACCTGACCGATCCGCCGGACGGCTGACGTCGCCGCCTTTCCCTGCCGTGCCCGCCCGCCGCCGCGCGGGCTTTTTCATGGAGAGAGACATGACCCGAGAGCCCACCCGCTTGATCCAGACCGGCCTTGCCGCGCTTGGCTATGATGTCGGCCGCGCCGGCGCCGATGGCCTGGTCGGCCCTGACACCCTGGCCGCCGGCCGCGCCTGGCTCGCCGCGGGCGGAAAGGCGGCGATGGCGCCGGTTGCCCCGCCGCCGCCGTCCAAGCCCACGGGCGCGATGATCTATCAGGGCGCGGCCCGCTATCCGGTGCGCGAGATCATCGTGCATTGCGCCGCCACCCGCGCCGACTGGATGGCGGGGCGGGCGCTGTCCGAGAAGGTGGCAGAGATCCGGCGCTGGCACCTCGCCAACGGCTGGAACGACATCGGCTATCACCACATCATCGACCGCGACGGCAGCACCGCCCGCGGCCGCGCCGAAACGGTGATCGGCTCCCACACTCTCGGCAAGAACAGCGGCACCATCGGCATCTGCCTGCTGGGCGGTCACGGCTCAGCCGAGACCGACCGCTTCCTCGACCACTTCACACCGGAGCAGGACCGCGTGCTGCGCCAGATGATCGCCTCGATCGGTCTGCGAACGCAGATTCAGCGCGTCAGCGGCCACAACGAATATGCCGCGAAGGCCTGCCCCGGCTTCAACGTTCCCCTCTGGCTAAAACGATAAGCCATGCTCACCACGATCCTCTTCCTAGCGGCCATGGCCGCTTCCAGCACCTTTGCCGTACGCTGCCTCGGGCGTCCTCTCTCGCTTGCGCGCCTGTTCCGGGAGGCGCTCAGCGCCCCGCTGATGATCCTGCTGGCGCTGCCAGCACTGGCTCAGAAGGCTGGCGCCACTGGCTTCCTCGACGTGATCATGCCGCAGCTCCTGGAGCTTCTGGCCGTCGTCGGCACAAGGGCAAATTGCATGCTGGCCCCGCAACGCGGGGAAGGCACACATGAACCCTAATCTAAAAGTCTCGCATTTCGCTGTCTGATCCTACCAAGACGGCGCAACGTTCCGCGCGGTTAAGCCGTGCAGACGCCAGCGTCAAAAGGTGTCGCATTTCCATGAGAGAGGCACTGGCCTATACGCCTAAGTATTCTCAGCTTAAAACAATCACAATAAACATCTTCACCGCGGTCGAATCCGGTGCGGCGGCGCTTGATCTGATAGTTCCCACGGGGCATAGTGGCATTAGTAAGTATCGTCTTCTCCCGCCGCGTCGACCGGGCAGGCCGGTCTTGTTTTTGGATGTTGTCTTGTTATGAGTTCACCTGCACTGCGCAGCAGCGCCATTGATCTGTTGCGCCTGATCCTGTCTATTTGCGTCGTCGCGATCCACACAGTTCATGTCGGTCCTGAGCCATCCATGCTTAGGCAGATGACGGTCAATGGACTGTTCCGGTTCGCTGTCCCGATCTTCGCGCTAATCTCGGGGTACTTCTTTTTGAAGGCGGTCAGGGAGGGGCACGTGCGGGCTTATATCGCCCGCCTCTGCACCCTCTATGCAGTTTGGATGATCCTTTACCTGCCCAATTACTTGGGGCAACTGAAAACTCTGAATGACGCAGCCTGGATGGCGATGGTCGGCTTTTTCCACCTATGGTACATGCCGGCGCTCATTATCTCGACCGTGGCTGTCTGGGGCCTGGTGCGTCTGAGGACCAGCCTGCGCGTTATCGGAGCACTGGCCGTCGCTGCGGCGCTGACCGGGGTGGCCATGCAGTTCCTGGTGCTAACCGGGCGGTCTGGAATATCGATCGACTATTACCGCAGCGGGCCGTTCTTCATCTTTCCCTACTTCGCGTTAGGTTATCTTCTGTCATCCAACAGCCACCGGCTGGCGGAGTGGAAGCCGTCCTGGGCGCTGGTCGTCATGGCCCTGACGGCGGTGGCGATCGAATCGCTGCTGTGGTTCCGCATTTCGGGCAGTGAAGGGGGCATCGACCACCTGGTGTCGCTGTGGGTGGCCGCGCCTATCCTGTTCCTGGCGGCGCTGCGCCGTGATGGCATCGGACATGGCAAGAACATCGCCAGCGTGGCGGCGTTCATCTATTTTATCCACATCCACGCAATGGTGCTGCCCTACAACCTCGGCCTGTCCGGGATTGAGGCCTTGGTGGCCGTCGTGGTCGCCAGCGCCATCGCAGGCCTGATGCTGGCCTTGGTGGGACAGGGGCGGGTCATACGAGCGGTGACCTGAACCGGGCGGGCCGAGGCCGCAGCCGCAAACGCGGCAGTCATGCCCCCGAGCAGTCGGTGCAGCCCACGCCGGCATCGATGCCCTCCGTCGCAACTGAACCCGGCATGAAAAACGCCTTTCTACGGGAGGCACTCGATACGATTGTGCACGGCAGGCAGGCTCATGCATTTCCTGGCGTGAGCCAGCGCGCGTTTTACCAGGCGCATCGTGATTGAGTTCGAAGCCTGGCACCGCGATGAGATGCACTCGGCGCTGATGTCCGGCGGCGCCGAGTGGTGAACCGGCAGCTGACCGGGCCGGCGGCAAGCGAGCTGATCCTGAGCCATGTCCGCGGCTCAGTGCCTGACGCGATCGACCGGCTGAAGCCGACATAGGTCAGTCGCCATCGCCCGAGGATCTAACGTTCTACGTGCTGAAGGAGCTCCGCAAGCTGAATCAGAAGCATAGCTGACATTGTTATCCAACAACGCCACGGCCACCATAAACCAATCTGGATACGCGGCCGCTAAACCAGGTGATGCCCTGCCCACACTTGGCGCTGCGCGAACGCCGGTAAACAGCGGCAGGCACAGTTACCTTGGGCACTTCGGCTCGTGGCTGGCGAAGGCGGAACAAGCGCTATCGACCGGTTAGTAGCGCGTGGCCGCCCCAGAGCAAGAGAGCGAAGAACATCAGGAAGAGGAAGGTCTTCAGGACATTCGGCTCATGTTGGGAACGGCGCAATTCGGCTTTACGTCGCCGCGCTGCAGCCTCGGCTTGTTTTGCCTCTAGCTTTGCTCTTTTTGCAGAAGCTCGCTCGTCGCGAGCCTGCTGTATAACGCCCGCCGCTTTAGAAGCTGCTTTGAATGGAAGATTGCGAAGATTGTCCGACTTTATCTGTTCGACACGAAGCCGGATGTACTCATACTTCGCGGCTTTCTCGTCACCGCGGGATAAGATAAGCGCCTTTGTCTGTAGGTCCTTATTAATCCTGCCTGCTTCAAAGTCTCTTGAGACCTGAACATAAATCTCTTCGTCTTTCGCCACGCCACAACACCCGCTTACACTTGCACTAGTTGCACTAGTTGCACTAGTTGCACTAGTTGCACTGTCAGTGCCCCGACACTTCAAGAGTGTAAACCTGCCGGTATAGATAGGTCGGCTCAACTATCGATGCCGCATAGCGGAGTCGTTCGATCCAGATCCGTCTCGGACCGCATGCGGCCTGTTGATCGTCGCTGGCTCTGCTAGAGCTTCGTCGTTGACGCGAACAGGGGCCGACAGCACTATTCTGAGCCATCTTGTTTAGGGCTGGGGAAGCTAGGATTGGAAAGCTGCCGGCCTCCGGAGTTGCGTTTCCGGAGGCCGGCACTCGAAGGCCAAAACATCCGCCTAATGTAGGCTGAATGCGAGCATGCCGGATCGCTCGACTTCCGACCGCCAAGTTGGCACGGTCCCAGTGCTCCGCGACTTGCCGATCAGAGAAACTGCTCGTGCCGCGATCGTCTTCATAAACTGCAAGCTAGAGGCTCGGCAGCTCGGCGGTCGAATCCTATTAGTTCGCCCATAACATGTTCTCGCAGAACGTGTAGCTAGAATGACACACACGCCCCGCCATCGAGCGGGGCTTTTTCATGGAGGATAGCATGACCCGCGAACCCATCCGGTCGATCCAGACCGGGCTGAACGCGCTTGGCCATGAGCCCGGCCCGATTGACGGCCTCTTCGGCCGCAACACCCGTGAGGCGGCCGAGCGCTGGATGGCGGCCGGCGGTAAGGCTGCGCCCGCGCCCGTGGCACCGCCGCCCCCGTCCAGGCCGACCGGCGCGATCATCCACCAGGGCAGCGCCCGCCACCCGGTGCGCGAGATCATCGTGCATTGCGCTGCCACGCGGCCGGACTGGATGGCCCGCCGGCCGATCGGCGAAAAGCTGGCCGAGATCCGGCGCTGGCACACCTCGGCGCCGCTCTACTGGCGCGACATCGGCTATCACTGGATCATTGATCGAGACGGAAAGGTGCTGGCCGGCCGCAAGGAAACCGAGATCGGCGCCCATGCCGGCGCGGTCAAGAACCGTGGCACGCTCGGGATCTGCCTTCTGGGCGGCCATGGATCGAGCGAGAACGGCCACTTTTCCCAGCACTACACCCGTCATCAGGACGTCACCCTGCGCCAGATGATCGACGCGATCAGCTCGCGCACCCGCATCCGGAAAGTCAGCGGCCACAACGAATACGCTGCCAAGGCTTGCCCCGGCTTCAACGTCCCCCTCTGGCTAGAAGGAGCCTGACCGCATGGAAACTCTCATCGAAAACGCGTTGCCGGCGCTGCTTGATCTTCTCGGCATCATCCTCGCAGCGCTATTGGCCTGGGCCGCGACCGCGGCCAAGCGCAAGTTCGGGATCGATGTTGAGGCCCGGCACCGCGAAGCCCTCCACTCGGCGCTGATGACCGGCGCCAAGCTGGCTATCGCCCGGCAGCTCACAGGCGCTACCGCGGTCGAGCTAACTGTGACGCATGCCCGCGAGTCTGTACCGGATGCCATCGGCTTCCTACAGCCGAGCGGTAGCTTCCTGGAGCGTATGGCTGAGGCGAAGCTGCAGGAGGCAGGCGACAAGCTGACGCGCGAGCTGTCTCGGGCCATCGGCCGCTAGGTAGCCTCTCGCAAGCTCCCGGCCTATGGGAATACAGGGCCGGGAGACACGCAAAACTGCGGGCGCTACCATATCTAAAGCAACAGCTTGACTGAAAACGGGAGCAACTTAACCTGAGGTTGTATCGCTTTCCGGTAGCGTCCCGTGGTCTCTCTCAGCAAAGATGAGGTCGCAGGTCGGTTCCCGAGCGCGGGACATTGAAGTTGGCCGCTTCCGCCAAGTTGGTGACAAAAGTGCCCGCGCTCTTCCTCATTAGGTGCTTGAACTGGATGTAGGCGCGCAGCCATGTTCCTTGGCACCATGACGAGCTGGACCCGCAAGCGCACCTTCGACCCTGATCTCGAGGACTGGGTGGTTCTTCGGGACGGCCTGATGGTCGGACGCGTCTACTACGACGATCTGCGGCTGAGCACGTCTGGCGCAGGGATATGGGAGTGGTCTGTCATCACGATGCCAGCCCATAGCGGGCTGGCATCATCGCTGGAAGAAGCGCTGGAGAAGGTGCGGGAGCTGGCGACAGCCGATTGGGGGCACGAGCCTCACGGTTGGCCAGACGATCGGTAGTCGAAACAGAGGCAACTCGCCACTTATGCGTGGCCCGCCAAAACTGCGTCACGCACCGCCAGTGCCCCGAGTAGAAAGGAGAGAGCGGCAGAAAAGGCGGCCGCAACGGCCAAGACGTGGAAGAAGTCGTTCAATCTCCGGGAAATTGCTTGCCAACGGGCAGACTGCGACTGCAGGACATTCAGCGCAGCTGAACCCATCAGGTAAGATGAGCCAATACCGGCCAAAGACGCCATCACGCCCCAAGCGAAAAACATGATCGCATCAGCGACACCTATCAGCATCGCTGAGTAAGTAGAGTCGGCGCGTGCTATCGAAGCAACGAAGCCAAGAACAGCAACTGCTGCACCCCCGTTTATCAATATCGCGCTCTTAAGGAAGGCCTGGCCGATACTCACGTTCAGCTCGTTCATGTGCTTGAAGAGGTCCGTGTTCTGCTCGTCGTTTTGCATGCTAGGCGTCACTTATCCGGTGGATGACCTTCTCGAAAACCGTTGTTGTCCGTGCAAACGGCACCAGCGCCGCAGTTTACGAAGTTGATCTAACGCATTGATTAGCAGCGGTCCGAGACTTTCCACGTTGACGATACTTCTTCATATTTTCAAGCATGCTGATCGGTTTTGGGTACCGTAGGTCGGAGGTTCGAATCCTCTCGCCCCGACCAGTGCAGATCCAGGGGCCATCACGCGCCGGAACCCGTCACCCGCCAGATCACGTCGCCGACATCGTCCGCCACCAGAAGCGAACGCTTGTCCGCACCGATCGTGACGCCGACCGGCCGGCCATAGGCCCATTTCTCGTCCTCGGACAGGAACCCCCACAGGATGTCGCGCGCCGGACCCGAGGGCTTGCCGTCCGCGAAGGGCACGAAGATCACCCGGTAGCCGCTGAGCGTCGAGCGGTTCCACGAGCCGTGTTGCCCGATCACCATGCCCGCACCGAACCCCGGCAGCGTGCCCTCGGGCATCCAGCAGAGGCCGAGCGAGGCCGTGTGCCCGCCAAGCGCGAAGTCGGGCGTGATCGCGCGGGCGACGAGCGCGGCGTCCTGCGGCACGCGGTCGTCCACGATCCGGTCCCAGTAGCAATAGGGCCAGCCGTAAAAGCCGCCGTCCTGGACCGAGGTCAGGTAGTCCGGCGGCGTCTCGTCGCCCAGCCCGTCCCGCTCGTTCACCACCGTCCACAGCGCGCCCGTCTGCGGCTCCCACGCCATGCCGACGGCGTTGCGAAGGCCCGAGGCAAAAATGCGCGCCTCGCCCGACGCCACGTCCAGCTCCCAGATGCAGGCGCGGCCTTCCTCGACCTCCATGCCGAAGTCGGCGATGTTGCTCAGCGAGCCGACGCCGGCATAGATCCTGCTTCCGTCGGGCGAGGCCAGCAGGCTGCGCGTCCAGTGGCCACGCGGCTTGAACGTGGTGAGGCGCTTGCCCTCGCCTGTCAGCCGCGTCGCGCCCTCCTGATAGGGGAAGGAGAATATGCCGTCGGTGTTGCCGACGTAGAAGGTGCCGTCCACCAGCGCCATGCCAAAGGGCTGGTTCTGGTTCTCGGCGAAGACATGGCGCTCCTCGGCGACGCCGTCGCCGTCCGTGCCGCGCCACAGGGAGATGCGGTTCGCGCTGTCGCCGATGGCCTTGGCGCGGCGCATGGTCGCCTGCATGGCATGGTCCATCAGGCTGCGGGGCGGGTTCGGCTGCTCCTTGGACTCGGCCACGAGCACATCGCCGTTCGGCAGCACCTCGATCCAGCGCGGATGATCGAGGCCCCGGGCGAAGGCGTTCACGCGAAGGCCCGGTGCCGCGCTTGGGACGTGATCGCCCTCCCAGCCCTTGGCGGTCGGCATCTTCAGGGTCATGATCCCCTGCTTCTTCGCCTGCGGGATCGTGGGCGAGCCGCCCACCGCCGGGTTCCGCGCGGCGAAGGGGCGCCGCATCATCACCATCGTCCCGCCCACAAGCGCCGTCGCGCGTGCCATGAAGTCCATTGCCAGCCTCGCTTTCGTTTCTTCTTCTTGGATCTAGTCGCACGCCCTGCGGCCTCCAAGGCCGGGGCGGCTATTCTCCGGCCTCTGCCAGTGCGGGTGCGGGCGCCTCGGCGGGCGCGGGGCGGCGCAGGATGATCAGCCCCGAGCCGACGATCAGCGCCGCGCCGATCACCATCTCTCCGGCGGGAACGTCGCCGAAGACGAAGAAGCCGAAGAGCGCGCCCCAGACAAGCAGCGAGTATTGCAGCGGTGCCACGACCGAGGCATCGGCCAGCTTAAGCGCCCGCGTCACCAGCATGTGCGCGGCCGTCGCGACGAGGCCCAGCAGGAACAGAAGCCCCAGATCGCCCGCCCCCCGCAGCGGCTGCCAGTCGAGCGGCGCCAGCAGCAGCCCGGCGGCCAAGGCGGCGGCCAGTTGGAAGATCACCAGGTCGCGGTCCGGCGTCTCGCGCAGCGAGCGGCCGAGGATCATGATCGCCGCGAAGGCCGCCGTGCCGAGCACCGCGAAGAGGACGCCGAGGCCCGAAAGCTGCAAGGCGGGCGCGAGCAGGATCATGACGCCCAGAAAGCCGACGCCGACCGCGCTCCAGGTGCGAGCGCCGACGCGCTCGTTCAGGATCAGGGGCGAGATCGCGACGACGTAGATCGGGGCGGCCATCCAGAAGGCCATGACGTCGGCCAGCGGCATGTAGGACACGGCGAGGTAGAAGCAGAAGACCTCGATCGTGGCGCAGGCGGCGCGCAGGGCCTGAAGGCCGGGCCGCGGGGCCGAGGCCAGGCGGCGCAGCGCCCCGCCACCGCGCAGCACGAAGGGCAGCATCACCGCCCCCGCCGCCAGCGAGCGCAGCAGGATCACCTGCGCGACGCCGTAATCGGCGACCAGCCACTTGCCCATCGCGTCGTTCATCGCGAAGGCCGCCATGCCCAGCAGCATCAGCAGCGCACCTGCCCGGTTGGCCGTCATCCCCATGATCCCCACATGCAAGGCCGGCGCCCGGGACGGGCGCCGGCGGTCAGGTCAGGCGCGGGCTCAGTTGCCGCGCAGCTCGGCCAGCGCCTGCTGGACCTGGTCGACGACATCCGCGCCGATCGTCTCCTTGTGCTTTTCGTAGATGACCTGCGACTTCTCCAGCATCTCCTCCTGGTCCTCGGGCGAGATGGTGTTGAACTGGAGGCCTGCCTCCTGCATCTTCGCCAGCGACTGCTGGTTCAGGTCCTGGATCGCCGTGCGCTCGACGTCGCGGCCGACGACGGCGCAGTCGCGCAGGGCCTGCTGTTCCTCGGGCGAGTAGCTGTTGAAGATCGCCTTCGAGAAGAGGAACAGGAACGGCGTGTAGGCGTGCTTGGTCTCGCTGATATAAGACTGCACCTCGTAGAACTTCGAGGTGTCGATGGTCACGTAGGGGTTCTCCTGCGCATCGATCGCCCGCGTCTCGAGGGCCGAGAAAACCTCGCCGAAGGCCATCGGCGTCGCGTTGGCGCCGAAGTTCGAGAAGGTGTCGAGGAAGATGTTGTTCTGCATCACGCGAACCTTCATCCCCTGGAAATCCTCCCAGTTGGTGATCGGCCGCTGCGAGTTCGACATGTTGCGGAAGCCGTTCTCCCAATAGGCCAGGTTTACCAGCCCGACCTCGTCCAGCTTCTGGTTCAGCATCTCGCCGAACTCGCCGTCCATGATCGCATAGGCCTCTTCGGGCGTGCGGAAGAGGAAAGGCAGATCGAAGACGCCGAGCGCGGGGACCATGCCCACCAGCGGCGAGGACGAGGTGACGACCGCCTCCTGCAGCCCGCTGCGCAGGGCTTGCGTCGCCTGCAGGTCGCCGCCGAGCGCGCCGCCCCAGAAGCCCTGCATCTTCATCATGCCGCCCGTCGCCTCGTCGAGGCAGGCCTGCATCGCCTCCATGCCGGTGGCGACCGGGTGATCCTCGTTGATGCCGTTCGAGACGCGGAACGTCCGCTCCTGGAACTGCGCCAGTGCGGGGGCCGCGACGGCGAGGCTGGTGGTCAGGCACAGGGCGGCCTTCAGGATCGCATGTTTCATTGTCTTTCCTCCCATTGTCTTTGTTTCAGTAGAACCAGTTGGCCGGCACGATCACGATGGCCGGGAACGCGACCAGCAGCAGGATCACCAGGATCTGCGCGATGAGGAACGGCCAGACGCCGCGGATGACCTTGCCCAGGGGCACGCGGCCGACGCCGCTGACGACGTTCAGCACCACCCCGACCGGCGGGGTCAGCAGGCCGATGCAGCAGTTCATGATGAACATCACGCCGAAATAGACCGGGTCGATCCCCGCCTTGGCGATGATCGGCATCAGCACCGGCGTCAGGATCAGGATCGTCGGCGTCAGGTCCAGCGCGGTGCCGACGACCAGGATCAGCGCCATGATCGCCAGCATCAGAAGCCGCGGGTTCTCGATCAGCGGGGCGATGTAGCCGGCGATCTCGGCCGGGATGTTCGCCGCTGTGATCAGCCAGGCCGAGACCAGCGCCGCGCAGACGAGGAACATGATCGCCGCCGTCGTCCGCCCGGCCGAGATCAGCACGCCCGGCAGGTCGCGCAGCTTCAGCTCGCGGTAGATCACCATGCCCACGAAGAGCGCGTAGAAGGCCGCGATGACGGCCGCCTCGGTCGGAGTCACCACGCCCAGCTTGATGCCCCCGAGGATGATGACCGGCATCCCGAGCGCCCAGACCGCCCGCCCCGAGGCGCGGCCCCGGTCCGCCCAGCTGGCGCGCGGCAGCGTCTCGACCCGGTCGTTGCGGGCCACGATCAGCCAGGTGATGATCAGCGCGACGCCCATCAGGATGCCCGGCACGATCCCCGCCATGAACAGCTTCGAGATCGAGACGTTCGCCGCGACGCCGAAGATGATGAAGGCCATCGAGGGCGGGATGACCGGCGCGATGACGCCGCCCGCCGCGATCAGCCCGGCCGAGCGCGGCACGTTGTAGCCCGCCCGCGCCATCATCGGGATCAGGATCGCCGCCAGCGCCGCCGTGTCCGCCGCCGCCGAGCCCGAGATAGAGGCCATGATGACCGCCGCGATGATCGCGACGAGGCCCAGCCCGCCCCGGATATGGCCGACGCAGGTGATGGCGAACTCGATGATGCGCTTCGACAGGCCGCCCGCGTTCATCAGCTCTCCGGCCAGGATGAAGAAGGGGATCGCCAGCAGCGTAAAGGTGTCCGCGCCGATCAGCATGTTCTGCGCGATGATCTGCGTGTTGAACATGCCCATGAAGGTCATCAGCACGACGCCGCAGACGATCAGCGCGAAGGCGACCGGCACGCCAAGCGCCATCGCGCCCAGCAGCGAGACGATGAAGACCAAGAGCGTCATTCGCCGCGGTCCTGCGGGCGCGGGGCGGATGCGGGCTGCGGATGCTCGGTCATCTCGCCGCCGAAGCCGCGCAGCTCGTCCTCGGTGATGCGGCCGGTCGCCAGACGCGCCAGCCGCTCCAGCGTGATGAGGATGATGCCGAGGCCGGTGAAGAGGCCGATGCCGTAGACCCAGGCCATCGAGAGGCCGGTGACCGGCGCGCTCATGCTGGCGTTGATCGGCAGCTGCTTCCAGGTGCCATGCGTCAGCACCCCCGCGCAGCCCAGGATCAGGAGGTCCGAGATCCCCATCAGCACCAGCCGCCCGCGGCGGCCGAACTGCGCGACGACGGTCTCCATCCCCATGTGCTGGCGGTGGTGATAGGCGACGACGGCGCCGATGAAGGTCAGCCAGACGAAGGCGAAGCGCGACAGCTCGTCCGAGACGGGAAGGCCCGAGTTCATCGTGTAGCGCATGACGACGTTGACGAAGACCATGACGGCCATCGCCGCCAGCAGCAGCGCCAGCAGGATGTCGAGAAAGCCGAAGAACAGTCGGGCGGCCTGCCGCATCTCAGCCGCCACCGCACCGCAAAGGCGCCGCCATCGTCATGATCCCCTCCCCGTCACGCGCCGTCTGCTGTCAGACAACCCGATGACTGGACCCTAGGGCGCGCCGCAATGGCCTGTCCATCTAATTTTCGGCAAGGGGCGCGTGGTGGGCGGCTTCCGCCGGGTGATCCATCTGGCAGCCCGGGTTCATCATCCCCGCCGGGTCAAGCGCCGTCTTGATCCGGGTCAGCAGCTCGCGCTGGACCGGCGGCAGCCGCGCCTCGAACTCGGGCTTCTTCAGCCGGCCGATCCCGTGCTCGGCGCTGATCGAGCCCGCATGGCGGTCGAGGACCTCGTTCACGATCTTCTTGGCCTTCAGGATTTGCGGCACGATCATGTCCGGCCCGAGTCCATAGTCTGGCAGCACGTTCAGATGGACGTTGCCGTCCCCGACATGGCCGTAGGAGACGCAGGTGCAGCCCGGCAGTTCGGCCGCGACCGCCGCCTCGGCCTCGGCCACGAAGGTGGCGAGGCGCGACAGCGGGACCGAGACATCGGTGCGCAGGTGCCGCCCCCGCATCGCCTGCCCGAGGTTCATCCCCTCGCGGATCGCCCAGAGGCCCGCGGCCTGCGCCCGCGACTGCGCGACGACGCCGTCCCGCGCCAGGCCCGACATCAGCGCCCCCTCGAGAAAGCGCGTCATCAGGTCGTCGATGTCGACCAGCCCCGAGCCCGAGATCTCGATCAGCGCATAGGCCGGATGCGCGGCGTCTAAGGGCGGGCGCAGGTCCGGCATCGCCTCGCACGCCAGTTCGATGGCCAGCGGCGGCATGAACTCGAAGGCCGACATCAGGTCGCAGCAGTCGCGCCGCGCCTGCCGGTAGAGCGCGATCACCTCCTCCAGCCCGTCCAGCGCGACAAGGGCCGTCGCCACCTGCTCGGGGCGCGGCAGCAGCTTCAGCGCGACGGCGGTGACCAGGCCCAGGGTCCCCTCAGCGCCGATGAACAGCTGCTTGAGGTCGATGCCGCGATTGTCCTTGCGGAGAAGCGACAGCCCCTCGAAGAGCTGCCCGTCCGGCAGCACGACCTCCAGCCCCAGGACCAGCTCGCGCGTCATGCCGTAGCGCAGGACGTTCACGCCGCCCGCGTTGGTCGACACGTTGCCGCCGATCCGGCAGCTGCCCTGCGCACCGAGCGTCAGCGGGAAGAACAGCCCCTCGGCCTCGGCGGCGGCCATGACCTGCTCCAGCACCGCGCCCGCCTCGACCACGGCAGAGAAGTTGTCCGCGTCCAGCGACCGGATGCGGGTCATCCGCTCGAGGCTGATGACGACCTCGGCCGCGCCATCCTCGGGCAGCGCGCCCAGCACGAGGCCGGTATTGCCGCCCTGCGGCACCACGCGCAGCTTCAGCGCGGCGGCCGCGCGCATGCAGTCCTGCGCCTCGGACGTGCTGCGCGGGCGCAGCACCGCCAGCGCCTGCCCCTGCACGTCGCCATGCCAGTCGCGGCAATAGGGCAGGACGGCCTCGCCCGTCAGCACGAGGTCCGGGCCGAGGCGCGCGCGCAGCTGCTCCGCGTCCCCCACCTGCCCCGCCATGTCATCCGCCATCTGCCCCCTCCCGATCACCCGGAGACGCCCCGGTCATCAGACAAGCAGACTAGGTTTTGCCCCGCTGCGCCAGCCCCCTCGGGCGGGCCGGCGGGATCAGCGGTTGTCGCCCCGCACGAAGCGGGCGGCATCCTCGGCGGCGCGTTGCAGGGCGCGGGACTTGTTTACCGTCTCCTGGAACTCGGCCTCGGGGTCGCTGTCATAGACGACCCCACCGCCCGCCTGGATGTAGAGCGCGCCGTCCTTGACCACCCCGGTCCTGAGCGCGATGCACATGTCCATCTCGCCATTGGCCGCGAAATAGCCCACCGCGCCGCCATAGACGCCGCGCTTTTCCGGCTCCAGCTCGTCGATGATCTCCATCGCGCGGACCTTGGGCGCGCCGGACACGGTGCCCGCCGGCAGTCCGGCCAGAAGCGCGGACAGCGCGTCCTCGCCGCCGCGCAGCTCGCCCACCACGTTCGAGACGATGTGCATGACGTGGCTGTAGCGCTCGATCACGAACTGCTCAGTCGGGCGGACGGTGCCGGGGCGCGCCACGCGGCCCACGTCGTTGCGGCCGAGGTCCAGAAGCATCAGGTGCTCGGCCAGCTCCTTCTGGTCGGACAGCAGGTCCGCCTCCAGCGCCTTGTCCTCGGCCTCGTCGCGCCCGCGCGGGCGGGTGCCGGCGATGGGGCGGATCGTCACCTCGCTGTCGCGCAGCCGCACGAGGATCTCGGGCGAGGCGCCGACGATCTGGAAGCCGCCCATGTTCAGGTAGAACATGAAGGGCGAGGGGTTGGTGCGCCGCAGGCTGCGATAGAGCGCGAAGGGCGGCAGCGGGAAGTCCATGCGCCAGCGCTGGCTCGGGACGACCTGGAAGATGTCGCCCGCGCGGATGTAGTCCTTGGCCTTCTCGACCGCGCCCAGGTAGTCCTCCTTGGCGAAGTTCGACACCGGGGTGCCGATCTCGGCCGCCTCGCCCAGGGCACGCGGCTCGGAGGGCTGGCGGTCCAGCGAACGCAGCGCCTCCATCACCCGCTCGGCCGCGCGGGCATAGGCGGCGCGGGCGTTGTCGCTGCCGTCGTGCCAGGCGGGCGCGCAGAGCGTCACCTCGCCCTTCACCCCGTCCAGCACGGCGACCACGGTCGGGCGCATGAGGATGGCGTCGGGCAGGTTCAGCGGGTCCGGGTTCACGTCCGGCAGATGCTCGACCAGGCGGATCATGTCATAGCCGAGATAGCCGAAGAGGCCGGCCGCGACAGGCGGCACGCCCTCGGGCATCGGCTCGATCCGGCTCTCGGCGATGAGGCTGCGCAGGCTGTCGAGCGGCCCGTCCTCCACCGGCTGGAAGTCGGTCGAGAAGCGCGCCTCGCGGTTGATGCTGGCGCGCCCGTCGCGGCACTGCCAGATCAGGTCCGGCTTCATCCCGACGATGGAATAGCGGCCGCGCAGCTCGCCCCCGGTCACGGATTCCAGCATGAAGCTGTGCGGCGCGGCCTCGGCCAGCTTCAGCATCAGGCTGACCGGCGTGTCCAGATCGGCCGCCAGCCGGATCGTCACCAGCTGGTTGCGGCCGGCCTGCCACGCGCGCTGGAAGGCGTCGAAATCGGGCGCCAGCTGCATCACTGGACCTGCGTGTTGACGGCGTTGATGACGGACTGGTTGACCTCGATCCGGTTCTCGCGCTGCAGGTGGCGGGCATAGTAGTCGAAGACGTCGCCCTGAAGCGACTGCCCGATCCGGGCCGCCACGGCGTCGCGGATGCGGGCCGCGTCCTCTCCGCCAAGATCGGCATCCTGCACCGCGTCGAGCCGCACCAGCAGCACCCGGCCCTCGGCCTCGACCACCTCGACCTCGTCGGGCTCGGAAAGCGTGAAGACCGTCTCGAGCACCTGCTGCGGCAGGGTCTGCAGCCAGCCGTTGCGCGTCACATCAGTCTCGGAGGTCCAGGCCGGGCCTGCCGGCGCCTCGGCCTCTGCGGCGTCGGGACCTGCGTCCGGCGCGGCGCCGGTCTGCGGGCCGGCGTCCTGCATGGCCGCGGCCTCGGCCGGCGGCGCTGCCGCGGCATCCGGCGGTGCGGGGTTGGCGACCAGCGCGCTGACGCCCGCCGTCGCGGCGTCGGCCGTGGCCGGCACCGCGCTGGCCACCGCCGCCAGCCGCTCGGCATCGGCCAGTTCCAGAAGCTGCCGCTGCACCTCGGCGCGGCGCCAGTCGGCCAGCACCTCGTCCCGCACCTCGGCGAAGGGGATCAGCGCGGGCGGCACCACCTCGTCGAGGCGCAGCGCGAAGACGCCGCCATCGACCAGCTCCACCAGTTCGGGGAAGTCCGTGGGGGCGACATCCTGCGCCCGCTCGCGGAAGGCCTCGTAGCCGGCGATGCTGCCCTCGGGCGCCTCCAGGTCGGCGCGCCAGTCGATCTGGCCCAGCTCCATCTCGGTCTCGGCCGCGAGATCCTCGAGGCTGGCGCCGCCGGCCAGCAGGTCCTCGAACTCGGCCGCGCGGTCTTGGATCACGCGGGCGGCGCGGCTCAGCGCGGCTTCGGCGCGAAGATCCTCGCGCGCGGTTTCGAAGGGAATGTCCACCGGATCGAGGATTGCGTTCACCGAGAAGAGCGCGGGACCCAGGTCCGTCTGCAGCGGGCCGACGACGCCCGGCTGCTCCAGCGCGAAGACGGCCTCGCCCGCCGCGCCCAGCTGCGCCTGGCTGACCGCGCCGAGGTCGATGTCGTCCAGCGTCAGCCCGCGCTGCAGCACGAAGGCCTCGAAGGGCTGCTCGCCCGCCTCGATGGCGGCGCGGGCGGCCTCGGCTTCCTCGGCCGAGGCAAAGACCAGCCGGCCGACCAGCCGCCGCTCGGGCTGCTGGAACTCGGCGATGTTCTGGTCGTAGGCGGCGCGCAGGGCCTCTTCGTCCAGCGCGACCTCGGGGGCCAGCATCTCGGGCGTGACCCAGGCATAGGTGATCCGGCGCAGCTCGGGGGCGGTGAAGCGCTCGCCATTGGCGGCATGCCAGGCCGTCAGCGTCGCCTCGTCCGGCTCGGTGACGGAGGAGGCGAGATCGGCCTCGGTCAGCTCGCGCCAGCTGAAATCGCGCGTCTCCAGAAGCCAGCGGACGGTCTGGTCCACCACCGGGTCGGGCGCGGCGACGCCGCCCGCGACGGCGCGCTGCAGCAGCAGCCGCGCCTCGTCGTCGCGGACGCTGGCCTCGAAATCGGCCTCGGACAGGCGCTCGCGGCGCAGGACCTCGCCATAGGCGGCGCGGTCGAAGCGCCCGCTCGGGCCGCGGAACGCCTCGGCCTCGGCGATTGTCTGGGCAACGCGCGCATCGCCGACCGAGACGCCGATGCGGCGGGCCTCCTCGCTGAGCGAGGCGCCGGTGAAGAGCTGCGCCTGGACCATCTGCGGCAGGCCCATCGCCTGCGCCTCGGCCATCGACAGCGGCTGGCCGGTCTGGCGCATGTAGTCCATCATCTGGCCGCGCAGGGCCCGGGCATATTCATCGGCGGTGACCTTCGTCTCGCCCACCTGCCCCACGGCGCTGGTCCCGCCCGAGAAGCTGGTGACCCCGAAGCCGCCGAGGCCCAGCACCATCAGACCCATCAGGATCCAGACGACGGTCGATTTTCCCTTGGTGCGCAGGCTGGCCATGCATTCGTCCCCTTCTGTCCTCGGCGCCCGTCTTAGGGCGCGGGCCGGGGCGCGGCAAGCCCGTCAGCGGCCGAGTTCCCCCAGCCTTTCGGCAAGTTGACCGATCCCCGCGGCGTCGACATTGGCGAAGGCGATGCGCAGGTGGCGCGGCCCGACGGGATCGCCCTCGGGCGTGAACATCGTGCCGGGCAGCGCCAGCACGCCGATCTCGCGGACCATGCGCCGGGCCAGCTCGGCAGAACTTTCCGCCAATGGATGCTCGATCCAGGCGAAATAGGCGCCGACGCTTTTCACCCGCCAGCCGTCCAAGGCGCCGAGCGCCTCGGCCGAGGCGGCGCGCCGGGCCAGGATCTCCTCGCGCTCGCCCGCGAGCCACGGCCCGAGGTTGCGCAGCCCCCAGAGCGCCCCGATCTGCCCCAGTTGCGAGGTCGAGATGGAGACGGTGTCGAGGAACTTCTCGATCTGCGCGAGGCGCGCGGTGCCCGCCACGACGGCCCCGACGCGGTGCCCGGTCAGCCGGTAGGCCTTTGAGAAGCTGTAAAGCTGGATGACCGTCCCCTGCCAGCCCGGCGCGGCGAGCAGCCCGTGCGGCGGCCCGCTGCGGCTGTCGAAGTCGCGATAGGTCTCGTCCAGCACCAGCGCGATGCCGGCCTGCGCCGCGATCTCGTGGAAGCGGGCGACGAGCGCGGCGGGGTATTCCGCCCCCGAGGGGTTGTTCGGCGTCACCAGCACGATGGCGCGGGTGCGCGGCCCGATCATGGCGGCTGCGCGGTCCGGGTCCGGCAGCAGGTCGTCGCCGCAAGGCAGCGGCAGCGCCTCGACCCCGCCCATGTCGAGCCACATCTTGTGGTTGAAGTACCACGGCGTCGGCAGGATCACCTGGTCCCCCGGCCCCGCCAGCGTCGCCATCGCGGCGCAGAACGCCTGGTTGCAGCCCTGCGTGATGGCAACCTCCGCCGCCTCGATCCTGCCGCCATAAGCCTCCGAGAAGCTCTCGGCCAAGGCCTCGCGCAGGTCCGGGTTTCCGAGGACCGGCCCGTAGAGATGCGCCTCGGGCCGGTGCAGCGCGGCCTCGGCGATAGCGCGGCGCAGCGGCTCGGGGGGCGGATCGACGGGCGCGGCCTGGCTGACATTGATCAGCGGCCGGTCGGGCGGGAAGGTGACGCCCTCCAGCCAGCGCCGCGCCTCCATCACGGGCGGCGCGAAGGTGGCGGCGAGGGCAGGGTTCAGCGGCATGCTCATGGGTCGCGCTCCAGTCGTCGCAGGTCCGAAAGATCGGGCGGCAGGGAAAGGTCCAGCGCCGGGCGCGGAAGGCCGGGCGCACGGCTGCCGCCCTCCTGCGGCGCCGCCGCCTGTGGACGCGGCGCCTCCGGCGCGGCATCGGCGGCCGGCAGGCGCGGGCTGTCGTCGCGCGTCTCGCTCGGGCGCAGCACGGGCACGGCCACGGGCGCGGCGCTGCCGGCCGCCTGGCTCTGCGGCCGGGCGACGTCCGGGCTGGCCTCGCTCGCGCCGGGATCGGGCTGCGCGGGCGCGGCCGGGTCCGGCAGCGGCTCGGGGCGCGCCCGCTGGCCGGCATCGGTGCTGGGCGCGGTCTCGGCCTCGGCGGCGGGGGCGGCGATGGCAGGAGCGGGACCGGCCTCGGCCGGGGCCGAGCCGGTGGCCATGTCGGGCAGGCGTGGGGGCAGATCGCCGGCGCGCCCGAATTCGGACCCGACCGGCAGATCGACGCTGCCCGCCGCCGGCCCCGGCGCGGCCGGAGACGGCGCGACAGGAGCGGCTTCGGCCGGAGCAGGTTCGGCCGGCGCCAAATCCGCTGGCGCGGGCGTGGCAGGCGCGGGCGCAACCTCAGGCTCGCGCGCAACCTCGGGCGCGGGCGCAACCTCAGGCGCCGCCGCGGCCGGTGCATCGTCCTGCGGCACCTCGACAGGCGTCATCAGCGACAGGCCCGCCAGGGCGATCACGCTCAGCGCAGCACCCTGCGCAAACCCCCAGAAGAACCCGCCTGCCATCGTCCCCATATCCTGCCGCCCTGCCGGCGGCCCCTGTTCTGCGGCCCGAAGGCTGTCGGCCGAGGCTTTCCTGCCCTGCCGCCCTTGACCCTTCAAGGCGCTTTGGCCCATCTATAGCCGACGCCCGCACGGGGGGAAACCGCCCCCTGCCGCGCCGCGCCGATGACCGCTTCCTTCAGCCGCACAAGGTGGCCCATGATCCTTCTGATCGACAACTACGACAGCTTTACCTGGAACCTGGTGCATTACATGGGCGAGGCCGGGGCAGAGGTCGTGGTCCGCCGCAACGACCAGATCACCGTCGAGGAGGCGCTCGCGATGGACCCGGACGGGATCGTCATCTCGCCCGGCCCCTGCGATCCGGCCCAGGCCGGCATCTGCCTTCAGCTGATCCGCGCGGCCGCCGACCGGGCCATGCCGCTGCTGGGCGTCTGCCTCGGGCACCAGGCCATCGGCGAGGCCTTCGGCGGCAAGGTGGTGCGGGCGAACCGGATCCTCCACGGCAAGGTGGACGCAATCAGCCACGACGGCACCGGCGTCTTCACCGGCCTGCCCTCGCCCCTCAATGCCACCCGCTACCATTCGCTGACGGTCGAGCCCGAGAGCCTGCCGAACTGCCTGCGCGTCACCGCCACTTCGGGCGACGGCACGATCATGGGGCTGGTCCATGCGGAGCTGCCCATTGAGGGCGTGCAGTTCCATCCCGAATCCATCGCCTCGGAATACGGGCACGAGATGATCCGCAGCTTCCTGGCCCGCTGCCCCGCCCGCAAGGACGCCGCATGACCGACATCCGCCCGCTGATCGGGATCGCCGCCGAGCGCCCGCTGACGGCCCCCGAGGCCGAGGCCGCCTTCTCGGCCCTCTTCGACGGAGCGGCGACCCCGGCCCAGATCGGCGGCCTGCTGATGGCGCTGCGCGTGCGCGGCGAGACGGTGGACGAGATCGCTGCCGCCGCCCGCGCCATGCGCGCCCGGATGAACCGCGTCACCGCGCCCGAGGGGGCGATGGACATCGTCGGCACCGGCGGCGACGGCAAGGGCACGCTGAACATCTCGACCGCCACCGCCTTCGTCGTCGCCGGCGCGGGCGTGCCGGTCGCCAAGCACGGCAACCGCAACCTCAGCTCGAAATCCGGGGCGGCCGACGCGCTGACCCATATGGGCATAAACGTGATGGGCGGCCCGCTCGTGGCGCAGCAGGCGCTCGACCGGGCGGGCATCTGCTTCATGATGGCGCCGATGCACCACCCGGCGATGCGCCATGTCGGCCCGCCCCGCGCCGAGCTGGGCACGCGCACGGTCTTCAACCTTCTCGGCCCGCTCACGAACCCCGCCGGGGTCAGGCGCCAGCTGACCGGCGCCTTCAGCGCCGCCTGGCTGCGCCCGATGGCCGAAGTGCTGCGCGATCTCGGCTCGGATGCGGCCTGGCTCGTCCATGGCAGCGACGGCACGGACGAGCTGAGCATCGCCGGCGAGAGCCATGTCGCCGCCCTGAAGGACGGCACCGTCACCGAGTTCACCGTCACGCCCGAGGAGGCCGGCCTCTCCCGGCACCCGTTCGAGGCGATCGTGGGCGGCGAGCCGGCGCAGAACGCGGCCGCCTTCCGCGCGCTCCTGTCGGGCGAGCCGGGCGCCTATCGCGACGCGGTGCTGCTGAACGCCGCCGCCGCGCTGCTGGTCGCGGGCCGCGCCGCCGACCTTCGCGAGGGCGCGGACATGGCCGCCGCCGCCATCGACAGCGGCGCCGCACGCGAGAAGCTCGCCGCGCTGGCCGAGGTGACCGGCGCCCCCGAGGCATGACCCTCGCCGCGCCGGCCGCCTGGTCGCACCTGCCCTTCTTCCAGGCTGACTGGCCCGCCCTCGCCGCCCGCCTCGAAGCCGCGCCCGGCTGGCTGCCCGGCCCCGCCCGCCTCTTCGCCGCCCTCGAGGCGACGCCGCCCGCGGCGGTGCGCGTCGTCATCCTCGGCCAGGACCCCTACCCGACCCCCGGCCATGCGAACGGCCTTGCCTTCTCGGTCACGCCGGAAACACCGCTGCCGCGCTCGCTCGCCAACATCTTCGCCGAGCTGCGGGACGATCTGGGCGCCTGCCCCGCCACGGGCGATCTCTCGCAATGGGCCGCGCAGGGCGTCCTGCTGCTGAACACGGCGCTCAGCGTCGCGCCAGGCACGGCCGGCGCCCATGCCGGATGGGGCTGGGACCGCCTCGCCCGCCAGGCCGTGGCCGAGGCGCAGCGGCATGGCCCGCTCGCCTTCCTCCTCTGGGGCAATCACGCCCGAAAGGCACTGGCCGGCCTGCCCCGCGCCCAGGACCTCGTCATCGCCACCGCCCATCCCTCGCCCCTCTCCGCCCGCCGCGGCTTCTTCGGCAGCCGCCCCTTCAGCCGCATCAACGCCTGGCTCGCCGCACAAGACCGGCCGCCCATCGACTGGACCGGCTGACCCTCTCTCCTGTGCCGAAATATCCCGGGGGAATCGCGCCAGCGATGGGGGGCAGCGCCCCCCTTCCCCCGCCGGCCACAGAGAGCTACACCTCGGGTCATGGACATCCTCGACAAGATCAAGGCCTACAAGCTCGACGAGATCGCCGCCGCCAAGACGGCGCGCCCGCTCGCCGGAATCGAGGCCGAAGCCCGCGCCGCCAGCCCGCCGCGCGGCTTCGCCGACGCCCTGACCCGCGCGGCCGGAACCGGCCCCGCCCTCATCGCCGAGATCAAGAAGGCCAGCCCCTCCAAGGGCCTGATCCGCGCCGAGTTCGACCCGCCGGCCCTCGCCCGCTCCTATCAGCAGGGCGGCGCCGCCTGCCTCTCGGTCCTGACGGACGGGCCCAGCTTCCAGGGCGCTCCTGGCTTCCTCTCCGCCGCCCGTGCGGCCTGCGATCTGCCGGTGCTGCGCAAGGACTTCCTCTACGATCCCTACCAGGTCGCCGAGGCCCGGGCCTGGGGCGCCGACTGCATCCTGATCATCATGGCCTCGGTCGATGACGCGCTTGCCGCCGAACTCGAGGACGCGGCCCGCCACTGGAACATGGATGCGCTGATCGAGGTCCATGACGCGCCGGAACTGGACCGCGCGCTGCGGCTGAACTCGCCGCTCATCGGCATCAACAACCGCAACCTCAAGACCTTCGAGCTGAGCCTCGACGTGACGCGCGATCTCGCCCCGCGCATCCCCGCGGGCCGCGACATCGTCTGCGAAAGCGGCCTCTTCAGCCCCGACGACCTCGCGGCGATGATGCAGGTCGGCGCCCGGCGCTTCCTCATCGGCGAGAGCCTGATGCGCCAGGCCGACGTGACCGCGGCCACCCGCGCCATCCTGGATGTCCCCGCATGAGCCTCACGCATTTCGACGCCAGCGGCCAAGCGCATATGGTCGACGTCTCGAACAAGGCCGCCACCGCGCGCGAGGCCGTCGCCGAGGGGCTGGTGCTGATGTCGCCCGAGACGCTGGCTTTAGCGCAGGGCGGCGCGGCGAAGGGCGACGTTCTCGGCGTGGCGCGGCTCGCCGGCATCATGGGCGCCAAGCGCACGGCCGATCTGATCCCGCTCTGCCACCCGCTGCCGCTCGCCAAGGTCGCGCTGGACCTCGCCGCCGACCCCGCCCTGCCCGGCATCCGCGTGAGCGCCACGGTCCGCACGACCGGCCCTACCGGCGTCGAGATGGAGGCGCTGACCGCCGTGACGGTCGCCTGCCTCACAATCTACGACATGCTCAAGGCCGCGCAGAAGGACATGCGGATCGAGGGCATCCGCCTTCTGAAGAAGACCGGCGGCAAGTCCGGCACCTTCGAGGCCGCGCCGTGATCACGGTCGCCGAGGCGCTGGCCCGCGTGCTGGCCCTGGCCCCCGCGCCGACGCCCGAGGCCATCCCCCTTGCCGAGGCCTTGGGCCGCGCCCTCCTCTCGGCGCCGGCGACGCAGCTGAGCCAGCCGCCCTTCGACAGCGCGGCGATGGACGGCTACGCCCTGCGCGCCGCCGACCTGCCGGGCCCACTGGAGGTCATCGGCGAGGCCGCCGCCGGTCGGCCCTGGAAGGGCACCGCCCGCCCCCACTCCGCCATCCGCATCTTCACCGGCGCCCCGGTCCCGCCGGGCTACGACCGCGTCGAGATGCAGGAAAACGTCCTGCGCGAGGGGGCGCAGATCACCGTGCGCGAGCCCTCACGCGGCACCCATATCCGCGCCGCCGGCAGCGACTTCCGCGCAGGCACCCAGCTTGCGCCGGGACGCCGGATCAACGCGGCCGACATCGGTCTTCTGGCCGCGATGAACCTTCCGGACGTCACCGTCGCACGCCGCCCCGTCGTCGCCATTCTCGCCAGCGGCGACGAACTGGTCCTGCCGGGCACGCCCCTCACCGATGGCCAGATCGTCAGCTCGAACGATCTCGCCATCGCCGCACTCGTGGCCGAGGCTGGCGGCATACCGCGCATCCTGCCCCTCGCCCGCGACACCGAGGAAAGCCTGCGCGCCGGCTTCGTGGCCGCCGCGAGCGCCGACCTTCTGGTGACGATCGGCGGCGCGTCGGTCGGGGATCACGACCTCGTCGGCCGCGTCGCAGCCGGCCTCGGCCTCGAGCGCCAGTTCTACAAGGTCGCGATGCGGCCGGGAAAGCCGCTGCTCGCCGGGCAACTGAGCGGAATGCCCATGCTCGGCCTTCCGGGAAATCCTGTCTCGGCAATGGCTTGCGGCATCATCTTCATGCAGCCGCTCATCCGCGCGATGCAAGGCCTTCCGCCGGAGCGGCCGCTGCTGCGCGCCCGGCTCTCCAAGGCGCTGCCCGCCGAGGGGCCGCGCCAGCACTACCTTCGCGCGCGGCTCTCGGAGGGCGACGACCTGCCGCTGGTGAGCCCGTTCGACGACCAGGATTCGGCGCGGCTGTCGCTTCTGTCGCAGGCCGACGCGCTGATGATCCGGCCGGCCGCTGATCCCGCGCGCGCGGCGGGCGAGATCATGCTCTGCCTGCCCCTTTCCCGCTGAGCATTAATCTTTTTTTCACCCTGCTCTGTTCTCTTCATTGACGCGATTCGGGCGATCATTTAGAACGTTTAGGGAACTGAGGAAGGTAGGGCCGATGCTGACGAAGAAGCAGATCCAGCTGCTGGAGTTCATTCAGAAGCGCATGGCCCGCGACGGCGTGCCGCCCTCCTTCGATGAGATGAAGGACGCGCTGGACCTGCGGTCCAAGTCCGGCATCCACCGCCTCGTGACCGCGCTCGAGGAGCGGGGCTTCATCCGGCGCCTGCCGCACCGGGCACGCGCGCTCGAGGTCGTCCGCCTTCCCGACGCGCTGGCGCATCTGGACCAGGCCGCCCCGGCCGAGGCCGCGGGCGCGGGCGGCTTCACGCCTCGCGTGGTGCCGAATTTCCGCCCCTCCCGTCCCCGCGGCGCCATGGCTGTCGCCGACAGCCCGGCGGTCGATCTGCCCCTGATGGGCCGGATTGCTGCGGGCGTCCCGATCGAGGCCATCAGCGAGGTCGCGCATCACATCGCCGTTCCCGGCACGATGCTCACCGGGCGCGAACATCACTACGCGCTCGAGGTCACCGGCGATTCGATGATCGATGCCGGCATCAACGACGGCGACATCGTGGTTATCCGCGAACAGGACACGGCGGACAATGGCGACATCATCGTGGCGCTGGTCGACAACCAGGAAGCGACGCTGAAGCGCTATCGCCGCCGCGGCGCGATGATCGGCCTTGAGGCGGCCAATGCCGCCTATGAGACGCGCATCCTGCCCGAGGATCGCGTGCGCATCCAAGGCCGCCTTGTGGGACTGATCCGCAGCTACTAGGGCGCCGGCCTCAGCCGGCGGCTAGGAAGTCGGAGCCGGCGCGGCCGAGAAGCTCCTCGGCCAGATCCCGGCCCATCGCCTCGCCGTCCGACGCAGGGCCGTGCCGCTCTCCGCAGAAGGACAACCGGCCGTCGGGGCTGAGGATCTCGCCCCGAAGCCGCAGGCGCTCGCCCTCCAGCTCGGCCAGCCCCGCGATAGGGGTCTGGCAGGAGCCATCGAGCCTTGCCAGATAGGCGCGCTCGGCCTGGATGCGCAGGCTCGTCGCGCCGTCATCGATGGGCGCGAGCAGCCGCGCAACGCCATCATCCTCTTTGCGCCGCTCGATGCCGATGGCGCCTTGCGCCACGGCGGGCAGCATCTCGTCGGGCGAGATCGCCCCGCGCGCGATCTCGGGCAGGCCGAGCCGCGACAGCCCCGCCATCGCCAGGAAGGTCGCATCGGCCACCCCGTCCGCCAGCTTCGTCAGGCGCGTCTGGACATTGCCGCGAAACTCCACGAGGCGCAGGTCCGGCCGGCGATGCGCAAGCTGTGCCCGGCGCCGCAGGCTGGATGAGCCAACGACCGTGCCTTGCGGCAGTTCGTCGATTGCGCCGAAGCGCTCGCTGATGAAGGCGTCGCGCACGTCCTCGCGCGGCAGCAGGCAGTCGATGACCAGCCCCTCGGGTTGCAGCGTCGGCATATCCTTCATCGAGTGCACGGCGATGTCGATGGCGCCCCCGCTCAGGGCGTCCTCGATCTCGCGCGTGAAGAGGCCTTTGCCGCCGATCTCCTTCAGGGGCCGGTCGGTGATGCGGTCGCCGGTCGTCTTGATCACGACGATCTCGAACGCGTCCTGCGTCAGGCCATGCACCGCCATCAGGCGTTGCCGCGTCTCATGCGCCTGCGCGAGGGCCAGGGCCGAGCCGCGGGTTCCGATGCGCAGCGGGCGGGAGGGGTCGGGCATCCAGGTCATGCGCCCCCATAGCCGGGGGGGCCGCGCTTGACAACGCCCCTCGCCTCGCCTTGAAGGGGCGGCAGGAGGCGAGATGACCAAATTGCTGCTGCGTGCCCTCGCGGGCGAGACCTTGCCGACCCCGCCGATCTGGATGATGCGCCAGGCCGGGCGCTACCTGCCCGAATACCGCGCGACGCGGGCCGAGGCGGGGGACTTCCTGTCGCTCTGCTACAACCCCGAACTTGCGGCCGAGGTCACGCTGCAGCCGATCCGCCGCTTCGGCTTCGACGCCGCGATCCTCTTCGCGGACATCCTTCTTGTTCCGCAGGCCCTTGGGCTGGATCTGTGGTTCGTGACCGGCGAGGGGCCGCGCCTTTCCACCGTCACCCGGGCGGCGGAGGTCACCGCGCTGAAGCCGGCCGCCGATGTGCATGACCGGCTGGCGCCGATCTACGAGACGCTGAAGATCCTGCGGCGCGAACTGCCGGCGGAGACGGCGCTGATCGGCTTTGCCGGCGCGCCCTGGACCGTCGCCACCTACATGGTCGCGGGGCGCGGCACGCGTGACCAGGGACCGGCCCATGCCTTCATGCGCGAGGATCGGGCAGCCTTCTCGGCGCTGATCGAGCGCATCACGGCGGCCACGATCGAGTATCTGTCGGCGCAGATCGACGCGGGCGCCGAGGTGGTCAAGCTGTTCGACAGCTGGGCCGGCAGCCTCAAGGGAGCGGATTTCGACGATTTCGCCATCGCCCCGGCCCGCGCGATCATCGCGGCGCTGAAGGCGCGCCATCCGGATGTTCCGATCATCGCCTTCCCGCGCGAGGCCGGCGAGCGCTACGTCGGCTTTGCCCGCGCGACGGGGGCCGACTGCGTGGCGCTGGACAATTCGGTCTCGGCCGATTGGGCGGCGGACCATGTTCAGGTCGACGGATGCGTCCAAGGCAATCTGGACCCGCGACACATGGTGACGGGCGGTCCTGATCTGGTCGCCGAGGCACAGCGGATCACGCGAGCGCTGCGCGGCGGTCCGCATATCTTCAATCTCGGGCATGGAATCACGCCGGATGCCGATCCCGAGAACGTGGCTGCCATGATCGCGGCTGTACGCAGCGCCTGATCAGCGGGCTGTCGCGCCGGGCCAGCCGCCGGCGCGCAGGCGGCTGAGCGCCGCGATCAGCGAGCGGCGATCCGCGAAGGGCCCGGCCATCACGGCTATGCCCGCGCTGGACTTGCCGCGCGCGGCGGGCAGTCCCTGCGCCGTCAGCGCGCGGATCGCGGCATCGGCCGCCGCTGCCTCGGTGAAGCTGCCGATCTGCACGAAGCGCGCGCTCGCCGGGATCATCTCGACATCCTGCTGAGCCGCCTCGCGGGCCGGGGCTGGCGCCGCGGGCCGTACTGCCGCGGGCCGGGCCGGGGCGGGGGCCGCCGCCGGGCGCGCCCGTGCCGGCCGGGCGGGCTGGGAGGTCGCTTCGGCCGCAGCTGGCGTGGCGGGCGAAACCGGGTCGGAGGCCGCGACGCGCTGCGCGGCGCCGACGGAATGACGCGGCTCCGGCGTTGGCGGTCGCAGGCCCGGACAGAGGCCGGTGGGGTCGCGCTGCCCGTCCGGCAGCGGCTCCATCCGGTAGCCCATGCGGAGGCAGATGTCGCTTGGCGCGCCTGTCAGCGTGGCAAGGCTGGAGGTCACGGCGCCCGATGCCTCGACCATGGTCGACAGCTCGGTCAGCATGGGATCGGGGCGGCCCTTCGGCAGGTCGGGCGGCGCCAGGGTCTGCCCGTCGATGTCGGCGCGCCGCAGCTCTTCCGCCAGACGCTCGGCCAGGATGGCGGCCGGGTCGGCCGGGGGCGGCGGGTTCAGCGGCGGCAGCACGTCCACCGTGTCGGGGTCGAGGCGGCGGACGTCCAGCGAGGGCGGAAAGCCGCAGAGCTGGCCGCCTGCCGGGTCGGGCCGCGGGCTCCAGCCATCGCCCGTCCGGGTGAAGACGCATCCCTGGCCGTCGATATACTGCGCCCCCGCGAAATCCGCAGGCGGCGGAGGGACCGGCGCCGCAAGGGCGGGCCCTGCGGCGCATAGAAAGAGAAGCTGCCAGAGGCGTGTCATCTGCCCATCCCGGTGATCCTTTCGGACTTCTAGCCGAAAGTCGTGAACAGGCAGTTAAGCCGGCCCTACTTCGTGCCGAACATCCGGTCCCCGGCATCGCCGAGGCCCGGCACGATGTAGCCGTGATCGTCCAGCCGCTCGTCCAGCGAGGCGGTGAAGATCGGCACGTCCGGATGGGCCTGCCGCATCCGCTCGACCCCCTCGGGCGCGGCCAGAAGACAGAGGAAGCGCAGGTTCTTGGCGCCCCGCTCCTTCAGCATGTCGATGGCCGCGACCGAGGAATTGCCCGTCGCCAGCATCGGATCGACGACGATCGTCATGCGGGCGTCCAGTTCCTTCGGCACCTTGCAGTAGTATTCGACCGGCTTCAGCGTCTCGGGATCGCGGTAGAGGCCGACAAAGCCCACCCGTGCGCCGGGGATCAGCTCGAGTATCCCGTCCAGGAGGCCGTTGCCCGCCCGCAGGATCGAGATGAGGGCCAGCTTCTTGCCCTCCAGCGTGGGGGCGTCCATCTCGGTCAACGGGGTCTCGATGCGCATCATCGTCAGCTCCAGCTCGCGCGTGACCTCGTAGGCCAGAAGCAGGCTGATCTCGCGCAGCAGGCGCCGGAAGCCCGCGGTCGAGACGTCCTTCTGGCGCATGATCGACAGCTTGTGCTGCACCAGCGGGTGATCGACGATGGTGAGGTGCTGCATCAGGCAAATTCCTTCAGAAGTCCTTCGCGCGTGGCGGCGTCGCAGAAGGCGGCCTCGGCGGCGAAGCGGTTGATCTGGCGGAACTCGGTATCGCCCCAGCCAAAGGTGGATGCAAGCCGGTCGTATTCATGGCGCATCGTGGTGTGGAAGAAGGGCGGATCGTCGGTCGAGACGGTGACGCGAAGGCCTGCATCGGCAAGCCGTGCGATGGGGTGGGCGGAGCAGCCCGGATAGACGCCGAGCGCGACGTTCGAGCCGGGGCAGACCTCGAGCGTGATGTCCTTGTCGCGCAGATCGCGCATGAGGCCTTCGTCCTCGATGGCCTGCACGCCATGGCCGATGCGGGTGCAGCCGAGGGCCAGCGCATCGCGGATGCTGGTCGGCCCGCCCCATTCCCCGGCATGGCAGGTGAGGCCGAGCCTGGCCTCGCGGGCGCAGTCGTAGCTCCAAGCGTAGTCGGTGGCGCGGCCGACCTGCTCGGCCCCGCCCATGCCGAAACCGGTGATCCAGGTCCCCGCGGTCTCGGCGGCGCAGAGAGCGGTCTTCCTGGCGCGGTCGGCGCCGAAATGGCGGATGATGGTGACGATGCCGCGGCTGTCGATGCCCTGCTCGCGCGCCTTGTCCGCGACCTCGGTCATGGCGGCGAGGTAGTCGCGCCAGGCCGCCACGTCGCCGCCGCCGCAGAACTCGGGCGAGACGAAGAATTCGGTATAGATCACCCCCTCCTCGGCCGAGCGTTCCAGCACTTCTCCCAGAAGGCGCGCATAGTCGGCGGGGGTCTTGAGGACGCTGGTCGCGGCCTCGTAGCATGCGAGAAAGCCCTTGAAGCCGTCATAGGCGTAGTGGCCGCGTTCGTCGAAGACGCCGGAGAGGTCGGCGCCCTTCTCCTGCGCGAGGGCGCGGATGAAGGCGGGTGGCGCGGCGCCCTCCAGATGCAGATGCAGTTCAATCTTCTTCACAGGAAGGACCTTCCGTGGTCGGGGGCGGGCAGGCCGAGATGGGCCAGGACCGAGGCGCCGATATCGGCGAAGGCGACATGGCCGACCTCGCCGGTGCCGGCGCCGTGGATCAGGACGGGGACACGCTCGCGCGTATGGTCGGTGCCGCCCCAGCTGGGATCGTTGCCGTGATCGGCGGTGAAGACGGCCAGATCGCCGGGGCGCAGCGCCGCGATCAGCCGGGCGGCGACGGTGTCGAACCATTCCAGCTGCCCCGCATAGCCGGGAATGTCGCGGCGGTGGCCGAAGTTGCTGTCGAACTCGACGAAATTGGCGAAGGTCAGGCTGCCCTCCTCGGACGTGTCCGCCAGGCGCAGCAGGTGATCGGCGAGCACGGCATCCGAGGCGCCTTTGTGCAGATGGGTGATGCCGCGATGGCTGAAGATGTCTCCGATCTTGCCGACGGCATGGGTGATGCGGCCTTCGGCCTGGGCGATGTCGAGGATCGTGCGGCCCGGCGGGGCGATGGCGAAGTCGCGGCGGTTGGCGGTGCGCTGGAACGCGCCCAGCTGGCCGGTGAAGGGCCGGGCGATGACGCGGCCGACGCGCATCCCGTGCAGCATGGGTGCCAGCGCTTGGCAGAGCGCGATTAGGCGGTCGAGGCCGAAAGCCTCCTCATGCGCGGCGATCTGCAGCACGCTGTCGGCCGAGGTGTAGCAGATGGGGCGCCCGGTCCGCAGATGCGCCGCGCCCTCGGCATCGATGATCCCGGTGCCCGAGGCGTGGCAATCGCCGAGGATGCCGTCGCTGCCGGCGAGCTGGCAGATGCGTGCGGTCACCTCGGGCGGAAAGGCGGGATGGGTATCGGGGAAGAAGTGCCACTCCCACGGCACCGGCACGCCGGCGATCTCCCAATGGCCCGAGGGGGTGTCCTTGCCCCGCGAGATCTCGGTCGCGGCGCCCCAGAGGCCGGCGGGCGGCACCGTCAGCCCCGGCGCCACGACGCCCGACGCAAGCCGCACCGCGGAGCCGAGGCCGAGGCTGGCGAGGGTCGGCATCTCCAGCGGCCGGGCGGCGGCGATATGGCCGACGGTGTTGGCGCCGGTATCGGGCAGGCCGTCGTTGAAGAAGCTGTCCGCGTCAGGGGCGCCGCCGATGCCGACGCTGTCCATGACGATCAGAAAGGCACGGCTCATGGGCGGAGCCTTTCGCGGATCAGCGGCCCGGCGGCCCCGTCCTCGCCCAGGTCATAGGCGGCCTGCACCGCGGCAATGGCGATCTCGGCAGCCGTGTCGTCGGCGGCATGGACCATCGCCAGCGGGCGCGTGCCGACCGCCTCGCCCAGCTTGGCGAGATCAGACAGGCCGACGCGGTGGTCGATCCGCTCGCCCGCGCGCACGCGCCCGCCGCCAAGCGCGACGACCGCATGGCCGAGCGCGGCGACCTCGATCCGGGCGACGCGGCCCTCCGGCGCGGGGACCGGGCGGATCACGGGGGCGGCGGGCAGATGCGCCTCGGGCCGGTCCAGCAGATCGCGCGGCCCACCCTGGGCGGCAACCATGCGCGCGAAACGCTCGGCCGCAGCGCCGCGGTCCAGCGCCGCCGCAAGGCCATCCGTGTCCCGCCCGGCAAGGGTCAGCGCCTCGGCCGCCAGCGCGAGGGTCAGATCGCGCAGCGCGCCGGCCTCACCGCGCAGGACACGAATGGCCTCGGCCACCTCCAGCCCGTTGCCGGCGCTGCGGGCCAGTGGCTGGTCCATGTCGGTGATCAGCGCCGCGGTCCGGCAGCCGGCGCCGTTCGACGTCTCGACCAGCGCCTCGGCCAAGCGCTTGGAGGCCTCGGCCGTGCGCAGGAACGCACCCGAGCCGGCCTTGACGTCTAGCACCAGCGCATCCAGCCCCGCCGCCAGCTTCTTGGACAGGATCGAGGCGGTGATCAGGTCGATCGACTCCACCGTCCCGCTTTCGTCGCGGATCGCGTAGAGCCGCCGGTCGGCCGGCGCGAACTCGCCAGAGGCGGCGACGATGGCGCAGCCGACCTGCCGGGTGATGCGGCGGAAGGCGTCCTCGGACTGCTCGCAGAGAAAGCCGGGGATCGCCTCCAGCTTGTCCAGCGTGCCGCCGGTATGGCCCAGCCCGCGCCCCGAGATCATCGGGACATAGCAGCCGCAGGCGGCCAGCAGCGGCGCGAGGATCAGGCTGACCGTGTCCCCGATGCCGCCCGTCGAGTGCTTGTCGACGACCGGCCCGCCAAGGTCCCATTGCAGCACGTCGCCCGAATCGCGCATGGCGCGGGTCAGCGCGACGCGCCCCTTCGGCCCGATCCCGCGCGTGAGCACCGCCATCGCGAAGGCCCCGGCCTGCGCGTCGCTGACCGAGCCGTCGGCCAGGCCCTGCGCGATCAGCGCCGCGCCCGGCCCGTCGAGGCCGCGCCCGTCGCGCACCGCCGCGATCACCGGGCGCGGGTCGGTCATGTGCGGGCCATGTGGCCGATGTCGAAGCTGCCGGGCAGCAGCGCCTCGATCGTGGTCTCGAAGATGCCGCCATCGGTCGTGGCGAGCGTCACCGGCACCGCGCCGCGCCCGAACTCGGCCAGCTTCTGCCGGCAGCCGCCGCAAGGCGGCACGGGGCTCGGGCTGTCCGCGATCACCGCGACCTCGACCAGTTCGGTCTCGCCGGCCGCGACCATGGCGGCGATGGCGCCGGCCTCGGCGCAGGTCCCCTCGGGATAGGCGACGTTCTCGACATTGCAGCCGCGATAAACCTGCCCCGAGGCGCCGCGGATTGCCGCGCCGACCTTGAACTTGGAATAGGGCACATAGGCCCGCTCGCGCACTTCGCGCGCCGCATCCAGAAGTGACATCGTTCCCTCGTGTTGCATGCGCCCATTTCTGCGCCCCCGCGCCGCAAGGCGCAAGCGGGTGGTTGACGCCTGTTCACTCGCGGAAATCTGGTTTAACGGTAAACCATATTTGCAGAACTGGCGGGACAAAGATGGAAGAACGCAGGCAGGACAACGCGCGTCAGGCGGCGCTGGATTATCACGAGTTCCCCCGCCCCGGGAAGCTGGAGATCCGCGCGACCAAGCCCATGGCGAACGGGCGCGACCTCAGCCGCGCCTATTCGCCGGGCGTCGCCGAGGCCTGTCTGGAGATCAAGGCCGACCCGGCCAATGCCAGCCGCTACACCGCGCGCGGCAACCTCGTCGCCGTCGTCACGAACGGGACGGCGGTGCTGGGCCTCGGCAATATCGGAGCGGCGGCCTCCAAGCCGGTGATGGAGGGCAAGGCCGTCCTCTTCAAGAAATTCGCCAACATCGACTGTTTCGACATCGAGCTGGACGAGAGCGACCCGGAGCGCCTCGCCGACATCGTCTGCGCGCTCGAGCCGACCTTCGGCGCGATCAACCTCGAGGACATCAAGGCCCCCGACTGTTTCATCGTCGAAAAGCTCTGCCGCGAGCGGATGAACATCCCCGTCTTCCACGACGACCAGCACGGCACCGCCATCGTGGTCGGCGCGGCCGCGACCAACGCGCTGCGCATCGCCGGCAAGAGCTTCGAGGAGATCAAGATCGTCTCGACCGGCGGCGGGGCGGCGGGGATCGCCTGCCTCGACATGCTGCTGAAGCTGGGGGTCAAGCGCGAGAATGTCTGGCTCTGCGATCTTCACGGGCTGGTCCATCAGGGCCGCGAGATCGACATGAACCCGCAGAAGGCGGCCTATGCGCAGGCGACCGAGAAACGGACGCTGGCCGAGGTGGTCGACGGCGCGGACTTGTTCCTCGGCCTCTCCGGCCCGGGCGTCCTGTCGCCCGACCTGGTGCGGCGCATGGCCCCGCGGCCGATCATCTTCGCCCTGGCGAACCCGAACCCCGAGATCCAGCCCGATGACGCCCGCGCCGTCGCCCCCGACGCGATCATCGCCACCGGGCGCAGCGACTTTCCGAACCAGGTCAACAACGTCCTCTGCTTCCCCTTCATCTTCCGGGGCGCGCTGGACGTCGGCGCGACGACCATCAACGACGAGATGAAGATCGCCTGCATCGAGGGCATCGCGGCGCTGGCCCGCGCCACCACCGCCGCCGAAGCGGCCGCCGCCTATCGCGGCGAGACGCTGACCTTCGGCCCCGACTACCTGATCCCGAAGCCCTTCGATCCGCGCCTCATCGGCATCGTCTCCAGCGCCGTCGCGAAGGCCGCGATGGAATCCGGCGTCGCCACCCGACCGCTCGAGGATCTCGACGCCTACAAGCGCAAGCTCGACAGCTCGGTCTTCCGCTCGGCCATGATCATGCGCCCCGTCTTCGAGGCCGCCGCCACCGCCGAGCGTCGCATCGCCTTCGCCGAGGGCGAGGACGAGCGCGTGCTGCGCGCCGCCAACGCGATGCTGGAGGAGACGACCGACATCCCGATCCTGATCGGCCGCCCCGAGGTCATCGCCATGCGCGCCGAGCGCGCCGGCCTGCCGATCCGCCCCGAGCGCGACTTCGAGATCGTGAACCCGGAAAACGACCCCCGCTACCGCGACTACTGGGAAACCTACCACACGATCATGGCGCGCCGCGGCGTCAGCCCCGACATCGCCCGGGCGATCATGCGCACGAACACCACGGCCATCGGCGCCGTCATGGTCCAGCGCGGCGAGGCCGACAGCCTGATCTGCGGCACCTTCGGGCAATTCTCGTGGCACCTGCGCTACATCCGCGAGATCCTGGCCTCGGGCGGGCTGCGGCCGCAGGGCGCGCTGTCGATGATCATCCTCGAGGACGGCCCGCTCTTCATCGCCGACACGCAGGTCCACCAGGACCCGACGCCCGAGCAGATCCGCGACATCGCCATCGGTGCGGCACGCCACGTCCGGCGCTTCGGGCTGACCCCGAAGGTCGCGCTCTGCAGCCATTCGCAGTTCGGCAATCTCGACAGCGCCTCGGGGCGCAAGATGCGCGACGCGATGCAGCTTCTGGATTCGCGCGAGCCGGACTTCATGTATGACGGCGAGATGCACGTCGACAGCGCGCTGGACCCCGCGATCCGCGAGCGGATCTTCCCGGGCGCGCGGCTGGACGGCGCGGCGAACATCCTGATCTTTGCAAACGCCGACGCGGCCTCGGCCGTCAGGAACGCGCTGAAGATGAAGGCGGGCGGGCTCGAGGTCGGGCCGATCCTGATGGGCATGGGCAATCGCGCACATATCGTGACGCCCTCGATCACCACGCGGGGCCTTCTGAACATGAGCGTTCTCGCCGGCACGCCGGTCGCCCATTACGGCTGACGAATCAGGGCGCGCCGCATAGGCGCGCCCATTTTGCAAAGCCGCGGGGCGACGGCGCCGTCAGTTCGCGCCTGCAGCATCTTTGCAAAGGCGCATCCCGCACCTGGCGGCCGCAAGGGCCAGCCGCGGCTGATCCGCTTGGCGGACGGCCGCTAACAGAGTTGCGCGAACCGCCCCTTCCTGCGACACAAATCATCAGGGCCAGGGAGGGGCGTCATGACCTATCGCGACATCTACGAGGGCTGGAAGGCCGATCCCGAGGCGTTCTGGATGCAGGCTGCCACCGCCATCGACTGGACCCGCCCGCCGTCCCGCGCCTTCACCGACACCGGCCCGGCCGGCGAGTGGTTCGCCGACGCGATGGGCAACACCTGCTGGAACGCCGTGGACCGCCACGTGGAGGCTGGGCATGGCGACCGCCTCGCCATCATCCATGACAGCCCGATCAGCGGCAGCGTCCACAAGCTGACCTACGCGCAGCTTCAGGCACGCGTCGCCAGCCTCGCCGGCGCCCTTCGCGCCCGCGGCATCGCGCCCGGCGACACCGTCATCATCTACATGCCGATGGTCCCCGAGGCGCTGGAGGCGATGCTGGCCTGCGCCCGGCTAGGCGCCATCCACTCGGTCGTCTTCGGCGGCTTCGCGGCCCATGAGCTGGCGGTCCGCATCGACGACGCGCGGCCCAAGGCGATCATCGCGGCCTCCTGCGGGCTCGAGCCGGGGCGCGTGGTCCATTACAAGCCCCTTCTCGACCGCGCCATCGACGAGGCGCGGCACAAGCCCGACTTCTGCGTGATCTTCCAGCGGGAACAGGAGGTTGCCGCCCTCATCCCCGGCCGCGACCTCGACTGGCACGGCTTCCAGGCCGGCGTCGCGCCGGCCGACTGCGTGCCGGTGGCGGGCAACCATCCGGCCTATGTCCTCTATACCTCGGGCACGACCGGCCAGCCTAAGGGCGTGGTGCGTCACACCGCCGGGCACATGGTCGCGCTGGCCTGGTCCATGCGCCACATCTACGACATCGGCGCGGGCGACGTCTTCTGGGCGGCGTCGGACGTGGGCTGGGTGGTCGGGCACAGCTACATCTGCTACGGCCCGCTGCTGGCCGGCGCCACCACCATCGTCTTCGAGGGCAAGCCGGTCGGCACCCCCGACGCCGGCACCTTCTGGCGCGTGATCGCCGAGCATGGCGTCAGCAGCTTCTTCACCGCCCCCACCGCGATCCGCGCGGTCCGCCGCGACGATCCCGAGGGCGCGCTGATCTGCGATCACGACATCTCGGGCCTCAAGGCGCTGTTCCTCGCCGGCGAGCGCGCCGATCCCGACACCGTGGCCTGGGCGGCCGAGAAGCTGGGCGTGCCGGTGATCGACCACTGGTGGCAGACCGAGACGGGCTGGGCCATCGCCGCCAACCCCCTGGGGGTCGAGTTGCTGCCGCAGAAGAAGGGCAGCCCCTCGGTCGCGATGCCGGGCTATGACGTGCAGGTGCTGGACGAGACGGGCGAGCCCGTGCCGCCGGGCACGCTCGGCGCCATCGCCATCCGCCTGCCGTTGCCGCCGGGCACGCTGCCGACGCTCTGGAACGCCGAGGACCGCTTCCGCAAGGCCTACCTGTCGCATTTCCCCGGCTTCTACGAGACGGGGGATGCGGGCTATGTGGACGAGGACGGCTATCTCTACATCATGGCGCGCACCGACGACGTGATCAACGTGGCGGGCCACCGCCTCTCGACCGGCGCGATGGAGGAGGTCCTCGCCGCCCATCCGGCCGTCGCCGAATGCGCCGTGATCGGCGTGTCCGACCCGCTGAAGGGCCAGGCGCCCCTTGGGCTCCTCTGCCTGAAGAAGGGTGTCGAGACCCCGCACGAGCAGATCATCGCCGAGGTCGTCCGCATGGTCCGCGACCAGATCGGCCCGGTGGCCGCCTTCAAGAGCGCCTGCATCGTCGAGCGCCTGCCGAAGACCCGCTCGGGCAAGATCCTGCGCGCGACCATGTGCAAGATCGCGGATGGCGAGGAGGTGAAGACGCCCGCCACCATCGACGACCCGGTGATCCTCGACGAGGTCGGCGCGGCCCTGCGCCGTATCGGCCTCGGGCGTCGCGAGGAAGCGGACAATCCGCAAGCCTAGCGAGCTGGTCGTGGCGCCGCATCGGCCGACCGGCAGCGCCACCCGCGCCTCAGGATGCGGGCGCATCGTCGTCATTTCCAGCTGCCGCGAGGATCAGCGGCTGAGGCGGGCAACGCACGATGGTCGCGCGTCCACGGCCGGCATTCTTGGACTGGTAGAGCGCCACGTCCGTCAGCTCGATGATGGCCTGCGGATCGGTGATGCAGCCCGGCTGCCAGATCGCGATGCCGATGCTGGCCGAGACGGTCACCTGCGTCGCGCCGGCGGGGCTGCATTTCTCGATCGAGGTGATGACACGGCGCGCCAGATGCTCGAGATTTTCGGGCACGGTCTCGCCGCGCAGCAGGAACACGAACTCGTCGCCCCCGGTGCGCGCGGCGGCATCCCCCCGGCGCAGCGCGTGGCGCAGCACCTGGCCGACATCGCGCAGCAGGTCGTCGCCCGCCCTGTGCCCGAGGCGGTCGTTCACCTCCTTGAAGCGGTCCAAGTCCAGATGGACGACGGCGAACGGTTCGTGCTGGGCGTCGTGCGCATCGGACCCGCCTGCGGGCAACAGGGCGGACAGCGCCAATTCCAGCCCGCGCCGGTTGCCGAGCCCCGTCAGCGGATCGCTGTGGGCCTGCGCCAGGGCCACCTGCCGGTCACGCTCCAGCTGCTCGGTGAAGCGGGCAAGTTCCGAGCGCACGGCAAGGTTCGCCTCGTGCAGGAACAGCAGCTCGATCGCAAGATCCGTCGGCGCGAAGTCGGCATCCGTCAGCCCGGCCTCGGCCACCGCGCGGTAGAGCGTGATGCCGAAGCCCAGGTTGACCAGGATCGAGCCATCTTCGACCTGCATGGCGTGCCCGCGCAGGACCAGATCAGGCATCTCCTCGACGCGCAGGAAAAGGCGGCTATGGTCGCGCGCCGCGGTCTGGACGGCCTCCAGAAGCCCGGTGCCGGACGTGCCGCGCGCGTCCTTCAGGCGGTCCTGCCAATGGGCCGCAAGGTCGGGCACCAGCTTCGTCAGGGTCGAGCCGACCGACAGCGCGGCGCCGTCCTGCGCCAGCCACAGATGCATGGGCAGCAGCCGCGACAATGCGCGGCACGAGAGGGCGATGTTGCTTTGCGGCACCTGTCAGGCCCCGCCCGCGCCGACGGCGCCGGCCAGGTGCAGCGTGAACTGCCGGCCCTCCGCGAACCTGTCTTCCCAGATGTCGACCGTGATCCCCCCCTTCTCGCTGGAGATGAGGCAGAGCGCGCCGTAATCGTCCGCCATCCCCCGGATCAGCCCCGTGAGGACGTCCTGCCAGCGCATGTCAGGCTCGAGAAGCCGGATGGTGACGCAGTCGCCTGCGGCCGTCGCTCGAAGGCGGGGCACGAGAAGGCTCGGCAGGACCAGCTCGGCCCGGCCCGGCAATTCCTCGAGACTGAGAAGGAAGTCGCGGAAGTCGCGCCCCGAGAAGCGCAGGAGCCGGCGCACAGGCTCGATTCGCGCCAGCCATGCGCCCAGATCCTCCAGCATCTCGCTGGCGGGCTTGCCGAGCAGGCTTGCCGCCGCGCACAGCGCGTCATGGCCGCGCTCGATGCCGCGGCAGGCGGCGCCCCCGCCTTGCTCCGCCTGCGGGCCGCGCGGCAGACGGGCGAAGCCTTCGCCATAGGCGCTTCGCAGATATTCCTCGACAGCGCGATCGATCAGGCCGTGCATGCTTCACCTCGTTTGGGGCGAGGATAGGCGCAGGGGGTAAAGAAAGCGCAAAGACGACGCGACGTCCTCAGTCGACGGACCAGCCGTAGCTTCCCGGGCCCGCAAGGGCCGTTCGCGCCTGCATCAGGCGGGCCGGCGGCACGCCGACAGCCTCGGCGCAGTCGAGGGCCGTCTCGTCGCTCTGCAGCACGTGATCCAGGACTGCTGCCGCCAGATCGGGAGACTGCGCCAGCCCGCGCAGGTCGTCCGGCGCCAGGCCCGTGGCCTCGAGAAAGGCCAGAAACTGGTCAGGACGCTGCGCAAGATGGACGAGCACCTCCGCGGCAAGCAGCGCGGCTTGGCTGGGATTCATCGAGACCTTCCGGAAATCTTTACGAATTGATCATGAGCCGGCGGCGCGGCAACTCTTTGTTAAGCTTTTTGGCGCAAAGAGGACAAGTGGGCGTTCGGACTGGAAGGGCAGATGACCGCGCGAATACTCGTTGCCGATGGCGTCGCGACCACCCGGATCACGCTGAAGGTGCGGCTTGCCGCGGCGTGCTACGATGTCGTCACCGCCGCCAGTGCCGCGCAGATCTTGGATCTGCTGCAGCAGGACCTGCCGGACCTGATCGTGCTGGGGGGCAGCCTGCCCGACGCCTGCGCGATCGACATCTGCCGGCGCCTGACCTCCGAGCCTCGCTCGGCCGGCATACCGGTGCTGATGCTGGCCCGGACGGACCGCCGGCTGGCGGCGCTGCAGGCAGGCGCTGCGGCCGCGCTGGACCCCGAGATCACAGACCAGATGCTTCTGGCCCGCGTCCGCGGCATCCTGCGCGACGCCGATCTTCAGACCACGGCCGAGCTGGGCCTGGCCGAGGCGCCGGCCGTCTTCGACGCCGCGCGCGTGCCGCAGATCGTGCTTGTCGCCGACAGCGCGGGCCGGGCGCTGCGCTGGCGGCAGCTTCTGGCGGGCCGGCTGGCGGCGCGCTACGACATCCGCGGCGCGGATGAGGCGCTGGTCGGCGTGCGCTCGGGCGCCGCGGCCGATGTCTATATCATCTCGGCCGACCTGGAGGCGCGGGGCGACGGCCTGCGCCTGCTCTCGGAGCTGCGCTCGCGCCAGGGCTCGCGCGATGCCGGTTTTGTCGTCACCATCGCCCCCGAGCGCGAGGAGATGGCCGCGATCGCGCTGGATCTGGGCGCGGGCGATGTCCTGCCCGAGACGATGTTCGACCCCGCCGGGATCGAGACGGCGGCCATGGCGATCGGCCTGCAGCTCTCGCGCAAGTCGCGCTGCGATCTGAGGCGCGAGGAGGTCAAGCGCCACCTGGTCTGGGCCCATACGGACCCCCTGACCGGCCTCTACAACCGCCGCTACGCTTTGCCGAAACTGTCCGAGATCGCGCGCGATGCCATCATCGACGGCCGCGACTTCAGCGTCATCGCGGTGGATCTGGACCATTTCAAGACCATCAACGACCGCCACGGCCATGCCGCGGGGGATGCGGTGCTGACGGACGTCGCGCAGCGGCTGAAGGCGGCCCTGGGCGCGGAAGGCTTCGCCGCCCGCATCGGCGGCGAGGAGTTCCTGCTGGCCCTGCCTGCCGCGGGCGCCGAGAAGGTGCAGCGCATCGCCGAACGGGTGCGCCTTGCCATCCAGGACCTGCCGATCGAGCTGCCGCGGCTCTCGGGCGGAGGCAGCACGCGGGTGACGGCCTCGATCGGCGTCGTCGCCGTGGCGGCGGGCAGCCACGACAACTGGCCGGACGAGCTGGCGCGCCGCACGCTGGAACGGGCCGACCGCGCGCTGATGGCCGCCAAGGCCAGCGGGCGCAACCGCATCGTCGTCTCGCAGGCCGATATCGCGGCCTGAGGCGGCGGGACAGTCTGCCGCGGTATCTGGCATGCTGCCGCGCCCTCGGGTACATCTGTCGGCGCGCCCCTGCCGGAGACATGTTGCCATGAGCGAGACCATCCCGTCCGACCTCGACGAGCGCCCGACCGGGCTTGCGATGAAGCGGGCCTCGCTTGGGCGCTGTCCGGCCTGCGGCGAGGGACGGCTGTTCACGTCCTTCCTCAAGGTCGCCGACCACTGCCCGGCCTGCGGCGAGGCGCTGCACCACCAGCGCGCGGATGATGGCCCGGCCTATCTGACGATCCTGATCGTCTCGCATCTGGGCGCGCCGCTGCTGATGGCCAGCTACATGGCGTGGCGCCCGAGCGCGATGACGATGCTTCTGGCCTTCGGCCTCGGCGCGGTGGTCCTGTCGCTGGCGATGCTGCCGGTCATCAAGGGCGGCATGGTGGGGCTGCAATGGGCGCGCCGGATGCACGGCTTCGGCCTTCCCGCCGCGCCTGCGGCGCCCGCCGCGCCCGCGACGACATGACCGAACCCGCGATCCGCGACGCGGCCAGCCTGATCCTGCTGCGCCGCACGCCTCGCGGAGCCGCCGTCCTGATGGGCATGCGCGGGCAATCTGCCGCGTTCATGCCCTCGAAATACGTCTTTCCCGGTGGCGCCGTCGATCCCGGCGACGGCCGGACCCCGCTGGCCCGCCCGCTGGCCGAGCCGCATCGGCGCCGCCTGCTGGTCGAGCCGTCGGGCGCCGCCTCGCCGGGCGCCATTGCCGCCGCCGGCCTGCGTGAGCTGGCCGAGGAGACGGGGCTGCTGATCGGACGCCCGGCCGCGGGCACGGAGGCGCCCGCGCCCTTCGCCGAGGCTGGCCTCTGGCCCGATGCGGGGACGCTGACCTATCTCTTCCGCGCGATCACCCCGCCCGGCCGGCCGCGGCGCTTCGACGCGCATTTCTTCGTCGCCGATGCGGCCAGCCTCGTCGGAGACCCCGACGACTTTGGCCGCGCCTGCGATGAGCTGTCGCACCTGCACTGGGTGGCGCTGGACGAGGCGCGGCGGCTGGACCTGCCCTTCATCACCGAGGTCGTGCTGGCCGAGCTGTCGGCCCTTGCTGCCGCCGCGGCGCCGGACGAGGCGCTGCCCGTGCCGGCCAGCGTGCCCTTCTTCGACAATCGCGGTCCCAGCCCCCGCTTCGTGCAGATCGACTGATCAGCGCCCGGTGAAGCGCGGCTGCCGCTTCTCGAGGAAGGCCGCGACACCCTCGCGGAAGTCGGCGCCGCGGCCCGCCGCGCCCTGAAGGCGCGCCTCGAGCGCCAGCTGCGCGGCGAGATCCTGCTGGAACGCCGCGGCCAGCGCCTCGCGGATGGCGCGGTAGCATCCGGTGGGGCCTGCGGCGAGTTGCGCCGCGCGGGCGGCGACGACCTCCTCGAGGCGCGCGTCCGGCACCGCCTCCCAGATCAGGCCCCAATCGGCGGCCTGGCGCGCCGGGACCGGCTCGGCCAGCAGCATCATTCCCATGGCGCGCGCCGCGCCGACCTGCCGCGGGATGAACCAGGTGCCCCCTGCGTCGGGAACCAGCCCAATCCGGGTGAACGCCTGGATGAAGCTGGCGCTCTCGGCGGCGATGACGATGTCGGCGGCGAGGGCGAGGTTCGCGCCCGCCCCGGCGGCCACGCCGTTGACGGCCGCGATGACCGGCGCACGGCAGTCGCGGACAGCGTGCAGCATCGGCTCGTATTCGTCGCGCAGCGTCGCCTCCAGATCCAGCGCCGCGCCGGCATCCGTCAGGTCCTGACCCGAGCAGAAGCCCCGCCCCGCCCCCGTCAGCACCACGCAGCGAACCTCGTCCGGCAGATCGCGCAGCGCCCCGGTCAGCTCGGCCCGCATGGTCCGGTTCAGGGCGTTCATGCGCTCGGGACGGTTCAGCACCACCCGCATGACCCCGTTGTCCGTCGTCACCTCGATCGTCTCAAGCATGTTGCCCCCCTTCTTGTTCGCCGCAATGATGCAGCAAAGCACGGGCGGGAAAAGCGCGACGGCGCGTCAGTCGCCGCGCATGATCTCGTCGAGCCGCGCCTTCTCGGCCTCGTCGAGACGCCGCTCGGGCAGCGCGGCCTGGTTGCGGGCGGCCAGGAAGCGCCAGGCGATCAACCCCGCGATCAGCGCCATCAGCGGACCGGCCAGCCAGAGGAGCCAGTTGACCCCGGCGGCCCGCGGCTCGAACAGGACGAACTCGCCGAAGCGCTCGGCGACGGCGTCCAGCACCTGGTCGTTGCTGTCGCCATCGGTCAGCCGCTCGCGCACGTAGAGCCGCAGGTCGCGGCTGATCGGCGCGTTGGATTCGTCGATGTTCTCGCCCTGGCAGACGGGACAGCGCAGCTTCTGCGAGATCTCGCGCGCCCGCGCCTCGAGCGCGGGGTCCGAGAGGATCTCGTCCGGCTGGACCGCAAGCGCCGGGGCGGGCAGCGCCAGCGCCAGGATCAGGGCGAGGCGGCGCATCATTCTGCCGGCATCCCCTGGCGCGGCGGCACCGCACGCGCGGCGCCCGCGGCAACGCGGTAGCGACGGTCCGAGAGGCTGATCAGCCCGCCGAGCGCCATCAGGATCGCCCCGCCCCAGATCCAGTTCGCGAAGGGCTTGACGTAGCTGCGCACGGCCCATCCGCCCCCCGGCTGCTGGTCGCCCAGCACCAGGTAGACGTCGCGGAAGAAGCCGTAGTCGATGGCGGCCTCGGTCGTCGGCATGTTCTGCACTGGATAGACCCGCTTCTCGGGCCGCAGCGTGGCGACGTGCCGGCCGTCGCGAGTCACCTCGAGCCGGGCCATGGCCGAGATGTAGTTCGGCCCGTCCGCCCGGTCGACGCCGCGCAGCGTCACCTCGTAGGCGCCGACGGTGAAGGGCTCGTCGATCTCGGCCACGCGGACATCCTCGACCTGCCAGGCTTGGATCAAGGCGATGGCGATGAAGGTGATGCCAAGCCCGGAATGGGCGACCGCCTTGCCCCAATCGGCGCGCGGCAGGCGGGCCAGGCGCGAGAGGCCCGCGCTGCCCGTCCGGTGCACGAGTTCCGCGCCCGCGCCGAACACCATCCACGAGCCAAGCCCGGCGCCGATCACCGCCAACGCCGAATGGCCCGTCGAGACGGCGAAGACCAGCAGCATCACCGCCGCCGTCAGCACCAGCGCGCCGCGCAGGGGCCGCAGCGCCTTGGCGATGCCGCCGCGCTTCCACGGCATGATCGAGCCGATCGGCAGGACCAGCGCCAGGACGACCATGAAGGGCGTGAAGGCCTGGTTGAAGAAGGGCGGGCCGACCGACAGGACGCGGCCCCAGAACATCTCGGCCAGAAGCGGCCACATGGTGCCGACGAAGACAACAAAAGCCGAGACCGCCAGCAGCACGTTGTTGAGCACCAGCGCCCCCTCGCGCGAGACGGGCGCGAAGACGCCTTTGGCCGTCATCTCGGCCGCGCGGAAGGCGTAGAGCGTCAGGGCGCCTCCGGTGAAGAAGACGAGGATGGCGAGGATGAAGATGCCCCGCTCAGGATCGTTGGCGAAGCTGTGGACCGAGGTGATGAGCCCCGAGCGCACGATGAAGGTGCCGATCAGCGAGAAGCCGAAGGCCATGATCGCCAGAAGGATCGTCCAGCTCTTCAGCGCCTCGCGCTTCTCGACGACGATGGCGGAATGCAGCAGCGCGGCGGCCAGGAGCCAGGGCATGAAGCTGGCGTTCTCGACCGGGTCCCAGAACCAGAAGCCGCCCCAGCCCAGCTCGTAATAGGCCCACCACGAGCCGAGCGCGATGCCGATGGTCAGGAAGACCCAGGCCGCCAGGGTCCAGGGCCGCACCCACCGGCCCCAGGCCGCGTCCACCCGACCCTCGATCAGGGCGGCGACGGCGAAGGAGAAGGCCATCGAAAGGCCGACATAGCCGAGGTAGAGGAAGGGCGGGTGGAAGGCGAGGCCGGGGTCCTGCAGCAGCGGGTTCAGGTCGGTGCCGTCGAAGGGCGGATTGCCCATGCGCCAGAAGGGGTTGGAGGTGAAAATGATGAAGGCGTAGAAGGCCGCGCTGACCGAGGCCTGCACCCCAAGCACCCGCGCGCGCAGCGTGGGCGGAAGGTTTCCGCCGAACAGCGCCGCAGCCGCCCCGAACAGCGCCAGGATCAGCACCCAGAGCAGCATCGAGCCCTCGTGGTTCCCCCAGACCCCGCTGATCTTGTAGATGAGCGGCTTCGTCGTGTGCGAGTTCTCGTAGACCAGCCGCACCGAGAAGTCCGAGGTGACGAAGGCCACCGTCAGCGCCGCGAAGCTGACCGCCATCAGCATCAGCTGGGCCAAGGCCGCGGGCCGTGCGCTTTCCATCCAGCCGTGCCAACCCTTGGCGGCGCCCACCATCGGCACCGTCATCTGGTAGAGCGACAGCACGAAGGCCAGGATGAGGGCGAAATGGCCAAGCTCGGCAATCATGGGGCGGTCCTTTTCGTTGCCGCCAGCATAGGCATGTGACAAAGGGGGGAAAAGTCCCCCCTTCGTCCTGACCGGTCAGTTTCGCGTCAGAAGCGGGTCCGCCCGATGCGGCCTAACCGCGCAGCGCCGCCCATTCCCGCAGCGCGGCGTTGTCGGCGAAGCCGTCCGTGCCGGATGGCTGCGGGGCCGCGGTCTCGGACGCCGGTTGCGGCGCCGCCTGCTGGGGCCAGACGCGGTTGCGAAGGTAATGCGCCTCGCGCGCGCCGAAGTAGAAGCCGACGATGGCGCCCAAGAGCCACCAGAGCGGCTCGGGCACCTGCTGGAGGCCGACCATCCGGACCCCGAAGCCCGCCGGCTCGACCATGGCATAGATGAAGAGGCCCATCGTCCCGAGGGCCAGCAGCGGGCGCGGCAGGCGGTTGAGGCCGTTCACGAAGCCGTCGAACCAGCCGGGGCGCTGGATCAGGAACTCCTGCCCGTGCTGGGCGATGGCGCGGGCATAAGCCTCTTCGTCCAGCTCCATCCGCTTGGTGGCGTTCTGGGTGAAGACCTCGGCCATGCCGGTCGCGGCCTGGCCCAGTGCGGTGACGGTCGGGGCGATCCCGATGATGCGGCCCATCATGCCCATCTGGCGGTCCTTTCGCGGTGCTGCGCGTCCGTCAGGCGGAAGCGGGGAGACATGAATTCCTCGGCGCGGGTGATCCAGCCGCCCTTGCCGCCCGCCTTCGTGCGCGCGAACTTGCGGCTGGCGGGGCGCTGGTCGGCCAGCGCGTAGTAGTAGTTGCGCCGGGCGATGGCATAGGCGTCGGCCAAATGCCGGGGCGCGGCCGCGGCGGCGGCGCGGGCGGCGGCGACGGTCTTCGGCCCCACCTGCCCGTCGTCCGCGGTCGGAAAACCCATCCGCGTCAGCAGCCGCTGGAGGATCTTCACCGCGTTGGCGCCGGCATTCACATACATGTCGAAGACGCTGGCCTGCACCGCCTCGGGCAGCTCGGCCAGGCGCGGGCGGTGGAAATAGTGCTCGACGAAGATCTGCTCGGCCTGGGCGCGGGTCAGGGCGCGGACATCGGCGACATCCACGCGCCCGTCCCGGTTCAGGTCCTTCTTCAGCGCCTTCATCGTACCGATGGTGACGCCGTAATTCGTCGCCCCGCCCGGATCATCGGGATCGTTCACGAACCCGCCCTCGCGCCGCACGATCTCGCGCGCGATCTGCTCCACGCTCTGCATGAGATTCCCCTTCCTTGACCCGGGGAATCCTGGCGTGGGCGCCTTAACGCCTCCTTAACCCTGCGTGCGTTGCGCCTAGCTGTTGGGGTCCTGGTAGTGGCCCGTCGCCTTCAGCGTCTCGACCACCTCGCGCGGCATGTAGGTCTCGTCGTGCTTGGCCAGGATCTCGCGCGCCTCGAAGCGGCCCTCGCGATACCAGCCCTTGGCGATGGTACCCTGCCCTTCGCTGAAGAGATCCGGGCGCGGGTCGCGGCCGACATAGCTGACCGGGATCACCACGTCGCCATCGGTGATGGCGAAGTCGAAGGCCACCCCTTCGCCGTTCACGATCGAGCCCTCGACGACCAAGCCGCCCAGCTGGAAGAACTCCTCGGGATCGGGGGCGTTCTCGCTGACCTGGGTCGGCGAGCGGTAGAGGTTGATGCCGTCGCTGAAGCCGTAGCCGATGAGGCCGACGGCCAGCACCAGCGCCACCGAGGCGGCGGCGATCACCTGGATGCGGCGTTGCTTCTTCAGGGATTTCATGCCGGCCATTGTGCTCTCCTCAGGCGGCCTCGAAGCGGATCGGGCGGCGCAGGAACTGCGTGGCCTTGCCCGAGACGCGCTGCGGATCGCCCGTCGTCAGATATTTCGACTGCTGCCCCGTCCCCAGGAACTCGGGGTGCCGGACCAGATAATCCGCCAGGCTCTCGGCGACCAGCCCCGCCTGACTGTAAACGGCCACCTGCGACCCTAGGGCGCGCTGGAAGGCCTCCTCCATCAGCGGGTAATGAGTGCAGCCGAGGATCGCGGCCTCGGGATGGGGCATCCGGCGCAGCAGCGATTCGACATGGCTGGTGACCAGCGCCTCGGCCAGGATCTCGTCGCCCAACTCGATGGCATCGACCACCCCCGCGCAGGGCTGCGCCTCGACATCGACGCCGACCGCGCGGAAGGCCAGCTCGCGCTGGAAGGCGCGGCTGGCGACGGTGGCGGGGGTCGCGAACAGCGCGACATGCTTGACCGCCACCTCGCGCGGGGGAGAATTGTCGCCCCACCGCCGCTCGGTCAGCGCCTCGATCATGGGCACGAAGACGCCGAGGACGCGCTTGTCTGCCGGCAGCCAGGTCTCCTGCATCCGGCGCAGGGCGGCGGCGCTGGCGGTGTTGCAGGCGAGGATCACCAGGTCGCAGCCCTCGTCCCACAGGCGCTGCACGCCGGCGCAGGTCAGATCGAAGATGTCGTCGGCGGTCCGCACCCCGTAAGGGGCATGAGCGTTGTCGCCTAGATAGACGAGGGGCACGTCCGGCAGCCGAGCGGCAATGGCCTGATGGACCGTCAGCCCGCCCAGACCGCTATCGAAGACCCCTACCGCCATGCCTGCCCCCGCCTATCCCGTGGCGCCCTTCATACGGCGCCACGCGGGCTTTGCAAATGATCTGGATCATTCGGCGGCTTCACGGATGGGTGCGCCGCCGGCGCGGAACTGCGCCAGCAGCTCGGCCCGCCGCAGCGCCGCCTGCTCGGCCGCCTTGTGCTTCACCGGGCCATAGCCGCGCACGGACAGCGGCAGCTCGGCCAGCTCGATGGCGACGGGCATCGTGGCGTCGGTGACGTTCGGCAGGATCTCGGCCATGTCGGCCTCGAAGTCGCGGATCATCTGACGCTCCATGCGCCGCTCGGCGGTGTAGCCGAACGGATCGAGCGGCGTGCCGCGCAGCCCCTTCAGCTTCGCAAGCACGCGGAAAGCGCGCAGCATCCACGGCCCGAACTCGCGCTTCTTCGGCCGCCCTTCGGCATCCAGCCCCCCGCCCATGACCGGCGGCGCGAGGTGAAGGGTCAGCTCGACGTCTCCTTCCCACTTCTCGGCGATGGCATCGCGGGTCATCTGGTGCAGCCGCGCGACCTCGTATTCGTCCTTGTAGGCCAGCAGCTTGTAGTAGCCTCTTGCGACGCTTTCGCGGAGCGGCGCGGGCGCGGCGTCCACCAGCTTGCGGAAGCGGCGGGCGAGGCGCTGGTTCTGGTAGCCGACCAGCCGCGCGGCGCGATACTCGACCGGGTCCACCGGCAGCTGCGTGACCTCGGCCGGCCTCCGGGTCTGGTCCGGGAAGGCCATCGCCCACCGGCCGATCTGGAAGGCGCGCTGGTTCTCGGCGACCTTGGCGCCGTTCAGCTCGATCGCCTTCAGGATCGCCTCTTCGCTCAGCGGGATCAGCCCCTGCTGCCACGTGGCGCCCAGCACCAGCATGTTGGAATAGATCGAGTCCCCCAGCATCCGCAGCGCCAAATCGCTGGCGTCGAAGAAGGCAACCCGCTCCTGCAACCGCGCCTCGAGCGACATCTTCAGCCGGTCCGAGGGGACCTGGAAGTCGCGGTTGCGGGTAAAATCGCCGGTGATGATCTCGTGATCGTTCACCACCGCGCCGGTGCGGCCCTGGGTCATCAGCCCGACGGTCTTGGCGCCGGCCGTGACCACCAGATCGCCGCCGATGACGCAATCGGCCTCGCCCGTGGCGACGCGGATGGCGCTGATATGCTCGGGCCGCTCCGCCAGACGCAGGTGGATATGCACCGCGCCGCCCTTCTGGGCGAGGCCCGCCATCTCCATCATCCCGGCGCCCTTGCCGTCGATATGGGCCGCCTGCGCCAGCACCGCACCGATGGTCACGACGCCGGTGCCGCCGACGCCGGTGATGACGATGTTATGCGTGCCGGTGATCGCGGGCAGGGTGGGCTCGGGCAGCAGCGGCAGCTCGAAGCTTTCCGCCTTGGGCCGGCGCAGCTTGCCGCCCTTGACCGAGACGAAGCTCGGGCAGAAGCCCTTGACGCAGCTGAAATCCTTGTTGCAGCTCGACTGGTCGATCTGGCGCTTGCGGCCAAGCTCGGTGTCCAGCGGCACGACCGAAACGCAGTTCGACTGGACCGAGCAGTCGCCGCAGCCCTCGCAGACCTCCGGGTTGATCCAGATGCGGCGGTCGGGGTCGGGGAACTGTCCCTTCTTGCGCCGGCGCCGCTTCTCGGCAGCGCAGGTCTGGATGTAGAGGATCGCGCTGACGCCCTTCGCCTCTTCCAGCTCGCGCTGGACGGCGATCATCTCGGCCCGCTCCTCGAAGCGCAGGCCCGAGGGGAATTGAGCGCGGTCCACATCCTCCTTCTCGTCATAGACGACGACCAGGGGCGAGACGCCCATCGCCACCAGCTCGCGCGCGATCTGCGGCGCGGTCAAGCCGCCCTCGTTCGGCTGCCCGCCGGTCATGGCGACGGCGTCGTTGTAGAGGATCTTGTAGGTGATGTTCGTGCCTGCTGCCAAGGCGGCCCGGATCGCCAAGGACCCGGAATGGTTGTAGGTTCCGTCGCCAAGGTTTTGGAATACATGGCTTCTTGTGCTGAACGGCGCCTCGCCGACCCAGTTGACGCCCTCGCCGCCCATGTGGGTGAAGCCTTCGGTCTCGCGGCCCATCCACTGCACCATGTAGTGGCAGCCGATCCCGGCATAGGCGCGGCTGCCCTCGGGCAGGCGGGTCGAGCTGTTATGCGGACAACCCGAGCAGAACCAAGGGGTTCGCGTCGCTATCTCAGGTGCGTTGTCAGCCCGCCGCACCTCGGTCAGGCGCGTGAGGCCGGCGCGGATATGCTCGGTGCCGCGACCTTCCTCGATCAGGATGGCGCCGATCTTCTGGGCAATCATGACGGGGTCCAGCGCGTAGCGGGTCGGGAACAGCTCCTCGCCCGTGCGGTCGTGCTTCCAGCCATGGACGCGGCGGCCGCGACGATTGTCGAAGATCGCCTCTTTCAGCTGTACCTCGATCAGCTTGCGCTTCTCCTCGACGCAGATGATCAGCTCGAGGTTCTCGGACCATTCCTGGATGGACTTCATGTCCATCGGCCAGGTCTGCCCGACCTTGTACGTGGTCAGGCCAAGCCGCTCGGCCTCGGCCTCGTCGATGCCCAGCAGCGACAGCGCATGCACCAGGTCCAGCCAGTTCTTGCCCGCCGCGACGAAGCCAATCTTGGCGCCGGGCTTGCCCCAGACCCGGTGGTCGATCCGGTTGGCGCGGCTGAAGGCCTCGGCCGCCCACCGCTTGTGGTCGATCATCCGCGCTTCCTGCGCCACCGGCGAGTCGCCGAGGCGGATGTTCAGCCCGCCCTCGGGCATCGGGAAATCCTGCGGCAGCACGAAGCGCATCCGGTTCGGATCGCCGTTCACCACCGCCGTCGCCTCGACCGTGTCCTTCATCGTCTTGAGGCCGGTCCAGACCCCCGCATAGCGCGACAGCGCAAAGCCGTAGAGGCCGAAATCGAGGATCTCCTGCACCCCCGCCGGCGACAGGACCGGGATATAAGCATCCACCATCGCCCAATCCGACTGGTGCAGCACGGTCGAACTTTCGCCCGTGTGATCGTCGCCCATCGCCATCACGACGCCGCCATGACGCGAGGAGCCGGCCATGTTCGCATGGCGCATCACGTCGCCCGTGCGGTCGACCCCCGGCCCCTTGCCGTACCACAGCGCAAAGACGCCGTCATGCCGCCCCTCGCCGCGCAGCTCGGCCTGCTGGCTGCCCCAGATCGCCGTGGCCGCAAGATCCTCGTTAAGGCCCGGCATGAAGCGCACCTGCGACGCCTCCAGCCGCTTGCCCTCGCGCATCATCGCAAGATCGACACCCCCCAATGGCGATCCGCGATAGCCCGTGACCAGTCCCGCCGTATCCAGGCCCGCCGCTTTGTCCCGTGCCGCCTGCATCAGCATCAGCCGCACCAGTGCCTGCGTGCCGTTCAGCAGGACCTCGGGCTTCGACAGGTCGAAGCGGTCGGCCAGCGAGAACTCTTGCTTGCTCATCTTGCTCTCCTCCAATGCGCGATGGCTGGGTAGGATTATAGGTCAGAAACGCTGACCGAAGAAGTCGAAAAATCTTGTCTTGACGTTCTGTTCGCGCAAACGCAGGGAAGGTCAGACCTGCAAAGGACGCATGGCAGGCATGACAGGAATGTAACGCCGATGGACTGGGACAAGCTACGAATCTTTCACGCGGTGGCCGACGCGGGCAGCCTGACCCATGCCGGCGACACGCTGCACCTGTCGCAGTCGGCGGTCAGCCGGCAGATCCGCGCGCTGGAAGATTCGCTTGGCACGACCCTGTTCCACCGCCACGCCCGCGGGTTGATTCTGACCGAGCAGGGCGAGTTGCTGTTCGAGGCGACCTCCTCGATGGCCCGCAAGCTGGACAGCGCCTCGGCCCGCATCCGCGATAGCGAAGAGAACGTCTTTGGCGAGCTGAAGGTGACGACGACGGTGGGCTTCGGCACGCTGTGGCTCGCGCCGCGTCTGGTCAAGCTCTACGAGAAGTTCCCCGACCTGCGCATCGACCTGATGCTGAAGGAGCGGGTGCTGGACCTGCCCATGCGCGAGGCCGACGTCGCCATCCGCATGAAGGAACCCAGCCAGTCCGACCTCATCCGCCGGCGCTTGCTGAACATCCGCATGCGCCTTTACGCCAGCCCGGACTATCTCGCCCATCGCGGCACGCCCGAGACGCTGGCCGACCTGACTAAGCACCGCCTCATCTGCCAGAAGCCCGACCAGCCGCAGGTCGCCGCCGGCGCCCGGCTGGTGCAGGAGCTGATGGCCCAGAATGTCGGCTCGACCCTAACCGTGAACAACTATTTCGGTGTCCTTCAGGCGGTGCTGGCCAACCTTGGCATCGGCGTGCTGCCGGACTACCTGACCGCCGACAACCCCGAGCTGGTGCGCGTGCTGCCCGACACCGAGTCCGGCGAGGTGCCGGTCTTCCTCGCCTATCCCGAGGAGCTGCGCCAGACCCGCCGCGTCGCGGTCTTCCGCGACTTCGTGCTGGAGGAGATCCAGGCCTATCGCCGGGCGCAGACCGAGGCCGGGCTGCTGTAGAACAACCGATGCGTGTAGCCATTCCGCAACTGCATGGCCGCTATGCAGTCGTTTCGGCGCGTACCTCTTGAAGCCTTCACAAACTGCACATAGATCGGGCTCAGAAGGCGAACCCGAGCCTAACCGCTCATCACCTTCTACCTCCCTGTTGGACTTAGGCCGGGCCTCGTGCCCGGCTTTTTTTTGCGCTGCCGCTCGCGCGCCTGCCCTTTCCATGCTGCGCCCTTGCGCCTAAAAGGCGCGTGATTTCATGCGCAGGAAGGGCCCATCATGCAGGAACCGACGATCACCCCAGACCTGATCGCCGCGCACGGGCTCAAGCCCGACGAGTACGACCGCATCCTGCAGATCATCGGCCGCGAGCCCAGCTTTACCGAGCTGGGCATCTTCAGCGCCATGTGGAACGAGCACTGCTCCTACAAGTCCTCGAAGAAGTGGCTGAGGACGCTGCATACCGAGGGGCCGCAGGTCATCTGCGGGCCGGGCGAGAATGCCGGCGTCGTCGATATCGGCGACGGCCAGGCCGTGGTCTTCAAGATGGAGAGCCACAACCACCCCAGCTACATCGAGCCGCACCAGGGCGCCGCGACCGGCGTCGGCGGCATCCTGCGCGACGTCTTCACCATGGGCGCCCGGCCCATGGCCGCGATGGACGCGCTGTCCTTCGGCCTGCCTTCGCACCCGAAGACCGCGCATCTGGTCAAGGGCGTGGTTGAGGGCATCGGTGCCTACGGCAACGCCTTCGGCGTCCCGAACGTGGGCGGCGAGGTGCGCTTTCATGCCAGCTACAACGGCAACTGCCTCGTTAACGCCTTTGCGGCGGGCCTCGCGGATGCGGACAAGATCTTCTACTCGGCCGCCTCGGGCGTCGGCATGCCGGTGGTTTACCTCGGCGCCAAGACCGGCCGCGACGGCGTCGGCGGCGCGACGATGGCCAGCGCCGAGTTCGACGACACGATCGAGGAGAAGCGCCCCACCGTGCAGGTCGGCGATCCCTTCACCGAGAAGAAGCTGCTGGAAGCCTGTCTGGAGCTGATGGCCTCCGGCTCGGTCATCTCGATCCAGGACATGGGCGCGGCGGGCCTGACCTGCTCGGCCGTCGAGATGGGCGACAAGGGCGGCCTCGGCATCAAGCTGGTCCTCGACCACGTCCCGCAGCGCGAGACGAACATGACCGCCTACGAGATGATGCTGTCGGAATCCCAAGAGCGGATGCTGATGGTCCTCAAGCCCGAGAAAGAGGCCGAGGCCCGCGCCATCTTCGAGAAATGGGACCTCGACTTCGCCATCGTCGGCGAGACGATCCCCGAGGACCGCTTCCTGATCCTGCACGGCAACGAGGTCATGGCCGACCTTCCGCTGTCGAAACTGTCCTCCTCGGCGCCCGAATACGACCGCCCCTGGGTCGAGACGCCCCCCGCAGGCGCCGCACCGGACCTGCCGCAGATCGCCCCCATCGCCGCCCTCCGCGCGCTGATCGGCAGCCCGAACCACGCCCACAAGGCCTGGGTCTGGGAGCAGTACGACACGCAGGTCGGCGCCGATACGGTTCGCCGCCCCGGTCTGGGCGCCGGCGTCGTCCGCGTCCACGGCACCCGCAAGGCGCTGGCCTTCACCAGCGACGTGACCCCGCGCTACGTCAAGGCGAACCCCTATGAGGGCGGCAAGCAGGCCGTGGCCGAGGCCTATCGCAACCTGACCACCGTCGGCGCCACCCCGCTGGCCACCACCGACAACCTCAACTTCGGCAACCCGGAGAAGCCCGAAATCATGGGCCAGCTGGTCGGAGCCATCAAGGGCATTGGCGAGGCCTGCCGCGCGCTCGACTTCCCCATCGTCTCGGGCAACGTCTCGCTCTACAACGAGACCGACGGCAAGGGCATCCTGCCCACCCCGACCATCGGCGGCGTCGGCCTGATCGTAGACCTCGACGAGCTGATCGCCGGCCTGCCGTCCGAGGGCGACCTGGCGCTGGTCATCGGCGAGACGCGCGGCCATCTGGGCCAGTCAGCGCTTGCTTACGAGGCTTTCGGCATCGAGGTCGGCGACGCCCCGCATGTGGACCTCGCCGCCGAGCGCCGGAACGGCGAGTTCCTCCGCGCGAACCGCAAGGCGCTGCGCGCCGCGACCGACCTCTCAGATGGCGGCCTGGCGCTCGCGGCCTTCGAGATGGCGGAGGCCGCCGGCCTCGGCGTCACGCTGGACCCGACCGACATCGCCCAGCTCTTCGGCGAGGACCAAGCCCGCTACCTCGTCGCCTGCCACGCGACCGGAGCCGAGGCGCTTCTCGCCGCCGCACAAACTGCGGGCGTCCCCGTCACGCAAGTCGGCCGCTTCGGCGGCACCGACGTGATCCTCGGCGGCGACAGCGCGCCTCTGGCGGATCTGTCGAACCTCTACCGCACGGCCTTCGCCAAGGCGATCAGGGGCGACATGCCCGACCACGCATGATCCGCGCGCCGCAGGGCTTCGCCGCCATCGTCACCGCTGCCGGCCGGGGCACCCGCGCCGGCGGCGGTCAGCCCAAGCAATGGCGCGCCCTCAAGGGCCGCCCAGTCCTCGACCACGCGCTGGCCGCCTTCGCGGGCTTTCAGCGCGTCCTGCTGGTCGTCCACCCGGACGACATCGCCGAGGCGATGGCCCGCTATGCCGGCCCCGTCACGCTCGTCACCGGCGGCGAGACCCGCGCCGCCAGCGTCCGCGCCGGCCTCGAGGCGCTGGAGGGCCAGGCCACCCATGTCCTGATCCATGACGGCGCCCGTCCCCTCGTCAGCGATGCGGTGATCCAAAGCGTCATCGACGCGCTCACCTCCGGCGCCAAGGCCGCCGCCCCCGCCCTGCCCATCTCCGACGCCCTCTGGCGCGGCGAGGCCGGCCGCGTCACCGCCACCGCACCGCGCGCAGGTCTGCACCGCGCCCAGACCCCGCAGGGCTTCCGCCTCGACGCCATCCTCGCCGCCCACCGCGCCCATCCCGAGGACGCCGCCGACGATGTGGAACTGGCGCTGAAGGCCGGGCACCGGGTGGACATCACGCCCGGCGACGAGGACAATCTGAAGATCACCTTCCCCGCCGATTTCGCGCGGGCCGAACGCATCTTGGGAGGTGCCATGGATATCCGCCTCGGCAACGGCTACGACGTCCACGCCTTCGGCCCCGGCGACCATGTCTGGCTCTGCGGCGTCCGCATCCCGCATGAGGCCGGCCTCGTCGGCCATTCCGACGCCGATGTCGGCATGCACGCCCTGACCGACGCCATCTACGGCGCCCTCGCGCAGGGGGACATCGGCCGCCACTTCCCCCCGTCGGACCCGCAATGGAAGGGCGCCGACAGCGCGATCTTCCTCGCCCATGCTGCGGACCTCGCCCGCGCGCAGGGCTTCCGCATCGGCAATGCCGACGTGACGCTGATCTGCGAGGCGCCCAAGATCGGCCCCCATGCAAGCGCCATGCAGGACCGTCTCAGCGGGATTGCAGGCATCGAGCCCGGCCGCACCAGCGTCAAGGCGACCACCTCGGAACGGCTCGGCTTCACCGGCCGGCGCGAGGGCATTGCCGCCATCGCCACCGTCACCCTCATCAAGGACTAGCGCATGGCCCGCATCCTCTGCATCTGGTTCGGCGTCGGGCTGCTGAAGCCCGCCCCAGGCACCTGGGGCTCGGCCGTCGCCGTCGCGCTCGGCCTTCTGATCCACCGCATCGGGCATTTCCCCCTGCTGGCAGTCGCGACCGTCGCGGTCACGATCATCGGCTTCTGGGCCATCCGCACCCACACCGCCGGCATGGCCGACCCGGACCGCAGCGAGATCGTCATCGACGAGGTTGCGGGCCAATGGCTCGCCCTCCTCTTCCCCTCCTTCGGCTTCTGGATGATGGGCCTGCCCGCCGAGACCTTCCCCTATCCCGGCTGGCTCGCCGCCTTTCTCTTCTTCCGCCTCTTCGACATCTGGAAGCCCTGGCTCGTCGGCCGCGCCGACCGCCGCCACGACGCCCGCGGCGTGCTGGAGGACGACCTCTGGGCCGGCCTTTTTGCCGGCATCGCGACCATGATCGCCGCCGCCGCCTTCCATATCCCGATGATGCTATGAGCCTCGCCGCCGACGTCCTCGACGCCGCCCGCGCCCGCGGCGTCATGATCGCGACCGCCGAAAGCTGTACCGGCGGCCTCATCGCCGGGGCGCTGACGGAAACCCCCGGCTCGTCCGACGCCTTCGACCGCGGCTTCGTGACCTATTCCAACGCTGCCAAGCAGCAGATGCTGGGCGTGCGCGCGGAAACCCTCGCCGCCCACGGCGCCGTCAGTGAACAGATCGCCGCCGAGATGGCCTCCGGCGCCCTTCGCCAGTCTGCCGCCGGCATCGCCGTCGCCGTCACCGGCATCGCCGGCCCCGGCGGCTCCGAGCACAAGCCCGAGGGCCGCGTCTGCTTCGGCATCGCCGACCCGTTCGGCACCCGCACCGAGACGGTCGAATTCAGCGCCATCGGCCGCCACCGCGTCCGCGCCGCCACCGTCGAGCACGCGCTGCAAATGCTCCTCCACGCCCTGCGCGCCTGAGCCTTCTTCGTTGCCGAAATACCCCGGGGGGGTCGCGCGGCACGCGCGGCGGGGGCAGCGCCCCCTGCCTGCGCCGGTTTCAGTGCCCGGCCAGGATAGCCGCCAGCCGCGCCACATCCGCCGCGGGCGTGTCCCAGGCACAGACCATCCGGACCGGCGCCGGGTCCAGTCCCTCGGCCGACTTGTCGGGCCAGAGGTGGTAGATGGCCCCCGCCGCCCGGGCCCGCGCATGCGTCTCGGCCGGAATGGCGGCGAAGACCGCGTTCGACTGCACCGGCGCCAGAAGCCGCCCGCCGCCCGCAGTCACCGCCTCGGCCAGCGCCTGCGCCTTGGCATTCGCCTCGGCGGCCAGGCGCAGCCACAGCCCGCCTTCCACCAGCGCCAGCATCTGCGCCGCCAGGAAGCGCTGCTTCGAAAACACATGCCCCGCCTGCTTGCGGCGATAGTCGAAGCCCTCGGCATGGGCCGGATCGAAGAACACCACCGCCTCGGCGGCCATGGCGCCGTTCTTCGTGCCGCCGAAGCAGAGCGCGTCCACGCCCGCCCGCCAGGTCATCTCGGCCGCGCTGCAACCGGCCGAGGCCACCGCGTTGCCGAACCGCGCCCCGTCCATGTGCAGCGGCACGCCGGCCTCGTGCGCCGCCGCGGCCAGCGCCGCGACTTCGGCCGGCGCATAGACCGTGCCCCATTCCGTCGCGTTGGTGATCGACACCAGGGCGCTCAGCCCGCCGTTCAGCCCCGCCCCCGCCCCGACCCGCAGCGCCGGGCGCAGCGTCTCGGGCGCCAGCTTTCCATCCGCCCCCGGCAGCGTCACCAACTTGGCACCGTGCGAGAAGAACTCGGGCGCCCCGCATTCGCTGGTCTCGATATGGGCGTCCTCGTGGCAGTAGATCCGGCCATGCGGCGGCGAGAGCTGCGCGCAGACCAGCGCGTTGGCGGCCGTGCCGGTCGAGACGAAGCGCACCACCGCCTCGGGCGCCTCCAGCGCCTCGCGGATCGCGGCCTCGGCGCGGGCGGTGACCGGGTCGGCGCCATAGCCCATCATCGCGCCGTCATTGGCCGCAGCCAGCGCGGCCAGCACCGCGGGATGCGCGCCCCAGGCATTGTCCGAGGCGAAGTTCACGACAGGTCCTCGATGATGTGGTCCTCCCAATCCTCCTCGCGGACGGTCAGTTCGCTGATCGTCCAGCCGCGCACGCTGGCACCCGCCGCGTGAACCGCCTCGCGGTCCCCCGAGACGAGGTAATGCCAATCATAGAGCGGCCGCCCTTCGTGGCGCAGGCGATAGGCGCAGGTCGCGGGCAGCCACCAGGCGATCTCGTCGATCTTCCTGGGGGTCAGCACCACGCAATCGGGCACGAAGTCGTGGCGGTTCTGGTAGCTCATGCAGCCGCAGCTCTGACCGTCCAGCAGCTTGCAGGCGATGCGGGTGAAGGCCAGCTCGTTCGTGTCCTCGAACTCGATCTTGTTCAGGCAGCACTTGCCGCAGCCATCGCAGAGCGCCTCCCACTCCTCGCCCGTCAGCTGTCGCAGCGGCAGCTCCCAGAACCTCTCGCGCATCAGGCCCCCTTGAGGGCGCGGCGCGCGTCCTCGGCATCCGCGGCGATCTGGTCGATCAGCGCCTGAAGGTTTTCGAACTTCGCCTCGTCGCGCAGGAACTCGACCAGCGCGACCGAGAGGTGCTTGCCATAGAGATCGCCCGAGAAGTCGAAGAGATGCACCTCAAGGTTCGGGGCGTTCTCGCCGAACATCGGCCTGACGCCGAGCGAGGCGACGCCCTGGCAGGACACCTTGTCCGGCCCGGTCAGCACATCGACCAGCACCGCATAGACGCCGAGCCGCGGCAGGTGCAGCCCGTCCATCAGCATGTTCGCGGTCGGCCAGCCCAGTTCGCGGCCGCGCTTCTCGCCATGGACGACCTCGCCCTCGATCCGGTGCCAGTGGCCCAGCATCCGCTCGGCGTCGCGCGTGCGCCCCTCGGTCAGCGCCTGCCGCACCGCGGTCGAGCTGAACTCGTGGCCGTCCTGCGCCACCAGCGGCAGGATGGTGACGCCGAAGCCCATCTGCCGCCCCAGCTCCACCAGCGTCTCGGCGGTGCCCTTGCGGTCCTTGCCGAAGCAGAAATCCGCGCCGACGGTGACATGCGCCGCGCCCAGCCCGTCGCACAGCACCTCGCGCGCGAAGGCCTCGGGCGTGAGGCCGGCGAGAACGGCGCTGAAGGGCAGCTCGTAAAGCTGCTCGACGCCGAGCCGCGCGAGGCGGTTGGCTCGCGCCTCGGCATTCATCAGGCGGAAGGCGGGGCCGCCCGGGACGAAGAACTGGCGGGGATGGGGCTCGAAGGTCAGCACACCCAAGGGCGCATCGGCGGCGGCGCGGGCCGCGTCGATCACCGCGCGGTGGCCGCGATGGACGCCGTCGAAGTTCCCCATGGCGAGGCTGGCGCCGCGAGCCGAGGCGGGAAGTCCGGTCCAGTCGTGGTGGATCTGCAAGTCGCCCCCATCAGGTCTGCCGCGGCGGATCTCAAAGCCGCCTGTCCGCCCGACCTATTGCGGAGGGGGCGCCGTTGCAAGCGCCCACCCCGTCACGTCACGCGCCTAACGCAGCCGCCCGATGGCGTAACGCGGCTCCATCTGGTGCACCCTGAGCCAGGCCAGCAACGCCTCCAGCACGGGCGCCTCGACATCGGTGCCAAAGGCGTCTGCGGCAAGGCCCCCGGTCACGAAGAGGGCGTCGATCCCCTCCTGCGCGGCGCCCTTCACGTCGGTCGCGATGCCGTCGCCCACGGCCAGGATGCGGGCATCCTCGCCCAGCTCCATCAGGCGGCGGGCGCGGTCGTAGATCGGCGGATGCGGCTTGCCGAAGTAGAAGGCCTTGCCGCCTATGCTTTCGTAGAACTCGGCCAGCGCGCCGGCGCAGTAGATGCGCGTCTCGCCCAGATCCACGACGATGTCGGGATTGGCGCAGAGCATCGGCAGCCCCCGCTCGCGCGCCAGCAGGAACTGGGCGCGGTAATGCTCGGGCGTCTCGCTGTCCTCGTAGAAGGGGCCGGAAGCGACGATGCCCTCGGCCTCGTCCAGCCCAACCCGCTCGATCGCCGGCGCGTCCGCGAATTCGGGCGGCACGTCGGTAAAGAACCCGGCATCCTTGTCGGTGCCGATGTGCCAGACCTTGCGGCCGACGGCGCCGGCGAACATCGCCTCTTGCGCGGCATCCCCCGAGCTGACGACCAGGTCCCAGCAGTCCCGCGGCACGCCCATGCGGTCCAGCTGCTGGACAACGTACTTGTTCGGCCGCGGGGCGTTGGTCATCAGGCAGACCCGCCCGCCCTGCGCGCGGAACCCCTGCAGGGCCGCGACGGCGGCCGGATAGGCCGCCTTGCCGTTGTGCAGGCACCCCCAGAGATCGCAGAAGAGCGCGTCGTAATCCGCCGCGATCTCGGACAGCGCGCCGATGATCTGGGTCATCAGACCGCCAGGACCGGGATGATCTGCTTCTTGCGGCTCATCACGCCCGGCAGGACCACGCTGTCGCCGGTGACGGTGGCGGCGAAGCTGCGCTCGGCCACGCGCTTGACGAAGTCGTTGGGGACCAGCAGCGTCGCCTCCTCGCGCAGGATGTCCACGACGAACAGCAGCACCTCGTCGGCGCCGTCATCGGCCGCGACCTTGGGCATCGCCGCCAGCAGCGCCGCCTTGCGCGACAGGATCGTCTGCGGCGCGGTCGTCTCGAGGACCGAGACGCGCAGCTGCTTGCCGCCCAGCTCGTATTCCTTGCTGTCCATCCGCAGCAGGGCCTCGTCCGAGAAGGCGCTGACATCGGACTTGGCCGCGAACATCTCGGAGGCGTAGTCGGTGATGTTCACGTTCAGCTCGGCGGCCAGCTTCTCGGCCACGAAGCGGTCGTGCGGGGTCGTGGTCGGGCTGCGGAATTCCAGCGTGTCCGACAGGATGCAGGTCAGCATCGCGCCCTTGATGCCTTCCGGCGCGCGGGCCATGTCCTCGCCGATCAGGTCGTGCATGATCGTCGCGGTGCAGGCCAGCGGGCGGATGGTGATGTTGATCGGGCTGCGGGTCTTGATGCCGCCGGCCAGCAGGTGGTGATCGATGATCTCGATCACGTCAGCCTCGTTGATCGAGGCGGGCAGCTCAGCCGGGTTGTTCGTGTCCACGATCACGCATTTCTCGCCCTTGGCAACGTCGGCGATGATCTCGGGCTTCGTCAGGTTCCAGCGGTTCAGCATCCACGCGGCTTCGGTGTTCGGCTCGCCCTGAAGGACGGCGGCGGCCGGCTGCTTGCGGACCTCGGAGAGATACCAGGCCCAGATGATGGGCGAGCCGGTGGAATCCGTGTCGGGAGCGGTGTGGCCGAAAACCTTGATCATGGATGCGCCTCTTGGGGTCATGCGGTGTCGCGCGCCTTATAGGCGGCGGGCCGGTTGTTGTCCACGTCGCGCGCGGCCGAAGCGGGCATGGAAAAGGGGCGCCCACAAGGGCGCCCCGGAACGGAAAGGGACAGGCCGGCTCAGGCGGCGCGGGTCAGCAGGACCTCGCCCACGCGCTTCTGAGCCCCGCCCTCGTCGAGGCCGCCCACGGCGGCAACCTCGCGGGTCAGGCGGTCGAGCGCGGCCTCGTAGAGCTGACGCTCGGAATAGGACTGCTCGCGCTGGTCGTCGGCGCGATGCAGGTCGCGCACAACCTCGGCGATGGACATCAGGTCGCCCGAGTTGATCTTCTGCTCGTATTCCTGCGCCCGCCGCGACCACATCGCACGCTTCACGCGGGCCTTGCCCTTCAGCGTCTCGAGCGCGCGGTCGATCAGGTCGGGTGTCGAGAGCGAGCGCATCCCGATCTCGGCCGCGCGGGCGGTCGGCACGCGCAGGGTCATCTTGTCCTTGTCGAACGAGATGACGAACATTTCCAGCCGCAGCCCCGCGACCTCCTGCTCCTCGATCGACACGATGCGGCCCACGCCATGGGCCGGGTAGACGACGAAGTCATCGGGGCGGAATTCGTTCTTCTTGGCTTTCGACATCTGGCTTCCTCTTGCAGCGCCCCATGACAAGGGCACAAAGGACCGAGAGCGGCGCCAGCCACCTTCGATCCGATTTTCCTATATGTCTGTTGCCCCGAGCCCGGCAGAGGGCGAGGGATGGCAGTCCGGGCGGCGCACCGGGACCTTTACGCAAAGCATCCTTGATGGCGCAGCGAGAGACAACGTAACATAAAAACGACGCCGAAAAAAGCGCCGCGTCGCGGCATCGGCCGCATGGCGGGCGGCGCGTTTTTGCCTTGTTCGCAGGTGACTTGCGCGATCTGCAAGTCAAGGTCGATCATCCCGGCGCCGCGAATCACCCACGCCAAGGGCGGTGTCAGTCGCCCTCGCCCGGCGCTTCCGAGAAGTATTTCTCCAGCTTGCCGGGCTGTCCGTCCATCTCGGCGGCGGTCGGCAGCGGGTCCTTCTTGCGCGTGATCACCGGCCATTGCTCGGAATACTTGCGATTGAACTCGACCCAGCTGTCCATGTTCGGCTCGGTGTCCGGGCGGATCGCGTCGGCGGGGCATTCCGGTTCGCAGACGCCGCAATCGATGCACTCGTCCGGGTGGATGACCAGCGTGTTCTCGCCCTCATAGAAGCAATCCACCGGACAGACTTCGACGCAGTCGGTGTATTTGCACATGATGCAGTTGTCGGTCACGACATAGGTCATCTGGCGCGCTCTCGTGCTTTGCTCTTTCGGGCTTCACCTAGTCCCTTCACCGGGATCAATCAACCCGTCCCCCGTCCCCGGCTGCGGCGCCTCATCATAAAGCAGCCGCGCCTCGGTCGCCGGGCCGCGCCGTTCGCCCAGGGCGGCGACGGTCAGCACCCTGAGCCGCCCATGGGCCGAGATGACCAGCTCGTCCCCCACCCGCACCAAGCGGCCGGGCTTGGCGCAGGACTGGCCGTTGATGCGGATGCCGCCCTTCTCGATCCGCTCGGCCGCCAGGGCGCGGGACTTGAAGACCCGCGCCTGGAACAGCCACTTGTCCAGCCGCAGGCCGGGAACAGGCGCGGGCTGCACCCTATTTGCGGTCCTTCAGCGCGGCGAGGATCGCGAAGGGGCTGTCGGGATCGGCCTTCTTCTCGCGCTCGGGGCGCGACGAGAAGGTCTGCGGCTTGTTATGCTGGGGCTTGCCGCCCTTGCGCGGCCCGCCCTGATGCCCGCCATCCTCGCGGCGCGGCTTGCCGCCGAACTTGCCGCCCGGCTTCTCGCCGCGGTCCTCACGGCGTCCGCCGCCGTCACCCTCGCGGCGTCCGCCACCCTCGCCCTCGCGGCGCGGCGGTTTCGGCCCGCGAGCCTCGCGTGTCTCGCCCTCGGCCGGGGCGTCGCGGCGCGGCGCGCCGCGGCGCTGCTGCCCCTCGCCCTGCGGACGACGCGGACCGCGGGGCTTCGGCGCCCAACGGAAGGTGTAGAAGACCTCGCTCTCGGCCGGCGCGGGCGCCTCGACCGCCTCGCCGGCCGGCTCGATGCCGGTCTCGGCGGCCATCGCCTCCGCATCCGCCGCGGCGGCCTCGGCCTCGGCGCGGCGCTTCTCGGCCTGCTCGGCCTCCCACTTGGCGCGGGTCTCGGCGGCCAGCACCGACTCCTCCTCGGTCAACGGCGCGTCCGAGGCGGGCGCCTCCGGCGCGGGCGCCACCGGCGCGGGCTCGGCGGCGCGGGTCTTCGGCCGCTCGCCGCGCTCGGCGGCGTAGCCGAGGCCCTCCATCAGGCCCGCGAACTGCTCCAGCGTCATGCCGGTGATCGACAGCATGTCCGGGATCGCCTCGAAGCCGCCGCGCGTGTCCTGCTGGCGCAGCATGTCGGCCAGACGCTCCAGCATGTCGATGCGGATGGCGCGCTCGCCCGCCGGACGGTAGCCGGACAGGATGTAATAGCCGAAGGGCACGTCGGGAATGTGGGGGATCGTCACGAGGCCCGGCGGCGGGCTTTCCGGGAACTCGTCCAGTCCCTGATGCAGCGACCACAGCACCAGCCGCAGCCGGGTCGGCGCGGGCTTCAGAAGCGCGGGCAGGAAGATGGTGAACTGGCCGAAGCGCACGCCGTGTTTGCGCAGCGCCCCGCGCGAGTCCTGGTCCAGCTCCTTCACCTCGGTCGCCACGCCCTCGCGGGGCAGGACGCCAAGCGCCTCGACCAGGCGGAAGGCGAAGCCGCGGGCGAGGCCGGTCAGCGTCTCGTCGCGCTGAAGCGTCAGAAGCGGCTCGAAGGCGGCAGCGACCTTGCGGTCGATGAAGTGCTGCAGGCGCCGGCGGACCTTGTCCGTGATCTCGGGGCCGGCTTCCTCATCGACGAAGGCCTCGACGCCCGGATGCAGCGGATCGCTGCCCTTGACCAGCTTGCCCACCGCCTGGCTGCCCCACATCAGGCCGCCCTGCTCGGTGAAGTCCATCTCGGTGTCGGGGGCGTTGTAGAGGCGGTCGGCGCGCAGGTGGAACTCGGGGCGCAGCGCCTCGTAGCTGGCGCGGTTCAGCATCCGCGCCTCGTCGGCCGAGCCGGTCTGGTCGGGGCGGAAGCGGAACCCTTCCAGACGGCCGGCGAACTCGCCCTCGACCGTCACTTCGCCCTTGTCGTTCACTTCAGCCACCAGGCTCTCCTTCTGGTTGAGCCGGCGCAGCAAAACCGAGGTGCGCCGGTCCACAAATCTCTGGGTCAGCGCCGCGTGCAGCGCATCTGACAGGCGGTCTTCTACAGCGCGCGTTTGTTCGCGCCAATGCTTTTCGTCCGCCACCCAGCCCGTTCTTTGCGCCACGTAGGTCCAGGTGCGGATATAAGCGAGGCGCTTCGAGATGGCGTCGATGTCGCCATGCGTCCGGTCGATGCGCGCGATGGAGCGCTCCAGCCAGTCGGCCGGGATGTGCCCCTCCTGCAGGAAGCCGTAGATGCGGGCCAGCAGCGTCGCGTGCTCCATGCTGGAAATGCCGCGGAAATCGGGCACGCGGCAGACGTCCCAGAGCAGCCGCACATCCTTGCCGCCCTGCACGCGGTCCCGGATCTCGGGCATCTCGCGCAGGAGCTTCAGCGCCGACAGATCGTCCGCCTCGCGCCCGCGCGACAGCCACTCATGCGCGGGCGCGGTTTCCAGCGACTGCACCAGCCGGTCCATTGTGCCGAATTCCAGCGCCGCGTTGCGCCACATGAGGCGGCTGATGGGCGCGAAGCGGTGGTTCTCGAGCGCGTCGATCAGGCCGTCGTCGAGGATCTGCGCCTCGCCGGTGACGCCGAAGGTGCCGGATTCGGTGTGCCGGCCGGCGCGGCCCGCGATCTGGCCCATCTCGTGCGGAAAGAGCGGGCGGACGCGGCGGCCGTCGAACTTGTGCGTGGCGCTGAACGCGACGTGGCGGATGTCGAGATTGAGACCCATGCCGATGGCATCGGTGGCGACGAGGTAATCCACCTCGCCGTTCTGGTACATCTCGACCTGCGCGTTGCGCGTGCGGGGCGACAGCGCGCCCATGACCACGGCGCAGCCGCCCTTCTGGCGGCGGATCAGCTCGGCCATGGCATAGACGTCATCGACCGAGAAGCCGACGATGGCGCTGCGCGCAGGCATGCGCGACAGCTTCTTGGACCCCGCCCAGCTGAGGGCCGAGAACCGTTCGCGCCGCACGAACTGCGTTTCGGGAACCAGCGCCGCGATGGCGGGCCGCATCGTGTCCGAGCCGAGGAACAGCGTCTCGTGGAGACCCCGCATGTGAAGCAGGCGGTCGGTGAAGACATGCCCCCGCTCGGGGTCGGCGCAGAGCTGGATCTCGTCGATGGCGACGAAGTCGGCGCCGATCTCGGGCATGGCCTCGGTCGTGGCGACCCAGTACTGCACGCGGTCGGGAACGATGCGCTCCTCGCCGGTAACAAGCGCCACGACCGAGGGGCCGCGCGCCTTCACGATCCGGTCATAGACCTCGCGCGCCAGAAGCCGCAGCGGCAGGCCGATCACCCCGGTCCGGTGGCCCAGCATCCGCTCGATGGCGTGATGCGTCTTGCCCGTGTTGGTGGGCCCAAGGATGGCGGTGATCCGCCCGCGCGTCGTCATGTTCATGGCCTCAGATATCGGTGCCCTGATCGCCGCGTTCCAGACGTGCGAGGCCATCGATGGCTTCCTGCTGGTGCGGATGGATCCTCAAGCTCTCGCGATAGGCCGCCTGCGCGGCCTTCGGATCACCGATGTCCTCGAGAAGCGCGCCGAGCTGCGTCAGGGCCGCGAAGTGGCGCGGCTCCAGCTCGAGCGTGCGGGCGAGATCGGAAATGGCGGGGCCGACCTGCCCGGACAGGGCGAAGGCGGCGGCGCGGGTGTGCCAGCCGGCGGCGAAGTCCGGCGCATGGTCGGTCAGCGCCGTCAGGTGCCCGATCGCGGCCGGAATGTCGCCGCGGTCCAGCGCCTGCTCGCCCCGCCGCAGCAGCACGTCCATCGCCGCCGAGCCCGAGCGGGACCATTCGCGCAGGATGTCCGCCTCGGCGATGCGCCAGCCCTCGCCCTGGGGCGCGGCGAGTCGCGCGAAGGCCTCGTCGAGGGCCGCATCGCGCGCCGCGTTCTGGCCGAACGCCGCGAAAGCGGTTGTCAGGACGAGGAAAATCGTCAGAACTCCTTGACGGAATGCCGTGACGATACTGTGGTAATCGGGCCGAAGGGCGCTCATATCACAGGTGTAACCCAGCCCGCGCGCCGGGCGCCAGCCAAAGCGCATGTGAAAGGAAGACCATGAGCGAAGTCGTGAATGCCGCCGTCGAGAAACTGAGCGAGAAGATCGACAGCTTCGACAGCTCCGCCAAGTTCGTGATCACCGGCGAGGGGGCGATCATGATCGACGAGGGCGGCGTGCGTCCGGCCGAGGACGGCGAGGAGGCCGAGGTGACGCTGACCGCCAGCCGCGAGACCTTCGAGGGGATCATGGACGGCAGCGTGAACCCGACCACCGCCTTCATGACCGGCAAGCTGGCGCTGGACGGCTCGATGGCCGTCGCGATGCAGCTGGGCCAGAAGCTGTCCTGATCTCCGTGGAGCCGGCGCCCTTCCACCAGCTGCCGGGCGACCCGCTCGTCCCGGCGCGGACCTTCTGGGTCCGCAGCGACGACGGGGTGCGCCTGCGCCTCGGGCTGTGGGAGGCCGACCGCCCCGACGCGGCCGCGGGAACGGTCCTGCTGTTTCCCGGCCGCACCGAGTATCTCGAGAAATACGCCCCCATCGCCCGCCGCCTCACCGCGGCGGGCCTTCACGTTCTGGCGATCGACTGGCGCGGGCAAGGTGCCTCGGACCGGCTGCAGGCTGATCCGCGCCCCGGCCATATCCGCGATTTCGCCGACTACCAGCGCGACGTGGTCGAGATGGTCGTGGCCGCGGGCGAGCTGGACCTTCCCCGCCCCTGGCATCTTCTGGCCCATTCGATGGGCGGCTGCATCGGCCTGGCCGCGCTGGAGGCCGACCTGCCCGTCGACAGCGCCGTCTTCTCGGCGCCGATGTGGGGCATCAACCTGCGCCGCATCCAGCACGGCGTGGCACTCGGCATCGCCTATCTGGCGGGCCGCATCGGGCGGGGCGGCCTGCCCGCGCCCGGCAGCGGCGGCAGCATCCGCACCTACCTTCTGGACGAGTCCTTCTCGGAGAACCTGCTGACGCATGACGTCGACGAATGGGCGCGTCTGCTGCGCGAGGCGGCGCATTGGAAAGACCTGACCATCGGCGGGGCCAGCTTCGATTGGGTCGGCAAGGCGCTGAACGAATGCACGCGGCTCTCGCGCATCGCCTCGCCCGAGGTACCGATGCTGGTCTCGCTCGGCAGCGAGGAGCGGATCGTGTCGGGCCAGGCGATCCGCGACCGGGTGGCGCGCTGGCCGGGGGCCGAACTGCTGGAGGTGCCCGGCGCGCGGCACGAGGTGATGATGGAGGTCGCCCCGCTGCGGGACCTGTTCCTCCAGGCGGCGCTGCGGCGCTTCGGGGCGGCTTGAGGGGGCGCTTGCGCCCCCACCTGGCCGGCGGCCAGCCTTAACCCGTGACGATGTTTCCGTCCGTCATCGTCATTCCGCGGCCTGCGCCTTCGCCTCGGCGCGCTTGGGCCGGTCGGTGGCGGTGGCCACGTTCGGCATCCGCAGGCGGACGCGCTTGATGCGGCGCGGGTCGGCCTCGACCACCTCGAACTCGGCGCCCGAGGGATGGGCGATGACCTCGCCGCGCAGGGGCACGCGGCCGATCATCATGAAGATGAGCCCGCCGAGCGTGTCGACCTCGTCGCCCTCCTCGTCGGTCGCGAGGCGGATGCCGGTCTCGGCCTCGACCTCGGCCAGGGGCGCGCGGGCCTGGATGAGCCACTGGCCGGGCTTCTCGCTGACCCACAGGCCGCCCTCGTCCTCGTCATGCTCGTCCTCGATCTCGCCAATGACCTGCTCGATCAGGTCCTCGATGGTCACCAGCCCGTCCACGCCGCCATATTCGTCGATCACCAGCGCCATGTGGATGCGTCTGGTCTGCATCTGCTGCAGCAGGATGCCGATGGGCATGGAGGGCGGGACGTAGAGCATCGGGCGCAGCATCGGCCGCAGCGTGAACTTGCCGCCCGCCCCAAAGCCGTGCTTCAGCGCCAGGTCCTTGAGGTGGATCAGGCCGAGCGGGCTGTCCAGCGTGCCGCGGAAGACCGGGATGCGGGTGAAGCCGTGTTCGCGGAACATGGTCACCAGGTCGTCCAGCGTGATGTTGAGCGGGGCGGCGATGATTTCGGCCTTGGGGATGGCGACGTCGTGGACGCGCATCCGCCGCAGGTTCACCATGCCGGGGGCGGGCTGGGCCGGGGACGCGGGCTCCTCGGTCGGCTCGGCGCGGCCGAAGATGCGGCCGAAGAAGCCGCGCCCGCTGCCCTGCTCGGGTTCGGGATCGGCGGGGCCCGGGTCGGGCGTATCGGGTAATCGGGACTCGGAATTCATGAGCTTTCCGTCTCGTGATAGGGGTCGGGGATGCCGAGCGTGTCCAGGATGGCGCGCTCGGTGTCCTCCATCACCTGGGCGTCGGGATCGGTCTCGTGATCGTAGCCGAGAAGATGGAGGGTCGCGTGGACCAGCAGGTGCTGGACGTGATGGGCGAAGGGCTTGCCCTGCGCCTCGGCCTCGGCGGCGCAAGTCTCGAGGGCGATGGCGATGTCGCCCAGTTCCTCCTCGTCCGGCGGGACGGGAAGCTCGCCCGGCGCGCGCGGGGCGGGATCGGCCGACGGCCAGGAGAGGACGTTCGTCGCGCGCGGCTTGCCCCGGAAGTCGGCGTTGAGCGCGGCGATGCGGGCGTCGTCGCAGCCAAGGACCACGACCTCGCCCCCGATCTTGTGCCAGTCCAGCGTCGCGGTCACGGCGCGGGCCGCCAGATCCTCAAGACTGGCGGCCTCCCATCGGTCATCCTCGATGACGCAATCGACGGTGATCTCGTCAGGCATCGTTCCGCATCTGCCGCCGCGGGACATATTGCCCGCGCGGCTCCTCTGTCTCGCCGCGGGCGAGGGCCGCGGCATCCTCGGCGTCATAGGCCTTGATGATGCGCGCGACAAGCGGGTGGCGCACCACGTCGTCTGCCGTGAAGTAGCTGAAGCTGATGCCCTTCACGCCCGACAGGATGCGCTCGGCATCCGCAAGGCCCGACTGCATCCCGCGCGGCAGGTCCACCTGCGTCCGGTCGCCCGTGATGACCATGCGCGAGCCCTCGCCAAGCCGCGTCAGGAACATCTTCATCTGCATCGTAGTCGCGTTCTGCGCCTCGTCCAGCACCACGAAGGCGCGGCTGAGGGTGCGGCCGCGCATGAAGGCCAGCGGCGCGATCTCGATGCGCTTCTCCTCCATCAGCTTCTGCATCTGCTTAGCCGGCAGGAAGTCGTTCAGCGCATCATAGAGCGGCTGCATGTAGGGATCGACCTTCTCCTTCATGTCGCCGGGCAGAAAGCCAAGCCGCTCGCCCGCCTCGACGGCCGGGCGCGAGAGGATGATCTTGTCCACATGCCCGCCGATCAGCATGGTCACGCCCACGGCCACGGCCAGATAGGTCTTGCCCGTCCCCGCCGGGCCGATGCCGAAGGCCAGCTCGTGCTGGAAGAGCGCGCTGACATAGGCCTTCTGCGCGTCCGTGCGCGGCTCGACCGACTTCTTGCGGGTGCGCAGCTCGTAATTGCCCTGCGCGAACATCTCGAGCTGTTCGGCCGGGGTCGTGTCGTGCCCCGGCTCCATCCCCATGCGGAGGGCGGCGTCGATCTCGGACAGGCTGACCGGGCGCGACTTCTCGAGCCGGTCGTAGAGCCCGCGCAGAAGCTGGCTGGCCTCGGCCTGGGTCTCGGGATTGCCGACGACCGCCAGCTGGTTGCCGCGGCGCAGGATGTGGACGCCAAGGGCCTCCTCGATCCGCGCCAGGTGGCGGTCATTGGCGCCGCAGAGGTCGATCAGCAGCCGGTTGTCGGGAAATTCCAGCAGGGTTTCGGCCGGAGGCGTGGCAACGGGGGGCGTCGGGGATAGGCCCAAATTCTTCTCCTGCTCAGGCATCTCGCCTCATGGTGGCAATCGCGCGGGATTCGCACAAGCCGTGTTTGGACAGCCAAGCGGCAACGGTGCTGCCCGTAGCGGCAAAACGGCCCAGCCCTGCCGTTGGTTGCACGTCCGCGCGGCAGATCACGGCTTCTGGGCCACGGGCCGGCCCAGAAAGCCCGCCAGTTCGGGCGCGTCATCCATCCGGGCCACGGGTCCCGACCAGGCGATCCGCCCGCCGGCCAGCAGCGCGACCCGGTCGCCGATGGCGCGGACCGAGGCCATGTCATGGGTGATGGTGATGGCCGTCGCGCCGGTCTCGGTGACGATGCCCCGGATCAGCGCGTCGATGGCGCGGGCACGGATGGGATCGAGGCCGGTCGTCGGCTCGTCGAAGAAGATCACCTGCGGATCGTCCGCGATGGCGCGGGCAAGGCCCACGCGCTTGGCCATGCCGCCCGACAGCTCGGCCGGCATCAGCTCGGCCGTCTCGGGCGGCAGGCCGACCCGGGCGAGCTTTTCCACCGCGATCTCGCGCGCGGCGCGGGCCGGCATGCGCTGGCGCAGGCGGAAGGCGACGTTCTGCCAGACATTGAGGCTGTCGAAGAGCGCCGCGCCCTGGAACAGCATCCCGAAGCGGGCAAGGAAGGCCTCGCGCCGGGGGGCCAGCGGGGCGCCCTGCCACAGGACCTCGCCCGCGTCGGGGGGCACGAGGCCGAGGATGCATTTCAGCAGCACCGACTTGCCCGTGCCGGACTGGCCGATGACGCAGAGGCTCTCGCCTTGCGCGATTGACAGGTCCACGCCGTCCAGCACGGTCTTGGCGCCGAAGCGGCGGGTCAGTCCGCGCGTCTCGATCAGCGCGCTCATCGGAAGAAGAGCCCGGTCAGCGCGAAGTTCGCGGCCAGGATCCCGATGGCGGCGGCGACCACGGCCGAGGTCGTGGCGCGCCCCACCCCCGCCGCCCCGCGGGCGCAGCGCATCCCGAACCAGCAGCCGCTGAGCGCGACGATGAAGCCGAAGAACGCGCCCTTGATGAGGCCCGAGAGGACATCCCACGTCTCCAGATAGGCCCAGCTGTCCGCGATGTAGCGCGCCGAGGTGAAGCCGAGCGAGCCGGTCCCGACCAGCCAGCCGCCCATGATCCCGATGATGTCGCCCACCGCGACCAGCGCCGGCACGCTGAGGATCGCGGCCCAGAGGCGCGGGGTCACCAGCCAGCGCATCGGGTCGGTGGACAGCGTCACCAGCGCGTCGATCTGCTCGGTCACGCGCATGGTGCCGATCTCGGCCGCGATCGAGCTGGCGACGCGGGCCGCGACCATCAACCCGCCGAGGACCGGGCCCAGTTCGCGCACCATGCCGATGGCGACGATGGCGGGGACGACGTCGCTGGCCTGAAAGCGCGCGCCGCCCGAATGGATCTGCAGCGCCAGCGCGGCGCCGGTGAAGAGCGCGGTCAAGCCAACGACGGGCAGCGACAGCCAGCCGATCTGCACCAGCTGCACCGCCAGCGCCCGCGCCGGAATAGGCCGCAGCGCCGTCAAGCCGCGCAGCGCGAACAGCGCGACGGCACCGACGCCCCGCACCCCCCGCAGGGCGGGGCGGCCGATGGCGCGGATGGCCCTCACAGATAGGTCCGGTCGTAGCGGGCGCGCAGCGAGGTCAGGATCTCGTAGCCGATGGTGCCGGCAAGGTCCGCCAGCCGGTCGATGGGCTGGGCCGGGCAGATCAGCTCCAGCGCCGCCGGCACATCGGGAAGCGCGCTGACATCGACGGTGATCAGGTCCATCGAGACGCGCCCGACGATGGGGCAGCCCGTCTCGCCCGCATAGAGCAGCGCGCCCTTGCCCGAGAGCGCGCGCAGGACGCCGTCGGCATAGCCCGCATCGACCGTCGCGATGCGGCTCGGCCGCGGCGCGGTCCAGCCGGCGCCGTAGCCGACGAACTCGCCAGCCGCCACGTCGCGGGTCTGGATCACGCGCAGGGACAGACGCACCGCAGGCTGCGCCTCGGCAAAAGGTAGCCCGCCATAGAGGCCGATCCCCGGCCGCACGAGGTCGAAATGGTAGTCCGGCCCCAGCAGGATGCCTCCTGTCGCCGACAGGGACAGCGGCACGTCCACGCCCTCGGTCATCTTGCGAAAGGCCGCAAGCTGCGCCGCATTGGCCGGATGCTCCGGCTCATCGGCGCAGGCGAGGTGGGACATGACGAAGCGCGGGCGCGCGGCCAACGCCTCGGCGCGGATGGCCTCCCATTCAGCGGCCTCCATGCCGAGGCGGTTCATGCCGCTGTCCAGCTGGATCGCGAAGGGCTGGCCGGGTCGCAGCGCGCGGTCGCGGAAGAACTGCGCCGGGCTGTTCAGGACGGGCACGAGGCCGCGGAGGTCTGCCCCCTCCATGTGGCCCGACAGGACGTTGATCACCGCGTCATCGGGCAGATGCGGGCGCAGGGCCTGCCCCTCGCGCGCCAGCGCCACGAAGAATTCGCGCGCCCCGGCCGCGTAGAGCGCGGGCGCCACCCACGCCGCCCCCAGCCCGTAGGCATCCGCCTTGACGACGGCCGCGCAAGCCGCGCCGGGCGCGCGGGCGGCCAGCGCCTTCCAGTTGGCCGTGACGGCCCCGAGTTCGATCTGAAGTCCCATGCCGGAGGAAGTGCCCCTGCCCGCCCGCCGCGTCAAGCCTCGGCTTGCGCGGCGGCGCTTGCCGGGACGGCCGGCTTCATGCTCTAGACCTCGAGAGATCATTCGGAGCGCGCCCATGACCGACCGCCCCTACCCGACCCTTGCCGAGGCGACCCGCATCTGGGCGCGCATCGGCCTTCTCAGCTTCGGCGGGCCGGCGGGTCAGATCGCGCTGATGCACCGCATCCTGGTCGAGGAGCAGCGCTGGCTGGGCGAAAAGCGGTTCCTGCACGCGCTGAACTACTGCATGCTGCTGCCGGGACCCGAGGCGATGCAGCTGGCCGTCTATATCGGCTGGCTGATGCACCGCACGATCGGCGGGATCGTGGCGGGGCTGCTCTTCGTGGTGCCGGGCGTCGTCGCGATCATGGCGCTCAGCTGGGTCTATGCCATCTGGGGCGACGCCGGTCCGGTCGAGGCGCTGTTCTTCGGCCTCAAGGCCGCCGTCCTCGCCATCGTGGTGCAGGCGGTGATCCGCATCGGCAGCCGGGCGCTGAAGAACGGCGCGATGATCGGCATCGCCGTCGCCTCGTTCGTGGCGATATTCGTTTTCGGCCTGCCCTTCCCGCTGATCATCCTGGCCGCCGGGCTGATCGGCTTCTTCGGCGCCCGCGCCGGCCTGCCCGCCTTCAGGGGCGGCGGCGGGCATGGCAAGGTGGGCGCCAAGCAGGTGGCGGACGCCGACACGCTGCTGGGCGAGGAGACGCCCGAACATACCCGCGTCAACCGGGCTTGGGCGCTGCGCGTCTCGGCCGTGATCCTGGCGCTGTGGCTGGTGCCGGTCGCGCTGCTGTTCCTGATGCTCGGCCCCCAAGACGTCTTCGCGCAGATCGCGGGTTTCTTCAGCGTCATGGCCGTCGTGACCTTCGGCGGCGCCTATGCGGTGCTGGCCTATGTCGCGCAGGAGGCGGTGCAGAACTTCGGCTGGCTGGCGCCGGGCGAGATGCTGGACGGGCTCGGCATGGCCGAGACGACGCCCGGCCCGCTGATCATGGTCACGCAATTCGTCGGCTTCATGGGCGCGCTGCGGGACGCGGGCGCCCTGCCGCCGCTGCTGGCAGGCACGCTTGGGGGGCTGCTGACCACCTGGGTCACCTTCGCGCCGTGCTTCCTGTGGATCTTCCTCGGCGCGCCCTTCATCGAGCGGCTGCGGGACAACCAGGTGCTCTCGGCCGCGCTGACCGCTATCACCGCGGCGGTGGTGGGCGTGATCGCGAACCTCGCGGTGTGGTTCGGCCTCCACGTCCTTTTCGCCGAGCTGCGCCCCGCGGTGCTGGCGCTGGAGCTGCCGGTCCTCGCCAGCCTCGATCCTTGGGCGGCGCTGCTGACGGTCGCCGCGCTGGTCGCGGTGCTGCGCTTCAAGCTGTCGCCGGTGACGGTGCTGGCAGGCTGCGCGGCGGCCGGGCTGCTGCTGCGGCTGCCGGGGCTGATCTGACGGGATTGCAGGTTCGCAGTTTCCACGGTGCGCCCGGAACATAGTTTGCAAATGTTCCGAAATCTTCTTTTGCCTGCCGCCGCGCGCGTCTAACCTTCGCTGAAGCCAGGGAGGCAGCGCATGAAGGACATCCTTGAAGAGCTTGAGCGGCGGCGCGATCAGGCGCGGCTTGGGGGCGGGCAGCGCCGGATCGACGCGCAGCATGCGCGGGGCAAGCTGACCGCCCGCGAGCGGCTGGAGTTGCTGCTGGACGAGGGCAGCTTCGAGGAATTCGACATGTTCGTCGCCCACCGCTCGACCGATTTCGGGATGGAGGACGACCGGCCCTATGGCGACGGGGTGGTGACGGGCTGGGGCACGATCAACGGCCGCATGGTCTATGTCTTTTCGCAGGACTTCACCGTCTTCGGCGGCTCGCTGTCGGAAACGCATGCGCAGAAGATCTGCAAGATCATGGACATGGCGATGCAGAACGGCGCCCCGGTGATCGGGCTGAACGACTCGGGCGGCGCGCGCATCCAGGAGGGGGTGGCCTCGCTTGCCGGCTACGCCGAGGTGTTCCAGCGCAACATCATGGCCTCGGGCGTGGTGCCGCAGATCAGCGTCATCATGGGCCCCTGCGCGGGGGGCGCGGTCTATTCGCCGGCAATGACCGACTTCATCTTCATGGTCCGCGACACGTCCTACATGTTCGTGACCGGCCCCGACGTCGTGAAGACCGTCACCAACGAGGTCGTCACGGCCGAGGAACTGGGCGGCGCCTCGACCCATACCAAGAAGTCCTCGGTCGCCGACGGCGCCTTCGAGAACGATGTCGAGGCGCTGTCGGAGATCCGCCGCCTCTTCGACTTCCTGCCGCTGAACAACCGCCAGAAGGCGCCGACGCGGCCCTTCTTCGACGACCCGCGCCGCGTCGAGCCCAGCCTCGACACGCTGATCCCCGCGAACCCGAACCAGCCCTACGACATGAAGGAGCTGATCGCCAAGATCGCGGACGAGGGCGACTTCTACGAGATCCAGAAGGACTTCGCCGGCAACATCATCATCGGCTTCATCCGGCTGGAGGGGCAGACGGTCGGCGTCGTCGCCAACCAGCCGATGGTGCTGGCCGGCTGCCTCGACATCGACAGCAGCCGCAAGGCCGCGCGCTTCGTGCGCTTCTGCGACGCCTTCGAGATCCCGATCCTGACGCTGGTCGACGTGCCGGGCTTCCTGCCGGGGACGGGGCAGGAATATGGCGGCGTCATCAAGCACGGCGCGAAGCTGCTCTTCGCCTATGGCGAGGCGACGGTGCCGAAGGTCACGGTCATCACCCGCAAGGCCTATGGCGGGGCCTACGACGTCATGGCCTCCAAGCACCTGCGCGGGGACTTCAACTACGCCTGGCCCACGGCCGAGATCGCCGTGATGGGCGCCAAGGGCGCGGTCGAGATCCTCTATCGCGGCGAGCTGGGCGAGCCCGAGAAGATCGCCGCCCGCACCAAGGATTACGAGGACCGCTTCGCCAATCCCTTCGTCGCGGCCGAGAAAGGTTTCATCGACGAGGTGATCCAGCCCCGCTCGACCCGCCGCCGCGTCGCCCGCGCCTTCGCCAGCCTGCGCGGCAAGAGCCTGGCGAACCCGTGGAAGAAGCACGACAATATCCCCCTGTAATTGCCCGGCCATGCGGAAGATGCACAAGCTTGTGAATGATGCAGCCGCGCCACAGGGTCGGCGCCGGATCGCCGAGGCAAAATGCGGTGCCTGTCTGGATGGGCGGGGCCCGGCTATCATCGCGCGCGGGCCGGCCGCTAAAGATGCCGGCCTTCGATCGAGCAGCCGGGTGCAAAAGCGCCCGCTTCACAGGAGTTTCAGACCATGTCCAAGAAAATCGTCCTCGGCCTCGTGCTGGTGTCCGCCTTCGCCGCCTGCCAGCGTCAGCAGCCGGCCAACGACGTCTTCGTCCCGACCGCCCCGGCCATGGGCAACCCGGTCACGACCGAGCCCGTCTACCAAGGCAAGTTCGGCTGATCCCGTCCGCCTGACCCACGCGCGCGGGCGGCCCGTCTGCCCGCACGCAGCCGCCGCCTCGGCGCGCCACAGCGCAAGAGGCACAGCATGCTGAAGCATCGCGGCTTTCCCGGGCGCCTGCCCGGCACTGATTTCCAGTTCGTCATCCGGCGCGAGAACCGCAAGAAGGGCGCGACCCCGATCACGCGGCGCGAGCGCTACAAGGACCGCAAGACCGCCGACCGCCGCGCCGACGCGGGCTTCCTGGCGGCGCTGATCCGGCATTTCGGCGAAGAACCCTTCGAGCGCGGCAATCTGGACGCGGGTCGGCTGTCCTGGCTGATCGGGCGCGAGGTGAAGCCCGTCGGCGATTTCGACCCCGCCGATTACGAGCAGCTTCTTCAGGTCGACATGGCCGCCGCCGAGGCCGCCTTCCCCGAGATCTTCGCCTCGGACGCCCCCGATTTCGCGGGCGACGACGACGGCTGGGACAGTGATGAGGAAGATGATGAGGATGCGCAATAATGCGCGACTTGGTGCTGAACCCCTTGATGTCACGGGCATGTCAGTTTGACGTGGGGCACCGCCATGCGATAACCGGACCCTGTCGACAATCGGTCCCGAAGCGGGCCCCAAATACAGGCAAGTTGATATGCAAAAATCCGTCCTCTTCCGCATCGGCGGTGTTTCGGCCCTGGTTCTCGGCCTCGCGGCTTGCGATCCGAACATGCAGACCGGCCTGTCGCCGGACGCGCAGCGTGCCGCTGGCGGTGCCGTCGCCGGCGCCGTGGTCGCCAAGGCCCTCAACGAGAACGTCGCCACCGGCGCGGCTGTCGGCGCGACCGCCGGCGCGCTTTGCGACGATTTCGGCGTCTGCCAGCGCCGCTACTGATCACGGCCTTGCGCCTGAACTTCACGGGCGGGCGGCACGTTCTGCCCCCGTCACGTCATTCAAAGGATTAGACACATGTCGAAGGCTTTCGCCATCGCTGCCGTCCTCAGCGCCACCGCGCTGGCCGGCTGCACCCAGAACATCAACCCGACGGATGCCGACCGCGCCATCATCGGCGCCGCGACCGGCTACACCGTGCAGACCGTCCGCGGCCAGAGCGGCGGTGACCGCCTGCGCGGCGCGGCCATCGGCGGCGCGGCCGGCGCGCTCTGCGACGACTTCCGTCTCTGCCAGTGATGGCCTGATCCGCGCATCCTGCGCGGGCCGTTCTCACAAAGCCGCCCCCGGCCTTCCGGCTCGGGGCGGCTTTTTCATGTCCATCGGTCGGGAGGGGCCATGTTCAAGAAGATCCTGATCGCGAACCGGGGCGAGATCGCCTGCCGCGTCATCAAGACGGCGCGGCGCATGGGGATCGCGACCGTCGCGGTCTATTCGGATGCCGACCGCGGTGCGCTGCACGTGAAGATGGCCGACGAGGCCGTTCATATCGGCCCGCCCCCGGCGAACCAGTCCTACATCGTGATCGACCGCATCATGGACGCCATCCGCCAGACCGGCGCCGAGGCGGTCCATCCCGGCTACGGCTTCCTGTCCGAGAACAAGCGCTTCGCCGAGGCGCTGGAGGCCGAGGGCGTCGCCTTCATCGGCCCCCCCTCGGGCGCGATCGAGGCGATGGGCGACAAGATCACCTCGAAGAAGATCGCCGCCGAGGCGGGGGTCTCCACGGTGCCCGGCTACATGGGCCTCATCGCAGATGCCGAGGAGGCCGCGCGCATCAGCGAGCAGATCGGCTTTCCGGTGATGATCAAGGCCAGCGCGGGCGGCGGCGGCAAGGGAATGCGGATCGCCTGGACCGCGGCCGAGGCGCGCGAGGGCTTCGAATCCTCGAAGAACGAGGCCGCCAGCAGCTTTGGCGACGACCGCATCTTCATCGAGAAGTTCGTCACCCAGCCCCGCCACATCGAGATACAGGTCCTCGCCGACCAGCACGGCAATGCGGTCTACCTGCACGAGCGGGAATGCTCGATCCAGCGCCGCAACCAGAAGGTCATCGAAGAGGCGCCCTCGCCCTTTCTCGACCCCGAGACGCGGGCCGCGATGGGCAGCCAGGCCGTCGCGCTGGCGAAGGCCGTCGGCTATACCAGCGCCGGCACGGTCGAGTTCATCGTGGACGGCGCGCGCAACTTCTACTTCCTCGAGATGAACACCCGCCTTCAGGTCGAGCATCCGGTGACCGAGCTGATCACCGGCGTCGACCTGGTCGAGCAGATGATCCGCGTGGCGGCGGGGGAGGCCCTGCCCTTCGCGCAAAGCGACCTGACCATCAACGGTTGGGCGATGGAGAGCCGGCTCTATGCCGAGGACCCCTATCGCGGCTTCCTGCCCTCCATCGGCCGCCTGACCCGCTACCGTCCCCCGGCCGAGGTCGCTGCGGGGCCGATGCTGGCGAACGGCAAGTGGCTGGAGGACGCGCAGCCCGGCGAGACGGCTGTCCGCAACGACACCGGCGTCTTCGAGGGCGGCGAGATCAGCATGTTCTACGACCCGATGATCGCGAAACTCTGCTCCTGGGCGCCGACGCGCGAGGGTGCCATCGAGGGGATGCGGCAGGCGCTGGACGAGTTCGAGGTCGAGGGGATCGGCCACAACCTGCCCTTCCTCTCGGCCGTGATGGACCACCCGAAATTCGTCTCGGGCGACATCACCACCGCCTTCATCGCCGAGGAGTACCCCGAGGGCTTCACCGGCGCCCAGCTGCCCCATGCCGAACTGCGCCGCATCGCGGCGGCGGCGGCGGCGATGCACCGCGTCGCCGAGATCCGCCGCACCCGCATCAGCGGCCGGCTGGACCACCACGAGCGCCACGTGGGCGAGAACTGGGTCGTCTTCGTCGGCGATGAGGAGTTTCCCGTCCGCATCCGCGCCGACAAGAACGGCTCGACCGTCAGCATCGACGGCGAGGAGCTGCGGGTGGAGAGCGACTGGAAGCCCGGCAGCAGCCTTGCGCGGCTGGTCGTGGATGCCGCGCCGCTGGTCCTGAAGGTGGACCGGATCGCGGCGGGCTATCGCCTCCGGACGCGGGGCGCTGATCTGAAGGTGCATGTGCGCCGCCCCCGCGCGGCCGAACTGGCGCGGCTGATGCCGGTGAAGGAGGCCGCGGACACCTCGAAGCTGCTGCTCTGCCCGATGCCAGGGCTGGTCGTGAAGATCAACGTGGCGGCGGGCGACGAGGTGCAGGAGGGTCAGGCCCTCGCCACGGTCGAGGCGATGAAGATGGAGAACATCCTGCGCGCCGAGCGGCACGGCACCGTCAAGTCGGTGAATGCCGAGCCGGGCCAGAGCCTCAAGGTCGACGACGTCATCATGGAGTTCGAGTGACGCGCCCCGCGCGCCATCCGGAAACTGCGGCGCGCGGCCTAGTCGCGCGCCTCCTGCTGGCGCATGGGCATGGTGTCGATCAGCGAGACGATCTCGGTCGGGTCGATCATGCTGTTCTGGGTCAGCTTCACGCCCCCGTCCTTGCCGATCAGCATGACGATGAACCCCTCGCCCGCCCGCTCGCGCAGCGGCGCGGCGCCCGGCCCGTCGGTCAGCAGCACCACGTCCCGCTCGCGCAGGGCGCCGGCCTCGGCCATCAGCGCGCCGATCTGCGCCTCGACCTCGGCGCCCTCGCCCAGAATCACGACGGGCCGGGCCTGCCAGCGCAGGCTCTCCAGCGTGCCTTCCTGCAGCGGTTGCGGCGACAGATCGCCCGGCTGGACGGCCTGGGCGAGGCCGGGCATCACCCCGGCCAGAAGTGCGGTCAATCGGGCAAGTCGCATGGCGTCCTCCGTGTCGCAGTCAGGGTGACGCATCAGGCGCGGCATCGGTTCCCGCGGGACGTGTGGGGCCCGGCATGATCCCGCTGGAAAACCTTGTCAGCCCGCAGGTGCTGCAGGCGGTGGTCGCGGGCGTGGTGGTCGCCACCGGCTGGCTGGTCGCCGCCGCCCAGAACCGCCGGCGGGACGACCGCCTGCGCCGCTCGCGCGAAGAAGACATCCAGCGCGCCCTGCTGGCCGAGATCCGCGCCTATGTCGTCGCGCTGGAGCTGCAGGTGCCCAGCCCCGAGGACGCGGCAAGCCTGATCGAGAGCGTCCGCAGCGGCGCCGTCGTCCCGATCCTGCCGCAGGAGGTGAACGACCGGATCTTCGCCGCCCTCATCGCCGAGATCCACGTGCTGCCCGCCCCGGTCATCGACCCCGTGGTCATCTATTACCGGCTTTTGTCCGTCATGTCGGCGCTGGCGCGCGAATTGCGGCGGATCGTGCGCCAGGACTCGCAGAAGGCGGCGCGGATGATGGAGGACTACCTGTCGCTCTCAGCACAGGCGCGCGACGCGGGCTTCGAGGCAATCACCGTGCTGACGGTCAGCCTGCAAGGCTCAGGGGAAACGCTCGAGAGGATGATCGCCGAGGGCCGCGAGGCACGGGCGCGCGAAATCGCGCAGCGCCTGCCGGCCGAGCTGGATCAGCTGCGCGCGGGGCTTGGCGGCTCAGGCGCGGGAAGTTCGGGGCTCAGTACCAGAGCTTCGGACCGGAGCTTCCGGTGATGGGGGGAAGACCGATGGCCCGCACGAGTTCGTTGGCGCGCAGGAGCTTCGGCTTCTTCTGCGGCTCGGACGGGCTGCGGCTGTCGAGGCGCGTCTCGGGCCGTGGCTCGGACGCGGTGACCGGGCGGATCGTCCGGCGCTCTGCTGCGGTCGAATTGGCCATGGCCCATCTCCTCCATCGCGCAGGCCCCTTGCCCGCGCCTGTCAAGGATATAGGAAACGCGCCGCAATTCCACAAGTTTCGCCGGACTGGTTACGGCAACACCGCCGCGCGCCCCATCTCTTGCCGGCGCAGGGGGAAGCGGTCGATGGCGCGCCCGATCTCGCGCACGGTCCAGGGCGAGGGCTTGCGCTGCTTGACCTGCCCGTCCTTGTCCAGGATCACCAGCGAGAAGCCACTCGGGCGCAGCTGCTGGCGCCAGATGCTGTTGGCCGCCGGGTCCGTGTCGGTGATGACGAGCGCGTCGCGCTGGATCAGCGTCGCCGCGCCCTGCGTCAGCATCCGCATCTGCTCGTTGAAGGCCGGATCGCCGGGCGTGTCGGCGAAGACGACGATGGGGCGCTGCTGCCAGAGGAACTGGGCCGGCTCGGCATCCGCGGCGGTGAGAACCGTCAGCTCGGGCGTCGCGCTGGCCTCGGTCGGCGGCTCCTGCGGGGCGGCGGGCGGCGCGGGCTCGGCGGTGACCGGCGGCAGGCGGGCGGGATTGCGCGCGGGCTCGGCGCGCGAGGCGGCCTGGGGCGCCGTCGCGGGTTCGCCGACGGTGTCGGGATCGGGCGGCGGCGCGTCCCGCCCCGGCCCCATCGCGGCCACGAGCGTGGCGAATAGCAGGAATTTCAACTTCATCGGCACCTCTTGCTGTCTAGAATATAGGGCAAGCGGCCTCGCGGGAAAGGACGGATCATGACAAAACCGACGCTTCAGGACTGGCAGGCCTTGGCGAGCCGCGAGTTGAAGGGCCGTGATCCGGCCGAGCTGACCTGGGCGACGCTGGAAGGCATCCCGGTGAAGCCCCTCTATACGGAGGACGACCTTGCTGGGCTGGACCATCTGGGCAGCTTGCCCGGCTTTGCGCCCTTCACCCGCGGCCCGCGCGCGACGATGTATGCCGGCCGCCCCTGGACGATCCGGCAATATGCCGGCTTCTCGACGGCCGAGGAATCGAATGCGTTCTATCGTCGCGCCCTAGCCGCGGGGCAGCAGGGCGTGTCCGTCGCCTTCGACCTCGCCACCCATCGCGGCTATGACAGCGACCACCCGCGCGTCGTCGGCGACGTGGGCAAGGCCGGCGTCGCCATTGACAGCGTCGAGGACATGAAGATCCTCTTCGACGGCATCCCGCTGGATCAGGTCTCGGTCTCGATGACGATGAACGGCGCCGTCATCCCGATCCTGGCGAACTTCATCGTGACGGGCGAGGAGCAGGGCCATTCCCGCGCCCAGCTGTCCGGGACCATCCAGAACGACATCCTCAAGGAATTCATGGTCCGCAACACCTACATCTACCCGCCCGAGCCCTCGATGCGGATCATCGCGGACATCATCGAGTACACGGCGACCGAGATGCCGAAGTTCAACTCCATCTCGATCTCGGGCTACCACATGCAGGAGGCCGGCGCGAACCTCGTGCAGGAACTGGCCTACACGCTGGCCGACGGGCGCGAATATGTCCGCGCCGCGATCGCGGCAGGCATGGACGTGGACGCCTTCGCCGGGCGGCTCTCGTTCTTCTTCGCCATCGGCATGAACTTCTTCATGGAGATCGCCAAGCTCCGCGCCGCGCGCCTGCTCTGGCACCGCATCATGACCGAGTTTTCGCCCAAGAAGCCCGGCAGCCTGATGCTGCGGACGCATTGCCAGACCTCGGGCGTCTCCTTGCAGGAGCAGGACCCTTACAACAACGTCATTCGCACCGCGTATGAGGCGATGTCGGCGGCGCTTGGCGGCACGCAGTCGCTGCACACCAACGCGCTGGACGAGGCCATCGCCCTGCCGACCGAGTTCAGCGCCCGCATCGCCCGCAACACCCAGCTGATCCTTCAGGAGGAGACGGGCATCACGCATGTCGTCGATCCGCTGGCGGGCAGCTACTACATCGAAAGCCTGACCGCGCAGCTGGCCGAGCAGGCTTGGGCGCTGATCGAGGAGGTCGAGGAGATGGGCGGCATGACCAAGGCCGTCGCCTCGGGGATGCCGAAGCTGCGGATCGAGGAGACGGCGGCCCGCCGGCAGGCGCTGATCGACCGGGGCGAGGACGTGATCGTGGGGGTCAACAAGTACCGCAAGGACAAGGAAGACCCGATCGACATCCTCGACATCGACAATGTCGCCGTCCGGGACAGCCAGATCGCCCGGCTCGAGCGCATCCGCGAGGCCCGCGACGAGTCTGCGGTCAAGGCCAGCCTGGCCGAGATCACCCGCCGCGCCCGGATGGGCGGCAACCTTCTGGAAGCGGCCGTCGAGGCCGCCCGCGCCCGCGCCACAGTCGGAGAGATCAGCATGGCCATGGAAGACGAGTTCGGCCGCCACCGCGCCGAGGTCCGCACCCTCGCCGGCGTCTACGGCGCCGCCTACGAGGGCGACGAGGGCTTCGCCCAGATCCAGCGCGACGTGGAGGCCTTCGCCGAGGAAGAAGGCCGCCGCCCCCGGATGCTGGTCGTGAAGATGGGTCAGGACGGACACGACCGCGGTGCCAAGGTGATCGCCACCGCCTTCGCCGACATCGGCTTCGACGTCGATGTGGGGCCGCTCTTCCAGACGCCCGAGGAGGCGGCGCAGGACGCGGTGGACAACGACGTGCATGTCGTCGGCATCTCCAGCCAGGCGGCGGGGCACAAGACGCTGGCCCCGAAACTGATCGAGGCGCTGAAGGCGGCGGGGGCCGAGGACATCCTGGTGATCTGCGGCGGCGTCATTCCGCAGCAGGACTACGACTTCCTGAAGAAGGCCGGGGTTAAGGCGATCTTCGGGCCGGGCACCAACATCCCCTCGGCCGCCGCCGACATCCTGCGCCTGATCCGCGAGACGCGCACCTGACGCCCGTTCCATCAGGGCGCGGGCGCGCTATGCTGCCCGTAAAACGGGAGACAGCATGATCCGGCGCATCCTCTGGGGGCTCGCGGCCCTCCTCGTCCTTGCGGCCATCGCCTTCTTCAGCCTCGCGCCGGCCTGGGTCGAGCGCGACCTGAACCCCGTGACCATGCCCGAGAGCGGCTGGCCGGTCAGCCCCGAGGCCGAGGCGCTGCACGAACGCCTCTTCATCGGCGACTGGCATTCGGACATGCTGCTCTGGGGCCGCGACCCGCTGCGCCGCGTCGCGCAGGGCCATACCGACATCCCGCGCCTGCGCGAGGGGAATGTGGCGCTGCAGGTGCTGACCACGGTCACGAAAAGCCCGCGCGGGCAGAACTACGAGCACAACGAAACCGAGGCGCGCGACAACATCACCCCCCTCTTCATCGGCCAGCTGCGCCCGCCCGGCGCCTGGTTCTCGCTGCGCGCGCGGGCGCTGGTTCAGGCTGAGGCCCTCGCCCGCGCCGCCGAGCGCGCGCCGGATGAGGTCCGCATCATCCGCAGCCGCGCCGATCTGGAGGCGCTGATCGAGACGCGCGCCGCGGGCACGCCGCAGCTCGGCGCGCTGCTGGGCAGCGAGGGTGGGCATCCGCTGGAAGGCGACATCGCGAACCTTCAGGTCCTTTACGATGCCGGCTTCCGCCTAATGGGCCTCACGCATTTCTTCGACAACGAGCTGGGCGGGAGCCTGCATGGCGAGGGCGGCTCGGGCGACGGGCTGACGGATTTCGGCCGGCAGATCGTCGACGGGATGATGGCGCGGGGCATGATCATCGACCTGACCCACGCCTCGCCGCAGATCGTGCGCGACGTGCTGGAGATCCCCGGCACGCGGCCGGTCCTGTCCCATACCGGCATCCACAGCCACTGCCCCAGCCCGCGCAACATCCCCGACGATCTGGTGCAGGCCATTGCGGCGTCGGGCGGGCTGATCGGCATCGGCTTCTGGTCCGACGTCGTCTGCGGCCGCACGCCCGCCGATGTCGCCGGCGCCATCGTCGCGGCGACCCGACTGGTGGGCGAGGATCACGTCTCGCTCGGCTCTGACTGGGACGGCTCGGTGGACACGCCCTTTGACGCCGCCCATCTGCCGGCGCTGACACAGGCGCTGCTGGACGCGGGCCTCACCGAAAGCCAGATCGCCAAGGTGATGGGCGGCAACATGCTGGCCTATCTGCGCGAGGTCCTGCCGGAGTGAGCGCGCAGGCGGGCGCGCCGTCTCTGCCGAAATCTGCCTCCGCTCCGGCGTCGCCTTCGGAAGGCGGAACCCACCGGGCGCGCCCACGTTCTTCTGCCATATCAACCTCAAGGAGCAGGACATGGCGAAGAAATTTCTCGGCCTCGGCGCGGTTCTGGCGGTGATGGGCCTTGCGGCCTGCGAGACGGTGCAGGGCGCCGGTCGCGACATCTCGACGGCCGGGCAGGTGATTCAGTCGGAAAGCGCGCAGGCCCAAGTCGGCATGTGATCGCCCGATCTGGCGGCAAGAAAGGGCGGCACCTCCGGGCGCCGCCCCTTCCCGTTCTGTCAAGGGGGAACCGATCACGTTCTCGAGGCTTCTTCCCCTGTCCCCCTGCGCCAGCACCGGCGCTTTATCAAAGGATATCCAGATGAAGACGATGAAATTTGCGCTCTGCGGCGGCGTTCTTGCGGTCCTCGCCGCTTGCGGCAACACCCCGACCGAGCGGGCGGCGACCGGCGGTCTCGGCGGCGCTGTCCTGGCCGGTCCTGCCGGCGCCGTGGTCGGCGGCACCGTGGGCGCGGCGACCAGCCCCTGATCAGGCACCAGCGGCGGAGGCGTTGCCCCACACCGCCTCTGCCTGCCCTTGCAGGCCCTTCCGGCATGGCCTACATCCAACGGAACGGATGGAAGGATTTGCCCATGGCGATGGAAGCTCATGAGATCGAGGCCCTGATCCGCGCGGCGTTCCCGAGCGCCCGGATCACGGTGACGGACCTGGCCGGCGACGGGAACCACTACGCCGCCGAGGTCATCGACGAGAGCTTCCGAGGCCAGAACCGCGTCCAGCAGCAGCGTGCCGTCTATGCCGCGCTGCAAGGCAAGATGGACGGCCCCTCCGGCGCCCTCCACGCGCTGGCGCTGACCACCAAGGCCCCTGACTGAGCCCGCACCGACACGGCCGCCCCGCGGGGCCGGCCGCACCTGAAAGGACCACCCGATGAGCGACGCGAAGACCCGCATCCAGGACCTGATCGACAGCAACGACGTCGTGCTGTTCATGAAGGGCACGCGCGAGATGCCGCAATGCGGCTTTTCCAGCCGTGTCGCGGGCGTGCTGAACTACATGGGCGTGCCCTACCAGGACGTGGACGTGCTGAAGGACGCCGACATCCGTCAGGGCATTAAGGACTTCTCCGACTGGCCGACAATCCCGCAGCTCTACGTCAAGGGCGAGTTCGTCGGCGGCTGCGACATCATCACCGAGATGACGCTCTCGGGCGAACTGGACCAGCTGCTGGACCAGAAGAGCATCGCCTTCGACAAGGCCGCGGCCGAGAAGATCCGCGAAGCGAACGCCTGACAGCATTGCCGCGGCTCTGACCGGCGGGTTTTTGCCTGAACAAATGTTGGTTTGCCAGATGGGCTATGGGATGCAAGACTATCCCCATGGCCCATACGCCCTTCTGCTTCCTCATCATCGAGCGCGACAGCTTCATCGCCCAGGACATGGCCGAGGGTCTTGCCGAGGCCAGCCCCGACTGCCTGTCCCGCCGATACGCATCGATCGAGGCGCTGCTTGACACGGCCGAGACGCTTCCGTCCCTCCCTGCCCTGCCCGTCATCATCACCAAGCAGTCGCTGTCCGACATCGATGCGACCGGCCTTGGCGCGCTGGCCGAACGGCATGACTGGCCCGTGGTCGTCCGGCTGGATCTGGACCCGCCCGAGGCGGTCGCGGCGCGCGGCTGGCTCACCCTTCCCTCGCCCTTCACCCGCCCCGACCTGATGCAGATGGTCGAGGAACTGCTCGCGGAATTGCCCCGTCAGGCCCTGCGGCGCGCATGAAAAAGGCCGCGGCGACTGCCGCGGCCTGTCCATGTGACGCCATCAGATGATGTCGTCGGGATCGAACTCGTAATCGTAGTCATCCTCGTCGTCGTCGCGCCGCTCGGAGAGCTTCGCCGCCAGCGTCACGCCGACCGCAAAGGCGCCGAGCAGCTTCGCCATGCTGCCCGCATTGCTGTTGGCCGCGCGGCTGACCGCCGCCTGACCATGGGCCGCCTGGCGCTTGACGTCGCGGACATTCTCACTGGTGAGGCCCATGGCCACCGCGCCCTGGCGCACGGTGCCGAAAACCTTCCGCTCGGCGTCGTCCGCCAGCTTCGTCGCCCGGTAGCTGACCTGGTCCATCAGCGAATGGGCCTTGTTCTCGGCCATGTCCATGACCCGCGCCGCCTCGGCCCGCGCACGATCGGCGGCGGCGTTCGAGGCCAGCGTCACGCGGGCCTCGACCTCGCGCTTCAGATCGTCCGTGGTCGGCATCCGGTGCTTGGGCTTGGACACCACGAAGAGGATCGCCGCCACCACCAGCAGCAGCACGGCGATCGCCAGGGAGGCGAGGGCCGATCCCCAGCCCAGCTCATGGGCGAGGAAGGCCCAGAGGGCGGCGATCAGGAAGCCGGCGGCCACGGCGGCGATGACGCCGCCCGCGGCCTTGAGCCCGACCCCCTTGACGCGGTCCGACACCGCGAGCTTCAGGTTATGCGCGAAGTCGAACATGCCCGCCCCCCTTGTCAGCGGCGCGACAGCAGCAGGCCGAACAGGAAGCCGATGCCGGCCGCGATGCCGAGCGCCTGGCCCGGGTTGCGGCGCACCATCTCGGAGACCTCGTCGTAACGCTCTTCGGCGTAATGCGCGACTTCCTGCGCCTTCTGGTGGCCGGTCTCGTAGAGACGCTCGGCCTCGGCGCGGGCGCGGTCGGCATATTCACGGCCGGTGGCGATGGCCTCGTCGGCCAGCTCCGAGCCGCGATCCATCAGGCGGTCGGCGCCCGAGTTGCCTGCCAGCTTGTTCGCGGTGGTCTTGACCTCGTCCGCGATGTTGCGGGCGCCACTTTCCAGGTCGCGCTTGGCCTCGTTCGCGCCGGACTTGGCGTCGTTCTTCATCTGGTCGACGGTGGGGTTCTGTGCCATGTGATGTTCCTTTCCGGGTGCGATGTCACCTTCGGCGGACTAACGGCTGTCCGCCGAGGTTTGTTCCGCAGGCCGGCCCGGAATCTCGCAGGCTATGGTCTGGAGAAAGCTCGCTTTATCACGCTCCCACTGGATGCGTCACAAAGCTCGCGTTCGCGCCACCCCCGGTTGCAGATTTGAAGGCCGCAGCTGTCACCTGACCACTGGCAGTTCAGTTAATATGCGATCAATGCCGCCCGGACACGTTGGGCGAGTTGTCATTGTAAATACAATTTTAGATTGATTGGGCATTTCGATCATGACATCTTGGAGTCGTCGGCCGAGCCGGCGAATCACATTCGGAGCCTGGGTGGCTCCGTCCCTCGATCAGGTCCGTAGGCCTGTCTGCCGGGTGATGTGACCGTTGGTTCATTCCCCAGCTCAACGCGAAGCTTTTTTGTTCCGGCCATTTCGGCCGGTGCTGGTGAAATTTGTCGATAGAATGGAGAACACCGCGACATGGTCACCGTACCCAACGCCTACCTTGTCAACACAAGCACCGTGCTCAACGTTACATTCGGCGCCGATAACTCCTCTACATCTGCTTTGGTGCTGAACCTGACTAACCTCCTCCCCTCCACCGGCACCGTTACTGGCGATAATCAGAACGGGAATGGCTCCATCAATCCGGGGGAGACCCTCGACTATGACCGAACGTCCACGGGCATCACTGGACCGAACGATTTTAATAATGCTGTTGTAATTGGCGTTGGGACTGCTGAAGCTGTGGTAGGAGTTACCTACCCGGTCATGTTGGTAAGGCGGACGAACGCCCTCGGCCAGACAGTCACGACGCTGATCTATCCGGAAGGTGCGCCAGGTTTCCTTCAAGGTGTGACAGGGACGTTAGAAATTACGTTGCGCCTTCGCAACGACAATGGCTACAGCCCCGCTTTTGGCATTGTCTGCTTCGCACGAGGGACGATGATTGAAACCGTGCACGGCCTGCGTGCCATCGAGGATCTGCAGAAGGACGATCTTGTTCTGACGAAGGACCACGGTGCGCAACCCATCCGCTGGATGGGCAGCCAGTTCTTGTCCGCGCAGCTACTGAGGACGCACCCCAACCTCCGCCCGATCCGCATTTCGGCAGGCGCGCTTGGGGACAACATGCCAACGACCGACCTGATCGTATCGCCGCAGCATCGCATCCTCGTTCGCTCAAAGATCGCGCAGAAGATGTTCGGTACCATCGAGGTGCTGGTCGCGGCGAAACAGCTTGTGCTGCTGGACGGCATCGACGTCGCCGAGGACATCGACAGCGTGGAGTACTTCCACATTATGTTCGACCGGCACGAGGTGATCGTTGCGAACGGAGCCGAGACGGAGTCGCTCTTCACCGGCCCCGAGGCGATGAAAGCCGTCGGACCCGCCGCGCGCGAAGAGATTCTGACCCTCTTCCCGCAGCTGGCCGATGACAGCTTCGACGCGGTTGCGGCACGAACGCTTGCGACTGGCCGCACCGGCCGGCGCATGGCGCAGCGCCATCTGCAGAACAAGGGCGCGCTCGTTCAGTAGGCGCAATATCAATGTTGCTGGAAGGCCCCGCTGCACGTGGGGCTTTCCAATGCTCTGACATCGGTATCTGACATCGGTAAGGGGCTCAGCGGTGCGGATCGACGATGTGAAGACAAGTTGTCACAGACGTCTGGTATGCATGTTTACTTGCGCGTCAGAGACCTGCTCGAACGAAGGCAACATTGCTTGAAACTAACGTGGCTGGAGACGCTCGGCGTTTGGATATGATATTATTGTTATGTCAACGCGACAGCACGCAATACATTGTAAGTTGATAAAGTGAGCCGATCAACAACCTCTATTTGCACGAAGATGGTTGGCGGCATTTATTCCGAAGGCAAGGCTTCTAACGATGGCATTGAAAACAAAGTCGTGTTCCGCTGAATCGAAATAAGCCTCCGGCAAATCACTCGTGGATCAGGCAGCATCAGCTAACCCACGTATGGTCAAAGCACTCGCGTGCGGTTATGGTCCTTCAAGCGGGTTGTTCTCCGAGCGTTCAAGGTTGCTGATTTGCGGAGTTGTTTATGACAATCGTCAACCTGGATGCAGGTACGTCTGATCTACGCGACTTCGACGTCCTCATCGTGGGTTCGGGGCCAGCCGGGCTTGCCATTGCGACCGAACTGATGCCGAGCGGGTTGCAGGTGGCAGTTCTAGAAAGCGGCGGGGACGAGCGTCAGGAGGAAGCCGACGCTCTGAACGAGCACGTGTCCATTGGTCATCGTCGCGCGGCACATGGCGATGTGGGATGTCGCGTCTTTGGGGGCTCCTCGGCCCTTTGGACCGGACGATGCGGCACTCTGGACGATATGGATTTTCACGCGCGCCCTTGGGTGCCGCTGAGTGGCTGGCCGGTCCGGCCGGCGGATCTTGCGCCCTTCTATCAGCGCGCCGGGGCGTTCTTGGGCATAGCGCCCACTCGTCCGGCCGAGCAGGGATCCATCGACTTAAGGCAGAGCTTCGATCATGTTCCCGTCGACGAGGGACTGTTCAAGCCAGTCCTGTGGCAATTCAGCCGGTCGCCAGAGGATCACGCACCTGTGGTGCAGGACTTCACGCCGGAAGGGCAAGGGCCGAAGGACCTTCTGCAGCACACCGGAGGCTCGACACCGGTCCATGTTGGAAGGCGATGCAGGGCGGCACTTCAGAGCAGCGAGAACGTCCACATCTTCACCTCGGCCACCGTTGCCGAGGTGAACGCCGATCCGGTGACCGGCGCGGTCACAGGCGCAGCGGTCCTTACGCAAGACGGCACGCAGCTTACGTTCACGGCGCGGCGTGTCGTCCTGGCCTGTGGAGGCATCCAGAATGCGCGGCTTCTGCTTGCCTCACGCAGCACCAATCCTGCCGGTCTTGGCAACAAGCACGATCAGGTCGGCCGCTACCTGTGCGATCACACCTTCACTCCGGTGGCGACCTTTGTCGGCGATGCCGGGATCAATATCCGCCGAAGATTGGGCAGCAGGTGGCATCCTCAGTTTGGCACGACCAGAGGGCATGTCCTGGGACTGAGGCTCTCCGAGGAGATGCAACGGCATCATGAGGTCCTCAACGCTTCCATACACCTTGTTGAATATGGTTCGACGCCTAATCCCCTGTCTTCCGTTGCCAAGGCTGCGCGCCAGTTCCGATCAGGCGAAAGACGCGAGGCTCTGCGAGACTTCTGGCAAGGAATAAGCAAGCCCCTAGGTCTGTCGCAAGCCGCGTATGATCGGATGCTCGTCAAGCGGCCTCCGCTGAACAGGCCGTCCCACAGCGTCATCGGCTGCGTATCCGAGCAGGAGTTGATCCCCGAGAGCCGCGTAACCCTATCCAGCAAGCGCGACAGGTTTGGCAGGCCGCTGGCACAGATCGACTGGCGGATCTCAGAGCGCGAATTCGCCACGGTCAAGGTCGTCGAGGAAGCTTTTCGTACGGAAGCACAGCGGCTCGGCGAAGCGCGTTATGATCGCCCTGACTGGGTGAACGGAAGTTTCGAAGGTTGGAAGCAGGATCTGATCGATCTGGCCCATCCGTCTTGCACGACTCGAATGTCCAATGATCCCGCACATGGTGTCGTCGACGCCACCTGTCAGGTGCACGGCGTAGCCGGACTCTATGTTGCAGGCAGTTCGGTCTTCGCGAGCAACGGCCACATGAACCCGACGCAGACCCTCGTTGCATTGGCAATGAGGCTTGCGGATCATATCCGCGACGACCTGACGCCTCGAGTGGCGGCACAGCCTTTGGATCGAGCGCACGCAGACAGTCGGCGCGTCCGCTTTGGCTTCATCGGCGGCGGCCACCGTGTCGAGACGGTTTACGCTCCGGTGATGCAGGCGTTGTCTGACGTTGCCGAGGTCTGCGGTGTCGCGACCCGCAGTAAGGAAGGCGCTGATCGCATCACGTCCAGGACCGGATGGTCGGCAGGTACCAATACCGAGGAGATGATCGCTCGCGCACGTCCCGAGGTTCTCATCGTCGCAACGCCTCCAGGCACGAACGACAGCATGTATCCCGGTTTGCTCACTTTCGGCATTCCGCTGCTTCTCGAGACGCCGTTCTGTTGGAACGAGAACAGCGGGCGCAAGATACTGAGGGAGATCGATACCAGACGCCTGATGGTGAGCGTGGCCGAACAGTTTCCCTTCATGCCCGAGGCGCAGTTGATGCGCAGGATAATCGCACTCGGCCTCATCGGACACGTCGAAGCGGTTGAGAACGATTTTGCCATTTATGACTACCATGGAATTGCCTTGGCGAGGACGCTTATGGGCCGCCATCGCCGCGCAATTCACACGCAGGGCAACTGGCACCGCATTGGACGGACATCCGAGCGGTGGCTGTCAGGTACCGTGACCTGTGAGGATGGCGGTCTGTTGCTCCACCGCTTCTCGTCGGAAGGCGACGCGATTCTGCACAGGCCTCCAAGCAAGTTCTGCGTCTATGGCAGCAAAGGCACCTTGCTGCCGGGCGCGGCCCGCTTCGACTGCGGCAGGCGGAAGCCGATGACATCGCCTGTCCAGCGCGAGGTGGAGGACGGCGATCTCACCCGCGCATGGATCGACACGCCAGACGGTATCGTTGACTGGGTCAACCCGTTCTTCGGACACCGGCTGGATGATCAGCAGATCGCAGTAGGACAACTCGTGTCAGCCATGGCTGATGTGGTGAGGTTTGCCGGCGTTCCACCATATCCGCCTCGTGCGGCTCTGGAGGACGTGGAGCTTGTAAATGCCATGCAATATTCGGCAGACCGAGGCGGGCCTGCACTTTCCTTGCCTTCATCAAGAATGAAGCAAAAGGTTATTATCAAGGCACAGCAGAAGTTCCGTTCGCGGTCCGAGCGAAAGCATTTCACCTAAATCACGAAGATCTGCCAACCGTGTGGATCTGGCCGTTCAAACGATGTCAGAATGTTGAGGTGTTGCCGATGAAACCGAGTGTCTGCGTCGTAATTTGCTACTGGATTGGTAGATCGCCTAAGGCGCTCCTTCGACTTCTTGCTCAGATGGAGAAATATCCGGCGAACGAACCTTTCGACGTGCTCATCGTCTGCAACGGGGGAGACGAAAAACCCTTAGAAGTTCCAGCGGGCTTTCAGGGCCTTCGGATCGAGGTCATCAACCGCAAGAATGAGGGCTGGAACTTGGGAGCATGGCAGGCCGGATGGAAAGAACGGCCCGGCTATGACTACTATCTGTTCCTTCAGGCAGAATGCTTCATCAAGGAGCAGGATTGGCTCAGGCGGTATGTCCACCGTTTCCAGACGGATCAGGGAATCGGTCTTCTCGGCGAGCACATCATGTGGAACGCCATGACCTGGGATTACATAAGAAAGTGCACGGAGCTTGATCTCGGAGCCGCCTCCGGAGTTGCGAACACGATCGACAAGTATCAAGCCAATCTTTCGGCGTTCGGCGTCGATCCAGGCGACACGGGAACTCACCTCGTCAGCATCATTCTGTTCACAAGCAGAGAAATTCTGGAGCAGGTGAATGGCTTCCCGCTCATGGGTGAAAGCTACATCGAAGCCGTTTCATGCGAGATTGGATTATCTAAGCAAATACAGAACAAGGGGTACCGGATATCTCAACTGACCGATACTGCCTTCTGGAAGATCGGCCACCGGCAATGGACGGCAAGCGACAGGATCAAGATGAAGGCTGTGAACGCATTGAAAAACAGCGTCCGCAGGATCATTCCCCGTCGCGCAAGCTGACATCAAAGCCACTGCCATAACTTCCCAAGAGCGTGGTAGGGGTGGTCGGACTCGAACCGACACTCATTGCTGAAACGGATTTTGAATCCGTCGCGTCTACCATTCCGCCACACCCCCGGACCTGCCGGCGCTCTTACGGCGAGACCCCTGACGAGGTCATGCCCCTGCCGTAAATCCGGCCGGGGCGTTTGGCAAGTGGCAGCTCAGGCGCGGCCCAGCTTTTCCAGACGCGCGTCGCGCAGCCGGGCGAAATCGTCGCCGGCATGGTAGGAGGACCGCGTCAGGGGCGTCGCCGAGACCATCAGGAAGCCCTTGCCATAGGCCGACTTCTCGTAGCTGGCGAACTCTTCCGGGGTCACGAAGCGGTCGACGCGGTGGTGCTTGGGCGTCGGCTGCAGATACTGGCCGATGGTGATGAAGTCGATATCGGCCGCGCGCATGTCGTCCATGACCTGCAGCACCGACTGGCGATCCTCGCCCAGGCCCACCATGATGCCGGACTTCGTGAACATCGCCGGGTCCAGCTCCTTCACCCGCTGGAGAAGCCGCAGCGAGTGGAAGTAGCGCGCGCCCGGCCGCACGGTCGGGTAGAGCGCCGGCACGGTCTCGAGGTTGTGGTTGAAGACGTCGGGGCGCGCCTCGACCACGGTTTCCAGCGCGCCGGGCTTCGACTTGAGGAAGTCGGGCACCAGCACCTCGATCGTGGCGCCGGGCGAGCGGTGGCGGATGGCGCGGATGGTCTGGGCGAAATGCTCGGCGCCGCCATCGTCCAGATCGTCGCGGTCGACGCTGGTGACGACGACATGGTTGAGGCCGAGCTTCTGGACCGCATGGGCGACGCGGCCCGGCTCGAACACGTCGAGGGCGTTCGGCTTGCCGGTCGCGACATTGCAGAAGGTGCAGCCGCGGGTGCAGATCTCGCCCATGATCATCATGGTCGCGTGGCCCTGGCTCCAGCATTCGCCGACGTTCGGACAGCCAGCCTCTTCGCAGACGGTGGACAGGCGGTTCTCGCGCAGCAGGTCGCGGGTCTGCTTGTAGCCTTCCGAGGTCGGCGCCTTCACGCGGATCCAGGCGGGCTTCTTCGGCTGCGCCTGGTCGGGGCGGTGGGCCTTTTCGGGGTGGCGCTGGTCCGGGATTCGCAGGTCGCGCAAGGCATCGGTCCTTTTGCTGGCGGTCCCGCCAGAGATAGGACAGATCGCCCCGCTTGGCAACGCGGGGGCCGCGGGGCGATCATATCAAGCCGTGCGGATCAGTTCACCTGCGGCACGAGGCGCAGCACCTCGCCGTCCTCGTGCTCGGTCAGCAGCCAGACCATGCCGTCCGGTCCAACCTGCACGTCGCGGATGCGGCGGCCGATCTCGATCGCCTCTTCCTCGGCGACCGCGCCACCTTCCAGCCGCACGCGCATCAGCCCCTCGGTCACGAGGCCGCCGATCAGCATGTCGCCCGCCCATTCGGCCTTTTCCGCGCCGTCCGGCACGAAGGTCAGGCCCGAGGGGGCGACGGTTTCGCCGAAGATGTGGACCGGCGGGGTCATCCCCTCCATCGTCTCGCCAACGCCCATCGGCGCGCCGGAATAGTCGTCGCCGCCGGTGGTGAAGGGCCAGCCGTAATTGTTGCCGGCGGCGATCAGGTTGATCTCGTCCCCGCCGAGCGGGCCGTGATCCGAGGCCCACAGTTCGTTCGTCACCGGATGCATGCCAAGCGCCTGCACGTTCCTATTGCCGATGGAGAAGAGATAATCGTCGGGGCTGTCGTTCTGGTCATCCTCGTCCACGGCAAAGGTCGGGTTGTCACCATGCGGCTCGCCCGCATCCGTCATCCGCAGGACCGAACCCGCCTGATCGCTCGCATCCTGAGCGCGCGAGATGTTGCGCCGCTCGCCCACGGTCAGGAACAGCGCGTTGTCGGAAGGATCGAAGGCCATCCGGCCGCCGAAATGCAGGCCGCTGGAGTCCTGGTCCTCTTCCTTCATCACGAAGATGTCCTCGACCTCTTCGATCCGGGCGTCCTCGCCCTCGCCCGTCACCGTGCCGCGGACGACGACGAGGGCGGCGCCGCGGTCGGTCTCGCGCGAATAGCTGAGATAGACCCAGCCATTCTCGTCGAAGTCGGGATGCAGCACGATGTCGAAGAGGCCGGCCTGGCTGCGCTCGGTCTCGCCCTCGGGGCGGAAGAGGTCCTCGGCCTGCCAGACCACCTCGCCCATGCCTCCCTCGCGGGTGCCGAGGCGCACGGTGCCGGGGTTGCGCTCGGTGACGAGGAAGCGGTCCTCGTCCAGGAAAGCCATTCCCCAGGGATGTTCCAGCCCCTCGGCGACCGTCTCGACCTCCAGCGTGTAGAACTGGCTCTCGACCGGGCCATACTCAGCGGCCGCAGGCAGGGCGAGCGCGAGGGCGAAGGGCGAGGCAAGGGCGACGGGGGATGTCAGGGCGGCGCGCAGAAGGGTCGTCATGTGTCTTCTCCCGGTTGGTGACTGATGTGCCGGCCCAACCGCCCCCGCCGCGCCATGTTCCGCGACCGATTGCCGCGCCCTTGGCCTCTCGCCGCCTCGGTCAGCGTCCTGCCGGCGTCCGAGAGGACCTGCACCAGCTCGTCGAACCAGCCCGCGCCTTGGGTCGCGGCGCGCCGGACCAGCAGCACCTGCCGGGCAGGCTGGGGCGCGGGAAAGCGGATCGCGGTCAGGCCGGGCGCGGCGGCGCGCTCCTGCGCCAAGGCGATCTCGGGCAGGAAGGTCAGGCCCATCCCCTGCGCGGCCAGCCGGCAGAGCGTCGCCAGCGAGGCCGCGCCAAGATCGAGCCGCCGCCCCTGCCGCGTCAGGCCGCAGACCTCCAGCGCCTGATCGCCCAAGCAATGCCCCTCGTCCAGCAGCAGCAGCTGGCCGGGGTCCAGCGCGCGCGGCTCGATCGCCCGCTCGTCCAGCTGCGCGATCCGGGCGGCGCTGCCGGCCAGCAGGAAGCGGTCGGTGAACAGCGGCTCGGCCCGGAAGCCCTCGCCCTCGGGCGGCGAGGCGATGACCACCGCGTCCAGCCGCCCCCCGGCCAGCTCGTCCAGCAGCCGCTCGGTCTGCGCCTCGCGCAGATGCAGGTCGCGCCCGACGTCGCGGGCGCGCAGCAGCGGCAGCGCCACGGGCAGCAGGTAAGGGGCGACCGTCGGGATCATCCCCAGCATCAGCCGCCCGCCCTGCCCCGGCGCGCGCATCGCATGCTCCAGCTCGGCCAATGCCGCCATGACCCCCGCCGCCTGCGCCTGAAGCGCCCGGCCCTGCGGCGTCAGCACCACGCCCGCCGGCGTCCGCTCGACCAGCGGCGCGCCGATCACCGCCTCCAGCTGGCGGATCTGCATCGAGAGCGCGGGCTGCGTCACGTTGATCTGCTCGGCCGCGCGGGTGAAATGCGCCTGCTCGGCCAAGGCGAGGAAGTAGCGCAGCTGGCGCAGGGTGATGTTCATCAAGCTTCCTTATCGGATCAAGCAGAAAACCCGATTTGTGTTTATCAGTCCACCGCGCGAATATCGAGCAGGAACAACGACCACAGGGGACCCATGCCATGAGCCAGCCATACGATTCGACACGCCCGCGCATGACCACGACCGCCGGGGCGCCCATCGCCTCGAATCAGAACAGCGAGACGGCGGGGCCGCGCGGTCCGCTTCTGATGCAGGACTACCAGCTGCTCGAGAAGCTCGCCCACCAGAACCGCGAGCGCATCCCCGAGCGCGTCGTCCATGCCAAGGGCTGGGGCGCCTTCGGCACGTTCACGGTGACGAACGACATCACGCAGTATTCCTGCGCCTCGATCTTCGCGCAGGTCGGCAAGACGACCGAGATGCTGGCGCGCTTCTCGACCGTCGCCGGCGAGCAGGGCGCGGCCGATCACGAGCGGGACGTGCGGGGCTTCGCGCTGAAGTTCTACACCGACGAGGGCAACTGGGACGTCGTGGGCAACAACACGCCCGTCTTCTTCGTCCGCGACCCGCTGAAGTTCCCCGACTTCATCCACACGCAGAAGCGCCACCCGCGCACCAACCTGCGCAGCGCGACCGCGATGTGGGACTTCTGGGGCCAGCAGCCCGAATCGCTGCATCAGGTCACGATCCTGATGTCGGACCGCGGGTTGCCGCAGGACCCGACCTTCATGAACGGCTATGGCAGCCACACCTATTCCTTCTGGAACAAGGACGGCGAGCGCTTCTGGGTGAAGTTCCACTTCAAGACCCAGCAGGGCCATCGCTTCTACACCAACGGCGAGGCCGCCGAGATCATCGGCCACACCCGCGAGGGCTACCAGGAGGCGCTGTTCGGCAAGATCGAGCGCGGCGAGCATCCGCGCTGGAAGATGTTCGTGCAGGTCATGCCGGAACTCGACGCCGAGAAGACGCCCTATGACCCGTTCGACCTGACCAAGGTCTGGCCGCATGGCGACTACCCGCTGATCGAGGTGGGCGAGTTCGCCCTGAACCGCAACGCCGACAACTACTTCGCCCAGATCGAGCAGGCGGCCTTCAGCCCATCGAACAAGGTGCGGGGGATCGGCTATTCGCCCGACAAGATGCTGCAGGCGCGGGTCTTCTCCTATGCCGACGCGCATCGCTACCGGCTTGGGACGCATTACGAGCATCTGCCGGTGAACGCGGCGAAGTGTCCGGTGCATCACTACCACAAGGACGGCCAGATGAACTTCTTCGGCCACCAGACCGGCACGGCCGATGCCTATTACGAGCCGAACAGCTTCGGCGGGCCGGTCGAGGATCCGTCCTTCGCCGAGCCGCCGCTGAAGATCTCAGGGCTCGCGGGTCGTCATCCGCACCAGCAGCAGATCGACGACTACGCCCAGCCCCGCGCGCTGCACGACATCGTGCTGACGGCCGAGGAGCGGGCGCGTCTCTACCGCAACATCGCCGCGGCGATGGAGGGCGCGGACGAGGCGGTGCTGGAGCGGGCGCTGGTCCATTTCGACCGCATCAGCCCGGCCTACGGCGCCGGCATCCGCGCGGCGCGTGCCGAAATGTCGCAACGTCACGTTGAAGCGGCCGAGTGAATCACGCCCGCCATCCGTGACTGGATCGTCAACGGTTCAAATGGTCGCGGTTTGCAGAGTTGCAGTTGACGAAGGGGGCGCCAGAAGGCGCCCCCTTTTTCGTTTCGCCGGGCCGGATTTCAGCCGATGAGTGGGCTGCCGCGGCCATAGGTCTCGGCGTAGTACCGCTCCAGCCGCATCAGGGCGAGGCGCAGGACGATCTTGCCCGAGCGCGCGGACCAGCCGAGCCGCCGCTCGGTCATCTCGATCCCCTCCAGGAAGCAGCACACCCGCAGCACGATGTCACCCATGCCCGGCCCCAGCTCGCGCAGCGCCAAGGCCACGCGGTCCCGCGCCGATTCCGAGCCGCCGCGATAGCCTCCGCCCTGCCGCGAGACGTCGATGCCCGAGGTCATGAACCCGTCCCAGTTCTGCGTCACCCGCGGCCCCATCTGCGCCAGCTCGAAATCCTCGCGCAGCCGCTCGCCCGCCGTCACCATGCCGGGGCTGAGGAAGGGCTGGCCGTTCGCCTCGCGCCGGCGGGCCAGCAGCAGAAGCGGGCTTTCGGCGATGTTCACGCGGGCATGGCGCCGGCGACCGTCCTCGGGATCCTCGATCACCCGGGCGTCCCAGACCCGGTGCCGCTCGGCATGATCGAAGGCGGGGGCGGCCTCTGCCATGCCGGGCGCCGGCTCGGCGTCGGTGCCGACCGGGGTCGCCTCGGCGAAGGCCTCCGGGCCGGGCACCGCGCTGCGCTGGCGCGGCGAGCGCAGCATCTGGCGCAGCGCCTCGCGCCCCGCCGGGGCCAGAACGTAGCGTTGGAGCCGCCCGCCCTGCCCGATCTGGATCACCCAACCCCGCAGCGCCATCATCTCGGCCAACCGCCGCTCGAGAACCGCGGTGCGGATGTCCTCTCGCGTGACGATCGCCTTCTCCATGCCCGGCGCGCTGGCCATGACCGCCCCCGGCTCGGACAGGCGGCGCAGGACGCGCAGCACCTGCCGGTCGTCCGGGCGCTCGGCGCGCCCCGCGGGACGCTCTGCCAGCGCGCCGTCCACCAGGGGATCGTCGCGGCGCGACTCGAAGCGGCGGATGCGCCGCAGGATGGTCGAGGCATGGCAGCCCGCCTCGCGCGCCAGGGCGCGGATGGTGACGCCCTGCTCGACATGGCGGAGATAGAGCTGCGCGTCCCCGCTGGCATCAAGGCGGATCGGGGCCGAAGGTGCCCCGTCCGGACGGTGCTCCGCTGCGAAGGTGCCAAGTGCGAAATCACCGGTCAATACCGTCATGTCAGGTCCCTTGTCGTCCTCGGGCAGCCCGGCAGAAGACTACCCTGGGTTGATGTTTGCGCCCCTTGGTTAACAGGGGGTTTCTGCACATAGGCGCAACAATCCCTAACAATCCCTAAAGAACCATTGCTCGAGCGCGCGCTGCATGGGCCGGATCGGCAACACAACCCAAGATTGTGCAAAGCTGCGAGGGAGACATGTCAGGAGACCCTGCGCCATGACCCAGACCAGCAACGTGATCGTCTTCCGCCCGCGCAGCAGCGACGGGCCTCTCCGCCGCCCCGCCGCCCTGATCCGCGCCGCTCGCGAGGGGCAGGCCGGCTGGAAACGCAGCCGCGATCTGCCCGCCCTGCTGCGCACCGACAGCTGCCCCGCCCCCGGCCGCTGCCTGTCGCGCCTGCGCGCCGAGGAGGCGGTGCAGAACGACCTGCGCCTCGCGCGCGCGGCCGAGTATCACATGCAGCGGCACGTCCTGTTGGTCATCGCCATCCTGGCCGAGATGCGCGCGGCGGTGGACAGCGCGCCGGCGCAGCGCCTCGCGCTGTGACCGGGCGGACGCGCCTCTTGGCAACAATCCGCACGCAACGCGCGGTTGTTCAAGACAATGTTAACCCGGCTGTGTCATCCTGTTCTTGTCCGGGTCACATGCCGTAGCCCGGACCTTCCTCCCTGTTGGACTGCCGCGCCCTCGGGCGCGGCTTTTTTCTTGCCTCAGGCAGGCCGCTCCGCTGGCTGCAACGTGATCGGCGGGCACAGATGGGCAGTTGACGGATCACGACGTCGCGACTAGCGTGGCACGCAATGATGACCGGCCAGTCCGGCAGGGAGATTGCGCGACCAACGGCGCAGGGGCCGCAGCGAAAGCTGCGGCCTTTTCTATGGGCCGCAGATGGCGGCCGCATGACATCCTGATGTTGGAACGATGACGCGGCGGTTCGGTTCCCGCCGCAGCGCCCTCAGCCGTTGAAGAGGAAATGCAGGACGTCGCCGTCCTTGACCTCGTAGGTCTTGCCCTCGACGCGCAGCTTGCCGGCCTCGCGCGCACCCGCCTCACCCTTGCCGGCGACATAGTCGTCATATGCGATGGTCTCGGCGCGGATGAAGCCCTTCTCGAAATCGCCGTGGATCACGCCGGCGGCCTGCGGGACCAGCGTGCCCTTGCGGATCGTCCAGGCGCGCGCCTCCTTGGGGCCGACCGTGAAGTAGGTCTGAAGCCCGAGCAGCGTGTAGCCCGCGCGAATCAGCCGGTCGAGCCCGGCCTCCTCCAGCCCCATCTCCGAGAGGAACATCTCGGCCTCCTCGGCATCGAGCTGGCTGATCTCCTCCTCGATGCGCGCCGAGATGACGACATGGCCGGCGCCCTGCGCCGCGGCCATCTCGCGCACCTTCTCGGTCAGGGCGTTGCCGCTGGCGGCGTCGCTCTCGGCGACGTTGCAGACATAGAGCACCGGCTTCGCGGTCAGCAGCTGCAGCATGGACCAGGCCTTGCGGTCGTCCTCGGCCACCTCGACGGTGCGGGCCGGGCGGCCTTCCTCCAGCGCGGCGAGGGCGCGCTTCAGCAGACCCTCCTGCGCGGCGGCCTCCTTGTCGCCGCCCTTCAGCTTGCGGGCGAGGTTCGCCAGGCGTCGCTCGATCGATTCCATGTCCGCGATCATCAGCTCGGTCTCGATCACCTCGGCGTCGGCGACGGGATCGACCCGGCCCTCGACATGGGTGATGTCCCCGTCTTCGAAGCAGCGCAGTACATGGGCGATGGCGTCCGTCTCGCGGATGTTCGCCAGGAACTGGTTGCCGAGGCCCTCACCCTTGGACGCGCCCTTCACGAGACCGGCGATGTCCACGAAGGTGATGCGCGTCGGGATGACCTGCTTGCTGGCGGCGATGCCGGCCAGCGTCTCGAGCCGCTGGTCGGGCACGGCGACCTCGCCCACATTCGGCTCGATGGTGCAGAAGGGGAAGTTCGCGGCCTGCGCGGCGGCGGTCCGCGTCAGCGCGTTGAACAGCGTCGATTTGCCGACATTCGGCAGTCCCACGATCCCCATGCGAAAGCCCATCGCCCCGTCCTTCCCGTCCTGAATGATCGCCGCCTGTTACGCCCCCCCGACCGGCAAGTCCAGCCATACGGCGTTGCACGGCCGCCCTCTGCGGGCTAGTGCTGCCCGGACAACGGACGAGGGCAGCCATGACCAGAATCGACGCGCGTTTCCAGGCGCTGAAGCAGCAGAACGGCAAGGCCTTCGTCGCCTACATGATGGCGACCGATCCGGATCAGGAGACCGCGCTTCAGATCATGCGCGGCCTGCCCGCCGCCGGGGTGGACATCATCGAGCTGGGCATGCCCTTCACCGACCCGATGGCCGATGGCCCCACGATCCAGTCCGCCGGCCAGCGCGCGTTGGCAGCGGGCGGCAGCGTCAGCCGCACGCTGGACATGGTCCGCGCCTTCCGCGAGGGCGATAACGAGACGCCCATCGTCCTCATGGGCTACTACAACCCGATCTACGCCCGCCCCGGCGGCGTCGAGGGCTTCCTGTCCGAGGCCAAGGCGGCCGGCATCGACGGCCTCATCGTCGTGGACCTGCCGCCCGAGGAGGATGACGAGCTGTGCCTGCCCGCCGCCCAGGCCGGGCTGAACTTCATCCGCCTTGCCACGCCGACCACCGATGACCGCCGCCTGCCAGCCGTGGTCAAGAACACCTCGGGCTTCGTCTATTACGTCAGCGTCACCGGCATCACCGGCGGCCCCGCGGCCAACGCCGCCGAGGTCGCCCCCGAGGTCGCCCGCATCCGCGCCAGCGCCGGCCTGCCCGTGGTCGTCGGCTTCGGCATCTCGACCCCCGAGGCGGCCGAGGCCATCGCGGGCGTCGCCGACGGCTGCGTCGTCGGCAGCGCCATCGTCAAGCTGATCGGCGAGGGCCGGCCGGTCCCCGAAGTTCTGGCCTTCGTGCGCGACCTGGCCGCCGGTGCCCATCGCGGCTGAGCCGATGCAGTTCGACCATGTCGCCATTGCCGCCCGCAGCCTCGACGAGGGCGCCGACTGGCTGGAGGCGCGGCTCGGCCTGCGCCCCGAGCCCGGCGGCAAGCACCCGCTGATGGGCACGCACAACCTGCTGCTCTCGCTCGGCCCCCATGAGTATCTGGAGCTGATCGCCATCGACCCCGAGGCGCCGGCCCTGGACCGGCCGCGCTGGTTCGGCCTCGACAGCTTCGACGGCCCGCCGCGCGTGGCGGGCTGGGCGGTCCGGCAGTCGCCGCTGCAGGCGCCACCGGGCACCACCATCGCCGCGGCCACGCGCGGCAGCCTCGCCTGGCGCATCACCCTGCCGGACAGCGGCCAGATGCCGCGCGGCGGGGCCGAGCCGATGCGGATCGCGTGGGACGGGGACGACCACCCCGGGCACCACCTGCGCGATCGCGGCCTGCGCCTCGCCCGGCTGGCCGTCCCGCTGGAGCGGCTGGACATCGCCGACCGCCGGATCATGCTGACCGGGACCGGCACGCCGATGCAGCTGACGCTGACGGGTCCGGCCGGCGAGGTGACGCTGTGATCCTGCGCCCGGCGCGCCCCGAGGACGCCGCCGGCATCGGCGCGATCTGGAACCCCATCGTCGAAGGCACCGTCATCACCTTCTGGCCCACCCCGCGCAGCGAGGCCGAGATCGCCGAGGTGATCCGCCAACGCGCGGCCGAGGGCCACCCCTTCCTCGTGGCCGAGGACGCAGGCGCCATCCTCGGCTTTGCCACCTACAGCCAGTTCCGCGGCGGCGCCGGCTATGCGCGCAGCATGGAGCACACCATCCACGCCGCCCCCGCCGCCCGCGGCCGCGGCCTCGGCCGGCGGATGCTGACGGCCATTGAGGATCACGCCCGCGCCGTCGGCCACCGGCTGATGATCGGCGCGATCACCGGCTCGAACACGGCCTCGGTCGCCTTCCACGCGGCCTGCGGCTATGGCGAGTGGGGCCGCATCCCGGCGGCCGGCTGGAAATTCGGCGCCTTCCACGATCTGGTGCTGATGGGCAAGGACCTTGCGCCCGGTCCCGTTGCGCCGGCCTAAGCGCGACAACCGGCCCCTACACATCCCCCTTGAACGGCGCTAACGTCGCGCCATGGAATGCTGCGACGATCCCTCGACCTGCGGGCGCACCTGCCCGGCCCTGCCGAAGCCGCGCAGCTTCTGGCAGCGCATGACCGACCGCGTGGTCGCCTTCCTCTGGACGAACCGCCCCGCCCCGCCGCCCGAACGCTCGGTGGCCTTCACCATCGCGATCATCGCGCTCGGCGCGAAGCTTGCCAAGGCCGACGGCACCGTCGCCCGGTCCGAGGTCGCCGCCTTCCGCCGCGTCTTCATCATCCCGCGCGCCGAAGAGAAAAATGCCGCGCGCGTCTTCGACCTGGCGCGGCAGGACGTGGCGGGCTTCGATGCCTGGGCGCGGCGCATCGCCGCCATGTTCCAGCCGGGCGACACGGTGCTCGAGGACGTGATCGAGGGGCTCTACATCATTGCCGTGGCCGACGGCGCGCTGCAGGAGGCCGAGACACAGTTCCTCGACGAGGTCGGGCGCATCTTCGGCATCCCGGCCCCCCGCCTGGCCGAGATCCGCCTGCGCCACGACCCCGCCGCGGGCTGCCCCCCCTGCGAGGTGCTGGGCGTCGCGCCCGAGACGCCCCTGCCCGAGGCGCGGCGGCGCTGGCGCGAGCTGATCCGCGAGGCCCATCCCGACCGCGCCATCGCCCGCGGCCTGCCGCCCGAGGCGATCCGCATGGCCGAGGCGCGCACCCGCCGCATCAACGAGGCCTGGGAGAATTTTCGCGCCATGCATGGCGGCGGCCGGCAGAGCCCGGCCTGACGCGGCGCCTTGCGAAGCCCGCGCGGGCTTCCCAGATCCTGCCGATGACGCATCGCATCCCGACCCTCGCCCTTCTCGCCGCGCTCGCCCTGCCGCTGCCGCTGCCGCTGGCCGCGCAGGAGCCCTCTGCCCCGGCACCCGAGGCCGAGGACGGCCTCAGCCTCATCGAGCGCGGCATGGGGCTGCTGTTCCGGCAGTTCCGCGAGGAAGCCGCGCCCCAGCTGGACCTTCTTGGCCGCGACATGGCCGGCGCGCTCGAGCGGATGGCCCCGGCCCTGCAGGAGCTTGCGGCCCTCGTGGACGACATCCGCAACTACGAGCCCCCCGAGCGGCTGGCGAATGGCGACATCCTCATCCGCCGCCGCGCCGAGGCGCCCCCGCCCCCGCCCCTTGGCGAGGGGTTGCAGCGGCTGTTGCCCGAAGCCGGTCCCGCGCTGCCCGGCCGCCCGGCGCCGCTGCGCGATCCCTCGCAGCCCGAGCTGGACATCTAGCCGCCGCCCGCGCCTTGCGTCGGCAAGTTGGCGTCGCGGACCAGCCGCCGGTGCTTGCGCCCTTCGGCCAGGGCCTGCTCCAGCCGCTCGATCCCCTTGGCCTCGAGCGCCGCGATCAGGCGCAGGAAGGCCTCGGCCGTCGCCACCGTGTCGCCCATCGCCGTGTGCCGCGCCTCGGGCGGGATGGCGATGCCGAGCCGCTCGGTCAGCGCGTCGAGGCTGTGCGGCGCCGACTGGCCCCAGACCATCGCCGACAGCAGCACCGTGTCGAGGACCGGATTGTCGAAATGCGCGCCCGTCTCGGGCGCGGCGCGGCGCAAGAAGCCCATGTCGAAGGGCGCGTTATGCGCGACCAGCACCGCGCCTTCCGCGAAATGGTGGAAGGCCGCCAGCGCCCGCGTCATGTCGGGCGCCTCGGCCACCATCGCGTCATCGATGCCGTGGATCGCGGTCGAGGCGGGCGGGATCGGGCGGCCGGGATGGACCAGCGTCTCGAACCGCTCGCCGGTCAGGCGGCCGCGGGCGATGCGCAGGCCCGCGATCTGCACGATCCGGTCCGTCGGCTCCAGCCCCGTCGTCTCGGTGTCGAAGACCACGCAGGTCAGATCGGCAAGCCGAGAGGACGCCGCCCCGCGGGTGGTCAGCGCGAAGTCGTAGGTCACCCCGGCACTGTCGGCCAGCCCGACGACCAGCCGCAGCGGCAGCACCAGCCGCGCGCGATCCCCGGCCGCTTCGGGCCAGAGCCCGGTGCCGTGGCTGGCGAGGATCTCGGTCCCGGTGATGTCGGGCTGGCCTTGGTCGGGCGCGGCGGCAAGCCAGCCCTCCAGCGCGTCCATCGCCAAAGGCGGGCCGTCCCAATCCAGCGCCAGCAGCGCCTCGGCCCCGGCGGCCTCCAGCGACAGGCGCGGGGCAAGGCCCTGCCCACGCAGGCAGCGGTCGAGATGGCGCAGCAGCGCGTTCAGCGGCCCGGCCTCGGCCTGGAAGCGCAGCCCGCGCGGCAGGTCCGCGGCCAGCTCCAGCCCGGCGCCCAGCTCGTCCAGCCCCGCGATCCCCGCCGGCGCGTCGCCCGCCAGGATCTCGGAAAGCTGGCGGGTGGCATGGGCAAGGCCCTGCCCCTCGTCGCGGATGGCCCGGGCGAGCTGCGGCGGGATCGGGCCGTCCAGCGCGTCCAGCATCGGCACCAGCGTCGCGGCGTGCCGGCGCAGCGCCTCCAGCGTCGCGCGCGGGGCCGGTCGCTCGGCCGGTCGGTCGCGCAGGATCAGGAGCGTGCCGTCCTCGACCCGGCGCATCCGGCCCGACAGGCGCTGGCCCTCGGGCGTCATGCAGATGAGGTCCGTCGCCCCCGCGCCCGCCGCCAGCCGCGCCTCGGCCGCCTCCAGCGCGCCGCGCAGCAGGTGCCGGTCGAGCGGCCGGTCGAGGCCAAGGCCTGGCAGCAGCCGCGCGGCAGAAGCGTTGTAGAAGACGACCCGTCCCGAGGCGTCCGAGATCACCGCGCCGGCGCCGAAATCGGCAAGGATCGATTCGAGGCTTGCCTTCTCGCGCGCCAGGTCGGCCGCGTGCTCGTTGACCGCCGCCGCCAGCGCCTCGGCCGAGGCCGCCCGCGCCTCGGCGGCCTCGGCAGCCGCGGGCCCCAAGTCGGCAAGATAGCGCGCGGCCTCCGGGTCGGGCGCCTGGCCCGTGCGCAGCCCGCCCGCCAGCGCCTCGATCGGCCGGGCCACGTGGCGGTCGATCAGCAGCCAGAGCGCGGTGATCGCGCCCACCAGCCCGAAGCCCAGAACCAGCCCGGCCTGCACCAGCCCGTCCAGCATCTGCGCCGGCGCGACGCCCTGGCCGGCCAGCCGCGCGGCCGCCAGCCACAGCGCCAGCACCAGAAGCACAAGGCCGGCCGCCGCCAGTGCCGCGAAGAGCAGCAGGAACCGGACCCGCAGGGACAGCCGCGTCAGCACGGCCCTTGCAGCAGGCGCGACATCTCGGCCCGCAGCTCGGACAGCTCGAAGGGCTTGGCGATGAACCCGTCCGCGCCAAGCGCCAGCCCCTTGCGCCGCTCGACCACCGAGCCGCGGGCCGTCATCATCAGCACGCGGACATCGGCCAGCGAGGGATCGGCGCGCACGTCCTGCACGATCTGGTAGCCCGAGACATCGGGAAGCATCACGTCCAGAAGCACGAGGTCGGGATGCGTCTCGCGGATGCGCGCGACGGCGCCCGCGCCCGTGGCCATGCGCTTGTGCGAATGGCCGTCGCGGGTCAGCAGGAAGTCCAGCGCGACCGCGATGTTGTCCTCGTCCTCGATCACAAGGATCTCGGCCATCACGCGCCTCCCTCGCCGCAGACGGCGGCGAAGGCGGGATCGCCCGCCGCCGCCGGCGCCCAGTCCCCGCGCGCCGGGCGGATCATGCCGCCGGCGCAGTCGAATTCCTGCGGGACCAGCAGCGTCTGGCCACGCCGCTCGACCAGCATGATCTGCGCATGGCGCCTGCCCTCGGCGGCCTCGGTCACGGCCGACGGATCGAGCGCGGCGAAGCGCACCTCGACCGGCGCGAGGAAGGTCCAGGGCGCCCAGGCCTGCCGGGCCGTGCCGACCATCAGCACCTCGGTCCCCGCCGGCAGGCGCGCCACGGCCCGGTCGTACCAGGCATAGTCGTTCCAGACCGAATACATGACCATCGCCGCGCCGATGCCTGCCGGCAGCAGCCAAAGCGGCAGCTTCCAGCCGGCGCGCTGCGCGGCGTGGCGCAGCGCATAGAGCACCGCGGCCATGCCGATGCCCACGGCCACGACCCCCAAGATCTCGACGCCGATCCCGCTCATCCCAGCATTCCCTTTCCATGTCCGAGTGCCGACTGCATCGAGCGCACCACCACGAAGGCGTCCCTGAGGTGGCTGCGCTCGAAGTCGGGCAGATCGCCCGGCGACAGGTAGTTGTCGGGCTTGCGCCCCGCCTTGACCAGATGCGCCTGGTTCTCGAGGCGCATGGTCTGGATCATGTCATAGGCCGCGACAAGATCGCGCGCGCCCGAGGCCGAGACGACGCCGCGGCTCTCGGCCTCCTGCAGGCGGGCGCGGGTATTGACCGCGGTGATCCGGCCCTTCAGCGCATAGACCCGCGCGAGGTCCGTGACCGGGACCACGCCGCTCAGCTTCATGTCGATGTGGTGGCGGTGCTCGCCCGAGCGGATCGTCGCGAAACCCGCGATGAGGCCGAGCGGCGGCCGGTGCTTGAGCGAGTTCGAGATCATGTGCGCCACGAAGATCGAGTTTCGCGAGGCGGCCTCCAGCGTCTCGCGCTGCAAGTCCTCGAGCAGCGCGGCCTCGCCGCCGATCGCGCGCAGGTCGAACATGACCGAGGACAGCATCTGCGCCTCGGGGCTGGGCTGGCGCGTCCAGTCGCGGAAATAGCGCCGCCACACGTCCAGCGGCTGCCGCCAGCGCGGGTTCGTCGCCATCATTTCGCCGGGGCAGTAGACATAGCCGCAGGCGTCCAGCCCGTCGCTGACCATCCGCGCCAGGTCGCGGAACCACGGATCAGCGGGGTCCGCCCCATCGGCCAGGATCAGGCAGTTGTCCTGGTCGCTGACGCCGGTCTGCTCCTGCCGGCCCTGGCTGCCGCAGGCAGCCCAGAGCCAGGGCGCGGGGGCCGGCCCCAGTTCGGCCTTGGCCAGCACGATCAGACGCCGCGTCACGGCATCGGCGATGTCGGTGATCATCCGCGTGACGACCTCGTGCCGCTGGTGGGCGGCGACGAGCTGGACCAGCAGTTCGGGAATGCGGGCGGTGGCGCGGGCCATCTGGGCGCTGTCCTCGGCGCGCGAGACCTCGTGGATCAGCCCCGAGGCCGAGATCGCCTGCACGCGCGTCAGATCGGACTGGCTGATCATGCCGAGAAAGCGCCCGCCCTCGACCACCGGCAGGTGGCTGACGCGCCGCTCCAGCATGATGTTGAGCACGTCGTAGCCAAGCGCCGAGGGCGCCAGCGTGACCGGATCGCGCGTCATCACGTCCCGCACGGGCCGGGTCAGGTCCAGCCCCTCGGCCACGACGCGGTTCGACATGTCGCGGATGGTCACAAGCCCGACCAGCCGCCCCGCCTCGGTCACGCCGAGGCTGCTGGCATGGGCCGCGCGCATCATCCGCGCCGCCTCGATCACGGGGGTGTGGGGCGCGCAGGCCAGGGGGCGCGCGGTCAGCAGGTCCTCGACCTTCAGCGTCGCCACGGGCGCGGCGCGATCGGCCGGGCCGCGGCCACGGTCGAAGAAGCGGGCGACGGCGCGATGCGCCTCGATGAGGCGGCGCACCTCGTCGCGCGGCAGCATGAGGACGGTGCTGTCCGCCTCCGCCCGTGCAGTGGTAACGGCCAGGCCGTCGCGCAGCAGCCCGCGCTCGCCGAAGCTGTTGCGGGGTCCCAGTTGCGAGACGCTGTCGCCGTTGCGGTCGCTGACGGTGATCGCGCCGGTCTCGATTAGGTAGAGCCCCGGCAGGCGGTCGCCATAGGAATAGACGGTCGCGCCGGCGGGGTAGCTCCTGCGGCTGAAGAAGCCGGCGACATGCGCCAGCTCGTCCCGCGGCAGGCTGTCATAGGGATGCACCGTGGCGATGAAATCTGCGATGTCGGACATCACGCTGCGGCCCCCGGACGGTTGCGGTTGCCGCGCCCCCAGAAAGGGGACGCGGCGTTTCAGGCTCAGTGGGCGATCGCGCCACCGGCGCCGCGCGGGACGCGGATCGATTCGACCAGCTCCTGCACGTGGACCGGGGGCTTCTGCGTCATCCGCGAGACGATGAAGGCCACCGCGAAGTTGATCACCGCGCCGATCGTCCCGAAAGAGGCCGGCGAGATGCCGAACATCCAGGCGTCGGGCGTGTCGGGCAGCATGTTGGTGCCCGCGATGAAGAACCAGCCCTTGTAGGTGAAGATGTAGAGGATGGTCGTCAGCATCCCGGCGATCATGCCGGCGATCGCGCCTTCCTTGGTCACCCGCTTCGAGAAGATGCCCATCATCAGCACCGGGAAGATCGAGCTGGCGGCAAGGCCGAAGGCCAGTGCCACGGTCTGCGCCGCAAAGCCCGGCGGGTTCAGACCCAGGAGCGTCGCGACCAGGATCGAGACCGCCATCGAGATGCGGGCGGCGTTCAACTCTCCGCGCTCGCTGATGTTGGGCATGAGCGTGCCCTTGATCAGGTCGTGCGACACGGCGCCCGAGATGGCCAGCAGCAGGCCCGCGGCGGTCGAGAGCGCGGCGGCAAGGCCGCCGGCGGCGACGATGGCGATGACCCAGCCCGGCAGGTTGGCGATCTCAGGGTTCGCGAGAACCATGATGTCGTTGTTCACCGTGGTCAGCTCGTTGCCGACGAGGCCCTGCTCTTCGACGATGGCGGCAACCGGCGCGTTCGCGGCATTCGCCTCGTTGTAGTACTGGATGAAGCCGTCGCCGTTCTTGTCTTCCCAGTTGAGAAGGCCGGTCAGCTGCCAGCGGCGCATCCATTCCAGATCGGGCGAGGTCTCGATCGCCTCGAGCGTGATCGGCTCGGCGCTGAAGGTCTCGCCGGTTTCGGCGCCCGGCCACATGGTCGCGGTCAGGTTGAAGCGCGCCATCGAGCCGACGGCAGGCGCCACGGTGTAGAGCAGCGCGATGAAGACCAGCGCCCAGCCCGCCGATTTCCGTGCATCCGAGACCTTCGGCACGGTGAAGAAGCGGATGATCACGTGCGGCAGGCCCGCGGTGCCGATCATCAGCGCCAGGGTGAACAGCACCATGTCGAGGGTCGAGTTGTGGTGGCCGGTGTACTGGCGGAAGCCGAGGTCGGTCACCAGTTGGTCCAGCTTGGACAGGAAGGCGAGGCCCGACGCGTCATGCGTGCCGAAGAGGCCAAGCTGCGGCAGGAAGTTGCCCGTCAGTTGCAGCGAGATGAAGACCGCCGGGATGGTGTAGGCGGTGATCAGCACGATGTACTGCGCGACCTGCGTGTAGGTGATGCCCTTCATCCCGCCGAGAACGGCGTAGCAGAAGACCAGCGCCGCGCCGATCCACAGACCGGTCGAGTTCGACACTTCCAGGTAGCGCGAGAAGGTGACGCCCACGCCGGTCATCTGGCCGATCACGTAGGTGATCGAGACGATGAGCAGGCAGACGACGCCGATGATCCGGGCCGAGCTGGAATAAAAGCGGTCGCCGATGAACTCGGGCACGGTGAACTTGCCGAACTTGCGCAGGTAGGGGGCAAGCAGCAGCGCCAGCAGCACGTAGCCGCCGGTCCAGCCCATCAAGTAGGTCGAGTTGTCATAGCCCGTGAAGGCGATGAGGCCGGCCATCGAGATGAACGAGGCCGCCGACATCCAGTCGGCCGCCGTGGCCATGCCGTTCATGACCGGGCCGACGCCGCGGTTGGCGGCGTAGAACTCGGCCGTGGAGCCGGCGCGCGCCCAGATGGCGATGCCAATATACAGCGCGAAGGAGGCGCCGATGACGATGAGGTTGAGGGTAAACTGACTCATGATCCGTTCCTCACTCGTCCACGCCGTGTTCGGCGTCGATCTTGTTCATGCGCGCCGTGTACCAGAAGATCAGCACGATGAAGATCAGGATGGAGCCCTGCTGCGCGAACCAGAAACCCAGGTCGGTGCCACCGATCGGGATCGCTGCCAGCATCGGGCGCAGGATGATGCCGAAGCCATAGGACACGATGGCCCAGATGGCGATGCAGATGTAGATGATCTTAAGATTGGCCTGCCAGTAGGCGTTGGATGATTGTCGATCGCTCATGTCCTGTGGTCCTCCCCATCGTCAGACACGTCCCTCGTGCCGCACTTGCTTGTCTGCGTCTCGGCCTGCGGCGGGACCGGACGCGTTGCGGGGGCGGGCCATGACGGCCCGCCCCCCTATCGTCAGCCGCGGTTCATGCGGTTGGCGATGAGATCGTCCACGACCTCTGGCTCGGCCAGGGTCGAGATGTCGCCGAGGCTGCCGTAGTCGTTCTCGGCGATCTTGCGCAGGATGCGGCGCATGATCTTGCCCGAGCGGGTCTTCGGCATGCCGGGCGCCCATTGGATCAGGTCGGGCTTGGCGATGGGGCCGATCTCGGTGCGGACCCATTTCTCCAGCTCGGCGCGCAGTTCGTCCGAGGGCTCGACGCCGTTCATCAGCGTCACATAGGCATAGATGCCCTGCCCCTTGAGGCTGTGCGGATAGCCGACGACCGCGGCTTCGGCGACCTTCTCATGAGCCACCAGCGCCGATTCCACCTCGGCCGTGCCCATGCGGTGGCCCGAGACGTTGATGACGTCGTCGACCCGGCCGGTGATCCAGTAATAGCCGTCCTCGTCCCGCCGGCAGCCGTCGCCGGTGAAGTAGGTGCCGGGATATTGCTGGAAATAGGCCTCCTCGAAGCGGGCATGATCGCCCCAGAGGGTCCGCATCTGCCCCGGCCAGCTGTCGGCGATGGACAGAACGCCCTCGACGCCATTGCCCTCCAGCACCTCGGCGCTGGTCGGGTCGAGGACCACGGGCTTGACGCCGAAGAAGGGCAGCGTGGCCGATCCGGGCTTCGTCTCGGTCGCGCCCGGAAGGGGCGTGATCAGGTGGCCGCCGGTCTCGGTCTGCCACCAGGTATCGACGATCGGGCAGCGGCCCTTGCCGACATGTTCGTTGTACCAGTTCCAGGCCTCGGGGTTGATCGGCTCGCCGACGGTCCCGAGGATGCGGAGGCTCGACAGGTCATGCCCCTCGACGAATTCCGGCCCCTTGCCCATCAGGCTGCGGATCGCGGTCGGCGCGGTGTAGAACTGCGTGACCTTGTGCTTGGCGCAGACCTCCCAGAAGCGGCCGGCGTCGGGCCAGGTCGGCACGCCCTCGAACATGATCGTGGTCGCGCCGTTCGCCAGCGGGCCATAGACGATGTAGCTGTGCCCGGTGACCCAGCCCACGTCGGCCGTGCACCAGAAGACGTCGCCCTCGTGGTAGTCGAAGACGATCTGGTGGGTCATCGCCGCATAGAGCAGGTAGCCGCCGGTCGAGTGCACGACGCCCTTCGGCTTGCCGGTCGAGCCCGAGGTGTAGAGGATGAACAGCGGGTCCTCGGCCCCCATCGGCCGCGGCGGGCAGTCGGGGCTGACATGCTTCATCTGTTCCTTGACGTCGATGTCGCGGCCCTCGACCCAGGTCGTCTGGTCGCCCGTGTGCTTGACGACGAGGCAGCGCACCTTGTCCGAGCAGTGCAGCAGGGCCGCGTCGGTGTTCGACTTCAGCCCGGTGCGGCGCCCGCCGCGCGGGGCGGTGTCGGCGGTGATGACGACCTTGGCGCCGCAGTCGTTAATCCGATTCGCAAGCGCGTCGGGCGAGAAACCGGCGAAGACGATGGAATGGACGGCCCCGATCCGCGCGCAGGCCAGCATCGCATAGGCGGCCTCGGGGATCATCGGCAGGTAGATGACGACGCGGTCGCCGCGCATCACGCCCTGGCTCAGAAGCACGTTGGCGAAGCGGTTCACCTTCTCGGACAGCTCGGCATAGGTGATGTGCTGGGCCGGGGTCTTCGGATCATCCGGCTCGAAGATGATCGCGGTCTGGTTCGCGCGGGTCGGCAGGTGTCGGTCGATGCAGTTGACCGAGGCGTTCAGGACGCCGTCCTCGAACCACTTGATGCTGACCTGCCCGAGCGTGAAATCGGTGTCCTTGACCTTGGTGTAGGGCTTGATCCAGTCCAGCCGCTTGCCCTCGCGGCCCCAGAACGTCTCGGGATCGTTGATCGATTCGGCGTAGAGCCTTGCGTAGTCCTCGGGGCCGACATGCGCGTTGCCGAACCCTTCCGGAATTGCGTGTTTCTCAACCGTTTCTGAACACATCTTTCCCCCTCTCCGGGCCCCCGGCCCAGGTCGTGCCATCTGTCGGCCTGCTGCTTGAACAGCTGCCTCTGGAGGAATGTTAAGCACATTCGGCGACGCGCGTTAAGTAATTTAACGCAAACAATTTTTTTGTGAACAAATTGACAGGAAAAGGCCTGATCATGTCAACGTTTCACAGCCGACGCAAAAGGCCCGCCGCGGGACGCTCCGCGACGGGCCGTTTCGGGTTCAACCGGAGGGCGTTATTGCGGGCGGTCCATCCGCACGTAGAGGCAGACGCGCCCCCGCAGCGCCGTGCCGTAGGACAGGCTGATCTGCCGCCGCGACGCCCCCACCTGCACGTTGACCACCGGCGCGACGTCCTGCCGCGCGCCGCTCGATGTCGTCAGCGCCGTCTCGTTCACCACCGACTGCACCGACTTCGTCCAGCCTTGGAAGGGCAGCCCCTCGATCACGGGGATGGTCCAGGTCGCCGCCGCCGTGTTCTGCGTGTGCTGGATCATCAGCGGGTTGGCGACATAGGTCTGAATGCCGTTAAAGGTATTTGCCTCGAACTGCAGGTTGCGCATGTTGTTGTAGTCGAGATCCGCGATCGAGCTGTCCACCCGGTCGATCCGGGTGATGCTGCCGTAGAGCGCCTTGAAGACGTTGCCGACCACGTTCAGCCCGTGGATGAAGTGGTTCGGCCCGTAGGGCTTCACCACGATCCACGAGAACCACGGCACGGTGTTCGAGCAGAGGAAGGTGTTCCCCGTCAGCGTCAGGCCGCCGAAGCTGAACTCGGTGCCGGTGAAGGCGGGATAGGCGCTGTGCTCGTTCGTCCACTCGATCGAGGCGTTGTCGATGTAGTTGCCGTTGACGGTGGTCTGCACGTTCGGCTGCGTCAGCACGAGGCCCGCGAAGCGCAGCCCCTCGCCCGAGCCGTCGCCCTGGAACCAGTGGTTGCCGCTGATGATGTGCCCGCCGCCGCAGGCGACCATGAAATGGGCGAAGCGCACGAAGCGGTTGTTGCGGATCTTGGTGTCGTTCGCGTTCACGTTGATCGCGATGGTCGTGCGCTGCTGGGCGGGCACGCTCATGTCGTTGGACAGGAACTGGCAGTTGTCCACCAGAAGGTCCTGGCAGCCGCGCCCGATCGAGGTGATGCCGCGGTCGCGTGGGCGGGTGAAGTAGCAGTCGGTGAACTGGATCATTTCGCCCTTGGCGCAGAGCATGACGCCGCTGGCGATGCTCTCGCAGCCGAAGTCGATGCTGGCGAAGTTGAGCCGGTCCATCTGGCTCATTCCCGAGAAGTCGATGAGATAGCGGTAGCGCTCGAAGGTGTAGGTGCGCGTGGCCGGTCCCCCGAACAGAGGCTGGGACAGGGTCAACGTGCGCTCGGCAATGTTGCGGGCGTTGACGTAGACCTCGCGCCCGACGCCATTGCCGACGACGCGGCTGCCGACCTCGATCGCGGCGACGTTGGCGACGTTCGTCAGCACGTCGGGATTGGCCGGGTTGTAGGTCGCCACGCTGCTCCAGCGGCCGGTGTCCCAGTTCGGGCCGGGCTTGGCCTGGATCGAGCCGTTCTGGATCACCCGCCGGTTCGAGAAGCCGGTGATGTTGGGCGCCAGCTCGGACATCATCAGCGGACCGTCGAGGTCCACCCGGCGCCCGCGCAGGTCCAGCGAGATATGGTCGGTGAAGCCCAGAAGCGCCTGCAGCGCCTTCTGCATCCCGAGGGTCTCGTCCCCGAAGGCGTCGGCATAGGTCGGAAAGTCAAAACTTTGCAGGAAGGCCACCCGGGTCGCTGCGGGGGTGGTGATCCGGCCGCGGAAGCGGATGCGGCTGCTGATCGACAGATCACCCGAGATGAAGAAGTTCCCCTCGGGCACGAGGACCGAGCCGCCGCGGCTGGCCTGGTCGGCCGCGAGGAAGGCCGAGCGGTCGTTCGTCACCCCGTCGCCCACCGCGCCGAAGTCGCGCACGTCCACCCAGTCCAGCAGCGAGGGGACGAAGGCGGCGGTGATGTCCTCGATGCGGACGCTCTCGATCCGGAAGGCGCCGCCATTGGCGCCGACGAGGTCCAGCCCGAAATGGCCGTAGACCGGACGCACGCCCCAGCTCATGTCGACGCCCGCACGCGAGCCGACGCCGACGATGGCGCTGACCTCGACCACCTCGCCATAGTTCTGCAGCGCGATGGTGCGCCCCGTCGTCGTCAGGCCCGTCACCTCGGCGCGCTGCGCGTCCCCGGTCCAGCCCGCGATGCGCACGCTCGCCAGCGCGCCCGCGACGACCTTGACCCGCGCCGAGACGCGCAGGTAGACGCCGGGGATCATCGGCGTCTCGCCCATGAAGCGGATGCTGGTGGTGGTCTGCTGCTTGACGATCTCGAGGCAGGCACCGAAATCCTGGTCGGCCGGCACCAGGGCCGCGTTCTGCGCCTGCGCCCAGGTCGGCGTGCCGGGCGCGCCGGTGCTGCGGGACCATGCGGCGAGGCCGGCCCGGAAGGCGGGCGGCATCAGCAGCAGGCCGTTCGTGATCGCTATGTTCATCGGTCCATCTCCCTCGGCCGTTTCCAAGGCACCGGAGGGGGGCACCTCCTGCGCGTGACCGTTAGGAAATAGTTGATGAACCTTTAACGGGCGCTGAACGGGGCGTGCGTTGCGCGGCCGGGGCCGCGCAACAGCGCCTCAGGCCGCCATCTCGCCGGCCAGCGCGCGGCGGATCAGGTCGCGCGTCTCGTCCACGCCGTAAAGCGCCACGAAGCCGCCGAAGCGCGGCCCCTGATCGGCGCCCAGCAGCACCTGGTAGAGCGCGCCGAACCAGTCGCGCAGCGGCTCGAAGCTGTGATCCTTGCCCACCGCGAAGACCATGGTCTGCAGCGCCTCGGCCTCGACCGGCTCGTCCCATGCCGCCAGCCGCGCCTCCAGATCCTCCATCGCCGCGCGCTCCTTGTCCGTCGGCGCGCGGAACTCGCGGGCGGGGGCCACGAAGTCGGCATAGTAGCGCAGCGCGAAGCCGGCTGCGGCGTCGAGGCCCGGATGCGTCTCGGGCGATGCGTCCGGCGCATAGCGCTGGATGAAGCCCCAAAGCCCGTCCTTGCCCGTCTCGCCCGCGACCGAGGTGAGGTTCAGCAGCATCTGAAACGGCACCACCATGTCCGAGGCGGGCACGTCGCCGCCGTGGATGTGCCAGACGGGATTGGCCAGCTGCTGCTCGGGCGACTGGTCCGGATAGGCGCGCAGCTGCTGGTGATATTCGTCCACGGCCTTGGGGATGACGTCGAAATACATCCGCTTGGCGGTCTTCGGCTTCTGGTACATGAAGTAGGACAGGCTTTCCGTGGACGCATAGGTCAGCCATTCGTCGATGGACAAGCCGTTGCCCTTGGACTTGCTGATCTTCTGCCCGTGCTGGTCGAGGAACAGCTCATAGGTGAAATGCTCGGGCGGCCGCCCGCCCAGGATCTTGCAGATCCCGTCATAGATCGGCGTGTTGGTGCTGTGGTCCTTGCCATACATCTCGAAATCGACATCCAGCGCCGCCCAACGGGCGCCGAAATCGGGCTTCCATTGCAGCTTCACGTTGCCGCCGGTGACGGGCAGCGTGACCTCTTCGCCGTCCTCGTCGAAGGTGATCGTGCCGGCCTTCGCGTCCACGTTCTTGATCGGGACGTAGAGCACGCGGCCGGTCTTGGGGCTGATCGGCAGGAAGCAGGAATAGGTCTGCTGCCGCTCCTCGCGCAGGCTCGCCAGCATGACGGCCATGATCTCGTCATATTTCTCGGCCGCGCGCAGCAGGACGGCGTCGAACTGGCCGCTCTTGTAGTATTCGGTTGCGCTGACGAACTCGTAGTCGAACCCGAAGGTGTCGAGGAAGCGGCGCAGCATGGCGTTGTTGTGCCCGCCGAAGCTGTCATGCGTGCCGAACGGGTCCGGTACCGCCGTCAGCGGCAGTTGCAGATGCGCGTGCAGCATCTCCTGGTTCGGCACGTTCTCGGGGACCTTGCGCATCCCGTCCATGTCATCGGAAAAGCAGATCAGGCGCGTCGGAATGTCGCTGATCAACTGGAAGGCGCGGCGGATCATCGTCGTCCGCGCGACCTCGCCGAAGGTGCCGATATGCGGCAGGCCAGAGGGGCCGTAGCCCGTCTCGAACAGCACATAGCCCTTTTCCGGCGGCGCCTTCTCGTAGCGCTTGAGCACCCGGCGCGCCTCTTCGAACGGCCAGGCCTTCGATTGAATCGCGGCGTCGCGCAGGGTGGTCATGGGCTTCTCCTTCGTGAAAGCCCTGCCCGCTTATTGAATGCCCCGGGGATCGTCAATAATCTGCGCCCGAACCGATCCGGAGCGACCCATGACCATCGACCTGCCCTCCCTCTCTCCCTGCGACGCGCTGGTCGCGGTGATGGTGGCCGTTTCCGCCTCGGACAGCACGATGCGAACGTCGGAACTGGTCGCGATCCAGCGCATGGTCGATCACGCGCCGGTCTTCGCCGCCTATGACGTGGACCGCATCCGCGCGGTCAGCCAGACGGTCATCACCCTCTTCGAGGAAGAGGACGGGCTGGACGCCCTGTTCGGGCTGATCCGCGACGCGCTGCCCGAGAAGCTCTACGAGACCGCCTACGCGCTGGCCTGCGACGTGGCGGCGGCGGACGGGCGGCTTTACGAAAACGAGATCGAGATGCTGGCCGAGATCCGTGACCAGCTGAACGTCGGGCGCCTCCATGCCGCCGCGATCGAGCTTTCATCTCGCGTGCGGCACCTGACGCTTTAACTCAGCCGCGCGGCAAAGGCCGCCAGCAGGTCGCGCTGCACCGCCTTGGCGCTGCGGGTCCATTGGCTGACGCCCGCAGGCATCTCCTGCCCGATGGCCGCGTCGCGGCGGGCGGGATCGACGCAGAAGATCGCGAAGCTCCCCTGCCGTCCCGAGGGCGAGGTGACGAAGCCGGCGAGGTTCGAGACGAAGTTGAGCGTGCCGGTCTTGGCCGCGACCTCGCCGCGGATCGGCCCGCCGCTCGGGTCGCCCTCGAGCGGGTTCTGGCGCAGGAGCGAGGCGAGGTTCATCTCGCGCCCCGGCCCGGCCATGACCCGCGCCATCTCGAGGACGCTCATCCGGCTCGTCGCGCCGAGGCCGGAGTGGTCGGCCAGCACCATCCCCTGCCCGAGGCCCGCCGCGTTCAGCCAGCCGAGCATCCGCTGCCCCGAAGCCGGCAGGTCCGGCGCGCCGCTGGCATGGAGGCCCAGCACCTCGGCAGTGATGTTGGTGGAATAGCGCAGCATGTCGCGGATCAGCTCGCCGACCAGCGGGCTGTCATGGCGGGCGATCACCTCGCCCTGCGGCAGGCGGTCCAGCACCTCGGGCGCGGGCAAGGCAAAGCCGCGCGCGCGGCAGAGGGTCTGGAAGACATCGCCCGCGTGAAGCTCGGGCAGGCGGACGGGCAGCCAGCGGCTGCCGCCGCCCCCGAGCGCGGCGCGCTGCACCGTCCAATGCTCCAGCGCCGCCTCCTGCCGATAGGCGAAGAGCTGCGGCTGGCTGGCAGCGGCGGCGGTGATGGTAAAGGCGCGGGGCGAGGCGGCGGCGCCGCGCGCCTCGACGCTCATCTCGCCGGCGCGGGTCCAGCCCAGATGGACGCGGTTGAAGTTCAGCATCATCCCCGAAAGGGCGGGGTTGTAGGGCAGGTGCTCGGCCTGCTCGGGCGCGATGCGGGGGATAGTGGGCAGCGCGCCGCCCCAGACCCCGAAGCGCGCCGGGGCAGCCTCGCCGCGCGCGGCAAGCTGGGCGGCCAGCGCGCCGAGATCGTCGGTGGAGAGGACCGGATCGCCGCCGCCGGCAAGGATGAGCATGTCGCCTGCGCGGATCACCTGCGTCTGAAAGCGCCGCTCCGGCCCCACGCGGTCGAGGACGTAGAGCGCCGTGATCGCCTTCATCGTCGAGGCCGGCGCAATGGCGGCCGTCGCCAGCGCCAGGTCCTGCGGCCCCGCCTGCCCGTCCGGGCCCAGCAGCGCGAAGGCCACCTGCCCCGGCAGCTGCACCCGGGCGGTCAGCCGCCGCGCATCGGGCGCGGGCTTCGGCGGCGGGCGGCGCTCGGCCAGGGCGGGGGTGGCGAGCGTGGCCGCGGCGGCGGCCAGGAACATGCGGCGGTCAAGCATGGCGGCCCCCGTTGCGGATCTGGGTCGAGGAGAGCGGCGACATCGGCATGTTCAGCAGCGTCCAGGCGGGCGGCGCCATCCGCGCCAGCAGCGCCGCGCGGTGTTCGGGCAGGCGCGCGCGGCGCAGGACCTGCGCGGCCGGGGCGCCGCGGGCCGCAAGGCGCGAGCCGGGGCGCGCCATCACGGCGATCGGCACCGCCGCCGCGATCTCGCGCCAGCGGTCCCAGTGGTGGAACTGCACGAGGTTGTCCGAGCCCATCAGCCAGACGAAGCGCGCGCCGGGATAAAGGCGCTGCAGGGCCGCGATGGTGTCGGCGGTCTTGCGCAGGCCGAGCCGCGCCTCGATGTCGGTGACGACGATGCGGGGGTCATGGGTAAGGGCCTGTGCTGCCGCCATGCGGGCGGCAAGCGGCGCGGGGCCGTGCGCCTTCAGCGGGTTGCCGGGCGAGACGAGCCACCACACCCGGTCCAGCTTCAGCCGCCGCAGGGCGGTGCGGCTGATCGCCAGATGCGCCGCATGGGCGGGATCGAAGGACCCGCCCAGAAGGCCGATGGTGGCGCCGGGCGGCGCGAGGGGGAAGTGCGGTCCCATCCCCGCCGCTTAGCCGATTGGCGGTCGCCCGCCAACCGGCCAGATGCGCGGCTCAGTTGACCGTGATGCGGCCGTCGAGCGCGGGCGTGTAGCCGCCATCCTGCGCCGCGATGAAGTCGGCCACCACCTCGGCCAGATCCGGGCCGAAATCATAGGCGTTCTCGCCCTGCTCGGCGAAGACGTCATACCCGTCACCGCCGCCGCGCATGTAGTTGTTGGTGGCCACCTGATAGGTCGCCGCCTCGTCGATGGGCACCCATTCCTCGCCGTTCCGCACCATCACGTCCGAGACGCGCGCGCCCGCCTCGGCCGACGTGTCTACGGTGTATTGCAGCCCCGCCACCTGCGAGAAGCGGCCCGCGGCCTCCTCGATGCGGCTGGCGCCGTTCTCCAGCGCCTCGATGACGCCCGCGCCGGTCAGCTCGAAGGTCGCCAGCGTGTTCTGGAAGGGAAGGACGGTGTAGACCTCGCCCATCGTCACCTCGCCCTCGTCGATCGAGGCGCGCAGACCGCCGCCGTTCTGGATCGCGATGGTGACGCCCTGCCCCGCCACGCGGTCAAGCATGGCATCGGCGACGAGGTTGCCCATCTCGCATTCCTGCGCCCGGCAGGTCTCGCGGCTGCCGTCGATGGGGCCGTTCGCCTGGCCGATCACCTCGGCGCGCAGCTCCTCGATGGGCTGGGCCATTTCCGCCACACGCGCGGCGACGCCCTCGTCCTCGGCGACCGAGGCATCGAGCAGGGTCGGCTGGCCCTCGACGGCAGTGACGTTGCCCTCATCGTCGAAGGTCAGCTTCAGGTGGCCGAGATATTTCGCGTAACCATAAGCCTGCACGACCGGCACCTCGCGCCCGTCCGGTCCCTCGACCATGGTCGGATAGGTGCCCTGCGCGCCCTCCATGTCACCCAGCAGCGTGTGGGAATGGCCGCCGACGACCGCATCGAGGCCGGACACCTCGGCCGCGAAGTCCTGATCGCGCAGATAGCCGACATGGGTCAGGGCGATGATCTTGTCCACGCCCTCGGCCTCCAGCTCCTCGACCGCCGCGGCCAGGCTGTCCGCGTCGTCCTGGAAGATCACGTTCGGGCCGGGCGAGGCGGTTTCCGGCGTGTCCATCGCCAGCGCCGAGACGATCCCGACGCGCGTGTCGCCCAGCTCGAGGATCGCGTGCTTCTGCACCCGGTCCCCCAGCACGTTCGACTGCGAGACGTCGATGTTGCTGGAGATCACCGGGAAATCGACGCCGTCCAGCAGCACCGCCAGCCCCTCGGGGCCGTCGTCGAACTCGTGGTTGCCGACCGCCATCGCGTCATAGCCGAGAAGGTTCATGAACTCGACGACCTCCTCGCCCTTGTAGGTCGTGTAGAAGAGCGAGCCCTGATACTGGTCGCCGGCATCCAGCAGGATCACATGCTCGCCCGCCGCCTCGATCTCGGCGCGCATCTCGGCGACCTTGGTGGCCAGCCGCGCCATGCCGCCGAAGCATTCCTGCGCCTCGATCTGCTCGGGGCTGCAGGTGCTGTCCGAGGCGTTGATCGGCTCGATCCGGCTGTGAACGTCGTTGGTGTGCAGGATGTGCAGCACCGTTTCGGCCTGCGCGGCCGAGGCCAGCAGCGCAAAGGCGGAGGCGGTGGCAAGAAGACGGGTCATGCGGATGTCCTTTCGGCCCTGATGAAGTCAGAGCCGAAGATGGCGCAGGGCGCAGGGCGCTGTCAAACGTGCGGACATATTGCGTGACGGCGAGGTGACACTGCCCTTGACCGGGTGCCGCGCGACGCGGCAAATGCAGCCATGCTGCTGTTCAAGATACTCCGACCGGCCGAGTGGGCCGAGCTGAAGCGCGCGGGCGAGACTGCCGGCGCCCCCGTCGATGAGGCCGACGGCTATGTGCATCTGTCCACGGCCGAGCAGGTCGAAGGCACGCTGCGCAAGCACTTCGCGGATGAGGGGGATCTGGTGCTGCTCGCCTGCAGCGAAAACGCCATGGCGGCCGACCTGCGGTGGGAAACGGCACGCGGCGGCGCGCTGTTCCCGCATCTCTACCGCCCGCTGCGCATGACCGACGTGGTCTGGAGCCGCGATATGCCGATGGGCGAAAACGGCCACGTGTTGGGAGTGCTGGCATGAAGCTGATCGAGCGCGCCGGCCTCGCCGCCCTGCACCGGCTGGACCCGGAGCGGGCACATGACCTCTCGATCCGCGCGCTGGAGTTGGGGCTGGTGCCTCTGCCGGGCAAGTCGCCGACGAGCGATCTGCTGCGTGTGCAGGTGGCCGGCCTTGATCTGCCGAACCCGGTGGGGCTGGCGGCGGGCTACGACAAGAACGCCCGCGTCGTCGCGCCGCTGATGCGGGCCGGCTTCGGCTTCATCGAGGTCGGCGCCGCGACTCCGCGCCCTCAGCCGGGCAACCCCAAGCCGCGCCTCTTCCGCCTGACCGGAGAGCAGGCGATCATCAACCGCTTCGGCTTCAACAACGAGGGTGCCGGGGCGATTGCCGCGCGCCTGCGCCGGAGGCCGACGGGCGTGCCGGTCGGCCTCAACATCGGCGCGAACAAGGACAGCGCCGATCGGGCCGCGGACTTCGCCGAGGTGGTGCGCGTGGCAGGGGAAGCGGCGGACTTCCTGACGGTCAATGTATCCTCGCCCAACACGGAGAACCTCCGGGACCTGCAGGGGGCGAAGGCTCTGGCGGCATTGCTTGGGGGGGTACTGGCGGCGCGCGACGCGCTGCCGCAGCGGCGCCCGATCTTCGTGAAGATCGCGCCGGATTTGTCTGATGGGGAGATCGCGGAAGTCGCGGCGGTCGCGCGAGACCTTGGCATCGACGCGGTGATCGCCACCAACACGACGCTGTCGCGGGACGGGATCACGGGACCTCATGCAGGCGAGGCCGGCGGCCTTTCGGGCCGGCCCGTCTTTGCCCGCGCGACGCGGGTGCTGGCGCAATTGCACCGCGCCCTCGATGGCAGCATCCCGATCATCGGCGTCGGCGGCATCTCCAGCGCCGAAGACGCTTGGCAGAAGCTGCGGGCCGGCGCGAGCGCCGTGCAGATCTACTCGGCGCTGATCTACCAGGGCCTCTCGCTCGCCCCGCGCATCGCCGAGCAGCTCGACACGCGCCTGCGCGCCGAGCGGATGACCCTTCCCGAGCTGACGGGAAGCGGCGCCCAGGACCGGCTCTATCGGTAGTCCTCGGCGCCCAGCAGGTGGTTCATGCTGTGCGACGGCTCGGGGCAGCCGGCATCCCCGATGACCCGCGCGGGCACGCCCGCGACGGTCTTGCAGGGCGGCACCTCGTGCAGCACGACCGAGCCGGCGGCGATCCGCGAGTGCGAGCCGATGCGGATGTTGCCCAGCACCTTCGCCCCCGCGCCGATCAGCACGCCGTCGCCGATCTTGGGATGGCGATCGCCATCCTCCTTGCCCGTCCCGCCAAGCGTCACAGAATGCAGCATCGAGACGTCGTTGCCGACCGTCGCGGTCTCGCCGATGACGATGGAATGGGCATGGTCGATCATGATCCCCGTCCCGATCCGCGCGGCCGGATGGATGTCGACGCCGAAGCATTCCGAGCAGCGCATCTGCACGAAGTAAGCCATGTCGCGCCGCCCCTCCTGCCACAGCCAATGCGCCATCCGGTAGGCCTGCAGCGCCTGGAAGCCCTTAAAGAACAGGACCGGCTGCAGCAGCCGATGGGTCGCCGGATCGCGATCATAGACCGCCATCAAGTCCGCGCGCGCCGCATCGCCAAGCTGCGGCGAGGCGGCATAGGCCTGATCGGCGATCTCGCGCAGGATCTGCTCGGACATCTCGCCGGATGCGAGCTTCAGCGAGAAGCGGAAGGCCAGCGCGGCCTCGAGGCTGTGATGGTGCAGAAGCCCGGCGTGGATGAGCGAGCCGAGAAGCGGCTCGTCAGCGACGGCGGCGCGCGCCTCGTGCCGCAACTGCGCCCAGATGGCATCACGATCCGCCAGAAGTGGCGCTTTCGCGGCAGAGAGCATGGTCATGGTTCCGTCCACCCGGTCTTGTCCAGCCTACAGATCTAATACATCCGTGGCTCGGGAAAAAGACCGGGCGGGGCGGAAGCTTACTGCGGCAAACGCAGCTCCCACCAATGGACGGCGATGCGGATCGCCCCGCCCGTGAACGTGCCCCCCTCGGCGGTCACGATCACCGGCTCCGTCTGGTAGTAGGTCATGGGCGTGCCGAGCATGCCGCGCGCCCAAGAATCCCGCGCCTTGCCGAGCCCCTCGCCGAAGCGGTTCGTCGCCCCGGCCGTGCCCATGCGCCACGTCGCGGCCGTGCCCGTGATGGCCGTGCTGACCCGCGCGACGGCTCCGATGACCATAGAGCCGGCCGGGATGAAGACGTTGGTCACCATCGTGCCGCCCGGCGCCAGCGTCACCTCGGCCTCGGCCATGCCGGCCAGCATGCCGGAGCCGCTGGCGGACATGGTCAGGGCGCCCGCCATCCAGCTGATGCCGTCATGAACCGCCGGCATGCCGCGGTCCCGGATGAAGGCCCGCATCCCCTGTGCCGCCGCGGCAAAGACCCAGCCCCCGTTCGAGCCGATGGCGATGCGCCCTCCCTGCCCTGCCCAAGCGCCCTGCGCCTGCGCCGGCACGCCCCAGCACTGCCCGTCGAGCACGGTGGCCGGCGGCGTCGCCTGCGACGCACTCTCGAGGACGAGGTTCACCATCCCGTCGAGGCGCATCAGCGCCTCGTTCACCGTCACGTGCTTCTGAGCCTGCGCCGGCAGCAGGAGGGACATGTTCAGGCGCGCGGTTTCACTGGACATTGAAGTCTTTCCTTGCAAAGGGGCCGCGTCCGAAGACCTGCGACAATTGGGCGACCCGGACCGACATCCGTCCGGCTGCCTGGGCCTGTGACCAGAGACCTGCGGGGATCTCGAACTGCGGGACCGACTGCTGGCTTTCAGCAAGCAGCTGCGAGCCGTTCAGGACCTGCACCAGATACCGCTCCTGCTCTTCGCCAAGCGGGATGTCCGGCCCGTCCCATCCATCCGCGTCGATCCGCCCGCGCCGCACCCAGCTGAGCCGGCGGGCGTCGAGCCGCAGATGGCATGGCGCATAGGGCCGAAGTCCGATCCCGCGCGCGGTCGTGCTGCGGCTGCGATAGCTCGCGTCGTCCGGTGCGCGCAGCGCCGGGCCGATGCGCCAGAACCTCTCCTGCCCCCGCGCCGAGGGTGGCAGCTCGACCTGCCTCGGCCCCCCGTCCAGCAGCACGACGATGCTGCCGGCCGGCCAGGCCTGCGGCATGAGCGCGTCGGTGCCTGCCTGGCCCCGCAGGCGCTCGGTGATCTCCCACACGTTCGGCGCGACGAGCCGTGCCGCCCTGAACTGAAGGATCTCCCAGTTCTCCAGCGTGCCGTCGCCGATGGCGAGGGCGTTGCTGCCTGACAGAAGCGCGCGGTGCGTCACCGATTTCAGCGGGTCGCTCTGCAGGCGCAGCCGCAACGGCGTGCCGCGGTCGATCAGCCCGGGTCTTGCCCTCTCCAGGGACGTCAACGTCCGGCCGATGAGGGCGCGGCGTTCCAGCAGCAGGTTCAGCTCGAACCCCCCTTGCGGGTCGCCGGCGACATAGGCGGCGACGGTGCCCGGCCAGGGATGCGCCGAGACGGCAAGATGCGGCGCATGTGGAACCTCGTCGCCGCGCAGCAGCGGCAGGTCCAGGAAGACCGGCTGGACCGGGAGGGGCGGCTGGTAGCGCCGGATGCTGCCCTGCTCCTGGTGGCTGATCGCGGGCCGGTATACGCCGGCATCGACGCGCACCGCATCGATCACAAGCGGGCCGGAGCGCTCCACCCGGTCGATGCGCCAGCGTTGCGCGTCCGTGGCCGGCTGCTGGATGTCCACCACATCGCCCGGCCCCAGGTGGCTCCAGGACGGCGGCAACGCGAAGCGGGCCGTGTCGCGCGCCACCTCGGCCTCGGCCAGCCAGCGGTCCACGATCCCGCGCCCCTCTGCCCGCGTGAGCATCATCGCGAACTCGCTGTCCGCGACCGCCTTGCGCCCCTCGGTGGCGCGGCCGGCTTCGGCGGTGGCTGCGGTGTAGTCTCCGCCGGCCTCGACATGGGTCAGCCGCAAGCGCCCCGCCATCGAGGCCTCGGCCGCCCGGCTGGTCTCGAGCCCGGAGAGATCGCCCGCGACCGCCAGATCCTCGGGCGAGATCGTCGCGCGGCTCAGCGCGTCGCGCGAGACGAACTTCAGCACGCCGTCACGCTCGACGGCGTCGAAGCCATAAGCCAGCATCAGCGGCTGCAACGCCGCGCGGCCGCTCTCCTGCCCGGTCAGCGCGTAGCCGCGGACGACCCCCGAGATGTCGCGCACATCAATGGCCGTGACACCTGCCGCGCGGCAGATGTCGGTCACGAGCGCGCGCAGCGTGACGGCGCCTGCGCGCCCATTCAGCCAGTGCCCCCGGTCCCAGGCAGGCCCGTCGGACCAGAGATCTGGTCGGCCGGGAAAGGCGGGATAGGGCCGCGCGTCCCAGCACCAGATATGCGCCCGGTCCGGGTCGACCATGGGACGGCCATCGGTCATTCCCGGATTGTTCGTCGGATCGTTCCAATAGGCCATCGAGGCCTGGACGTAGGCCGCCTGGATCGCGTCGTTGCGCGTTCCGTTCGAGTAATGCGGCAGCATGCTCTCCGAGCTCATCGCGTCGAGGAACTTGTTCGGCTGGTTCGTCGCCTTGTCCAGTGCCGCGCAGCCCAGCTCGGTGAACCAGAACGGCTTGCTGCCGGGGACCCAGGCCGTGGCCTCGGTCTGCCGCACACCGCCCGGGCGGTTGTAGTGCAGGTTCTCCCACCAGCCGCGCAGGTCCTTGTAGCGCCAGACCCAGGCCTCGTCGTAGAAACCGTCGGTGATGGGCGTGCGGATCTGCGCATCGCGATGCGAGTCGCTGGCGTAGTACCAGTCGTAGCCCTCGCCCCCGGCGACGTTCGCCTTGAGGTAGTCGATGTTGTCGATCCGCTTCCAGCCCGCGTCCAGATGCGTGTCGCCGTCCCGCCAGTCGGAAAGCGGCATGTAGTTGTCGATGCCGATGAAGTCGATGTTGTCGTCGGCCCAGAGCGGGTCGAGGTGGAAGAACAGCTCGCCATTGCCGGGATGGTGGCCGAAATACTCGGACCAGTCGGCGGCATAGCCGATCTTGACCCCCGGCCCTAGGATCGCGCGCACATCGGCGGCAAGCGCCCGCAGCGCGGCGACAGCCGGGTAGCTGTTCTGCGCGCCGCGGATCTGGGTCATCCCGACCATCTCCGAGCCGATGAGGAACGCGTCGATCCCGCCCGCGGCTGCGGCCAGATGGGCGTAATGCAGGATGAAGCGGCGATAGGACCACTCGTCCGGGCCGCCATAGGTCACCCGGTCGCCCGAGCGCGCGAAGTCCTGCCGGCGCGCCTGCCCGAAGAAGCGCGCCACCTCCTCGGCTGCTGCCGCCGTCTTGTCCGTCGTGCCCTCACGTCCCGGCGCCACGCGCGTCGTGATGCGGCCGCGCCACGGCATGACGGGCTGCTCGCCCGATCCATAGGGATCGGGACGGCCGTTCCCCCTGATCTACTCCATCAGGATGAAGGGATAGAAGATCGCCTTGCGACCCGAGGCGCTCAGGGCGCGCAGCGCCTCGATCACCGACTGATCCGACGGCGTGCCGCCATAGATCGGACGGCCATCGACGCGCGCCACCTCCTGCGCCTCGGAACGGGTGATCCCGCCCGCGCGCCACGGCATCTCGGCCCCGTCGACCGAGGCAAACTCCACCTTGGGCTTGACCTTGCACTCGCCGATCCTGAGGTCGTCCCCGAACCAGGACACGATCAGCGACACCGAGCGGGCATTCGGCAGTTCTCGCCCCAGCACGTCCAGCGAGGCGCGGAAATCCGTCCCGCCCATCGGCGTGTTCACGTTGAAGCTGCGCGTCTCGCCAAGGTCCTGCTCGTGGTTGACCGGCGTTGTCGCAAGCGAGTATTCGCCCGTGCCGGGGATCAGCGCCACGGCACGCACATCGCGCGACAGGCCCGAGCCGTCGCGGGCGGGGCAAGTCACCTCGAAGCTCAGTTGCGGCATCCGGTTGCCCCAGCGCTCGAGGTTCAGGTTCTCCAGCACGAGATAGGCGATGCCGCGATAGGCCGGCGCTTCGGCACCCTCATGCGCGACGATGATCGGATCGGGCTGCTGGCTTTCGCCGCCGCGATAGACGCGCATGTTCAGATCCGAGGCGGCAAGCTCCTCGCCGTCCGCCCAGACCCGGCCGACGCCAAGGATGCGGCCCTCGCAAAGGGCCAGCGCCACCGAGAGCCGATAGCTGACCTGCGTGACGCGGGTCTTCGGCGCGCCCTTGCCGCCGCCGGCCTCCTCGGTGCGCGTCACCTCCTCCAGCGGAGAGGCCCAGATCACGTGGCCCGGCAGGCGCATCTGGCCCCAGATCCGCGGCACGGCCATGCCCTCGCCGGCCGTTTGCAGGCGCAGGCGGTCGATCCGCCCGGTCTCGACCGCCCGCGCTCCGGCGCCCAGCAGCCGCTGGTCGATGACACGGCCGAGGGCGGCACCGGCCGCACGGCCGATCACCGCGCCCGACAGGCCCAGCAACGTGCCGCCGAAGCCGGAGCCGAGCGAGGCGCCGACTGCTGAGAGGACGATCGTGGCCATCTGTGCTTCCTTCGTTGTGATGCGTCAGGGAAAGCGGAACCGCGCAACGATCCGCGCCTTCCAGGGCGGGGTCAGCGGGCTTTCGATGACGCCGTGGTAGGTGTAGGCGTGGATGAAACGCTGCGTGGCTCCGGCAACCGAGAGCAGGCCGAGATGCTTGGCGATCGCGCCCTCGCGCATCCGGAACAGCAGGACCTGACCTGCCGCCAGCTCGGCCTCGGCCGGCACGGGAACGAGGTGCCGCGTGGCCGCCTGCCACAGCGTCTCCTCGCCGCCGCACTCGGCCCAGTCACCGGTATAGGCCGGCGGCTCCTCGGGCTCGGTGCCGTTCAGCTCGCGCCAGATGCCGCGGATGAGGCCGAGGCAATCGGCGCCCGCGCCCTCCGCGGCCGCTTGGTGGACATAGGGCGTGCCCAGCCAGCGCCGCGCGATCGCAACCTCGGAGGGCTCATCCATGGCGGCTCCCGGCCTGCGGCGCGAGCAGCCAGTCCTCGCTCGGCAGATGCGGGAAGCCGCGGAAGTTCAGCAGGTTCTGGAACTTCAGCCGGCAGGTGGATGCGGACTTGTCGCAGCCCGCCAGCAGACGGACGCGGTCGCCCGGTTGCGGCAAGATCGGCAGGCCCGCCCAAAGCTCGATCTCGCGGCGCCCGCCCGGTCGTGCCGTGTCGTTCTTGATCGTGCCGCGCAGTCCCTCGGCGTCGCCGTCGAGCACCACGAGCTGCCCGCTCTCGAACCAGTTCGCGCCATAGGCGGGAAAGCCGGTGAACGAGAAGACGCGGCCCTCGCCGAGCCCCTGCACGGCGACCTCCGTGCTAAGCGTGGGCGTGTCCAGCGCGACCTTGCACAGCCCGTCGCCCAGTTCGGCCGTGCAGCGCGGATGGTAGATGCGGCCCTGCGGCGCGTTCAGCGGCTCGGAGAGCCCCCGCAGCTCGGCCCGGAACGCGCCGGCCGAGCGGGTCACCTCGCCAATGGTGCCGCGGAAGACAAGCCGGCGGCGGGCGACGTTCGCCCACTCGACCTCCCACATCCGCAGCGTTGCGCCGTCCCACCGGCCCGCGAGGATGTCGCGCTCGCTGATCGCATCGGCGCTCAGCGCGCCGGCGGCCTCGCTGTTGTCGACCGACAGGCCCGTGGCCTGCACGATGGCCCGCGCCGTCAGCCCTCGGTCAGGCCGGAACACGATCCCGCCGAAGCGCAGGACGCGGTCGTGGTCGGTGAACCCCAAGGTCAGCCCGTCGCCGCGCCGGATCGACCACGCGCGGGCGATGCCCGTCTCGGCCCCGCCGCTCATACCCGCACCTCGATCACCGGGATGTCGGGCACCTGTCCCGCCTGGAACGAGGCGACCGAGACCGCGATGCGGTCCATGTCGAAACGCACGGGCACGTCGAATTCGAACCCCGCAGTGACCTCGGCGCCTGTTTCGGGCGGCTGGTGGAAAGTGATGCGGCCCCGCCTGTGATCGACCGTGTATTGCGCATCGGGGAACTTCTCGTCGCCGCCGACGCCCGCACGCACGGTTCCCGCCACGGGCTTGCTGATCGGCCGATCATAGACCGTCTCGCCCGAGCGGTAGGCCTTGATCAGCTGGAAGACACGCCTCTGGCCATCGCCGACGGCGATCACCTGGTCCGCGAAGGCCGGAGCGGCCGACGGCAGGCAGCTCTTGTAGTCCGACCAGTCCTTCCACCGAAAGCCGTGCAACTGCCCTGCGCGCGCCTCGAAGAAGGCGACGACGGCCGCCAGATCGTCCATCGACCGCAACCCCATCCCGGCGTCATAGCGCCGGCGGGCATGGGCCCAGGGCGTGTTGCGCTCCTCGAAGCCGCTCGCCATCGCCACGATCTCGGTGCGGCGCTCGGGTCCGCCAACCGCCCCGAAGGACAGGTTGGCGGGAAATCTCACCTCGTGAAAGGCCATCGCCCCCTCCTCAGTTGTTGCGCTCGCCCTGAGCCATCAGCCGGCTCATCTGGGCGGCGATCTGCGATTGGCTGCGCTGGAAGCCGGCGACATCCGGGGTCGAGATGTTGAAGGTCACGTTGACCGCGCGCCCACCGCCGGCCGCCGCGACACCAAGCCGGCCATCCGCGCCGCGCCTCAGCGGCATGATCGCCTCGGCCCCCGCCTCGCCCAGAAGCCCGATCCCGCCGCGCATCGGAAAGCCGGTGGCCTGGCCGACAACGTCCCCGCCCACGGCCGTGACGCGCCCCTGCTGGAACGCCCCGCCCGCGGCAAAGGGCGTCATCGCCCCCGTCACCATGCCGGCAAGCCCACTCGCCAGCGCTCCTTCGATGGGACGCATGGCGATGCCGTAGACGCTGTCGACCAGCGCACGGCCGACGCCGCGCAGCGCGTCCGACAACTTGCCGCCGTCGAAGATCAGCCCGTCGAAGGCACGCCTCAGGCCGCTTTCGAGCCCGGAGGTCAGGCTGCCAACCTCGCGCGAGGTGTAGGCCATCGACTGGCGCAACCGCGACAGCTCGCCCTCGAAGGCGGCCGCCATGCGCGCGCTCTGGGCAAGATCATCGTCCAGTCGCTCGATGCCCTTGCCGGAAGCCTCATCCATCCGCATTGTCCTCTCCCAGTCCTGCATCCGCGGGCACGGCCGCGGGATTGTCGGGATATCGCTGCGACAGGCTGGCCAGCCGGTCGCGTGTCATCGGCACGGGCGCCGCCTCCAGCCCCATCATCACGGCCAGTTCGGCCGGCGTCAGCGCCCAGAACTGGTCCGGCGTCAGCCGCAGATCGTGCAGGCCGGCCCGCAGCAATCCCCGCCAGTCCAGCCCGCCCTGTTTGGCGGGCGGGCTCATGCCGGGCCCCGGAAGGCCAGGGCCAGCAGCTGGGCGGCCGCCCGCGCCGCCGCCATCGGACCGCCGGCAATGTCGGCCCGCAGCAGATCCTCGGTTCCGCCGATCCATCCGCCGCCCCGCAGGCCCGCGGCCAGGACGGCGATGACGTCGCTGCCGGTGAAGCGCGAGCTTTCGAACCGCTCTGCCAGATCCAGAAGGCTGCCGGCGCCCAGCTCATGCTCGAGCGCGGCCAGCGCGCCGAGCGTCAGCCGGGCGTTGCAGACCGCGCCGTCGAGGATCACCTCGACCTCGCCGCGCAGAGGGTTCGCCATCAGATCGCCACGAAGCTCAGCGCCCCGGCCGAGGCCAGCGCCAGCTCGTAGGTCGCCTCGCCGTTGTAGCTTCCCGAGTATTCGAGCGAGGTGATCTGGAACGCGCCCTCGATGCGCCCGAAATCGGGGATGATGACCTGGCAGCGCGGCGTCTCGCCGTCGAAGAAGGCCTGCCGCGCCCGCCCGTCCGTGTCCGCATCCCGGAACACGCCCGAGCCCGAGATCGAGGCGCTGCGCACGCCGGCGCCGCCCAGAAGCTCGCGCCAGCCGCCCTCGCTCTCCAGGCTGGTGACGTCCACCGTCTCGGCGTTGAAGGCCAGGCGCGTCGCCCGCAGCCCGGCGATCGTCTCGAAGGCGCCGTCGCCCGTCATGTCCATCTTGATCAGCAGATCGCGCCCGTTCTGTACAGCCATTTGGCTTCTCCTCAACCCAAATCAATGCGCGCCCGGAAGGTCAGGTCGACCTGCCGTCCCGCGCCGTTTCCCGTCCGGCGCGCCGCCGCGCGCAGGAACCACAATCCCGCCAGCCGCCCGCGGCTCAGCGCCAGCTGGCCTTGGTCCAGCGCATCGGCGACAGCCGCCGCGGCGTCCTTGACCGCCGAGAAGCCGGCGCCGTCGTCCGCGCCCGAAAGGACCGACACGACGAAGTCGTGCCGCGAACCGGCGGCCGTCACGTCGCCCGCATCGCGCACCTCCTCGGCCCCGAGCGCGACATGCACCCCGGCCGGCGGGTTTACCGGCATCGCGTCGAAGACGGCGTCGCCGACGATCTCGGCCACGGCAGGATCGGACCGCAGGTGCTGCCAGACCGCCGCCTGAAGCGCGGCGCTTGCCCCGTAGCTCATGCCTGTTCCTCCTCTCGCGCGAAGCAGTCGAGCCAGCGACCGGACCCGTCCCGTTCCGCCACCGCCTCAATCCGGAAGCGGCGCGTGCCCATGCGCAGGCGCTGGCCCGCCCGCGGCCGCCGCGGATCGCCCGCCTGCGCCCCGCGCACCGTGATGCGCCACTGCACCACGCTCACCATGCCGATGCCCTGCCCCGTCTCACGCGCCGAACGCGCGTCGAGCGCGGCCCAGAGGCGGCCCAGCTCCTGCCAGGCCAGCCTGTGCCCGCCGGCGCCGTCGGAGACGCGGACACCTTCCTCCAGCGTCAGCTCGACATTCAGCTGCGGCGCGTCCATCACCGCCCCTCCCGCGCGCCGCGGCCCGCCAAGGTGCGCACGGCACGCCACTTCTCGATCAGCGCGCTGACCCCGAAGGGCAGCGCCTGCCGGGCATGGGCGTCGTGGCGGTCCTCGTAATGGCGCGCCGCCAGCATGATCACGGCCTGCGCCAGATCCGCCGGCACCTGGTCCCAGCTGTCGCCGAACCCCGCCAGAAAGCGGATCGCGACCGAGCCGCGGCGCGGCACATGCGGCAGCACCACGCCCGTGGGCAGGATCGCCGGCCGTTGGCTGTCTGGGACCAGCCGCCAGCTGTCGGCCGGCAGTTCCGTCTCCTGCCCCTCGGCATCCTCGATGGCGATGCGCTCGACCGAGTGCACCGGCGCCAGCGGCAGCGACTGCCCCATCCGGTCCCGCCAGTCATCCAGTCGCATCAGAAAGCGCCGCTTCAGCAGCACCTTGCCCGTGCGCGCCTCGATCACGGCGATGGCGGCGCGCAGAAATCCCTGCAGGGCGGCAGTCTCGGCGGCGTCGTCAGGGCCGGCAAAGCCCGACCCAAGCCGCAAATGCGACCTCAGCGCGGCAACCGGCAGCACCTCCGCCGCAACCGCGGTCTCTTCAATCAGCATCATCTTGCGAACCTCCCGTCCTGCCGTCCGCACCTGTTCCAACCGGCGGGGCCCCATGCAGGGCCCCGCATCCTCGTCTCATGCGGGCAGGGGACACACCCGCGCGCCGACCATCAGCACGCGCGGACAGTGGCTAAGCCGGGACGGCCAGCGACACTGGCACGCCCCCTGCCCCTCGCCCTGGCCCCGAAGGGTCAGGCGAAGCGGAGCAGCTTGACGGCGCGGAAGTCGGTGATGCCGCCGCCGACGCGCTTGGTGGCGTAAAACAGCACATGAGGCTTGGCGCTGAAGGGATCGCGCAGCACGCGCAGGTCCGGACGCTCCACGATGGTGTAGGCCGAGCGGAAGTCGCCGAAGGCGATGGCCATTGCATTCGCCGCGACGTCGGGCATGTCCTCGCTGATCAGCACCGGGTAGCCCAGCAGCTGCGGGACCTGGCCGACCGTCAGCGCGTCCGCCCAGAGGAAGCGGCCCTCGGCGTCCTTCATCTTGCGCACCCGCGCCGCCGTCTTCGAGTTCATCATGAAGCTCGCATTGGTGCGGTAGGCCGCGCCGAGCGCGTAGATCAGGTCGATCAGGCAGTCGGCCGGGTTGTCCGGGTTGAAGTCGCCCGAGGCGCCGGTGACCACGAAGCCGACCTGGCTGTCGGTGGCCGTGGCGATGGGGGCGACCGGGTAGCGCAGGATGCCGCGGGGCTTGTCGGCGCCGTCGCCGTTGACGAAGGCGGCCGCCTCGGAGCGGGCGAACTTGTCGGCGATGCGCTCGGCCAGCCAGGCCTCGACGTCGAAGGCCGCGTCGTCCAGCAGGCGCTGGCTCGCCTTCGGCATGGCCGACAGCTCGTGGACCGGGATCGCGATGCGCTCGATGCCGCCCGTGGCCGTCTCGCCCGAGGCCGCCTCGGTCGCCCAGCCGGCGCCCAGATCGCCCTTGTCGACCAGCACCTCGTAGACCGAGCTCTCGACGGTCACGACATTGGCCAGCCGGCGCAGCGAGGCGCCCGAGCGCAGCACCTGCTGCACGGTGTCGGCGACCTGCGGCGCGGCGAGGAAGCCGCCGTCGCTGGCGACGGTCAGGCCCTTCTCCTCGACGGACAGGCCGCGCAGGCCGTCGTCATCGCCGCTGCGCAGATAGGCGTTGAACGCCTTCTGGTGCGGCGCCGCCGCCTCGGCCGTGCTGGAGAGGGGGGCGCGGCCCCGGAGGGCGGTCTTGCGGTCGATCATGGTCATGCGCTCTTCCTGTGCTTTGAGCTTGGTCTGAATGTCGTCGCGGAAAGCCTTGAGTTCGCCGACGAACCCCATCATGGCCCCCTTCAGGTCGGCGGGCATGTCCCCGCCGCCCGCAGCCTTCGCCTCGGTCATGCTTGTCTCCTCATCGCGGAAATCGGGGCCTTGGCCCCTGTTTGCGGACCGCCTCGGGGGCCAGTCCGAACCTCGCCGGCGCACCGCTGAAGGTGCGCCGCTCGCGCCGGGCCGCTCAGCCCAGGCGCAGCGCCTCGGCCGCTTGGGCCAGCACGGCGCAGAACTCGCGCATGTCGTCGGCGTCCTTGCGGCCGACCTTCGCCTCGGGCAGCATCGGGAAAGTCACCAGCGAGACCTCCCACAGCTCGACCTCCGCCAGCATCCGCCGGCCCTTCTGGTCGCGCTCGGCGCGCACCGTGCGGTAGCCGATGGAGAGCCCGTCGATCGCGCCCGCCTGGATCAGCGCCGCCGCCTCGCGCGCCTGCGCCACCTCGGGCAGCAGCCGGCCCTTGACCCACAGGCCCTTCTCGTCCTCGCGGATCTCGTCCCAGACGCCGATGGGCCGGGTCGGATCGTGCTGCCACAGCATCCGCACCTTGTCGCCCTTGCCCGCCAGCTTCGCCAGCGAGGCGCGGAACGCCCCCGGCATCACCGCGTCCCCACCCTGGTCGGTCAGGCCGAAGAGGCTCGCATAGCCCTCCATCACCTGCCCCTCCGACAGGACGGGCGGGCCGCCCGCGTATTTCACCTCAAGCCCCGGAACCATGCCTCAGCCTCCTTTCGGCGCAAACTCAAGTATCCCCTGCACGGCCTGCGTCAGGATCACCGCGACGACGCCGTAGACGGTCATCCACAGCCGCCGCTCCAGCCCCTCGATCATCGCCTCGATCCGCTCGAGCCGCTTCTCGACGGTACCGAACTGCAGCGCCATGATCCGCTCCTGCACCTCGAAGCGCTGCTCGTGCCACCCAGCCTCGCGCACGAAACGCGACCCCTCCATGGCCTCAGCCCTCGGCCAGAGGCGGCAGGCCCAGCAGCGCCCGCTTCTCGGCATCCGTCAGGAAGGCCGCCTCGCTGACCCGGCGCCACTGCTGGTCGCGCTCGTCCGACAGGGCCGGGACACGGTCCGGATCGGGCCGCAGCTCGATCTCGGCCCCCAGGTGCTCCGAGAGCCACCAGGCCATCGAGGCCGCAACCCGCGTCGCCAGCGGCAGCACCGTCAGCCGGTAGAAGGCTCGGTTCGCCTCGGCGTAGTTCGCATAGGTCGCATCCCCCGGTATCCCCATCAGCATGGGCGGCACGCCGAAGGCCAGCGCGATCTCCCGCGCCGCCGAGAGCTTCGTCTCGTGGAACTCCATGTCCGAGGGCGAGAAGCCCATTGGCTTCCAGTCCAGCCCCCCCTCCAGCAGCATCGGCCGCCCGGCATTGCGCGCGCCCTGGTGGTTCATCTCGATCTCGCCCACCAGGCGGTCGTACTGCTCGGGGCTCAGCACGCCCTGCCCGTCGATCCCCTTGTAGACGATCGCGCCCGAGGGTCGCGCCGCATTGTCCAAGAGCGCCTTCGACCAGGCGCTGGCGCTGTTGTGCACGTCCAGCGCCACCGCCGCCGCCTGCATCGGCGAGAGGCCGTAATGGTCGTCCTGCGGATGGAAGCTCTTGATGTGGCAGATCGGGTCGGGACTGCCGGTCATGTCGAAGCGGTGCTTGCGCCCGCCGACGGCGTATTCATAGGCGACGGGCCAGCCATCCTCGCCCGGCACCACGCTCATCCGGTCCGAGCGCAGGACATGCAGCTCGCCCGGAAGGCCGGCCGGGGTCAGCCCCACCGCCTCCAGATAGCCGTTGCCCGACAGCAGCAGCTGCCCCAGCAGCGCCTCCATCAGCTCGGCCCGCCCCTGGCCCGGATTGGGCCGGCGCAGGAGGTCGATGACCGGATGCGTCTCGTAGCGATGCTCGCGGTCCTCGCAGATCAGCGGCACCGCGGCCGCCGCCTCGGCGATCAGTTTGACGCTGCGAAAGCCGATCGGGTTGCCGACAAAGCCGCTGCGCGTCAGGCTGGCCGTGTCGCGCGCCGACCAGACCGCCCGGCCCGAGCCGCTGGCGAAGGCGACCACCCGCCCGGTGGCGCTGGCCTTCCTCTCCGGCACGGCAGGAGCCTTCTCCTCCCGCGAAAACAAACGAAACGCCATCCTCGCCTCCATCACCGGCACGACGAAGGGGCGGCCCGGAAAGCCGCCCCCTCATCTTCTGTGCCCAAATATCCTCAGGGGGTCCGGGGGCAGAATGCCCCCGGCTCTTGCTGTCTTCTGCGGGCAGAACGCCCCGGTTTTGCCTCAAAGGCGCCGCATCTGCGGACGCCGCCATCCGGCCGCCGGCTCGATCATCAGCTCGTGCAGCGCCCAGACCAGCGCATCCAGCCGGTCCGGACTGCCCGTGCCCTCGTAGCCCCGCACCGTCATCTGGCACATCTGGTCCTCGAGCGTGCCCAGCGTGCCGCCGCGCAGGTGCTTCACGCGCCCCTGCTCGTAGAGCGCCGCCACCGGCTCGGCCCGCAGGCCCTTGCCGCGCGTCGCCCGCAGCGCCTTGAACGGCACCAGGGGATCGACCTGCCGCACGACGCTCTCGACCAGATCGCCGCCCTGGTTCACCTCGGCCACCAGCCGCTCGGCCCCGTGCCGGTCCATCGCCGCGATGGCCGCGCGCGCCCAGTCCGTCGGCCCGCCGCGAATGCTGGCATCCTCCAACACATAGGCGCGCCAGTCCCGCGGCTCGCCCGACATGACGACGCCCGCCACCACGATCCCGCACTCGTCGCTCGCCCGCCCCGCCGTCACCGCCGGATCGACCGCGACGACCACCCGGTCGAGCTTCGGCACCTCGCCGAGGCGCGCCCCTTCCAGCATCGCCGTCGTCCAGAGCGCCCCTTCGACATCGTCGAGCAGCACCCCCTCCAGCTCCTGCCGGCCCAGCCGCGTGCCGCCGTAACGCGCCTCGACCTCGGCGAGAAAGCTCTCGGCCAGATAGGCGCGGTTTGCCTCGGTCGGCGCATGGGTCACCACGGTCGAGGCATTCGCCATGATCCGCTTCAGCACCCCCACATTACGGGGCGTCGTGGTGACGACCTGCTGGGGATGCTCTCCGAGGCGCAGCGCGAATTGCAGCATGTCCCAGACATCCTCGGCCTTCTTCCACTTGGCCAGCTCATCGACCCAGGCCGCGTCGAACTGCGGCCCGCGCAGCGCCTCCGGCTCATGGGCCGAATAGCAGGTGGCCGTGGCGCCGTTGGCCCAGACCAGCCGGCGCCGCCCCGCCTCCCAGACCGGCCGCCGGTCCGGGGGCGAGCAGGCCAGGATGCCCGACTCGCCGAAGACCATCACGTCGCGGACCTGGTCGAAGGTCTCGCCGACCAGCGCCACGCGATGGCACTGCCCCGGCGCCGCGGCGGACGGTCCCTCGACCATCCGCCGCACCCATTCCGATCCGGCGCGGGTCTTGCCCGCCCCGCGCCCGCCCATGATGACCCAAGACTTCCAGTCGCCCTCGGGGGGCAGCTGGTGCGGGAGCGCCCAGAACTCGAAGAGCCAGGGCAGCGACAGCAGCGCGTTCTCGGACAGCCCGCCGAGGAAGTCCTCAACCTCCTCCGGCGCGGCGGAGGCAAGCCAGGCGGCGCCCGACCTCATCTCGTGCGGCGTCAAGGTCGAGGCTTCCCCCTCCGACCCCGCCGGCGATATCCTTGCGAAGTTTGTCAACCTTGTTCCTCTCCTGCATCAGAAGCGAAATCGCGTCGCGGACCGTCCGGGCGGTCTCAACCGCCTTCTTCAGCCGCGCCGGCTCGATCTCGCGTGGGTCCGCCTGCGCCAGCTCTGCCTGATGCGCCCGCAGATCCTTCACGTAGTCCCAGAAGAGCCATTGCGCGACGGCGATCTCGTCCTCCTCGACGGGAGCGCCTTCGGCTTTCAGCGCGGCAAGATGCCCCGCCTGCGTGCCGGCCACGAAAGGTCCTTCGGGATCCCCGACCCCGCCCCAATCCATATCATTCATGCAATCTGCCCCGCCTCGTGTCCTGTCCGCACGAGCTCGAAACGAAAAAGCGGCGCGGGGTTGCCCCCGGCCGCTTGCCCATTTCTCCCAGCATGTAAACTTTCTACCCTAGGGCGTACGGCAAGTCAACGAAATCCGCATCACCCTGCGCAACGGCGCGAACTGTCGAATTAAAGCATGGGGTTAGCCGCGCAACACCAACACCGTGCACAACCAAGGGACGAGCAACGCATCCCGGCGAAACGGCGTGGCCGCCGCGACTCGCGACCGCAACGCCGGTGCCGATTCCTCAGCCCTTCCGGTTGGCGCGCGCCTCGGTCGCCTTGGCGATCGCATCGGCGGCCTCGCCCTGCATCTTCTGCGCGAACGAGACCATCTGCGCCGCATAGGCTTCGGCCCAATCGGCGAAGCCGGCGCTGTCCTTGCCGCCGCTCATCTTCATGGCCGCCGCGCGCATCTCCTCGCCCTGCTGGCGCAGCCGCTCGAACTGGCTTTCCCAGGCGGACTGCATCTGCGTCCACTGGTTGCGAACCTGCTCGCTGGCCTGCTCCATGTGGGCGCGCAGCTGCTGGTTCACCTCTTCCTGCCGCTGGACGGCCCCCTCCTGCCACTTGCGGGCCTGCTCCATCGCCTCTTCGCTGTTCTTGGACATCTCGGCCTGCCAGGCGCCCATGCGCTCCTCGAAGACGCGCGCGTTCTGGGCCAGCATCGCAAACATATCGGACATTTTCATCTTGGCTTCCTCCGGTCGAAGGGCGCCGCCGCGGCCGGGTGCCGCGACCAGACAGGAACGCCCGCCGCAAGCCTGCGGCGGGCGCGCCCTTTTGTCAAATCTTGTCGGTGCGTTACTCGTCGGTCTGCACGGGGCTGTCGGCCGGCAGGCCCTGCCGCCGCTCGATCTCGCGCCAGCGGGCGACGGCGGCATTGTGCTCGGCCAGCGTCCGGCTGAAGGCGTGCCCGCCCGTCCCGTCCGCGACGAAGAAGATGTACTCCGTCGTGTCCGGGTTCAGCGTCGCCCGGATCGCCGCGCGGCCGGGATTGGCGATGGGCGTCGGCGGCAGCCCGTCGATCTGGTAGGTGTTCCACGGCGTCACCCGGTCCAGTTCGGACCGGCGGATGCCGCGGTCGAGGATGCCGCGGCCCTCGGTCACGCCGTAGATCACCGTCGGGTCGGTCTGCAGCCGCATTCCCTGCCGCAGGCGGTTGACGAAGACGCTGGCCACCTGCGGCCGCTCGGCCGCGACGCCGGTCTCCTTCTCCACGATCGAGGCCATGATCAGCGCCTCCTGAGGATCGGCATAGGGCAGCCCCTCGGCCCGGTTCTCCCATTCGGCCGCCAGGATCGCCTCCTGCCGCCGCGCCATCTCGACGAGGATCGCGTTCCGGTCCCCGCCCCGGCTCAGCAGGTAGGTGTCGGGCGCCAAGCTTCCCTCGGCGGGGATCTCGGCGATCTCGCCGGTCATCACGCTCACCGCGTTCAGCGCCTCGACCACCTGCCAACTCGTCACGCCCTCGGCCATGACCAGGGACAGGCGGGCGCCCTCCTCGGCCTCGGCCGCCGCGATGGCCTCGGGCCGCTCGCCGGCGGCCGGGTTCCAGCGCGCCACTTCCTCATAGGCGCCGGTCTCGGGATTGGTATCGCGCAGGATCACCGCGTTCTCGCGCACGCCCACGCGCACCAGCACCTCGGTCCCGCAGGTCGAGGGGCCGCCGGCCGTGATGACGCCCACGATCTCCTCCATGCTCGCCCGCGGCGGCACGAGGAAGCTGCCGAACTTCAGATCGCCCGACTTGCCGATATAGTCGGTGCCCGCCCGGAAGATATAGGCGTTCGAGACCGCCCCCTGCGCCGCCAGCCGCTGGCCCACCGCGCCGAGGCTCGCGCCGGGCGCGATCTCGATGCATTGCGCGACCTCGCTCGGGCCCGGCCCGGTGAACTCCCGCTGCGCCCAGGCCACCGCCGCCGCCGCCGCCACCAGCAGCACGATCAGCAGCGTCAGCATGTTCGAGGCGAGGTTGCGCCAGATCATTCCGCTACGCGCCCCAGGATCAGGCTGGCATTGGTGCCGCCAAAGCCGAAGCTGTTGGACAGCGCCACATCGACCTTGCGCCTGACGGCCGCATTCGCCGCCAGGTCCAGCTTCGGCTCGACCGCAGGGTTGTCCAGGTTGATCGTCGGCGGGCAGATCTGGTCGCGGATCGCCAGCGTGCAGAAGATCGCCTCCACCGCGCCCGCCGCGCCCAAAAGATGCCCGATCGAGGACTTGGTCGAGGACATCACCGCGTTCCCCGCGTGATCGCCCAGCAGCCGCTCGACGGCGCCCAGCTCGATCGTGTCGGCCATGGTGCTGGTGCCATGCGCGTTGATGTAGTCGATCCGGTCCGGCGTCAGCCCGGCATTCTTCAGCGCCGCCTCCATCGCCCGATAGCCACCATCCCCGTCCTCGGACGGCGCGGTGATGTGGTAGGCATCTCCCGACAGGCCGTAGCCCAGCACCTCGGCATAGATCTTCGCGCCCCGCGCCTTGGCGTGCTCGTATTCCTCCAGCACGACAATCCCTGCGCCCTCGCCCATCACGAACCCGTCCCGGTCCACATCATAGGGCCGCGAGGCCGCCGCCGGATCGTTGTCCCGCTTCGTCGACAGCGCCTTGCAGGCGTTGAAGCCGGCGATCCCGATCTCGCTGATCGGGCTCTCGGCCCCGCCCGCGACCATGACGTCGGCGTCCCCGTAACGGATCATCCGCGCCGCATCCCCGATGGCATGGGCGCCGGTCGAACAAGCGGTGACGACGGCATGGTTCGGCCCCTTGAACCCGTAGCGGATCGAGACCTGCCCCGAAATCAGGTTGATCAGCGCCCCCGGAATGAAGAAGGGCGAGACCCGCTTCGGCCCCCGCTCCTTGATCAGCACCGCCGTCTCGGCGATCGAGGTCAGCCCGCCGATCCCCGAGCCGATCATCACGCCGGTCCGCAGCCGGCCCTCCTCGTCCTCGGGCATCCAGCCGGCGTCTTCCACCGCCTGCTGCGCCGCCGCCATGCCGTAAAGGATGAAGTCATCGACCTTGCGCCGGTCCTTCGGCTCCATCCAGTCGTCGGGGTTGAACGTCCCGTCCGAGCCGTCGCCATAAGGGATCTCGCAGGCATATTTCGTCACCACGTCCTTGGGATCGAAGCGCGTGATCGGCCCCGCGCCCGAGCGTCCGGCCAGAAGCCGCTCCCACGTCGCCTCGACCCCCGAGGCCAGCGGCGTGACCATTCCCAACCCGGTGATGACAACCCTGCGCATGCGCCCATCCTTCAGCTGCTCTTGTCTGCGCCGTGATACACGCGCCCCTTGCAGCGCGCAACGCCGGGCCCGTGCGACGCCGATCCCCTGCCCAAGCTGGCGCCGCCTGCTTTGGTCCCGAAATATCCCGGGGGGTGCGGGGGGCTGGCCCCCCGCGGTCGCGGGACGCAAGCCTAGACCAGCCCCTCCGCCCGCAGCAGCGCGCGCACATCCGCCTCCGGCCGCGCGCCCACATGCGAGATGACCTCGGCGGCCGCGATGCAGCCCATCCGCCCCGCCGCCTCCAGCGGCGCGCCGATCGCCAGCCCGTGGATCAGCCCCGCCGCGAACTGATCGCCCGCCCCGGTCGCATCGACCGGCACGACGCGCCGGACCGGCGCCACCGCCCGCTCGCCCCCGCGGATCAGGATCGCGTCCTCGCCCGAGCGGGTGCAGATCACCATCCCGCAATCGGCGCTGGCCAGCCGCAGCGCCTCCTCCAGATCCTCGACCTGGTAGAGCGCCTGCCACTCGTGCACGTTCCCGATCACGTAATCCATCGGCCCGGCGACCAGCCGCCGGAAGTCGGCGCGGTGCCGGTCCACGCAGAACGGGTCCGACAGCGCGATCCCGGCCTGCCCGCCGGCGGCATGGCAGCACTCGGCCGCCTTGAGGAAGGCCGCCTTCCCCTTGTCCTTGTCGAAGAGATAACCTTCGAGGAACAGCCAGCCCGCCCCCTCGAAGACCTCCGGCACGACATCCTCCGGCCCCAGCTCGGCCGAAATCCCAAGATAGGTGCTCATCGAGCGCTCGCCATCCGGCGTCACCATGATGATGCTGCGCGACGAGGGCAGCGCCGCCCCCGCCACCGGAGCGTTGACGAAGCGCGTCCCCGCCCCCTCGGTCTGCGCCGCATAGGCCCGCCCGATCTCGTCATCCGCCACCAGCCCGATGAAGGCCGTCCGCAGCCCCAGCCCGCCGATCCCGGCCAGCGTGTTCGCAACGCTCCCCCCGGCGATCATGCGGCTGCCCTCACGACGCGCTGAATGGTCATTGGCCTGCGCCGCCATCAGGAACTCGGACCGTTCGCGCTCGACCAGCTGCATGATGCCCTTGGTGATGCCCAGCTCGGCCAGCCGCGCCTCCTCGGTCGGCGCGATCACGTCCATCACGGCGTTGCCGATGCCGATCACGTAGGGCCCGTTCTTCGGGGGGCTGCTCATGCGGTCTTCTCCTCGTAGGGGCAGAGATCATGGATCGGGCAGACCGCGCAGCGCGGGCGCCTCGCCTGGCAGATATAGCGCCCGTGCAGGATCAGCCAGTGATGGGCATGGGTCTGGAACCGCGCGGGCACGTTGTCCTCGATCGCGCGCTCGACCTCGTCCACGTCGCGGCCGGGCGCGATGCGGGTGCGGTTGCCGACGCGGAAGATATGCGTGTCCACGGCCTGCGCCGGATGGCCGAAGGCGCAGGAGAGAACGACATTCGCCGTCTTCCGCCCCACGCCCGGCAGCCGCATCAGCGCCGCCCGGCTGTCGGGCACCTCGCCGCCGAACTCCTCGACCAGCAGGCGCGACAGGGCGATCACGTTCCTGGCCTTCTGCCGGAAGAGGCCGATGGTCTTGATGTGCTCGGTCACCCCCTCGAGGCCCAGTTCCAGCATCTTCGCGGGCGTGTCGGCCACCGCAAAGAGGCCCCTGGTCGCCTTGTTCACCCCCACATCCGTCGCCTGCGCCGACAGCGCCACGGCGACGACCAGCGTGAAGGGGTTCACGTAGTCCAGCTCGGTCTTGGGCGCAGGATTGGCCTCGTGCAGACGCGAGAAGATCGCGACCTGCGCGGCAAAGGGCAGCGGCGGGGGGATGCGGGTGCTGGCGGGCATGGTCCCCCGCTTCTGCCGCCAGCGGCCCGCGGGCGCAAGCCCGACGCTGTGGCCCATCCCCGTCCGCCGGCCATTTTCGGCGCATTTCCAGCGCCTTCACCGAAACTTGCCTTCCCTTTGATCCGGAACTGCGCCAGCTTCACCGACGTTGGACGGCAGCCCGGGATCGGGCGGTCACATGATCATGGCGCGCCCCTTGCGCGCCGACCCAAGGAAAGGGAGCCCGATGAAACTCCGCAACACCACCATCCTCGCCGTCTGCGGCCTGATGGCCCTCGGCGCCTGCGCCGACCCGAACACCGGCACCGGCGTCGGCGGCCTGTCCCGCACGCAGCAGGGCGCCATCGCGGGCGCCGCCACCGGCGCGATCCTCGGCGCGGCCCGCGACGACGACAGCAACAACGAGGGCCGGGACGCGGCCCGCGGCGCCATCGTGGGCGGCATCGTCGGCGCGGTCGCCGGCAACATCCTCGACCGCCAGGCGCGTGACCTGCAGCAGTCGATCTCGAACCCGAACGTCCAGGTCGTCAACCGCGGCGACTACCTGCAGGTCGTCCTGCCCGAGGGCATCCTCTTCGCCACCGGCTCGGCCGCCGTCTCGGGCGTCGCGCAGCAGGACCTCTATGCCGTCGCGCGCAACCTGAACCAGTATCCGAACAGCGTGGTCCAGGTCGTCGGCCATACCGACAGCACCGGCACGCAGGCGATCAACCAGGACCTCTCGCAGCGCCGCGCGCAATCGGTCGCGGGCATCCTCGCCGCCGCGGGCGTCGCGCAGAACCGCCTCTCGGCCACGGGCGTCGCCGCGTCCCAGCCTGTCGCCTCGAACGACACGGCCGCGGGCCGCGCCCAGAACCGCCGGGTCGAGATCCTGATCCGTCCGACGCGCTGAGCGCCGCCGCCACGGCAGCGACAAGGGCCGGGAGGTATCCCGGCCCTTTTTCATGCCTGCCCACCGTAGTCGCAGCGCAACGAAAAGCCCCCGCGCAGGGGCTGCGCGGGGGCCGGATCACTGTCAGTTGTCGAAGGCTCAGTTCAGCCGGCGCGCCACGTCTTCGATGGCGTCGTCGATCCCGGCCGAACGTTGCCCCGCCCGCACCTGCGCGGCGAGGATCTCCGAGGCCGCGGCCACGGCGGTCGCGACCGCCCGGTCGCGCACCGCGCGCACGGCGTCCTTCTCGGCGCTGCTGATCTGGTCCTGCGCGGCCTGAAGCCGGCGGTCGATCGAGCGGCGCAGGTCGTCCTGAGCCTTGGCGGCCTGCGCCTCGGCCTCGCGGCGGGCGCCGGTGACGATGGCCTCGGCCTGGGTCTTCACCTCGCGCTGGCGCCGCTCGTAGCTGGCATAGATCTCCTGCGCTTCCTCGCGGAGGCGGCGGGCCTCCTCCAGGTCGCGGCGGATGCCGTCGGCGCGCTTGTCCAGCAGCCCGGCCAGAAGGCCCGGCACCTTGAAGTAGACCAACACCCCGATGAAGACGAGGAAGGCCAGCAGGACGATGAAGTCCGTGTTGCGTAGCGAGAAGAACGGCCCGGTCGCGGCGGCGGCGGGAGCCGCGGCCAGACCCGTGACGAGGGCAGAGGCGGTCGCGGTGGCGATCAGGCGGTTCATTGCATCGCCCCTTTCATGCGGCTGTCCACGGCGGCAGTGACCGCCGCGTTGTCGGCGTTCCCGCCGAAGGCCGCGACCAGCGCCGCCGTCACCTCCTGGGCGACCTCGCGGGCGTCGGTTTCGGCCGTGGCGCGGATCTCGCGGATGCGCGTCTCGGATTCGGCCGTGCGGGCGGCGATCTCGGCATCGGCGCGGGCGATGGCGTTGTTCAGCTCGGCCTGGATCTCGGCGCGGTTGGCGGCGACGATGCGCTGCGCCTCGCCCCGCGCTTCGGCCAGCGCCTTGTCATAGGCAGCCTCGGCCTCGCGGGCGCGCTGCTTGAATTCTTCGGCGGCCATCAGATCGCCGGTCATGGCGCCCTGACGGTCGGACAGGACCGCCGCGATGCGCGGCAGGGCCACGCGCGACAGGACCAGATACAGAACGACCAGGGTGACGACCAGCCAGAAGATCTGGTTGCCGAAGGTGGTGATGTCCAGCTGCGGAAGGCCGGCGCCTTCTGCCGCGGAATGGGCCGCGTCCCCATAGACGGAATGGGTTTCGGCGCCGTGGGTCGCGCTTTCGGTGATGATGACGATCTCGTCACCCGCTCCCGGCGCCTCAGTGGTCTCGGCCGCGGTGGTGGCGGCCCCTTGCAACAGGCTGATCATATCCTACCCCATGGCCTTGAAAGTCACGAAGGGGTGGGGGCATGGCCCCACCCCGCCGCAAGGATGGCCGAGGATCAGACCGCGAACATCAGCAGAAGCGCGACGAGGAACGAGAAGATCCCCAGGGCTTCCGCAAAGGCCATGCCGATGAACAGCGTGGCGGTCTGGCCGGCGGCGGCCGACGGGTTGCGCAGCGCGCCGGCGAGGAAGTTGCCGGCGACGTTGCCGACGCCGAGGGCGGCGAAGCCCATGCCGAAGGCGGTCAGGCCGACGCCGATGTACTGGCCGAGTTCTGCGATATCACCGGTCATGTTAGTCTCCTTGCGGTTTTGGGTTTGGTGATTTCAGGGGATGCGGTCCCGGCACCCGGGACCGCCCGAAAGGCGGCAGACGTCAGTGCGACGGGTGCAGCGCATCCTTGAGGTAAACGCAGGTCAGGATGGTGAAGACATAGGCCTGCACGAAGGCGACCAGCACCTCGAAGGCATACATCCCGACGACTGCGATAATGGCGACGGGCGCGACGGCGGCGATGGCCGCGAAGCCCGCGAAGACCTTGATGACCGCGTGACCGGCGATCATGTTGCCGGCAAGACGGATGGAGAGGCTCAGCGGGCGCACGAAGTAGCTGATGACCTCGATCACGGCCAGGATCGGGCGCACGGCCAGCGGCGCCGAGCGGATCCAGAACAGGTCGAGGAAATGCGCGCCGTTCTTCACGAAGCCGATGATCGTCACGCCCAGGAACACGGCCATGGCCAGGATGCCGGTCACCGCGATGTGCGAGGTGACGGTGAAGGCCATCGGCACCAGCCCCAGGAGGTTGGCGAAGACGATGAACATGAACAGCGTCAGCACATAGGGGAAGTAGCGCAGCCCGTCCTTGCCCGCGATGTCCTCGATCATCTTGTAGACGAGGCCATAGGCCAGTTCGGCCACCGATTGCGCGCGGTTCGGCACGATGGCGCGGCCGCGGGTGCCCAGGACCAGCACGGCAATGGCGGCCAGCGCCGTCAGGAACAGCCACAGCGTCACGTTCGTGGGCGTGTACCAGGCCACCGCGCCGTCGCCGAAGAGCGGGCGGACCACGAACTGGTCCATCGGGTGGAATTCAAGGCCGCCGCCAGTCGCTGTCGCCACGATCAGTCCCTCTCGTCTCGTCCCGGCGCCTGTCCGGGTTGTGCCTCGTCCGGCGATCTGCCGGCTGTCCGTTCAAGCTCGCCCGCGGTGCGCATCATCGTCTTGATGCCGGCCGCAAGGCCGAGGAAGATGAACAGGACCATCAGCAAGGGCCCTGTGCCCAAGAGATAGTCCAGCCCGTATCCGACCGCCCCGCCAAGGCAGAGCCCGGTCACGAACTCGATCACCATCCTCCAGGCGAGGTTCGCCTGTTCGTATTTCCCCATCGGCGAGGTGCCGGAGGGTTTGGGGGTCAGCGCGGCAATCCGGGCCTCCAGATCGCGCAGGCGGGCCGCGTCGGCGTCCCTGTCCTGCTCGTTCCGGGGCTCTTCGGCCATCACTCACGCCCCCGTGTCGGTTGGGGGGTGTCTAGGGGGGATGCGGACCCAAGTCAAGCAGCCGCGGCAGCCGCGCAAGTCATTGATCCGACGCGTTTTAGCGTGAACCGCGCGGGGACGCGGCATCTTGCCTTCGCCGCGCTGCCGCGTCATTACTCAACCGGCCGGTTGACCGTTCCGCATCGAAAAGGCGCTGAGATGACCCTGCCCGAGCGTCTGGACCTGATCTTCGCGGCCCTGGCCGATCCCACGCGCCGGCGCGTGCTGACGATGCTGCTCGAGGACGACATGGCCGTCAGCGATGTCGCGGCGCCCTTCGAGATGAGCCTCGCGGCCATCTCGAAGCACCTCGCGGTGCTTGCAGCCGCGGGGCTGATCCGGCAAGAGCGGCGGGGACGGATCACCTGGTGCAAGCTGGACCCGGACGGCATGCGGACGGCCTCGGTCTGGATGCAGGGCTTCGGGCAGTTCGACCCGGTGGACCTCGACGACTTCGAGCGCTTCCTGCGCGCCGAGCTGAAGGATGGCGATGACTGACCCCCTCTCCGTGACCCGGCAGCCCGACATCCTGTGCATCGGCGCGATGCTCTGGGACGTGATCGGCCGGGCGCCGCGCCGCATGGCGCCGGGCGCGGACGTGCCGGGGCGCATCCGCCACCTGCCCGGCGGGGTGGCGCTGAACGTCGCGGTGGCCTTGGCGCGGTGGGGGCTGAGGCCCGCGGTCCTTTCGGCCGTCGGCCGCGATCCCGAGGGCGAGGCGCTGGTGGTCGAGGCGCAGCGCCTCGGCGTCATCACCGAACACCTGGCCCGCGACACCGGCCTTCCGACCGACTGCTACATGGGGATCGAGGACAGCGAGGGGCTGATCGCCGCCATCGCCGACGCCTTCAGCCTCGAGATGGCGGGGGCCGAGATCCTGGCGCCCCTGTCGGGCGCGCTGTCGTCTTGGGACGGCCCGGTGGTTCTGGACGGCAACCTGACCGAAGAGCTGCTGGCCGCCGTTCCCCGCGATCCGCGCCTGTCGCAGGCCGACCTGCGCGTCGTGCCCGCCAGCCCCGGCAAGGCCGAGCGGCTCGAGCCGCTGATCGCCGCGCGGCGCGGCTGCTTCTACCTCAACCGCCTCGAGGCCGAGATCCTCGCCGGCCGCGCCTGCCCCGATGCCGCCAGCGCGGCCGAGGCCGTGGTCGCGCGCGGAGCGGCCCGCGTTCTCGTGACCGACGGGCCGCGCGCCGCCGCCGATGCCGCCGTCGGCGCCGAGACGCTGACCTACACCCCGCCCGCCGTGGCCGTCGCCCGCGTCACCGGCGCCGGCGACTGCTTCCTGGCGGCCCATCTCGCCGCCGAACTCGACAGCCGGGGGCGCAGCACCGCGCTCGCGCGCGCCGTCAACGCCTCGGCGGCGCATGTCTCCGGAAAGGACGTACCGTGACCCACCAAGCCCCTCTCACCTTCGCGCCCGAGGTCCGCGACGCGCTGGACCGCGGCCTGCCCGTCGTCGCGCTGGAATCGACGATCATCACGCATGGCATGCCCTGGCCCCAGAACCTCGAGATGGCCGAGAAGGTCGAGGCCGTGATCCGCGAGGGCGGCGCCGTGCCCGCGACGATCGCCGTCATGGGCGGGCGCATCCATATCGGCCTGACACCCGAGGCGCTGCGCGCCCTCGCCCAGACCCCGCCCGCCGAAGCGATGAAGCTCTCCCGCGCCGACCTCGCCGTCTGCATCGCCAATGGCCGCACCGGCGCCACGACCGTCGCCGCGACGATGATCTGCGCGCATCTGGCCGGCATCAAGGTCTTCGCGACGGGCGGCATCGGCGGCGTGCATCGCGGCGCCGAGACAAGCTTCGACATCTCGGCCGACCTTCAGGAACTGGCGCAGACCCCGGTGACGGTGGTGGCGGCGGGCGCCAAGGCCATCCTCGATCTGCCGAAGACTTGGGAGGTGCTTGAAACGCTCGGCGTGCCGGTCATCGCCTATGGCCAGGACGAGCTGCCGGCCTTCTGGTCGCGCGCCTCGGGGATCAAGGCGCCCTTGCGCATGGACAGCCCCCAAGAGATCGCCGCCGCCGCCGCCATGCGCGCCGCCCTCGGCCTCAGGGGCGGGCAGCTGGTCGCGAACCCCATCCCCGAGGCCGACGAGATCGCGCAGGACCAGATCATGCCGGTGATCGAGCAGGCCCTCTCCGAGGCCGCGGCGCAGGGCATCGCCGCCAAGGCCGTCACGCCCTTCCTCCTCGGCCGCATCTTCGAGCTGACCGAAGGCCGCTCGCTCGACAGCAACATCGCCCTTGTCCTGAACAACGCCCGCCTCGCCGCCCGCATCGCATCGGCAATGGCCGCCTGAGCGGACGGGGGTGCAGGGGGCGCGCCGCCCCCTGCAAAAGGCCGGGGGGCGCGGGGGGCGGCACGCCCCCCGCATCGCCGCGGGACGCAAGCCCTCCGCCCTCGACGTCTAGCTGCCCGACGGCATGTCCGGGAACAGCGCCGACAAATCGAAGCTGTCCGCGTGGTTCAGCTTGCCGGCATGTTCCTCGAGGAACCGGTCCGCCGCCGCCTGCCCCGCCTGCTTCATGTGGGCCAGAAGCCCCGGCTTCGGCAGCAGCTTGCTGCGCGCGGTCAGGTTCATCATCAGCGCGTCGTCCTCGATCAGGTGCACGAGCACGTTCTTCATGGCGCGCGATCCGCCGAGCCGGTTCTCGGCCGACAGCTCCTTGACGAAGTTGATCGCGCGCAGCTGGTTCACCAGCGAGCTGTTGAAGCTGATCTCGTTCACCCGGTCCGCGATCTCGACCGGGGTCTTCGGCAGCGCGTCGCGCATCAGGGGGTTGATCGCCACGATCAGGATGTCGCGCGGATACTGCTTGCGATACAGCGGGAACATCGCCGGGTTGCCGCCATAGCCGCCGTCCCAGAAGGCCTCGACCCGGCCGGTGCCCTCGTCGAAGATCTCGACCGCCTGGAACAGCGTCGGCAGGCAGGCCGAGGCCATCACCGCCTCGGCCGTCGCGTGACTGCCGGTGAAGACCTTGATCCGGCCCGTGCGCACGTTCGTCGCCGCGACGAACAGGTCCGGCCCGCTCTCGCAGCAGAAATCGGGATAGGGCAGCCTGCGCAGCAGGTTGCCGAGCGGGTTGACGTAGAACGGCCCGTAGTCATAGGGGCTGAAGAGCCGCGTCAGGTTGTCCAGCCAAGCCGCGGGCGAGAAGGTCTCGGTCAGGCGCTGGAAGCCGCGCGGCATGGGCATCAGCGATTGCAGCCAGCGCACCACCCGGTTGTCGCTGACCGAGCCGACCTCGGACCAGAGCGCGTCCAGGTTCTCGCGCGCCGCCCGCCGTCCCGCCGGCCCCTTCTTGGCCCCGAGGCCCGCCTTCAGCGCCGCCCCGTTCAGCGCCCCGGCCGAGGTGCCGGTGATCGCGCTGAACTGCAGCCAGCGCTCGTCCAGCAGCCGGTCGAGGACGCCCCAGGTAAAGGCGCCATGCGCCCCGCCGCCCTGAAGGGCCAGGTTGATGCTCTTGTCCTCCATCGCCTCCGCTCCTGATGATGCACGTGCAGCATAGCACAACGGCCTGCCGCGCAACAGGTTTCAGGAATCCATGCCGCAGCGCAGCATGAACGTGGCGTCGCGGTCAGTCCTCGGCGTTGGCCTCGGCCCGGCTCTTGCCGGCCACGTCCAGCGCCAGCGTCGCCGCCATGAAGCGGTCGAGATCGCCGTCCAGCACGCCCTGCGTGTCGCTGGTCTCTTCCGAGGTCCTGAGGTCTTTCACCATCTGGTAGGGATGCAGCACGTAGGAGCGGATCTGGTTGCCCCAGCCTGCATCGCCCTTGGAGGCGTGCTGGGCGTTGATCTCAGCGTTCCGCTTGTCCAGCTCCATCTGGTAGAGCCGCGCCTTCAGCGCCGCCATAGCGTTCGCCCGGTTCTGGTGCTGCGACTTCTCCGAGCTGGTCACGACGATATTCGTGGGAAGGTGGGTGATCCGCACGGCCGAGTCGGTGGTGTTGACGTGCTGCCCGCCCGCGCCCGACGAGCGGTAGGTGTCGATGCGGATGTCGCGGTCGGGAATCTCGATCTCGATGTTGTCGTCGACGACCGGATAGACCCAGACCGAGCTGAACGAGGTGTGCCGCCGCGCCGCGCTGTCATAGGGGCTGATCCGCACCAGGCGGTGCACGCCCGATTCCGATTTCAGCCAGCCATAGGCGTTGCGCCCGGTGATCTTGTAGGCGGCGCTGCGGATGCCCGCCTCGTCGCCCGAGGTCTCGGAGAGCAGCTCGACCTCGTAGCCCTTCTTCTCGGCCCACCGCACATACATCCGCGCCAGCATCGCCGCCCAATCGCAGCTTTCGGTGCCGCCCGCGCCCGCGTTGATCTCGAGGAAGGTGTCGTTGCCGTCCGCCTCGCCGTTCAGCAGCGCCTCCAGCTCCTTCTGGGCGGCCAGCTGCGCCAGCGCCTTCAGGTTCGCCTCGGCCTCGGCGACCAGCTCGGCATCGCCCTCCTCCTCGGCCAACTCGACCATCTCGGCATTGGCCGAGAGATCGCCGTCGATGCGGCGGTAGGTCTCGATCGCGTCCGACAGCGCCTGCCGCTCGCGCATCAGCTTCTGCGCGCGGGCCGGATCGGACCACAGATCGCCATCCTCGATCATGGCGTTCATCTCCTCCAGCCGGTGCGGCGCGGTCGTCCAGTCCAGCCGCTGGCCAAGCAGGGTCAGCGAGCGGCGGATGGCTTCGATCGTGGACTGCGTCTCGGCGCGCATGGGCAGGCTTCCTTCGGGTCCGGGTCGGTGTCGGGGTCAGGTGCGCGGTGATAGCGCGCAGAGCGGCGGGCGGCAAGTCCGCGCCCTTGGCCGGGGCAGCGGGCGGCGGCAGGCGGCGGCCGGTGCAACCCCGCCGGCGGCCCCCGCGTTCCGCCTGCAAAAGAACGGAGAACCCGCCATGCCGCCCGTCCTTCTCGACCTCTTCCAGCCGCTCGACTCGATGAGCCTCGGCACGGCCTCGGCCCGGCTCGGCCTCGCCCTCGTCCTCGGCGGCGTCATCGGGTGGGAGCGCGAGCGCGCCGCCCATGCGGCGGGGCTGCGGACCCACATGCTGATCGCGATGGCCGCCGCGCTCTTCACCATCATCGCGATGGAGCTGACCCATCTGCGCCTCGACCGGGATGCCGCGATGCAGGTCGACCCGCTGCGCCTGATCGAGGCCGTGACGGCGGGCGTCGCCTTCCTTGCCGCGGGCTCGATCATCTTCAGCGGCGGCTCGGTGCGCGGCATCACCACCGGCGCCTCGATGTGGCTGGCGGGGGCCGTGGGCCTGACCGCCGGCAACGGCAAGGGCACGCTCGCCGTCATCGCGGCGCTGCTGGCGCTGCTGGTCCTGTGGCTCGCGCGGCTGGTCGGAGAGACGAGCGCGGGGGGCGCGGGGGGCGGCACGTCCCCCGGCAAGGCGGGGGGTGCGGGGGGCGCCCAGCCCCCCGCGGCGTCGCGGGACGCAGCCGGCGCGGGCCGCCGTCAGTAGAGCCCGCCCGAGGACATGGTGCCGAAATCGCTGCGTTTGGGGATCACCCGCCGCTCGCCGGTCGAGGTCGTGATCGAGGCGCCCGCGCGCGAGTCCGCCCCCGCCTCCCACGGCAGGACCACCGGCCCGGAGCCGAAGCCCGACACGACCTGCGGCGCACCCCATTGCGGGTCCGTCCCCTCGCGGAAATATTCCGAGATGACGTTCGGCCCCGTCGCATCCGCGGCCAAGCGCCGGCCGGTCACCCGGTCGATCTTGGCGAAATAGCCGCCCGGCGGCACCTTGAAGGCCGTGCCGCCATATTCCGCGACCGCCGCCTGCATGAAGGCGTTGAAGACCGGAACGCAGAGCGTGCCGCCAAAGGCGTTGGCCCCGAGGCTGCGCGGCTGGTCGAAACCCAAGTAGCAGCCCGCGACGATGTTGCTCGAATAGCCGATGAACCAGACGTCCTTGGCGTCGTTGGTCGTGCCCGTCTTGCCCGCGATCGGCACCGGCAGGTTCACGCCCTTGCCCGAGCCGCGCAGCACCGCCCCCTCCAGCATCGAGGTCAGCTGGTAGGCCGTCACCGCGTCCATCACCCGCTCGCGGTTCGTCTCGATCACCGGCGCCTGCCCCGCCGGCAGCGCCTGCGCGCCGCAGGTGCGGCACTCGCGCTGGTCGTGGCGATAGACCGTGCGCCCGCGCCGGTCCTGCACGCGGTCGACCAGCGTCGGCTCGACCCGCTCGCCGCCATTGGCAAACATCGCGTAGGCCGCGACCATCTTGAACAGCGTCGTCTCCTGCGCGCCGAGCGCGTTGGCCAGGAACGGCGCCAGTCGGTCGTAGACGCCGAAGTTCTCGGCATATTCCGCCACCCGCTCCATGCCGATGTCGTCGGCAATGCGGATGGTCATCAGGTTGCGCGACTGCTCGATCCCGGTGCGCAGCGGCGTGGGTCCATAGTGGCGGCCGGACGCGTTCTTCGGCTCCCACAGGCCCTGCGGCGTGTTGATGCGGATCGGCTCGTCCACCACGATGGTCGCGGGGGTGTAGTTGTTGTCCAGCGCGGCTGCATAGACGAAGGGCTTGAAGGACGATCCCGGCTGGCGCTGCGCCTGCGTCGCCCGGTTGAAGACCGAGGACTGGTAGGAAAAGCCCCCCTGCATCGCCAGCACGCGGCCGGTGTTCACGTCCATCGCCATGAAGCCGCCCTGCACCTCGGGCACCTGCCGCAGCGTCCAGCGCAGGAAGCTGCCGTCGCTGTCGCGCGTCATGGCCCGCACCAGCACCGCCTCGCCCGGCCGGACCAGATCGCCCGCCCCCTGCGCCTTGGGGCCGAGCGCCCCCGTCTCGCGGTCGAGCCGGCGCGCCCAGGTCGCGTCCTCGGCCGGGATCCAGTGCCCCTCGGCCGCCTCGGCAATGCCCTCGATCCCGATGCGGGCGCGGCCGCCCTGGGTCTCCAGCACCACGGCCGGGTGCCAGCCGGGGATGTCGCGCGGCAGGCGCAGCTCCCACAGGGCGGCGCGCCAGGCGGCCTCGGCGGCCAGCGCCTCGGGCGGGACCGCCTCGCCGGTACCGCGCCAGATGCCGCGGCCGCGGTCGTATTCCTCCAGCGCCTGCTGCAGCGCCCCGGCCGCCTGCGCCTGCAGGTCCGGATCGACCGTGGCGCGGATGGTCAGCCCGCCGCCGAAGAACTCTTCGCGGCCGAACTCGCGGCTCAGCTGGCGGCGGATCTCGTCGGTGAAGTAGTCGCGCGCGGGCAGCTGGCTCTGCCAGGCGGGGAAGTCGCCGTTCTGGACCGAGCGCAGGGGCTGGGCCGCCTCGGCCTGGAAGCGCGCCTCGGTGATGTAGCCGTTCTGCCACATCTCGCGCAGCACGTAGTTGCGCCGCTCGGTCAGCCGCTCCTTCGCGCGCACCGGGTGCAGGCGGCCAGGGGCCTGCGGCAGGGCGGCCAGCATCGCCGCCTCGTGCGGGGCGAGTTCCGGCAGCGACTTGTTGAAATAGACCTGCGCCGCCGCCACCACGCCGAAGCTGTTCTGGCCGAGGAAGATCTCGTTGAGATACAGCTCCAGGATCTGGTCCTTGGTCAGCGTCCGCTCGAGGCGCGAGGCCAGGATCAGCTCCTTCACCTTCCGCTCGACGCTGCGGTCACTGGAGAGAAGGAAGTTCTTCATCACCTGCTGCGTGATGGTCGAGGCGCCGCGCACGCTGGCCCCGCGCGACTGCACCGCCTGCACCACGGCCCCGACCATGCCGCGCAGGTCATAGCCGGGGTGGAGGTAGAAGTTCTTGTCCTCGGCGCTGATGAAGGCCTGCTTGACGAGGTCCGGCACCTCGTCGATGGGCACGAAGATGCGCCGCTCCTCGGCGAATTCGTCGATCAGCTGGCCCTCGGCCGAGTAGATGCGGCTGATGGTCTTGGGCGTGTACTGCGCCAGCGTCTCGTGGCTCGGCAGGTCGCGCGAATAGGTCCAGAACACCGCGCCGACGGTCAGGGCGACGAAGGCGAGGCCCGTCGTGACCCAAGAGAAGATCGCGCCGAAGAAGGACAGGATGATGCGCAGCACGGGCCGGGTGACCTTTCGGGACGTAGGCCTCCAGCTATAGTCGCAGGCCCGCGCAGGGTCAAAACAACTTGGAGGCGTATTGCGGCCTCAGCGGCGCAGCAGACCCGCCCGCGCGCCCTCGTCGCGCCACCAGCCGGTGATCGCCTCGGCCACAGCCTCCACCATGCGCGCGCGCCACAGAGGGTCGGTCAGGTTCGCCAGGTCCTGCGGGTCCGAGATGAAGCCCAGCTCCAGCAGCGCCGAGGGGATGTCGGGCGACTTCAGCACCGCGAAGGCCGCGCCCTGTACGGGCCGCCCGTGCAGCCCGATCCCCCGCAGCGCCATGCGCGAGGTCAGAAGCCGCGCGAAGGCGTCCGAGCGCGGCTGCGTGTCCGTCCGCGCGAAGTCCATCATCACGGCCGCCAGCGCGTCGTCCTCGCCCGAAAGGTCCACCTGCCCCACCAGGTCGTGCCGCTGGTGGCGCAGCGCCAGCTGCGCCGCGGCCCGGTCGTTGGCCGTGGGGTTCCAGATATAGACCGTCGCCCCCGCCGCCTGCCCCTGCGGCAGCGCGTCGGCGTGAAGCGACAGCAGCAGGTCCGCCCCCGCCTCGCGCGCGGCCGTCATCCGCGTCTCCAGCCCGACGAAGACGTCCTTCTCGCGCGTCATGGCGACGGTGACGCCGCGGGCCTGAAGCGCCGCCCGCAGCTCCAGCGCGAAGGTCAGCACGAGGTTGGCCTCGGTCTCGCCCCCCGCCTGCGCGCCCGGATCGAAGCCGCCATGGCCGGGGTCCAGCATCACGGTCAGGCCCTCGGCGCGCGCCGGGGGCGGCGGCAGGTCGGCCGGGTCGGGCAGGTCGCGCAGCGCCGCCGTGGCCGAGGGGCGGGGCGCGAACTCGGCCTCGCGCACGGGGCTCAGCGTGAGGCGGATCACCGGCTGCGACGCGCCGGTCGCCTGCCCCGCGCCCTCGATGCGGTAGAAGCCGGGCAGCTCGACTACGATGCGCGACCAGCCCTCCTGATGGCTGCCCCACCGGACCGCGGGCGCAAGATCATGGCCGAAAAGCTGGTCGGGTGTCTGGCCCGTCAGGTCCACCCCTTCCAAATCGACAACCAGCCGCGCCGGCTCGCCTACCAGGAAGACGCGATAGGGCACCGGCCGGTCCAGCGTCAGGCGCAGATCCAGGGGTTCGGGGCCAAACCAGTTGCGCCCCGCGACTGTCAGGGCCGAGGCGCCAAGGTCCAGCCGCGCAGGCTCGCCCACCGCAGCACCGGGCGCCGCCACGAAGGGCAGCGCCAGCAGCAGCGACAGGATGAGCGCCCAGAGCCTCATCTTGCGGCCATGAACCTTTCCAGCCGGTCCAGACCTTCCGCGATGTCCGCCGTGGCGCGGGCATAGGAGAAGCGCAGCGTCCGCGCGCCCCGCTCGGGGTCGAAGTCGAGCCCCGGCGTGACGGCAACGCCCGCCTTCTCAAGCACTTCCGCCGCAAAACTCAGCGAGTTCTCGGTCAGCGCCGAGACATCGGCATAGATGTAGAACGCCCCCTCGGGCGGGGCGATGCGGTCAAAGCCCATCTTCGGCAGCCGCTCCAGCATCATCTGGCGGTTCCGGGCATAGACCGCCAGGTTCGCCTCGGCCTCGGGGATGCAGTCCAGCGCGGCGAGCGCGGCGACCTGGCTGGCATGGGGCGGACAGATGAAGAGGTTCTGGGCGAGCCGCTCGACCGTGCGGATCATGCCCTCCGGCACCACCATCCAGCCGACCCGCCATCCGGTCATGGAAAAGTACTTGCTGAAGGAGTTTATGACGACAACCTCATCCGTCACCTCAAGCGCGGAATGGCAGCGCGCGCCATAGGAAAGGCCGTGATAGATCTCGTCCGAGATGAGCGCCATGCCCTTCGCCTGCGCCGCCTCCGACAGCGCCGCCAGTTCGGGCGCAGTGAGGACAGTGCCCGAGGGGTTGCCGGGCGAGGCGAGGATCAGCCCCTCCGCCTGCGGCAGGTCCTCGGGGCGAGGCTGGTAGCGGTCCTCGGGGCGCGTGGGGATGCCGACCGGCGCCAGCGACATGGCGCGCAGGATCTGGCGGTAGGACGGATAGCCCGGAAAGCCCATCGCCACCCGGTCGCCCGCGTCGAACAGCGCCGAGAAGGCCAGGATGAAGGCCCCGCTGCTGCCCGGCGTCACGATCACCCGCGCCGGGTCCAGCTCGACGCCATACCAGCGCCGGTAGAGCTCCGCGATCCCCGCCCGCAGCGCCGGCAGGCCTAGCGCGACGGTGTAGCCGAGCGGCTGCGCCAGCGCCTCGGCCAGCGCGCGGCGGGCGCCTTCGGGGGCGGGGGTGCCGGGCTGGCCGACCTCCATGTGGATGACGTGGCGCCCTGCGGCCTCGGCCCGTGCGGCGGCGTCCATGACGTCCATGACGATGAAGGGGTCCACCTGACCCCGAAGCGACTGCCGCATCCTGCCCGACCTTCCGTTTTCCACTCCTCTAGCGCGAGCGGTGCCGTCGCACTAGTCATTTGCCCCTGCTCGCGCATTGCTGATCCGGGCTTTCTTGCCATTTGCCCCGCGCGGCGCGATGGTCGCGGCAACTTGACCCGAGGGACGCCGATGAAACGCCTGATCGCCGCGCTGATGATTTTCGCCCTGCCCGCCTCGGCGCTGGACCTCTCGGCCATGACCGAGGACGAACGCGCGGCCTTCGGTGCCGCCGTCCGCAGCTACCTGATGGAGAACCCGCAGGTGCTGGTCGAGGCGATAGGCGAGCTGGAAGCCCGGCAGGTGGCCGAGGCCGCCCGCAGCGATCAGGAGCTGGCCAGCACCCATGCCGAGGGGCTGTTTCAGGACGGCGCCAGCTGGATCGGCGGCAATCCCGAGGGCGGCACGCAGATGGCGATGTTCATCGACTACCGCTGCGGCGTCTGCCGCCAGTTCAACGCCGAGGTGCTTGACGCTGTCGAGGAAGATGGTGACATCCGCCTGGTGATGAAGGAATTCCCGATCCTCGGGCCGGAAAGCGAGATGGCCTCGCGCTTCGCGGTGGCGGTGCTTCAGGCGTCGGGGGACGAGGCGTATCTTGCCGCGCATAACGCTCTGATGGAGATGCGCGGGCAGGTCTCGGACGAGAGCCTGCGCCAGATCGCCGAGCGGATCGGGGTCGATGCCGACGACATCATGAACCGGATGCAGACCGAATCGGTGACGGCGGTCCTGCGCGCGAACCGCGAGCTGGCCGACGCGATGGCGATCCAGGGCACGCCGACTTTCGTGATCGGCGACCAGATGCTGCGCGGGATGCCCCGCGACGGCCTCGGCCCGACCATCGCCGCCGTCCGCGCGGACGGCTGAGGGGCGACGAACTGCCGCGAATGCCGAACGTTCGGGCCTTTCGATCCCCGCCCGGTTGCGCTATCCCGCTGTCAACATTTGCATGACGATAAAGACGGGGCCGCGCGTGACGGACTACATCATCAAGGACATCGCCCTTGCCGGCTTCGGCCGCAAGGAGCTGGACATCGCCGAGACCGAGATGCCGGGCCTCATGGCCCTGCGTGCCGAATATGGCGCGGCCAAGCCCCTGGCCGGCGCGCGCATCGTCGGCAGCCTGCACATGACCATCCAGACCGCCGTCCTGATCGAGACGCTGGTCGCGCTCGGTGCCGATGTCCGGTGGGCGTCCTGCAACATCTTCTCGACCCAGGACCACGCCGCCGCCGCCATCGCGGCCGCCGGCATCCCGGTTTTCGCGGTGAAGGGCCAGTCGCTGGAAGAGCATTGGGACTATCTCGACCGCTCGTTCCTGTTCCCCGAGGGGCCGAACCTGATCCTCGACGATGGCGGGGACGCGACGCTGTACATCCTGCTCGGCGCGCGGGCCGAGGCGGGCGAAGACATCATCCCGGTCCCGCAGTCGGACGAGGAAGCGGTCATCAAGTCGCAGATCGCCAAGCGGCAGGCGCAGTCGCCGGGCTGGTTCACCCGGATGCGCGACCAGATCGTGGGCGTGTCCGAGGAAACCACGACCGGCGTGCACCGCCTCTATGACCTGCAGAAGAAGGGCCAGCTGCCCTTCCCCGCAATCAACGTGAACGACAGCGTCACCAAGTCGAAGTTCGACAACAAGTACGGCTGCAAGGAATCGCTGGTCGACGGCATCCGCCGCGCCACCGACGTGATGATGGCCGGCAAGGTCGCCGTCGTCTGCGGCTATGGCGATGTGGGCAAGGGCTCGGCCGCCTCGCTGCAGGGCGCCGGCGCGCGGGTGAAGGTGACCGAGGTCGATCCGATCTGCGCCCTTCAGGCCGCGATGGACGGCTTCGAGGTGGTGACTCTGGAAGACGTCGCCGCGACGGCCGACATCTTCATCACCACGACCGGCAACCGCGACGTCATCCGGCTCGAGCATATGCGCGAGATGAAGGACATGGCGATCGTCGGCAATATCGGCCATTTCGACAACGAGATCCAGGTTGCCGCCCTGCGCAACCACAAATGGACCAACGTCAAGGACCAGGTGGACATGATCGAGATGCCCTCGGGCAACCGGATCATCCTGCTCAGTCAAGGGCGCCTGCTGAACCTGGGGAATGCGACCGGGCACCCGTCCTTCGTGATGTCGGCCAGCTTCACCAACCAGGTGCTCGCGCAGATCGAGCTGTGGACCAAGGGCGAGGACTACAAGCCCGGCGTCTACATCCTGCCCAAGGCGCTGGACGAGAAGGTGGCGCGGCTGCACCTGGAGAAGATCGGCGCAAAGCTCTCGACGCTTTCGCCCGAGCAGGCGGCCTATATCGGCGTGACGCCGGAAGGCCCGTTCAAGTCCGACCACTACCGGTATTGATCCCATGACCGAATATTCGCTTTTTACCTCGGAATCCGTCTCCGAGGGCCATCCCGACAAGATCGCCGACCAGATCAGCGACGCGATCCTCGACGCGATCCTGGCCGAGGACCCGCGCGCCCGCGTCGCCTGCGAGACGATGGTCAAGACCGGGGTGGCGATCATCTCGGGCGAGATCACGACGAGCGCATGGGTCGATCTGGAAGCGATCGTGCGCGGGGTCATCAACGACACCGGCTACACCTCGTCCGATGTCGGCTTCGACGGGGCGACCTGCTCGGTCATCAACATCATCGGCAAGCAGTCTCCTGAGATCAATCAAGGGGTTGACCGCGCGAACCTCGAAGAGCAGGGGGCCGGGGATCAGGGCCTCATGTTCGGTTATGCCTCGGACGAGACCGACGTGCTGATGCCCGCGCCCATCACCTATGCCCACCGCCTGGTCGAGCGGCAGAGCAAGGTCCGCCGCGACAGCACCCTGCCTTGGCTGCGCCCGGACGCAAAGTCGCAGGTCACGCTGCGCTACGACGCGGACGGCCGGCCCGAGGGGATCGACGCGGTCGTGCTGTCCACCCAGCACAGCCCCGAGATCGCGCTGTCCGACCTGCGCGAGGCGGTGATCGAAGAGATCATCAAGCCGGTCCTGCCGGCCGAGTGGCTGTCGGACGCCACCAAGTACTTCGTCAACCCCACGGGCAAGTTCGTCATCGGCGGGCCGGTGGGCGACTGCGGCCTAACCGGGCGCAAGATCATCGTGGACAGCTATGGCGGCATGGCGCGCCACGGCGGCGGCGCGTTCTCGGGCAAGGACCCGTCCAAGGTGGACCGCTCGGCGGCCTATGCGGGGCGGTGGGTCGCCAAGAACATCGTCGCCGCAGGGCTGGCGAGCCGCTGCGAGATCCAGGTGAGCTACGCGATCGGCGTGGCCGAGCCGACCTCGATCAGCCTGAACTGCTTCGGGACCGAGACGGTGCCGGTGGCCCGGATCGTGGACGCGGTGCGCGAGGTGTTCGACCTGCGGCCCTTCGCGATCATCCGCGATCTGGACCTGCTGCATCCGATCTATCGCCCGACCGCGACCTTCGGCCATTTCGGCCGCGCGCCGCACCCGCTGAACGGCGCCACCGCCTTCACCTGGGAGCGGACGGACCGGGCGGAGGCGCTGCGGGCTGCCTTGAGTTGATTTGCGTCCCGCGACGGCCGGGGGCTCTGCCCCCGGACCCCCGGGATATGCAAATGAAGAAGAAGACGGCTCAGTAGGCGATCATGCCGAAATGGCGGGTGCCGGTGATTGGCTTGCCCTCATGGGCGAGCAGGAAGCCGGAGACGGTGCGAAGAAGGCCCCAGATCGCCAGGAAGATCCAGATGAGGAAACCGATGCCGAGGACCATCGTTGCGAAGGCGAGGGCCGCGATCGCGAGGCTGATCCAGAAGGTGCGGATCTGGAAGTCGAAATGGCTGTCGAGCAGCGGGTCCTTGCCGCGCGTCAGATAGGCGTAGATGACCCCGGCCACCGTCGTCAGCGCCACCAGGTAGCCGATGGCGTAGAGGGCATAGACCGTCTTGGCCGGCATCAGGTCAGGGCGGTGCGGAGCGTCGGGCAGCATGGCGTCTCCTTCAGGAATAAAGTGTTCGGGCGCGTTCCTCGAAGGCGCGGACGATCCGGCGCATCGCTTCGGTGAAGACGACGCCGATCAGGCGCTGCAGGATCGCGTTGCGGAACTCGAAATCGACGAAGAAGTCCACGTGGCAGCCGCCCTCGGGGCGGTCGCGGAAGGTCCAGCCGCTGCGCATGTACTTGAACGGACCGTCCAGATATTCCGTGTCGATGCGCAGCAGCCCGTCCTCGTCCTCGGGCCAGAGGAGGACGCGGCTGCCGAAGCGCTCGCGGAAGACCTTGAAGCTGATGACCAGATCGGCCGCCACCTCCTCGGCGCCCTCGGGTGTCTCGCGGCGCGTTCGGATGCGGGCGGCGCTGTTCCAGGGCAGGAACTGCGGATAGCTCTCGATATCGGCGACAAGGTCGTACATCTGCCGCGCGCTGTAGGGAAGGTCGCGGCTGTCCTGGTGATGGGGCAAGGTCGGGCTCTTGAGTTTCGGCGCGGCGTCTTTAGGTCTTGCCCAAGCACTTAGTCGCGGGAGCGGGAATGAACAACATGGTCTGGCTGCTCAGAGCGGTCAAATGGGTGCGAAATCCCCCGAGCGCCAGGATGGTCATGGTGGTCTTCGGCGTCATCGGCGCCGCGCTGCTGCTGGTGCTGCTGGAATGGCTGGGCTGGTGGCCGGCCTGGGCCACGCTGGAGCATGGCCGGGCGCCGCGCCTGCCGCGCTAGCGCCGCCGCACGCGCACCGGCACGCGGCGGGGCCGCGGCGCGCCCACGGCAAGCGTCAGTCCAAGGGCTGTCAGCAGCCCGACAAGGCTCACGATCAGGGTCATCTCATCCTCCGGGTCGGTGGCGGCGCGTCACAGATCGCGCGCGCCGAATGTGTCGCACTGGGCCATGTCGCCGGACTGAAAGCCGCGCATCAGCCAGGTCTGGCGCTGCGCGGCCGTGCCGTGGGTGAAGCTGTCCGGCATCGGCGTGCGGCCCGCGCTGGCCTGGATCACGTCATCGCCGACAGCCTCGGCCGCCCGCATGGCCTCTTCAAGGTCACCAACGTCGAGCGTGCCGAATCGTTCCTGCGCCTGCCGGGCCCAGATGCCGGCATAGCAGTCGGCCTGCAGCTCGGTCGCGACCGAGAGGCGGTTCGCCTCGGCCTCGGGCAGGCGGCCGCGCTGGCGGTTCACCTCGGCGAGGGTGCCGGTCAGGTTCTGGACATGGTGGCCGACCTCGTGGGCGATGACATAGGCGGCGGCGAAATCGCCGCCCGCGCCCATCCGCTCGGCCATCATGTCGAAGAAGTCCGTGTCCAGATAGACGCGCTGGTCGCCCGGGCAGTAGAACGGCCCCATCGCCGAGGAGGCCCCGCCGCAGGCCGACTGCACCACGCCGCGGAAGAGGACGAGCTGCGGGTCCTCGTAGGTCAGCCCCGCCTGGTCGCGGAGCACGGGCTGCCAGACCTCCTCGGTATCGGCGAGGACGACCGAAACGAACTGCCCCCAATCCTCGTCGCGCTGCGTCAGCTCGCCGGTGCCGGCGCCGCGCCCCTGATCCTGGAGCAGCGGGCTCACGTCGATGCCGAAGAAATAGCCGAAGGCCAGGACGGCCAGCGTCCCTGCGATCCCAAGGCCGCCCGCCGCGCCCATCCCGCCCGCGCGGCGCCGGTCCACGACGTTCCGGCTGCCCCGCCTGCCCCGCCACTGCATGTGCCAAATCCCCCCGGATGTGCCTGAAGATGATGCGGAACGCCCGGCCGGGCGGGCAGTTCCGGCGATCACAGCGCCGCGACAGGCGCGGGAGGGGCTTGACGCGCGGAACGCCCGGGGGGAAGCACCGCGAAAGGCACGAAAGGGGCTGACATGCTGCGCAGGCTTTACGACTGGACCATGGGACTGGCGGGGCACCGCCATGCCGACGCCTCGCTCTTCTCGGTCAGCTTCGTGGAAAGCTCGGTCTTTCCGATCCCGCCGGACGTGCTGATGATCCCGATGGTGCTGGCGCGCCGGCAGCGGGCCTTCATCATCGCCACCATCGCGACGGTCGGCTCGGTCCTTGGCGCGCTTCTCGGCTACTGGATCGGGGCGGCGCTGATGGACACGGTCGGGCAATGGGTGCTGACCGCCTACGGCAAGGAGGCCGCCTATGCCGACCTGGCCGCACGTTTCGCCGAATACGGGGGCTGGGCGGTGCTGATCGCTGCCGTCACGCCCTTCCCGTTCAAGGTCATCACCATCTTTTCGGGCGCGGCCGGCCTGTCGCTGCCGCTGTTCATCGCCGTCTCGATCCTCGGCCGGGCGCTGCGCTTCTTCATCGTGGCGGGCCTGCTGTGGCGCTTCGGATCGCCCATCAAGAGCTTCATCGAGCAGCGGCTCGGCCTTGTCTTCACCCTGTTCATGATCGCCCTCGTGGGCGGCTTCGCGGCGCTGAGGTATCTATGAGCGGCACGCAACTCTCGATCCTGGCGGCCGCCGGCTCGGCCTTCCTGCTGATCGCGGCGCTGGCCTTCCAGGCGGCGGGCTACGCGCCCTGCGAGCTGTGCGTGCTGCAGCGCTGGCCGCATGTGGCGGCCGTGGCGCTTGGCGGGCTGGTCTGGCTGACCGGCCGGACGCGGCTGCTGGCGCCGCTCGGGATGGCGGCGGCAGGCGCGGCGGTGGGGCTTGCGATCTACCATGTCGGCGTCGAGATGACCTGGTGGGCCGGGCCGTCGCACTGCTCGGGCTCGGTCGGCGATTTCGCCCGCATGTCTGCGCAGGAGCTGATGACGCGCCTGCAATCGGCCCCGGTCGTGCGCTGCGACGAGATCGCGTGGAGCTTTCTAGGCGTTTCGATGGCGGGCTGGAACGCGCTCTTCTCGGCCGGGCTGGCCGGGGTCTGGCTGCTGGCCGCGCGGCGCGGCTGAACGGCGCGCAAAACACCGCGAGCACGGGCTTTCGGGCGGGGTTTCATTGCCCCTGCCCCGGCCATCGGCTATACCGGGTTTCAACAAGATGTTGAGGACTGCCCGTGGCTGACACACCAGAAGACGATCTGCCCGAAACCCCCGACACCGGCGAGACGGACACGGCCGCGACACGGGTGGTGATGCATCACGACGGCCCGGTGATCGACATCAGCAGCGAGATGCGGACCTCGTATCTCGACTACGCGATGTCGGTGATCGTCAGCCGCGCCCTGCCCGACCTGCGCGACGGGCTGAAGCCGGTGCACCGCCGCATCCTCTATGCGATGAACGAGAGCGGCAACACCTCGGACAAGCCCTATCGCAAATCTGCGCGCTCGGTCGGGGACGTGATGGGCAAGTACCACCCCCACGGCGACAGCGCGATCTATGACGCCCTGGTGCGGATGGCGCAGGATTTCTCCATGTCGCTGCCGCTTCTGGACGGGCAGGGAAACTTCGGCAGCATGGACGGCGATTCCGCGGCCGCCATGCGCTATACCGAGGTCCGGATGGAGAAGGTCGCGAACTACCTTCTCATGGACATCGACAAGGACACGGTCGACTTCCAGGACAACTACGACGGCAAGGACCGCGAGCCGACCGTCCTGCCGGCGCGCTTCCCGAACATGCTGGTCAACGGCGCGGGCGGCATCGCGGTCGGCATGGCGACGAACATCCCGCCCCACAACCTCGGCGAGGTGATCGACGCGACGCTCGAGCTGATCGACAATCCCGACCTGCCGACCGAGCGCCTGCTGGAAATCATCCCCGGCCCCGACTTCCCGACCGGCGCCACGATCCTCGGCCGCTCGGGCGCGCGCAAGGCCTATCTGGAGGGTCGCGGCAGCGTCACCATTCGCGCCCGCACCCACATCGAGGAGCCGAGGAAGGACCGTTTCGCCATCGTCGTGGACGAGATCCCCTATCAGGTGAACAAGTCCACCCTGATCGAGCGGATCGCCGAGCTGGCCAAGGAGAAGCGGGTCGAGGGGATCTCCTCGGTTCAGGACGAATCCGACCGGCATGGCGTGCGCGTGGTGGTCGAGCTGCGCCGCGACGCCACGCCCGACGTGGTGCTGAACCAGCTCTTCCGCTTCACCTCGCTGCAGACGACCTTCGGCTGCAACATGCTGGCGCTGAACGGCGGCAAGCCCGAGCAGCTGGCCCTGCGCGACTTCCTCACGCATTTCATCTCGTTCCGCGAGGAAGTCGTCGCCCGCCGCACCGCCTATGAGCTGCGCAAGGCGCGCGAGCGCAGCCACGTGCTCTGCGGTCTCGCCGTCGCCGTCAGCAACGTGGACGAGGTGGTGGCGACCATCCGCGCCTCGGCGGACGCGCCCGAGGCGCGCGAGAAGCTGATGTCCCGCCGCTGGCCCGCGCATGAGATCGTGGAATACCTGCGGCTGATCGACGACCCGCTGCACCCGGTCAACGAGGACGGCACCTACAACCTGTCCGAGGTGCAGGCCCGCGCGATCCTGGACCTGCGCCTGCAACGCCTGACCCAGATCGGCGTCAAGGAGGTCACGGACGAGTTGCAATCGCTGGCCGAGTCGATCCGCGACTACCTGGCGATCCTCGCCTCGCGCGAGCGGATCATGGGCATCATTTCGGACGAGCTGCGCGAGGTGCGCGAGCTGTTCGCCGTGCCGCGCCGCACCGAGATCGTGGACTGGTCCGGCGACATGATGGACGAGGACCTGATCGAGCGCGAGGACATGGTCGTCACCATCACCTCGGGCGGCTACATCAAGCGCACCGCCTTGGCCGAGTTCCGCAGCCAGCGCCGCGGCGGCAAGGGCCTGTCGGGCATGGCGACCAAGGAAGACGACGTGGTCACCACGCTCTTCGTGGCCAACACCCATACCGAGCTGCTGTTCTTCACCACGGACGGGATGGTCTACCGCCTCAAGACCTGGCGGCTGCCGCTCGGCGGGCGGACCTCGAAGGGCAAGGCGATCGTCAACATCCTGCCCATCGACCCGGGCGTCTCGATCGCCGCGCTGCTTCCGATGGACGCCCCGGAAACTGAATGGGACCGCTACCACGTCGTCTTCGCCACCTCGGGCGGGGACGTGCGCCGCAACGCGCTGTCGGACTTCACCAACATCATGCGCAACGGCAAGATCGCCATGCGGCTGCCCGAGGGCGTCAGCCTGATCGGGGTGCGTCTGGCGACGGACGATGACGACATCATCCTGATGACGGCGCGCGGCCGCGCGATCCGCTTCCGCGCCACCGACCTGCGCGTGTTCCAAAGCCGCAGCTCGACCGGCGTGCGCGGCATCCGGCTGGCCGAGGATGACAGCGTCGTCAGCATGGCCGTGATCCGCCACTTCGAGGCCGACCCGGCCGAGCGCGCGGCCTATCTCAAGATGCGCCGCGCGGTCGCGGGCGCGCTCGACGACGGGGCCGAGGCGGACGAGGACGAGGAGACCGTCGAAGGCACCATCACCCAGGACCGCTACGCCGAGATGTCGGCGCGCGAGGACCTGATCCTGACCATCACCGCACGCGGGGCCGGCAAGATCAGCTCGAGCCACGACTACCCGGTGCGCGGGCGCGGGGGCCAGGGCGTGATGGCGATGGACCGCGCGATGCGGGGCGGCCCCTTGGTCGCCGCCTTCCCGGTCGAGATGGACGACCAGATCATGCTGGCGACCTCGACCGGCCAGTCGATCCGGGTGCCGGTGGACGGGATCAGCTTCCGCTCGCGCACCGCGGGCGGGGTGCGGGTCTTCAACACCACCAATGGCGAGACGGTCGTCTCGGTCGCCCGCATCGCCGAGCAGGCCGAGGCCGAGGTGCTGGAGGCTGCGGCCGAAAGCGCGCCGCCGGCCGGGCCATTGACGGGCGAGGCGGAAGACTGACAGGATGAACCCGGCCCCGCGAGGCCGGGTTTTTCATGACGTTGCTGGATCAGAGGACGACGGTGGATCAATCGAACGAGACCGTGCTGCGCGAGCGGCTGCAGACGGGCTTTCTGGGTATCGTCGCCTTCGCGCTTCTTCTCTTCATGCTGGTGCAGGCGCGCTTCATCCTGATCGCGCTGGCCATCGCCATCATCCTGTTTTCCCTGACCTCGGACGCGATCCACGCCATCTCGACCCGGCTGAAGGTGCCGAGCTGGCTGGCCACCACGCTGGCGCTGATCGGGATCGCGCTCGGCCTTCTGTGGGTCTCGACCACCATCGTCGCGCAGGTCAACGAGATCGTCTTCCTCGCCATCACCTATGCCGAGCGCGCGCAGGCCGCCCTGCCCGCCCTGACCGAGCGGCTCGGCCCCGAGGCGCAGGAGCGGATCATGCTGGTGCTGACCGGCTTCGACATCACCGGCTGGATCCGCTCGCTTGCGGGCCAGGCCTCGGGCATCCTGCAGGGCAGCGTGCTGGTGATCCTCTTCGTGGGCTTTATGTTCGCCGAGCGGGTCTGGTTCCCCCTGAAGGTCGAGCGGCTGACCGAGGACCCGGTCAAGGCGGTGCAGGTGCGGCGCATCATCGCCTCGATCATGCACCGGGTGAACCGCTACCTTGTCGTCAAGACGGGCGTCAGCGCGGTGACCTCGATCATCGTCTGGCTGATCTTCCGCGCGGCCGGGCTGGAGCTGGCGGCGGCCGTGGCGATTCTGACCTTCATCCTGAACTTCATCCCCTCGGTCGGCTCGATCATCGCCACCGTGATCGCGACGATCCTGGTCTTCGTGCTCAGCGGCGACACGACGCTGACGCTGGTCATCGGCCTCGGGATCTCGGCGGTGCAGTTCGTGATCGGCAACGTGATCGACCCGATGCTGCTGGGCCAGACGCTGCGCCTGTCCAGCTTCGGGATCATCCTGTCGCTGGCCTTCTGGGCGCTGATCTGGGGCATCCCCGGCATGTTCCTCGCCGTGCCCATCATGGTGGCGCTGATGATCGTCTGCGCCCATGTGCCCTGGCTGCGCCCGGTCGCCGTCATGCTCTCGCGCGAGGGGCTGCCCGATGACGGCAACGACCCCGAGGAAGCGCCCCGCATCGCCGCCTGAGCGCGCGTCCTTCCCATCTTCTGTGCAGAAATATCCCGGGGGAGTCCCGCAGGGACGGGGGCAGCGCCCCCATCCAGCCTCGGGTTCAGCGATCCGGCCCGCCCGCCTCGCCCTCGGAATCGGGCAGGCCCGGCAGCTCGTGCGCGTCGTCGCGGGTCAGCAGCGGATCGGGCGCCCGGCCCCCCGCAGCCGCCTCGCGCGGCGCGCCGCGATGTTCGCGCCCGCCGGGCAGCGCCTCGGGATTGCGCAGCCAGATGTCGCGCTGCGCGAAGGGGATCTCGATCCCCTCCTCGCCGAAGCGCAGCACGATCGCGTGCAAGAGGTCCGAGGTGACCGCGATGCCCGTGCCGACATCGGCCAGAATCGCGCGCACCTCGAAATCCAGCGAATCCGGCCCGAGCGCGCGGAAGAGGATCGCGGGCGGCGGGTCGATGGCGACCAGCGGGTGATCCTCGGCGATCTCGCGCAGTACCCGCTCGACCTTGCGGGTGTCGCTGCCATAGGCGACGCCGACCGGGATGATGATGCGTCCGATCTTGTTGTGCCGCGTCCAGTTGGTCACCGGCTGGCTGATCAGGTCGCTGTTCGGGACCACCACCTCGGTCTTGTCGAAGGTCTCGACCAGGGTCGAGCGGACCGAGATCTTCTTGACGATCCCCTGCTGGCCGCCCGCGCTGATCCAGTCGCCGACGCTCACCGGGCGCTCGATCAGCAGGATGATGCCCGAGACGAAGTTCGACACGATGTTCTGAAGCCCGAAGCCGATCCCGAGCGACAGCGCCCCCGCGACGATGGCGAAGGCCGAGAGGTCGATCCCGGCCGAGGTGACCGCCAGAAGCCCCGCCAGCACGATGCCGACATAGCCAAGGCCCGACACGACCGCGTTCTGCCCGCCAAGGTCCAGCCGCGTCTTCGGCAGGATCGAGCTGCGCATCATCCCCTGCAGGCCCCGCGTCAGCAGGAAGCCGACCGCGAAGACGATGAGGAAGGTCAGGATCGCGCTTGGCGACAGGGTGACGCCGCCGAGGCTGATGCCGGTCAGGAACCGCCGCCAGTATTCCAGCAGCTCGGTCGTCGAGGCGCCCCAGATCATCAGGAACAGCGGCACCGACAGCAGGATCAGCGCGAAGCCCACCAGCAGCGCCGCCAGCCCCTCGCGCGCGCCCTCGGCGCCGTGCTGGACCATGTTCGACAGGTCCGCGATGAAATCCTGCAGAAGGATCAGTAGCGCCACCAGCGCCAGCGAGTAGAGCCAGGGCCATGCCATCAGGTTGCCCATGTTGACATAGCCGGCGGCCGTCACGATCACTGCCAGCGGCCCCACGATCCGCGTCAGCTCGCCCGCCCAGGCCATGATCCAGTGCCGGTAGGACAGATCCTGCGTCACCGCCTCGCGGGTCAGGCGCCGCAGGATGTTGCCGAGGCGGAACATGAAGGCCGCCGCAGGCAGGATCAGCAGGAAGTGCCAGACGCCGGCGCCGGCTTCGGTGATCTGCAGCGGCACGCGGCCGACCTGCGCCTCGCCCCGCTCGTAAAGGCCCGACAGCGGCAGAACGGCCCGGGTCAGCAGGTGATGGACCGCGACAAGCACGGTCAGCGCGACGACGACGCGGGCGGCCGAGACGCGCCGCTCCTCGGGCATCTGCAGCGAGGTGTAGTTGATCGCCTTGCGCGGCAGCAGCGCGCGGGCCAGCCACAGCCCGCCGAAGAGGATCACCGCCGACATCGGCAGCGCGTTGAGGAAGGGCGTGGTCCAGGGCCCCGGCAGGCCCGTCGCCTGGATGGCGCTGATGCCGAGATAGACCCCCAGCATCGGGATCGCGATCTGCCCGAGCGAGACGACGAAGGTCACCACCGCGCGGGAATGTTCGGAGGCGCGCACCGAGAGGCGCGAGGGCAGCGAGTCGACCCATTGCCGGCCGAGCGTCAGCAGCAGGATCGCCGCGACCAGGTAGCCCAGCACCAGGGGAAGCTGCGGGCGCAGCTGCGGCCAAAGCTCAGGGCCGGCATTCTGCAGCGCCACCTCGGCGCCGACACCCTCGATCAGGGCGGCCGCGTCGCGCAGGCCCGCGCCCCAGCTGGGCGGCAGCAGCGGCGAGGGCGACTGCTTGGCCAGTTCCAAGGCCTGCCGCTGGCGGATCACCTCGTCGATCTGCGAGATGATCGAATTGGCGCGGCTGACCGCCTCGGCCGCCGCCATGCGCGGCGCCTGCGCCGTCGCCAGCTGCTGGTTCAGCTCGGCCCGGCGGGCGGCCACCTCCTCGGCCTCGGTCTCGCCCTCGGCGGGCGGCGGGCCGAGCGCGTCGATCTGGTTGCGCAGCGTCGCGATCCGGTCCGCGTTTACGGTGGTGCCGGCCTGAAGCCGGTCGCGCCAGTCCGCGATCCGCGCGCGGGTCTGAGCCAGCTCGGCATTCGGCGCCTGCGGCGAGGTGGTCAGCGCCTCGGCCCGCTCGGCCACCACCTCCCAGGTCTGGTAGTTGACCTGCGGGCTCTGCTGGGCGGCCAGAGGCGCGGCCATGATCGTCAGGACCGCCAGAAGGACGGCGGCAACCAGGTGTCGCAGCATGGATTACCCTTCGAAGACTTCCGGCAGGGGCGGCGCGGCGGCGGTCAGCCATTCGGGCACCGGCAGGCCCTTGGCGCGCAGGAAGTCGGGATTGTAGAGCTTGGTCTGATAGCGCGTGCCGTAATCGCACAGGATCGTGACGATGCGGTGGCCCGGCCCCATCTCGCGCGCCATGCGGACCGCGCCCGCGATGTTGATCCCCGACGAGCCGCCGAGGCAGAGCCCCTCGTCCTGCAAGAGATCGAAGACGATCGGCAGCGCCTCGGCGTCAGAGATGCGCCAGCTGAAGTCCGGCGTGAAGCCCTGAAGGTTCGCGGTGATGCGCCCCTGCCCGATGCCTTCGGTGATCGAGGAGCCGGGGCTGTCGAACTCGCCGGTGGTGTAGAAGCTGTGCAGCGCCGCGCCCTCGGGATCGGCCAGGCCGATCTTGACGCCCTTGGGTTGCAGCACGTCCGCGACGCCCGCCAGCGTGCCGCCGGTGCCGACCGCGCAGACGAAGCCGTCCACCTTGCCGCCGGTCTGCTCCCAGATCTCTGGGCCGGTGGTTTCCACATGCGCCTGCCGGTTGGCGGTGTTGTCGAACTGGTTCGCCCAGATCGCGCCATTGGGCTCGGTCCGCGCCAGCGCCTCGGCAAGGCGGCCCGAATAGCGGACGTAGTTGTTGGGGTTCTTGTAGGGCGCTGCCGGAACCTCGACCAGCGTCGCGCCGGCCAGGCGCAGCATGTCCTTCTTCTCCTGGCTCTGCGTCTCGGGGATCACGATGACGCTGCGAAAGCCCATCGAGGCGCCGACCAGCGCCAGCCCGATGCCGGTATTGCCCGCCGTGCCCTCGACGATGGTGCCGCCCGGGCGCAGCACGCCCCGCGCCACCGCGTCCTTGATGATGTAGAGCGCGGCGCGGTCCTTCACCGACTGGCCGGGATTCATGAACTCGGCCTTGCCGAGGATCTCGCAGCCCGTCTCCTCGCTGACGCGGTTCAGGCGGATGAGGGGGGTGTTGCCGATCGTGTCGGCCAGATCAGAGCAAATTCGCATGGCCATCAGACCTTTCGTTCGGGTGGCTCCCAAGACCCGGATACCTACACATGCCGCATGCCGGGGAGCAACCCCGGCACCGGCTCGCTTCCGATCAAGACGCGCGGGGACCGGCCGACTGCGCCCTCCGGTGATGCCTCGCCCGGCTGATCAACCGAGGCTGTGATCCGCGAGTGTTGCAAGGAATGCAAATGTCTGCGAAGGGAAGATGACAATAATATGACATACATATTGCGCCGCCGGAACCGGCGGCTCCGCCTAGCGCGGATTATGCAGCATTTAAATGACAAGGAGTGAGTTGATGGCCGATAGCACCAGTGCGGCATTTGCGCCGAGCAGTCGATCAGGCAGCCTCATCTGGAGCGTGGTCGCGATCAGCATCTGCCTCCTGTTCCTCATGGTCAACCTTTGCATCCTGGGCCGCACGGGGATCGAGCCGAGCCTGCTCTATCGCGACGCCAATGCGATCGCCGGCCAGCCTTTCTACTACGGGATCCTAGAGGGGCTCACCGCGACGCTGCTGATTGCCTCCGGCGCAATCATGATCTTTAGCGCCTTCTCGGATCACGCGCCCCGGAGCCCGTCCTTCCGCTTCTGCCTGGTGTTCGGCCTGCTGACCTTCGTGATGGGTCTCGACGACCTTCTGATGCTGCACGAATCCGCTTGGTTCTTCCATTGGCGCTTGACGGAAACGCACGTCTATCTCGTCTATGCGGCCGCGCTGGTCTTTTCGCTGACCAAGTACCGGGAGGCTGTGCGAACGACTCCGTTTCCGCTGCTTGTGATTGCGCTGGTCGCGCTTGCCGTGGCGGGTGTCGAAGACATGCTCGCCCTCGGTCACATCCCCGAGGACTATGTCGAAATCATCGGTTTCAGCTTCTGGTTCTGTTTTGCCGTCGCAAGCTGCTTCGCGTTGAAACACGTCGAGCTGTCACCCGACTAGGGCTCCAGCGCCTTGCGGAGTTGCTCCGCTTCGGCGCGCAGCCAAAGCACGATCATCGCCAGCGGGCCGTTCGGGATCTGCCCTGCCAGGACCATCTCCTCCAGCCGGTGGCGGGGCAGCAGGTGGCCGCGGATGTCCTCGGCCTCCTCGGCAAGGCCGTGGATGCCCCCCGTCCCGTCCGGCAGGTCGGCGATCCCGACATAGTGATAGTGGAACTCGCCCACCGCGCCGGGGCTGGGATAGGTGCCCAGCACGGGGATCAGCCGCGACAGGGCCAGGTCGGCCTCCTCGCGCGCCTCGCGATTGGCCGCCTCCTCGGGCGTCTCGCCCGCATCGACGCGGCCCGCGACCGCCTCCAGCATCCAGGGCTGGGGATCGGCGCGCAGCAGCGGGGCGGCGCGGAACTGCTCGATCAGCAGGACGCGGTCCCGGCGCGGGTCCCAAGGCAGCACGACCACCGCATCGCCCATCATGAAGACCTCGCGGCTGAGCCGGGGCGAACAGCCCCCGTCGTGCCGGCTGTGGCGGAGGATCGGCCGGCGCAGCGCGAAATAGCCGGTGAAGGGCTCGGCGTCGTCATGCAGCTCGACCTCGTCCGCCGCCCGCCGCCGCACGATCTCGCCGCCCGAGGCCGCGCCCGCCGCCGCGCGCAGGCGACTGGCCGCCCAGGTGCCGATCATCGGCAGGCGTCCGGCCAGCTCTGCGGCGGGAAGGCCCGCAGGCGCCTTCAGGATCTGCCGGGCGATCTCGGCCGCAAGCCGGGCCTGCTGCGGCAGCGGCGCGCCCGCGCCCTCCGCCCGCGGACCGGCCGAGGCGCCAAGCACTCGTCGCCCGTTCACCTCGCGCTCCGGCACCCCCATCACCTCGGCATAGCGCGCCAGCGCCGCGTTGGCGCCGACCTGAACGGCGGGCAGCGCCTCCGGCCCATCGGCCAGGCGTGGCCAGCCGCCCGCGTCGATCCCGGCCCGGGCTCCGCCCTGAAGGCGGCCTTTCAGGGTCGCCGGCACGCCTTGCAGATCCAGCGCCGCCAGCATCTCGGGACGTGCGAGCAGTCCGACCAGCAGCAGGCTCACAGCGACTGGCCGTCGTCGCGCATCGCGGCGGCCAGTCCCATCTCGCGCGAGGTCTGCACGAAGACCGTGTCGAAGCCCGCGAACAGAAGGTCCGACAGCGCCCGTCCCGCGCGCGAGCTGGCGAAGGACAGGTAGTCCTCGATCTCGGCGTCGCTGAGGGGCGAGTAGGCCAGCATCAGGAAGGCCTGCATCCACGCCTCGGCCTCGGCCTCGATCTGCGCCTCCTGCCCCCAGGCCTCGGCCAGCAGCTCGTCCATCGTGGGCGGCATGTCGAAACCCCCGCCCTCGGCGAAACCCTGCGAGAAGGCGACCGAGGCGTTCATGCCCGTCGCCACGTTCGGCGCCAGAAGGTCCGCCTCGTCGATCAGGCGCCGGATCAGCAGGGCGCGCGGGGCCTGCGCCAGGTCGGCCTCGGCGAAGCGGGCGCGCGCCGCATCCTCAACCTCGGGCTCCAACATCGCCTGCCGCGCCGAAACCTCTAGCTGCACGAGCCGCCCGCCCGGCCCCGTCTCGTAAAAGCCGAGCGCCTCGTCCAGAAGCGCGGGGTCCAACAGCGCGGCGCCCTGCCCCAGGCTCTCCTCGAAGGCGCGGCGCAGCCGGTCCGGCGCATGGATCTGCGCCACGGTCCGCGCCCAAGGAATGCCGCCCGGCGCGACCAGCCCCTCGGCCTCCAGCGTCTCGGCCTCGCGCACGGCCTCCTCGCGCAGGATGGGCACCATCGCCTCCAGCCCGAGGGCGTCCCAGACCCGCCGCTCGAGCGTGGCGTGCTGCGAGGCGGCATGGAGGCGCGCCCCGCCTGCCGGATCGACCGCCCGCGCCTCGGGGGCTCCGAAGCCGAGGCAGGCCGCAAGTCCAAGCATGATCAGCATGAGGTGCCTTTCGGTTGATTTTCTGTCGCTGCCTCCCCGTTTTCGGAAATTGCCTCTTGCGCTTCAACCCCCACCTCTCTAAATCCCCGCCTCACCACCCAAGAGCGCGGAGAGGTGCCGGAGTGGTCGAACGGGGCGGTCTCGAAAACCGTTGAGCCTGCAAGGGTTCCGTGGGTTCGAATCCCACCCTCTCCGCCATAATTTATTGATATCGTTGCATCTTATAGGCGAAACGGCCGGAAACTGCACATCAACTGCAGATTCGAGCGCCGTGGATTGTTGTAGCGGCATACGCATGACCCTACCCAGCACTACAAGACAACTACGAGAAAAGCTAGATTTCGTGGCTGATCTCTGCTCCTTACGTCAGTCTTTAGCCTGCGGCAGATTCCGACTTTGTGCTCCCTCCAAACGTGAAACTTCAAGCTGACAAATGGCTGAAATCTTTACAGCAAAGTGTCATTACTTCTCGGAGTTGTACTATCGAGACCCCTGCCATGCCTTCCATAGATGCCCTTCTGACTCCCTACCGCGAAGCCGCTGTCGATGAACGAACGAAGGGCACCTACTTCGAACGCCTGGCATTGGCCTACCTGTCCTCTGATCCAATCCAAGCAGAAGAGTTCTCGCAGGTCTGGACTTGGGCAGTTTGAATAGCCCCATGTTTCGTGGACGCCTTCTTCGCTAGCTTTGAGGCAAGGAGGCCATGATGGGCACGGGGAATTTCACTGACGACTTCAAGCGCGATGCTGTCGCGCAGATCACGGAACGGGGTTATCCGGCGAAGGAGGTTTCGGAGCGGCTCGGTGTGAGCACGCACTCGCTCTATGCCTGGAAGCGCAAGTTCGCGAAGGCAGTGTCGGGTGACACAGAGAAGGATGCCGAGATCCGGCGACTGAAGCGGGAGCTGGCGCGGGTGTCCGAGGAGCGTGACATCTTAAAAAAGGCCACCGCGTATTTCGCCAGGGATGCAAAG
>NZ_FMVT01000001.1 GCF_900102505.1 Paracoccus tibetensis | reverse complement strand
CCCTGGCGAAATACGCGGTGGCCTTTTTTAAGATGTCACGCTCCTCGGACACCCGCGCCAGCTCCCGCTTCAGTCGCCGGATCTCGGCATCCTTCTCTGTGTCACCCGACACTGCCTTCGCGAACTTGCGCTTCCAGGCATAGAGCGAGTGCGTGCTCACACCGAGCCGCTCCGAAACCTCCTTCGCCGGATAACCCCGTTCCGTGATCTGCGCGACAGCATCGCGCTTAAAGTCGTCAGTGAAATTCCCCGTGCCCATCATGGCCTCCTTGCCTCAAAGCTAGCGAAGAAGGCGTCCACGAAACATGGGGCTATTCAGAGAATGGCCTGATCGTCGCGGGTTACCTAGCGATGCCGGCCGACGACATCTCCGCGCGTCGCTACGGCAAAGCCGAGCATTGCCGGGCACTCCTGCCGCTGCTCAACGACCGGTCAACGGGGTCCGTCGAGTGCAAGCACCAGATCATCATTGCGGTGCTGAAGGGCCTTGGCGAGGAATGGATCCCCCGGCTACAATCCTGCCTTCGATTTCCAGTTGACCTTGATGTATGCCGCGGCGCTGTGCTGGCGCTGAACCCCGGCTGGCTTGGGCGCCAACCGGGGCTGCATTCCGCCGCTGGCCTGCACGAGGCGGCGCAGATCCGGATCGGGCCGCCGCCGACGCTGTCGAACCAGCCGCCGCCGGAGGAGTTGGACCAGATGCTGCACATCGCCTGCAAGTTCGACATGGCGGGCCGGGACGAGCGCAACCGGGCGCCGGCGAGGAGCGCGCCGTGGCGCATGAAGGTGCGGCATTGCGGGCCGGCAAGATATGACTACCTACCGCGCAAGGTGCGCCGGGTGTCAGAGGAGGATGGCGACGGTGAGGTCAAGACGACGCTTGCGCCTGCGCACACGTCTCCTTTCCTTGGCTGCTCTTCAGCCCGCATTGCCCTTCTGCGGACGGCCGGCGATGTAGGTCTGCGCGACGGCGCGGTCGTCGCCCATGATCTGCAGGATGAACAGCTCCTCGGACAAGGTGCTCGCCCGCTCGGCGCGCAGGGCCATGGCGGGCGTGGCGCGCGGGTCCAGCACCACCAGGTCCGCCGCGCTGCCGGGGGCGAGGGTGCCGATTTCGTCCTCCATCCCCAAGGCCAGCGCGTTGCCGCGCGTGGCCCAGTGGAAGGCGGCCATCGGGTGGAGTCTCGTGCCGCGCATCTGCAGGATCTTGTAGCCCTCGTTCAGGGTCTGCAGCATCGACCAGCTGGTGCCGCCGCCGACATCAGTGGCGATGCCGCTGGTGATGCCTGCCGCCCGCAGCCCCTCGGCGTCGAAGAGCCCCGAGCCGAGGAAGAGGTTCGAGGTCGGGCAGAAGACCGCGCGGCTTTGGGTTTCGGCCATGCGGGCGATCTCGCGCGGCTCGAGGTGGATGGAGTGGCCCAAGAGGGTCTTCGGGCCGAGGAGGCCATGCGCTTCGTAGATGTCGAGGTAGTCGCGCGCCTGCGGGTAAAGGCTCAGCGTGTAGTCGATCTCGTCGCGGTTCTCGCTGAGATGGGTTTGGACGTGGCAGTCCGGATGCTCGGCGGCAAGTTGGCCCGCCGCCGCCAGCTGCTCGGGCGTCGAGGTGATCGCGAAGCGCGGCGTGATGGCGTAGCGCTGGCGGCCCTTGCCGTGCCAGGACGCGATCAGCGCCTTGCTGTCGTCATAGGAGGACTGCGCCGTGTCATGGACCGCCGGGATCGCGCCCCTGTCCATCATCACCTTGCCGGCGATCATCGCCATGTCGCGGGCATGGGCGGCGGTGAACATCGCCTCGGCGCTGGTCTTGTGGCTGGAGCAGAAGGCGACGGCGGTGGTCGTGCCGTGGGCGGTCAGCTGGTCGAGGAACAGGCCGGCCATGCGGGCGGCGTGAGCGGGGTCGGCGAACTCGGCCTCGGCGGGGAAGGTGTAGGTGTTCAGCCAGTCCAGCAGCTGCGCGCCCCAGCTGGCGATGACCTGAAGCTGCGGGAAGTGGATATGCGGGTCGATGAAACCCGGCAGGATCAGGTGCGGGCGGTGGTCGACTTCCTCGAGCCCCGCACGTCTGAGGTCGGCGTGGTCGCCGACGGCGAGGATGCGGCCGTTCTCGATCAGGATCGCGCCGTTCTCGTGGTAGCGGTGGTTCTGCTCGGTGTCGGCGGGGTCGGCGAAGAAGTCGAGGACGCGGCCCCGGATCAGCTGTTGCATGGGTCTTTGTTCAACGAAGAAGCGGTGAGGCGCGCCATCAGCTCGGCGGCGGTGAAGGCGGCGATGATCGCGGGGCGCTTGTCGCGGCTGAAGCCGGCGCCGATGGGGCAGACGAGCGGCGCGGGATCGATGCCGCGCTGGCGGGCGAAGCGGACGCATTGGGCGCGCTTCGTGGCGCTGCCGATCATGCCGACATAGGCGAGGTCGCGGCGCGCGAGCGCCTCGGCGGCGAGCAGGAAGTCGAGTGCATGATCATGGGTCAGGATGATGACGCTGCTGCCGGGGCGGGCGGCGCGGATCTCGGCCTCGGGCAGCGGGGTCAGGCGCGTGGGGCCGGTGGCGCGGGCCAGTTCCTCGGGGCGCTGGTCGATCAGGGTGGCGTTCACCGGCAGCGGGGCGAGCGCCACGGCCAGTGCGCGACCGACATGGCCGGCGCCGAAGATGAGGACGTCGGGATGGTCCTCGGGCGTCGGGGCGGCTCGGTCCAGCGCCAAGGTGACGCGGCCGCCGCAGCACTGGCCGATCTCGGGGCCGAGGGGGATGTCCATCTCGGCCGCCGCCTCGCCGCGCGCCAGCATCTCCCGGGCGCGGTCGATGGCCATGTATTCCAGCTGGCCGCCGCCGATGGTGCCGGTGACCTCGGCCTCGGTGACGAACATCTCGGCCCCTGCCTCGCGCGGGGTTGAGCCTTTCGCCTGCGTGATGCGGACGCGGATCATGCCTTGAGGCGCTCGACCGCCATCAGCACCCGCTCGGGCGTCGCCGGGGCGTCGAGCCGGGCAGGCTGGCGGTAGCCGCAGACCGAGGCGACGGCCATATTGATCGCCTCGAAGACCGAGATCCCCAGCATGAAGGGCGGCTCGCCCACGGCCTTGCTCCGCTTGATCGTGCGCTCGGCTGCTTCGGACCAGTCGGCGAGCTTCACATTGAAGATGCGCGGGCGGTCCGAGGCCAGCGGCACCTTGTAGGTCGAAGGCGCATGGGTGCGCAGCCGCCCGTCCTTGTCCCACCACAGCTCCTCGCAGGTCAGCCAGCCGGCGCCTTGGACGAAGGCGCCCTCGACCTGGCCCTTGTCGATGGCCGGGTTGAGGCTGCGGCCGACGTCATGCAGCACGTCCGCGCGGTCGATGACGTATTCGCCGGTCAGCGTGTCCACCGAGACCTCGGAGACCGCCGCGCCATAGGCGTAGTAGTAGAAGGGCCGCCCCTTGCCGGTCGCGCGGTCCCAGTGGATCTTGGGCGTCTTGTAGAAGCCCGCCGCCGACAGGTGGATGCGCGCCATGTAGGCGGCGCGGATCACCTCGGTGAAGGGGATGACGTGATCGCCGGCGCGGATATGGCCGGGGACGAACTCGACCTGATCGGGCGCGACCTGCCAGCGTTCGGCCACGAACTCGACCAGCCGTTCCTTTATCTGCTCGGCCGCGTCCAGCGCCGCCATGCCGTTGAGGTCGGTCCCCGAGGAGGCCGCGGTGGCCGAGGTGTTCGGCACCTTCTCGGTCGTCGTCTTCGTGATCTTGATGCGCTTGAGGTCGCACTGGAACGCCTCGGCCACCACTTGGGCGACCTTGGTGTTCAGCCCCTGCCCCATCTCGGTGCCGCCGTGGTTCAGCGCGATGGACCCGTCGGCATAGACATGGATCAGCGCGCCGGCCTGGTTGAAGTGGGTGGCCGTGAAGCTGATCCCGAACTTCACCGGCGTCAGCGCGATGCCCTTGCGGATCACGCCGCCTTTCGCGTTCCAGTCCAGCACCGCCTGCCGGCGAGCCTTGTAATCGCTGCTGGCCTCCAGCTCGTCCAGCAGCTGCGGCAGGATCTGGTCCTGCACCTCCTGGTGATAGGGCGTCAGCTGGCCGTTCTTGTAGAGGTTGCGCCGCCGCACCTCGAGCGGGTCGAGGCCGAGGGCATAGGCGATTTCCTCGACCATCCGCTCGGCGACGATCACGCCCTGCGGGCCGCCGAAGCCGCGGAAGGCGGTGCTGCTGACCGTGTTCGTCTTCATCGGGTGCGACGAGATGCGGACATCGGGGTAGAAATAGGCATTGTCGGCGTGGAAGAGCGCGCGGTCCGTCACCGGGCCGCTGAGGTCCGCCGAGAAGCCGCAGCGGGCATACCAGTCGCCCTCGACGGCCAGGATGCGGCCCTCGTCGTCGAAGCCGACGCTGTAATCGACGACGAAATCGTGGCGCTTGCCGGTGGCGATCATGTCGTCGTCGCGGTCGGGGCGGATCTTGACCGCGCGGTTCCAGCGCTTGGCGGCGATGGCGGCGACGCAGGCGAAGAGGTTCATCTGCGTTTCCTTGCCGCCGAACCCACCGCCCATGCGGCGCACGTTCACCGTGACCGCGCTGCTGGGGATCTTGAGGCAATGGGCGACCATGTGCTGCACCTCGGACGGGTGCTGGGTCGAGACGTTGAGGATCACGTCCTCGTCCTCGCCCGGCACGGCCATCGCGATCTGGCCCTCGAGGTAGAAATGGTCCTGCCCGCCGATGGCGAAGCGCCCGTCGATCCTGCGCGGGGCGCGGGTCATGACGGCCGGCGCGTCGCCCCGGCGCAGGGTCAGGTTGTCGGTGACATAGCCCATGCCGGCGTTCTTTGCGGCCATCGGGTCCAGCGCGTGCGGCAGCGGGTCGTAGGCGATCTTCGCCTTGTGCGCGGCGCGGCGGGCCTCATCGCGGGTCTCGGCGATAACGGCGAAGACCGGCTGGCCGTGGAACTGCACCAGACCGTCGGCAAGGATCGGGTCGTCGTTCTTGCCGTTGGGCGAGATGTCGTTGACGCCCGGAATGTCGGCGGCCGTCATCACGCCGATGACGCCGGGGCTGGCCAGCGTCGCGCTGAAATCCATCGCGGTGATCCGGCCATGGGCGCATTGCGACAGGCCAAGATAGGCGTGGATCAGGCCCGCCGGCTCGGGCAGGTCGTCCGTGTACTCGGCGCGGCCGGTGACGTGCTTGATCGCGCTGTCATGAGGCGTGTCCTGATGGGCAAGGCCGCGGATCGGGGTCGTGTCGTCCTTCATGCCGCGATCTCCCCGTCATGGCGCAAGCGGACCGGCAGGCCCGGCTCGGACTGCTCCAGCCAGAAGCGGCGGATGAGGTTCTTTGCGACCAGCGCGCGGTATTCGGCGCTGGCCCGCATGTCGGTCAGCGGCTGGAAGTCTTCGGCCAGCGCCTCGGCGGCGGCCTGGAAGGTGGCCTCGGCGAAGGGCTGGCCCTCCAGCGCAGCCTCGGCGGCGCGGGCGCGCTTTGGGGTCGCGGCCATGCCGCCGAAAGCGATGCGGGCGCTGCGGATGGTCTCGCCCTCGGTCTCGATGCAGATGCCGCAGGCGGCGCTGGTGATGTCGCTGTCGCGGCGCTTTGAGACCTTGTAGGCCGCGATCCGCGCGCCCGGCCGGGTCGGGATCTGCACCTCCTCGACGAACTCGCCGGGCTGGCGGTCCTGCTTGCCGTAACCCAAGAAGAACTCCTCCAGCGGCAGCTCGCGCCGCTCGGCGCCCCGGCGGAGGACGATGCGTGCGCCGAGCGCGATCAGCAGCGGCGGCGTGTCGCCGATGGGCGAGCCGTTGGCGATGTTGGCGCCGATCGTGCCCATGCTGCGGACCTGCCAGCCGCCGATCCGCAACCAGTAATCATGCGCGGCCGGGATGTGGCGGGCGATGAGCGGGGCGGCCTCGGCATAGGTAACGCCGGCACCAAGGTGCAGGGTGCCGTCCTCGACGCGGATGTCCTTCATCAGATGGCCGATGAAGATGGCGGGGCTGATGTCCCGCATGAACTTGGTGACCCAGAGGCCAACATCGGTGGCCCCGGCAACCAGCGTCGCCTGCGGCTCGTCCAGCAGCAGCTGCGCCAGATCGTCGTTGTCCGCCGGGATCAGCGCGCGGTCAGCGCCGCGGGCAAGCGTGACACGCCCCTGCCGCATGGCGGCAAGCCGGGCCGAGACGGCTTCGCGCTCAATGGCAAGCGCATCCTGAAGCTGCCCGCCCACGGCATGGGCGGCCAGCGCCGCCTTGATGATCGGCTCGTAGCCGGTGCAGCGGCAGATGTTGCCCTGAAGCGCGGTCTCGATGGCGGTGGCGTCGGCGGCCGGGCTCGTCATCCACAGCGCGTAGAGCGCCATGACGATGCCCGGCGTGCAGAAGCCGCATTGGCTGCCGTGATGGGCGACCATCGCCGCCTGGACCGGGTGCAGACCGCCATCCGGGCCGCGCAGATGCTCGATGGTGACGATATGGGTGGCGTGGCAGGAGGCCAGCAGGCGGATGCAGGCGTTAACCGGCTCGTAGATCAGGCCCTCCGCGGTCATGCGCCCGGCAAGAACGGTGCATGCGCCGCAATCGCCCTCGGCGCAGCCTTCCTTGGTGCCGGTCAGGCGGCGCGCGATCCGGAGGTGGTCCAGAAGCGTGTCCGAGGCACCGACCTCGGTCAGCGCCACCTCGGTGTCGTTCAGCAGGAACCGCAGCTGGGTCATGGTCATCCTTCCTCGCGCGAGCTTCCGGAGGTTAGGGCGGAAATTGCCTCCGCGAAACGATCCGTGGCATAGAAGACTTTACACCGATCATTGAAAGCGAACCACGGCCATGTCCTATCTCGAAAGCCTGCGCGTCTTCGTCCGGGTCATCGAGCTGGGCTCGATCACCGCCGGAGGCAGGGATCTGCGGCTTTCACCGGCAGTTGCCTCGAACCGCATCAAGGATCTTGAAAATCGCTTCGGGCTGCGGCTGCTCAATCGCACCACCCGCCGCCTGACCCCGACCGAGATCGGCCGCGCCTTCTACGACCACGCCCGTCGCGTCATCGATACGCTGGACGAGGCCGAGGCGCTGGTCAGCAGCTATTCGGGCAAGCCGCAGGGGGTGATCCGGCTGACCGCGCCCCTAGGCCTCGGGCGGCGGCTGATCGCGCCGCTGATCCCGCGCTTTTGCGACGACAATCCGGGGGTCGAGATCCGGCTGCGGCTGTCCGACCGCAGCGTGAACATCGTTGAGGACGCGATCGACCTGGCCTTCTTTCTGGGCGAGCCGGCGGATTCGGCGCTGAAATGGCGCAAGATCGCGGATTGCCCGCGGGTGCTGGTGGCGGCGCCCAGCTACCTGGAGGCGCGCGGGCGGCCGGCGAGCCTCGAGGATCTGGCAGCGCATGACTGCCTGCTGCTGCGCTATCCCCGCAGCCCGGAATACTACTGGGTGCTGGAGACGGAGGACGGGCCGCGCAAGATGATGGTCTCGGGGCGGTTCGACACGGATGACGGGGACGTGCTGCGGGACTGGGCGCTGGCAGGGCACGGCATCGCGAACCGCCCGCGCTACGAGGTGGAGGCGGAGCTGGCCTCGGGCGCGCTGGAGGTGGTGCTGCCGGCGCATCCGCCGGTCACGGCGCAGTTCGGCTGCCTGACCCCGCATCGGCGGCTGCAGGACCCGAAGGTCCGCATGTTCGCCGACTTCGCCCTGCGCGAGCTGCGGCCGCGCTTCTGAGGGGGAAGAACCTTGCCGGGGGCGGGAGGGGTGGCGCGGACGGCCCATCGAGGGGCCGTCCGCGCCAGGAGGCTGCGCCTCCTACGCCAGCACCCGGCGCAGGCGCGGCAGGAAGGGCAGGACCAGCGCGTCGAGGATCAGGACGGCCGCGAAGGTCAGCCCGGCCAGCGGGAAGGCGATGCCGATGATCAGCCCGACGGCGATGGCGCCCTTCCAGAGCGGCATGTCCGCCGGCATCGGCGGCGCGGCGAGGCGCCACTGGCCCGCAGGCCGGCGCTTCCACCACAGGACCACGCCCGAGAGGCAGAGGAAGATCACCGCGAGGCAGAAGACCGTGTTCGCCAGCACGCTCCAGAGGCCGAGCGTGCCCATGTGCAGCGCGATCCCCACGGCCATGGCCTTGCCGGCGAGCGCGTAGTCCTCGAACCGGACGTCGGCGAGGATGCGGCCGGTGTGGCGGTCGATATGAACGGTGCGGTCGGCGGTGGGATCGCTGCTGTCGGTGGACATGGAATCGCGGCTGAGGGTCCAGACGCCCGTCTCGCCCCGCGGAAGGTTCATCTGGTAGCGGCCCTCGAAGCCGATCCGGCGGGCCAGCGCGTCGATGTTGTCGATGCCCACCGCCTCGCCTTCGGCCAGACCCGGCGCGCCCGCCGCCGAGCCGGAGGCGGGCATGGGGGTCTGCTCCAGCGCCCAAGGGACCTCCTTGGGGCCATGGTTCAGGCTGGCATGGGTGGCGTCCGAGAGGGGCGCGTCCCATTTCTCGGCCGGAAAGGTGGACCAGGCCTGCATCATCCGCCCGCCCCAGATCCCGGCCCAGCTGAGGCCCGAGATCAGGAAAAACAGCAGGATCGCCGAGATCCAGATCCCCGTGCTGGCATGGAGCTGCTTCCACAGCGCCCTGCCTCGCGCCCGGACGCTCGGGATCAGCGCCCGGCGCAGCGAGCTGCCGCGCGGCCACCAGAGATAGAGCCCGCTCGCCAGCAGCATGATGCCGAGCGAGGCGGCGATCTCGATCACCCGGTCGCCGAAAACGCCCAGCATGAGCGAGCCGTGGACCTCGTCGGCCCAGTCATACCAGCCGCTGCGGCGGGGATGGACGGCGACGATCTGCGCCTCGTGCGGATCGACGGCGACCATGACCGGCCCGCCCGGCCCGTCGACGCGGAAGATCGCGGCGAGCCCCTCGGCGCGGGGGGCGATGTATTGCACCGTCTCCCCGCCCATCAGCGCGGTGGAGGCGACGGCGGCCTGCAGGTTCAGGCTGGCGGTGTGGGATTGCGGGGTGACGGGGATGCGCTCGCCGTCGCGGCCGTCCAGATGGGCGATCCACAGCATCATCAGGCCGGTGACGGCGAGGATCAGGAAGAAGGGCACGACGAAAAGGCCGGCATAGAAATGCCAGCGCCAGGCGGCGCGGTAGAGGCGGGCGGCACGGCCGGGCCGGGCGGCCTCGGACGCGGGAAGATCAAGGCTGGTCATGCGGCACCCCGCTTGGGCCGCGCCGGTCGGGTATGGGTCATGTCATGGCTCCTGTCGCGCCCGAGGGCGCGGATTCTCGATGAAGGCGATGGGGTCGAGAAGGTCAGGCGCGCGGCGGGGCGCGGGGGAAGCCATCGAGGCGCGGCGGCGCGGGCTGCGCCGGAAGCGGCGCGGCGGCGGGCGCGGGCGCCGGGATCAGGCGCTGCCAGAGCGGCGCGGCGAGCGGAGGCGCAGGCGTCAGGGCATGGACCAGCAGGCAGTCCTGCGCCTTGCCGATGACGGGGGCGCCCTCGCCCTCGGCAGGCAGCGTGATCTCCTGCAGCCCGTGGCCGGTGCAGATCACGACCGTCCGGCCGCCAAGGCCGAGATCGGCCAGCGCCGCCGCCGTCTTGGGCAGCGTGACGCCGAGGATCACCCCCAGCAGCAGGCAAAGGCGCAGCGCGTGCAGCATGCGCCGCCTATAGCGGCCCGAAGCCGATCTGTCAGCGGTGAAATCGCGCGTCACATCCCGGCAAGGCCGAAGGCGCCGACTTGCCGGAACCAGGCGATGATCGCCCGCCGCTCCTCCAGCGTCATGCTCGTGAGGTTCGCGGGCGGCATCGCGCCGGTGAGGCCGGCCTGGACGTAGATCTCGCGCGCGGCGCGGGCGACGTCGGCGGGCGTCTCCAGGATCACCCCCTTCGGCGCGTGGTGGATGCCGTCCCAGACCGGCTCGCGCGCATGGCACATCGAGCAGCGGCCGATGACGGTCTGCGTCACCTCCTCGAAACCGGGGGCCTCGGCGAAGCGCGTCTCGACCGGGGTCAGGGCGCGCGCCTCGCTTTCCTCGTAGCTGTCCTGCGTCAGGCCGGCCGAGGAGAGCCACATCACGCCCAAGAACAGCATGACGGTGACAGCCCAGGTCCACCAGCGATAGCCCTTGCGGGCGTGCATCGTGTTGAAGAAATGCCGGATCGTCACGCCCATCAGGAAGATCAGCGCCGCGATCAGCCAGTTCCACTGGCTGGCGAAGGCCAGCGGGTAGTGGTTCGACAGCATCAGGAAGACGACGGGCAGCGTCAGGTAGTTGTTGTGGGTCGAGCGGAGCTTGGCGATCTTGCCGTATTTCGGATCGGGCGCCCGCCCGGCCTTGAGGTCGGCCACCACGATCCTCTGGTTCGGCATGATGATGAGAAAGACGTTCGCCGTCATGATCGTCGCCGTGAAGGCGCCGAGGTGCAGCAGCGCCGCGCGGCCGGTGAAGACCTGGTCATAGGCCCAGCCCATGGCGACCAGCGCCACGAAGAGAAGCAGCATCAGCGCCGTCGGCCGCTCGCCCAAGGGCGACTTGCAGAGCGTGTCGTAGATCAGCCAGCCCACCGCCAGCGAGCCGGCCGAGATCGCCACCGCCTGCCAGACCGCCAGATCCGCCTTGGCCGGGTCGATCAGGAACAGGTTCGCCCCCGCCCAGTAGGTCACCGCCAGCAGCGCCGCCCCGGACAGCCAGGTCGAGTAGCTCTCCCACTTGAACCAGGTCAGGTGCTCGGGCATGCGCTCGGGCGCGACCAGATACTTGCGGATGTGGTAGAAGCCGCCGCCATGGACCTGCCATTCCTCGCCATGCGCCCCCGCGGGCAGGTCGGGCGCCTTTTGCAGGCCCAGGTCCAGCGCGATGAAGTAGAAGCTGCTGCCGATCCAGGCGATGGCGGTGATAACATGCAGCCAGCGGATCGCGAAGGCCAGCCATTCCCACATGATGACGGTGTCGGGGATCATCTCAGCTGCCCCGATAGGTCGAATAGCCGAAGGGCGAGACCAACAGCGGCACGTGGTAGTGATCATCCTGCGACATGCCGAAGCGGATCGGGATCACGTCCAGAAAGCGCGGCGCCTCGGCCGGAACGCCCGTCCGGTCCATCCAGGCCCCGGCGTGGAACTCCAGCTCGTAGCGGCCGGTCGCGTAGCTCTCGGCGGGCAGGATCTGCCGGTCGGTGCGGCCGTCGGCGTTGGTCACCAGCCGCGCCAGCTCCTCGCGCGCGCCGCCCTCGAGGCGGTAGAGGACGACCTCCATCCCCTCGGCCGGGCGCCCCCGCGCGGTGTCCAGCACATGCGTCGTCAGATAGCCCGGCATCTTGCGTCCCCTCTTCATGTCTTTCTGCCGTGATAGCCGATCCCGCCGCGCGGGCGAGTGCAAAGGCGTGCGAACCACTCTTTAGATAACGTGGATAATCCGCAACTTCGGCAGCGGCCCGCGCGGCTGCCGGCGCGCCGGGCAGAAGCTTCGCGGGCGGCGGCAATTCCCGTGGAAGGCTTTTCCGCGATCCTTTATGAGTCGCAGCAGGCGGCCCGCCCGGCCGCCGGTCTTCCCGCCGTTCGCGGCGGTCGTCACGGAGCAAGAGACATGGCTGAACCCATCCGGCGCAGGGGCCGCCCGAAGAAGGACGGGGCCGACGCGCCCGGCACCGTGCAGGCGCTGGCCCGCGCGCTGGACCTGCTGGACCTGCTGGCCGCACGGCCCGGCCTGACGCTGAGCGAGGTGGCCGAGGCCTCGGGCCAGGCGCCCTCGACCGTGCACCGCGTCCTGCACACGCTGGCACGGCGCGGGATGGTCGAGAGCGATCAGGCGACGCAGGCCTGGAACATCGGACCGGCGACCTTCCGGCTCGGCTCGGCCTTCATGCGCCGCTCGGGACTGGTGGAACGCGCCCGCCCGATCCTGCGCGCGCTGATGCGGCACACGGGCGAGACGGCGAACCTGGGGATCCTCGACGGGGACGCGGTGCTGTTCGTGGCGCAGGCCGAGACGCAGGAGACGATCCGCGCCTTCTTCCCGCCGGGCACGCGCTCGCCGCTGCACGCCTCGGGGATCGGCAAGGCGCTGCTGGCCTTCGGCAGCCCCGACGTGCAGGAGGCGCTGACCGCGCGCTGCGCCCTGCCCCGGTTCACACCCACCACCCTGGCCGAACCGGCCGCGCTGGCCGCCGACCTGGTCCGCATCCGCCATCGCGGTTTCTCCTTCGACGACGAGGAGCGCACACGCGGCATGCGCTGCATCGCCGCCCCGGTCTTCGATCTGTCGGGCGAGGCCATCGCCGGCATCTCGGTCAGCGGCCCGTCTCACCGGATCGGGCACGAGCACGTCAAGACGCTCGGCGCGACAGTGGCCGCCGCCGCGGCCGAGCTGTCCGAGGTGATGGGCGGCGGCCCGCTGTCCTAGCGTGGGGCCTAGTGCCCGCCGAACAGGGCGAACTTGGCCACGAACAGCGCCGCGATCACCCAGGTCGCGGCATGAACCTCGGACGCGCGGCCGGTCAGCAGCTTGATGACGGCGTAGCTGATGAAGCCGAAGGCCAGCCCGTTCGCGATGGAATAGGTGAAGGGCATGGCGATGGCGGTCAGAACGGCCGGCGCGGCCTCGGTGACGTCGTCCCAGATCACCTCGGCCAATTCGCGCACCATCAGCGTCGCGACATAAAGCAGCGCCGGCGCAGTGGCATAGACCGGCACCGCACCCGCCAGCGGCGCGAAGAACATCGCCGCCAGGAACAGCACGCCCACCACGACAGCCGTCAGTCCCGTGCGCCCGCCCGCCTGCACGCCCGAGGCGCTTTCGACATAGGCGGTGGTCGAGGACGTCCCCAGCAGCGAGCCCGCCGTGATGGCCGTCGAATCCGCCATCAGCGCCCGGCCCAGGTTGGGGTTGGTGTGCGTCGGCCCCTCGGTCAGCAGGCCGGCGCGCTTGGCGACGCCGATCAGCGTGCCGGTGGCGTCGAAGACCTCGACCAGCACCATGACCAGCACGACCTGGAAGATGCCGTAGGTCAGCGCGCCCATCAGGTCGAGTTGCAGGAAGGTCGGCGCGATGGAGGGCGGCATCGACACGATCCCTCCGAAGGTCGACACGCCGAGGGCGATCGCCGCCACCGTGACGACGAGGATGCCGATCAGGATCGCGCCCGTCACCTTGAGCGCGTCCAGCGTCACGATCAGGAAGAAGCCCGCGATGGTCAGCAGCGTGCCCGTCGCCGTCAGATCGCCAAGCGCGACCAGCGTTGCCGGGCTGCCGACCACGATCCCCGAGCCCTGCAGCGCGATGATCGCCAGGAACAGCCCGATCCCCGCCGCGATGGCGCTGCGCATGGATGTGGGGATGCCCGCGATCAGCCAGCGCCGGACGCCCGTGACCGTCAGGATCAGGAAGATCACCCCGCTGATGAACACGGCGCCGAGCGCCTGCTGCCAGGTGAAGCCCATGACGCCGACGACCGTGAAGGCGAAAAAGGCGTTCAGCCCCATGCCCGGCGCCATGCCGATGGGCCAGTTCGCCCAGAAACCCATGATCAGCGAGCCGAGCGCGGCGGCAAGGCAGGTCGCCACGAAGACCGCGTTCCGGTCCATCCCCGTCGTCGCCAGGATGTCGGGGTTGACGAAAATGATATAGGCCATCGTCAGGAAGGTGGTGACGCCCGCGATCACCTCGGTGCGGACGGTGCTGCCCTTCTCGGACAGCTTGAAATATCGTTCCATTTGGGTTCCTCTCCGGCCCGCCGCATCTGCCGGGCCGCTCCGGCGCGCAGCTTGGGTGCTCGGGACCGTCGCCGCAATCGCGCTGGCGCCGCAAGTCTTTCAATGCCTTTTTGAAAAGCACCGCCATCTTCGCCGATTCCTTGATAGAGAATTCGGCAGCTTGCGCCTTGCATGCGCCCCGCGCGCGCGAAAAGGTGACGCGAAGTCAGACCGGAGGGACCCGATGCGCTACAGCCGCGACTTGCGAGGATATGGACGGACAACGCCCGATCCCCGGTGGCCCGGCGGCGCCAAGATCGCGGTCCAAATCGTCGTCAATTACGAGGAAGGCGGCGAGAACAGCATCGAGCATGGCGACGCCGCCTCCGAGGCGTTCCTGTCCGAGATCATCGGCGCCCAGCCCTGGCCCGGCCAGCGGCACTGTAACATGGAATCGATCTACGACTACGGCGCGCGGTCGGGATTCTGGCGCCTGCTGCGCCTGCTCGAGGGCATCCCCGTCACCTGCTACGGCGTCGCCACCGCGCTGGAGCGCAGCCCCGAGCAGGTCGCGGCCATGCAGGCCGCGGGATGGGAGATGGCGACCCACGGCCTCAAGTGGATCGACTACAGGAACGTCCCGCGCGAGGACGAGGCGCGGCACATCGCCGAGGCCGTGGCCCTGCACACCGCGGTCTGCGGCGAGCGGCCGCGCGGCTTCTACCAAGGGCGCACCTCGATGAACACGGTCGCGCTCGGCTGCGAGGAAGGGGGCTTCGCGTATCTCGCCGACACCATCGCGGACGAGCTGCCCTATTGGCACGTCCACGAGGGCCGCCCGCAGCTGATGGTGCCCTACACGATGGACGCCAACGACATGCGCTTCTCCTCAGGCCAGGGCTTCGGCACCGGGACGGACTTCTTCGACTATCTGCGCGACAGCTTCGACATGCTCTATGCCGAGGGCGCGGCGGGGGCGCCCAAGATGATGTCCGTCGGCCTCCATTGCCGCCTTGCGGGCCGCCCCGGCCGGGCGATGGCGCTGAAGCGGTTTCTGGACCATGCCCGCGCGCATGACGGGGTGTGGTTCGCCACCCGCCTCGACATCGCGCGCCATTGGGCGGCCGAGCATCCCCATGCCCCCCGCCCCCGCCCCTCGCAGATGGAGCGCGCCGATTTCGTCGACCGCTTCGGGGGCATCTACGAGCACTCGCCCTTCATCGCCGAGCGGGTCTGGGACAACGAGATGGGAGCGGTCCATGACAATGCCGCAGGCCTGGCCGCCCGCATGGCGCAGGTCTTCCGGCAGGCCTCGGACGAAGAACGGCTCGGCCTGCTGGCCGCCCACCCAGACCTTGCCGGCAAGCTGGCGCAGGCCAAGCGCCTGACCGCCGAGAGCACGGCCGAGCAGGCCAGCGCCGGTCTCGATGCCCTGACCGATGCCGAGCGGGCAGAATTCACCCGCCTGAACGAGGCCTATGTCGCCAAGCACGGCTTCCCCTTCATCATCGCGGTGCGCGACCACGACAAGGCCGGCATCCTTTCCGCGATGCAGGCGCGCGTCGACAACGACACGCTGACCGAACGCGCTACCGCCGAAGCGCAGGTCGTCCGCATCGCCACCCTCCGCCTGCAAGAGGCCCTGAAATGACCGACCAGCCGCCGAAGGGCGCCCCGACCGGCGACATCGCCCGCGTCCTCCCCGACCAGCACACCGGCCCCTATGCCGGCCCCGTCGCGGGCCTGCCGCCGCAGACCGGGATGACCACGGACACGGCCGTCTTCACCGAGGCCTATGCCGTCATCCCCCGCACCGTGATGCGGGACATCGTCACCTCCTACCTGCCCGGTTGGACGGGGATGCGGATGTGGATGCTGGCGCGCCCGCTGACCGGCTTCGCCGAGACCTTCAGCCAGTACATCGTGGAACTGGCCGAGGGCGGCGGCAGCGACACGCCCGACGACGACCCCGAGGTGCAGCACGCCCTTTTCGTGACCGGCGGCGACATGCAGGTGGTGATCGACGGGACCGAGCACCTGCTGACCCCCGGCGGCTTCGCCTATATCCCACCCGCAACGCCGTGGAAGATCCGCAACCGCACGGCCGGTCCCGCCGGTTTCCACTGGTGGCGCAAGCGCTGGCAGCCCTTCGCCGGGACCCAGAAGCCCGACCCGATCGTGGTGCAGGAGCAGGACATCGCCCCCTCGATGATGCCCGACACGGACGGAGCCTGGGGCACGACGCGCTTCATGGACCCGGCCGACTTGCGCCACGACATGCACATCACGGTGGTCACCTTCAAGCCCGGCGGCTCGATCCCCTTCGCCGAGACGCATGTGATGGAGCACGGCCTCTTCGTGCTGGAAGGCAAGGCCGTCTACCGCCTGAACCGCGACTGGATCGAGGTCGGACCGGGCGATTACATGTGGCTGCGCGCCTTCTGCCCACAAGCCTGCTATGCGGGCGGTCCGGGGCGCTTCCGCTACCTGCTCTACAAGGACGTGAACCGGCACGCGCCGCTCTGGCCGAACCGCTGAGGGAACGGCGGGCGGCTTCGGCGGGTTCTTCCGCAGCAGCCAAGGAGCCGCCCCCATGATCTGCCTCTCCCGCCTCGCCCCCTTCGCCGCCCTGCTGGCGGCCCTGCCCCTCGCCGCCCTCGCCCAGACCGAGGGCGAGAGCGCGGTTCCCGCCTATCTCGACGACCGCTCGACCCCCGAACAGGTCGTTACCTCGATGTACAACGCCATCAACCGGCAGGAATATCTGCGCGCGCACAGCTACTATGATCCCGGCACCGCGCCCGAATGGCCCGCCTTCCGCGAGGGCTACCAGGACACCGCCAGCGTCCGCCTGCGCACCGGCGAGATCATCACCGAGGGCGCGGCCGGCACCACCCATTCCGCCGTCCCCGTCGCGATTGAGGCGAGCCGCGCCGACGGCACGACCGAGGTCTTCGCGGGCTGCTACCGCCTGACGCAGGTGCAGCCCGCCGCGCAGGAGACCCCGCCCTTCCGCGGCATCCAGATCGACAGCGGCACGCTGGAGCCGGCCGAAGCCGCGTTCGATGACGCGATGGGCAGCTGCGATCTCTAGACCTTGGCGGCCTCGGGCGGCGGCGTCTGCGCCGCGCCCCGCAGCCGTGCCTCGCGCCAAGTGATGTAGCAGATCGCCCCGATCATCAACGCCCCGCCAAGGATCACCCAGGGGTCGAGCGGCTCGGCGAAGACCAGGACACCAACCAGCGCCGCCCAGATCAGCTGCAGGAAGGTCACCGGCTGCGTCACCGTCAGGGGCGCGGCCGCGAAGGCCCGGGTCATCGTGTAATGCCCCGCGGTGGCGAAGACCGCGACAAGTCCCAGCCACAGGACCTGCGCCAGCGTCGGCGGCACCCAGACCGCCCAGGCCAGCGGCGCCAGCCCGACCGCGACCGTCAGCGACATCATCGCCACGACCACCGAGGCCGGCACCCGCTCGGACAGGCGCTTGGCGACGAGATACGAGGCCCCGAAGGCCACCGAGGCCAGGACCTGCGACAGATGCCCCGGATCGATGACCCGCAGCCCGGGCCGCAGCACGATCATCGCGCCGAGCATCGCGACCGCGATGGCCGCGATGCGCCGCAGCGCCAGCCGCTCGCCCATGAAGAGCGCCGCGCCGATGGTCACGATGATCGGGTTGAGAAAGCCGATGGCCGTCACCTCGGCCACGGTGATGCGCGACATGGCGTAGAACCAGGCGATGACCGCCACCACGTGCAACGCGCCACGCAGGCCGAAAAGGCCCCAGGTCCCGCGCGGAAAGCCCCCGCGCAGCGAGGCCCAGATGACCGGGAACAGGAAGACGAGGCCGAAGAGAAACCGGATGAAGGCCGCCTGCGGCGCCGGCACGGCCCCGTCGAGGCTGCGGACGATGGCGTTCACCGCGACGAAGCACAGGCCCGTCGCCACCATCCAGCCGATGCCGACAAGATCGCGGCGAGTCTCCAAAGGCGCTTGCATCATCTGCAAATGCCGCCAAAGCGCTCCGCGCGCAAGAAGAATGAGGCCCCGCCCCCATCTTCTGTGCGGAAATATCCCGGGGGGTCCGGGCGGCAGCGCCCCCCGGCCGTCGCGGGACGCAGGACTACATCTGGGCCGCGACCTCGTCGGACAGGTCGAAATTGCCGGTGACGTTCTGCACGTCGTCATCGTCCTCGAGCGCGTCGATCAGCTTCATCAGCTTCGCGGCGGTCTCGGCATCGGTCACCTCGGTCGGCGCCTGCGGCTTCCAGATCAGCTTGGCGGTCTCGGACTCGCCGAGGCTCGCCTCCAGCGCCACGGCCACGTCGTTCAGCGCCGTGTCCGCGCAATAGATCCAGTGCCCCTCCTCGTCCGACTGCACGTCGTCCGCCCCGGCCTCCAGCGCGGCCAGCATCACCGTGTCGGCGTCGCCGGCCGAGAGCGGGTACATGATCTCGCCCACCCGGTCGAACATGAAGCTGACCGAGCCGGTCTGGCCCAGATCGCCGCCCGCCTTGGTGAAATAGCTCCGCACGTTCGAGGCCGTGCGGTTGCGGTTGTCGGTCATCGCCTCGACCACCAGCGCGATGCCGTTCGGGCCGTAGCCCTCGTAGCGGATCTCGTCATAGTTCTCGGCGTCGCCGCCCTGCGACTTCTTGATGGCGCGGTCGATCACGTCCTTGGGCACGGACTTCGACTTGGCCTCCTTCACGGCGAGCCGCAGGCGCGGGTTCTTCTCGGGGTCAGGATCGCCCATCTTGGCGGCGACGGTGATCTCCTTGGCGAGCTTCGAAAACAGCTTCGAGCGCAGCTTGTCCTGCCGCCCCTTGCGATGCTGGATGTTGGCCCATTTGGAATGGCCTGCCATGTCCGGTCGTCCTTCAAGCCTGTCAATACGTGTTGCACGGCTTCATAGTCCAGCCGCCCCTCGCATCGCAAGACGAACCGGCGCGGCTTTCGCCACGTTGCACCCCAAGAGGCGCCGCAGGGGCGCCCGGCGAAGGGACAGTTCATGACATATCCGCAGGCGGTGCTGTTTGCTCTTCTGGGAGCAATCATGGTGCTGATGTTCTGGGGGCGCTGGCGGCACGACCTCGTGGCCTTCGCCGGGCTGATGACGGCGGTCCTGCTGGGCATCGTGCCCTCGGCCGACGCCTTCTCGGGCTTCGGCAACCCGACGACGCTGATCGTGGCGCTGGTGCTGATCGCGACGGCGGGCCTCTCGCGCTCGGGGGCGGTCTCCCGGCTGACGCGGCTGATCGCGGGGACCGAGCGGGGGACGACGGGCCATATCCTCGTCTTCGGCTCGGTCGGCGGTTTCCTGTCGGGCTTCATGAACAACATCGCGGCCCTTGCCATGCTGATGCCGGTGGACCTGCAGGCGGCGCGCAAGGCCAAGCGCGCGGCGGGGCTGACGCTGATGCCGCTGGCCTTCGCCACCATCCTCGGGGGGATGCTGACGCTGATCGGCACGCCGCCGAACCTGATCGTCTCGGGCTTTCGGGCCGACGTGCTGGGCGAGCCCTACCGGATGTTCGACTTCCTGCCCGTGGGCGGCGCGGTGGCGCTGGCCGGCATCGCCTTCATCGCGCTCATCGGCTGGCGCCTCCTGCCGCAGCGCACGGCCGAGGCCGGCGGCAACGACGGCCCGCAGCGCCGCTACATCGCGGCCCTCGTGGTCGCGCCCGGCAGCCTTCCGAACCTGCGCCGCGTCGCCGATGCGCGGGCCGAGGCGCAGAAGCACTCCGTCCGCATCACCGGCGTGCGCCGGCGCGGGCAGGACATCGCCGGCAATCTCGACGAGCAGCAAATCGAGGACGGGGACGTGCTGATCCTGCGCGCCGACCCTGCGGCGCTGGACGAATACCGCTCGACCCAGAACCTCGCCTTCCCCGACGGCCGGTCCGAGCCGCGCGCCCGGCCCGACAGCGAGGGGCAGCACCTGGTGGAATGCCTCGTGCCGGCCGCCTCGGACCTCGTCGGCCGCTCGGTGCAGTCCTTCGGGATGCTGAACCGCCATGACAGCGTGCTGATCGGGATGCGCCGGCGCGGCGTCGCCCTGCGCGAGGCGCTGGCCCGTCAGGAGGTGCAGTCGGGCGACCTGCTGCTGATGCTGATGCCCGAGCGGCGCAGCGACGAGGTGCTCCAGGCCGCCAGCCTCCTGCGGATCGACGGCGGCAGCCTGCCCGTCCAGCGCGAGCGGCACATGCGCACGGCCATCACGCTCTTCGCACTGGCGGTGCTGGCGACATCGCTCGGGCTGACGACCATGCCCATCGCCCTCGGCGTCGTCATCATCGCCTATGTGCTCTTCGGCGTGCTGTCGGTGAACGAGATCTACTCCCACGTGGACTGGCCGGTCATCGTGCTGCTCGGCTCGATGATCCCGCTCGGGCTGGCCCTGGACGAGACGGGCGGCACCGCCCTCATCGCCGGCGGCCTTGCCAGCCTGACCGAGGGCTACGGCCCGTCGATCACGCTCCTGCTGCTGATGGCGGCGACGATGATGCTGTCGGACATCCTGAACAACAACGCGACGACGATCATCGCCGCGCCGGTCAGCATCCGCCTGGCCGAAGAGATCGGGGTGCAGCCCGACGCCTTCCTGATGGGCGTCGCGGTCGCGGCCTCCTGCGCCTTCCTGACGCCGATCGGGCACCAGAACAACACGCTGATCCTCGGCCCCGGCAACTACCAGTTCGGGGACTACTGGCGCATGGGCCTGCCGCTGGAGCTCATCGTGCTGGCCGTCTCGGTCCCACTGCTGCCGATCGTCTGGCCGTTCTAGCGCATCCATACGCAAAACGCGGCCCTGAGGGCCGCGTTGGACTGTCCGCGCCAGAGGCGGACAAGATGGCCGCAGCGCCGCAGCGGTCAGATGGCGGCAGCGCCGCCCAGGATGCGGCGGACTTCGCCGTCGCGGGTCAGGCCCTTCGCGGCCAGTTCCTCGTCCGAGACCTCGCTCAGGCGGTGCAGTGCGCGCATCTGCGGGCTGGCTTCGGCCAGCATGATCATGAAGCGCCCGATGGCGCGGAACGGTGCCAGCAGAACCGAGGACGAAAAGCCGCCGGCCTGAGCATTGGTGGTGATGGTCGCCATGTGGAAACTCCTTGCAACTCGGTCAGGCGTTTCCTCCCCTGCGACCTAGATCGGCCTTCGGGCCCCGGATCGCAACCGCCGATGCTGCATGGCAGCATTGCGCCTCCCGAAGGGCGGGTTAACGCGCCTTAACCGAGCGGCCAGATGATCGGGATCAGCACCGAGGCGACAAGCGCCATCAACAGGTTCAGCGGGACGCCGATCTTGAGGAAGTCGGTGAAGCGGTAGCCGCCCGGCCCGTAGACGAGCGTGTTGGTCTGATAGCCGATCGGCGTCGCGAAGCTGGCCGAGGCGCCCATCATCACCGCGATCACCAGCGGGCGCGGGTCGACCCCAAGCGTCGTGCCGAGGCTGATCGCCAGCGGCGTCACGATGACCGCGACGGCGTTGTTCGTCACCGTCTCGGTCAGGATGGTCGCCAGAAGGTAGATCGCCAGCACCAGCGCCCAATGCGGCAGCGTCGCGAGCCAGGGTGCGACCTGATCGACGATCAGCTGCACCGCGCCGCTGTTCTCCAGCCCCGCGCCGACGGCGAGCATGGCGAAGATCAGCGCCATGAGGCGGCCGTCTACGAAGGACAGCGCCTCGTCCGCGTCGATGCAGCGCGTTCCCAGCACCACCGCCGCGCCGATGAACGACAAAAGCAGGATCGGCGCCACCTCGAAGGCTGAGAGGATCACCACCGCCAGAAGCGTCGCGACCACGATGGGCGCATGCCGGCGGCGATAGGCGCGGTCCGAGGGCGCGTTCACCTCGACCATCTCCATGTCGGCGGCGAGGCGCTGGATGTCGCCCATCGCGCCCTCCAGCAGCAGCGTGTCGCCGACGCGGACGACGAGGTCGTCGAGCTGCCGGCCGATGTTCTGGTTCTTGCGGTGCGCCGCCAGCACGTAGACGCCATAGCGCCGCCGCAGCCGCATCGAGCCGAGCGAGCGGCCGACCATCCGGCAGCCCGGCGTGATCAGCACCTCGACCGTCGTCGTCTCGACCGAGGAAAGCTTGTCCACCATCCGCAGGTCCTTGTGGGTCTGAAGGCCCAGGACCTCGGACATGGGGGTGCGCAGGACCACGCGGTCCCCCTCCTCCAACCGCACGGCGGGCAGGTCGCGGCGCAGCGAGGCGTCCCCGCGCAGGACGTCGATCACCCGGGCATTGTCGCGCGCGAAGATGTCGACCTCGTCCAGCGCGCGGCCGACCAGCGAGGAATCCTCAGGGATGGCGACCTCGGTGAAGAACTTCATCTTGCTGCGCCCGGAGAGCAGCTGCGACATCGAATCGCGCTCGGGCAGCAGCTTGGGGCCGAAGACCAGCAGGTAGGCGACGCCGACGATGGCCATCGGCAGGCCGACCCAAGTGATCTCGAAGATGGTGAAGTGGCGCAGGCCCTGGGCCTGCGCGACGCCGTCCACGAGGATGTTGGTCGAGGTGCCGATCAGCGTCATCGTGCCGCCGAGGATCGACAAATAGGACAGCGGAATCATGACCTTGGAGGGGGAAGTTCCAAGTTCCTTGGCCAGCTGCATGAAGATCGGGACCATCACGACGACCAGCGGCGTGTTGTTCACGAAGGCCGACATGATGCAGACCACGATCGAGAGCAGCGCCAGCGTCATCACCGGGTGATCCCCCGCATGGCGCGAGGCGCGCTGGCCCATCCAGTCCAGCGCCCCGGTCCGCACGAGGCCGGCCACGATGATGAACATGAAGGCGATGGTCCAGGGCGCCGAGTTCGACAGCACCGCCGGGATGCGGGCGGGGTCGAGCAGGCCCAGCAGCAGCAGGACGACCGCGCCGATGATGGCCGTGACCTCGGGCGGGTAGGTCTCGCGCACGAAGAGGATCAGCATCCCGATGATGACGAAGATCGTCACCACGGCGCCGGTCGTGCCGGCCAGTTCAAATCCGAACATTCACAACTCGATTCGTCTTCTGTGGATGCGGCGCCGCCGCGCCTGCGGCATCCTGCGCGAACTGGACCGCCGCTCGCAAGGCTCAGCCAGCGGCCGGACCCGCCGGGGCCAGCCGGCCGCCGTCGCGCACGGCATGGATCGCGCGGGCCAGGCCGGTGCGATCGTCGGTCTCGACCAGCACGCCCGCCAGCGTCGCCTCGCCCTCGGCCGGGGTGAAGCGGTCGCGGCTCATGCCGGTGACGAAGCGGCGCAGCGGCTCGGTCTTCTCCATGCCAATGACGCTGTCATAGTCGCCGCACATGCCGGCATCGGACTGGAAGGCCGTGCCGCGCGGCAGGACCTGCGCGTCGGCGGTGGGCACATGGGTGTGCGTGCCGACGACGAGGCTGGCGCGGCCGTCGCAAAAGTGGCCGATCGCCATCTTCTCGCTGGTCGCCTCGGCATGGATGTCGACGACCGCCGCCTGCACCATCCCGCCAGGGGGATGCGCACGCAGCACCGCGTCCAGCGCCGAGAACGGGTCGTCATAGGGCCGCGACATGAACACCTGCCCGAGCGCCTGCACCACCAGCGCCTTGCGCCCGCGCGCGTCGCTGATGACGGCATGGCCGCGGCCCGGCGCCTCCTTGGCGAAGTTCAGCGGGCGGACGATGCGCGGCTCGCGGTCGATGAAGGCCAGCATGTCCTTCTGATCGAAGGCATGATCGCCGAGCGTCAGGCAGTCGGCGCCCGACTCGAGCAGCAGTTGGGCATGGCCCGCGGTGATGCCCCGGCCGCCGCTGGCGTTCTCGGCATTGACGATGACCAGGTCCGCCTTCAGCCGCGCGCGCAGGGCCGCCAGCCGTTCCGAGATCGCGCGGCGGCCCGCACGGCCCATGACGTCGCCGAGGAAAAGGATCTTCATGCGCTTCCTGCTAAGACAGTTTCACCGGCGGCTCAAGCCGCCGCGGCCACGCAAAAGGCCGCCCGAGGGCGGCCTTCCTGAATGCGATGATCCGAAAGATCAGACGAACTGGATGTTCGTCGCCGATTCGCGACCGTCGCGGCCACGCTCGAGCTCGTAGGTCACCTTCTGGCCATCGGCCGGAGCCGACAGGCCCGCGCGCTCGAGAGCCGAGATGTGCAGGAACACGTCCTGGCGGCCGGCTTCCGGCTGGATGAAGCCGAAGCCTTTGGTGCTGTTGAACCATTTCACGGTGCCGTTGGCCATCGTGAGATCTCCTGTCTTAGATACCGCTCGCGACATGCAGCGGCTTGGCCCAGTCAGATTAACAAAGCAGACTGAAGGCAGACGCAGACAGGATGCAGAGAATTCACCGAAGCACGGTCAAGATAGACGCTTGCGCGGCGATGTTCAAGGCCGCCCGGTGGCCTTTGCGCGCCCGCGCGGGCTTTCGCCTGCCCACGGGTGGGCGATGGTGCCGGTTGAGGGACTTGAACCCCCGACCCCCTGCTTACAAGGCAGACGCTCTACCGCTGAGCTAAACCGGCGAACCCTTGCCTGCGATAGCGCGCCGGCCGCCGTTCTGCAAGCCAAGCCTCGTGCGCGCCAGAAGCCCCACGGCCAGAAGGCCCACGGCCATGACCAGCAGCGCGGCGGGCGCGGCATTGCCCAGATCCTCGACGCTGGCGCGCTGATGGGCGCGGGTGGCGAGGGTCTCGAAGTTGAAGGGGCGCAGCAGCAGCGTGGCGGGAAGTTCCTTGACGCAATCCACGAAGACCAGCAGCAGCGCCGCGCCGACCGAGCCGCGCATCATCGGCAGGAAGACGTCGCGCAGCACCCCCGCATGGCTGCGCCCGAGCGAGCGCGCCGCCATCGGCAGCGAGGGTGGCACGCGCGTGAAGGCCGCGTCCAGCGCCCCCTGCCCGATCGCGAAGAACCGGACGACATAGGCCAGGATGATGGCAAAGCCCGTGCCGGTCAGCATGAGGCCGGGATCGGTGCCGGTCAGCGCCAGCCAGCCGTCCGCCAGGCGGTGGTCCAGCGCGGCCAGCGGGATCAGGATGCCCACCGCCAGCACCGCGCCGGGCGCGGCATAGCCGATGGTGGTGATCGGCAGCAGCAGGCGCGGCAGGCGGCGGCCCGAGATGCGCACGCCATAGACCATCACCAGCGCCAGCCCCACCGTCAGCACCGCCGCGACCGAGCCGAGGCTGACGGTGTTCCAGGCCGCCCGCGCCAGGCCCGGCGTCAGCCAGCCCTGCGGGTAGGACAGCGCGTAGCTGAGGATGACGCCGACCGGCAGCACGAAGCCCAGCAGGAACGGAAAGAGGCAGGCCGCCGTCGCCAGAAGCGCCGCGGCCCCGTGCAGGCGCTGCGGCTGGATCGGGCGCGGCTGGCGCGCGCTCTGATGGAAGCGGGCGCCGCGGCGGCCGAACCGCTCCCACAGGGCCAGGATGACGACGACCAGCAGGATCACGCAGGCGATCTGCGCCGCGCCGCCCGCGTTGCGCCGCTCGAGCCAGGTGGTGAAGATGCCGGTGTTCAGCGTCTGCACGCCGAAATAGGTGACGACCCCGTAATCGGCGACGGCCTCCATCATGGCGATGGCCGAGCCGGCGACGATGGCCGGACGCGCCAGGGGCAGGCCGAGCCTCCAGAACATCGCCCAGGGCCCGGTGCCGAGCGCGCGCGCGACCTCGTAGGCGCTGCCCGACTGCTCGTTCAGGGCGGCGCGGGTCAGCAGGTAGACATAGGGGTAAAGCGCCGCGGCCAGCACGACGATCGCCGCCTCGATCGAGCGGATGCGCGGAAACCAGTAATCGCGCGAGGATTGCCAGCCGAACCAGCCGCGCAGCGCGGTCTGCACCGGCCCGGAATAGTCGAGGAAGTCGGCCAGCGCGTAGGCGCCGATATAGGCGGGCACGGCCAGCGGCAGCAGCAGCAGCCATTGCAGCGGGCGGCGCAGCGGAAACTCGTACATGCTGACGAGCCAGGCCGCCCCCGCCCCCATCGCCGCCGCCAGAAGCCCGGTGCCGGCGGCCAGGACCACCGTCGCGGTGAAGTAGCGCGGCATCACCGTCGCCATCAGATGCGGCCAGATGTTGTCGGTGGGGCGCGCCGCCATCCACAGGACCGACAGCACCGGCAGCAGCACCAGCGCCGCGACCAGCGCGGCCGCCACCGACCAGCGCCGCCCGCCGCCCTGCCGCAGGCCGTGCTGGAGCGACCGCGCCTCCGATGCCTGTGCTGCCCCGTCCGTCATGGCAGCAGCGGTTAATGGAAAGCGGTTTGACTGTCCACGCCGGATGGCTAGTCTGCGCGCTGCCCCTTGGGGGCGGGAACAAGCGGCAGACAGGCGGTCCACTTCATGCAACTGGTCTTTCACGTGGGGGTGCATGGCACCGATGGCGACCGGATGCTGAAGACCCTGCTGAACAACCGGAACTGGCTCTTGAAGAACGGCACCGAGGTCGTGACCCCCAACCGCCACCGCGGCATCATCGACGAGGCGCTGGCCTCGCTGGACGGCGGCGCGGCCAGCGGCGAGATGGAGGGGATCATGCTGGACGCGATGCTGGAAAGCGACGCGCCGGCCCGCGTGGTCATGTCGACGCCGACCTTCATGGGCGCGCCGGGGCGGGTCTGCGGCCGCGAGGGGCTTTATCCGCAGATGGCGGCGCGGGTGGCGGCGCTGATGCGCCTGTTTCCCTCGTCCGAGACCGAGTTCTTCCTGGCCATCCGCAACCCGGCCACGCTGCTGGCCGAGGTGCTGCCGCAATTTGCGGGCGGCGGCTATGACGAGCTGGTGCAGGGATGCGGCCCGCAGGACCTGCGCTGGCGCGAGCCGATCCGCCAGCTGGTGCAGGCCGCGGGCGGCCGGCGTGTGGTGATCTGGTGCCACGAGGACGTGCCGCTGATCTGGCCCGAGGTCGTGCGCCTCGTCGGCGGCATGCCCGCCGACGTGCCGCTGGCCGGCAGCCTTCTCTACATGCACGAGCTGCTCGGCGACCTGGGCATCGCCCGCCTGCGCGAGGCGATGGCGGGCCAGGACCAGCTGACCGTCGCACGCCGCCGCCAGATCTATGCCGAGGTCCTGGCCCTGCACGCCCTGCCGGGGATGTTGGACCAGGTGATTGAGCTGCCCGGCTGGACGCAGGAGATCGTGGACGAGGTGACGCGGAACTACCGCGCCGACGTGGCCGAGATCGCGGTCCTGCCGGGGGTGGAGTTCATCCTGCCCTGACCGGCCCGCCTGCCCGGCTCAGACCATGCCGAGCGCGGTCTTGTACATCTCGAGGATGGCCTCTTCCTCGGCGATGTCGTCGCGGTGGCGCTTTCGCAGCGCGACGATCTTCTTCATCACCTTGGTGTCGTAGCCGCGCGCCTTCGCCTCGGCCATGACCTCCTTCTGCCGCTCGGCAATGTCCTTCTTCTCGGCCTCGAGCTGCTCGAACTGCTCGATGAACTGGCGCAGCTCGTCGGCTGCGACGCCATAGGCCTGATCGTCTTGCATCGGATGTCCCCTTCCGCTTTTCGCGCCCTGTTAGGCCGTCTTGCCGAAGGGTGCAATCACCGCTAACCCGTCCCTGCATTCTCGGGGGACGACCGCCATGACCTTGTTCGACGCCATCATCTGGATCGGGGCCGCGCTGACGCTGGCCGGGCTGGCCGGGCTGGTCTGGTGCATCGTCACCGTCTCGCGCGCCAAGCGCGCGGGCATGGAGGACGCGGCGTTGCGCGAGAAGATGCGCGGCGTGCTGGCCGTCAACATGGGCGCGCTGGCCGCCTCGGTCATCGGGCTGATGATGGTGGTCGTCGGCGTCGTGCTGGCGCCATGAGGGCGCTGGTCCAGCGCGTCACCGAAGCCTCGGTCGAGGTCGAGGGCGCGGTCGTCGGCCGCTGCGGCGCGGGGCTGATGATCCTCGTCTGCGCGATGGCGGGTGACGACGACACAGCGCCGGCCAAGCTGGCCGCGCGGGTCGCCAAGCTGCGGATCTTCCGCGACGATCGGGGGCGCATGAACCGCTCGCTTCTGGACACCCAAGGCAGCGCGCTGGTCGTCAGCCAGTTCACCCTGGCGGCCGACACCCGCACCGGCAACCGCCCCGGCTTCTCGTCCGCCGCCACGCCCGAGGACGGGCGGCGCCTCTACGAGGCCTTCGCCGCGGCGCTGCGCGAGCAGGGCATCGCCGCCGAGACCGGCGTCTTCGGCGCCGACATGAAGGTGCGGCTTGTCAATGACGGGCCGGTGACGATCTGGCTGGACAGCAGCGACCGCGCTTGACTTCGGCGCCCCCCTGCCCCATCTACCGGCTGTCGCCCCTTGCTGCCGCGTGAGCAGCCGCAGGTTCCTGCCAGAAGGCGCGGCATTTTCCAGTTTCCCATTCACGCGGGGAGGCAGCAGGCATCCTCGTATAGCGCCTGCACCCCTGCCACGAGCCGCGCCACGATGCGCGGCCCCTGCCTTTGCGTCCGATACGGGGGATGCGAGGGACGAAAGACATTGACCATGGAACAGACCACGACCCGCCGCCGCCCGAACCGCGGCCAGAACAGCAACCCCCGCCCGGCCGCGCCCCTGGCCGCCAATGAAGGCCGCCGCGTGACGGCGCGCGAGCCGCTGCCCACCGGTCCCTTCGCGGACATGGGCATCGATCACCGCATCAACGCCAACATCACGGCGATGGGCCTGACCACGCCGACGCCGATCCAGGCGCAGGGCATCCCCTCGGTCGTCGCGGGCCGCGACGTCTTGGGCCTGGCGCAGACCGGCACCGGCAAGACGGCCGCCTTCGGCCTGCCGATGCTGACGCGCCTGATCAAGTACGGCAAGAAGCCCGACCCGCGCACCTGCCGGGCCCTGATCCTGGCACCGACGCGCGAGCTGGCCACCCAGATCGCCACCAACATCGACGCCTATGCCGAGGGCACGCCGATCCGCAGCTTCCGCGTCGTCGGCGGCGCCTCGATCAACGTGCAGACCGAGCGGATGTCCAAGGGCGTCGACGTGCTCATCGCGACGCCGGGCCGGCTCATGGACCTGATCGAACGCCGCGCGATCGACCTCTCGGCCACCACCTACCTGGTGCTGGACGAGGCCGACCAGATGCTGGACATCGGCTTCATCCACGCGCTGCGCAAGATCGCGCGGATGCTGCCCAAGGACCGGCAGACGCTGATGTTCTCGGCCACCATGCCGAAGCTGATGCAGGAACTGTCGGACACCTATCTGACGGACCCGGTCCGCGTGGCCGTGAACCCTCCGGGGCAGGCAGCCAAGAAGATCGAGCAGGGCGTCCATTTCGTCGGGCAAGGCGACAAGGCCACGCTGTTGGCCGAATACATGTCCAAGCACACGAACGAGCTGGCGATGGTCTTCGGCCGCACCAAGCACGGCTGCGACAAGCTGGCCAAGCTGCTGGAGAAGTGGGGCTTCGCCGTCGCCGCGATCCACGGCAACAAGAGCCAGGGCCAGCGCGAGCGCGCGCTGGAAGCGTTCCGCCAGGGCCAGACCAAGGTGCTGGTGGCGACGGATGTGGCCGCGCGCGGCCTCGACATCCCCGAGGTGGCGCATATCTACAACTACGACCTGCCGAACGTGCCCGAGAACTACGTCCACCGCATCGGCCGCACCGCGCGTGCCGGCCGTGACGGGCGGGCCGTGGCGCTGTGCGCGCCGGCCGAGATGGACGAGCTGCGCGCCATCGAGAAGGCGATGAAGACCACGATCCCCGTGATCGGCGGCGAGCCCTGGGCCTCGGCTCCGGCGCCGGCCGGCCGTCCGCAGCGCGGGCGCCCCTTCGGCGCCGGCAATGCCCGCCCGGCGCGCAAGCCGCAGCAGGGCGGCAACGCCAAGCGTCGCGGCTGACGCGCATTGAAGACGACAGGGAAGCGGCCGGGGGAGATGCTCCGGCCGCTTTCGCTTGAGGAGCCGGCGCCGGGGCGTTATGGCGCAGCGCCATGGCCAAGCTCTATTTTCACTACTCGACCATGAATGCCGGCAAGAGCACGCTGCTTCTGCAGGCCGCCTACAACTACCGCGAACGCGGGATGGAGACGCTGCTGCTGACCGCCGCCATCGACGGGCGCGCGGGCGCGGGCCGGATCGGCAGCCGCATCGGCATCGGCGCCGACGCCACCGTCTTCCACCCCGAGACCGACCTCTTCGCGCTGGTCCAGGCGGACTGCGCCGGCTGCGCCTGCGTCTTCGTGGACGAGGCGCAGTTCCTCTCGGCCGCGCAGGTCTGGCAACTTGCCCGCATCGCGGACGACCTCTCCATCCCGGTCATGTCCTATGGCCTGCGCGTCGATTTCCGGGGCGAGCTGTTCCCCGGCTCGGCCGCGCTTCTGGCGCTGGCGGACGACCTGCGCGAGGTCCGCACCATCTGCCATTGCGGGCGCAAGGCGACGATGGTGATCCGGCGCGGCGAGGACGGGCGCGCCATCACCGAGGGCGCGCAGGTCCAGGTCGGCGGAAACGAGACCTATGTCTCGCTCTGCCGCCGCCACTGGCGCGAGGCGGTCGGACGATGACACCGCACCCGTGACAACAGATCCGTGACATCAAATCTGCCGGCTGCGACCTCGCGCGCGTTGCGAGGTGGCGGGGCTTGATGTAACCATTCCACGAAAACGGGGCAAAGGGACACCTCATGCGGGCATTTCTTCTGTGGCTTTCAGCCTCGCTCTGCCTGGCGGCGCCGGCGCGCGCCTTCGAGACCACCGCGACCTCGGCCTGGGTCTATGACGTGGCCTCGCGGACGGTGCTGATGGAGAAGGATGCCGACATCCCCCTGCCCCCGGCCTCGATGTCCAAGCTGATGACGCTGACCATGCTGTTCGAGGCGGTCCGCGACGGCCGCGTCACCATGGACACGACCTTCCCCGTCTCCGAGCGGGCCTGGCGCATGGGCGGCTCGAAGATGTTCATCGAGCCCGCCGACCGGCCCACCGTTGAGGAGCTGATCAAGGGCATCATCATCAACTCGGGCAACGACGCCTGCGTGGCCGTGGCCGAGGGCCTGGCCGGCACCGAGGAGGCCTTCGCCCGCCAGATGAACGAGCGCGCGGCAGAATTGGGCCTGACCCACACGCATCTGACAAATTCCTCGGGCTGGCCCGATCCCGGCCACCGCATGTCGATGGAGGATCTGGGCCTTCTGGCCGATTACATGATCCGCGAGTTCCCCGACCTCTATCCCCTGTTTGCCGAGACCGAGTTCAACTACAAGGACCGCGTCCCCTCAAATGCGCGCAACCGCAACCCGCTTCTGGCCATCGGCACCGGCGAGTGGACGGCCGATGGGCTGAAGACCGGCCACACGCAGGAGGCCGGCTACGGCCTCGTCGGCTCGGCCATCCAGGACGGCCGGCGGGTGATCTTCGTGATCAGCGGCCTGCAATCGGACCGCGCCCGCGCCACCGAATCCGAGCGGCTGGTCAACTGGGCCTTCCGCGAGTTCACGATGCAGACGCTGGTTCCCGCGGGCTCGACCGTCGTCGAGGCGCCGGTCTGGCTGGGCTCGGCCTCGCGCGTGCCGCTGACGACCGAGGCGGGGGTGAACGTTCTTGTCCCGGCCGGCGCGCAGGACCGCGTGCGGGTCGAGGTCGTCTATGACAGCCCCATCCCGGCCCCAATCGCCAAGGGCGATCCCGTCGGCCGGCTGGTCGTGACCGTGCCCGGCAGCCGCGACGCGATCACCCCGCTCATCGCCAATACCGACGTCCCCGAGGCCGGCTTCGTCGGCCGGATGCGCGGCGCGGTGATGCAGCTGGGCCAGCGCGCCGTCGCCGCCACTGGCATCTGATGCTGATCAGCTTCGAGGGGATCGACGGCAGCGGCAAGTCCACGCAGGCCCGGCTTCTGGCCGAGGCGCTGACGGCCGAGGGGCGCGAGGTCGTGCTGACGCGCGAGCCCGGCGGCAGCCCCGGCGCCGAGGAGATCCGCCGCCTTCTGGTCGAGGGCGCCGGCGAACGCTGGTCGCCCGAGACAGAATGCCTGCTCTTCACCGCCGCCCGCCGCGACCACCTCGAGCGGACGATCCGCCCCGCATTGGCGGCGGGCAAGACCGTGATCACCGACCGCTTCGCCGACAGCACCCGCGTCTACCAGGGCGCGGCGCGGGGCGATCTGCGGCAGATGGTCGACCGGTTGCACGAGCTGATGATCGGCATCGAGCCGGACCGCAGCTTCGTCATCGACATCGACCCCGAGACCGGCCTCAGCCGCGGCCGCGCCCGCGGCGGAGCCGAGGACCGGTTCGAGAGCCTCGGCCTCGACTTCCAGCGCCGCCTCGCCGCGGGCTTTCACGCCCTCGCCTTGGAGGCGCCGGGCCGCGTGCGCTTGGTCGACGGCCGCGGCAGCCAGGCCGAGGTCGCCGCCCGCGTCCGCACCGCGCTGTGAGGCCCTTTTCGTGAAGACCGCCGTCGAGGACATCCCCGAAGCCGACCGCGTGCCCGGCGCGCCGCATCCGCGCCATGCGCCGCGCGTAATCGGCCAGGACGCCGCCATTGCCGCCTTCACCCAGGCCGCGCGCGACGACCGGCTGCACCACGCTTGGCTGCTGACCGGCCCGCGCGGCACCGGCAAGGCGACGCTGGCCTGGGCCATCGCCCGTTGGCTGCTGGCGGATGCGACCTCGCCCGACCTGCGCACCGATCCCGAGGCGCCCGAGGCGCGGCGCGTCTCGGCCCTGTCCGAGCCGCGGCTGCACCTCGTCCGCAGGCCCTGGGACGAGAAGGCCGGGCGCCTCTCGGCCCAGATCACCGTGGACGAGATCCGCAAGCTGCTGTCCTTCTTCCACATGAGCGCGGCCGAAGGCGGGCGCCGCGTTGCCATCGTCGACGCCGCCGACGACATGAACCCCGCCGCCGCCAACGCGCTGCTGAAGGTGCTCGAGGAGCCCCCGGCCGGCGCCGTTATCCTGCTGATCGCCCATCAGCCGGCGGGCCTGCTGCCCACGATCCGCTCGCGCTGCCGGACCCTGCGCCTGTCGCCGCTGAACCCGGCGCAGATGGGCGGCATCCTCGGCGATCTGGGCATTCACGAGGATGCCGAGCCGCTGGCCGAGCTGTCAGGCGGCTCGGTCGGCGAGGCGCTGCGGCTCGCGGGCCAGGACGGGCTGGACCGCTACCAGCAGCTCGTCGACCTCTTCGCCACCCTGCCCCGCTTCGACCGCATGGCGGCGGCAAAGTTCGCCGAGGGCGCCGCGGGCCGCGCCACGGCCGAGGGCGATCCCTTCGATCTGACCATCACCATCCTCGACCGCTTCCTGTCCCGCCTCGCCCGTGCCGGGCTGATGGGCGCGCCGCTGATCCAGGCGGCGCGCGGCGAGGCCGCGCTGATGGCGCGGCTGGCGCCCGACGATCTGGCCGCGCGGGCCTGGGCCGAGACGCAGGCGCATCTGTCGGCACGGGCCCGCACGGGCCGGGCGGTCAACCTTGACCCTGCCGCGCTGGTGATGGATATGGTCCTCGGGCTCGCGCAGCTGCCGCCCGCCCGCTCGGCACCACCCGGCAAAGGATAGGACATGGACAATGGCCCGGCCCTCGTGGACAGCCACTGCCACCTCGACTTCCCCGACTTCGACGGAGAGCGCGACGCCCTGATCGCCCGCGCCCGCGCCGCCGGCGTCACCCGCATGGTCACGATCTGCACGCGCCTGCGCAACGAGCCAGCCGTCCGCGCCATCGCGGAGGCGCATGAGGGCGTCTTCTATGCCGCCGGCACCCACCCGATGAGCGTCGCGGACGAGCCGATGGCGACGGTGGACCAGCTTGTCGCCATCGCGCAGCACCCAAAGATGGTCGGCATCGGCGAGACGGGCCTCGACTACCACTACACCGCCGAAAGCGCGGGCGCCCAGCAGGAGAGCCTGCGCCTGCATGTCGAGGCCGCGCGCCAGACCCGCCTGCCCCTCATCATCCACGCCCGCGACGCGGATGACGACATGGCCCGCATCCTGACCGAGGAGCACCGCGCCGGCGCCTACACCTGCGTCATGCACTGCTTCAGCTCGACCGCGGCCTTGGCCGAGGCGGCGCTCGACCTCGGTTTCTACCTCTCGATGTCCGGCATCGCGGCCTTTCCCCGCTCGGCCGAGTTGCGCGAGATCTTCAGGGCCGCCCCCCTCGACCGCATCCTGGTCGAGACCGACAGCCCCTACCTCGCCCCGCCCCCCCAACGCGGCCGGCGCAACGAGCCGGCCTATGTCGCCCACACCGCCACTGTTGCCGCCGACCTGTTCAGCCTGACCCCCGCCGAGTTCGCCGCACATAGCAGCGCCAATTTCGACCGCCTGTTCTGGAAGGCGGCATGATCCGCGCGACGATCCTCGGCTGCGGCTCATCGGGCGGCGTGCCGCGGCTCGGCGGGATCTGGGGCGATTGCGATCCGTCCGAGCCGAGGAACCGCCGCCGCCGCTGCTCGCTTCTGCTCGAGCGTCAGGGCCCGCGCGGCACGACCACTGTGCTGATCGACACCGGCCCCGACCTTGTCCCGCAACTTCTGGACGCGGGTGTCGGCCGGCTGGACGCGGTGGTCTACACCCACCCCCATGCGGACCACTGCCACGGCATCGACGACCTCCGGCAGGTCGTTTTCAACGCCCGCCGCATCCTGCCGCTCTGGGCCGACGCGCCCACGGCCGAGGCGCTGGTCAAGCGCTTCGGCTACGTCTTCGCAACGCCCGAGGGCAGCCAATATCCCCCCATCTGCGCCCTGAACCTGATCGAGGGGCCCGTCACCGTGGACGGCCCCGGCGGCGCCATCACCCTGATCCCCTTCCGCGTCCAGCATGGCGACATCACCTCGCTCGGCTTCCGCATCGGCGGCCTCGTCTACCTGCCCGACGTCTCGGCCATCCCGGACGCCGCCTGGCCGCTGATCGAGGGCGCTTCGGTCTTCATCATCGACGCCCTGCGCCCGCAGCCGCATCCCAGCCATGCCCATCTGGCGCTGGCGCTGGACTGGATCGCGCGCGCCCGGCCCGACCGCGCGATCCTGACGAACATGCATTTCGACATGGACTACGCCACCGTCGCCCGGCAGACGCCGCTCCATGTGGACCCCGCCTTCGACGGCATGCAGATCGAGGCGCCCGCCGAGAGTCCCGACCTGCCGCCGGCCCTGTGAGCGCGCTCGTCACAATCATCCTGCCGGTCTTCCTGGTGGTCGGCTTCGGCTATCTCGTGACCTGGCGCGGCTGGTTCAAGGAAAGCGCCGTCGACGGGCTGATGAACTTCGCCCAGAACTTCGCCGTCCCGGTCCTGCTCTTCGCCTCGATGGCGCGGCTCGACCTCGGGACCGAGTTCCGCGCCACGCTGCTCATCCCCTTCTATCTCGGCGCCTTCGCCAGCTTCGCCCTTGGATGGAGCGGCGCCCGCTACCTCTTCCACCGCCCGCCGATGGACTGCGTCGCGATCGGCTTCGTGTGCCTCTTCTCCAACTCGCTGCTCCTCGGCATCCCCATCACCGAGCGCGCCTACGGCACCGCCGCCCTCGACGGCAACTGGGCGATCATCGCGATCCACTCGCCGCTCCTTTACACCTTCGGCATCACGGTGATGGAGTTCACCCGCGCCCGCGGCCAGAACCTCTCGACCGGCCGCGTGGCGCTGCGCGCGCTGACGGGCGTGCTGCGCACGTCGCTGGTCATCGGCATCATGGCGGGGCTGACGATGAACCTCCTGATGCAGGCGGGCCTGGTGATGCCCGCGGCCTTCTGGGACGCGGTGGACATGATCGCGCGCGCCGCCCTGCCCGCCGCGCTTTTCGGCCTCGGCGGCGTTCTCTACCGCTACCGCCCCGAGGGCGACATGGGCGCCATCGCCATGTGCTGCGCCGCCAGCCTGATCCTGCACCCGGCGATCACCTTCGGCACGGCCCTCGCCCTCGGCCTCGACACGAACGGCCTGCGCTCGGCCGTGATGACCGCGGCCATGGCCCCCGGCGTCAACGCCTATCTCTTCGCCAACATCTACGGCGCCGCCCGCCGCGTCGCGGCCTCGGCCGTGCTCATCGCGACCGCCCTCTCGACCCTCAGCATCTGGATGTGGCTCACCCTCCTGCCCTGACGCCGCCCATCTTCTGTGCGGAAGTATCCTCGGGGGGTCCGGGGGGCGAAGCGCCCCCGGCCGCCGCGGGACGCAAGGACCAGCTCAGATCGGCACCCGAAGCGCCCCCAGAGGCTCCTCCAGCACCGTCTCCTCGTAGCCGAAATGCGAGCGGATCGCCCGGTCCAGCGCCTCGAACCGCGCCGCGCAGTTCGCGAAGACGTCGGCGCTGCGGTTCGCCACCAGCATCTGCGCAGCCGCGTGCAGATCGCCGATCAGGCGGTGGATGACCTCGTGCTCGGCCTTCAGCCGGGCGATGACCGGGGCCAGCACCGCCCCGCCCCGCTCGGCCAGCGAGGGGAACATCCAGCCCTCCTCGATGTCGTGGTGGTTCTGCAAGAGCGCGCAGTCCCGTCCGCAGGCGGTGCCGAACAGCGCGAAGTTCCGCGCCAGCTGCGTGCCGGCTACCGCCGGCGCCAGCGCCTCGGGCCCGGCCAGCTCATCCCGAATCTCGCCCATCAGCCGCGCCAGCGCCGACAACTCGGCCCGGTACATCTGGTGGATCGCGGCGAGGCGCCGGCCATGCGCACGCTCGGTCGTGGTGATGCCGGGATAGGCCGGCGGGCGGGGCCGCGCGGCCTCGTCTTCCAGTTCTTCGGGGGTCATCGCGGCGTGACGCCGCGGATCCGCTCGGACCGCCGCCGCAGCAGCTCGACCGTGGTGAGAAGCGCGATCGAGAAGACCACCAGCAGCGTCGCCACGGCCAGGATTGCCGGGCTGATCTGCTCGCGGATGCCGTTCCACATCTGGCGCGGGATGGTCTGCTGCTCGGGCCCGCCGATGAACAGGACCGCCACCACCTCGTCGAACGAGGTGACGAAGGCGAAAAGCGCGCCCGAGATCACGCCCGGCAGGATCAGCGGCATGGTCACCCGGAAGAAGGTCACCCGCGGATTGGCGCCGAGCGAGGCGGCGGCGCGGTTCAGCGACTGGTCGAAGCCGATCAGCGTCGCCGTCACCGTGATGATGACGAAGGGGATGCCAAGCGTCGCATGGGCCAGGATCACGCCCAGATAGGTGCCCGCCAGCCGCCCGCATTGCGGCTCGAGCCCGATCAGCACCAGCAGGTCGCACGGGTTCGAGTAGAAGAAGAACATCCCCGTGGCCGTGATGATCAGCGGCACGATCATGGGCGAGATCAGGATCGCCATGATCGTCCGGCGGAACGGCATCTCGGGCCGCGCGAGGCCGAGCGCGGCCAGCGTGCCCAGCACCGTCGCGACCAGCGTCGAGAAGAAGCCGATGATGATCGAGTTCTTCGCGGCCTTGATCCAGTTGGCGTTCGCCCAGGCATCGGACCAGAAGGCCCAACCCTCGGCCTGCGGGTTCTCCATCCCGAAATGCAGCAGGCTCTGATACCAGCGCAGGCTGAAGCCGTCGGGGTCAAGCGCGCGCATGGCGGGGGTGAAGGTGAAGAACGGCTCGGCGTTGAACGACAGCGGGATGATCACGATGATCGGCGCGATCAGGAAGAAGAAGATCAGCCCGCAGATCACCAGGTAGGCGTAGTGCCAGGCGCGCTCCAGCGGGCTTGCATAGGACGGAAGGGCCATGGCGCTATCCCAGCTTCAGGTTGTCGATGCCGACCATGCGGTCGTAGACCCAGTAGAGCACCAGCACCGCCGCCAGAAGCAGCGCCGCCAATGCCGCCGCCAGAGACCAGTTCAGGGTCGAGGTCATGTGCATCGCGATCATGTTGGAAATGAGCTGCCCGGACGAGCCGCCCACCAGCGCCGGCGTGATGTAGTAGCCGACCGCCAGGATGAAGACCAGAAGCGCCCCGGCCCCGAGGCCCGGCAGCGTCTGCGGGAAATAGACCCGCCGAAACGCGGTCCAGCTTGAGGCGCCGAGGCTGCGCGCCGCCCGGACATAGGACGGGTTGATCGTCCGCATCACCGAATAAAGCGGCAGGATCATGAAGGGCAGCAGGATATGCGTCATCGCGATGATCGTGCCGGTCTGGTTGTAGATCATCTGCAGCCGCCCGCTGGCGCCGATGATGCCCGTCCAGACCAGCAGGTCGTTCACCACTCCCTGCTGCTGCAGCAGCACCATCCAGCTGGTCGTCCGCACCAGAAGCGAGGTCCAGAAGGGCAGCAGCACCAGGATCATCAGAAGGTTCGACTTCCGCAGCGGCAGCGTCGCCAGAAGATGCGCGATGGGAAAGCCCAGCACGAAGGTCAGCGCGGTGATGACCAGCGACAGCCAGAAGGTCCGCCCGAAAAGCATGGTGTAGACGCGCTGCCGCTCGTCCACCTGCACGATGTTGCCTTCCGCGTCGCGGGCGCGGTCCACCGCCGCCAGGTAGAAGTTCGCGGTGACGGGGCGCGAGGCCTCGCGCATCACCGACCACAGCTGCGGGTCGCCCCATTTCTGGTCGATCTCGAGCAGGTTCTCGCGATAGGGCGGCTCGATCCCGCCCCGCAGCGCCCGCCCGGTCGAGGTGAAAAGCGAGCGCGTCCCCGACAGGTCATAGTTGATGCGTGTGCCGACCATGGCGACCGTGCGCGCCTCGGCCGCGGCGGTCAGGTCGGCGGCCAGCGCGGCCCAGGCCGCGTCATCGGGATCGGTCCCGCGCTCGGTCTCGGCGAACCAGGCCGAGACCTGCGGCATGTTGGCCGAGAAGCCCGCGTTGTAGAAGGAGCGCTGCAGCATCTGCCCGATCGGGACCACGAAGGTGATCAGGATGAAGGCCAGCAGCGGCAGCACCAGCAGGAAGGCGCGGCGGCGGGCGCGGCGCTGGCTGCGGGCCAGGGCGCGGGCCAGCGGCGTTCCGTCGGCAGAGGTCAGCGCCGCCGGCCCGCCCGAAGCGGTGGACACAACGGCGGCATGGGGATCAAGAGCGACATTCGCCATCAGCGTCGGGGCCCGTTCTTCCGGCAAGAGAGGCCGCCCCCGCGCCGCGCGCAGGGGCGGCGCGTGATCAGGACGAGGCGAGCCAGGCGTTGAACCGCTCGACCATCTCGGCGTCGCGGTCGGCCCAGAACTCGGGATCGTCCATCACGGCGTTCTCAAGCGCCTCGGGCGAGGTCGGCATGTGCGGCGCCATCTCGGTCACGCCGTCCTGGTAGAGCCCCACCAGCGAGGCCGAGGACTGGCGCGCCGGACCATAGGCGATGTAGCGCGCCTGATCGGCCAGCCGCTGCGTGTCCGTCGCGAACTTCAGGTACTCGACGGCGGCGTCCAGGTTCGGGGCGTCCTTCGGGATCACGAACATGTCCATGTCCATGTACTGCCCGTCCCAGATGATCTCGAAGGGCTGGTTCTCGGCGACCATCGCGTCGAAGACGCGGCCGTTATAGACGGTGGTCATGCTGACCTCGCCATCGGCCAGAAGCTGCACGGGCTGGGCGCCGGCCTCCCACCAGACGACATCGTTCTTGATCGTGTCGAGTTTCGCGAAGGCGCGGTCCACGCCCTCGTCGGTGCCCAGCACGTCATAGATCTCGGCGGCGGGCACGCCGTCGGCGATCAGCGCCAGGTAGAGCGTGCGCTTGGGGTTGCGGGGCAGGCCACGCTTGCCGGGGAAGGTCTCGGTGTCGAAGAAGTCGGCCGCGGTCTGGGGCATCTCGCCCTCGAACTTGGTCGTGTTGTAGGAAATCACCGTGCCCCACACGATGTTCGCGACGGCGCAATCCTGCAGCGCGCCCGGCACGAAATCGTCCACCGCGGGCGTTCCGTCCGGCGCGGCCGGCAGCATGGCCGGATCGATCTCCATCAGCGCGCCCTCGTCGCACAGGCGGATGGCGTCCGAGACCTCGACGTCGAACACGTCGCCGGTGACGTTGCCGGCCTCGACCTGCGCCTTCAGCGGGGTCGCCGGGTTGTCGGCCGCGATCATGTTGACGCGGATGCCGGTCTCGGCGGTGAAGGGTTTGTTGTAGGCCTCGACCTGGCTGGTCTCGTAGGCGCCGCCCCAGGAGACGACGTTCACCTCTTGCGCGGTGGCGGCGAAGGCGAGGCCGGAAAGGGCGGTGGACAGGATCAGAGTGGTCTTCACGTTGGTAGCTCCCCTTGGACTTGATCGGGCATTTTCGCCCTTGGTAATTGGTGGCTGTATTGGCTCAGGCGGTCGGTTCCAGCGCCCGCGCGTCCTGCGGGTGCCAGCCGATGCGGATGACCTGCCCCGGCTCCAGCCGGGTCTGGCCGATCGTGTTGCGCATCTTCATCACGAAATTGTCGCTGCCGGCGACGGCCAGCCGCGCGCGCAGGATGTCGCCCATGTAGACGACCTCGGCGACCTTCGCCTCGATCGTGTGGGCGCCGGGCGGCATCATCTCGGGCTTGAACTCGACCCGCTCGGGCCGGATCGAGACGGTGGTGCGCTGCCCCTTCTCGCGAATGTTGACGGCCGTGGCGTCGATGACCCCGCCGCCGTCCAGGCGCACCAGCGCCTTGTCGCCCTGAAATTCCTCGATAACGCCCGGCAAGCTGTTGTTCTCGCCGATGAAACTGGCGACGAAGCTGTTGCCGGGCCGCTCGTAAAGCTCGGCAGGCGGCGCGAGCTGCTGGATGCGGCCGTCGTTGAAGACCGCGATCCGGTCCGACATGGTCAGCGCCTCGCCTTGGTCATGCGTGACATAGACGACGGTGATTCCAAGTTCCTCGTGCAGGTGCTTGATCTCGAACTGCATATGCTCGCGCAGCTGCTTGTCCAGCGCACCGAGCGGCTCGTCCATCAGCACCAGCTCGGGATCGAAGACCAGCGCGCGGGCGAGCGCGATCCGCTGCTGCTGCCCGCCCGACAGCTGCGCCGGGCGGCGGCTGATAAAGCGGCCCATCTGTACCATGTCGAGCGCGCGCTTGACCCGCGCCTCGCGGTCGGGCTTGGCCATGCCGCGGACCTCCAGCGGGAAGGACAGGTTCTCGCCGACCGTCATGTGCGGGAACAGGGCGTAGTTCTGGAACACCATGCCGATGCCGCGCTTGTGGGGCGGGACCTGGTTGATCGGGCGGCCGGCCAGGCGGATCTCGCCATGGGTGGCGGTCTCGAAGCCGGCCAGCATCATCAGGCAGGTCGTCTTGCCCGAGCCGGACGGCCCGAGCATGGTCAGGAACTCTCCCTTGCCGATGGCGAGGTTCAGATCCTTGACGACAAGTGTCTGTCCGTCATAGCTTTTTTGCACATGCTCAAAGGCGACGAAAGCGTCGCCATGGCGGTCGTCCAGCAAAAGCGCTCTCCCTGGGTTTATATGGTTATTCAGCGCCCGGTCAGGTTACGCACCGGATCATGAAGCTGGCAATCCCATTTGCGACCTGTTCATGTCGCGCAGCGGCCTTGCCCCGCCCGCCTGCACCTCCGGTCCCCCGAGGATGCACCGACTGTGCACCGTTCGTGCACCGTGCTCCGGCCCAAACGGCAAAGAAAAAGCCCTGCCTGAATTTAAGGCAGGGCTTGGGATCACTCGGGGCGGCGGGTGCCCTTGCGATGCGGCTTGGCCGCCGCCTTGGGCTTGGGCTTGGCCCATGCCACCTTGCCCTTGGGCGCCGCCGCACCCTCCTTCTTCTTCCAGGCCTTCACCGGCCGGTCGGCCTCGGGCACGGGCGCGTCGTCCGGCACCCAGCCCCCGCGGGCCGACTTCACCCGTGCCTCGTGGCCCGCATCGCGCGGACGCGGGGCGGGCTTGCGCGCCGGACGCTCGGCCCGGTCGGCCCGCTCCCCCCGCGGCGCGGGCGCATCCAGCGAGGGCTGCCCGTCGAGCCGCGTCATCGTGATCTCGTCGTTGATCGCCGCCTCGGCCCCGAAGCGGTCCGCCACATCCGCCGCGACTTGGACGAAGCTCTCCTCGTGCCGGATGCGGATGGCGCCGATGCTCTCGCGGCCGATCCCGCCGGCATCGCAGATCTTGGGCAGCAGCCAGCGCGGCTCGGCGCGGCCGGTATGGCCGACCGACAGGCTGAACCAGACCGATTCGCCGAACTCCCGCGGCTCGCGCGGAGCGGCGGGCTCACGCACGCGCGCCGCCTGCGGCTCCATCAGCTCCTCGGGCGCCGGGCGCCCCTCGCGCCACAGGCGGATGAAGGCGGCGGCGACCTGCTCCGGCGACAGCTCGGCCAGCAGCTTGCCGGCCAGCTCGGCCTCCTCGCCGGCCTCAGCGCGCAGCGCCGGATGCTCCAGCATTCGCCGGTCATCCTCGGCCCGCACCTCGTCGGCCGAGGGCGCGTTGCCCCATTCGGCCACGACCTGCGCCCGCTTCAGGATGCTCTGCGCCCGCCGATGGTCCGCCGCCGGCACGATCAGCGCCGAGACGCCCTTGGCCCCGGCCCGACCCGTCCGGCCCGAGCGGTGCAGCAGCGTGTCGGGGTTCGTGGGCAGGTCGGCATGGATCACCAGCTCCAGCCCCGGCAGGTCGATCCCGCGCGCCGCGACATCGGTCGCGATGCAGACCCGCGCCCGCCCGTCGCGCAGCGCCTGAAGCGCGTGGTTGCGCTCGGACTGGCTCAGCTCGCCGGACAGGGCCACGACCTTGAAGCCGCGGTTCGACATGCGCGCCAGCAGGTGGTTCACGTTGGCGCGGGTCTTGCAGAAGATGATCGCCGTCTGCGCGTCATGCAGGCGCAAGAGGTTGAAGATCGCGGGCTCACGGTCACGGGCGGTGACGGAATAGGCGCGATAGGAGATGTCGCCATGCTGGCGCGCCTCGCCCATCGCGGCGATCCGCAGCGCATCGCGCTGGAAGTCGCGAGCCAGCGCCTCGATGGCCGGGGGCACGGTGGCCGAGAACATCAGCGTGCGCCGCTCGGCGGGGGCAGAACCCAGGATGAACTCCAGATCCTCGCGGAAGCCCAGATCCAGCATCTCGTCCGCCTCGTCCAGCACGGCCGCGCGCAGCGCCGTCATGTCGAGGCTGCCCCGCTCGATATGATCGCGCAAGCGCCCGGGCGTGCCGACGACGATCTGCGCACCGCGCTGAAGCGCCCGGCGCTCGTTGCGATAGTCCATGCCGCCGACGCAGGTGGCGATCTGCGCGCCGGTGCCGGCGTAAAGCCATTCCAGCTCGCGCGCGACCTGCAGCGCCAGCTCGCGCGTCGGCGCGATGGCAAGGGCCAAGGGAAGGTCCGAGGGCGGCAGAACATCGCCCTCCATCAGGTCGGGCCCGATGGCTAGGCCGAAGGCCACGGTCTTGCCCGAGCCGGTCTGCGCCGACACCAGCGCGTCGCGCCCGGCAAGTTCAGGCGCCAGCATGGCGGTTTGAACGGCGGTCAGGCTGTCATAGCCCTTGCCCGCCAGCGCCGCCTGAAGCGGCGCGGGAATGGTCATCTCTGTCATGGTCTCGCCAAGAACGGGGGTGCGGATCACCCGGTGAACGGCACCCCTCTTCGCGGATCGCGGCCCAGCACCCTCCCGGCCGCCCCGAAGCTGCGGAGCCAAAGAGGGGTCCCTACGCCCCCGCGCCGCGGAAGTCCAGCCTTCCTCCTGCTTTGGTCCCCAAATATCCCGGGGGGTCCGGGGGGCAGCGCCCCCCGGCCGGCGTGGGGACGCTAAGGCACCAGCCGAACCGGAATCCCCTTGGCCGCCGGCGTGTGCGAGGCGAGGTCGTAGCGCGAGAGCGGCGAGAGCGGGTTCAGTTCGGGGAAATAGCCGACGACGCAGCCGCGGGGCAGATCGTAGGCCACGATCTTCAGCCCGCCCACCTGCCGGTCGATCCCGTCATCGGCATCCGTCTTCAGCGCGATGCGCTGGCCTGCCTGCAGCCCCTCGGCCGCGATGTCCTCGGGCGACATCATGACGATCGTCCGCTCGCCCTCGATCCCGCGCAGCCGGTCCGACATGCCGTAGACGGTGGTGTTGAACTGGTCGTTCGAGCGCAGCGTCACCAACCTGTAAAGGCCCGGCGCGTCCTCGAGCCCCGTCGCGTCCAGGCATTCCGGCACGGTGAACTCGGCCTTGCCGCTCTCGGTCTTCCAGATGCGCTGGTTGGCCGGGTTGCCGCGGTAGAAACCGCCCGGCTGGTTCATCCGCGCCTCGTAGTCGGCGAACATGTCGGGCCAGGTCTTCTCGATGTCCGCGCGGATGCGGCTGTAATCGGCAAGCCACGCGTCCCAGGGCAGGCGCGGGTCCGGCGCCAGGGTGGCCTTAGCCAGCCCCACCACGATGGCGGTTTCGGACAGAAGGTCCTCGCTCGCCGGGCTGCGCTTGCCGATCGAGCCGTAGATATGGCTGAAGCTGTCCTCGATCGAGACCTGCTGCGGCCCGCTGTCCTGGATGTCCTCCTCGGCCCGCACGAGGCAGGGCAGGATGTACGAGACCTTGCCGGGCAACAGGTGCGTGCGGTTCAGCTTGGTCGCGACATGGACGGTCAGCGGCATCTTGCCCCAGACCTCGGTCACGCGGTCCTGGTCGGGCACCGCGCGCACCAGGTTTCCGCCAAAGCCGATATAGGCCTCGACCTCGCCCTTCAGCAGCGCCTCGAGGAAGGTGACGGTGGTCCAGCCCTCGTCCTCGGGGGTCTCGACGCCGAAGAGCTCACGCAGCTTGTCCACCGGCACCAGCTCGGGCTTCTCGGTGATTCCGACGGTACGCTGGCCCTGCACGTTGGAATGGCCCCGGATCGGCGTGCAGCCCGCGCCCTTGCGGCCGATATTGCCGCGCAGCAGCAGCAGGTTCACCAGCGCGCCAATCGCGTCCGAGCCGTGGACATGTTGCGTCAGGCCCATGCCGTAGATGCCCATCACCGCGCCCGCGCGGGCATAGACCTCGCCCGCGGCCTCCATCTGCCGCCGGGTGATGCCGCTGACCCGTTCCAGATCGTCCCACGAGGTGGCGCGGACCCAGTCCATCCATTCCTCCATCCCGTGCGTGTGCTCGGCGAGGAATGCACGGTCGAGGATGCCGCCCTCGGCCTCCTCCAGCGCCAGGACGTGCTTGGCGACCCCGGTGAGGGCCGCGATGTCGCCGCCCGGCTTCACCTGATAGTAGCAGTCCGCGATCTCGGTCGGCGCGCCGAGGGTCATCTGCCACGGGTTCTGGGGGCTGGCGAATTCCAGCAGGCCCTTCTCGCGCAGGGGGTTGAAGGCGATGATGCGGCAGCCCCGCTCGACCGCCTTCTGCAGCGGGTGCAGGATGCGGGGGCTGTTGGTGCCGGGGTTCTGGCCGGCATAGAAGATCGCGTCCACATGCTCGAAATCGTCGAAGGTGCAGGTGCCGACGGGCGATCCCACCTTCTGCTTGAGCCCGACCGAGGTCGTCTCGTGGCACATGTTCGAGCTGTCGGGCAGGTTGTGATGCCCGTAGGCGCGGGCATAGAGGCCGAAGAGGAAGGACGGCTCCAGCGCCGCCTTGCCCGAGACGTAGAAGCAGGTCTTCTTCGGTGTCGAGGCCTTCAGCCTGGCGCCGATGTCAGCGAAGGCCTCGGCCCAGCTGACCGCGACATAGCGGTCGGTGGCGGCGTCATAGCGCATCGGCTCGGTCAGCCGGCCCAGCATCTCGAGGTCGTGGTCGGACCATGTCGCCAGCTCGGCCACGCTGTGCTTCGCGAAGACCTCGGGCGTGCAGCGCGCGGTGGTCAGGTCCCACAGCGTCGCCTTCGCGCCGTTCTCGCAGAACTCGGCCGGGTGCGGGTTCGGCGGCTTGGCCCAGGCACAGGAGCTGCACATGTAGCCGGCGGGCTTGTTCTGGTTCTTCAGCGTCTCCATCGCCGAGGGCCGCGCCTTGGCGATCCGCGCGATCGCGGCCATGCCGCGCATCGAGCCCCAGCCACCCACGGGCCCCTCGTATTCGGCGGTCTCGATGGGATGGTCGTTGCTCATGGGGCACCTCGCGGCTGGCTGGGGCAAGCGGCGGCCGGGGCGGCGCGCCCCTGCCATCTCCCCGGCTCAACGGCGCGGCCCCCCCATTGTTCCCCGCCGCGCCAATGCAGAAGGGCGAGCCCCGCGGCACGCCCCTTCGTCGTCACGGTCATGTCCTAGGTGAGGTCCGGCACGGGCCGAGGTCACCGGCCCCGCCCGTCGGCGCGGCGGCTCAGGCCCGCGGCGCGCAGTAGCTCTGGCTCGAGGTCCAGGCCGCGATGTCGGCGCGCTTGGAGGCGTTGCGCATCGGCGCCCAGTCCCGGGCGACGCCGCGCCAGCCGCTGCCGTCGCGGGCCACGGCATTGTCGCGGCCGACTTGGCGCGACATGATCTTGACCGCGCAGGCCGCGTTGTCCGCGCCGTCCTTGATGTTGCCCGAACAGCCGTAATGCCGCCAGGTCGCCGGCGCGATCTGCATCAGCCCCAGCCAGCGCCCACCGCCGCCGGCGGCCTGCGGGTTGTAGGTGCTCTCGTGCTTGGCCACCGCCGACAACAGGCCGGCCCAGAAGGCCTTGCGGCCCGGCTCGGCCAGCTGGCGGTAGTTGGGGCAGAATTCCGAGATATCGGCGGGCACGTTCGACAGCATCGTCACGCCCTCGCGGTCCAGCGCCGCCAGCGTCGCGCGCGTCCACTCGTCCGAGCCGCGCCGCTCGTCCCACCGCATCGGCGGCTGCTCGGCCAGCGACATCTGCTCGGCGGCGGCGACATCGTCCTGCATGGCAGGGGTCGAGCAGGCGGCCATCAGGGCGAGGGCGGCGATTGCGGCAAGGGACGGGAGAACGCGCATGTGTGGCCTTGGGAACCGTTTCGTCGCGTCTGCATTACCCTAGGTAGATGATCTGGCAAGCCGGCCTCCAAAACGTGCGCGGGATCACGCCCTTGCGCCATTTCGCATGATCGGGAATCCGCCGATGGCCGGCCGGGCGGGTCATCTTCAGCTTCTTCTCACGCACAAGTCAGCTTCCTTAACGAGGCGTGAACGCCGCCGGCATGATTCGCCGCCCTTCCCGCAGGCGGCGCCACGGGCGCGCCGCGACCCGTGACAAGGCCGCAGCCTTGGCCTAGAAGGCGGACCAGCCGCCGCAGCGCAGACAAAGGGCCCGCCGATGCTTGACCACCTCTCTTATGCCGAACCCCAGCCCAAGGTGATCCAGGGCGCGAAAAGCGATTGGGAGCTGGTGATCGGGCTCGAGGTGCATGCGCAGGTCTCCTCCCGCGCCAAGCTGTTCTCCGGCGCCTCGACCGAGTTCGGGTCCGAGCCGAACAGCAACGTGGCCTTCGTCGATGCCGGGATGCCGGGGATGCTGCCGGTGATCAACGAGTTCTGCGTGGCGCAGGCGGTGCGCACGGGGCTGGGGCTGAAGGCCGCGATCAACCTGCGCTCGGCCTTCGACCGGAAGAACTATTTCTACCCCGACCTTCCGCAGGGCTACCAGATCAGCCAGCTCTATTATCCCATCGTCGGCGAGGGCGAGGTGATCGTCGACATGGGCCCGGGCGTCGCCCGCCGCGTCCGGATCGAGCGCATCCACCTGGAGCAGGACGCAGGCAAGTCGATCCACGACATGGACCCGACGATGTCCTTCGTGGACCTCAACCGCACGGGCGTCGCGCTGATGGAGATCGTCAGCCGCCCCGACATCCGCGGCCCCGAGGAGGCGGCTGCCTATGTCGCGAAGCTGCGCCAGATCATGCGCTACCTCGGCACCTGCGACGGGAACATGCAGAACGGCAACCTGCGCGCGGACGTCAACGTCTCCGTGTGCAAGCCCGGCGCCTACGAGCGGTATCAGGCGACGGGCGACTTCTCGCATCTGGGCACGCGCTGCGAGATCAAGAACATGAACTCGCTGCGCTTCATCCAGGCCGCCATCGAATACGAGGCGCGTCGGCAGATCGCCATCATCGAGGATGGCGGAACCATCGTGCAGGAGACGCGGCTCTACGATCCCGACAAGGGCGAGACGCGGTCGATGCGCTCGAAGGAAGAGGCGCATGACTACCGCTACTTCCCCGATCCCGACCTGCTGCCGCTCGAGATCGAGCAGGCCTGGGTGGACGACATCGCGACCCTCATGCCCGAGCTGCCGGACGAGAAGAAGGCGCGCTTCGTCAAGGAGCTGGGCCTGTCGGAATATGACGCGGGCGTGCTGACCGCCGAGGTCGAGAATGCCGACTATTTCGAGGCCGTGGCCGCGGGGCGCGACGGCAAGATGGCCGCGAACTGGGTCATCAACGAGCTGTTCGGCCGGCTCAACAAGGAGGGGTTGTCGGTGGCGGCATCCCCGGTCTCGGCGGCGCAGCTGGGGGGCGTGATCGACCTGATCGCCAAGGGCGACATCTCGGGCAAGATCGCCAAGGACCTCTTCGAGATCCTCTGGACCGAGGGCGGCGATCCGGCGGCCATCGTCGAGGCGCGCGGGATGAAGCAGGTCACCGATCTCGGCGCCATCGAGGCGGCGGTAAACGAGATCATCGCCGGCAATCCCGCGCAGGTCGAGAAGGCCAAGGCCAATCCCAAGCTGGCCGGCTGGTTCGTCGGCCAGGTGCTGAAGGCGACGGGCGGCAAGGCCAACCCGGCCGCCGTCAACGAGCTGGTCGCGAAGAAGCTCGGCCTCTGATGCGCCGCCGCCCGGGGGACATGCGATGAGCTACGAGTACACCGTCCTTCCGGCGCCGCTGCGCGCCGAGAAGGCGCCGGGCGCGAAGACGCCGACGGACCGCTACGCCCTGGCCGTGGCGGCTGAGCTGAACCGGATGGCGCGCGAAGGCTGGGAGTATGTCCGCGCCGACGTGCTGCCGAGCGAAGAGCGCAGCGGTCTGACCGGCCGCACGACCATCTATCACAACCTGCTGGTCTTCCGCCGCCCGCTGGCCGTCCGAGAGGCGCCCGAGGCCGCCCGGCCGATGCCGGAATACCCGGTGACCGCCTCGCCGGCGCAGCGGCCGCAGGCCACCCCGCCCCTGCCCGAGGCGGCGTCGCCCCTGCCCGCCGCGTCCGCGCCCCGGGTCGAGCCGGCAACCGATGCGGAACAGGATGCCGTGCCCCCTGCCCCGCGGACGCCGCCCGAGCGCTAGATCGCGGCCGCCATCTCGCGCGCGCCGCGCCGCACCAGCCCGTCCAGCGCCGCCGTCAGCTCGGCGGCAAAGCCTTGATCCTCGCGCAGCGCGGGCGGGAAGACCTCGCTCAACGCCAGAAAGCCCGCCACCGTCTCGGCCGGGTCGTCCCGCCACAAAGCGGCAAGGCGCGGGGCCAGCGGGTCCTTCACCTCGATCGGCGCGCCCTTCTCGTCCGTGCCCGAGGCGTAGCGCATCCACGCCGCTACCGCGAGCGTCAGGCCGGCGACCTCCCGCCCCGCCGCCCGCCCCTCGGCGATGGTGCCGAGGATGCGCTGCGGCAGCTTCTGGCTGCCGTCCATCGCGATCTGCCAGGTCCGGTGCCGGATCGCCGGGTTCTCGTAGCGCGCGGCCAGCGCCTCGGCATAGGCGCCAAGGTCCTCGCCCGGCGGGGGCGCCAGCGCGGGAATGATCTCGTCCTGCCAGAGCCGGCGGACGAAAGCGGCAAAGACCGGGTCGCGGGCCGTGTCGGCGATGGTTTCGTGCCCGGCCAGATAGCCCAGATAGGCGAGGCTGGAATGGGTGCCATTCAGCATCCGCAGCTTCATGTGCTCGAAGGGCGTCACGTCCGCGACCAGCTGCACCCCCACCGCGCCCAGATCCGGGCGGCCGGCGCAGAAGTCGTCCTCGATGACCCATTGCCGGAAGGGCTCGTGCATCACCGGCGCCTCGTCGCGCGCGCCCGTCAGCGCCTCCAGCCGGTCCAGATCGGCCGGCGTGGTGGCCGGCACGATGCGGTCGACCATGGTCGAGGGGAAGGCGCCGTTCGCCGCGATCCAGTCGGCCAGCGCCGGGTCGATCAGCCGCGCCAGGTCCAGCACGACGCCCCGCACGACGCGGCCGTTTTCCGGCAGGTTGTCGCAGCAGAGGACAGTGAAGGGCGGCAGGCGCGCCTCGCGCCGCGCCTGGAGCGCGCGCACAAGGAAGCCCGGCGCCGACTTCGGCAGCGGGTTGTCCAGATCATGCCGGATGTCGGGGTGGTGCTCGTTCAGGCGGCCGGTCGAGGGTTCATGGCAGTAGCCCTTCTCCGTCACCGTCAGGCTGACGATCCGCACCTCGGGCGCGGCCATCGCGTCAAGGACGGCCTGCGGGTTCTCGGGCGCGACCAGCACGTCGCGCAGCACGCTCACCACCTGCGGCGTCTCGCCCTGCGGCCCCAGCTCCAGCGCGGTATAGGCCCATCCCTGCGGGGCCAGCTTGTCGCGCGTGCCTGTCGATTGCAGCGAGACCCCGATGATGCCCCAGTCCCCGCCGGAGGCCTCCATCGCCTCGGCCACGAAGATCGCGCCATGCGCGCGGAAGAAGGCGCCGAGGCCCAGATGGACGATGCCGGCAGGCGCTTCGGACGGGGTGCGGGTCAGTCTAGCGGGCAAGCCAGCCTCCATCGACATTGAGGATCGCGCCGTTGACGTAGTCCGAGGCCGGGGCGGCCAGGAAGACGGCGGTCTGGGCGATGTCCTCGGGGCGGCCCCAACGGCCGGCGGGGATGCGCTCGAGGATCGCGCGGCTGCGGTCCGGGTCGGCGCGCAGGGCCTCGGTGTTGTTGGTCTCGATATAGCCGGGCGCGATGGCGTTGACGTTGAGGCCGCGCGCGGCCCATTCGTTCGCCATCAGCTTCGTCAGCCCCGCGACGCCGTGCTTGGATGCCGTGTAGGACGGCACCCGGATGCCTCCCTGGAAGGACAGCAGCGAGGCGATGTTGACGATCTTGCCCATGCCCCGCGGCAGGGCCGCCTTGGCGAAGGCCTGGCAGGTGAAGAACAGCGCCTTGAGGTTCGTGTCCATCACGGCATCCCAATCGGCCTCGGAAAAGTTCACCGCATCGTCGCGGCGGATGATGCCGGCGTTGTTCACCAGAATGTCGATGCGCTCGCTCGCGAAGACGTCGCGCGCGGCCATCGGGTCGGCGAAGTCCAGACGCAGCGAGCGGCCAGAGCCCATCAGCGCCACCGTCTCGTCGCAGTCGCGCCGGCCCGATGCGATGACCTCGGCCCCCGCCTGCGCCAAGGCCACCGCGATGGCTTGCCCGATGCCGGTATTGGCGCCCGTGACCAGCGCGGTGCGACCCTCCAGCGAGAAGGGGCTCACCGCAGGTCCTCCGGCTGGATGAAGTCCATGTCGGTATAGTCCACGTTGTCGCCGGCCATCGCCCAGATGAAGGTGTAGCCGCCGATTCCCGCGCCCGAATGGATCGACCAGGAGGGCGACAACACTGCCTGCTCGTTCGCGACGAACAGGTGGCGCGTCTCCTGCGGCTCGCCCATCAGGTGCAGCACGCGCGCCTCGGGGGCCATGCCGTGGTAGAGATAGGCCTCCATCCGGCGGTCGTGGAGGTGAGACGGAATGGTGTTCCAGACCGAGCCGTCCTCCAGCGTCGTGTAGCCGAGCACCAGCTGGCAGCTCTCCATCACCAGCGGGTGGATGAACTGCTTGATGGTGCGCTTGTTGCTCGTCTCCACCGCGCCCATGTGAACGTGCTTGGCCTCGGCCACGGTCACCAGCCGATGCGGCAGCGCCCGGTGCGCGGGGGCCGAGGTGATGTAGAACCGACCCTGCCCCGAGAAACTCACCGCGCCCGCGCCCATGCCGAGATAAAGAACGTCCCCCTCGGCCATGTCCCAGGTCTCGCCGGCGGCCTCGACACGGCCCGGGCCACCAATGTTCACAATTCCCATCTCGCGGCGGTCGAGGAAGGACGGCGTCTTCGTCTCCGCGATCTGGTCAAGGGTCAGGCTGGCGCCATTGGGCACCGCGCCGCCCACGACGAAGCGGTCGTAATGGCTGTAGGTCAGGCGGATCTCGCCCACGGCGAAGAGGCCCTCGACCAGGAAATGCCGGCGCAGCTGGGCGGTGTCCATGGCCTTGGCGTGGTCAGGGTGAACCGCGTGGCGGGTCTCGACATGGGTCATGGGTGGTCCTTTCAGAGGAAGTCGTCGCGGCGGGGGGTAAAGCTGTCAATCAGCACGCCCGATTCGAGGCAGAGGCAGCCGTGGACCGCATTCGACGGGATAACGAAGGCATCGCCCCGCGCGATCTCGAAATCGCGGTCGTCGATGGTGAAGCGGTAGCGGCCGCTTTCGACATAGGTCGATTGCACATGCGGGTGGCTGTGCAGCGCGCCCGCGTCGCCTTGGTTGAAGGCGAAGCGGACGACCATGAGGTCCGGCGCATGGGCCAGGACGGTGCGGACGGGATCGGGCATTGGGAAAAACCTCAGCGGAAGAGCGACGGCAGCCACAGGGACAGCGCGGGGATGTAGGTGACCAGCATCAGGGTCGCGAAGGCGGCGCCGTAGAAGGGCCAGATGGTCCGCATCGCCTGCCAGATGCTGATCCGCCCGACCGCGCAGCCGACGAAGAGGACCGCGCCGACCGGCGGGGTGCAGAGGCCGATGCCGAGGTTCAGGATCAGGATGACGCCGAAATGGACCGGGTCCACGCCGAAGGCCATCGCGACGGGCAGGAAGATCGGCGTGGTGATGACGATCAGCGGCGACATGTCCATGAACGTCCCGAGGATCAGCAGGATGATGTTCATCAGAAGCAGGATCACGATGGGGTTCGAGGACACGTTCTGCAGCATCTCGACCAGCTGGGTCGGCACGCGCAGATAGGCCAGCAGCCAGCCGAAACAGGCCGCCGTACCGATCACCAGCAGCACCATCGCGGTGGTGCGGACCGCGCCCTTGGTGGCCTCGACGAACTCGGACCAGGGCAGGCTGCGGTAGACGAGCGCGGTGATCGCCAGCGCATAGACCACCGCGATGTTGCTGCTTTCCGAGGCGGTGAAGACGCCCGAGCGCACGCCGCCGAAGATGATCGCGATGAGGATGAGGCCCGGCAGTGCCGAGACGAAAAGGATGCCCAGCATCCGCAGGCCGGGGAAAGGCTCGGTCGGGTAGCCCTTCTTGCGGGCAACCCACCAGGCGGCGATCATCAGCATCCCCGCCAGAACGAGGCCCGGAATGATGCCGGCTGTGAAGAGGTCCGCGATGGAGAGGCGCCCGCCCGCGGCGATGGAGTAGATGATCATGTTGTGGCTGGGCGGGATCATCAGCGCGATGATCGAGCTGACCACGGTGATGTTGACCGCGTAGTCGACGTCATAGCCCTTGGCCTTCATCTGCGGGACCATCAGGCCGCCCACTGCGCTGGCATCCGCCGCGGCCGAGCCCGAGACGCCGCCGAACATCAGGCTGGCGGTGATGTTCACCTGCCCGAGGCCCCCGCGCATGTGCCCGACTAGCGCGCCCGCCAAGGCCACGAGCCGGCGCGCGATGTCGCCGCGCACCATCAGGTCGCCCGCATAGATGAAGAAGGGGATCGCCATCAGCGCGAAGACCGAGATGCCGGAGTTCAGGCGCTGGAAGACCACCACCGGCGGCAGGCCCAGATAAAGCACCGTCGCGAAGCTGGCCGCGCCCAGGCAGAAGGCGACGGGCGTGCCGATCAGCAGGAGGCCGGCGAAGCTGCCGAAGAGAATCCAGTATTCCATCCTACTTCTTCCTCTCCAGCATGGCCTCGGCCCGGCCGGGCTCGCCCTGCGCGTCGCGGGCGCCGTCGCCCGCATCGTCCATGTCCCCGAAGCGCCGCGTCCGCAGGCCCGCGGCCCGGCGCAGGATGCGCTCGATCGAGAAGAGGACCAGCAGCACGCCGCCCCCGATCAGCGGCGCGAAATCCCACAGGCGCGAGATGCCGAGGCCCGGCACGAGACCGCTGGAGGCACGCACCGCGAGCTGCCAGCCGAACCAGACCATGCCGACGCCGAAGGCGGTGACCACCAGGTCCGACAGCGTGTGAAACCACGGCCGCCAGCTTTCCGGCACCACCATCAGGCCGACGTCGAAGGACAGGTGATAGCCCTCCTTCACGCCCACGGCCGCGCCGATGAAGATGAACCAGCCCATCAGCATGACGGCGGCGGGTTCGGCCCAGAACAGGCTGAAGCCCAGCAGGTAGCGAGAGACGACCTGCGCAAAGACGAAGGCGCACATCAGCACGAGGCCGATGCCGGCCAGCCACAGGCCAAGCTGCGCCAAGGCACCCGTCGCGCGGGCCATCGAGATCAAGGCGTTGCGCATCGCGCCCCCCAAGGAAAAGGGCCGCCCCACCGCCTGCTAGGGGGCGGGACGGCCCGAAGGCGTCACTCGGTCGCGCGGATGCGCTCGACCAGGTCCTGGGACTCGGGCGAGGTCGCGTATTTCTCGTAGACCGGGGCCATCGCGTCGATGAAGGGCTGCTTATCGATGCCCTCGACGATCTCGGCGCCCGCGGCCTCGACATTCGCGCGCGACGCCGCCTCGGCATCCGCCCAGAGCTGGCGCTGCGTGGTCGAGGAGTTGCGCGCCGCCTCGCGGATGATCTCCTGATCTTCCGGGGACAGGCCGTCCCAGGTGGTCTTCGACATCGCCACCAGCTCGGGCACCATCAGGTGCTCGTCCAGCGTGTAGTACTTGGCGACCTCGGCATGGCCCGAGCTGTCATAGCTGGGGAAGTTGTTTTCCGCCCCGTCGATGACGCCGGTCTGGATGGCCGAGTAGACCTCGCCATAGGGCATCGGGGTCGCGGTAGCGCCGAGGGCGTCCATCATGTCCACGAAGACGTCGTTCTGGATGACGCGGATCTTCATGCCCGCCAGATCCTCGATGCCGTTGATCGGGCGCTGCGAGTTGTAGAAGCTGCGCGCGCCGCCGTCGTAGAAGGCCAGGACGACCAGATCGCGCTCCTCGAAGGCCGCGCCGATCTCTTCGCCGATGGGGCCGTCCATGACCGCATGCATGTGGTTCACGTCGCGGAAGAGGTAGGGCAGCGAGAAGGTCTGCGTCACCGGCACGATGTCGTTGAACGTGCCGAAGGATGCGCGGACCATGTCGATCACGCCGAACTGCGTCTGCTCGATCGTGTCGCGCTCCTCGCCCAGCTGGGCCGAGGGGAAGACCTCGATGCAAACGCGGCCCTCGGTGCGCTCGCGCACCTCTTCGGCCATGGCTTTCACGCCCTCGACGGTCGGATAGCCATCCGGGTGGGTGTCGGACGAGCGCAGCGTCACCTCGCAGGCGGCGGCAAAGCTGGCAGAAGCCACAAGGGCCAGGGCAGTCGTGGTCAGGAACTTCATCTTATCCTCCCAGTGTGAAGCTCAGAGCTTGTAGGCCCGTTTCGCCAGGCCATAGGTCAGGTCGCGTGCGACCTCGGGCGCCTCGTCTTCTGCGAGGCGTCCCGTGGCGACCAGGGTCGCCAGATAGGAACAATCCACCCGCCGGGCGACGTCGTGCCGCGCCGGGATCGAGCAGAAGGCGCGGGTGTCGTCGTTGAAGCCCACGGTGTTGTAGAAGCCCGCCGTTTCCGTCGTCATCTCGCGGAAGCGGCGCATCCCCTCGGCACTGTCGTGGAACCACCAGGCGGGGCCGAGGCGCAGGCAGGGCCAGACGCCGGCCAAGGGCGCTAGCTCGCGCGCGTAGGCTGTCTCGTCCAGCGTGAAGAGGATCACGGTCAGGCGCGGGTCCATGCCGACCGCGTTCAGAAGCGGGCGCAGGGCGGCGACGTAATCGGTGCGGCCGGGGATGTCGAAGCCCTTGTCGCGGCCGAAGGTCGCCAGGACCTGATCCGAATGGTTGCGGCGCGAGCCGGGATGGATCTGCATGACCAGCCCGTCCTCGAGGCTCATCCGCGCCATCTCGGTCAGCATGTGCCCGCGAAAGGCGTCGGCCTCGTCAGTCGTGAACTGGCCGCGCAGGGCCTTCTCGAAAAGCGCGGCGGCGTCCTCCTGCGGCAGGTCCTCGGTCCGCGCCGAGGCGTGGCCGTGATCGCTGGAGGTCGCGCCGTGTTCGATGAAAAAGGCGCGGCGGGCGCGGTGGGCGTCCAGATAGCCCGCCCAGGTCGTCGTGTCGAAGCCGGTCTGCTCGCCCATCAGCGCGACGTTCTCGGCAAAGCCCGCCATCTCGGGGTCGATGACGCCGTCGGGGCGGTAGGCGGTCAGAACCCGACCCTGCCAGCCCGACTCGCGGATCATCCGGTGCCAGCGCAGATCGTCGGTGGCAGGCTCGGTCGTGGCGATGGCCTCGATCCCGAAACGGTCGAACAGGGCGCGCGGCCGGAACTCGGGCCGGGCAAGGCAGTCCGCGATGTGGTCGTAATACCAGTCCGCCGTCTCCGCCGTCAGGCGCCGGTCGATGCCGAAGACATGCTGGAAGCCGTGATCCAGCCACAGCCGCGAGGGCGTGCCGCGCAGCAGGTGGTAGTTCTCGGCGAAGAGCCGCCAGATCTTGCGCCCGTCGGCCTCGACCGGGCCGCCATCGACGCGCGGCACGCCCAGATCCGCCAGCGCGATGCCCTGCGAGCAGAGCATGCGGAAGACGTAGTGGTCGGGCGTCACGAACAGCTGCGCGGGGTCCGGGAAGGGCTGGTCCTCGGCGAACCAGCGCGGGTCGGTATGGCCGTGCGGCGACAGGATCGGCAGGTCGCGGACCTCGTTGTAAAGCGCGCGCGCCAAGTCCCTGGCGCGGCCTTCCAGAGGGAACAGGCGGTCTTCATCCAGCAGCGCCATGCGTCCTCCCCGACTCGCTTGCCAAGCTTCTGGTCAGCTAATATGCTAGTTTACAGGAGCGGTCAACAGGAGCCACCAGATGCAGCTGCGCCAGCCCGACGCCTTGCCGACGCTGGACGAGCAGCGTGCGCCGACGGTCACCGACCAAGTCTTCGACGTGCTCTACGAGAGGGTCGTGAACCTCAGCCTGCCGCCGGGCGCGAAGCTTTCCGAGGCCGAGGTCGCCGCGCAGATGGGCGTGTCGCGCCAGCCGGTGCGGGACGCCTTCTACCGCCTGTCGCAGCTGGGCTTCATCCAGATCCGGCCGCAGCGGGCGACGACGGTGACGCCGATCTCGGTCGAGGCGGTGATGCAGGCCTACTTCATCCGCCGCGCGCTGGAAGAGGCGACGATGCGCGAGGCGGCGCTGCGGCTGACGCCCGCGGACTGGGACGGGCTGGAGCGGCTGATCGAACTGCAGGAGACGGCGAATGCCGCCGGTGACCGCGCGCAGTTCCACGCGCTCGACGACCAGTTCCACCACGACATCTGCGCGGCCGCGGGGCTTGAATTTGTCTGGACGCTGGTGCGCGACAACAAGGGCCACATGGACCGGGCGCGCTACCTCTCGCTCTCCTACGGCGCCTCGACCGCCTGGATCGAGCATGGGCAGATCCTCGCGGCCCTGCGCGCCCGCGACCCCGAGGCCGCCGTGGCCGCGATCCGCGACCACCTGAGCCGGATCGAGGACATCATCTCCCGGCTCAAGATCGACCGGCCCGAGGTCTTCGGCTGAGCCGCCTCAGTCCTGCGCCCGCAGCACCTGCGCCGGGCGCGCGGCCAGCGGGCGCCAGGCGAAGGCGAGGCCCGCCAGCAGCGTCGCCGCGATCCCGCCGAGGATGATCGACAGGGCCGAGCGCAGGTCGAAGGTGAAGGGCGCCTCCATCACGCCGTGCATGACCGCCCAGGCTGCCAGCGCGCCCCAGGCCAGCGCCACCGCGCCCGCCGCCGCGCCCAGCAGCGCCGAGCGCAGCGCGAAGCTGAAGAGGATGCGCCCGCGCGAGGCGCCGAGCGTCTTCAGCACCGCCGCCTCGTAGACCCGCGCCCGCTCGCCCGCCGCCGCCGCGCCGATCAGCACGACGAAGCCCGTCGCCAGCGTCGCCGCCGCCGCCCACGACGTCGCCGCCGCGATCCCCGCCAACGCCTCGGCCGCGCGGTCGATGGCCTCGCGCACGGGGATGGCGGTGATGTTCGGGAAACGGCTGCCGAGGTCGCGCAGGATCGGCGCCTCGGCCTCGGGCGGGGCGTAGACGGTCGCGATATGCGTATGCGGCGCGCCGGCGAGGGCCGAGGGGTTCAGCGCCATCACGAAGCCGATGCCGGCGGTCGAGAAGTCGACCTCGCGCAGGCTGGCGATCTCGGCGGTGAAGTCGCGGCCGAGGATGTTGACGGTGATCGTGTCGCCAAGCCCGAGGCCGATCTCGGTCGCGACCTCGTCCGACAGGCTGACCAGCGGCGGGCCGTCGTAATCCTCGGGCCACCATTCGCCAAGCGTCAGGGTCGTGCCGGGGGGCGGGCTGGCCGCATAGGTGATGCCCCGGTCGCCGCGGATGACCCAGTGATCCGGCGCCACCTCGGCGGCGGGTCGGCCGTTGATCTGGGTGATGATGCCGCGCAGCATGGGCGCGGTCTCGACGTTGGTGACCAGCGGGTCATCCTCGAGCCGCTGCAGGAAGACCGGCAGCTGATCAGGTTGGATGTCGAGGAAGAAATAGGCCGGCGCGCGGTCCGGCAGCTCCTCGGAGATGGCGCGCTGCAGGTTCGAGCCGACCTGCCCCACCGCCGCCAGCACCGTCAGGCCAAGGCCGAGCGACAGGATCACCGGCAGCGCCTCTTCCCGCGGCCCGCCGATGGCCGACAGGGCCAGCCGCAGCGACGGCTTGCCGCGCAGCGCGCCCGAACGGGCGAGAATGCGCGCCAGCAGCCGCACCAGAAGCGCGGCGAGGACGAGGATGCCGAAGGCCCCGAGGATGCCGATGGCCGTCCCGACCGCCAGTTCCGGCACGCCCGAGAACCAGGCGGCGGCGCCGATCAGGACGGCGACCGACAGGACCAGCACGGCCAGCAGCGGCAGGCGCGGCAGGGCGCGGCTTTCGCCGAAGCCCCCGCGGAACAGGGCGGCCGCCCGGATGGTCTGCGTGCGCGCCAGCGGCCAGAGCGTGAAGATGAAGGCGGTCAGCAGGCCGTAGAGCGCCGCCTCGGCCAGGGCCGAGGGGTAGATCGCGAAGATGGCGGGCAGCGGCAGCCCCTCCTCCAGCAGCGGGGCGAGGGCCAGCGGAACGCCCGCGCCAAGCACGAGACCCGCCGCGATCCCGAGCAGCGACAGGAGGCCGATCTGGATGAAGTAGAGCGCCAGAATGGTGCCGCCGCTCGCGCCGAGGGTCTTGAGGACCGCGATCACCTCGGTCTTGCGCTGCAGATAGGCACGCACGGCGGCCGAGACGCCGACGCCGCCGACGGCGAGGCCCGTCAGCCCGACCAGCACGAGGAAGGCGCCGATGCGCTCGACGAACAGCTCAATCCCCGGCGCGCCCCGACTGCTGTCGCGCCAGCGGGCGCCGCTGTCCGGGAAGGCCGCGCGCCAGTCCTCGCGGACCTGGGCGGCGCTGGTGCCCTCGGGCAGGAGCAGGCGGTAGCGGCTGTCGAAAAGCGTGCCGGCGCCGAGAAGCTGGCTGTTCTCCAGCGACTGCCGCAGGACCAGCGTGCGCGGGCCGAGGCCAAACTCGGCCGAGCCGGCATCGGGCTCGCGCGTCAGGGCGGCGGTCAGCTGGAACTCCTGCGCGCCAAGGCGGAAGGTGTCGCCGGGCGCGAGGCCGAGACGGTTGATGAGAAGCGGGTCCATGACGCCGCCCGGCAGGCCGGACGGGGTCGGCCCGAGCGCCTCGGCGACGCTCATCGGCGGGTCGAACTCGGCGCTGCCGACCAGCGGCCAGGCATCGTCCACGCCCTTGACCTGGCTCAGGGCGCGTTCGGCCACCTCGCCCTCGCCCACGACGACCATCGAGCGGAAATCCACGATTCCCGAGAGGGTTGCGCTGCGTTCCTCGAGCCATTCGCGCTCGGGCGGCTCGGCGAAGCGGTAGGTCAGGCTGACCTGCATGTCGCCGCCGAGGATCGCGCGGCCCTCGCGCGCCAGCCCCGCCTCGATGGCCGCGCGGACCGAGCCGACGCCGGCGATGGCTGCGACGCCAAGCGCGAGGCAGATCAGCAGGATGCGGAAGCCGCCTAGGCCCCCGCGCAGCTCGCGCCGGGCGAGGCGCCATGCGAGGGGCAGGTTCATTGCGCCGCGCTCCGCAGGTCCTCGGCGTCGATCTGCCCGTCGCGCAGGCGGATCACGCGGTCGCAGCGGGCAGCCAGCTCGGGCGCGTGGGTGACAAGGACCAGCGTGGCGCCGTGCTGCTGGCGCAGATCGAAGAGCAGCTCCATGATCGCCTCACCGTTGGCACCGTCCAGGTTGCCCGTCGGCTCGTCGGCCAGAAACAGCGCCGGACGCGGCGCGGCGGCGCGGGCGAGCGCCACGCGCTGCTGCTCGCCCCCCGACAGCTGGCCGGGATAATGGTCCATGCGGGCGCCGAGGCCGACGCGGCGCAGCTCGTCGGCGGCGCGGTCGAACGCGTCGCGCTTGCCCGCCAGCTCCAGCGGGGTCGCGACATTTTCAAGGGCCGTCATCGTCGGGATAAGGTGGAAGGACTGGAACACCACCCCCATATTGCCGAGGCGGAAGCGGGCCAGCGCGTCCTCGTCCAGCGCCGTCAGGTCGCGGCCGAGCGCGGAAACCCGCCCCCCCGTGGCGCGTTCCAAACCGCCCATCAGCATGAGGAGTGACGACTTGCCCGACCCCGAAGGCCCGACCAAGCCCACCGTCTCGCCCTTGGCCACGTCCAGCGTGATGCCCCTCAGGATCTCGACCGGCCCGGCATTGCCGGCCAGGGTGAGGCGGGCATCGGTCAGGGAGATGACGGGATCGGGCATCGGCAAGGTCCTCGGCTGGTGGCGGGGGGTCACAGGGCGCGGGGTTGTGCGGGGCGGTGTCGGTCCTGCGCGACCATATGGCGGCGCGTTGCGGAAAGGCAACCGCGCGCCCGCCGCTGCTGCCGCAGTCGTGACCGCGCTGCTCGTCGCCGGCCCTGCCCCCGCTGCCGCCGAGCCGCTGGTGCTGACCGCGCTTGGCGACAGTCTGACGCAGGGCTACGGCCTGCCGCAGGCTGACGGCTTCGTGCCGGTGCTGGAGGGATGGCTGACAGCGCGGGGCCATGACGTGCGGGTGATCAACGCGGGCGTCTCGGGCGACACGACGGCCGGCGGTGCGGCGCGGATCGAGTGGACGCTGGCCGAGCAGCCCGACGCGATGATCGTGGCGCTCGGCGGGAACGACCTTCTGCGCGGAGTGGACCCTGCGGCCAGCCGCGCCAATCTGGACGCGATCCTGCAGGCGACTGATGCGGCCGGCGTGCCGGTGCTGCTGGCCGGGCTGCCCGCGCCGGGGAACTACGGCCCGGACTTCACCCGCGACTTCGAGGGGATGTATGTGGATCTCGCCGCCGAATACGACGCGATCCTCTACCCGGATTTCCTCGGCCCGATCGGCGAGAAGGCCACGCAGGGCCTGTCGCTCGCGGACCTCATGCAGGACGACCGCATCCACCCCAATGCCGAAGGCGTGCGCCAGATCGTCGAGGCCATCGGCCCCGAGGTCGAGGCGCTGCTGGAACGCGCCCGCGCCGACAGCTAGTCGAAGCGCGCGCCGAGCCGGGTCATCAGCGGCACGAAATCCGGGAAGGAGGTCGTGATCGGCCCGGCATCGTCGATCTCGACGGGCTGGTCGGCGGCGAGGCCCAGCACCAGGAAGGACATGGCGATGCGGTGATCGAGATGCGTCACCGCGCGTCCCCCGCCCCGGACGCCGCTCGCGCCGTGGACGGTCATGCTGTCCGGCGTCTCCTCGACGGTAACGCCGTTCGCCTCCAGGCCCCGCGCCATCGCGTCGATGCGGTCGCTTTCCTTCACGCGCAGCTCGGAGACGCCGTTCATCACGGTCTTCCCCTCTGCGAAGGACGCGACGACCGAGAGGATCGGGAACTCGTCGATCATGCTCGCCGCGCGGCTTTCCGGCACCGTCACGCCCCTGAGGCGCGAATGGCGCACGCGGAGGTCGGCGACAGGCTCGCCCCCCTCCTCGCGCGGGTTCTCGAAACTGATGTCGGCGCCCATTTCCAGCAGAGTGACGTAAAACCCGTCCCGCGTTGGGTTGCGGCTGACGCCGGGCACGAGGATGTCCGAGCCGGGCACGATCAGCGCCGCCGCCACCGGAAAGGCCGCCGAAGAGGGATCGCGCGGCACCGCCACGGCCTGCGCGCGCAGTTCTGGCTGGCCCTGCAGCGTCACCACATGACCCTCGGCGGCGGTCTCGGCATGGACCTGCGCCCCGAAGCCCGCCAGCATCCGCTCGGAGTGATCGCGCGTCTGCTCGGGCTCGATCACCACCGTCTCGCCCGGCGCATTCAGGCCCGCCAGCAGGATCGCCGACTTGATCTGCGCGCTGGCGACGGGGCTGCGGTAGCGGATGGGCAGGGCGTCGGCCGCGCCCTCGATGGTGATCGGCAGCCGCCCGCCCTCGCGCGCGGTGATCCGGGCGCCGAACTGGGACAGCGGGTCAGTCACCCGCGCCATCGGGCGGCGCGAGAGGCTGGCGTCGCCGGTGAAGGTCGCGGTGATCGGCGTCGTCGCCATCGCGCCCATGATCAGCCGCACGCCGGTTCCGGAGTTGCCGCAGTCGATGACCCCTTCGGGCGAGGAGAAGCCGCCGACGCCAACCCCATGCACCGACCAGTTGCCTGGTCCGTGCTGCACCACATCGGCCCCGAAGGCCCGCATGGCGGCGGCGGTGTCGAGGACGTCCTGCCCCTCCAGAAGCCCGGTGATCTTCGTCTCGCCCACGGACAGCGCGCCCAGGATCAGCGCGCGGTGGCTGATCGACTTGTCGCCGGGCACCTGCGCCTCGCCCGTCAGGGGGCCGCTGGCGCGGGAGGTCATCGGGCGGGGTTCTGCATCATGCGACATGGGGTCCCTCGGCATGCGTTTGCCGCCTTTTAGCGCCACCACGTCGCGCCTGCCACCGCTTCTTGCCCGGCGCGGGCCCCTGCCCTAGAAGCGCGGCCATGGAACATGATGCGACCCAAGAACTCGCGCAGATGCGCGCCCTTGCCGATCCGGCCCATGCCGCCAAGATCGCCGCCCAGCACAAGTCGGGGCGCGAGACGCTCGGCCTGCGCCCCGCGCAAATCGACACGCTGGTCGCCGAATGGCGCGCCGCCCGCGATGTCGACGGGCGCGTGGCGCTGGCGGACGCGCTGTGGAAGGCGGACCTCCACGAGGCGCGGATCGCGGCTGCAAAGCTGCTGACGCAGGCGCGCATTCGCCCCGACGAGGGGGTCTGGGCGCTGATCGAGGCCTGGGTGCCGCAGCTGGACGGGTCGGCCCTCGCGGATGCGGTCAGCGCCGCCGGCCAGCGCCGGGTCACGGCCGAGCGGCTGCCCGCGATGCTGGCCTGGGCCGCGCATCCGAACCCCTGGGCGCGGCGCAGCCTTCTGACAATGACGCAGCCGCTGGCGCGGATGCCGCATCCCAAGCCCGTCGATCTCGCCCTGCGCGACCAGGTGCTGGACGCCGCCGCGCCCTTGGCCGGGGCCGGGCACGGCGCCATCCAGCAGGCGCTCGGCGCCTGGCTCAGGGACCTCGCGCGGCGCGATCCGGCCCGCGCCGAGGCCTTCGCGGCCGCGCATGGGCTGAAGCCGGCCGCCCGCCGCGCGGCCGGTCTTCCTCAGGCGCCCGAGGCCGAGCGGTAGACCTCCAGCGTCGGCAGGTCGGTCAGCGACACGCCCAGCAGCTGGAAGGCCGAGAGCGAGACCTGGCTGCCGCTGCCGCCCGAGGTCAGCGGGATCAGCTCGACCTGGGCCGAGCGGCCGTTGGCCGGGTTCACGATCCGGCCCATCGCCCGCTCGCGCACCAAGGGCGTGCGGATCCACAGGCCGCTTTCGGTCGGGTTGCCGAGCGAGGCGACGGTGGTGCCGAGCCGCGCCTCGGCCGTCGTCGGCCGGGCCGCGGCGGCGGCGCGCTGCTCGGGCGTCGTGGTGTCCAGTTGCGCGGCCGTCGCGCGGGCCGAGGGCCGCGGCGCCGGCGCGCGGGTGACGGCGGTGGCCGCGGCGACCTGCTCGGGCGTCGCGGTGGCGGCGGGGGCGGCGCCGGGGCGCTGGTCCTGCGTCATCGGCTGGCAGGCGGCCAGGACCACGACGGCGGGCAGCAGCAGGGCAAGGGGCAGTCGGACCATCTGGGTCTCCTTCATGGCGTCTCGGAAAAGCCTAGCCCGGCGCGGACGCAAAGGTCCACGGGCGCACGCGCGCCTCTCGCGCTTGTGGGCGGAGCACCGCATGCCTAAGATAAGGGGATGACCCATAGCGCCGCGCCCCTGATCGATCCCTTCGCCCGCCCGATCACCTACCTGCGGGTGTCGGTGACGGATCGCTGCGATTTCCGCTGCGTCTACTGCATGGCCGAGCACATGCAGTTCCTGCCCAAGGCCGAGCTGCTGACCCTGGAAGAGCTGGACCGGCTCTGCACCGCCTTCATCTCCCTGGGGGTGCGGAAGCTGCGGATCACGGGCGGCGAGCCTCTGGTCCGGCGCGGCATCATGGGCTTTTTCCGTGGCATGTCGCGCCACTTGGGGGCGGGGCTCGACGAGCTGACGCTGACCACGAACGGCAGCCAGCTCGCGCGCTACGCCGCCGAGCTGGCCGATTGCGGCGTGCGGCGCGTGAACGTCTCGCTGGATACGCTGGACGCGGACAAGTTCGCCGCCATCACCCGATGGGGCCGCCTGCCGCAGGTGCTGGAGGGCATCCGCGCCGCCACCGCAGCGGGCCTCAAGGTCAAGATCAACGCCGTCGCGCTGAAGGGCGTCAATGACGGCGAGCTGTTCGACCTCGTACGCTGGTGCGGCGAGGAGGGGCATGACCTGACCTTCATCGAGGTCATGCCAATGGGCGATCTGGGCGCCGAGGACCGGCTGGACCAGTACTGGCCCCTGTCGGACCTGCGGGCGCGCTTGGCCGAGCGCTTCACCCTGATCGACTTGGCAGAACGCACGGGCGGTCCGGCCCGCTACCTGCGCCTGGCCGAGACCGGGCAGAAGATCGGCCTCATCACCCCGCTGACCCACAATTTCTGCGAAAGCTGCAACCGCGTGCGCGTGACCTGCACGGGCGAGCTGTTCATGTGCCTCGGGCAGGAGGACATGAAGGACCTGCGCGCCCCGCTGCGGGCCAGCGCCGCGGACGCACCGCTCCACGAGGCCATCCGCGCGGCCATCGCCCGCAAGCCAAAGGGTCACGATTTCGACTATTCACGGCAGGGCGTGGGCGGCCAGATGAGCCGCCACATGAGCCATACGGGCGGCTGAGCGGCCACCGGCAGGCCGCAAACGGGCGGCCGATGCGCGCAGGCGGAAACATCGCGGCTCCTGACGGGTTGAGGGTCATCCACAGCCCGGAGGCTCCATGACACATGACCCCAACCTGAACACGCCGCACGCCAAGCAGCCGAACCCCCATGACCGCGGTCTGAGGGATCCCCAGCCCAAGCGCAACACCCTGCGCAGCCTGCTGTTCGTGCTCGTGCCTGCGGGCTTCCTGCTGCTGGTGGCGGCGATGCTGCTGCTGGCGCGGACCAGCGACGGTCCGGACCATTCCGGCGCCCAGGCCCCGCCCGCCCTGCAGGAACCGGTCCCCGGCGCGACGCCCGATGGCGAGGCCGGCACGGCCCCGGCCGCCCCGGCGCCCAGCCAGTAGCACCTACTCGGCGGCGGTCTGATCCGCCGCCGCCTGCGCCTCCAGCGTCTCGGCGCGGGCCTCCACGAGGCCGACGATATGGTCGATCATCTGCTCGTTCGACATCTTGTGGCTCTGCCGGCCGGCCACGTAGACCATGCCGCTGCCCGCCCCGCCGCCGGTGAAGCCGAGATCGGTCATCAGCGCCTCGCCCGGCCCGTTCACCACGCAGCCGATGATCGACAGGCTCATCGGCGTCTTGATATGCTCCAGCCGCTGCTCCAGCGCCTCGACTGTCTTGATCACGTCGAAACCCTGCCGCGCGCAGGAGGGGCAGCTGATGATCTGCACGCCCCGCGTCCTGAGGCCGAGCGACTTCAGGATCTCGAAGCCGACCTTCACCTCCTGCACCGGATCGGCCGAGAGGCTCACCCGGATCGTATCGCCAATCCCCATCCACAGCAGGTTCCCGAGGCCGATGGCCGACTTCACGGTGCCGCCGACGAACCCCCCCGCCTCGGTGATCCCCAGGTGGATCGGCGCATCGGTGGCATCGGCCAGCATCTGGTAGGCCGCCGCGGACAGGAACACGTCGCTGGCCTTCACGCTGATCTTGAACTCGTGGAAATCGTTGTCCTGCAGGATCTTGATGTGATCGAGGCCGCTCTCGACCATGGCATCCGGGCAGGGCTCGCCGTATTTCTCCAGCAGGTGCCGCTCGAGGCTGCCTGCGTTCACCCCGATCCGGATCGAGCAGCCATGATCCTTGGCTGCGCGGATCACCTCGCGCACGCGGCTCTCGTCCCCGATGTTGCCGGGGTTGATCCGCAGGCAGGCCGCGCCCGCCTCGGCCGCCTCGATGGCGCGCTTGTAGTGGAAATGGATGTCGGCCACGATCGGCACCGGGCTTTCGAGGCAGATCTCGCGCAGCGCGCGCGTCGTCTCCTGGTCGGGCGCGCTGATGCGGACGATGTCGGCCCCGGCCTCGGCGCTGGCGATGACCTGCGCCAGCGTCGCCTTCACGTCATGGCCGTCCGTGTTGGTCATGGTCTGCACGCTGATCGGCGCGTCGCCCCCCACGGGGACGTTCCCGACCATGATCTGGCGCGACTTGCGACGCTCGATGTTGCGCCAGGGACGGATGGGGTTCAGCGACATGGGAGCCCTCTCGCAGCTACGGCCCAGAGATAGGCCAGATGGCCGGGTCCTACAACAGGCCCCGCCTCAAAGCCCCGCGATGGCCGCCCCCGGCAGACCGAGCGCCGACAGAGCGACGCTCAGACTGTCGCGCGGCAGCATCACCAGCAGCGGCCCCTCGCTGCGAAGCGTCACCTCCCCTGTCGCGCGGTTCGAGGTGCCGACCCGCCCGCCGGGCGCCATCTCGATCCCGTCGATCGGCCACTCCAGCCCCGCGCTGCTTCCCCGCACGGGGCCCATCGGATACAGCGAGACCCGCGTGCCCGCCCCGAGCGGCAGGCGCAGCACGGGCGGCGCCAGGAAGACCACGTCGTCGCTGGCAAGAAGCAGCACCGGGCAGGCGCGATGCCCCGCCATGACCGTCAGCGCCGCCAGCGTGTGATCGAGCCGCAGCCCGGTGAAGCCGACCGCGATCACGAAGGGCGCCTCGATCCGCTGCAGACACTTGGCGAAATCGGTGCTGTCCTGCTCGGCCACATGCAGGATGCGGTCCGCTGCGATCAGCCGCCGCGCCTCCGGCGTCAGGCTGTCGAGATCGCCGATCACCAGGTCGGGCATCCGCCCCAGGGCCAGGGCCCGGTCCGCCCCGCCATCGGCCGCGACCAGCAGCGGCGCCGCCTCCAGCGCCTCGGCGAGATCGGCCTGCGAGACCGCCCCGCCGCCGATCACCGTGACGCCACCGGCGCTGCGAAGCGCCGGCCGCGCGGCGCCGCTCATTCCTCGCCCCGGCCGACCCCCGAGAAGACCCGCTTGAACGGCAGGGCCCAGAGGATGCCGAGGCCCAGATAGACCAGCACCTCGATCAGGATCGGCTGGCGCCCGAAGCGTGCGTCAAGCCAGTTCATCAGCGTCACCGCGACGATGATGTAGACCGGCAGCAACACGACCAGAACCAGCATCGACAGCCGCTTGCGCGTCTTCAGATCCATGACGGCCGCCCTTTCATCTTCTGTGTCCAAATATCCTCGGGGGGTCCGGGGGGCATCGCCCCCCGGCGGCGCGGGACGCAACTCAATCGGCGAAGGGGTCCGTGACCAGGATCGTGTCGTCGCGCTCGGGCGAGGTCGAGAGCAGTGCGACCGGGCACTGGATCAGCTCCTCGACCCGGCGCACATACTTGATGGCGGCCGCCGGCAGATCAGCCCAGCTGCGCGCGCCCTCGGTCGATTCCTGCCAGCCCTCCATCTCCTCGTGGATGGGCGTCACCTTCGCCTGCAGCGCCGCGGCGGTGGGCAAGTAGTCGTAGCGCGTGCCGTCGATCTCGTAGCCGGTGCAGATCTTCAGCGTCTCGAACCCGTCCAGCACGTCGAGCTTGGTCAGCGCGATGCCGTTCACGCCCGAGATGGCGCAGGTCTGGCGCACCAGCACCGCGTCGAACCAGCCGCAGCGCCGCTTCCTGCCCGTGACGGTGCCGAACTCGTGCCCCCGCTCGCCGAGGCGCTGGCCGTCCGCGTCATGCAGCTCGGTCGGGAAGGGCCCTTCGCCCACGCGGGTCGTGTAGGCCTTGACGATGCCGAGTACGAAGCCGATCGCGCCCGGTCCCATCCCGGTGCCCGAGGCCGCCGCGCCAGACGTCGTGGTGGACGAGGTCACGTAAGGATAGGTGCCGAAGTCGATGTCCAGCAGCGAGCCCTGCGCGCCCTCGAAGAGGATGCGCTTTCCGGCCTTGCGGGCATCCGCCATGATCTTCCAGGCGGGCTGGGCGTAGGGCAGCAGCTTCGGCGCGATCTCCAGCAGCTTGGCCTTCAGCTCCTCCCGGTCGATGGGCGTCGCGCCGAGGCCCGAGCGCAGCGCGTCGTGATGCGCGAGCAGCCGGTCGAGACGCGCGTCCAGCGTCTCCTCGTCGCCCAAGTCCGCGACGCGGATCGTGCGGCGGCCGACCTTGTCCTCGTAGGCGGGGCCGATGCCACGGCCGGTGGTGCCGATCTTGGCCTTGCCCGCGGCCTCCTCGCGCAGCTTGTCGAGATCCTGGTGCAGCGGCAGGATCAGCGGCGTGTTCTCGGCGATCATCAGGTTCTCGGTCGAGATCTTCACGCCCTGCGCCGCCAGCTTGTCGATCTCGGAGAACAGCGCCCAGGGGTCCAGCACCACGCCGTTGCCGATCACGGCCAGCTTGCCCTCGCGCACGATCCCCGAGGGCAGCAGCGACAGCTTGAAGACCTTGTCCCCGATGACCAGCGTGTGGCCCGCATTATGGCCGCCCTGGAAGCGCGCGATCACGTCGGCCCGCTCGGAGAGCCAGTCCACGATCTTGCCCTTGCCCTCGTCGCCCCATTGCGCGCCGACAACCACCACATTGGCCATTGAAGCGATCCTTCCGTTCCGCCAGCTCTTTTCGCCCCGCCTCTAGCGCATCGCGGGCTTGGGTGAAAGCGGCTTTGTCCAGAGCTTGCCGGCGGCGGCGGCCGGGGGCCAGCCCCCGGACCCCCGGGATATTTTCGCACAGAAGATGGGGCGTCCGTCAGTAATGCGGCGGGCGCTGGTCGGCCAGGGGGATGGTGCCGCCGGTGTCGAGCTGGCGCTGCGCCTCGGCCTCCATCAGCATCCCGAGGCGGCGGGCGAGGCGGTCAAGCTCCGCGCCCTGGCGCGCGACGATCTCGGAGAGGTCGTCGATCATGCGGGCCTGGTGGGCCAGGGTTTCCTCCAGCGCGGTCAGGCGGCCTGTTGCGTCCTTGTCCATGTTCCGTCCTTCCGCTAGAGCAGCCACGGAATTGGCCCCCAAAAGGCAAGCAAGACCATGGCGAAAGATCAAAAGAAGCAGCCCCGCCCCAAGGCCGAGACGCCCAAGGGCTTCCGCGACTATTTCGGCGCGGACGTCACCGAGCGCAAGGCCATGCTGGACCGCATCGCCGAGGTCTATCACCGCCATGGCTTCGATCCGCTGGAGACGAGCGCCGTCGAGACGGTCGAGGCTTTGGGGAAATTCCTGCCCGACGTGGACCGGCCGAATGCCGGCGTCTTCGCCTGGCAGGAGGAGGCGGTGCCGGGCGGCGGCTCGGGCGACTGGCTCGCCTTGCGCTACGACCTGACGGCGCCCTTGGCGCGGGTGGCGGCGCAGTTTCGCAACGATCTGCCGACGCCCTATCGCCGCTATGCGATGGGGCCGGTGTGGCGCAACGAGAAGCCAGGCCCGGGGCGCTTCCGGCAGTTCTATCAGTGCGATGCGGACACGGTTGGGGCGGCCTCGGTCGCGGCGGATGCCGAGATCTGCGGGATGCTGGGGGATGCGCTGGAGGCGGTCGGCATCGCGCGCGGCGACTATCTGGTGAGGATCAACAATCGCAAGGTGCTGAACGGGGTGCTGGAGGCCGCCGAGGTCCGTCCTGATCAGGCCGAGGACGTGCTGCGGCAGATCGACAAGTTCGACAAGGTAGGGCGGGACGGCGTCTTGGCCCTGCTGACCACCGGGCGGCGCGACGACAGCGGCGCCCAGATCGACGGCGTGGGCCTCAGCGAGGCGCAGGCGGCGCCGGTGCTGGCCTTCCTGACCTCGAAAGGCGCCGGGAATGCCGAGACGCTGGCGAACCTGCGGGCGGCCATCGGCAGCTCGGCCATCGGTGCCGAGGGGGTGGACGAGCTGGCCGAGATCGCCGCGCTGCTGGCGGCGGCGGGAGTCGCCGAAGACCGGGCGGTGATCGACCCTTCGGTCGTGCGGGGCCTCGGCTATTACACCGGGCCGGTCTTCGAGGCCGAGCTGACCTTCGAGATCCTCGACGAAAAGGGCCGCAAGCGGCAGTTCGGAAGCGTCGCGGGCGGGGGGCGCTATGACGGGCTGGTCGAGCGGTTCACCGGGCAGAAGGTGCCGGCGACGGGGGTGAGCATCGGCGTGGACCGGCTGCTGGCCGCGCTGCGGGCCAAGGGGCTGGCGGGGGCGGAAGCCGCGGGGCCGGTCGTCGTGACGGTGATGGACCGCGACCGGATGGCCGATTACCAAACGATGGCGGCCGAGCTGCGCGCCGCCGGCATCCGGGCCGAGGTCTATCTGGGCAACCCCAAGAACTTCGGCAACCAGTTGAAATATGCCGACAAGCGCAGTGCACCGGTGGCCGTTATCCAGGGCGGGGATGAAGCTGCGCGCGGCGTCGTGCAGGTCAAGGACCTGATCCTTGGCGCGAAGATCGCCGCCGAGGCCTCGGTCGAGGAGTGGAAGGCGCAGCCGGCGCAGACCGAGGTCGCGCGCGCGGATCTCGTCGCAGAAGTGCGGCGGATCCTCGGATGATCCCCAAGCGCGCCAAGCAGGCCGTCGGCCAGCGCCTTCTGGAGGCCTTCCGCGCGGCGGGGGCCGAGGAGGTCGCGCCGGACATCCTGCTGCCCGCCGGCAGCCTGCTGGACCTTTACGGCGAGGATATCCGCGCCCGCGCCTATGTCACCGCCGACCCGATCCGGGGCGAGATGATGCTGCGGCCCGACTTCACGGTGCCGGTGGTCGAGGCGCATATGACGAACGGCGCCGAGCCTGCGCGCTACTGCTATCTGGGCGAGGTCTTCCGCAAGCAGGACATGGGCGATCAGCGCCCCGCAACCCTTCGCGACAACGAGTATCTTCAGGCGGGCTTCGAGCTGTTCAGCCGCGATCCGGCCGCCGATGCCGAGGTCTTCGCGCTGTTCCACCGCCTGCTGGCGCCGCACCGCCTGAGGGCCGAAATCGGCGACATGGGCCTCGTGCTGGACGCCGTGCGCGGCCTGCCCCTGCCCGAGGCGCGGCGCGAGGCGCTGCTGCATCACGTCTGGCGGCCCGGCCGCTTCCGGCGGATGCTGGCGCGGTTCTCGACCCCCTCGGTGCCGCGCCACTTCCCCGAGGCCGACGCGCCCTGGGCCGGGATGCGGTCCGAGGCCGAGATGATCCGGCGCATCGCCCGGCTGAACGCCGACGCCGCCGTCGCCCCCCTGCCCGCCATCTGGACCGAGCGGCTGGAGCGCCTGTTCCGCCTGCGCGGCCCCGCACCCGAGGTGCAGGCGCAGCTGGCGGAATTGGCCGAGGACATGCCCGCCATCGCGGGCGCCGTGGCACGCATCGGCGCGCAGATGGCGGCCATCGCCGGGCACGGGATCGACCCGGAGGCGGTGATCTTCGACGCCAGCCACGGCCGCACCACGCTGGAATATTACGACGGCTTCACGTTCAGTTTTCATGTGGGCAACTTCCACGCTTCTCGCGAGGGCTGGCCGCCCATCGCCTCGGGCGGACGCTATGACGCGCTGACGCGGGTGCTGGGCAAGGGGCGCGAGATCCCGGCGGTGGGCGGGATCATCCGGCCGGGCCTGCTGGCCGAACTGGAGGGCGCGGCATGATCCGGCTTGGCATCCCCTCGAAGGGCCGGCTGATGGAGCAGAGCTTCGACTGGTTCGCGGATCGCGGCGTGCGCCTGTCGCGGGCCGGGTCGGACCGGGAATATGCGGGCCGGGTCGAGGGCGCCGAGGGCGTTTCGCTGGTCCTTCTGTCAGCCGGCGAGATTCCGCGCGAGCTGGCAGCGGGGCGGATCGAGCTGGGCGTGACCGGCACGGACCTCGTGCGCGAGAAGCTGGCCGGCTGGTCCTCGGACGTGGCCGAGCTGGCGCCGATGGGCTTTGGTCATGCCGATCTGATCCTTGCCGTGCCGGATTGCTGGCGCGACTGCCGCGACCTGGATGATTTCGCCGCCATCGCCCGTGATTTCCGCGCCGCGCATGGCTTCCGCCTGCGGATCGCGACCAAGTATCACCGTCTGGTCCGCGCGTGGCTCGCCGCGCATGAGGTCGCCGACTACCAGCTGGTCGACAGCCAGGGCGCGACCGAGGGCACCGTGGCGAACCAGACGGCCGAGGCGATCGCAGACATCACCTCGTCCGGCGAGACGCTCAGGGCGAACAACCTGCGCATCCTGGACGAGGCGCCCATCCTGCGCTCGCAGGCGACGCTGTTCGCCGCGCGGGCGGCGATGGGGCCGCAGATGGACGCCTTCCTCGCGCAGCTGAGGATCGAGCCCTAGTCCGGGCGCGGCCGGTCGTCCCACCGGTCGCTGAGGATGCGTTCGCCGTCGCCCTTGGGGTCCTCGAACTGGCGCGAGCGCAGCGCCCAGATGAAGGCGAGAAGACCCGCGGCGCCCAGGCCGAGCGAGACGGGGATGAGGATCGTCAGGATGTCCATTGCCGCCTACCTGTTCAATCGCAGCGCGTTCAGCGTGACCGTGACCGAGCTGATCGACATCGCCAGCGCGGCCAGAAGCGGCGTCGCGAAGCCGGCGAGTGCGATGGGCACGGCCAGGACGTTGTAGCCGAAGGAGATCACGAAGTTCTCGCGGATGCGCGTGGTGGCCCGCTGCGCGATGGCGATGGCCTCGGCCACCGGAGCGAGGTCCTGGCCCGTCAGCACCATGTCGCTGGCGACCCGCGCCGCGTCCAGTGCCGAGGCGGGCGAGACCGAGGCATGGGCCCGCGCCAGCGCCGCCGTGTCGTTGAGCCCGTCGCCGACCATCAGCACCTTCGCGCCGGCCTCCGACAGCGCGCCGACGCGCTCGGCCTTGCCGGTCGGGCTGACGCCGGCCTGCCACTCGGCGATGCCCAGCTCGGCCGCCAGATGGCTGACCGCCGCCGGGCGGTCGCCCGAGAGCAGGATCACCCGCTTGCCCGCCGCGCCCAAAGCCGCCACGCATTCCGCCGCCCCCGGACGCAGCCGGTCGCTGAAGGTGATGCGGCAGGGCGCGCCGCCCTCGATCCCGAACCAGCTGGAGAGGAGCGCGTCCTCCGGCCCCTCGGGTGCGTCCAGCCAGTCGGCGCGGCCGAGGCGCACCATGCGCCCGTTCCAGCAGGCCGTGATGCCCTTGCCGGGGATCTCGGTCACCTCGGTCAGCGTGGCCGGCTCCACCTCGGCCAGCCCGGCCGCCAGCGCCTGCGCCAGCGGATGCGAGGACGCCTGAGCCAGCGCGCGGGCCACAGGGCGCAGGCCCTCGGGCAGGTCGGCGGCCAGAAGCTGCGGCTGGCCCATGGTCAGCGTGCCGGTCTTGTCGAAGACGACCGTGTCCACCTCGGCCAGGCGTTCCAGCGCGGTGCCGTCCTTGATCAGGAGGCCGCGCCGGAAGAGCCGCCCCGAGGCCGAGGTCGCCACCGCCGGCACCGCAAGTCCGAGCGCGCAGGGGCAGGTGATGATCAGCACCGCCGCGGCGATGTTCACCGCCAGCCGCAGGTCGCCGGAAAACCAGAACCAGCCGAGGAAGGAGGAAAAGGCCAGCGCGTGCACGGCGGGCGAGTAGCCGCGCGCCGCCCGCTCGGCCAGCGAGGTGTAGCGGCCGCGCGCGTTCTCGGCCGCCTCGACCAGCGCGGTCAGGCGCGCGAGCGAGCTGTCCTGCCCCGCCGCCGTCACACGGATTACCAGCGGGCCGGTCAGGTTCACCTCGCCCGCCGAGAGCATCATGCCGGGCTGGGCCGGCACCGGCAGTGTCTCGCCGGTTAGGAGGGCGCGGTCGATCTCGGAGGCGCCGTCCACGACCTCGCCATCGGCCGGGATGCGGCCGCCGGGGCGCACGCGGATCAGATCGCCCGCGCGCAGCTCGGCCACGGGGACGACATGCTCGGCGCCGCCCTGCAGCCGCGTGGCGCGCGGCACCTCGAGCGCGGTCAGCTCGGCCGCGGCCGAGCGGGCGATGGCGCGGGTCCGGTGGTCCAAATAGCGGCCGATCAGCAGGAAGAAGCACAGCATCACGGCGGCGTCGAAATAGGCGTGATGGCCGGAATGGGCGGTCTCGAAGACGCTGATCGCGCTGGCGAGGATCAGCGCCAGCGAGATCGGCACGTCCATGCCGAGGCGCCGCGCCTTCAGCGAGGCCCATGCGCTGGCGAAGAACGGCTGGCCGGCGAAGGCGACGGTCGGCAGCGCGATGGCGCCGCTGATCCAGTGGAAGAGGTCGCGCGTCGCGGCCTCGGCCCCGGACCAGACGGCGACCGAGAGGACCATGACGTTCATCATGGCAAATCCCGAGACGCCGATCCGCATCAGCAGGTCGCGCCCGGCCCGGTCGGCGGTGGTCGTGGCGAGGGCGTCGGGGTCCAGCTCGTGCGCCTCGTAGCCGATGCGGGCGAGGACGGGGATCAGGTCGGCGGCCGTCAGGCCCGGCGCGTCCACGGTCACGCGACGGAGCGTCAGGTTGACCCGCGCCCCGCGGACGCCGGGATGGGCGGCCAGCGCGTCCTCGATGTCGGTGATGCAGATGGCGCAATGCGCCTGCGGCAGCGACAGGATCAGCCGCGCGGGGGCCTGCGCCTCGGCCCGGTCGGCCAGCCTCTGCGCCAGCGGCACGGCGTCGCAGGCCGGGCAGGCGCCGAGGCGGGGGGCGAAGACCGCGGCAGAGGGGGCGGCGGAAAGTTCGGCCATGTCAGAGCCCGCCCGTGACCGCGCCGCGCGGCGCCTCGATGTCGAGGAACAGGCGCTGGCGGAAGTGGACCCCGCCGGGCGCGGCGGCGGTCACGTCGGCATTCCAGTTGCCGCCGGCCAGCCGCGCGGGCGCGGACCAACGGCCCGCGGCTTCGGGGATCAGCTCAAGCTCGATGTCGTCGCGCTGATGGGTCGGGCGGCGCAGTTGGACGCGGATCGCCCCGGGGCTGGCGGGCGCGCCGGTGGCGTCGACGAGGGTCAGGACCAGCATCCCCTCGACCAGCCGCAGCCCCGCCTCCCAGCCCAGCTGCTGCTGGGCGTCGCGCTCGGCCTGGAAGTGCTGCGAGGCGATGTAGCTGCTCTTGGTCTCCAGTCCGGGGAAGCTGCCGACCGCCTTGACGGCCATGATGAGGTTCACGCCGATGATCAGCCCGAAGGCGGCCAGGGTGATGGCCAGGACGTGCCGGCCGGTCAGTTCGCGGGTCATTGCAGGTTCCTTCCGTGGAAGACGGTCTGGACGCTGCTGCGTGCGGGTCCGTCGGTATCGGCGACTGTGAGGGTGATCGGGCTCGTCTCGCCACCGGCGAGCGCGGCGCCCGGCGGGGCGGTCAGGTAGATGCGGCGGGTCAGGGTCTGGTCAGCCGGCACGGTGACGGCGCCGGCCGGCTCGCCCTCGACGGTCAGGGTCAGCGCCTCGGCGCCCTCGCCCGTCACGGCGAAGACGTAGCTGCGCGGATCGTGCTGCTTGCTCCTCAGCCGCAGCTCGTAGGCGTTGCGCACGCCGCCATCGCTCATCGTGACGAAGAGCGGGTTGCGCACGGGCGTCACGTTCATGTCCACGGCCGAGCGCAGCACCAGCCCCGCCACCAGAAGCGCGCCGATGCCGGACCAGAGCCCGGCATAGACGATCATCCGCGGCCGCAGGACATGGCGCAGCAGCGGGCGCGGCGCGGCCCCCGCCCGCTCGGCCGTCTCGTCCGACAGGGCGAGATAGCCGACCAGCCCGCGCGGGCGGCCGGTGCGGTCCATCATCTCGTCGCAGGCGTCGATGCAGAGGGCGCAGGTGATGCATTCCAGCTGCTGGCCGTCGCGGATGTCGATGCCCATCGGGCAGACGTTCACGCAGGCCATGCAGTCGATGCAGTCGCCTTTCGTCGTGCTTGGCGCGGCCTTGCCGCGCGGCTCGCCCCGCCAGTCGCGATAGCCGACGGTCAGCGTGTCCTCGTCCATCATCGCGGCCTGGATGCGCGGCCAAGGGCAGGCATAGATGCAGATCTGCTCGCGCGCGAAGCCGCCGAAGACGAAGGTGGTCGCGGTGAGGATCGCGATGGTGAGCCAGGCGACCGGATGGGCGTTCAGCGTCACCAGGTCGCGCGCCAGCGTCGGCGCATCGGTGAAGTAGAAGACCCAGGCCCCGCCCGTCGCCACGGCGATCAGCAGCCAGGCGGCCCATTTCGCCCCGCGCAGCCGGGCCTTCGCCAGCGACCAGGGCGCGCGATGCAGGCGGATGCGGGCGTTGCGGTCACCCTCGATCCAGCGCTCGACGGTCATGAAGAGGTCGGTCCAGACGGTCTGCGGACAGGCATAGCCGCACCAGACCCGGCCCAGGGCCGCGGTGAAGAGAAAGAGGCCCAGCCCCGCCATGACCAGAAGGCCGGCGACGAAGTAGAATTCGTGCGGCCAGATCTCGATCCAGAAGAAGAAGAAGCGGCGGTTCGCCAGGTCCACCAGCACCGCTTGGTCGGGCATGGCCGGGCCCCGGTCCCACCGGATCCAGGGCGTGACGTAGTAGATCGCCAGCGTCACGGCCATGATGGCCCATTTCAGGCTGCGGAAGCGGCCCGAGATGCGCTTGGGAAAGATCGGCTCGCGCGCCGCGTAGAGACTCGGCACGTCGGATTGTTCGCTGGCCATGAAGGCAGGCTCCTGTTTCGCAGGACCCTTCTAGGCCCGCGGCGGACCCGCTTCCTTGACCTGAATCAAGTGACGCGCAGCAGCATCGCGGCGCAGACGGTCGCGATCAGCAGCCCCGCGCCCAGCTGCATCGCCCCCGGCAGCACCCGGGCGAGCGTGCCGAAGCGGCCGCTCTCGGGTGCCAGCGCCAGGCTGCCGCGGCGCGCCCAGACCGACAGCACGGCGACCGCCAGCGTGACCGAGGCCGTGCCGATACCCATCGCGAAGGTGCCGGCCACGCCCATCGCGAAGATCTCCATCCGCCAGGTCAGGATCAGCAGGAACAGCGCGCCGGTGCAGGGCCGCAGGGCGATGCCGGCGACGACCAGCAGCCCGTCGCGGAAGCTGCGCGTTTCGGCCAGCTGCCGGGGTGTCGGGCCATGCGCATGGCCGCAGCCGCAGTGATCGCCATGGTCATAAGCGTGCGCGTGGTGATGCCCGTGGTGATGCCCGTGGTGATGGCCCTGCGCGGGGGCGGCGCGGCCCGCGTCCCGCAGCATCCGCGCCCCGCGCAGGGCCAGCCACAGGCCTACGAGGCCGATCATCAGCGTGCCGAAATCGGCCATGTGCCGCTCGCTCAGCGCGGTCAGCTGCTGGCGCGAGAGATCGAGGATCGCGATGCCGCCCGCCACCACGGCGACCGCCACCCCCGCCTGCGCCAGCGAGGCCGCCACCGACAGACCCGCCAGACGCGCCAGCGGCACCTGGCTGCCATAGCCGTAGCCGCCGATGACCAGCTTGCCGTGCCCCGGCCCCGCAGCATGGGCAAAGCCATAGGCGAAGCAGAGCCCCATCAGCGACAGGGCCGCGCCCGGCTCGCCCGCCCGAAGGCGGCCGAGGGCGCCGGCCATCAGGTTCTGCACCTCGCGCTGCCGGTCGGCGGCCCAGTGCTCGATCCCGGCCAGCCCGCCCGAGAGCCACAGCGCCATCAGCGCCAGCCCGACGCCCAGGCCGGCCAGCGCCAGCACGCGCCCCGCCGCGCCGGTCACGAGGCGCCCGCGCAGCTGACCCGCACCTCGTCCGCGCCGACCGAGCCGATGTCGACCTGCACCATCTCCTCGGCGCCCTCGTCGGCCATCGCCCCCAGCTCGCGCCTCAGGGCGTCGCGCAGCGCCGCGGCATAGGCGTCGGCCGCCGCATAGCTGTCGCCGGGACGGAAATCGGCCCGGCAGTCGGCGCGGCCCCGGATGACCGGGGCGGCCGGCATCGAGAAGTCGACGTAGAACTCGGGATCGTAGACCTCGACCAGCAGCGGCAGATCGCCCGGCAGCGGCTCGGCCAGCGGTCGGACATGGCGCGAGACGAGCCGGCCGTCCCGAAGCTCGGCCGTGAAGCCGTGCGGCGGGGCCAGTGCCACGCGCCGCCCCTGGACACCCAGATAGAGGCTTCCCTCGAAGCCCGGCTCCCAGTCCGAATCGAAGCCGTTCAGCGCGGCGGCCTCGTCCGGCGCCAGCCCGGCCGGGCCGGGGACGATGCCGTGATCCTCGAGGATCAGCATCGAGTAGAAGGCGTCATAGGCCCATTCCACCTCGACCGAGGCGAGCCGGCCGCGCTGGTCGTAGTTCAGCACCAGCCCTGCATCGATGAAGACATGCGGATGCGCGCCGGCGGCGGCGGGCAGAAGCGAAAGGGCAAGTGCGGCAAGCGGGACGCGCGGCATCGGCACCATCCGTGGCTGGTCAGGGATGGGGTGCGTTTAGGGCCGCGCGCGCCGCTTGGCAAATCACCGCTGCGCCAGATGGGCGGGGTTGCGCCGGTCGGCCCGGCGGGCTTCCATGCCGCAAAAGCCACGGAAGGGCCGCACATGCTTGTCATCCACGGGGTCACCCGCTCGCGCGCCTCGCGCATCATCTGGCTCTGCCACGAGCTGGACCTGCCCTTCCGGCAGGAGCCGGTGATCCAGGCCTACCGCCTCGCCAATGCCGACGCGCGGGGCGCGCCGCCGAACACGCGCAGCCCGTCCTTCCTGGCGCTCTCGCCCGCCGGCGCGATCCCGGTGATCGAGGACGAGGGGCTGGTCCTTTCGGAATCCCTCGCCGCCGTCATGCACCTGACGCGCAAGCATGGCGGCAATCTGGCGCCCGCCGATGCCGCAGAGGACGCGCTGATGCTGCAATGGGCGCTGTATGCCGCGACCTCGATCGAGCCGGACGCGCTGACCATCCAGATGCTGAACCGCCCCGCGGCCGGCGCCGAGGACCGCGCGCTGGTCACCGACGCCATCGACCGCCTGAAGCGCCCGCTGAAGGTGCTCGAGGATCACCTGGCCGCGCATGGTCATCTGGTGGGCGGCCGCTTCACCGCCGCCGACCTGATGATGGCCGAGATCGTGCGCTACGGCTGGACCGACAACCGCCTGCGCGCGGCCTGGCCGGCCGTCAGCCGCTGGCTGGACGCCTGCCAGTCCCGCCCGGCGTTCAAGACGATGTGGGCCGCGCGCGAGGCCGAGCCGGCTTGAGCCTGCTCAAGGCCCGCGCAATCTGTGGCGTCCGGCCGCGCGCGGGACACCAGCCCTTGCCGCATGGCCCTGCTGCGTGAGATAACGCCCCCCAGACAAGACGACAGGACAAGCAGCACATGGCCGACGACCTTCTTTCGGGCGATCTGGGCGCCGACAGCTATTCCGCATCCTCGATCGAGGTGCTGGAGGGGCTGGAGCCTGTCCGCAAGCGCCCCGGCATGTATATCGGCGGCACGGACGAGCGCGCGCTGCATCACCTCGTGGCCGAGATCCTCGACAACTCGATGGACGAGGCCGTGGCGGGGCACGCGACCCGGATCGAGGTCGAACTGGCCGCCGATTACAGCGTCACCGTCCGCGACAACGGCCGGGGCATCCCCATCGACCCGCATCCGAAGTTTCCGGGCAAGTCGGCGCTGGAGGTGATCCTCTGCACGCTGCATGCGGGGGGCAAGTTCTCGGGCGATGCCTACCAGACCTCGGGCGGGCTGCACGGGGTCGGCGCCTCGGTCGTCAACGCGCTGTCGGACCTGATGGTGGTGCAGGTCGCCCGGAACAAGGAGCTTTACGAGCAGCGCTTCTCGCGCGGCGTTCCGGCCGGGCCGGTGGCACGGATCGGCGCGGCGCCGAACCGGCGCGGCACCACCGTGACCTTCCACGCGGACGAGGAGATATTCGGCCATCACCGCTTCAAGCCCGCGCGGCTGATCAAGATGGTGAAGTCGAAGGCCTATCTTTTCAGCGGCGTCGAGATCCGCTGGAAGACCGAGATCGACGACGGCGAGACCCCGCGCGAGGCCACGTTCCACTTCCCCGGCGGCCTTGCCGACTACCTCGCCGAGACGCTGTCCGGCGCCAGCACCTATTCCGACCGCCCCTTCGCCGGGACCGTCGATTTCGCCCGCTTCAAGGCGCCGGGCAAGGTGGACTGGGCGATCAACTGGACCCCGGCCCGCGACGGCTTCATCCAGTCCTACTGCAACACGGTCCCGACCCCCGAGGGCGGCACGCACGAGGCAGGCTTCTGGGCCGCGATCCTCAAGGGCGTGCGCGCCTATGGCGAGCGCGTGAGCAACAAGAAGGCCGCGAACATCACCCGCGAGGACCTGCTGACGGGCGGCTGCGCGCTGGTGTCGTGCTTCATCCGCGAGCCGGAATTCGTCGGCCAGACCAAGGACCGGCTGGCCACCACCGAGGCCGCGCGTCTGGTCGAGAACGCGGTGCGCGATCATTTCGACACCTGGCTGGCGGCGGATACGAAATCGGCGGGCGCGATCCTCGATTTCCTCGTGCTGCGCGCCGAGGAGCGGCTGCGCCGCAAGCAGGAGAAGGAAACGGCCCGAAAGACCGCGACCAAGAAGCTGCGCCTGCCGGGCAAGCTGGTGGATTGCAGCGCGACGGCGCGGGACGGGACCGAGCTGTTCATCGTCGAGGGCGATTCGGCGGGCGGCAGCGCCAAGATGGCCCGCGACCGGGTGAACCAGGCGCTGCTGCCGCTGCGCGGCAAGATCCTGAACGTGCTGGGGGCTGCGTCCAGCAAGATGGGCGCGAACCAGGAGATCAACGATCTCTGCCAGGCTCTTGGCGTGGGCATGGGCAGCAAGTTCAACGTGGACGATCTGCGCTATGACAAGGTCATCATCATGACCGATGCCGACGTGGACGGGGCGCATATTGCCTCGCTCTTGATGACGTTCTTCTTCACGCAGATGCGGCCGATGATCGACAAGGGGCACCTGTATCTCGCCTGCCCGCCGCTCTACCGGCTGACGCAGGGGGCGCATCGGCTTTACGTCTCGGACGACGCCGAGAAGGAGCGGATGATGGCCAAGGGCCTTGGCGGGCGCGGCAAAATCGACGTGCAGCGCTTCAAGGGGCTGGGCGAGATGGACGCCAAGGACCTGAAGGACACGACGATGAACCCCAAGACGAGGAAGCTCATCCGGGTCAGCATCGACGACGACGAGGGCGGCGAGACGGGCGATCTGGTCGAGCGGCTGATGGGCAAGAAGCCCGAGCTGCGGTTCGAGTACATCCAGGAGAACGCGCGCTTCGTGGAGGAGCTGGACGTTTGATGGCCTGCCCGTGCCGGGCAGGCGGAAGCCGGGGGCTTCGCGCCCCCGGACCCCCGGGGTATTTCTACAACAGAGAAACAGCCGTTTCGCTGCCGGCTGCGCTGTCAGGGCGGCCCCGGAAGCCCGTGGCGACGACGAACTTTTCCGAGCTGTCGCTGCGGCTCGCGGGCGGCTTGACGTTCGCGACCTTGTCGAAGTTGCGCTTGAGCATCGCCTGCATCTCGGTCTCGGCGCCGCCGGCGAGGACCTTGGCGACGAAGGTGCCACCGGGCTCGAGCACGTCGAAGGCGAGTTGGGCGGCGGCCTCGACCAGGGCCACGATGCGGATGTGGTCGGTGCCCTTGTGGCCCGAGGCGCTGGCGGCCATGTCGGACATCACGACGTCGGCGGGACCGCCGAGCCATTCCTTCACCTGGTCGTCGGCGCCTTCCGAGAGGAAATCGAGCTGGTGGATCTCGGCGCCTGCGATCGGATCGACCTCCTGCAGGTCGAGGCCGAGGACGCGGCCGATCTTCTTGCCGGACTTCTCGCCGAGCGCGTTGACGCGGGCGACGGCCACCTGGCACCAGCCGCCGGGCGCGCAGCCGAGATCCACGACGCGGGCGCCGGGGGTCAGGAAGCGGTACTTGTCGTCCAGCTCGATGATCTTGTAGGCGGCGCGGCCGCGATAGCCCTCGCGTTTCGCGCGGGCGACATAGGGGTCGTTCAGCTGCCGCTCGAGCCAGAGCTTCGAGGACATCTTGCGGCCCTTGGCGGTCTTCACGCGCACCTTCAGATCGCGCGTGCCGCGGCCGCTGGTCTTGCCCTCGCGGCTGGTGGGTTGTTTCGTCATCAGGCCACTCCGTTCAGTCCTTCGGGCGCCAGCACCCCATCGCGCACCATCTGGGCGTAAAGCAACCCCTCGCGCAGCCCCCGATCCGCCACCGAGAGCCGCGTCGTCGGCCAGACCCGCATCAGGGTCTGCAGGATGGCGGCCCCGGACATGATCAGCGCGTGCCGCTCTCGGCCGATGCGCGGATCGGTGCGGCGCCCCTCGGGGCCGAGTTGCAGGTAGGAATGGATGACGCGGTCGATCTGCTCGGAGGTCATCTCGAGCCCGTCGACCTTGGTGCGGTCGTAGCGGCGCAGGCCGAGGAAGCTGGCGGCGACAGTCGTGACCGTGCCCGAGGTGCCGATGATCTGAAACCCCTCGTCCGGCGCGCCGTCGGCATAGGGGGCAAAGCCCGACAGCGCCTCCTCAAAGAACCAGGACATGAGGGCGAAGCGGCCCTGGTCGTCCTCGACATCGGCGAACTGGTCGCGCAGCGTCGCGACGCCCAGGGGAACGCTGATCCAGTCGACCACGCGCGCCCCGCCCGGCTGCGGGTTCCCGAAGCCGTCCGACAGGCGCATGATCGCGCGGGGGCGCTCTTTCGGCTCGACATCCTCGAGATCGATCCAGACCAGCTCGGTCGAGCCGCCGCCGATATCGACGACCATCAGCGTCTCGGTCTTGTGGCTGACCAGCGGCGCGCAGGAGATGACGGCGAGGCGCGCCTCCTCCTCGGCGTCGATGACCTCGACCGGAAGGCCCGTCTCGCGCCGGATCGTCCGCATGAAGTCGCGGCTGTTCTTGGCCCTGCGGCACGCCTCGGTGGCCACAAGCCGCATCTTGCGGACCTTGTGCTGTTCCAGCTTGCGCTTGCAGACCTGCAGCGCATGGACCGTGCGCGCCATCGAGCTGCGGGACAGGCGTCCCGAAGCTTCCAGCCCCTGGCCAAGCTGAACCGGCTTGGAGAAGCTGTCGATGACCGAAAACTGACTGCCCGCCGGACGGGCAATCAGCATCCGGCACGAATTGGTCCCGAGATCGAGCGCGGCATAGAGCGCTCCTTCCTCGGGTTGTCGGGTGCCTGACGGCTCGACCGCATTTCTCGGGAACGCGTCCGCACCCGCAGGACGCTTGGGCGTCATGACACACGCCCTCCGATGACAAGTTGCACAAAACGTAACCTGCCGGATGCGCTGGTTCAAGGGGCGCTGCCGCAGCGTGACCCCGCGCCGCGCGCCGCAGCCGCTTGTGCGGGCAGCGCGGCCGGCCCTCCGGCAGGCGGCGCGCGGGTCATGGCGCCGCGCCGCGCGCGGCCCGCTTGACGGCGCGGGGGCAAGGCGGCAAGCAGGCGGGATGATCGACCTGCGCCCGGTGGCCCATCCTATTGGAAAGATCGTCATCGCCTTGGGCGCCGCCATGACGGCGCCCATGCTGGTGGACTGGTGGAACGGCGATCCGCACTGGATGGTCTTCCTGGAATGCAGCCTGGTGACGGTCGTGATCGGGATGCTGGTCACGGTGGTCACGCGGGGGCGCTACACCTCGCTGAAGCTGCAGCAGGCCTTCCTACTGACCTCGGGGATCTGGATCGTCATCCCGGTCTTCGGCGCGATGCCCTTCGTTCTGGGCCAGCCCGGCGCGCGGCTGGTCGATGCCTTCTTCGAATCCATGTCGGGCGTCACCACCACCGGCACCACCGCCTTTCCGGTCCTCGACGGGCTGCCGCGAGGCGTGCACCTGTGGCGCGCGATCCTACAATGGATGGGCGGGCTGGGGATCGTCGTCGTCGCGATGGTCTTCCTGCCGGTGATGAAGATCGGGGGGATGCAGTTCTTCCGGTCCGAGGGCTTCGACACGCTCGGCAAGGTGCTGCCCCGCGCCGGCGCCATCGCCTCGGAGATGACGGTGATCTACGTGCTCATGACCGTCGCCTGCGCGCTGACCTACATGATGCTGGGCATGACCGGCTTCGACGCCATCGTCCACGCGATGACCACCTGCTCGACCGGGGGCTTTTCCAACTACGACGCCAGCTTCGGCGCCTATCTGGGCGGGCCGGAATGGGCGGCCTCGGTCTTCATGATCCTGGCCTCGGTGCCGTTCATCCGGCTGGTGCAGGCGATGCGTGGGGATTACGTCTCGATCTGGCAGGACCGGCAGGTGCGGACCTACCTGCGCTGGATCTTTTACGCCTGCGCGATCATCGCCCTCTACCGGCTGCTCTACATGCACCAGGACCAGCACCCGCTGGAGCTGGTCCGCGAGACGGTGTTCAACACGATCTCGACCTTCTCGGGCACGGGCTACGCCTCGACCGACATGCTGGCCTGGGGGCACCTGCCGCTGGCGCTGCTGATCGTCGTCGGGCTGATCGGCGGCTGCACCGGCTCGACCGGCTGCTCGGTCAAGGTGTTCCGCTACCTCGTGCTGTTCGAGGCCGTGCGCGCGCAGATCCGGCGCATGCACTCGCCCCACCGGATCTATCCGCTGCGCTACGAGGGCCGGCCGCTCGAGAAGGACGTCGTCGACTCGGTCATGGCCTTCTTCACGCTGTTCATGCTGACCTTCGGCCTTCTGATCGTGGGCCTCTCGCTGACCGGGCTGCATCCGCGCACTGCCCTGACCGGGGCCTGGACGGCCATCGCCAATATCGGCCCGGTCTGGGGCCCCGAGGTCAGCGCCAATGGCAGCGTCACCGGCTTTCCCGACGCCGCCAAGTGGATGATGATCCTCGGGATGTATCTGGGCCGGCTCGAGCTGGTCTCGGTCCTCGTGCTGCTGCTGCCACGCTTCTGGCGCGGCTGAGCGTCACCCCGTCACTCGCTGACCGGTAAGGCGGGAGCGCCGGCATCCTCGCCCGCCTCGGCGAAGCGCGCCAGGCTGTCGGACATCTCGGCGGCGATGCGGCGCTGCGTGTCGGGGTCCGAGGCCGGCCAGATCAGCACGAACCCCTCGGCGCGGCCGTCCCTCACCCAGCCCTCGGCGCTGGCGACATGGCTGTCATTGGCCCCGTCCAGGCGCACCCGCCCCTGCGAGATGGCGCGTCGGGGCTGGGGCACCCAGCCAAGCGCGGTCACCAGCCCGGCGAGGTCCAGCAGCTCCTGCTGCCCGCCCTCTTGGCTGAAGAGGATCATCGCTGCGCCCGAGTCGTTCGCCGGCCCGTAGATCGACAGCGCGCGCTCGGCGCGGTCGAAGGCCAGCGCCTCCATCGGAGCGGTGACCGACAGGCCCGTCGCCTCGTCGCGCAGCTCGCGCAGGCCCAGCTCGGCGCGCCAGGCGTTGCGGTGCTCGATCAGCAGCCGCAGCGCCGTGCCGGGATCGGTCGAGGCGCGAGCCGTCGCGATCTGCGCCCGGATCGCGGCCTGCGTCATCGGCCCGTCCTTGCCGTCGATCTCGCCCTCGTAATGGCCCGCCCAACGCAGCGCGCGCTGCACCTCGTCCAAGGGCGGTAGGGGCTGGGCCTCGCCGGGCGCCTCCAGCCCGTTCGGCGCGGCGCCCTCCTCGACCGGCGTGCCGAGGGCGGCGGCCTCGGTGGCCAGCGCGTCCGAGGGGATGACCTCGGCCGACCTGAGGACCGGCAGCCAGGCCGAGGCGGCCTCGGCCGGCAGCGGCCCGATCGCGATGGCGAACCAGCCGTCCGGCAGCTGCCACATCCAGGCCGAACCGAACGCATCGGACCAGCGCGCCAGGGCGGCGCGGGCCTCGGCCTCATCCGCATAGGCCTCGAGCCGCAGGAAGCTGCCCTCCGGCAGCGCTGGCGCTTCCGGCTCGGGTGCAGGCTCCGGCTCTGCCGCGGGCTCCGGTTCCGGCGCATCCGCCCCCGCATCCGCCGGATCGGCGTCGGCGGCAATCTCCTCCGCCTCCGCCGCATCATCCGCGGCGGCAGCTTCCTCTGCCTCCGCCGCATCGTTCGCCGTATCCGCCGCGTCGTCGGCAGTCGTGCCTGCCTCCTGCCCCGCTGGCACCAGCACCGTGCTGGTCGGGGGCGCGCTGACGAAGGCGTCAGAGGGCACCGCACGGGCGGCCTTCAGCTCCGCGAGCCGGGCCACCGCCTCCTCACGCTCCAGGGGACCGATGGCGATGCCGGTCCAGCCGCCGGGCAGGTCCAGCGTCACCACGTTCTCGAACCGCGCGGCATAGGCCGCCGCCGCCTGCGCCGCCGCCTCGGCGGTGCGCTTGGCCTCCAGCCGGATCACCACGTCCTCGGCCCATGCCGCGGCCGGCAGAGCCGCCGCCAGAACCATCACTGCCATGCGCCGCATCGCCGGTCTCCTTGCCCGCTTCTTGCCCGCAGGTCCGTCGCCCGCCAGGCTTTATTGACCCTGCCCTGCCCCGCGCCTAGAAGTCGCGCAAGCATGCCCGATCTACGCAAAAGGATGGCACGATGACCAGCCCCAACCGCCCCCGCAGCTTCCAGGAGATCATCCTGCGGCTGCAATCCTACTGGGCCGCGCAGGGCTGCGCCATCCTCCAGCCCTACGACATGGAGGTCGGCGCGGGCACCTTCCACCCGGCCACCACCCTGCGCTCGCTCGGGGGCCGCGCATGGGCGGCGGCCTACGTCCAGCCCTCGCGCCGCCCGACAGATGGCCGCTACGGCGAGAACCCCAACCGCCTGCAGCACTACTACCAGTACCAGGTCATCATCAAACCCTCGCCCCCCGACCTGCAAGAGCTTTACCTCGGCAGCCTCCGCGCCATCGGGCTTGACCCGATGATCCACGACGTCCGCTTCGTCGAGGATGACTGGGAGTCCCCGACCCTTGGGGCCTGGGGCCTCGGGTGGGAGGTCTGGTGCGACGGGATGGAGGTCAGCCAGTTCACCTATTTCCAGCAGGTCGGCGGGCATGACTGCCGCCCCGTCTCGGGCGAGCTGACTTACGGGCTTGAGCGGCTGGCGATGTATGTGCTCGGCGTCGAGCATGTCATGGACATGCCGTTCAACGACCCAGAAGCGCCCATCGCGCTGACCTATGGCGACATCTTCCGCCAGACCGAGCAGGAATACAGCCGCTGGAACTTCGATCAGGCGGACACGGAAATGCTGCTCCAGCACTTCAAGGACGCCGAGGCCGAATGTGCCCGCATCCTGGAGGCAGCGCCCGAGGACAGCGCCGGCCGCCGCATCCCGATGGCGCACCCGGCCTATGACCAGGCGATCAAGGCCAGCCATCTCTTCAACCTGCTGGACGCGCGCGGCGTCATCTCGGTCACCGAGCGGCAGGCCTATATCGGCCGGGTGCGCGCGCTGGCCAAGGGCTGCGCCGACCTGTTCCTGACCACGGACGCGGCGGGCGCCGGGTCGGACCAAGCGGCATGAACTGGGGCAAGATCGCGGCGGTAGTCCTGATCGGCGGCGGCCTCGCGGCCGGCGCGGGCGTCTGGTACACGCAGGAATACGCCTTCTTCGACCGCATTGATCCTGCCTCGCCCGAGGCGCGGATCACCGTCGAGACCCAGGCCGGCCCCGTTCCGCTGGACCTGACCGGGTTCGAAGGCATCAACGCCGACAGCTCGCCCATCCGCTGGCGCATCTGCGGGCAGGCGACGGACCTGCCGCAAGGCATGGCCCCCGCCCCCGCCTCCGAGCCGCTGAACGGGCCGCGGTGGTTTTCCTGCTACGACGCGCCGCGCATCGGCGCCGACCTCGTCTCGGGCGCCGCCACCGCCTATCTGGCCGAGGCCGAGGTGCGCCCGAACGTGGACCGCATCCTGGCGGTCTATCCCGACGGCCGCGTCTATGGCTGGCACGAATACAACGACAAGAACCCGGAACGCGGAGTGATGGACTGATGCCCGACCTTCTGATCGAGCTTTTCTCGGAAGAGATCCCCGCCCGGATGCAACCCCGCGCCCGCGAGGACCTCAAGCGCCTGATCACCGACGGGCTGGTCGAGGCGGGCCTGACCTACGCCTCGGCCGGCGCCTTCTCGACCCCGCGCCGCCTCGCGCTGACCGTCGAGGGCCTGACCGCCCACAGCCCGACCACCCGCGAGGAACGCAAGGGCCCCCGCCTAGACGCCCCCGAGGCCGCGCTGGAGGGCTTCCTGCGCTCCACAGGCCTGACGCGCGAGCAGCTTCAGGCGCGGGACGACAAGAAAGGCCAGGTCTGGTTCGCCGTGATCGAGAAGCCCGGCCGCCCCGCCGCCGCCATCGTGGCCGAGGTGCTGGAAGCCGCCATTCGCACCTTCCCCTGGCCCAAATCCATGCGGTGGGGCGCTGGCCCCCTGCGTTGGGTGCGCCCGCTGCACGGGGTGCTCTGCATCCTCACGGACGAGGCCGGCGCCGAGATCGTGCCCCTGACCGTCGAGGGCATCACCGCCGGCAACCAGACCCGCGGCCACCGCTTCATGGCCCCTGACGCCTTCACCGTCACCTCGTTCGAGGACTACGCCGCGAAACTCCGTCGCGCCAAGGTCATGCTGGACGCCACCGAGCGCGCGGACGAAATCCGCTCGCAGGCCGAGAACCTCGCCTTCGCCCGCGGCTGGAACATCGTCTCCGACGAGGCCCTGCTGGCCGAGGTCGCCGGCCTCGTCGAATGGCCGGTTCCCCTGATGGGCGTGATCGAGGACCGCTTCCTCACCCTGCCTCCCGAGGTCCTGCAGACATCGATGAAAGAACACCAGAAGTTCTTCTCGGCCCTGAACCCCGCCACCGGCCGGATCGAGGGCTTCGTCACCGTCGCGAACATCGAGACGCCCGACGACGGCGCCACCATCCTCGCCGGCAACCAGCGCGTGCTGGCCGCCCGCCTGTCCGACGCCGCCTTCTTCTGGCAGAACGACCTGCGCGAGGCGAAGTCCGGCATGACGGCCTGGGCCGAAGGCCTGAAGTCGGTGACCTTCCAGAGCAAGCTCGGCTCCCAGGCCGACCGCATCGCGCGCATCGCCGCCCTCGCCCGCGAGATCGCCCCGCTGGTCGGCGCTGATCCTGACCAGGCCGAACGCGCCGCGCGCCTCGCGAAACTAGACCTCCGCTCGGCCATGGTCGGCGAGTTCCCCGAGCTGCAGGGCACGATGGGCCGCTACTACGCGCTGGAAGCGGGCGAGCCCGCAGCCGTCGCTGAAGCCGCCCGCGACCACTACAAGCCGCTCGGCCCCTCGGACGAGGTGCCCACCGCGCCGGTCTCGGTGGCCGTCGCGCTGGCCGACAAGCTGGACACGCTGACCGGGTTCTGGGCGATCGACGAGAAGCCGACGGGGTCCAAGGACCCGTTCGCGCTGCGACGCGCGGCGTTGGGCGTTATACGGTTGATTCAACAGAGCAGATCTCAAGTAGCGTTAGCTGCACTGCTGTCCCATCATTATCACAAAATGCTTTCCATTTGGAAAGAGCAGGGTCGTCTGGTCGAAGCGCCAGATGACTATGCGGACGCTCAACTCGACAAGCCTCTCGCTGTTAAAGAAGCCGAGTTAAAGGGACATCTTTTGAAGAAAAGTCTAGTCGCGGAAACGGTCGAAAAGGGTGCTGCGGCTGTGACGAGCCTAGAAAGGCCGTTCGCGAACCTATGGTCCGTCAGTCTCTTGAAGGGTGAAGTACTGGTCCGTGACCTCCTCTCCTTCCTCCACGACCGCCTCAAGGTCCACCTGCGCGAGCAGGGCATCCGCCACGACATCATCGACGCGGTGCTGGCACAGGAGGGCAGCGACGACCTCGTGCAGGTGGTCGCCCGCGCCACCGCGCTGAACGACATGCTGAAGACCGAGGACGGGAAGAACCTGACTCAGGGCCTCAAGCGCGCCGGCAACATTCTCGCCCAAGCCGAGGAAAAGGACGGCGTCGAATACAGCTTCGGCGCCGACCCCAAATTCGCCGAGACCGAGGAGGAACGCGCCCTCTTCGCCGCCCTCGACGCCGCCGACCCGGCGATCCGCCGCGCGATGGAGGCGCAGGACTACCCCGCCGCCATGTCGGCCATCGCCGCCCTCCGCGCCCCCATCGACGCCTTCTTCGAGGCGGTGCAGGTCAACAGCGACAACCAGATCATCCGGCGCAACCGCCTGAACCTCCTCAGCCGCATCCGCGAGGCCGGCCGCCAGATCGCCGACTTCACCAAAATCGAAGGCTGACCCCGACCCATCCCTCAACGAAAAGAGCCGGAGGCCCCCGCCCCCGGCTCTTCTTCTTCATGAAAATATCCTGCAGGGGGTCCGGGGGGACGCAAAGTCCCCCCGGCGGGGGGTGCGGGGGGCTGGCCCCCCGCCCTTCCCCCGCGGGACGCAGTCAGGCCGCCCGCTCGACCATCATGTGCTTGATCGCCGCGATCGCCTTGGCCGGGTTCAGCCCCTTCGGACAGGTGTTGGTGCAGTTCATGATCGTGTGGCAGCGGTAGAGCTTGAAGGGATCCTCCAGCTCGTCCAGCCGCTCGCCCGTCGCCTCGTCACGGCTGTCGATGATCCAGCGATAGGCGTGGAGAAGCGCGGCCGGCCCCAGGTAACGGTCGCCATTCCACCAGTAGCTCGGGCAGGCGGTCGAGCACGAGGCGCAAAGGATGCACTCGTAGAGCCCGTCCAGCTTCTTGCGGTCCTCGATGGACTGCTTCCACTCCTTGCCCGGCGTCGGCGACTTGGTCTGCAGATAGGGGTTCACCGAGGCGTGCTGGGCGTAGAAATGCGTCAGGTCCGGCACCAGGTCCTTGATCACCGGCATGTGCGGCAGCGGGTAGATGGCGATGTCGCCCGCGACCTCGTCGATGCCGTAGATGCAGGCCAGGCGGTTGCCGCCGTCGATGACCATCGCGCAGGAGCCGCAGATCCCCTCGCGGCACGAGCGGCGGAAGGACAGGGTCGGGTCGATCTCGTTCTTGATCTTGATCAGCGCGTCCAGGACCATCGGCCCGCAGCGGTCGAGGTCCACGAAATACGTGTCCAGCCGCGGGTTCTCGCCCGTGTCGGGGTCCCAACGGTAGATCTTGAACTTCTTGACGTTGGTTGCGCCCTCGGGCCGGGGCCAGGTCTTGCCGACCCGGATCTGGCTGTTCTTGGGAAGGGTGAACTGAACCATGGGATGCTCCTTTCAGAGGGTGCCTTTGGGCGGCCCGTCGGCCGCGAACAGATCCTGGGCCCGCGACACTAGGTCGACGACCTTCTGCTGCGCGGGTGGTGCGAGCGACAGCTTGTTCAGCCGGCGCAGGAATTCGGTCGAGGCCTCCGAGAGCCGCTCCATCGCCGGCGCGGCGATGGGCGCCAAGGCCGCCTGCCGCTCGGCCGGCACGCCGGCGAGGGCCAGAAGCTGCCGGCCGGGGCGGTGCGGGTCGGTCTCGTCCTCGAGCCGCAGGCGGTGCAGCCGGCCCGGGCCGACGACATCGCCAAGGCGCCGCTCCAGATCGCCCCAGCCCGGAAGCGCGGCGGTCGCCTGGTCGAACTCGGCCCGGGTGCCGCAATAGCCGTCGGTGCGGATGGCCTGCGCCCAGACCGAGGGCTTCCACATCGTCATCCGCCGCGTGTAGAACGCGAACTCGGCCGCGAAGCCGCGCTCTCGTGCCACCTCGTCCAGAAGCCGCACGATCCGCGGCAGGGCCGGAAAAAGCCGCGTCTCGCCGCCATTGCCGGGCATGGCGCCCGCCATGTTCTCGTGACTGACCAGCACCGTCTGCGGCCCCGCCGGTAAGGCATCGAGCACATCCTCGAACGCCACCCGCAGACGCACCGCCAGATCCTTCTCCGGCCCCAAGCTGTAGGCGATGCAGGCTCGACCTAGGGGGCGCATCACCGCCGCATCGCGCGGCGTTCTCACGATGAGGATGTCGGCAAGCCCGGCAGCGTTGCCTTCGAGGAACCGCTGGAGCGAGGTGGTCCCCGTCTTCTGCACCCCCAGATGCAGGATCAGGCGGCGCGCGCCGCCAGGTCCGTCCGCCGCAGGGCCCCGCTCGGCCATGATCAGCCGCGCCAGCCCGGCTGCGAGACCAGCGGCCGGGTCGGCATCTGGCCCGAGCGGTTCACGACGCAGCGGGTGAAGACCTCGGACGGGTCGCGCTGCAGGATGTAGTCGCTCGTCATCTCGATCCCGACGCGGCCGAAGGTGCTGCTGCCGCCGCGCCCGCCGGTGCCGACGCCGATGGCGACCTCGCCGCGCGGACGCTGCGCCAGTTCGGCATCGCGCAGGCACGTGCGCTCGGCCTGCTCCACCGGGACCGGGCCGCAGGCGGCCAGGCCCAGGGGCAGGATCAGCGCGACTGTCCGCACGATGCCCATGATGCGGCCCTTAAGCCGTGCGCGCCGCAGCGGCGATGCACTGCGTCGTCGCCGGGCGCGAGACGATGGAGGCCACGCTGTCCGCCGTGCCCGAGGCGCCGGCGCGCGAGGCCTGCGCGATGTCGATCAGCTCGGCCGTGGTGGCGTTGCTGACGACGCAGTTGGTATAGGGCTGCACGTTCACGCCCGGCAGGCGGCGCTGCATCTCGGCGTTGATGACGTTCGTCGCCACCTGGCGCGAGGCCGCGTCGAGCACAGTCGGCGTCACCGGGGCGGTCACCACCGGGGCGGTGGGAACTGCGGGTCCGGCCACGGGGACCGCGGCGACGCAGCCGGACAGGGTTGCAGCGGCGAGGCCGAAGGCGGCGATCAGGTTGAAGCGCATCAGTAAACCCTTTTCTTGGGAGCGATCTTGTTCAGGTCGATCCCGCCCTCCTCGGCCTTGGTAAGCGGCTCCAGATGGACGGGGCGGTAGGCAAGTTTAACCCGGTTGCCCTCGACCCAAGCAAGCGAATGCTTGCGCCAGTTGGCGTCATCCCGCTCAGGCCAATCCTCGTGCGCATGGGCGCCGCGGCTTTCCTTGCGGGCCTCGGCCGCGACGATCGTCGTCAGGGCGTTGGGCATCAGGTTCGTCAGCTCCAACGTTTCCATCAGGTCCGTGTTCCAGATCAAACCACGATCCGTCACTTTCAGGTCATCGAGCTTGGCCGCGATGGCCTCCATCTTCTCGACCCCCTCGGCCAGCGTCTTGTCCGTGCGGAAGACGGCGGCGTCGGTCTGCATGGTGCGCTGCATCTCGTCGCGCAGCTCGGCGGTCGAGACGGTGCCCGTCGCATGGCGCAGCCCGTCGAAACGATCGAGCGCCCGGTCCACCTCGGCCTGGTTGGTCGGCGGCACCGCGCCCTCGCGGTCCACCACCTGCCCCGCGCGGATCGCGGCGGCGCGGCCGAAGACCACCAGATCGATCAGGCTGTTCGAGCCGAGCCGGTTCGCCCCGTGAACCGAAGCGCAGCCCGCCTCGCCCACGGCCATCAGGCCGGGGAAGATCGCGTCGGGATTTTCTTCCGTTGGAGCAAGCACTTCGCCCCAGTAGTTCGTGGGAATTCCACCCATGTTGTAATGCACCGTCGGCAGCACCGGGATCGGCTCGCGCGTCACGTCGACACCGGCGAAGATCTTGGCGCTTTCGCTGATGCCCGGCAGGCGCTCGTGTAGCGTTTCCGGCGGCAGGTGCATCAGGTTCAGGAAGATGTGGTCCTTGTCCGCGCCGATGCCGCGGCCCTCGCGGATCTCAAGCGTCATGCAGCGGCTGACCACGTCGCGGCTGGCGAGGTCCTTGTAGGTCGGCGCGTAACGCTCCATGAAGCGCTCGCCTTCCGAGTTGGTCAGGTAGCCGCCCTCGCCCCGCGCGCCTTCCGTGATGAGGCAGCCCGAGCCGTAGATGCCCGTCGGGTGGAACTGCACGAATTCCATATCCTGAAGCGGCAGGCCGGCCCGCGCGACCATCCCGCCGCCGTCGCCGGTGCAGGTATGGGCCGAGGTCGCGCTGAAATAGGCGCGCCCGTAGCCGCCCGTCGCCAGCACCACCATCTTGGCGTTGAAGACATGCATCGTGCCGTCGTCCAGCTTCCAGCAGACGACGCCGGTGCAGCGGCCATCGGTGACGATCAGGTCCAGCGCGAAATACTCGATGAAGAACTCGGCGTTGTTCTTCAGCGACTGGCCATAGAGCGTGTGCAGGATCGCGTGGCCGGTCCGGTCGGCAGCAGCGCAGGTGCGTTGCACCGGGGGGCCTTCGCCATATTCCGTGGTGTGGCCGCCGAAGGGGCGCTGGTAGATGCGCCCGTCCTCGGTGCGGCTGAAGGGCACGCCATAATGCTCGAGCTCGTAGACAGCCTTGGGGGCCTCGCGCGCGAGGTACTCCATCGCGTCCGTGTCGCCCAGCCAGTCCGAGCCCTTGACGGTGTCGTACATGTGCCACTGCCAGCTGTCCGGCCCCATGTTCGACAGCGAGGCGGCGATGCCGCCCTGGGCTGCCACGGTGTGCGAGCGGGTCGGGAAGACCTTGGTCACGCAGGCCGTGCGAAGGCCCTGCTCGGCCATGCCAAGCGTCGCGCGGAGGCCGGCGCCGCCGGCACCCACCACGACGACATCGTAGTCATGCGTAGTCGTTTGATAAGCTGCCATGTCGTCCTCAGATCACGGGGGTGGCGAAGGCCATCTTTGCCAGCGCGAAGAGCGCGGTGGCGATCATGCCCCACCCGAAGATGTGCGAGACGACGATGGCCACGCGATGCGCGTTGCCGTGCAGATAGTCGTCCAGCATGATGCGCGTGCCCTTGATGAAGTGGATCATGCCCACCGTGATGAACAGCGCGGTGATGATGCCCGGGAAGGGCCGGCCGAAATGGGCGATGACGCCCTCGCGCGGCAGGCCGATGGCGCCGCCGACGGCGATCAGGAAGAGCGGCGTCAGGACCAGCAGCGCGGCCGAGCTGACCGTGATCTTCCAGTGCTCCTGCGTGCCCGAGCGGCCTGAGCCCATGCCGAGGGCTGCCTTGCGGGGGGTGATGTAGCGCATGATGAACCCTCGCTCAGACGAAGAAGATGACAAGGCTGAGCAGCGTCAGCACGCCCGAGCCGATGATGATCGCCCAGGACCCCTGCTTGGCGTGGTCGATCTCCAGCCCGTAGCCGGCGTCGTAGCCCAGATGCCGCAGGCCCGACAGCGCGTGGAACCACAGCGCCCAGGTGGCGCCGGTCATCACGATGAAGCCGATCCACGACCGCAGCACCCAGTCCGCCGCCGCGAAGGCGCCCGGGCTGGCGACGGCAGCGACCAGCCACCAGACCAGCAGCACGAGGCCGGCCACGAGGCCCTGCCCGGTAATGCGCGTCATGATCGACGTCACCGCCGGGATGGGAAGGCGGTAGACCTGCAGGTGGGGGGAAAGCGGCCGGTTACCCCGGTTCACATCGGCCATGACGCGGCCCTCCTTTGTCGGTTCGATCAGAGCCAGGCGGGTCAGGCGCCGGTGGCGCGGCTGACCCGCCTGGCTGGCATTCGGCGTGTGTCTGTCGTCTTTTGTGACCTCTGTCACGCGCAGTTTCCAGTCCGCGCGACGAAAGAACGCGGTTCTGCGGCTCCGTGATCACACGCGCGGGCGCTGTGATCACAGCCCCTTCGGCCGTTAGCGCCCGCGGTTACTGCTGCCCCAGTTTCATGTCCGGATGATACTCGGCCGCGACCTCCTTGGTGACCCCCTGCCCGCATCGCATGACCCCGCGCGCCGTGTCGAAAGCCATGCTGGGGCTGCCGTGAAGCTGCCAGCCCTTGGACAGCGCCTCGCTGACGCGGTGGCAGAACTGCGAGGTGTCGTCCTCGGTGATGAAGCGGAAGATCGTCGGCATGTCAGGCACCTCCGAAGGGCCAAGGGCCGATCCAGCCGTGGATCAGGCCGACGACCAGCATGACGATGACCGCGCCGGCGGCCGCCATGGCCTCCTTGCGCGGGGGGAAGGGGCCCGCAGGGCGGGTCCAGGCGGTGGTGCGGTTCAGCACCACGATCTCAGTCAGGGCCCAGGCCAGCAGGCCGCCGAAGAGGATCACCCCCGCCAGCGTGCCGTTGACCAGCAGATGCGCGAAGGCCCAGAGCGAGAAGGCGGTCAGCTGCGGATGGCGAAGATGCGCCGTGATCCGCGTCTTCATCCCGTCGGCGGCGTAGAGGTAGAAGGCGACCAGCACCAGGAGGTTGTTGATCCCCGTCGTGGCTGCCGTGCGGCCCCAGAAGAAGGGATCGTCCTGCACGCCGCGATAGCCGATCACCATCAGCACGACCGAGACCGCCAGAGCGATCGCGACGAGGCCCTTGCCGCGGTCCCCCATCGCCGCCCGCCGTTCGGGGGCATAGCGCTTGAAGAAATGGGCGGCCCACCAGAGGGCAACACCAAGGATCAGAATGGGCATCTGGCTGTCTCTCCGCTGGAGGCTGTCGCCGGCACCTTGCTCCTAAAAACCCGCCTCTTCAATTGCCTTGGCACGCGCGAGGCTGCGGCGGGCCGCCGCGACATGCAGGTTCTCGACGATGCGGCCGTCGAGGACGGCGACGCCCCGCCCCTCGGCCTCGGCGGCCTCGAAAGCGGCGATCTGGCGGCGGGCGAGGTCCAGCTCGGCTTCTGTTGGGGCGAAGACCGCGTTGGCGACCGACAGCTGCGACGGGTGGATTAGCGTCTTGCCGTCGAAGCCCATGTCGCGGCCCTGCTCGGCCTCGGCGCGCAGCCCCTCCTCGTCGCGGAAGGCGTTGTAGACGCCGTCGAGGATCACCCGCCCCTCCGCCCGTGCCGCCAGAAGGCAGGCGCCCAGGGCCGCGATCATCGGCAGCCGGTCGGGGCGGAAGCGGGCGCCCAGTTCCTTGGCCAGATCGTTGGTGCCCATGACCATCCCCTCCAGCCGCGGATGCGCGGCGATGGCGGCGGCGTTCAGCACGCCCGCCGGGGTCTCGATCATCGCCCAGAACGGCGCCTCGACCAGCCCGGCCAGCGCGTCCAGATCGGCCGGGCCGCCGACCTTGGGCAGCAGCACCGCGTCCACCGGCAAGCGCGTGGCCAGCGCCGCGTCCCCCTGCCCCCATTCCGTCTCCAGCGCGTTGATCCGAAGGATCTTCAGGCGGCGGCCGTAATCGGCCTTCAGCGCCGCTTCCAGCAGAGCCCGCGCGGCCTCCTTCTCGGCCGGGGCGACCGCGTCCTCCAGATCGAAGATGATGGCGTCGGCCGGCAGATCGCGCGCCTTCTCCATCGCGCGGGCATTGGCCGCAGGAATATAGAGCGCCGAGCGGCAGGGACGGGTCATCGCAGCCTCCATTACGACAGGGCCTGCCAGATCAGCCGCAGCGAGACCAGCAGAAGCCCCCAGGTGATGAGCTTGTAGAAGATGAGGTCGGGGATGATGCGGACAAGGCGCTGGCCGATCCAGACCGCCAGCAGCGCCAGCGGCGTCAGGATCGCGGCCGCCGTCAGGTTGCCGGGCGAGAGCTGGCCAAGCGCGGCATAGGGGATCAGCTTGATCCAGTTCACCACCGCGAAGAACCAGGTCGTCGTGCCCGCGAAGACCAGCGAGGGCAGCCGCAGGGGCTGGGCATAGACCTGCCAGGGCGGGGCGCCGGAATGGCTGACGAAGCTCGTGTAGCCCGCAAGGCTGCCCCAGATATTCCCCCGCACGGGCGAGATGGTCCGCACCGGCGGCAAGCCCCGACGCCGCAGCGCGTTCAGCGCGAAGACGAGCCCGATGACCCCCACGATCAGCGTGACGCCCCAGGTCGGCACCAGGGACGCCGTCGCCCAGCCCACGCCGATGCCCGCCACCGCGCCCGGCAGGGCCGAGCGCAAGACCCCCAGATCCACCTGCCGGCGATAGATCAGCAGCCCGCCGACGTCCGAGGCGATGTAGATCGGCAGCAGCAGCCCCGCCGCCTGCACCGGCGACATCACCAGCGACAGGATCGGCACCGACAGCACGGCCACCATCGCCAGCCCGCCCTTCGACAGGCCGATGAGAAAGGCGGCAATGGCGGCGATGGCCCAGCCTTCGGGGGTCAGGTGCAGCATGCGCCCTCCTGCAGAACGTGCAAGCTGTGGCCGGGTGCGAAAGAAAAGACAAGTGTTGGCGTTACCGGTGCTGCAGCGCGGCGGGAAGGCTTGCGATTCGTGCCGTCTGCCTCTAACCAGCGCGGCATAATCCACTGGACAATCGGAGGTACTCCATGGCCCGACCCAAGATCGCACTCATCGGTGCGGGGCAGATCGGCGGCACGCTGGCGCATCTGGCCGCGATGAAGGAACTGGGCGACGTGATCCTGTTCGACATCGCCGAGGGCACGCCCCAGGGCAAGGCGCTGGACATCGCGCAATCGGGTCCCTCGGAGGGCTTCGACGCCGTCATGAAGGGCGCCAACGACTATGCCGACATCGCCGGCGCCGATGTCTGCATCGTCACCGCAGGCGTTCCGCGCAAGCCGGGGATGAGCCGCGACGATCTTCTGGGCATCAACCTCAAGGTCATGAAGTCTGTCGGCGAGGGCATCGCCAAGCACGCCCCCGACGCCTTCGTCATCTGCATCACCAACCCGCTGGACGCGATGGTCTGGGCGCTGCGCGAATTCTCGGGCCTGCCGCACAACAAGGTCTGCGGGATGGCCGGCGTGCTGGACTCGGCCCGCTTCCGCCACTTCCTGAGCCTCGAGTTCGGCGTCTCGATGCGCGACGTCACCGCCTTCGTGCTGGGCGGGCATGGCGACACGATGGTGCCGCTGGTGCGCTACTCGACCGTGGCTGGCATCCCGCTGCCCGACCTCGTGAAGATGGGCTGGACCACGCAGGAGAAGATGGACGCCATCGTCCAGCGCACCCGCGACGGCGGCGCCGAGATCGTCGGCCTGCTGAAGACGGGCTCGGCCTTCTACGCTCCCGCGACCTCCGCGATCGAGATGGCCGAGGCCTATCTCAAGGACCAGAAGCGCGTCCTGCCCTGCGCGGCCTATGTCGAAGGCGCCTACGGCCTGAACGGCATGTATGTCGGCGTTCCGACCGTGATCGGCGCGAACGGCGTCGAGAAGGTCATCGACATCAAGCTCGACAAGGACGAGCAGACGATGTTCGACAACTCGGTGAACGCGGTGAAGGGCCTTGTCGAGGCCTGCAAGGGCATCGACGGCTCGCTCGCCTGATCCGGCTTGATCCTGAAGGAAAAGCGCGTCCGTTCAGGGCGCGCTTTTTCCGTTTGCGCTCACGCGACTCGACGCCACAGATGCTTTGTGATCACAGCAAATCTGGCTGTGATCACGATCAGCAGGTAACCGCCGCTTTCTCGCATTTTCCCTGCTTTTCATTTCTTCCCCCGCACCGGTTGTGCCAATAGGCCGCAAATCTGCCGAACCGAATGAGGGGGTTCCGATGAACATTCACGAATACCAGGCCAAGGCGCTGCTGCGTCAATACGGCGCGCCGGTCAGCGACGGCCGCATCGTGATGAAGGCCGACGAGGCGAAGACCGCTGCCGGCGAGATGGACGGCCCGCTCTGGGTCGTGAAGGCGCAGATCCATGCGGGCGGCCGCGGCAAGGGCAGCTTCAAGGAAGCCGAAGCCGGCGAGAAGGGCGGCGTCCGCCTGGCGAAGTCGGTCGAAGAGGCCGAGGAACTGACCCGCCAGATGCTGGGCCGCACGCTGGTCACCCACCAGACCGGCCCCGCCGGCAAGCAGGTCAACCGCATCTACATCGAGGACGGCAGCGACATCGCGCGCGAGCTGTATCTGGCGCTGCTGGTGGACCGCCAGACCTCGCGCGTCAGCTTCGTCGCCTCGACCGAGGGCGGCATGGACATCGAGGAAGTCGCGGCCCACACGCCCGAGAAGATCGTCAGCTTCAGCGTTGACCCGGCCTCGGGCCTGTCGGATTTCCACGGCCGCCGCGTCGCCTTCGCCCTGAGGCTTGAGGGCGCGCAGGTCAAGCAATGTGTCCAGCTGGTCAAGAACCTCTATCGCATGTTCATCGAGAAGGACATGGAGATGCTGGAGATCAACCCGCTGATCGTGACCCCCGAGGGGCAGATCAAGTGCCTCGACGCCAAGATGGGTTTCGACAACAACGCCCTCTACCGCCAGCCCGACATCATGGCGCTGCGCGACGAGACCGAGGAAGACCCCAAGGAACTGGCCGCCTCGAAGTTCGACCTGAACTACATCGCGCTGGACGGCGAGATCGGCTGCATGGTGAACGGCGCGGGCCTGGCCATGGCGACGATGGACATCATCAAGCTGTTCGGCGCCGAGCCGGCCAACTTCCTCGACGTCGGCGGCGGCGCCACCAAGGAGAAGGTCACCGAGGCGTTCAAGATCATCACCTCGGACCCGAACGTGAAGGGCATCCTGGTCAACATCTTCGGCGGCATCATGCGCTGCGACATCATCGCGGAGGGCATCATCGCCGCCGTGAAAGAGGTCGGGCTGCAGGTCCCGCTGGTCGTGCGCCTGGAAGGCACGAACGTGGACCTTGGCAAGGAGATCATCGCGAATTCCGGCCTGAACGTCATCGCGGCCGATGACCTCAAGGACGGCGCGCAGAAGATCGTCAAGGCCGTCAAGGGCTGATCCATCCGGGCGCGCGGCAGGCGCGCCCTCCTCTGGAACATCGCGGCGCAGGGGCGCCGCCTACGCAAGGAGGCCATGATGGCCGTTCTCGTCGACAAGAATACCAAAGTCATCTGCCAGGGGATCACCGGGTCCCAGGGCACCTTCCACACCGAGCAGGCGATCGCCTACGGCACGCAGATGGTCGGCGGCGTGACCCCCGGCAAGGGCGGGTCCGAGCATCTGGGCCTGCCGGTCTTCAACTCGGTCCACGAGGCCGTGGCCAAGACCGGCGCCAATGCCAGCGCGATCTATGTCCCGCCCCCGTTTGCGGCGGACTCGATCCTGGAAGCCATCGACGCCGAGGTGCCGCTGATCGTCTGCATCACCGAGGGCATCCCGGTCCTCGACATGATGCGCGTCAAGCGCGCGCTGGCGAACAGCAAGTCGCGCCTGATCGGGCCGAACTGCCCGGGCATCATGACGCCGGACGAGTGCAAGATCGGCATCATGCCGGGCAGCATCTTCCGCCGCGGCAGCGTCGGTGTCGTCTCGCGCTCGGGCACGCTGACCTACGAGGCCGTCAAGCAGACCTCGGATGTGGGCCTCGGCCAGTCCAGCGCGGTTGGCATCGGCGGCGATCCGATCAAGGGGATGGAGCATATCGACGTGCTGCGCATGTTCCTCGACGATCCCGAGACCGAGTCGATCATCATGATCGGCGAGATCGGCGGCTCGGCCGAGGAAGAGGCCGCCGAGTTCCTGGCCGAGCAGAAGGCCAAGGGCAACTGGAAGCCGACCGCTGGCTTCATCGCGGGCCGCACGGCGCCTCCGGGCCGCCGGATGGGCCATGCCGGCGCGATCGTGTCGGGCGGCAAGGGCGATGCGGAAAGCAAGATCGAAGCCATGAAGAAGGCCGGCATCGTCGTTGCCGACAGCCCGGCGGGCCTTGGCGAAGCCGTGCTGAAGGCGATCAAGGGTTGATGATTTGAACGGCTCGCCCCTGCGACTTAAGTAGGGGGCGGGCCAACGGACGAGGGAGGCATTCGTGGAACATCGCGCCGAGGCGCAGGGGCAGCAAGGGACCGGCATCCGCGCCAGCGGCTGCGCCGTGCCATTTTCGCTGGCCGCGCTGATGGCCCTGACCGCCTGCGGCCAGCGCATGACCACGGATGTCCTGCCGGGCGGCATCCCCGCCCGCACCGATCTGCACGCCGCGACGGGCCTTCCGCCCGAGGCCATGCGCACCGTCGCCCGCCGCCAATACGGCTGGCGCGTGATCTACCAGCCGGCCGCGGCGGGCCCCAATCCCGAGAGCAGGGCGGCCGTCGCCCTCTGCGGGCTGGAACGTCGCGCGCCGCTGCGCATTGAACAACTGCCCCGCCTCGACCCGACCGCCGATCCCGGCGCGCGGATCTTCGACATTTATTGCGCCTGAGGCGCCCTCTCCTGCCCTGAACCGGGGACTGACATGACCGAGCAACCCAAGAACACCGACTTCCACGACTCATCGTTCCTGCAAGGGGCGAACGCCGCCTATGTGGAACAGCTCTACGGCCAGTGGGCCCGGAACCCCGAAGCGGTCGATCAGGCATGGGACGCGTTCTTCCGCGGCCTCGGTGACGACGAGGGAACGCCGGCGCGCGAGGCCGAGGGCGCCAGCTGGAAGCGCGCCGACTGGCCGCCCGCGCCGACGGGCGACACCTTCGCGGCGCTGACCGGCGAGTGGCCGCAGTCCGGCAAGGACGAGGCCAAGGCCGCGATGAAGAAGATCGCCGCCAAGGCCGAGGAGAAGGGCGTCACCCTCTCCGAGGACCAGATGCGCCAGGCGGTGCTGGACAGCATCCGCGCGCTGATGCTGATCCGCGCCTTCCGCATCCGCGGCCATCTGCACGCGAAGCTGGACCCGCTCGGGTTGCGCGACGTGCCGGACCATGGCGAGCTGAAGCCCTCGACCTACGGCTTCGGGCCGGGCGACATGGACCGTCCGATCTTCATCGACAACGTCCTGGGCCTCGAGGTTGCCTCTATCCGCCAGATCTGCGAGCTGATGGAGCGGACCTATTGCGGCACCTTCGCGCTGCAATACATGCACATCTCGAACCCCGAGGAAGCCGCATGGCTGAAGGAGCGGATCGAGGGCTACGGCAAGGAGATCCAGTTCACCCGCGAAGGCCGCCGCGCCATCCTGAACAAGCTGGTCGAGGCCGAGGGCTTCGAGAAGTTCCTCCATGTGAAATACATGGGCACCAAGCGCTTCGGCCTTGACGGTGGCGAGGCGCTGATCCCGGCGATGGAGCAGATCATCAAGCGCGGCGGCGCGCTTGGCGTGAAGGACATCGTCATCGGCATGCCCCACCGCGGCCGCCTGTCGGTTCTGGCGAACGTGCTGTCGAAGCCCTACCGCGCGATCTTCCACGAATTCCAGGGCGGCAGCTTCAAGCCCGAGGACGTGGACGGTTCGGGCGACGTGAAATACCACCTCGGCGCCAGCTCGGACCGCGAGTTCGACGGCAACAGCGTGCACCTGTCGCTGACCGCGAACCCCTCGCACCTCGAGGCGGTGAACCCCGTCGTGCTGGGCAAGGCGCGGGCCAAGTCGGACCAGCTGGGCGACACGACCGAGCGGACTTCGGTCCTGCCGATCCTGCTGCACGGCGACGCGGCCTTCGCCGGCCAGGGCGTCGTGGCAGAGTGCCTGCAGCTTTCGGGCATCCGCGGGCACCGGACGGGCGGCTGCATCCATATCGTCGTGAACAACCAGATCGGCTTCACCACCGCGCCGGCCTTCAGCCGCACCTCGCCCTACCCGACCGACATCGCCCTGATGGTCGAGGCGCCGATCTTCCACGTCAACGGCGACGATCCCGAGGCTGTGGTCCACGCCGCCAAGGTCGCGACCGAGTTCCGGATGAAGTTCAAGAAGGATGTCGTCATCGACATCTTCTGCTACCGCCGCTTCGGTCACAACGAGGGCGATGAGCCTATGTTCACCAACCCGGCGATGTACACCCGCATCAAGAGCCAGAAGACGACTCTTCAGCTTTACACCGAGCGCCTGACCGCCGACGGGCTGATCCCTGAGGGCGAGATCGAGGACATGAAGGCCGCCTTCCAGAACCACCTCAACGAGGAGTTCGAGATCGGCAAGAACTACAAGCCGAACAAGGCGGACTGGCTGGACGGCAAGTGGTCGGGCCTGGACCGCGAGGGCGCCGAATACACCGCCGGCGAGACGGGCATTTCGCCCGAGGCGATGACCCAGATCGGCCGCGCCCTGACCACCGTCCCCGAGGGGCTGAACCTGCACAAGACCGTGGGCCGGCTCATCGAGGCCAAGAAGAAGATGTTCGAGACCGGCGAGGGCTTTGACTGGGCCACGGGCGAGGCGCTGGCCTTCGGCTCGCTGGTGCAGGAAGGCCATGGCGTGCGCTTGGCCGGCCAGGACAGCACCCGCGGCACGTTCAGCCAGCGCCACTCGGCCTTCATCGACCAGAAGTCCGAGGACCGCTACTACCCGCTGAACAACATCGCCGAGGGTCAGGCCCGCTACGAAGTCATCGACTCGATGCTCTCGGAATACGCGGTGCTGGGCTTCGAATACGGCTACTCGCTGGCCGAGCCGAACACCCTGACCCTGTGGGAAGCGCAGTTCGGCGACTTCGCCAACGGCGCGCAGATCATGTTCGACCAGTTCATCTCGTCCGGCGAGAAGAAATGGCTGCGCATGTCGGGCCTGGTGATGCTTCTGCCCCACGGCTTCGAGGGCCAGGGCCCCGAGCACAGCTCGGCCCGGCTCGAGCGGTTCCTGCAGCAATGCGCCGAGGACAACTGGATCGTCGCCAATTGCACGACGCCGGCCAACTACTTCCACATCCTGCGCCGGCAGCTGAAGCGGCAGTTCCGCAAGCCGCTGGTCCTGATGACCCCGAAATCGCTGCTGCGCCATCCGCAGGCGATCAGCCGCGCCGAGGAGTTCCAGACCGGCAGCACCTTCCACCGCGTCCTCTGGGACGATGCCGAGCGCGGCACCTCCTCGACCCAGCTGGTGGCCGACGAGCAGATCAAGCGCGTCGTCATCTGCTCGGGCAAGGTCTATTACGACCTCCTCAAGGCGCGGGACGAGGCCGGGATCACCGACATCTACCTGCTGCGCCTCGAGCAGTTCTACCCCTTCCCCGCGCAGGCCATGGCCAAGGAGCTGGGCCGCTTCAAGGGTGCCGAGATCATCTGGTGCCAGGAAGAGCCCAAGAACCAGGGCGGCTGGAGCTTCGTCGAGCCGAACCTCGAATGGGTGCTGGAACGGATCGGCTCGGAGGCCAAGCGCGCCCGCTATGTCGGCCGCAACGCCGCCGCCTCGGTCGCCACCGGCCTCGCCTCGCGCCACAAGGCCGAGCAGGAGGCGCTGGTGACCGAAGCCCTGGCGCTGGAGGGTTGATCCGATGACCGAAGTCCGCGTGCCCGCCCTGGGCGAGTCGGTGACCGAGGCGACGATCGCCACCTGGTTCAAGAAGCCGGGCGACCGTGTCGAGGTCGACGAGATGCTCTGCGAGCTGGAGACCGACAAGGTCACGGTCGAGGTTCCCAGCCCCGCCGCCGGCACCCTGTCCGAGATCGTCGCCGCCGAGGGCGAGACGGTCGGCCCGGACGCCCTGCTCGCGCAGATCTCCGAGGGCGGCGCCGCCGCCCCGGCCAAGGACAAAGCACCCGCCGCGACCGCGGCACATGACCAAGAGGCCGCGCAGCCGGCCCAAGCGATTCCGGAAGGACAAGGCAAGATGAGCGGCAAGAACGTCGATGTGATGGTCCCCTCCCTCGGCGAAAGCGTGACCGAGGCGACGGTGGCGACCTGGTTCAAGAAGCCCGGCGATCAGGTGGCCGCGGACGAGATGCTCTGCGAGCTGGAAACCGACAAGGTCTCGGTCGAGGTGCCCGCCCCCGCCGCCGGCGTGCTGGCCGAGATCCTGGCCGAGGAAGGCGCCACCGTGGACGCCAAGGCCCGCCTCGCCATCATCACCGAAGGCGCCTCCGGCAACGCCGGCGCGCCCAAGGCCGAAGCGCCCTCGGGCGAAGGCGCCGCCTACAATGCCACCAAGACCGCGCAGGACACGGTGCTGAAGAATGCCGGCCCCGAGGAGATGAAGCCGCGCGAGGATGTCGAGGATGCGCCCTCGGCCAAGAAGGCCATGGCCGAGGCCGGCGTCAGCCGCGACCAGGTCCAGGGCTCGGGCCGCGATGGCCGCGTGATGAAGGAAGACGTGGCGAAGGCCGGTCAGGCCCCCGCCCAGGCCCGCCCCGCCGCCCCGGCGCAGGCGCCGCGCGCGCCCTCCTCGGCGGACGATGCCGGCCGCGAAGAGCGGGTCAAGATGACCCGCCTGCGCCAGACCATCGCGCGCCGCCTGAAGGACGCGCAGAACACCGCCGCGATGCTGACGACCTACAACGAGGCCGACATGAGCGGCATCATGGCGCTCAGAAACGAATACAAGGACGCCTTCGAGAAGAAGCACAAGGTGAAGCTGGGCTTCATGTCCTTCTTCGTGAAGGCCTGCTGCCACGCGCTGAAGGAAGTCCCCGAGGTCAACGCGGAAATCGACGGCACCGACGTCGTCTACAAGAACTTCGTCCATATGGGCGTCGCGGTCGGCACGCCATCGGGCCTCGTCGTGCCGGTCGTGCGCGACGCCGACCAGAAGAGCTTCGCCGCGATCGAGAAGGAGATCGGCGAGCTGGGCGCGAAGGGCCGCGACGGCAAGCTGACCATGGCCGAGATGCAGGGCGGCACCTTCACCATCTCGAACGGTGGCGTCTACGGCTCGCTGATGTCCTCGCCCATCCTGAACCCGCCGCAATCAGGCATCCTCGGGATGCACAAGATCCAGGAGCGTCCGATGGTCGTCGGCGGCCAGATCGTGATCCGCCCGATGATGTACCTGGCCCTCTCCTACGATCACCGCATCGTCGACGGCAAGGGCGCGGTCACCTTCCTCGTCCGCGTCAAGGAGGCGCTGGAAGACCCCCGCCGCCTGCTGATGGATCTCTGATCCCGCCTGTCGCCCGGCCCTTCCTGGGGCCGGGCACCACGCTTCGCGAAGGGCACGCCCATGCAGCTGATCCTCCACTACCAGATCGCCGACTACGACAGCTTCCGCCGCGCCTTCGACGCCGCCGCGGAGGAACGCGGCCGCCACGGCCTCTCGCTGCTCCAGCTCTGGCGCGAGGACGCCGGCAATGCCTGGGCGCTCTTCACCGTGACCGACGCGAAGGCGGCGAAGGACTGGCTCGGCGGCAACGCGCAGGTCTTCAACAGCCTGGCAGGCGTGTCCTCGGCCAAGGCGCATTTCGTCGAGACCGCCTGATGACGCCCGAACTGACCGTGCTGGCGCTGGCCGGCCTCCTGCAGGTCGCGCAATTCGCGATCTTCTCGGTGCTGGCGAACCTGCAGGTCGGCCCGCGCGTGGCGATGGGCCCGCGCGATCACGCCCCCGCCCTGACCGGTCAGGCCGGCCGGGCGCAGCGGGCGCTGAACAACCATTTCGAGGGGCTGATCCTCTTCACCCTCGCCGTCGTCGTGGTGACGCTCGGCGGGCAGGCCAGCGGCCTCACCGCCGCCTGCGCCTGGATCTACCTGATCGCCCGCATCCTCTACGTGCCTGCCTATCTCTTCGGCTGGACGCCCTGGCGCTCGGTCATCTGGGCGGCCGGGGCGACGGCGACGCTGATCATGATCGCGGCGAGCCTTTTGTGATATCACCTGTGTCCAAATATCCTGCGGGGGTCCGGGGGTGCAAAACCCCCGGCGCGGCCTCGCCATCAAGACCCGAACAAGAAGGGACGAGACATGTATGACCTCATCGTGATCGGCGCCGGCCCCGGCGGCTATGTCTGCGCCATCCGCGCCGCGCAGCTGGGCCTCAAGGTGGCCTGCGTCGAGGGGCGGGACACCCTTGGCGGGACCTGCCTCAACGTGGGCTGCATCCCCTCGAAGGCGCTGCTGCACGGCACCCACATGCTGCACGAGGCGCATGAGAACTTCGAGAAGATGGGCCTGATGGGCGCCCATGTCGAAGTCGACTGGTCGAAGATGCAGTCCTACAAGGACGAGACCGTCGCCGGGAACACCAAGGGGATCGAGTTCCTCTTCAAGAAGAACAAGATTGACTGGCTGAAGGGCTGGGCCAGCATTCCCGAGCCGGGCAAGGTCAAGGTCGGCGACGAGGTGCATGAGACGAAGAACATCGTCATCGCCACCGGCTCGGTCCCCAGCCAGCTGAAGGGCGTGAACATCGACAACAAGGCGGGCGTGGTGGTCGATTCGACCGGCGCGCTGGCTTTGCCGAAGATCCCGAAGACCATGGTCGTCATCGGCGCGGGCGTCATCGGGCTGGAGCTTGGCTCGGTGTATGCGCGCCTTGGCTCCGAGGTGACGGTGCTGGAATATCTGGACGTCATCACCCCGGGCCTCGACGGCGAGGTGCAGAAGCAGTTCCAGAAGATGCTTCAGAAGCAGGGGCTGAAATTCGTCCTCGGCGCCGCCGTGCAGGGTGTCGATGCGACCGAGACGGGGGCCCAGGTCAGCTACAAGCTGAACAAGGACGGCAGCGATCAGCAGGTCGCGGCAGAGACGGTCCTGGTCGCGACCGGCCGCCGCCCGCATGTCGGCGGGCTGGGGCTGGAGGAACTGGGCGTCGCGATGACCGATCGCGGCTATGTGCAGATCGACGCGCACTGGGCGACGAACGTGGCGGGCATCTACGCCATCGGCGACGCGGTGCCCGGCCCGATGCTGGCCCACAAGGCCGAGGACGAAGGCATGGCCGTCGCCGAGGTCATCGCCGGCAAGCATGGCCACGTGAACTACAACGTCATCCCCGGCGTGATCTACACGACCCCCGAGGTTGCCAGCGTCGGCCTGACCGAGGAGCAGGCGAAGGAGGACGGCCGCAAGATCAAGATCGGCAAGTTCCCCTTCATGGGCAATGCCCGCGCCAAGGCGCAGTTTCTCGGCGAGGGTTTCGTGAAGCTGATCGCGGATGCCGAGACCGACCGCATCCTCGGATGCCACATCATCGGCCCCTCGGCGGGCGATCTGATCCACGAGGTCTGCGTGGCGATGGAATTCGGCGCGGCGGCCGAGGATCTGGCGCTGACCTGCCACGCGCATCCGACCGTGTCGGAAGCGGTGCGCGAGGCGGCGCTGGCCTGCGGCGGCGGGGCGATCCATGCGTGAGGCCCTTGTGGCCAAGGCAGCGGGGGGCCAGCCCCGCGTCGCCTGCGGCGACTCCCCCCGGGATATTTTCGCACAGAAGATGGGGCGGCGGGCGCTGATCCTCGGGGCGCTGGCGCTGGCGGGCTGCGGCGGCGGCGGGCGGGGGCCGGAGATGCCAGCGGGGCTGGGGGCCAACGGCCTCTATCCCAACGAGACGCCTTATCTGCGTCAGCGGATCAACTTCTGGGCAGGCCATTACGAGCTGCCCTCGGCGCTGGTGCAGCGGGTCGTGCTGCGCGAATCGCAGCACCGGCCCGGGGCGCGCAACGGGCCCTATTACGGGCTGATGCAGCTGAACCCCGCGACCGCGCGCACGATGGGCTATCGCGGGCCGGACCAGGGGCTGCTGGATGCGGACACCAACCTGCGCTACGGCGTGCGCTATCTGCGCGGGGCCTGGCTGGTGGCGGAGGGCGATCCCGACCGCACGCTGACATGGTATTCGCGCGGCTACTATTACGAGGCCAAGCGAAAGGGCCTGCTGCGGCAGACGGGGCTGCGCGGCTGATCGCACGGAGCGGCCGGCCTCAGCTGCCGGCGATGATCCGGACGTAGTTGCGCGTCTCGCGATAGGGCGGGATGCCGCCGTATTTCTGCACGGCGCCGGGGCCTGCGTTGTAGGCGGCCAGCGCCAAGGTCCAGTTGCCGAACTGGTTGTACATCATCCTGAGATAGCGCGCGCCGCCGTTCAGGTTCTGGACCGGGTCGGCCGGGTTGACGCCCAGCTTGGCCGCGGTGCCCGGCATCAGCTGCGCCAGCCCCATCGCGCCCTTGTGCGAGCGGGCGTTCGGGTTCCAGCCCGATTCCTGCTGGACGAGGCGCAGGAACAGGTCCTCGGGGATGCCGTGGCGCTGCGCGGCGGCGCGGGCATGGGGCAGGTATTCGCTGCGCCGTCCCGTGTAGCGCGGGATGCGCGTCTCGGGCGCCAGGGCCACCGCCTGCTCTCGGCCCGCCGGCTGGAGGCGCGAGGACTGCTGGTACTGGGTCGAGAGGCGGCTGTCCATCAGCCGGGTCTGGCGCGCGAACTGGTCGGCGCGGGATTTCGAGGAACTGCCCGAGAGGCGCAGCCCCTCGGCCGAGACCGGAACGGCCATCGCGGCCACCATGCCGGCACAGACCAGCGTCCTCGCGATCCGGGAAAATCTCATCCTTCCGCCCCTCGTTCCTGTCAGCTTGCCGGCTGCCTCTTGGTCAGGACTATACATGAACAACGCCGCTCTGCCAGCCGAAGCGTTCGCGCGCTCCGCGGCCTGCGGCAGAAGCCCGCCCATCCGGCGCGGTTGCAGCGGAGGCGCGGCAAGGCTACACCCGCGGGCAGGAAACACAGATCCGGGGAACTTCCGTCATGGCAGGCAGCGTCAACAAGGTCATTCTGGTGGGCAATCTGGGGCAGGACCCCGAGGTGCGCAGCTTCCAGAACGGCGGCAAGGTCGTGAACCTGCGCATCGCGACCTCGGAAGCCTGGAAGGACCGCAACTCGGGCGAGCGGCAGGAGCGCACGCAGTGGCACTCGGTCGCGATCTTCTCGGAGCCGCTGGCGAAGATCGCCGAGCAGTACCTGAAGAAGGGCAGCAAGGTCTATATCGAGGGCCAGCTCGAGACGCGCAAATGGCAGGACCAGTCCGGCCAGGACCGCTATTCGACCGAGGTCGTGCTGCGCCCCTATCGCGGCGAGCTGACGCTGCTGGACGGCCGCGGGCAAGGCGGCGGCCAGGGCAGCGGCGGGACGGGCGGCTATGGCGGCGGCTATGACGAGATGGACCGGCGCGGCGGCGGTCAGGGCGGCGGCCAGGGCGGCACCGGCGGCGGCCAGGGCGGCGGCGGGCGCAGCGATTACGACGACGAGATCCCGTTCTGATCGCCGCGGGCGAATCAGTGGAACCAGGGCGGCTTCGGCCGCCCTTTTCTTTGGTGCCGCGCCGGGCGGCGCGGGTGCAAGATTGCGCGCCGGCCCCCGGGCGCGCGGCAGAAGTTGCGCCGGCCCGCGCCCGCGCTTTCTGGATGATCCGGCGCTTGCAACAGGCCCGCGGTGGCGCTTTCTGGTCTGATCCGGGCGCTGCGGCGCCCGCGGAGGATCACAGAAAGGACGGCCCGCGATGGCCCTGACACTCACCGATCTGCAGCGCCCCGAGGGCTTCGAGCGGCTGGTTCTGGCCGAGGATGCCGAGGCCGGGCTGACCGCGCTCATCTGCCTGCACTCGACCGCGCTCGGCCCGGCGGCGGGCGGCTGCCGCATGTGGCCCTATGCCAGCCGCGAGGCGGCGATCCATGACGTGACGCGGCTGGCGCGCGGCATGACCTACAAGAACGCGATGGCGGGGCTGGGGCTGGGCGGCGGCAAGGCGGTCATCATCGGGGACGCGCGCCGCGACAAGACGCCGGCGATGATGCGCGCCTTCGGCCGCGCCGTCGAGGCGCTGAAGGGCAGCTACTGGACAGCCGAGGATGTCGGCATCTCGCCCGAGGACATGGCCCATGCCGCGACCGAGACGCGTCATGCCGTGGGTCTGGCCGGGGCCTCGGGCGATCCCTCGCCCTGGACGGCCGAGGGCGTCTTCCGCTGCCTGCGCGTCGGTGCGACGCGGGTCTTCGGCGCCGATGACCTCGCCGGCAAGCGGGTGCTGGTGCAGGGGCTGGGCCATGTCGGCCTGTCGCTGGCCGAGAAGGTGGCGTCGGCGGGCGCGCGCCTGATGGTGACCGACATCAACGAGGCCGCGATGACCGAGGCCGCCACGCGGCTCGGCGCAGCGGTCTGCGCGCCCGATCAGGTCTTCGCGCAGCAGATGGACATCTTCGCCCCCTGCGCCCTGGGCGGCGTCCTGACGGCCGAGACGGCCGGCGCGCTCGGCGCGCGGCTGGTTTGCGGGGCGGCGAACAATCAGCTGGCAAGCCCGGACGTGGCGGCGCTGCTGGCCGCCCGCGGGATCACCTACCTGCCCGACTATGTCGTGAACGCGGGCGGGATCATCAGCGTCGCCAGCGAGATCCACGGCCACAGCGACGCTTGGCGGCTGGAGCGGCTCTGCGCGATCGCGGGCCGCGTGTCCGAGATGCTCGCGGAGGCGGCCGCGACAGGGCGCGAGACGACCGCGGTCGCGGACGGGATGGTCGAGCAGATGCTGGCCCTGCCCCGCCGCGCGGCCTGAGGCAGAGCCGGTCCGCGCCGCGCCGGGCTGGCGCCGGGCCGCCGCGCGGCCCCGCCGCCGCGTCCCCCTCGATGGGGGACGGGGCGGCGCCCCTCTCAGCGGGCCGCCGCGAGCACCTGCGCCAGATCCTCGGTCGCGACATCGTCGCAGACGAAGGCGGCGCCGATGCCGCGCGCCAGAACGAAGCGCAGGCGTCCGTCGACCACCTTCTTGTCCTGGCCCATCAGCCCAATCAGCGCCGCGTCGTCGGGCAGGCTGCCCGGCACGTCCGACAGCCGCGCCGGCATCCCCATCCGCGCCAGATGCGCCAGCACGCGGCTCGGCTCTTCCTGGCTGCACAGGCCGATGCGGGCCGAGAGGTCGAAGGCCAGCGCGCAGCCGATCGCCACGCCCTCGCCATGCAGCAGCCGGTCGGAATAGCCCGTCGCCGCCTCCAGCGCATGGCCGAAGGTGTGGCCAAGATTCAGCAGCGCCCGCTCGCCCTGCTCGGTCTCGTCGCGCACCACGATCCCCGCCTTCATCGCGACCGAATGCGCGACGGCCTGCTGGCGCAGCGCAGCGTCCTCGCGCAGACGCGGGCCGTTCTCCTCGAGCCAGGCGAAGAAGGCCGCATCGCCCAGAAGGCCGTATTTCACCACCTCGCCATAGCCGGCCAGGAAATCGCGCGGGGGCAGCGTCTCCAGCACGCCCGTATCGGCCAGCACCAGCGCCGGCTGGTGGAAGGCGCCGATCAGGTTCTTGCCGCGCGGGCTGTTGATCCCTGTCTTGCCGCCGACGCTGCTGTCCACCTGCGCCAGCAGCGTCGTCGGCAGCTGCACGAAGCGCACACCACGCCGCAGGATGGCGGACGCGAAGCCCACGAGATCTCCGATCACCCCGCCGCCGAGCGCCAGCACCACGTCGCGCCGCTCGACCTTCTGCTCCAGCAGCCATTCCACGACCTGCTGCAGATGCGCCCAGGACTTCGTCGCCTCGCCCGCCGGAAGGGTCAAGGCCGCGCTGGTGATCCCGCTGGCGGCCAGCGCCGCTTCCAGCGCCGGCAGGTGCAGCCGCGCGACCGCCTCGTCGGTGACGATCACGACGCGCGGCCGGGCCAGCAGCGGCGCGACATGCGTGGCGGCATCCGCGATCAGGCCTGGCCCGATGCGGACATCATAGGCGCGGGCGCCGAGCGGCACATGGACGGTCTGGGGGGCGCTCATCGGGCGTTCTCCTGGATCAGCTGCGGGTCGGCCGCGCGGAGGGCGGTCAGAAGCCGGGTCGTCGCGGCCTCGATGCTATCGCCGGCGCGGCCCTCGAAGTGCAGCTCGGCCTGGGCATAGACCGGCGCGCGCTCGGCCAGCAGCGCGGCCAGCGTCGCCTTCGGATCGGCAGTCTTTAGCAAAGGCCGCGTGCTGCGCTGGCGCACGCGCTGCCAAAGCAGCTCGAGATCGCAGTCCAGCCAGACCGAGATCGCCGCGCGGCCGATCAACTCGCGGTTCTGCGCCTGCACGAAGGCGCCGCCCCCGGTCGAGATGACGGCGGGCGGGCCGGCCAGCAGCCGGCGCAGCACCTCGGTCTCGCGCGCGCGGAAGAAGGGCTCGCCGTCGCGGGCGAAGATCTCGGCGATGCTCATGGCCGCCGCGGTCTCGATCTCGGTGTCGGAATCGGTGAAGGGCACGCGCAGGCGACGCGCCAGTTCGGCGCCGAGCGCCGACTTGCCCGCCCCCATCATCCCGATCAGCACGATATGACGCGCCAGCGATCTCGTCATCGCGACTCCCCTCGACCGGGTGACTGAATGGCGTGATCTTTCGGAAAATGCCATATATATTCGGGAAGAGCCGGCGTCAGACCGGCCACCTGCCCGAGGGGCGGGATCGGAAGCAGGCGAGCAGGGGCAAGACGATGCGCACACTCAAGGTTCTGGCGGTTGTGATTCTGGCCGTGGCGGCGGGCCTCGCCGGCTACGCCTATCTGGGAGACATGGAGCCGGTGCGGCGCGAGGTGCGCACGCCCCTGGCGCTGGAGAGCCGGTGACGCGCCGCGCGCCCGGCGCGGCGCAGGTCCTTGGCGCGGCGCTTCTGGCGCTGAGCGCGGCGACGGCCCTGCCCGCCGCGGCGCAGCAGCCGCTGTCGGCCAGCGACTGGCTGTCGGGTAGCGTGCGCGGACCGCAGCGCGAAAGCTCGGCCTGGCGGCCCGGCGACGATGCCCCGCCCCCCCGCCGCCCCGCACAGCCGCAGCCGGTCGCCGAAACGGGCGAGGTCGGCCCGGTGCAGGTCACGCGGCTGGATCAGGGCGATCCCGACAGCACCGGCACGCTGACGCCGCGCCGCGCGGGGCTGCCGCCCGACCTGTGGCAGGGCAGCGATCCCGAAGAGCTGGCGCAGATGCTGCTGGCGACGCCCGCCCGGCTTCAGGCCATGCAGGCGCTCATGAAGCGCGTGCTGACGGCCCAGCTGCTGCCGCCCGCGGCGGCGGCAGGGGCAGAGGCGAATGGCAAGCCCCGCAAGGGCCAGCTGTTTCTCGCCCGCGCCGACCGGCTTTTGGACATGGGCGCGCTGGACGAGGCGCAGGCGCTTCTGCTGGCCGCGGGACCCGGCGAGCCCGAGGTCTTCCGCCGCCTCTTCGACATCGCGCTGCTGGAGGGGGACGAGATCCGCGCCTGCGCGATCATGAACGGCACCCCCGGCATCGCGCCCAGCTTCGCCGCCCGCATCTTCTGCCTGGCGCAGACCGGGGACTGGGCCGCGGCCGCCGTCAGCCTGCACGGCGCGGAGAGCCTTGGCCTGATCGACGAGCGGCAGGCGATCATGCTGACGCATTTCCTCGACGACGCCTTCGTCGACACCGACGACATGCTGGAGGGCGCCGAGCGGATGACGCCCCTGGACTTCCGCATCCACGAGGCGATCGGCCAGCCCCTGCCGACCCCGACCCTGCCCGTCGCCTTCGCGCAGTCCGACCTCAGGATGAACAGCGGCTTCAAGGCCCGGCTGGAGGCGGCCGAGCGGCTGGCCCGCTCCGGCGCCATCCCGGCCGCGCGGCTGCGCGCGATCTATGGCGAGCAGCGCCCCGCCGCCTCGGGCGGGGTGTGGGAGCGGGCGGCCGTGATGCGGACGCTGGAGGCCGCGCTGCAGACGGGCGAGCTGTCGCAGGCCCTGCCCCGCGCCTTCGACGAGTTCCGCGCCGCCGGCATGGCCGACCTTCTGGCCGCGATGGTGGCGCCCGACCTGCCCGAGGCCTATCCCGGCGACGGCCGCGCGGCCGAGCTGGCCGGGCTTCTGCGGCTCTGGCACGGGCTGCCCTCCGGCCTCGCGGTGACGCCCGCCCCCGAACTGGCGGCCGAGGCGCCGCCCCTGCCCGAGACGCGGCTCGGCGAGGCCCTGCTGACGGCCATGGCCGACGTGGACGCGGCGCTGGAGGGGGATCTGGCGCGCGCCGGCCGGGGCATCGCTATGCTGCGCGCGCTCGGTCTTCTCGAGGACGCGAAGCGGGCCGAGACGCAGATCACGCTTCTGCCCCAGGTCAGGCAGGAGTTCTGATGGCGGACGGCGCGGCCATCTCCGCCTTCCTGGACGCTCAGGCCGCCGAGGCCGGCGCCGCCCGCAACACGCTTCTGGCCTATGGGCGCGATCTGAAGGACCTGTCGAACTGGCTGTCGCGGCGAAGCCTGACGCTCGCCGGCCTGACGCGCGAGGTGATCGAGGACTACCTGACCTTCTGCGACGCGCAGGGGCTGTCGCGGGCGACGCGGGCGCGGCGCCTGTCCGCGATCCGCCAGTTCTGCCGCTTCGCGCTGGAGGAAGGCTGGCGGCCCGACGATCCGGCTATCCGCATCTCGGGGCCCGGCCGCACCCACCGCCTGCCCCGCAGCCTGTCGCAGGACGAGGTCGCGGCGCTTCTGACCGCCGCCCCCCGGCTTGGGCGCGGCGAGGCGGAACGCGCGCGCAACATCTGCCTGATGGAGCTGCTCTATGCCACGGGCATGCGCGTGAGCGAGCTGGTGGGCCTGCCCGCCGCCGGCTGCCGGGGCGATCCCGCGGTGCTGCTGATCCGCGGCAAGGGCAGCAAGGAGCGGCTGGTTCCGCTGACGAACCCCGCGCGCGCGGCCCTGACGGACTGGCTGCGCTGGCGCGACAACGCGCCCGAGGGCAGCGCCCTTGCCCGGCTGGTCGCGGGCAAGGGCGCGCGCTGGCTGTTTCCCGCCCCCGGCGCCGCGGGCCACCTTCCCCGGCAGAGCTTCTCGCGGCTTCTGGGACAGATCGCGGTCGCGGCGGGGCTCGATCCGACGCGCGTGACCCCCCATGTCATCCGCCACGCCTTCGCCACCCACCTGCTGGAGGGCGGGGCGGACCTGCGGGCCATCCAGACGCTGCTGGGCCATGCAGATCTGGGCACGACCGAGATCTACACCCACGTCGTCGACGCGCGGATGCGCGAGCTGGTGCTGAACCACCACCCGCTGGCCCGCGTTGCCGCCAAGCCGACCGGCTGATCCCAACCCTTACAGGACCCTATGGACGACCCTTCCAGTAGTCTCGACGCCGCCTTCTGGCTGACCTGCGCGGCCATTGCGGTGCTTCTTGCCATCTCGGCCTTCTTCTCGGGCTCGGAAACGGCACTGACCGCCTCCAGCCGCGCGAAGCTCAGGGCGCAGGCCGACCGGGGTGAGACCGGGGCGGCCGCCGCCCTGAAGGTGACCGCCGACAGCGAGCGGCTGATCGGCGCGATCCTTCTTGGCAACAACGTCGTCAACATCCTCTCGGCCAGCCTTGCGACAGCGGCCTTCACCCGCATCCTCGGCGGCAGCGGCGTCGCCATCGCGACGCTGGTGATGACGGTGCTGGTGCTGATCTTCTCCGAGGTGATGCCCAAGACCTACGCCATCTCGGCCCCCGAGAAGGTCGCCTCGCTCGTCGCGCGTCCAATCCGGCTGGTCACGATCCTGCTGTCGCCCATCGTCTCGGTTGTCCGGCTGATCGTGCGCGGCATCCTGGCGATCTTCGGCCTCAGGACGGACCCCGGCCAGCACATGTTCTCGATCGAGGACGAGATCGCGGGCGCCCTCTCCATCGGCCACGCCGCCGGCGCCGTGCACAAGGAGGACCGCGACCGCCTTCTGGGCGCGCTGGACCTTGGCAACCGCACGGTCGAGGAGATCATGCGCCACCGCAGCGAGATCGAGATGATCGACGCCGCCCTGCCGCCCGAGAAGATCCTGGAAAGCGTGCTCGCCAGCCCCCACACCCGCCTGCCGGTTTTCAAGGACGAGCGCGAGAACGTGGTCGGCGTCATCCACGCCAAGGATCTGCTGCGGGCGGTGAACCGTGCCGTGCGCGAGGCCGGCGATCCCGCCGCCGCGCGCCGCTTCGACGTTCTGGCCGTCGCGATGCCGCCCTATTTCGTCCCCGAGACGACCGCGCTCGACGAGCAGATGCGCGAGTTCCTCAAGCGCCGCACCCATTTCGCGCTGGTCGTGGACGAATATGGCAGCCTGCGCGGCCTCATCACGCTGGAGGACATCCTCGAGGAGATCGTCGGCGAGATCGCGGACGAGCACGACACCGAAGCCGACCAGACCCTGCGCCCCGGCCCCAACGGCGACTACCTGATCGAGGGCGGCATGACGATCCGCGACCTCAACCGCCAGCTGGACTGGCACCTGCCGGACGAAGAGGCGAACACCGTCGCCGGCCTCGTCATCCACATGGCGCAGTCGATCCCGGACCAGGGCCAGGTCTTCAGCTTCCACGGCTACCGCTTCGAGGTGGTCACCCGGCGCGAGAACCGGATCACCCGGCTGCGCGTGCGCCCGCTGGCGCCAAGCGGGGCGGACGGATAGCGCTCACGCTTGCAACGGCGCCCCATCGCCCCTAACAGGGCACGGAAACTGCCGCCAAGGGAGCCCCGCATGGACATCGCCGCCCGCCGCACCGCCAACCCCGACCACTGGAACCTGGCCAGCGCGATCCGCGTGCTGGCGATGGACGCGGTCGAGGCCGCGAATTCCGGTCACCCCGGCATGCCGATGGGCATGGCCGATGTCGCGACGGTGCTGTTCAAGAACCACCTCAAGTTCGACGCCTCCGCGCCGCACTGGTTCGACCGCGACCGCTTCATCCTGTCGGCGGGCCACGGCTCGATGCTGATCTACGCGCTGCTCTACCTCACCGGCTACAAGCAGATGACGCTGGAGCAGATCAAGAACTTCCGCCAGCTGGGCGCGATCACCGCCGGCCACCCCGAGGCCGAGGAGGTCGAGGGCGTCGAGACGACGACCGGCCCGCTCGGCCAGGGCATTGCCAACGCGGTCGGCTTCGCGATGGCCGAGGAAGCGATGCGCGCCGAGTTCGGGGCCGAGGTCTGCGATCACCGCACCTGGGTTATCGCCGGCGACGGCTGCCTGATGGAGGGCATCAGCCACGAGGCCATCGGCCTGGCCGGCCACCAGCAGCTGGGCCGACTGATCGTCATGTGGGACAACAACGACATCACCATCGACGGCCGCGTGAGCCTGTCGGACAAGACCGACCAGCGCAAGCGCTTCGAGGCGGCCGGCTGGCGCGTCCTCTCCTGCGACGGCCATGACGCCGCCGACATCGACCGCGCCCTGACCGAGGCCAAGAACAGCGACGGCCGCCCGACGCTGGTCGATTGCAAGACCATCATCGGCTTCGGCGCCCCGAACAAGGCCGACAGCAGCAAGGCCCACGGCTCGCCTCTCGGCGCCGACGAGATCACCGCGACCCGCAATGCCTATGGCTGGGTCTCGGGCAATTTCGAGATCCCGGACGAGATCCTGACCGCCTGGCGCGAGATCGGCGCCCGCGGCGCCGCGGCCCATGAGGGCTGGAAGGCGCGGGTCGAGCAGCTCGCGGCGAAGGACGAGTTCATCCGCCGCAGCGAGAACGGCGTCAGCCCCAAGCTCGCCCCCACCATCGCCGCCTTCAAGGAACAGACCCTCGCCAGCAAGCCCAAGGTCGCGACGCGCAAGGCCAGCGAGAACACGCTGGAAGTGCTGAACGCCGAGATGCCCGAGAATTTCGGCGGCTCGGCCGACCTCACCGGCTCGAACAACACCAAGACCGGCGGCATGGGCATCTTCTCGCCCGAGAACCGCATGGGCCGCTACATCCATTACGGCATCCGCGAACACGGCATGGCCGCCGCGATGAACGGGATCTGGCTGCATGGCGGCTTCCGCCCCTATGGCGGGACCTTCCTGACCTTCACCGACTACGCCCGCGGCTCGATGCGCCTTTCGGCGCTGATGGGCGCGCCGGTCGTCTACGTGATGACCCATGACAGCATCGGCCTTGGCGAGGACGGCCCGACCCACCAGCCGGTCGAGCATCTGGCGATCTGCCGCGCGACGCCCAACACGCTGACCCTGCGCCCCGCCGACCAGATCGAGACCGCCGAGGCCTGGGAGATCGCGCTCTCGCAGATGCACACCCCCTCGGTCCTCGCGCTGTCGCGCCAGAACCTGCCGACGCTGCGCGAGGAGATCGGCGAGAACCTCTCGGCCAAAGGCGCCTACATCCTGCGCGAGGCCTCCAGCGCCCCCGCCGTCGTGCTGCTGGCCAGCGGCTCCGAGGTCGAGATCGCCGTGGACGCGCGCGAGACGCTCGAGGCGGACGGCGTGCCGACCCGCGTCGTCTCGGTCCCCTCGATGGAGCTGTTCCGCCAGCAGGATGTCTCGTATCGCGAAAGCGTCCTGCCCGCAGGCCCGGCCCGCATCGCCATCGAGGCGGCGGTGCGCCAGCCCTGGGATTGGCTGCTGATGGGCGAGCGCGGCGCGGAAGCCAAGTCGGCCTTCATCGGCATGGAGGGCTTCGGCCGTTCCGGCCCCGCGCCCGAGCTCTACAAGCATTTCGGCATCACGGCCGAGGCGGTCGTCACCCGCGCCAAGTCGCTGGCTTGACGCGCAAGGCCGCCTCCGGCGGGGGTATTTGGGCAACGGAGAAGGGGCTTCTTCGTTGCTCAAATACCCACTGCGCGGCGCCCTGATGCGGGCGCCAGCGCCCGAGGTCGCCCTGCCCGCGCGCGAACCGGCCCTCAGCGGGCAAGGCGCGGGCATCGGCCTTCTTCTGGCCGCGATCCTCGGCTTCACGCTGATGGACGCGACCGCCAAGCACCTGTCCGAAAGCTACCCGGTCGGCCAGGTGATCTGGGCGCGCTTCGTCGGCAACCTCGCGCTGCTGGCGCTGATCTTCCGCACCCGCCTGCCCGCCATGATGCGGACGCGGCAGCCGGGGCTGCAGGCGGCCCGCGCGCTGATGCAGCTCGGCTCGGTCGGGCTGTTCTTTTCCTCGCTCGCCTATATCGGGCTGGCCGAGGCAACCGCGATCATGGACCTGAACCCGGTCCTGATCACGCTCGGCGCGGCGCTGTTCCTGGGCGAGCGGATCGGGCCGCGCCGCGTCCTCGGCATCGCGGTGGCGCTGGTGGGGGCGCTGATCATCATCCGCCCCGGCCTCGGGGTCTTCCAGCCGGCCGCGCTGCTGCCGCTGGCGGGCGCCTTCACCTATGCCGCGGGCGCGCTGCTGACGCGGATGGTGCGGGCGGATGCGGTCATGACCTCGGTGCTGTGGTCCGCGGTGATCGGCACGGCGCTGACCAACCTGATCCTGCCCTTCGTCTGGCAGCCCGTCGCCGCCGCCGATCTGCCGGCCTTCGCGCTGCTGGCGCTGTTCGGGACGGTCAGCCAGTACCTGCTGGTCCGCGCCTTCTCGACGGCCGAGGCCGGGGCGCTGGCGCCGTTCGGCTATACCGGTCTCATCTGGGCCGGACTCTGGGGCTGGCTGTTCTTCGGGCAGCTGCCGGACCTTGCCACCGTCGTCGGGGCGGGCATCATCGTGGCGGCGGGCCTTTATGTCTGGTCGCGCGAGCGGGCGAAGGGGGCCTGATGGCAGAGGAGCGGCCAAGCCTCACGGACAGGGTCGCGAACGGCGCCTTCCTCGCCATCATGGCGCTCGCGCGCGCCCTGCCCTACGAGCGGCGCATCCCGGCGATCGGCTGGCTCTTTTCCCGCGTCCTCGCGCCGCTGGCGAGATGGCGCGGGCGCATCCGCGACAACCTCGCTCTGGCGCGCCCCGACCTGCCGGAGGCCGAGATCGAGGCGCTGGTCCGCGCCGTTCCCGACAATGCCGGCCGCTCGCTGGCCGAGATCTATGCCGGCGAGGCCTTTACCGCCCGCATCCACGCCGCCGACCCGCTGGAGGGCCCGGGCCTTCCCGCGCTGGAGGAAGCCTTTGAGGCCAATCGCCCGGTCATCCTCGCCTGCGCGCATTTCGGCAATTACGACGCCATGCGGGCGGCGCTGTCGGGGCGGGGCTGGCCGGTGGGCGCGCTCTACCGGCCCATGAACAACGAGGCTTTCAACCGCCACTACGTCCCCGCCATGAGCGCCATCGCCGAGCCGCTCTTCCCCCGCGGACGGGCCGGGCTGACGGCGATGCTGCGCTTCCTGCGCGGCGGCGGCTGGCTGGCGCTCGGCTTCGACCAGTTCGACCGCGAGGGGGCCGAGCTGCGCTTCTTCGACCTGCCGACGAAGACCGTGCTGACTCCGGCCGAGTTGGCGCTGCGTTACGACGCGCTGGTGGTGCCCATCGCCGGCATCCGCCAGCCGGACGGGCTGAGCTTCCGCGTCCATGTCGGCGCGCCCATCCCGCGCGGCACGCCGGCCGAGATGATGCAGGCGCTGAACGACGATCTGGAAATGCTGGTGCGGCGCCACATGGACCAGTGGTTCTGGGTCCATCGCCGCTGGAAATAGCGGGAACAATGGCCTCGGCCCCCTGTTCGCGCTGCGAAGCGAGAGCGAGGATCTCATGACAGACCCAGATTGCCTGATCGTCGGCGGCGGCCCCGCCGGCCTGACCGCTGCCATCTACCTCAACCGCTTCGGGCGCCGGGTGATCCTGGCGGATGCGGGCGAGAGCCGCGCCCTGATCATCCCGGTGGTCCGCAACCTGCCGGGCTTCCCCCTCGGCATCCCCGGCGCCGAGCTGCTGGAGCGGATGCGCGAGCAGGCCTCGGCCTGCGGGACCGAGCTGCGCCAGGGGCTTGTCGAGGACATGCGGGCCGGGCCGGACGGGCTGACCGCGCGGCTCGACGGGCAGCTCCTGCGGCCGCGGCGGATCCTGCTGGCGACCGGCGTCATCAACCACCGGCCGAAGATGGACGACGCACTGCATGACGAGGCGGTGGCGCGGGGGCAGCTGCGCTACTGCCCGATCTGCGACGGGCACGAGCAGCGAGGCAAGCGCATCGGCATTCTCGGCGGCGACGCCCATGCCTTGGCCGAGGCGCGCTTCATCGGCGCCTTCTCGAAGCATCGCTGGCTGGTGGCGCAGGAGGGGCTGCCGGCGTCCCTGGCCGCCGAGGCGGAGGGTGCCGACATCGCGCCCGTCGCCTCGCCCATCCGCGAGATGGACTTCAGCGGCGAGGGGGTGCGGCTGACCTTCGAGGACGGCACGGACCTGCATCTCGACACGCTCTACGTCGCGCTCGGCAGCGAGCCGCGCTGCAAGCCGGCGCGCGAGCTGGGGGTGACGTTGCAGGAGGACGGGCTGGTGCCGGGGCACACGGATGGCGCGACATCCGACCCGCGGGTCTACGTGGCCGGGGACATCATGGCGGGGCTCGACCAGATCAGCTTCGCCATCGGCATCGCGGCCCGCGCGGCGGTGCATGTCCACAACGGACTGACCGCCGAGGATGGCGGCGCCTGAGCGGCGCCGCCGTTCGGCTCAGCCCGCCTTGGCGGCCAGTTCGCGCCCGGCCGCCTCGCGTCGGTCGCGCAGCTCCTCGGCCACGAGGAAGGCCAGCTCCAGCGACTGGCTGGCGTTCAGGCGCGGGTCGCAGGCGGTGTGGTAGCGGTCCGACAGGTCCTCGTCCGTGACGGCGCGGACCCCGCCGGTGCATTCGGTCACGTCCTTGCCGGTCATCTCGAAATGCACGCCGCCGGGAATGGTGCCCTCGGCCTTGTGGATGCCGAAGAACTCGCGCACCTCGCGCAGGATCGAATCGAAGGCCCGCGTCTTGTAGCCGGTCGAGGACTTGATGACGTTGCCGTGCATCGGGTCGCAGGTCCACAGCACGTTCGCGCCCTCGGCCCGGACCGTCTGGATCAGGCGCGGCAGGTGATCGCCGACCTTGCCCGCCCCGAAGCGCGCGATCAGGGTCAGCCGGCCGGCCTCGTTCTCGGGGTTCAGCTTGGCCATCAGGACCTTGAGATCCTCGGCCGTGGTGGTCGGGCCGCATTTGAGGCCGATGGGGTTCTGGACCCCGCGGCAGAACTCGACATGCGCGCCGTCCGGCTGGCGGGTGCGGTCGCCGATCCAGATCATGTGGCCCGAGCCGGCGATGGGCAGGCCGGTGGTGCTGTCCACACGGGCCAGCGCCTCTTCGTATTCCAGCAGCAGCGCCTCATGGCTGGTGTAGAAATCGACTTTGGACAGCTGGTGCGCCGTGTCCGAGTTGACGCCGGCCGCCTGCATGAAGGCCATCGCGTCGCTGATCCGGCCGGCGATGTCGCGATACTTCGCCGCCTCCGGGCCGCCGACGAAATCGGCGATCCAGCTCTGGACGCGGTGCATGTCGGCGAACCCGCCGGTCGAGAAGGCGCGCAGCAGGTTCAGCGAGGCCGCCGCCTGCGTGTAGGCGGCCAGCATCCGCTGCGGATCGGGGATGCGCGCCTCGGGGGTGAAGTCGAAGCCGTTGATGATGTCGCCGCGGTACGAGGGCAGCTCGACCCCCTCCAGCATCTCGGTCGGGGCGCTGCGGGGCTTGGCGAACTGGCCCGCCATCCGGCCGACCTTGACCACTGGCATCTGCGCGCCCCAGGTCAGCACGACCGCCATCTGCAGCAGCACCTTGAACGTGTCGCGGATGTTGTCGGCACTGAACTCGCTGAAGCTTTCCGCGCAGTCGCCGCCCTGCAGCAGGAAGGCGCGGCCGGCGGCGGCATCGGCCAGCTGCGCCTTGAGGCGGCGCGCCTCGCCGGCGAAGACCAAGGGCGGGTAGCGGCGCAGCTGGTCCTCGACCGCGGCCAGTGCGGCGGGATCGGTATAGTCCGGCATCTGGACGCGCGGATAGGCGCGCCAGCCGGCCTTGTCCCAGCTTTGGGTGGCGGCGGGGGTGCGGATATCCTGCGTCATGTGTCTCTCCTGAAAATGCAGTGGCAGAGCTATAGCGGTGCCGCGCCGCTGAGGGAAGGCTTTGCAGCGCGCGGGCGCGCCCCCTCTTGCCGCAGACGCCGTTTCCCTGTTTGGGTCGAAGGCGGAACACGCACCCGGACAGCCTCATGCCATCTGACAAGCCCCGCCGCTTCACCTTCCTTCTGCTGGACCGCTTCACGATGCTGCCCTTCACGGCCGCGATCGAGCCCTTGCGGCTGGCGAACCGCGCCGCGGGCAAGCCGCTCTACGAATGGCGGCTGGTGGGTCCGCGCGGCGACATGGCGACCTGCTCGAACGGCAGCCGGGTGCTGGTGGACGGGGGCCTCGACGGCGATGCGGTGGCCGGCCGGGACGAGGTGGTGATCGTCTGCGGCGGCACCGAGATCGCGCGTGAGGCGACGCGGCCGGTGCTGTCCTGGCTGCGCCGGCAGGCCCGCGGCGGGGGCAGCATGGGCGCGGTCTGCACGGGCGCCTGGATCCTGGCCGAGGCGGGGCTGCTCGAGGGGCGCAAGTCCACGATCCACTGGGAGAACCACGACGGCTTCGCCGAGGCTTTCCCCGAAGTGGACCTCTACCGCTCGGTCTTCGTGCATGACGGCAACCGGCTGACGGCGGCGGGGGGGACCAGCTCGATCGACCTGATGCTGCACCTGATCGCCGAGTCGCATGGCGACGCGCTGGCGGCCGACGTCGCCGACCAGATGCTGCACACCGCGATCCGCACCGACCAAGACAGCCAGCGCCTGTCGATCCCGATGCGGATCGGCGTGCGCCATCCGAGGCTGGCCGCCGTCATCGCCCGGATGGAGGCCAATCTCGAGGACCCGATCAGCCCCGCGCAGCTGGCCCAGGATGCCGGCATGTCCACCCGGCAGCTCGAGCGGCTGTTCCGCCGCTATCTCAACCGCAGCCCCAAGCGCTACTACATGGAGACGCGGCTCGCGCGGGCGCGCAACCTGCTGATGCAGACCGAGATGTCGATCATCGAGGTCGCGCTCGCCTCGGGCTTCTCCAGCCCGTCGCATTTCTCCAAGTGCTACCGCGCCCAGTATGGCAGCACCCCCTATCGCGAACGCGGCACCGCGACGGCCTCCGGAGCGGCAAGTTCTTCTTCGTTAACCTAGCGTTAACCTGTTTGCATTAACCCCTCGTCAAGGAACGCGTCGGCTGCAGGGTGCCGCACGCGGCCGCCACGTATGAGGGGCAGCAGAATGCTGTGGCAGTTCACGATCCTGACGCTGAGCACGAGGATACCGAGCGCGTCCAACAACACGGAGGTGCCTTGGTCCGCGCCGTCGCCGCGCAACATCACGTTGACCGACCCCCAGCTCAGCACGCTGCTGCTGCGCGACGACGACAACCGCTTCGACAGCGGGTTGGCTGTTCCGATCGAGACACAGCAGACGGTCGCCGCCGACACGCCGATCGGCTTCGGAAGTTCCGCCAGCGTGCTCACCGAGGGCACGCAGCTCGGCTTCGCCCGCGGCGCGCTTCTGCGGGACAGCAATGGCAACGACTTCTTCGCCATGTTCCCGCGCCAACTCGTACCGGACAACGTCTCGGCCGGCCCGATCATGGGAGACCGCTTCTCGGTCATCATCCTGCCGATCCCCAACGCGCAGGGCACGATGGGGACGTTCAACCCGACACTGACCGTCCGCTGGATGCAAACCATCAACGTGTCGGAGGCGTATCCCTTCCTGACCATGATCGAGGCCCCGCCTCCGCCTCCGCCGCCGCCGCCACCACCACCACCGCCACCGCCGCCCGACCCGGTGCCGGAACCGCCGCCTCCGCCCCCTCCACCGCCGCCGCCGCCGGACCCGACGCCCGATCCGGTGCCGGACCCGCCACCTCCGCCACCGCCGCCGGACCCGGACCCGACGCCGGACCCAACGCCCGACCCGCCCCCCGGCGGCTCGGTCTGCTTCGCGTCTGGCACGCTCATCCTGACGGCGTCGGGGCCGCGACCAGTGGAAAGCCTGCGGCCCGGCGACTCGGTCGTGACCCGCGACGGCGGCCTGCAGCCGCTGCTCTGGGTGGGTCATCGCCGGCTCGCGCGTGCCGATCTCGACCTCGCGCCGAACCAGCGCCCGATCCGCATCGCCGCGGGCGCCCTCGGCCCCGGACAGCCTGTGCGCGACCTGACCGTCTCGCCCCAGCACCGCGTGCTGCTGCGCTCGCCCATCGTGCAGCGGATGTTCGACGCGCCTGAAGTGCTGGTGCCCGCGCGGCTGCTGGCGGGGCTACCCGGCATCGCGGTCATCCGCGACAGCGACGGCGTCGCCTACTGGCACCTGCTGCTTGCGGCGCATCACGTGCTCGTCGCGGAAGGCGCCTGGACCGAGAGCCTGCTGCCCGGCCCGATGGCCCTGCGCGCCTTCGACGCCGCCGCGCGCGCCGAGGTCCGTGCGCTGGTGGTGCCCGAGGAGATCGCGCCCGCACGCCCGCTGCCGCCCGGACGGGCCGTCCGCGCGCTGGTCGAGCGGCACCTGAAGAACCCGCGCCGCCACCTGGTCGAGGGCGACCCGCAGCCGCCGTCCCGCACCGGCGCGCTGGACGCGGCAGAGGCCTAGGCGCGCGCGTCCTCCAGCCCGACGAGGGCGCGCGCGAAGTCCCCGGCGTCGAAGGCGTCCAGATCGTCGATCTGCTCGCCGACGCCGATGGCATGGATCGGCAGGCCGAAGCGGTCGGCCAGCGCCACCAACACCCCGCCCCGCGCGGTCCCGTCGAGCTTGGTCATCACCAGGCCCGAGACATCGGCCAGCTTGCGGAAGGTCTCGACCTGGTTCAGCGCGTTCTGGCCGGTCGTCGCATCCAGCACCAGCAGCGTGTTGTGCGGCGCCTCGGGGTCCTTCTTGCGGATGACCCGGACGATCTTGGCCAGCTCCTCCATCAGGTCCTGCCGGTTCTGCAGCCGCCCGGCGGTGTCGATCATCAGAAGATCGGCCCCGTCGGCCTCGGCCCGCACCATCGCGTCATAGGCAAGGCTCGCAGGGTCCGAGCCCTGCGGCGCCACCATCACCGGCACCCCGGCCCGCTGCCCCCAGACCTGCAGCTGCTCGACCGCGGCCGCCCGGAAGGTGTCGCCCGCGGCGATCACGACGCTCTTGCCCGCCGCGCGGAACTGGCTCGCCAGCTTGCCGATGGTGGTGGTCTTGCCGGCGCCGTTGACGCCGACGACCAGCACCACCTGCGGCTTTCTGGGATAAAGCGGCAGGGGCCGCGCGACCGGCGCCATGATCCGCGCGATCTCGGCCGCCAGCAGCTCCTTCAGCTCGGTCGCAGAGACGCGCCGGCCCATCCGCCCCTCGGCGATGTTGGCCGTGACCCGCAGCGCCGTGTCGACGCCCAGGTCGGCCTGGACCAGCATGTCCTCCAGCTCCTCCAGCATCTCGTCGTCCAGCGCCCGCCGCGGCTCCTCCACCGCGCTCGGGGCCCGCCCGAAGAGCCGCCCGACCAGCCCGGTCGCCGCAGGCGCCTCGACTGCGGCCGGCGCCGCGGCCGGAGCCTCGGCGACGATCCCGTCCAGCCCCTCCCCGATCTTCGAGGAAGACCGCGTCAGCCGCTCGCGCAGTTTGGAGAAGAACGCCATGATCCGACCTTTCACTTTGGCCCGCGACCCTACAGCGCCGCCGCTCCAAGGAAAAGCCGCCCCTGCTTCGGTCCGGAAATATCCCGGGGGGGAGTCCCGCAGGGACGGGGGGCAGCGCCCCCCTGCCCCGCGCGCCGCTCAGGCGCGCAAGGACCGGATCATCCCGGCCAGCCGCTCGGTCGAGGGGTCATGCCCCTCCGCCGCCTCGCCCTTCAGCAGCGGCTCGACCTTCAGCGCCAGCTCCTTGCCCAGCTCGACCCCCCATTGATCGAAACTGTTGATCCCCAGGATCACCCCCTCGACGAAGACCCGGTGCTCGTAGAGCGCCACGATCTGCCCAAGCGCGAAGGGCGTCAGCTGCTCCAGCAGCAGCGTGGTCGAGGGGCGGTTGCCCGGGAACACCCGGTGCCGCGCCTGCCGGTCCAGCTCGGCGCCCGTCAGCCCCTTCGCCGCCATCAGCGCCCGCGCCTCGTCCAGCGAACGCCCGCGCATCAGCGCCTCGGACTGCGCGAGGCAGTTGGCCGCCAGCAGGATGTGGTGATGGGCCAGATCGGGCTCGTGGCCCTTCGCGGCCAGGATGAACTCGCAGGGCACGGGGACCGTGCCCTGATGGATCAGCTGGTAGAAGGCGTGCTGGCCATTCGTGCCCGGCTCGCCCCAGACCACCGGCCCCGAGACCACCGCCAGGTCGCTGCCGTCCATCGCCACGCGCTTGCCGTTGCTCTCCATCTCCAGCTGCTGCAGATAGGCCGGCAGGCGCATCAGGCGGTTGTCATAGGGCAGCACCGCGCGGGTCGGATAGCCGCAGACCTGGTGGTGCCAGATCCCGACCAGCGCCAGCAGCACCGGCAGGTTCGCCTCCAGCGGCGCGCCCCGGAAATGCGCGTCCATCGCCGCGCCGCCGGCGAGGAACTCGTCGAACCGCTCCGGCGCGACGGCCAGCATCAGCGACAGCCCGATCGGACCCCACATGGAATAGCGCCCGCCAACCCAATCCTCGAAGCCAAAGACGCGGCTCTCGTCGATGCCGAACTCGGCCGCCTTGCCCGCCGCCGAGGACAGCGCCACGAACTGCGCGCCGGGATCGGCGACCGCCTTCCCCATCCAGTCCCGCGCCGTCCTGGCGTTGGTCATCGTCTCGATGGTGGTGAAGGTCTTGGAGGCCACGATCACCAGCGTCGTCGCCGGATCCAGCTCCTTCAGCGTGTCGGCGATATCCGCCCCGTCGACGTTGCTGACGAAATGCGTGCGCGGGCCGTCATGATAGGGCGCCAGCGCCAGCGCCGCCATCGCGGGCCCAAGGTCCGAGCCGCCGATGCCGATGTTCACCACATCGGTGATCGCACCGCCCTGCCCGGCGAAGCTGCCATCCCGCACCGCCCGCGCGAAGTCCGTCATGCGGGCATGGGTGGCGCGCACCTCGTCCATCACCTCGGCCCCGTCGACCATCACGCTGCCGGCGAGGTTCCGCAGCGCCGTGTGCAGGACCGCGCGGCCCTCGGTCTCGTTGATCTTGGCGCCGGTGAACATCGCCTCGCGCCGCGCCTCGACATCCGCGCCGCGCGCCAGATCCAGCAGCAGATCGCGCGCGCCCGCGTCGATCATCGTCTTGGAATAGTCGAAGACCAGCCCGTCCGCCTCGGCCGAGAAGGCCTCGGCCCGCGAGGGATCGGCGAACAGCGCCTCGATGCGCGCCTCGCCTTGGGTCTTGCGGTGGTCCTTCAGGCGGTTCCAGATCTCGGTCATTCAGGCAAACCTCATTCGGCCCAGTGGACGGTCGCGGCGTCGAGGAAGGCGCGGATCGGCGCCTCCAGGGGGTCCAGCCTCGCGGCCCGCTCCAGCGCCTCGCGCTTCTCGGGACCGGTGATCAGGACATGGATGTTGATGGCATTGGCCAGGACCGGGCGCGTCAGGGTGATGCGCGGCTCCTCGGCGCCCTCGGCGCGGATCGCCATGACCGGGGGGGCGTCCGTCGCCAGCGCCTCGGCCAGACGGTCGCCGCCTGGAAAGAGGCTTGCCGTGTGCATGTCGTTGCCCATCCCGAGCAGCAGGACGGTCAGCGGCAGGTGCGGGGCAATGCGGGCCGCCAGCGCCTCGGCCGCGTCCTCGGGCTGGGGATCGCCGGTGTAGAGGTCGATATACTCCGCCGCCGCCGCCTTGTCCTTGAGAAGGTGCCGCCGCAAGAGCCGGCTGTTCGAGCGCTTGTGCTCTCCGTCCACCCACCGCTCGTCGCCCAGCATCACCGTCACGCGGCCCCAGTCCAGGTCGGCGCCCGACAGCGTCTCGAAGACCGGCATGGGCGAGGTGCCGCCGGGCACGCAGAGCGTTGCGTGATCGTTCGCGCGCAGGTGCTGCGCCAATTGCGAGGCCATGCGGTCGGCCAGCGACAGGGCCAGCATCTCGCGGTCGGGGTATTCGCAGAATTCCATCGTCATGAGCGGATCTCCCTCCATCGCCGGTTGTCGCGATGCATCAGGCGCAACGCTTCCTCGGGTCCCGAGGATCCGGGGTCATAGGGCTCGGGCCGGTGCTTGCCGTCCTCCCAGGCCTTGATGATCGGGTCGGTCCAGGCCCAGGCCGCCTCGACCTCGTCCCCGCGCATGAAGAGGGTCTGGTTGCCGCGGATCACGTCCATGATCAGCCGCTCGTAGGCGTCGGGCATGTCCGCGCCGTCCGAGCCGAGCGCGTCGGCGAAGGACATGTCCAGCGGCACCTGCACCAGCCGCATCCCTCCCGGCCCCGGCTCCTTGATCATCACCTTGAGGTTCATGCCCTCGTTGGGTTGCAGGCGAATGACAAGCTGGTTGGCGCGCGGGCTGCCGCTGTCGTCGAAGATGGAATGCGGCGGCTCCTTGAAGGTGATCGCGATCTCGGAGGTGCGGGCGCGCAGCTTCTTGCCTGTCCGCAGGTAGAAGGGCGTGCCTTGCCAGCGCCAGTTCGAGATGCAGACCTTCATCGCGACATAGCTCTCGGTGCGCGAGTTGGGGTCCTCGGCGTCGGTCAGGTAATCGGCGTCGGCGCCCCGGTACTGGCCGCGCACGATGTCCGCCGGCGGCACCGCCTGCAGGGCGCGGATGACCTTGAGCTTCTCGTCCCTGACCGCGTCCGGGTCGAAATGGTACGGCGGCTCCATCGCGATGAGGCAGAGGAGCTGCATCATGTGGTTCTGGACCATATCCCGGATTGCGCCGGACTTGTCGTAATAGCTGCCGCGCCCGGCCACGCCCACCGTTTCGGCGACGGTGATCTGGACGTGGTCGACGTATTGCGAGTTCCACAGCGGCTCGAAGAGGATGTTCGCGAAGCGCACCGCCATCAGGTTCTGGACGGTCTCCTTCCCCAGGTAGTGGTCGATCCGGTAGATCTGCGCCTCGGTGAAATGGCGCGCCAGCGTCTCGTTCAGCGCCCGGGCGCTGGCAAGGTCGCGGCCGAAGGGCTTTTCCACCACCACCCGGCTTTCGGCATCCGCGATGCCGTTGGTCGCCAGCCGCTCGGCGATGTCGCCGAAGAGCGCGGGGGCGACCGAGAAGTAGAAGGCATGGACGGTGCCGGGCCGCATCCGCGACTTCAGCTCGGACCAGCCGCCCTCGCCCTTGGCGTCGATGGCGACATAGCCCAGCAGGTTCAGGAAGTCGTCGATCCTCGCCTCGTCCCGGGGTGCGCCGCCGAATTCGCAGATGGCCGCGCGGGCGTCGCTGCGGAAGGCGTCGTCGTCCTGCTCGGTCCGGGCCGCGCCGATGATGCGGGCGCTGGCCGGGATCTGCCCGGCTGTGAAGCGGCGGTAGAGGCCGGGCAGGATCTTGCGACGGGCCAGATCGCCCGTGGCGCCGAAAACCACCAGATCGAAGTCGTCTACCGGAATGACACGCGAGACCATGATGTCCTCCTTCAGGCCGGGTTCCGCTCTACCCGTTGTTAGCGTTAACGGCAATCGGCATCAACCTTTTCACGTCACGTGCGCAGGGCGCGCAAGAGGCGGGGAAGCCGCAGTTTCTTCAGCATGGCCGGCAGCGTCAGATCGCCGCCGAGCGCCTGCGCCTTGGCAAGCGCCGCATCGGTCGCCCCGCGCACGGCCGCCGGATCGGCTGCCAGAAGGTCGAGGAGGAAGGCGTCGGGATGGATCGCCCGCAGGCCGAGGCCCGCCATGATCCGCTGCGGGAAATCGCGCAGGTTCGCGGTGACGATCAGCGGCGCGCCGCCCGCCAGCGCCGCCTCGACGACATGGCGGTCTGCGGGATCGGGGAAGTCGAGGTCGATGGCGGCGGTCCCGTCATCCGCCATCTCGGCCTTCGGGAAGCGGGCCCGCAGCAGCGCGATCTCGGCGCCCGCCACCGCGTCCCCCTCCGGGCCGAGCCGGGCGGCGGCGTGGCGCCACTCGCCGAGGATGCGCGCCGACCAGAGCGGCTGGAACAGACCGCGCCCGGCCAGATCGGACAGGATCTCGCGCAGGATGGTCGGGTAGAGGACATTGGCGTCGAGAACCGCGCGCATCAGTCCAGCCGGAAGAACAGCGCCTTGAGATAGCCCGTCTCGGCCAGATGCGGCAGCATGGGATGGTCGGGCCCGGCCTGGCCGGTGTGGATCAGCTGCGCCCGCCGCCCGCCGCGCCCGATCCCGCGCGCGCTGACATTGCGGAAGGCGGTCAGGTCGGCCGCGTGCGAGCAGCTGCAGAGCCCCAGATAACCGCCCGGCGCGACCAGCGGCGCGGCCAGCTTCGCCACCCGCTCATAGGCGCGCAAGCCCGCCTCGAGCGCGGGCTTGGCCGGCGCGAAGGCGGGCGGATCGCAGATCACCACGTCGAAACGGCGGCCTTCCTCGGCCATCGCTTCCAGTGCCTTGAAGGCGTCGGACTGGATCACCTCCAGCCGGTCGCCCGCGCCCATCGCGGCGGCCCCGCCCTGCGCCAGTTCCAGCGCGGCGGCACTGCCATCGACGCAGGTCGCCCGGCCGGCCCCGCCTGCAAGCCCCGCCAGCCCGAAGCCGCCGACATGGGAGAAGACGTCCAGCACCGTCCCGCCCTGCGGCACCAGCGCGCGTGCGAAGGCATGGTTCGGGCGCTGGTCGAAGAAGAGCCCGGTCTTCTGCCCGCCCATCAGGTCCGCCAGGTAGGTCGCGCCGTTCATGGCGACCTGCACCGGCGCCTCGGGCGCGCTGCCGCGGATGACCTCCATCCGCTCGCCAAGGCCCTCCAGCCCCCGCGCGCGTCCCTGCCCGTTCAGGATCACGGTGGAAACGCCCGTCACCTGCACCAGCGCGTCGGCGATCTCCTCGGCCATGGCGTCGGCCCAGGCTGCGTTCGGCTGCATCACCGCCGCATCGCCGAAGCGGTCGATGACAAGGCCCGGCAATCCGTCCGCCTCGGCATGGACCAGCCGGTAGAACGGCGCCTCATAGAGCCGCTCGCGCATCTGAAGGGCGCGCGACAGGCGCGCGGCGATCCAGGCCCCGTCGATGCGCGCCTCGGGATCGCCGTCCATCACCCGCGCCACGATCTTCGAGTTCGGGTTGACCGTCACCAGCCCCAGGGGCTTGCGCTCGGGGTCCTCCAGCCGCGCGAAGCCGCCGGGGACGATGTTCCGCGTGCGCCGGTCCAGCACCGCCTCGTCCGCAAAGACCCAAGGGAAGCCGTGGCGGATCGCCTGCGGCTTCGACTTGGGGCGCAGGCGGATCACGGGAAGCTCGAAGGCAGCGTCGTCGGTCATGGAAGGTCCTTTCGGCACCGGGTCTGGCACGGCAGGGCGCGCCGCACAAGACGGGCGCGGCTAGTCGAAGCGGCGGATCTGGATGCCGGCGCCGGCCAGATGCGTGCGCAGCCGCCGCGCCAGCGCCACCGCGTCCGGGCTGTCGCCATGCAGGCAGACTGTGTCGATCCGCGCCGGGATCTGCCGGCCCGAGGCGGTGATGATCGCCCCCGCCCGCAGCATCGCCTGGATGCGCGGGCCGACCACCTCGGCGTCGTGCAGCACCGCGCCCGGCTGGCTGCGGTCCACCAGCGTCGCGTCGTCCTGATAGGCCCGGTCGGCGAAGATCTCGCCGGCCCATGCGGCGTCCAGCTCCTCGGCCACTGCCTGCATCGGGGTCGCGGCCAGCACCACCAGCCTGATGCCCGGGGCGACCTTCAGCGCGGCCTGAAAGCAGGCGCGGGCGATGGCCGGCTCTTCGCTCGCCATGTTCGACAGCGCGCCGTGCAGCTTGAGATGCCGGACCTCGAGCCCCGCCGCCCGCGCGATGCCCTGCGCCGCGCCCAACTGATAGGCGACGAGGCCGCCCAGCTCCTCGGCCGAAAGGTGCATCCGCCGCCGCCCGAAGCCCTGAAGGTCGGCAAAGCCCGGATGCGCCCCGATGCCCACGCCCTGCGCCGCCGCCGCGCGCATCACCCGCCCCATCACCACCGGATCGCCGGCATGGCCGCCGCAGGCGATGTTGGCCGAGGTCACCACCTCCAGCAGCGCCGCGTCGTCGCCCATGGTCCAGGGGCCGAAGCCCTCGCCCATGTCGGCATTCAGGTCGATCCTCATCGCGCCCTCTCCTCCATCTCGTGCTCGTCGCCCCGGATCACCCCGCCGATCAGGTTGTGAGAGGCCAGGTCGCCCACCTCGCGCGGATCGCGCAGCAGGGGCCGGCAGCGGCGGCGCGCCTCGGCCAGCAGCTGCGCCTCGGGGACGTGGCAGGCCAGCGCCTCGTCAAGGGTGATGCGCCGGAAGCCGAGGCCCGCGCCCGGCGGCGCCTGCATTGCGCGGGGCAGATCATCCGGCAGGACCGCGCCGATGCGGGGATAGCCGCCGATGGTCTGGCACTCGGCCCCAAGGACGTAGGGGACGCCCTCACCGGTCATCTGCACGTCCCCCGGGCCGATGATGTCCGAGGCAAGGCCCGCCGTGAGCTGCCGCAGCGCCTCAGCCGGAAAGCGCGCAGCCGCGTCCAGCCGGATGCCCTGCCGGTTGCCCTGCACGGCGCGGGTGAAGCGGGCCTGAGCAAAGGCGGCGAGCGTCTCGTCCGAAAAGAGCGGGGTCTGCGGCCCGTCGATCAGCCGCAGCTCGCCGCCCGCGAAGCGCGGGGCCACGTCCAGCCGCAGCGCCGGGTCTTGCGGTGAGGGATCGGCGTGCAGCGGCACAGCGTCGCCCGCGGCCAGGGGCGCGCTGATGCCGATCGTCAGATGCGCCGCGCGGCTGCCGAGCCATGCCTCCGACGCGATGCCGCCGGCCGGGGTCAGGTAGCCGTAGACGCCGGCCTCGGCGGGACCGATCCGCAGGCGCTGGCCCGGCCGGAAGAGGTGGACGGCCGCCCAGAGAAGCGGGCGGCCGTCCAGCTGGGCCCGCATCGGCGCGCCGGTCAGGGCGATGCGCGTGGGGGCGCTGACCTCGAACGTGCCGCCCGCGCCGGCCATCTCGATCGCGGCCAAGGGCGCGGGCTGGCCCAGGAGGGCGGCGGCCTCGATCAGCGCGAGGCGGTCCATCGCGCCCCCGCGGCCGAGGCCCTGCGCCAGATGGCCGGGCCGCCCGAGATCCTGCACCGTCAGCACGCCCTGCGCGGCGTGGATGATCAGCTTCCCGCTCATGCCAGCCGCTCCAGCAGCGCGCCGCCAAGGCCACCGCCATCCTCCGCTGCGGGCAGCGCGTCCGGCGCCACGCGCACGAAGCGCAGCGCATCCCCCGCGCGCAGGACCATCGGCGGCTCGCGCGCGGGCAGGAAGCTGCGAAAGGAGGTGCGGCCCAGCTGCTGCCAGCCCGTCGGCGAGGGCGCGCCGAAGACGACGATCTGGCGCAGCGCGACGACGATGGCCCCCGCCGGCACCTCGGGCGTGATCTGCGGCAGGCGCGGCAGGTTCCAGCCCGGCGGCAGCAGGCCGAGATAGGGCTGGCCCGGCGCGAAGCCGATGGCCAGGACGCGCAGGTCAGCCTCCAGCAGCTCGGCGAGCGCGGCATCCTCGCTCCGGCCCATGGCCGCCGCGATCCGCCCCAGATCGGGGCCATCCGCCCCGCCGAAGGCCGCGGGGATGGTCCAGCGCCGCACGGGACCCGGCAGCGGGGGCCGCTCCATTGCAACGCGGCGCGCCTCGGCCAGAAGACGGACGGAAAGGCCCGCGCGGTCGGCGGTGGGGTCGATCCGCAAGTGGACCGAGACGAGGGCCGGGCAGATCTCGGCCGTTCCGGGGGGCGGGTCCGCCTGAAGCCGCGCGGCCATGACCTGCGCCGCCGCGATCGCCGCGGGATGCGGCGAGAGGTGGAAGCGCACCAGCAGACCGTCGAGGCCGGCCGGCAGCACCTCGGGCGTCAGTTCGGGCACGGCGTCATCCATGGTGCCAGAATGACCAAGCCGGGCGGGGGCGCAACCGCGATCAGCCGCCCAGGTCGTCCGGCCGGTCGATGTCGCGCAGAAGCGCGGGCGCGGCGACAAGCTGGGCGGGCTTGAGGCCGCGCAGCAGGCTGCCCGCCCCCCGGTCGCCTTCCAGAGCGGCCAGCGCGGGCAGCAGCAGGCGGGGAAAGCAGGCCGGCGGCAGCACCGCGTCGCCGTCATGGCTGGCCGAGGGCGACGCATCCGTCGCGGCGGCAAGAACGCGCGCCAGATGCTCCGGCGTCACGTCCGGCATGTCGCCGAGCGCGACCAGCAGGCGCTCCGCCTGTCCGGCCGCCCTCACCCCTGCGCGAAGGCTCTCAGCCTGACCGCCCGGCGGCACGGCGACGATGCGGAACCCCTCCAGCCGCACGGCCACCGCCGCGCTGGCGACGACCGCGATTCGCAGGTCGAGCGGGACCGCGCGCATCGCCGCCGCCGCATGTTCGACCAGGGCACGTCCGCGTAGCGGCGCCAGCAGCTTGTCCTCGGCCCCGAAGCGGCGCGAGGCGCCAGCCGCCAGCAGAAGCCCGACGCGTCCCCTCATTCAGGCAAAGCGGATCTGGCCCGCGAAGGGCAGCGTGCGAAGCCGCTGGCCCGTGGCGGCGAAGATCGCGTTGCCCAAGGCGGCCGCCGCGGGCGGCACGCCCGGCTCGCCGATGCCGCGGATCGGGCCGTTCTCCAGCAGGCGGACCTCGACCTCGGGGCATTGCGGCAGGCGCATCGCGTCGTGGTCGAAGAAGTTCTGCTGCTCGGGGCGGTGGGCCGCGTAGGTCAGCTGGCAGTTCATCGCATGGCCCAGCCCGAAGAGCATCCCGCCCCACAGCTGCGCCTCGGCGTTCACCGGGTCCAGCACCGGGCCGATGTCGGCGACGGCGACGGCGCGGACGAGGCGAAGGCCCCGTTCGGTTTCCTCGATCTCGACCACCTGCGCGCAGGGCACGCCGAAGCTGAGGCAGAAGGCCACGCCCTGCCCGCGTCCGGCGCGCGGGTTGCGGCCCGTCCAGCCGGACAGCCTGCGCGCCTCCTCGATGACGGCGCGGGACTGTTCGTGGGTGCAGAGCTGCAAAAGCCCCTCGAACGGGTCGATCCCGCCGGCCGCGAACAGCTCGTCCATGAAGCTGCCGAGGAAGAAGCCGTTCGACGAGGCCCCGACCGAGCGCCAGCTGCTGACCGGCACCGTCTCGGGCGCGCGCAGGCCGCTGACGCGGAAGGCGGGGATGGCAAAGGGCTGGTCCCAGGCTCCGGCGACGATGCTGATGTCGGCGCCGGGCGGGCTGCGCCAGACGCGGCCGAACCACGAGGCCATGACCGAGGGCGAGGCGATGGCGAGGTCCAGCGCCTCGATCCCGCCGGGTCCGACGAGGCCGCGCGCGCGGGCGATCTGGGCCGGGCGCGGGCGGCTCTGGGCGAAGTCCTCCTCGCGCGAGAGGGTCAGCTTGACGGGGCGGCCGGGCACGGCGCGGGCGATCTCGACAGCCTGCAGGATGAAGTCGATCTCGAGCCGCCGGCCGAAGCTGCCGCCGATCATCTGGTTGTGAAGCCGCACGGCCTCGGGCGGCAGGCCCGTCAGCGCGGCGGCGCGGGCGACGAGGAAGTCGGGAACCTGCGTGCCGGCCCAGATCTCGCAGGCCTCGGCGGTGACGCGCACCGTCGCGTTCAGCGGCTCCAGCGGGGCATGGGCGAGGAAGGGGACGCGGTACTCGGCTGCGATCGCGCCAGGCCCGTCCAGCGCGGCACCGACGTCGCCGTCGTCGCGGTTGCGGCTGTCGATCCGGCCCGCCTCAAGCGTGGCGGCGAGGCTCTCCCAGATCTCGGCCTGCTCGCCGGGACGGTCCGGCGGCAGCATCTCGACGCGCAGCGCCTCGGCGCCGCGGAAGGCGGCCCAGGTGCTGTCCGCGACAACCGCGACGCCCCCGCCGATGGGCAGGACCTGCCGGACCCCGGGCACCGCCTCGGCGGCCGAGGCGTCCAGCACCCGCACCTCGCCGCCGAGCGGGGCCGAGCGCGTCGTGGCGTAGAGCATGTCCGGCAGCCGCAGGTCGATGCCGTAGACCTGCGTGCCGGTGGACTTGGCGACGATGTCGCCGCGCCGGCGCCGCGTGCCGAGGATACGCCACTGCGCCGGGTCGCGCAGGACGACCTGGGTCACGGGCGGGATCCGGGCGGCATCCTGCGCCAGATCGGCATAGGCGATGCGGCGCCCGTCCGGCAGGATCACCGCGCCGTCCTCGGTGGCCAGATCGGCGCGCTCCAGCCCCTCGCGCCGGGCGGCGGCCTCCTTCAGCGTCTCGCGCGCCACGGCGCCGGCCTCGCGCAGCTTCTGGAAGCCGTCGGGAACGGTCGAGCTGCCGCCGGTCAGTTGCAGGCCCAGCAGCCGGGCGGGGATGTCGCTGGCGGCGCGCGCGGTCTCGGCCAGCCAGCTGCGGTCGGTCGGCACGAAGGGCAGGTTCTCGGAGAGGAGCGCGCGGTTGTAATAGGCCGGGCTGACCGGGCCGGGCTCGATCCGCGCGGTGGCGGGGTCGATGTCCAGCTCCTCGGCGATCAGCGCGGCCTGCACCCACCGGCTGCCCTGCCCCTTGTCCGCGCGCGGCGCGATCAGCGTGATGCCGCCGCGGTCGATGACGACATAGGGCGTGAGGGCGACGGCGTCCTCCTCCAGCAGGCCGAGGAACGGGTCCGGCAGAGGGCGGGTGTAGCGCCAGGCACCGAAGGCGACGCCGCCGACGACGGCAGCCGAGCCGATCAGGAAGCCCCGGCGCGCGATGCGCCCGGCCCGGCGGAGCCCCCCCGCCATCAGCTGCCGCCGAGGCGCAGCGCGGCGCTGCGGATCGCGGCGCGGATGCGCGGATAGGTGGCGCAGCGGCAGAGGTTCACTTCCATCGCGGCGTCGATCTCGTCGTCCGAGGGCGCGGGATTGCCCGCCAGCAGCGCGGCCGCCGCCATGATCTGCCCGGACTGGCAATAGCCGCATTGCGCGACCTGCTGCTCGATCCAGGCGGCCTGGACGGGATGGGGCGCCTCGGGCGTGCCGAGCCCCTCGATCGTGGTGATCTCTCCGGCGACGTCGCCCAGCAGAAGCTGGCAGGACAGCACCGCTCGGCCACCTTGATGGACCGTGCAGGCGCCGCAGGCCGCCGCGCCGCAGCCGTATTTCGTGCCGGTGAGACCCAGGATGTCGCGCAGCGCCCAGAGCAGCGGCATGTCCGGGTCCGCGCTCAGGCGGTGGGACGTCCCGTTGACGATGATTTCCATGCCGCCACGCTAGGACCGCAGGCCGCTGCGGGCAAGCGAGTCGCTGCGGCAGAGGCGCGCCGACGCGCGGGCCCTTGCCGAAAAGGAAAAGCCGCCATCCTTGCGGAGGCGGCCTGTCTCACCCGAAGGGACGCAAGATCACTTGATCTTGCCTTCCTTGTATTCGACGTGCTGACGGACGACCGGGTCGTATTTGCGGACGGTCATCTTCTCGGTCATGGTGCGGGCGTTCTTCTTGGTGACGTAGAAGTGCCCGGTGCCGGCCGAGGAGTTCAGCCGGATCTTGATGGTGGTCGGCTTCGCCATGGTAATCGCTCCTGCTTCGGGGCAATCGCGCGCCGCAAACCCCGTGAAATCTTGTTGAAGGCGCCTTTTAGCCGCGCGTGCGGCGAAGTCAACCGGGAATCGGGGAAGAGGCGTGCGTTGCGCGGAGGGCCTGTAAGCCGGATTCTGTCCCCCGCTGTCGCGGATGGATGGCCATTCCTCTGGCCCGGCGGTTGCCCGCCGGATCTAGCTGCCTACCCGGATCTGCTGGGGCAAGGCGGCCCTGCGGGCGAACCCGCGCGCGATCCCTATTCGGCATTGCTCCCGGTGGGGCTTGCCATGCGGGCGCTGTTGCCAGCCCCCCGGTGGGCTCTTACCCCACCGTTTCACCCTTGCCGGCCCGAAGGCAGGCGGTCTGTTCTCTGTGGCGCTTTCCCTGGGGTCGCCCCCGCCGGGCGTTACCCGGCACCGTTGCCTCATGGAGTCCGGACTTTCCTCGACGGGTCGCCCCGCCGCGGCCATCCGGCCCTCCGCGCGAGGGGTGATATGGCCGGCGGGCGCGCCTGCGTCAACCGTCGAATGGGGGCGCTGCCCCCCGCCCCTGCGGGGCGTCCCCCGGGATATTTTCGTGAAGAAGAAGACGGGCGGCGGTCTGGCGATCCGCGCGGCTCTCGGGGCCCGTCGCCCAAGGGCGGTGGCGGAGGCGGAAGGCGGCCAGGCGGGTGGCGGGGTCCGCGGGCGGATAGCCGAGGGCGTCGAGGCTGGGGCCGAGCGGAGGGGCGGGATCGTTCGGGCGGGGGCGCGAGAAGCTGGCGAGGCCTTGGCGGGCGAGCCATTCCCAATCGAAGCGGGGGCCAGGGTCGATCTTGCGGCCCGGCGCCATGTCGGAATGAGCGATGACCGCCTCGGGGTCGAGCCGCCAGCGGGCCATGACCTGCGTCAGGAGCGTCTCGAGCGCGCGCATCTGCGCGGCGGTGAAGGGGCGGTCGCCGGGATTGGCGATCTCGATGCCGATGCTGCGCGAGTTCACGTCGTCGCGCCCTTGCCAGCTGCCGGCACCCGCGTGCCAGGCGCGGCGGGTCTCATCGACCAGCGGGATCACCTCGCCCCGCTCGTCGATCAGCCAGTGCGCGCTAACCTCGGCGGTCGGATCGCAAAGCCGGGCCCGGGCCGAAACGGCGTCGGCCATGCCGGTGTAGTGCAGGACGATCAGCTCGGGCCGCTGCCCGCGCCGGTCGCCGTGGTTCGGGCTGCGCATGGCCTCAGGGGCGCGCCACCACCGCCACCGGGCGCGGCACCAGCACCGTGCGGCCGTTCTCGCTCACCGGGACCGGCGCGTAGAAGGGCCGCGCGATCGGGATGATGCCCGGCGCCTCGCCCTGCCCCGTCAGCCCTGCCTCGCGCGCCTCGCGATACTGGCCGTAGGGGCTGGAGGTGGCCAGATAGTTCGGGTTCCAGCCCGCCTGTTCGTTGCAGCCGGCCAGCGCCAGCACCGTCAAGACCAACCAGCCGCGCATCGCGCCTCCGTTCGTGAGCTGCTGGGGGAACCCTACCACCAGCGTTCGGGCTTGGCCACAAAGCCCGCCGCCCGTTCCAGCGCATGCGCCTGGTTCAGCAGATCGCCCTCCTCGAAGGGCCGGCCGATGAGCTGGAGGCCGAGCGGCAGGCCCGCCTTGTCCTGGCCCACGGGGACCGCGATGCCCGGCAGGCCGGCGAGGTTCAGCGTCACCGTGAAGACGTCGTTGAGATACATCGCCACGGGATCGTCCTGCGCCGTCGAGCCGAGCGGAAAGGCCGCGGACGGCGTCGCCGGCGCCAGGATCGAATCAATCCCTTCGGCGAAGGCGGTGTCGAAGTCGCGCTTGATCAGCGCGCGGACCTTGCGGGCGCGGTTGTAATAGGCGTCGTAGAACCCGGCCGAGAGGACATAGGCGCCGATCATGATGCGGCGCTGCACCTCAGGGCCGAAGCCCTCGGCGCGGGTCTTCTCGTACATCTCGGTAATGCCGTCGCCCTGGGCCAGCTTGGCGCGGTGGCCGAAGCGCACCCCGTCATAGCGGGCGAGGTTCGAGGACGCCTCGGCAGGCGCGATGACGTAATAGGCCGGCAGCGCGTATTTCGTGTGCGGCAGCGAGATGTCGACGATCTCGGCGCCGGCATCGCGCAGCATCTCGGCGCCCTTGTGCCAGAGCGCGTCGATCTCGTCCGGCATGCCGTCGACGCGGTATTCGCGCGGGATGCCGATGCGCTTGCCGCGGATGTCGCCGGTCAGCGCGGCCTCGAAATCGGGCACGGGCAGGTCGGCGCAGGTGCTGTCGGCCGGATCGCTTGAGGCCATCGCGCCCAGCATGATCGCCGCGTCGCGCACGGTCTTGGTCATCGGCCCGGCCTGGTCGAGGCTGGAGGCATAGGCGATCACGCCCCACCGGCTCACGCGGCCATAGGTGGGCTTCAGCCCGACCGTTCCGGTGAAGGCCGCCGGCTGGCGGATCGAGCCGCCGGTATCGGTTCCCGTCGCCGCGAGGCAAAGGTCCGCCGCCACCGCCGCGGCCGAGCCGCCCGAGCTGCCGCCCGGTGTCAGGGGCGCGCCATTGGCCGCCTTCCACGGGTTCACCGCGGGACCGTAGCAGCTGGTCTCGTTGGCCGAGCCCATCGCGAACTCGTCCTGGTTCAGCTTGCCCAGCATCACCGCGCCCGCGTTCCACAGGTTCTGGGTGACGGTCGATTCGTATTCCGGCTTGAAGCCCGACAGGATGCGGCTGGCGGCCTGGCTCGGCACGCCGCGCACGCAGAAGACGTCCTTGATGCCGAGCGGGATGCCCGTCATCGGCGCGGCGCGGCCCTGGCGGATGCGCTCGTCGGCGGCCACCGCCATCTCGCGCGCCATCTCGGGCGTGTTGTGCACAAAGGCGTTCAGCGCGCCCGAGGCGTCGATGGCCGAAAGGCAGGCCTCGGTCAGCTCGGCTGCGGTCACCTCGCCCTTGGCCAGCGCCTCGCGCGCGGCGGCGATGGTCAGCGTGTTCAGTTCGGTCATTCCACCACCTTCGGCACGGCAAAGAAGCCCTCGCGCGCGTCGGGGGCGTTGGACAGGATCTTCTCGGGCATGCCGCCCGTGGTCACGACATCCTCGCGCCGCTTGAGGCGCATGGGCGTGACCCCGGTCATCGGCTCGACGCCCTCGACATCGACCTCGTTCAGCTGTTCCATGAAATCGAGGATGCCGCTCAGGTCGCGGGCCAGCGCCGGGAGGTCAGCCTCATCGACCGCAACCCGCGCCAGATGGGCGACCTTGCGGGCCTCGTCCTTGGTGATCGACATGGGTTCATCCCCTTCGCGGCGGCTTCTTGACGGCCGCGGGTCTACCCTCTGGGCAGCGCTGCCGCAAGCCGGCGCACCCCTTCGCGGCGGCCTGGAACAGGGGCTGCGGATTTTTCGCGAGCGGCCGGTTTTTTCCGCTTGCACGCTCCGAACGCTTTGCCTAAACACCGCCTCACGCCGCCGGCAAGACCGGCAGAGCGGACAGAGTGGCCCGTTCGTCTATCGGTTAGGACGCCAGGTTTTCAACCTGGAAAGAGGGGTTCGATTCCCCTACGGGCTGCCACTTTTCCTTCTCAGCACTTGTAGCGTTGGCACCAGACCCGACACTTCATGTCGATCACGCAGGCCCGACTTTGCCACCTGCGAGACGGTGGGCTGTCAGACATCCACAACCTTTGGGTTCATCATCTCGATGATCGAGCGCCAACATCACGTGCACTCCCTTGGCCGCGGATACTGAATTCCGAATTCTCAATTCATGTGTTAACGTTCCTGTCGAATCGGGTCTGGCTCCCGATCACCAGGGAGGAACGAGATATGACGTTGCACGAGAATTTTGTCGGCGGGCGCTTCGTGCCGGTTGCAGGCGGCGACCGCATCGACGTGCTGAACCCGGCGCGGGACAGCAAGATTTCCGAGATCCCGGATACCGGCGCGGACGGGGTGGCCGAGGCGGTCGCGACGGCGAAGAAGGCGCAGACCGCGTGGGAGAAGCTGCCCCCGATCGAGCGCGCGGGCTTCCTGCGCCAGATCTCGGCCAAGATCCGCTCCAATGCCGACGAGATCGCGCGCGTCATCTCGGAGGAGCAGGGCAAGATCCTGCCGCTGGCGACGGTCGAGGCGCATTTCACCGCCAACTACATCGACTACATGGCGGAATGGGCGCGGCGCATCGAGGGCGAGATCCTGCCCTCGGACCGCGCGGGCGAGAGCATCTTCCTATTCCGCCAGCCGGTCGGCGTCGTCGCGGGCATCCTGCCCTGGAACTTCCCCTTCTTCCTGATCGCCCGGAAGATGGCCCCTGCCCTGATCACCGGCAACGCCATCGTCATCAAGCCGAGCGAGGAGACCCCGAACAACGCCGCGCTCTTCGCCCGCCTCGTGACCGAGACCGAGCTGCCCGAGGGCGTCTTCAACATCGTCTATGGCCGCGGCGCCACGACCGGCAAGGCGCTTGTGACCCATCAAGACGTGCGGATGGTCAGCTTCACCGGCAGCGTCGAGACCGGCTCGCGCATCATGGCGGACGGGGCCAAGAACATCACCAAGATGAACCTCGAACTGGGCGGCAAGGCGCCGGCCATCGTGACGGCGGATGCCGATCTCGACCTCGCGGCGCGCGCCATCACGCAGTCGCGCACGCTGAACACCGGCCAGGTCTGCAACGCCGCCGAGCGGGTCTACGTGGATCGCAGCGTGTCGGCCGAGTTCACCCAGAAGCTGGTCGCGGCGATGAAGGCGGTGCGCTACGGCGATCCGCTGGCCGGGGACGAGCTGGACATGGGCCCGATCATCAACCGCGCGGGCCTCGACAAGATCGACACGCTGGTGAAGTCGGCCGTCTCGGAAGGCGCCGAGGTCGCGTTGGGCGGCAAGGCGGCCGACCTGGGCCAAGGCAATCACTACGAGCCGACCGTGCTGGTCAACTGCCGCCAGGACATGCAGATCATCCGCAACGAGACCTTCGGTCCCGTCCTGCCGCTGATCGAAGTGTCGGGCCTCGACGAGGCGATCGAGCGGGCGAACGACACGACCTATGGCCTCACCTCCTCGATCTACACGACCAAGCTGAACGACGCGCTGCGCGCCTGCCACGAGCTGAAGTTCGGCGAGACCTACGTGAACCGCGAGAACTTCGAGGCGATGCAGTGCTTCCATGCCGGCCGCGGCAAGTCGGGGATCGGCGGGGCGGACGGCAAGCACGGGCTGCTGGAATATACCGAGACGCACATCGCCTATATCCAGACCTGATTTGCAGGCGCATCCGCGTTCGGAATGTCGTATCCTCAAGGTCGGCCGCACCAGCGGCCGGCCGTTTTGCCGAAGAGAGGTTTCCATGCGCCCGATTGCCGCCGCCCAGAGCCGGACCGAGCAGGTCTATGACATGATCCGCGACAGCATCTGCACCGGAGAACTGGCCGCCGGCACGCATCTGGTCCAGGAAGAACTGGCCTCGACCCTCGGCGTCTCGCGCCAGCCGGTCCAGCAGGCGATGCTGCTTCTGAAGAACGACGGGCTGGTGGTCGAGCTGGGCGCGCGCGGCCTCTATGTCGCGCCGCTGGACGCGGGGGCGGTGATCCATCACTACCAGATCCGCATCGTGCTGGACCAGCTGGCCGCGCGGCTGATCTGCGAGCGACTGTCCCGTGCGCCTGACTTCGCCGAGGAGCTGCGCCGCCGGGCCGAGCCGATCCTGAAGGAGGGCGAGGCCGCCCGCAACCAGGGAAGCGCCGTCCTGGCAGTGGCGCATGACGTGAAGTTCCACTCGTTTCTTTATGACAGCTCGGGCAACCCGTTCATCGCATCCACCGCCGAGGCGCATTGGAACTACCTGCGCCGCGTGATGATCGCGGTGGTCCTGCATGCCGAGAGGGGCGAGCTGGTCTGGCGCCAGCATCGCGAGATCCTGGACGTGCTGCTCTCCGGGGATGCCGATGCCGCAGCGCGGGCCGTGGCCGATCACGTCCTCGGCGCGCAGGGCGCGTTGCTGGCGGCGATGGAAGCCCGGCAACTGTAGGGCTCAGCGTCTAGCCGCCGAAGAGGGCCGCCCGCAGGGGCGGCTTTTTGCATTCCGGGAACCAGCGCGATTGACACGGCAAACCGCATTCATCATTCTGAATGCAGAATTCGAATGGGAGGAAGCCGTGCGAATCATCCAAGCGCTGCCGCTGCTGGCGGGCGCCTTCTCCGTGCTGTCCGGCGCAGGCACGGCCCTGTCGCAGGACGCGCCGGCCCCCCAGCCCCCGGCTGCGGATGTCGGTGTCGCGGCGATGTTCCCCGCCGAACTGGCCACGGGCGATCCTGTCCCGGCCGAGATCCTCGAGGCGGGCGAAGGGCTCTTCCGGGCGAATTGTCGGCAATGCCACGGCAGCAGGGGCACGGCCGGCGTCCCGCTGAAGGAGAACGCCAAGCTGGAGGATGCCTATTACCTGACCGGCACGATCCTGACCGGCCCGGGCTACATGACCGGCTTTGCCGAGCATCTGGATGACGGCCGCATCGCCGCGATCGCCAGCTTCGTGCGCAGCAGCTGGGGCAACGACTACGGCGCCGTCCTGCCGCAGGACGTGGCGGACATGCGCTGACGGACGACAACACCCAAACATCAGGACTTCAGGGAGGAAGGAATGTCGAAGGGATACGTGAACGGACGCCTTGCCGCATGGCTGGCATCCGCCTCGGTCGCGGCGATGGTGCTGGGCCAGCCCGCGCTGGCCGAGATCGCCGATTACAGCGAAGTGACGCCCGAGCGGCTGGCCCAGCCCGAGGACGCCAACTGGCTGCAGACGCGCCGCACCTATGACGGGCAGGGCCACAGCCCGCTGACCCAGATCACCAAGGAGAATGTCGGCCAGCTGACCGAGGTCTTCTCGCACGCCACCGGCCCCTACAACACGCTGGCCGAGTTCAGCGCCCTGCCCGCCCGCGGCGCGCATCAGGCACCGACCATCATCAATGACGGCGTGATGTTCATGACCGTCTATGACGGGCAGGTGATCGCGCTGGATGCGGTGACGGGCGAGGAATACTGGCGCTTCAACCGCGAGCTGCCCCAGGGCCTGGTCCCGGTGCACCCCACCAACCGCGGCGTCGCGCTGTGGGGCGACAAGCTCTATGTCACCACGCTGGACGCGCATCTGATCGCGCTCGACGCCAAGACGGGCGAGCAGGTCTGGGACCAGACCCTCGAGAACTGGGAGAACGGCTACTATTCGACCCTCGCCCCGCTGGTGGCGGACGGGGTGGTGATGGCCGGCACCTCGGGCGGCGAGTTCGGCATCCGCGGCTTCGTGCAGGGCTTCGACGCCGAGACGGGCGAGTCGCTGTGGAAGACCTACACCATCCCCGCACCGGGCGAGCCCGGCAGCGAGAGCTGGCCCGGCGAGACGTGGAAGACCGGCGGCGGCCCGATCTGGATCACCGGCAACTACGATGTCGAGGAGAAGCTGGCCTATTGGGGCGTCGGCAACGCCGCGCCGTGGATCGGCGCGCTGCGTCCGGGCGACAACCTCTACACGACCTCGACCATCGGCATCGATCCTGCCTCGGGCGAGATCAGGACCCACTTCCAGTATCACTGGAACGACAGCTGGGACTGGGACGAGGTCGTGCCGCCGACGCTGATCGACCTGCCGGGCGAGAATGGCGAGACCGAGAAGCTGGCCGTGCGATTCGCCCGCAACGGCTGGATCTACAAGCTGGACCGCGAGGGCGGCGAGCTAAAGTTCATCGAGGGCAAGCCCTACGTCTATCAGAACGTCTTCAAGAGCCTCGATCCCGTCACCGGCCGCCCCGAATACAACGAGGAAGCCGTCGCCAAGCTGGGCGAGCGGGTCGAGTTCTGCCCCTCGGCCTGGGGCGGACGCGACTGGCCGGCCGAGTCCTATGACCCGGCGACGCACACGGTCTTCATCTCGGTGAACGAGAACCATTGCGGCGCGATGGAGGCGGCCGAGGTCGAATACGAGCCGGGCGTCCTCTATCTCGGCTCGGGGCTCGAGATGACGCCGACCGAGGCCGCGCGCGACCATATCGGCGCGCTGCAGGCCTGGGACGTGCGGACGATGGAGAAGAAATGGCAGGTCAACTTCAAATCGCCCAACTGGGGGCCGGTCCTGTCGACCGCTGGCGGCCTCGTCTTCGTGGGCGGCACGACAGACAGCATGTTCCGCGCCTTCGACGCCGAGACGGGGGACGAGCTGTGGTCGGTCACGCTGGACGGCGGCATCATCGCGCCCCCGGTCAGCTACGAGGTGGATGGCCGGCAATACATCTCGGTCACGACCGGGTGGGGCGTTGACGGCGACCGCTTCCAGGGCTTCATCAACGCGGCCTTCGGCGACGAGGGGGACGTTCCGCAAGGCGGCACGATCCACGTCTTCGCCCTGCCGCAGACGTGACGCCATGACCCGGCCGGCGCCCTCCCTCGCCTCGTGCCTCAGGGCCGCGGCCTTCGGCGGCGCGCTGGCCGGAACCGTCGCGGCGGCGCAGCCCGCCGCCGCCTGGACGCTGACCTTCTGCGCCGATCCCGACGCCGCGCCCTTCTCGCGGCGCGACGGCAGCGGCAGCGACAACCGCATCGCGGCGCTGGTCGCCGCGGCGCTCGGGGCCGAGTTGCAGACGGTCTGGCTGCCCGACCACCGCGCCCGCAGCCTGCGCCGCCAGCTTCAGGCGGGGGAATGCGACCTGGCGATGGGGGTGCTGGACGGGCAGAAGGGCTTCCTGACCAGCCACGCCTATTACCGCACCGGCTATGTCTTCGTGGCGCGGTCGGGGGCGGCGATGCCCGCCTCGCTGGACGATCCGGCGCTGGCCGATCTGCGGGTCGGGCTTGCCGACGACCCGGCCCATCCCGCCCCGCCGACCATCGCGCTCGCCAAGCGCGGCCATCTGGAGAACCTGCGCCACTTCCCCGCCGCCCGGCTGGAGGGCGCCATGGCCGAAGGCCCGGTCCGCGCGCTGAAGGCGGGCGAGATCGACCTGGCCATTCTTTGGGGTCCGGTCGCCGGCCCCCTCGTGGCGGCGGATGCGGAGCTGGCGCTGTCTCCCGTGACGCCCGAAATCGACATGCCCTTCATCCCGATGGTCGGCGCCTTCACCATCGGCACGCGGCCCGATGACGTCGCGCTGCGCGATGCGGTCGATCATGCGCTGGCGCAAAGCTGGGACGCGGTGCAGGAGGTGCTGGCCGAGGCGCAGATGCCGCTTCTGCCGCTGGCGCCGCCCCGCCTGCGCGAGGCGATGCGATGAGCCTGTCGCGCCGCCTGCTCCTCGGGGCCGCGATGGCCGGTCTGGCCGCCCCCGCGCTGGCGCAGACGGCGCCGCGCCTTCGGGTCGGAGCGGTCCTGCCGCTTGGCGGGCCGGACCTGCCGCTGGCGCCGGCCAATCTGGGTCGCCCGGCCCGCGCCGCACTGGACGGGCTGACCCTCTCCGCCGAGGATGCGGCGCAGAACGCCGGCCTCTTCGGCGGCGGGGTGGATCTTCTGGTCGCAAACGCCCCCACGGCCGAGGCCGCCCGCCGCGCGGCCGCGCGCCTGATCGCCCATGACCGCGTCAGCGTGCTGGTCGGCGGATTCACCGCCGAGGATGCGCTGGCCTTGTCGGAAACCGCCGCCGCGACGGGCACGCTGTTTCTCAACATCGCCGCCCCGCAAGACGCGCTGCGTCGCATCTGCGACCCGCTGACCTTCCATGTCGAGGCCAGCGCCGCGATGTATCTGGACGCGCTGGCAGGCTGGTTCGTGCGCGCCGGTCACCGCCGCTGGATGGTCGTGCATTCGGACGATGCGGACGGACAGGCGCTGATGGCGCGGCTGGACTCGCGGCTCGGCGGCGCCCATTGGGGCGCGCGGCTGGCAGGCGCGGTCGCCGTCGATCCCGCCGCGCGGGACCTGCGCGCCGCCGCGCGCGAGATGGCGCGGACCGATGCCGACATGGTGCTATTGCTGACCGACTGGATGACGCAGCTGGACCTGCTTGCGGCCGCGGAATCGGTCGGCACGCCGCTGCCCGTCACCGGCTTTCCCTGGGCCGCCGCGCAGACCCGCTGGTTCTACGGCGCCAGCCGGCAGGCCGCGCCCGAGGCCGGCCGCTCCTACCGCGCGACCCTGTGGGAGCCGACGCTGGATTCCTACGGCGCGCGCGAGCTGAATGCCCGGTTCGCGGCGCGGTGGGGCCGGCCGATGGATGCGCCCGCTTGGGCCGGCTATCAGGCCGTGAAGATCGCGACCGAGGCGAACCTGCGGACCTCCAGCCTTTCGGGGCGCGATCTGGCGGCATGGCTGTCGGACCCTGCGACGGTCTTCGACCTGCACAAGGGGATCGGCGCCAGCTTCCGGCCGTGGGACCGGCAACTGCGCCAGTCGCTCTACTTGGTGCAGATCGCCGCCGCTGCCGAGGGCGGCTCAGAGCTTGAGCGCCTGGAGGCCCGCGCCGCGCTTACCGGAGAGCTGCCTGCCATCTACATGCCCGGAACCGACCCGGTCCAGCGCCTCGACCAGATCGGCGACATGGCCCGCGACATGCCGCGCTGCGGCTGACCGACACGGAGGAGGAGACCCGATGAGACAGTTGATCAGCCTGGCCGCTCTGTCCGCGGCGACGGCCCTGCCGGCCTCGGCGCAGGACTACAACCTCTTCGTGTCGAACGAGTACGGAGCTTCGGTCGGGGTGATCGACGCCGAGGGACGCGAGGTGACGACCCTGCCCATTTCGGGACGGCCGGGCGAGGTGCGCCCGCGCGGCATCGCCATCAGCCCCGACGGGCGCACGGCCTATATCGCGGTCAGCGACTTCAACCCGGCCAGCGAGCGCCCCGAGGACTCCATCGTCGCGGTGGATGTCGCCACCGGCTCCGAGCTGCGCCGCATCCGCGCCGGCGGCAATCCCGAGCGGCTGGCGATCAGCCCGGACGGGCGCGTCATCTGGGCGTCGCTGGAGGCCATCGCCCAGGCCGCCGCCTATGACGCCGAGACGGGCGCCGAGCTGGGACGCTTCCCGACCGGCGTCGAGCCCGAGGGCGTCGCCGCCAGCCCCGACGGGGCCTGGGCCTATATCACCGGCGAGACAAGCCACAGCGTCACCATCATCGACGCCCGCGAGATGAAGCTGGTGACCCACCTGCTGGTCGGCAACCGGCCCCGCGACGTGATCTTCTCGCCCGACAGCGCCCGCGCCTATGTCTCGGCCGAGATCGGCGGGACGATCTCGGTGATCGACACGGGTGACAGGGCGGTGGTGCAGACGATCGATCTGGGCCTCGACAGCCGCCCGGTCGAGATGGTGCTGTCGCCCCCGGGCGACCGGCTCTACGTGGCGGGGGGCGGGACCAGCACCGTCTACGTGATCGACACTGCCAGCGGCGAGATCATTGCCGAGATCGCCGAGCAGATGGGCCGCCGCCCCTGGGGCATCACCGCAAGCCCCGACGGCAGCCGAACCTTCACCGCGAACGGGATGTCGGACAGCATCACCGTGATCGACGCGGACTGCCTCTGCGTCACCGGCCAGATCCCGGCGGGGCGCGGGGCGCATTCGGTCGAGATGGGGGTGGTCGATGTTCAGGGCTAGCCTTCTGGCCTGCGTGCTGCCGGCCGCGGCCCTCGCCGAGCCTGCGGATCTCCTGCGGGACGTCGCCCGAATCGCCGCGGCCGAGCGGCTGTGGATCGCGGCCGCCGCGGGGTCGGACGAGCTGGACGCGCATCTCGAGGCCGAGCTGCCGCTGTTCCGCGCCCATCTGGCCGCGCTGGACCCTGCCGCGGCCTCGGCGGCGGCCGCGAATGACATCTCCGCCGCCGCCGCCGAGGCCGCCGCGATCCTGCGGGCGGCCAGCCCCGCCGATCCCGCGCAGCGCGAGGCGGGCGTCATCGCCGCGCTGCTGCTGCCCGAGGGCGGAGTCGCCGAAGCTTACGAGGACGGGGCCGAGGGCGCGGCGGATGACTGGTCCCTCGCCCATCATGGCCTTCGGCGCGTGCGCGTCCTGACCGACGCCCTGCTGCCCGAGCTGCCCGAGGCAGAGCGGGCCCGCGCCGCCGCATCGCTGGAACGGCTCGAGGCGGCGATCCCGGCCACCGCCCCCGCCTATGCCGAGATGCTGCCCGGCGGCGAGATCGAGTTCGAGACGCAGGTGATGGCTGCGGCCCTTCTTCGCGGCACGGGCGCGCCGGCCTGGCCCGGAAGCGACCTGGCCCGCGCCGCCCGGCTGGTGGCGGACTGGGCGGCCGAGGGCTGCGCCGATGCCGATCCCGCGCGCGGGCAGGAGACGCTGGCCATCGCCGCGTTCTGGCACGACGAGGCGCTGTCCGGCACCCTGACCCTCTTTGCGCCCGAGGCGCTGGCGCGGGCGCAGGCCGCCTTCGACGCCATCGCCGATGACGGGCCCCATCCCGACGCCTGCAACGCCCTGGCCGGGGCGCTGGCCGAGGCGCAGCCGATGCTGGGAGGTTGAGATGATCCTGGAATGCCACGGACTGGGACGCAGCTTCGGCGGGACCGAGGCGGTGGCCGATGTCAGCTTCGCGCTGGCCGAGGGCGAGAGCCTGGCGCTGATCGGCCCCAATGGCGCGGGAAAATCCACGACGCTTGGGATGCTGACGACCGCCCTCCGGCCCGACCGGGGACGGGCGACGGTGGCCGGCGCCGACATCGCCGCGCAGGCGGCGCAGGTGCGGGCCAGCCTCGGCGTCCTTTTCCAGGAGCCGGCGCTGGACGAGCGGCTGAGCCCGCGCCAGACGCTGCGCCTTCACGCGGCGATGCACGCGCTGCCCCGCCATGCCCGCGCGGCGGCGGTCGAGAAGGCGCTGGACTGGGCCGGGCTGCGCGAGCAGGCCGACCGGCCGCTTCGGGGCTTTTCCGGCGGCATGAAGCGGCGGCTGGAACTGGCGCGCGCGCTGATGCACGGGCCGCGCCTCCTGGTGCTGGACGAGCCGACGCTCGGGCTCGATCCGCAGGGGCGGCTGGATCTCTGGGCGCGCATCGACGGGCTGCGGGCCGAGGGGATGGCGGTCCTGATGACCACACACGCGATGGCCGAGGCCGAGCGCTGCGACCGCATCGGCATCATCGACAAGGGCCGCCTGCTGGCCATCGGCACCCGGGCCGAGCTGGCGCTGGCGCATGGCGGCCATGCCCATGCCGATCTTGAGCAGGTCTTCCTGACCCTGACCGGCCGCGCCCTGCGCGACGCCTTCGCCGGCCCGCCCGCCCGCGTGCTGCGCCTGCCCCGGAGGTCCGCATGAGCGCGCTGTCCCTTTCGGTCACCGAGGCGCTGTGGCGGCGCGAGTTGACCCGCTACCTGCGCGATCCGTCGCAGATCTTCGGCGGCCTGTCGCGGACGGTGCTGTGGCTCATCATCCTCGGCTTCGGCCTCGGCGCGACGCTGCGCGAGATCGAGGGCTACAGCTACGCGCAATATGTCCTGCCGGGCGTCGCGCTGCTGAACGTCCTCTTCGCCTCGCTGCAATCGGGCTTCCAGCTGGTCTATGACCGCCAGCACGGGCTGCTGCGCCAGATCCTGATCTCGCCCGCGCCCAGCCTGTCGGTGACGCTTGGCAAGATCCTGGGCGGCGCGACCGTCGCCGTGGCGCAGGGCCTCATCCCCATCGCCTTCGCGCCGGTCGTGGGGGTGCAGATCTCGCTGCTCGCGCTGGCGGGGGCGATGGCGGTTCTCTTTGCGATGGGGGTCGGGCTGACCGGGCTGGGGGTGCTGATCGCGCTGCGCCGGGGCAGCATCGACAATTTCGGCAGCATCTCGAACGGGGTGATCCAGCCGCTCTACTTCCTGTCGGGCTCGATCTTTCCGCTGAAGGGGATCGTGGGCGGCATCGGCTTTCTGGACATCCCGCCGGCCCTCAGGGACCAGCTGCGCATGCACGGCATCAACGCCATCGGCGGAGGCTGGGTGGTCGAGCTGCCGGGCTGGCTGGACATGCTCGTTCGGCTGAACCCGATGACCTACAGCCTCGACCTGCTGCGCTGGTGCCTTCTGGACTTCCACCAGCTGCAGCTGGCGACGAACCTTGCCGTCACTGCGGGCTTCGGCCTTGTCACGACGGTTTTGGCCATCCGGGCGCTGGACCGGGCGCGGCAGCGTTAACGCCCTTGACGCAGCCGGGCCGACTCGTGCTAGTGTATACCGGATTCAGAATTCCATCTTGTGCAGGGAGGCGCGGATGAAACGGCTGCTCACCTTCGGTCAGATGCTGGACGTTCATGCGCGGCTTATGCCCGACCGGCTCGGCGCGCGCGATCTGGACCGCAGCCTGACCTTCGGCCAGTGGAACGGTCGCGCCCGCCGCCTGGCGAACGCGCTGCTGGGCTTGGGGCTCGCCAAGGGGGACCGGGTCGCGGTGCTGGCCTACAACCGCGTCGAATGGGCCGAGATTTACGCCGCCACAGCCAAGGCCGGGCTGATCGCCGTGCCGATCAACTTCCGCCTCTCGCCCGTCGAGATGCGCTTCATCATCGAGGATGCGGGCGCCGCCGCGATCCTGGCCGAGGATGCGCTGATCCCGGCCATCGAGGAGATCCGGCACGTGCTGGACATCCCCGCCACGCGTTTCGTGCATTTCGGCACCCCCCCTGCCCCCCTCGGCTGGCGGGATTACGAGGCGCTGATCGCGAACGCCCGCGACAGCGCGCCGGATGTCGCGGTGGCCGAGACGGACCCTTGGGCGCTGATGTACACCTCGGGGACGACCGGCAAGCCCAAGGGTGTGATCCGCAGCCATCGCGGCATGGCACTGGTCGGGCTGATCACCGAGATCGAGCTGGCCGTGGGCCGCAACGACGACGCGCTGCTGGTCATGCCGATGTGCCATGCCAACTCGCTGAACTTCTTCTGCGCCTTCAGCTATGCGGGCGGGGTCAGCAGCATCTACTCGCGCCCCAGCTTCGATCCGGACCACGCGATGTCGGTGATGGAGGGGAACGGCTCGACCTTCACCTCGCTGGTGCCGACGCATTACATCATGATGCTGGCGGCGGCCAAGGACAGCGGGCTGCGCCGCGATCTGGGGCGGATGGCGAAGCTGATGATCTCGTCCGCGCCCGCCCGCGCCGACACCAAGCGCGCGATCATGGAGATGTTCCCCAATTCCGGCCTCTTCGAGCTTTACGGCAGCTCGGAGGCAGGCTGGGTCACGATGCTGCACCCGGACGAGCAGTTCAGCCACCTGGGCACGGTCGGACGCGAATGCATCGGCTCGGCCCCGGTGCGGCTGCTGGACGAGGCCGGCAACGAGGTGCCCGACGGCCAGCCGGGCGAGCTGTTCTCGTGCACGCCCTACACCTTCGACGGCTACTGGAACCTGCCCGAGAAGACGGCCGAAGCCTTCCGCGGCGAATACTGCACCGTCGGCGACATGGCGCTGCGCGACGAGCAGGGCTTCCTGCGCCTGATCGACCGCAAGAAGAACATGATCATCTCGGGCGGCGAGAACATCTATCCCTCCGAGATCGAGGCCGTCCTCGGCGGCTGTCCCAAGGTGCGCGACGTCGCCGTGATCGGCCTGCCCGACGCGAAATGGGGCGAGCGTGTCCACGCCGTCGTCGTGCTGCACGACCGCGCCGAGGCCTCGGAATCCGAGCTGATCCAGTGGTGCGACGGGCGCATCGCGCGCTTCAAGATGCCGCGCGGGATCAGCTTCCTGCCCGACCAGGACATGCCCCGCACGGCGACGGGCAAGATCCAGCACCGCCTGCTGCGCGACCGGATGGTGGCCCAGCTCTCGCAGCCGACCGTCGCCTGAAAGGACCAAGGATGACCGATCTCCGCCAGGATCTGAACGCAGATCCCCAATCCGTCGCGGCCTGGATCGCCCGCAGCCTGAAGGCCCGCGGCGTGGACCGGATCTTCGGGCTTCAGGGCGGCCACATCCAGCCGATCTGGGACCACGCTGCCCGGCTCGGCATCCGCATCATCGATGTCCGGCACGAGGTCGCGGCGGTCCACATGGCCCATGCCCATGCCGAGTTGACCGGCGGCCTCGGCGTCGCGATGGTGACCGCGGGGCCGGGCGTGACGAACACGGTGACGGCAGTGGCGAACGCCTCGCTGGCGCGGATGCCGGTGCTGGTGATCGGCGGCTGCACCTCGCGCCCGCAGGCGAACATGGGTCCGCTGCAGGACATCCCGCATGTCGACATCCTGCGCCCCGTCGCCCGCTTCTCGCGCACGGCGCGCGTGCCCGACCAGGTCCTGCGCGAGATGGACGAGGCCATCGCCCGCGCCTTCGGCGACGCCTGCGAGCCTGGACCGTCCTATCTGGAAATCCCGACCGACGTGCTGCGCATCAACGTGCCGGACCACATGGTGCTGGACGAGTGGATGCAGGCCCGCCCACGCCGCCGCCTGCCGCCCGATCCCGCCTTGGCCGAGGAGGCCGCGCACGCGATCTGGGGCGCGCGCCGTCCGTTGGTCGTCACCGGGCGCGGCGCGGTCGATGCCGGCGCGGCGCTGATCCGGCTTCTGGACGCGACCGGCGCGCTCTATCTCGACACGCAGGAAAGCCGCGGGCTGGTGCCGGCCGATCATCCCTCGGTCGTGGGCGCAATGCGCGGCGCGGTGATGGGCGAGGTCGATCTGGTCGTCACCATCGGCCGCAAGCTGGACTACCAGCTAGGCTACGGCTCGCCCGCCGTCTTCCCCCATGCGCGCTTCGTGCGGATCTCGGAGAACGCGGCCGAGCTTTACGACAACCGCCGGGGCGCGCCCGAGCTGCTGGCCTCGGCCGATCTGGCGCTGGAGGCGATCCTCGCGGCGGGCCAGGGGCTGGAGAGCCGGATCGACCGCCCCTGGGCCGAGGGCGTGCGCGCCAAGCACGTCGCCCGCAGCGCCCCGAAGCCCGCGCCGAAGACCGGCGCGGACGGCCATGTCCACCCCGCCGCCATCTTCGAGGCGCTGCGCGAGGTCGCGCCCGCCGACTATATCGCGGTGGCCGATGGCGGCGACTTCCTGTCCTTCGCCCGCGTGGGGCTGGAGGCGCGCACCTATCTGGACGCGGGGGCCTTCGGCTGCCTGGGCGTCGGCGTGCCCTATGCCAATGCCGCCGCGCTGGCCTGCCCCGACCGGCAGGTGATCTGCGTGACCGGCGACGGCGCCTATGGCCTCAACGCGATGGAGATCGACACCGCCGCCCGCCACGGCGCCAAGATCGTGGTCATCGTCTCGAACAACGCCGCCTGGAACATCGAGCGCTATGATCAGGAGTTCAACTATGGCGGCCGCGTCGTCGGTACCACGCTCGCCCATTCGGACTATGCCGGCATGGCCCGCGCGCTCGGCCTTCACGCCGAACGGGTGACCGACCCCGAGGGCCTCGCCGGCGCGATCCGGCGGGCGATGGACAATGCCCCGGCGCTGGTGGACGTTGTGACCTCGCAGGACGCCGTGTCCTCGGATGCGAGAAAGGGGCTGGGCTTCGTGCCCGACTATCAGCCCCTGACCGCATGGGACGACGCCGAACGCGCAAGACGGGGACTGGCATGAGCATCGACTTCACCCTCGACCCGCAGCTCGAGGAGATCCGCCGCCGCACGCGTGATTTCGTCGAGGCCGAGATCCTGCCGGTCGAGGCCGACCGGACGAACTGGGACGAGCACGACAACATCGCGGACGTGCCGCTGCGAGCCCTGCGCGAGAAGGCCCGCACGGCCGGCCTCTGGTGCCCGCAGGTGCCGCAGGCGCTCGGCGGGATGGGCCTGCCCGTCACTGGCCGCGCGGTGATGTATGAAGAGGCGAACCGCTCGATCTTCGGACCGGCCGTCTTCAACTGCGCGGCGCCCGACGACGGGAACATGGACGTCCTGGCCCGCGTCGCCACGCCCGCGCAGCAGGCGCGCTGGCTGGCGCCGCTGGTGGCGGGCGAGGTGCGGTCCAGCTTCGTCATGACCGAACCCGCGCCGGGCGGCGGCTCGGACCCCGGGATGATCGGCACCAGCGCCGTGCGGGACGGCGATGTCTGGCGCGTCACGGGCCGCAAGTGGTTCATCACCGGGGCCGAGGGGGCGGCGCATTTCATCCTGATCGCCCGCACCGACCCGAACCCGGCCGAGAAGCGGCGCCACCTGACGGCGTTCCTCTTCCACCGCGACCAGCCTGGCTGGAAGATCCTGCGCCGCATCGCGATCATGGGTCCCGAGGAACATGGCGGCCATTGCGAGTTGGAGTTCGACGGGCTCGAGATCCCGGACGAGAACCGGCTGATGGGTGTCGGCGACGGGCTGAAGGTCACGCAGATCCGCCTCGGCACCGCGCGGCTGACCCATTGCATGCGCTGGCTGGGCCTCGCCAAGCGCGCGATGTCCGAAGCGCAGTCCTATGTCGATCAGCGCGAGGGCTTCGGCATCCGCCTGGCCGAGCGCGAATCCGTGCGGCTGATGCTGGGCGGCGTCGCGCTGAACATCCAGATCGGGCGGCTCCTGACGATGAACGCGGCCTGGGCGCTGGATAGGGGCAGCCATGCGCGCAAGGAGGTGTCGATGGCCAAGCTGCATGTCGCGGACACGCTGCACCAGGCGGCCGACGTCGCGATCCAGCTGAACGGCGCGCGCGGCTATTCGCGCGACACGGTGCTGGAATGGATCTACCGCTATGCGCGGCAGGCGCGGCTGGTCGACGGCGCCTCCGAGGTGCACCGGATGGTGCTGGCCGACGCCTATGCGCGCGAGGGCGACGAGTTCTGGACCTGGGGGGCATGAGCCTGACGGACAACCCCGCGCTGAATGCCTGGCTTTCCGATGCGCTGGACATGCCCGGCGCGCGGGTTGTCGCCGCCGAGAAGCTGTCGGGCGGCGCGATCCAGGAAAACTGGGCCGTCACCGCCCAGGCCGGCGAGCAGACGCGGCGCCTGGTGATCCGCCGCGACGCGCCGGCCACGATCGCCGCCAGCCGCTCGCGCGCCGAGGAATACGCGCTGATCGCGGCCGCCCATCGCGCCGGGGTGCGCGTGCCCGAACCCTTGGGCTTCTGCGACGACCCCGCGATCCTCGGGGCACCCTTCGCAGCCATGGCCTGGGTCTCGGGGACGGGCTACGGCCCCAAGGTGGTGCGCGACCTGACCCTCGGCGGCGACCGCGCCGAGCTGGGCTGCGAGCTGGGCCGCCAGATGGCGCTGATCCATGCCGTTCGGCCCGATGCCGGGCTGGCCGCCATCCTCGGCCCCCGCCCCGCCGATCCGGCCCTCGAGGCGGTGGCGCTGCTGCGCGCCTGGCTGGACGCCCGGCCCGCCCCGCGCCCCGGCCTCGAATGGGCGCTGCGATGGGCCGAGCGCCACGCACCCCCGCCGGGACCCGTGACGCTGACCCATCAGGACTTCCGCAGCGGGAATTTCCTGGTCGATGGCCAAGGGCTGACGGCGGTGCTGGACTGGGAATTCGCCGGCTGGTCGGACCCGGCCAGCGATCTCGGCTGGTTCTGCGCCCGCTGCTGGCGCTTCTCGCGCCCGGACTTGGACGGGGGCGGCATCGCCTCGCGCCAGGACGTGCTGGCCGGCTACGCCGGGGCCGGCGGCACGGTCCCCGACCCGGCGCGCGTCGCCTGGTGGGAGGTGCTGGCCCATGCCCGGTGGGCGGTGATCGCGCTGCAGCAGGGCGACCGCCATGCCAGCGGGGCCGAACGCTCGCTGCACCTGGCGCTGACCGGGCGCATCGCCGACACGCTGGAATACCAGCTTCTGCAGATGACCCGACCGGAGGCCGCATGAACCCCGCCCTCGACCTGATCGCCGAGGCCGAGACCTCGCTGCGCCGCGACGTCGCGCCCGGCGGACCGGATGCGCGCTACCACGCGCTGCTGGCCGCCAACGCGCTGGCGACCGCCCGGCGGGCGCTGTCCCTGCCGGCGGGCGCGTCGCCCGAGCCGGATGTCGCGGCGCTTCGTGCCGGAGCGCATGACGACGATGCCGCGCTGTTTGCGGCGCTAGTGGCGGATGCCCGCCGCCGGGCCTGGGTGACCGACCCTGCCGCGCTGGCCCCGGACGACCGCGCGCTGACCGAAGGAGAATGCCGTGACTGACCTTCCGACAGCCTTCCGGCTGGACGGCCGCGTGGCGCTGGTGACCGGCGCCTCGGGCGCGCTTGGGGCCGAGTTCGCGCGCAGCCTGTCCGCGGCGGGGGCAAGGGTCGTCATGGCCGCCCGCCGCGTCGCCGCCATGGAGGCGCTGGCGGCGGATCTGCCCGGCGCCGCGGTGGTCGCGCTCGACGTGACCGACCCCCACAGCGTGAGCGACGCCGTCGCGCAGGCCGAGGCGCTGGCCGGCGCTCCGGTGGACCTGCTGGTGAACAACAGCGGCATCGCCGCGCCGGGCGCGGCCCTCCGGCAGAGCGACGAGAATTGGGCGCAGGTCATGGGGGTGAACCTCGACGGCGCGCGGCGCATGTCCGTCGCGGTCGCCGGACGGCTCGTCGCGGCGGGGCGGCCGGGGGCGATCGTCAACGTGGCCTCGATCCTCGGGCTGCGACAGGGCGCGGGGGTGTCGGCCTATGCGACCTCGAAGGCGGCGCTGATCCAGCTGACGCGCCAGCACGCGCTGGAATGGGCGCGCCACGGCATCCGCGTGAACGCGCTGGCGCCGGGCTATGTGGAGACCGACCTCAACCGCGACTTCTTCGCCACCGAGGCCGGACAGGCCCAGGTGCGCCGCATCCCGCAGCGCCGGCTCGGCCGGGCGGCCGAGCTGTCCGGTCCGCTCTTGCTGCTCGCCTCGGATGCGGGCAGCTTCATGACCGGCTCTGTCCTCGTGGCCGATGGCGGCCACCTTCTTTCCGCGCTGTGAGGCCCTCGATGTCCGACTATGCCATCACCGCCGCCGCCCCCGGCGGACCCGACCAGTTCCGCCGCACCCGGATCGACACGCCCCGGCCCGGCCCGGGCGAGATCCTCCTGCGCCAGACGGCCGTGGGGCTGAACTTCATCGACGTCTATCACCGCAGCGGCACCTATCCCTGGCCGGTCGAGCGGGATCTGATCGTCGGCTCCGAGGGCGCCGGCACCATCGAGGCGGTCGGCGAGGGCGTCTCCGACCTCAGGCCCGGCGACCGCGTGGCCTACACCCAGCCCTTGGGCGCTTATGCCTCGGCGCGCGTCATCGCCGCGGACCGGGTCGTGCCGATCCCCGAGGGCGTCAGCGACAAGGTTGCCGCCACCTTGATGCTGAAGGGGCTGACGGCGCATTACCTGATCCATGACAGCCATGCGGTGCAGCCCGGTCAGACCGTGCTCGTCCACGCGGCGGCCGGCGGGGTGGGTCTTCTGCTGGGCCAGTGGCTGGCGGCGAGGGGCGTCACCGCGATCGGCACGGCCGGCGGCGCGGCGAAATGCGCGCTGGCCGCCGCGCATGGCTATGCCCATGTCATCGACTACGACGCGCAGGACTTCGCGGCCGAGGTTGCGCGTCTGACGGAGGGTCGCGGCGTCGACGCCGTCTATGACGGCGTGGGCGAGGCGACCTGGCGCGGCTCGATGGCGGCGCTGGCGCGGCGGGGCAGCTATGTCTGCTTCGGCCAGGCCTCTGGCCCGATCACCGGCTTCACCTTCGCCGATCTTGCGGCGAAGTCGGCCAAGGCCACGCGGCCGGTCCTGTTTCACTACATCGCCGACCCGGCCGAGCTGCGCGCCCGCGCCGCCGACCTCTTCGCCGCAGTCGCGCGCGGCGAGATCCGCTCGGAGCCGCGCCAGAGCTTCCCGCTGGCCGAGGCGGCGCAGGCCCATGCCGCGCTCGAGGCGCGCAGGACGACAGGGGCCACGGTCCTGATCCCGTAGCGCCGGCGGCGGCCCGCGCGGCAGCGGCTTCGGCCAGCCCGGCCCTGTCTGGCCGCCCCTGCGCCGGGCGCAGGAACATCGGGCATGTTTCAGGGTTCACCGGGGCACGAGAAGCGAGGTGCCCCATGAGCCAAGACAAGAACCCTGACGAAGTCCCGGCCGACGCACCGGGCGCCGGCGAGAACGTCTGCCGCGCCTGCAACGGCAGCGGGCGGGTCGACGGACGCGAATGCGCCGAATGCGGCGGCAGCGGCAAGATCCCGACCGGGATCGGCGGCGGCTGAACCGCGGCGGAAATGCAGGACCGTAGAATGCATGACAGGGCGGGGTTGCCCCCGCCCTGCTGCAAACTTGCCACTCGCTACGCTTAGAAAGCGCTTACTTCGCGGCGGCCGCGTTCGGGGCGACCGACGGAGCCTTCTTCACGGCGGCTTGCACGTCGCGCGTGGTGTTCTCGGCGACTTTCTGAGCGTCGGCGGCGATGTCCTTGCCGGCGGTCAGCATCAGGTCGACGGTGTCCATCTGGACCTTCTTGGCGACCTCGGCATAGGCGGCCATGTGCTCGGCAGCCATCTCAGCGGCGGCCGACGCGAAGTCGCTGTAGGCCTTGGCGTATTCCGAAGGCTCCTCGCGGACCGCGGCCAACTCGCCCATGCGGGCGATCGAGTCCTTGGCCCAACGTGCCGAGATCTCGGTCGAACGCTCGGCGGCGGACAGGGCCACGCGGGCCAGGCGCTCGCCCAGGAGGCTCTGCGACTTCATCGCTTCCTGCATCGAGCTGGTGTCGACCGGGAAGTTCGACATCATGTCCTGCATCGTTTTCGCGAAATCAGGGGTCTTAGCCATTCCAGTTCTCCTTTCAGGCGGCGCGCGTCGAGGGCCCTCGCCCGTCATGGTCACCGCATTCGTTCAGTGACCCCAATATGAATGCTGCACCGCAGCATTTCAAGATTTTTCTGCGACGCAGCGTAAATTCGCGGGTTTTCGCGCATGTGTCCGCAAGCCCCTGACAAGGCAGGATCGAACGCGCTCAGATCGCGCGTTCGTGGACGTAGCTGCCGGGCGAGGGCTCGATCTCGTCCTGCGGATGGCGCGCCTCGACGATGTCGCCCGACCGTGCCGCCAGCCACTCCGCCCAGTGCGGCCACCAGCTGCCCGGCGTCAGCGTCGCCGATTCGCGCCACGCGGCATGATCGCCCCCGAAGTCGGTGCTGCCGATGTAATGGCCGTACTTCTTCTTGCTGGGCGGGTTCACGATCCCGGCGATGTGGCCCGATTCGGACAGGATGAAGGTCTTGTCCTTCGTGCCCATCCGCGCCACGCCGCGCCAGCAATCCTTCCACGGCGCGATGTGGTCGGATTCGCAGGCGATGGCGCAGACCGGCACGTCCACGTCGCCGAGCGTCAGCGTCTGGCCCATCAGCTCGAAGCCGTCGGTGGCAAAGCCGTTCCGCTGGCAGAGCCCGCGCAGGTACTGCATCGCCATCTTGCCCGGCAGGTTCGTGCTGTCGCCGTTCCAGAACAGCAGGTCGAAGGCCGGCGGCGTCTCGCCCAGCATGTAGCTGCGGATCGCCGGTCCCCAGACCAGGTCGTTCGCCCTCAGGAAGCTCATCGTGCGCGACATCAGCCGCGCGCGCATCAGCCCGTGCCGCTCGATCTCCTCGGCGATGCCGTTGACGAAGTCGTCCTGCAGGAAGGTGGTGAACTCGCCCTGGTCCGAGAAGTCGGTCAGCGCGGTGAACAGCGTGGCCGAGTTCACCCGGTCGTCGCCGCGCTTCTTCAGCAGCGCCAGCGTCAGCGACAGCGTCGTGCCGGCGATGCAGTAGCCGACGACGTTCAGCTTCTTCTGCGCCGTCAGCTCGCGCACCTTGTCCATCGCGTCGAGATAGGCCGAGACGTAATCCTCCATCCCGGTTTCGGCCATCTCGACGCCGGGGTTCTTCCAGCTGACCACGAACAGCGTGTGCCCCTGCGAGACCAGCCAGCGGATCAGGCTGTTCTCGGGCTTGAGGTCGAGGATGTAGAACTTGTTGATCCAGGGCGGGAAGATCAGCAGCGGGACGGCATGGACCTGCTCGGTCGTCGGCGCGTACTGGATCAGCTCGAACAGCGGCGTGCGGTGGACGACCGAGCCGGGCGCGGTGCCGACGTTCTCGCCCACGACAAAGGCGTTGCGGTCGGCCAGCGAGACGATCATCTCGCCCTGGTTCTGCTCGACGTCGCGCACGAGGTTCTCGAGCCCGCGCACGAGGCTTTCCCCCTCGGTCGCGACGGCCTTCTCCAGCGCGTCGGGATTGGTCGCCAGGAAGTTCGTCGGCGCCAGCATGTCGACGATCTGGTTCGTCAGCCAGGTGATGCGCCGGCGGGCGATCTCGTCGGGCAGCTCCAGCGCGGCCGCGGCCTCGCGCAGGGCGTTCGCATTGGTCAGGTACTGCTTCTTGACCAGGTTGAAATAGGGATGCGTCTGCCAGAGCGGGTTGGCGAAGCGCCGGTCCGCCGGGCTGTCATCCTCGGGCGCGGTCAGCTGCCCCTTCGCCAGCGCGGCCTGCGCCTTGGCGTAGTTCTTCAGCGTCTCGCCCCAGTAGTTCACCTGCTGCTCGATCATGCGCGCGGGCTGGTCGGTCAGCGTCTTCACGAAGCCCTGCGCGGCGGCGCGCATCAGGTCCGGTCCCGGCCCCTGCACGCCCGGGTTCGGCATCCCGCGTTCCGAAAAGGCCGCCATCAGGCGGTGGCCCAGCTGCTCGATCCGCTCGATGTTCTCGGCCAGCTTGCGGGCCGTCGGCGCGTGGCTGGAGCGGGCCATCTGCGCCAGCAGGCTGCGGGCGGCGGCCATCCCATCCTCGGCGTCGTGCTCGGCGGCTGCGGCGACGTCCGCCGCGGCCGGGGCGGCAGAGCTGCCGGGCGCGGCGGCCGGCGAGACGGGCACGTCCTCGATCTCGGCCGGCGGCTCCTCGGCCGGGGGCATGTCGCCAGGCGCGTCCGAAGGCGGCGCCTCGACGGGCGGAGCCTCCAGCGGCGGGGTCTCGGCGGGCGGCGTGTCGGCGGGATCGCCGACAGGCGGATTGTCCGCAGGCGGGGTGTCGGCGGGAGGGCTGCCAGCGGAAGGGTTGCCAGCGGGCGAGTTCTCGGTGGGCGGACTGTCAGCCGCCTGCGCGGATGCGGCGGCCGACGGGCCTGCCGCCTTGCCGGCACGGCGGCGGGAGCGCGCCGCGGGCGCGGTGCCCGGCATCGCGGCCTGCGCCTCGGGGGCCGTGGACGTCTCGGCACCCGCTGCGGCGTCGGCCGGCTTCGCCTTGCCCTTCGCGCCGGCAGGTCCTGCCGATTTGACGGATTTTTTGGCCACGTTGCTGCCGCCAGTCGCTCCGGTGGGCGTCGATTTCCTTGCCATCGTGCTTCATCCCCCCTAGATGTGACGTGATGATACGCGCAGGCCACGAACGGGGTAAACCCGGGTCATTCCCCCGGCGCAGCCTTTTCTCGCTGAGCCGGCAGCAGCGAACGGTGGATTTGCATGTCGAAGAACGGATTCCGCGGGATCGTCTCGTATGACGCGATGGAGACGATCCGCAACACGAACGAATGGCTGGGCGCCACCGCCCGGGCCATTGCCTCCTATCCCATCTTCGCGATGGTGCCGCATCCGGCGCTGAAGCTCATGGGGGCTTGGGGCCGCGTGACCGAACGCAGCTTCGCCCGCATGGTGATCAAGCCGGGCTGGCAGATCCCCGCGATCCCGGGCGAGGACGGGCAGGACCACATCGTCTATGTCGAGCCGGTGATCCGCCGCGCCTTCGGCGACCTGGTGCATTTCCGCGTCGCCCGGCGCGAGCCGCGCCTGAGGAAGGTGCTGCTGGTCGCGCCGATGTCGGGCCATTACGCGACGCTCATGCGCTCGACCGTGACCTCGCTGCTGCCCGATTGCGAGGTCTACGTCACCGACTGGCACAACGCCCGCGACATCCCGGTGTCGGAGGGCAAGTTCGACGTCGAGGACTACACCCAGTATCTCGTCGATTTCATCCGCCATCTCGGCCCGGACACCAACGTCGTCGCCGTCTGCCAGCCCGCGCCGCTGGCCCTGGCCGCGACGGCGATGCTGGCCGAGGAGGATCCCGCCGCGCAGCCGCGCACGCTGGTCCTGATCGGCGGCCCGGTCGATCCCGATGCCGCCGCGACCGAGGTCACGGATTTCGGCAACCGCGTGACGATGGGCGAGCTGGAGCATCTGGTCATCCAGTCGGTGGGCTTCAAATACCGCGGCGCCGGCCGGATGGTCTATCCGGGCCTCGCGCAGTTGTCGTCCTTCATCGCGATGAACGGCGAGACGCATACCCGCGCCTTCCTGAACCAGATCTTCGCCGAGGCCCGCGGCACCGCCTCCGAGGGCGACAAGCACAACAAGTTCTACGACGAATATCTCGCCGTGATGGACATGACGGCCGAGTTCTACCTGTCGACCGTGGACCGCATCTTCAAGCGGCTCGAGATCGCGCAGAACCGCTTCAGCGTGAACGGCCGGCCGGTCGACATCGGCAAGATCACCGACGTGGCGGTGATGACGGTCGAGGGGGCGAATGACGACATCTCGGCGCCGGGGCAATGCGTGGCCGCGCTGGACCTGTGCACCGGGCTGCCGCAGGACCGCAAGAAGCAGCATCTCGAACCCGGGGCGGGCCATTACGGCATCTTCGCCGGCAAGTCCTGGCGGCTGAACATCCGCCCGCTGGTGCTGGACTTCATCGACGAGCATGCCGCCCTGCCCGACGCCGTGAAGCCCAAGAACCGCCGCAGGCGCGGCGGCGCGGCGGCCGATTGCGGCGTCTCGGACCCGATGGACAGCAGCAAGATGCCGGTCTGACCGGCATCGGCATCAGCCGAGATCCTCGACCGCCTCCTCGATCATCCTGAGGCAGTCGGGGGTCGAGAAGCGGTGATCCGCGCCCTTGACCAGCGTCAGGCGCAGGTCGGCCGCGTCCAGGTGCTCCAGCAGGTCCAGCGCCCATGACATCGGCACGTCGGCATCCGCCGTGCCCTGCAGCAGCCGGACCGGGCAATCCAGCCGCAAGGGCTGGTCCATGACCAGGTTTCGCCGGCCATCCTCGATCAGCTGCCGGGTGATGACATAGGGCTGGTCGGCATACTCGCTCGGCAATTCCAGCCGGCCTGCCCGCATCAGCACCTCGCGCTGCTGCGCGTCGAAGCCCGCCCAGAAGCCGCGCTCGGTGAAGTCGGGCGCGGCGGCGATGGTCACCAGCCCCGCCAGCCGATGCGGCAGCGCCCGCGCCACCAGAAGCGCGATCCAGCCGCCCATGCTGGAGCCGACCAGCACCTGCGGCCCGTCGGTCAGCGCCTCGATCACCGCGCGCGCATCCTCGGCCCAGTCCCCGATGCTGCCCTCCTCGAAATGCCCGCTGCTGGCGCCGTGGCCGGAATAGTCGAAGCGCAGGAAGGCGCGGCCGCGCCGCTGCGCCCAGTCCTGAAGGTGCAGCGCCTTGGTGCCGGTCATGTCCGACTTGAACCCGCCGAGAAAGACGACCCCCGGCCCCTGCCCCTGCGTCCGCTGATAGGCGATGCGCCGACCTGCGGCGGTGTCCAGAAACTCGCTCATCCGATTGCCCCTTGCTGCGTCCGGCCCCGATCTTGACAGTTCCGGCCCCGGCGTCCAATGGGGTGCGACATACCCGCAGCCGGGCGTTCCGTGGGCGCCGAACCGACGAGGAGGACGCATGTCCCAGATTTCCCTGACCTTCCCCGATGGCAACGCGCGCGACTATCCCGCCGGCATCACCGCCGCCGAGGTCGCGCAGAGCATCGCGCCCAGCCTCGCCAAGCGCGCCATCTCGGCCAGCCTCGACGGCCGGCACATCGACCTCGCCTGGCCCATCGAGGCCAGCGGCGCCATCGCCATCCACACGCTGAAGGACGAGGCCCCTGCGCTCGAGCTGATCCGCCACGACTTCGCCCATGTCATGGCCCGCGCCGTGCAGGAGATCTGGCCGGACGTGAAGGTCACCATCGGCCCGGTGCGCGACTACGGCTGGTTCTACGACTTCGACCGCGCCGAGCCCTTCACTCCCGAGGATCTGGGCGCCATCGAGGCGAAGATGAAGGAGATCATCAACGCCCGCGAGCCCGTCCGCACCGAGGTCTGGGACCGCGCCCGCGCCATCGCCCATTACGAGGCCGCAGGCGAGCCCTTCAAGCTGGAGCTGATCGACCGCATCCCCGAGGGGGAGGATCTGCGGATGTACTGGCACGGGGATTGGCAGGACCTCTGCCGCGGCCCGCATCTGCAATCGACGGGGCAACTGCCCGCCGACGCCTTCAAGCTGACCCACATCGCCGGCGCCTACTGGCTCGGCGACGCCACGCGGCCGATGCTGCAGCGCATCTACGGCGTCGCCTTCCGCTCGCGCGACGAGTTGAAGGCGCACATGACCATGCTGGAAGAGGCCGCCAAGCGCGACCACCGCAAGCTGGGCCGCGAGATGGACCTGTTCCACATGCAGGAAGAGGCGCCCGGCCAGATCTTCTGGCACCCCAACGGCTGGAACATCTATGTCGCGCTGCAGGACTACATGCGCCGCCGCCAGCGCGCGGACGGCTATGTCGAGGTGAACACCCCGCAGGTCGTCAGCCGCAAGCTGTGGGAAGAGTCGGGCCACTGGGAAAACTACCAGGAGAACATGTTCATCGTCGAAGTGGACGAGGAGCACGCCAAGACCAAGACCATCAACGCGCTGAAGCCGATGAACTGCCCCTGCCACGTGCAGGTCTTCAACCACGGCCTCAAGTCCTATCGTGATCTGCCCCTGCGCATGGCCGAGTTCGGGTCCTGCAACCGCTACGAGCCCTCGGGCGCGCTGCACGGCATCATGCGCGTGCGCGGCTTCACGCAGGACGACGCGCATATCTTCTGCACCGAGGCGCAGATCGAGGCCGAGACGAAGAAGTTCATCGACCTGCTGTCCTCGGTCTATGCCGATCTGGGCTTCGAGAGGTGGCGCATCAAGCTGTCGACGCGCCCCGAGAAGCGCATCGGGTCCGAGGAAAGCTGGGACCGGACCGAGGCGGCGCTTGGGAACGCCTGCAAGGCGGCGGGCCATGACTTCACCATCTTCCCCGGTGAGGGCGCCTTCTACGGGCCGAAGCTGGAATTCGTGCTGACCGACGCCATTGGCCGCGACTGGCAATGCGGCACGTTGCAGGTGGACCCGAACCTGCCCGAGCGGCTGGACGCGGAATATGTCGGACAGGACGGCCACAAGCACCGCCCGATCATGCTGCACCGCGCGGTGCTGGGTAGTTTCGAGCGGTTCATCGGCATCCTGATCGAGAACAGCGCCGGCAAGCTGCCCTTCTGGCTGGCCCCGCGGCAGGTGGTCGTCGCCTCCATCGTCTCGGACGCGGACGGCTATGTGCACGAGGTCGTCGAGATGCTGCGTGCTGCCGGCATCCGGGCCGAGGCGGACACGCGCAACGAGAAGATCAACTACAAGGTCCGCGAGCATTCCGTCGGAAAGGTGCCCGCGATCCTTGCCATCGGCATGAAGGAAGTCGAGGAGCGCACCGTCTCGATCCGCCGTCTCGACCAGCAGGGCAGCCGCACCCACAGCCTCGCCGAGGCCGTGCAGATGCTGGCGTTAGAGGCGACTCCGCCGGACCTGCGCTGAAATTTGCCGATGTCATTTGGCCGTTACATGCGGGCGCAAGCCTGCATGAGTTCCCGCTTGCCTTTTTTAGCGATTCGGTCATCCTCTCATCTGCGTGAGCGAAGACTTTCTACCGCCTCCCTTCGACGGGCAGCCGGAAGACCGAAAGCGGGCTGCACGGCCAGGCGCAATCCTGCGCCCGGATGACTTGAAGGAGAGAACGGTTATGGCGACCGGTACGGTAAAGTGGTTCAATTCGACCAAGGGTTACGGCTTCATCGCGCCTGACGACGGCGGCAAGGACATCTTCGTGCACATCTCGGCGGTCGAGCGTGCCGGACTGACCGGCCTGCAGGACAACCAGAAGATCGCCTACGAGCTGCAGTCGGGCCGCGACGGCCGCGCCTCGGCCAGCGACCTGAAGCTGCTCTGATCTGACGCCTCAAGGCGCGCGCTGACGGCCCGTTTGCACGGGCCGTTTTTCTTTGGCATGAAGCCCCCTGCCTGCCGCCGGAAGGAGCTGCCATGACCCGCCTCGACATCTTCGCCGATCCCGTCTGCCCTTGGTGCCTCATCGGCAAGCTCGAGCTGGACCGCGCGCTCGAGAGCCGGCCAGACCATGGCTTCCTGATCGCCTGGCACCCCTTTCGCCTGAACCCGCAGCTGCCGGCCTACGGCGCCGACCGGATCGAGCATCTGCGCGCGGCCCTCGGCGCGCGGGCCGAAGACGCCTCGCGCGCCGTCGCCAGGCGCGCCGCCGAACTGGGCTTGGTGATGAACCCCTCGCCGCGCGAGCCGAACACGCTGAACGCCCACCGCCTGATGCACTGGGCCGGGCTCGAGGGGGTGCAGAGCCGGGTCATGTCCGGGCTGATGCGCGCGCATTGGCAAGAGGCGCAGGACATCGGCCAGCCCGAGACCCTCGCCCGCATCGGCGCCGGCGCCGGGATGGACGAGGCCATGATCCTGCGGCTGCTCGCCAGCGACGCGGACCGCGCCGAGGTCCTGACGCGCGAGCAACACGCGCGCGAGCGGGGCATCACCTCGGTCCCGACCTTCATCGTGGCGGACGCCCATGCCGTGACCGGCGCGCAACCGGCGAGCCTCTGGCAGCAGGTCATCGACGAGATTTCGGCCTCCCGCGGCTGACGGACTTGCACAGTCTGCAATTTGAGCCTATGTCTCCGGTCTGAACCGATCGGTGATCCCCTCATGTCCGACATTGCCTATGCCGCCCCGGCGCAGCCGCGCCGCCTGCCGCTTCCCGAATTCATCGCGATGCTGGCCTTCCTCTTCGCCACCATCGCCTTCTCGATCGACGCGATGCTGCCGGCCCTGCCGGACATCGCCGTCGAACTGACGCCCGAGAACGTCAACCGCGCCCAGCTGATCCTGACGGCCTTTATGGCCGGGATGGGGCTGGGCACGCTGTTCGCGGGACCCATCTCGGATGCGATCGGCCGCAAGCGCGCGATCAACATCGGCTTCGTGATCTACCTGATCGGCGCCGTCGCGGCGATCCAGGCCGACTCGCTCGAGCTGCTGCTGGTGGCGCGCTTCGTGCAGGGCCTGGGTGCCGCAGCGCCGCGCATCGTGGGCGTGGCGCTGGTGCGCGACCTCTACGAGGGGCGCGAGATGGCGCGGATCACCAGCTTCGTGATGATGATCTTCATCATGATCCCGGCGATCGCTCCGACGCTCGGCGCCGGCATCATCTCGTTCGCGGGCTGGCACGGCGTCTTCTGGGCCTTCATCGCCTTTGCCCTGATCGCCGCGACCTGGCTGAACCTGCGCCAGGACGAGACCCTCGCCCCCGAGGCGCGCCGCCCGCTGCGCATCGGCAGTCTTGCCGCCTCGGCCCGCGAGGTGCTGTCGGACCGGCAGGTGATGCTGGCGACGGTGATCCTGACGCTCGGCTTCGGACAGATGTTCGGCCTTCTGTCCTCGGCCCAGCAGCTCTTCGGCGAGACCTACGGCAAGGGCGAGAACTTCCACCTGTGGTTCGCGCTGATGGCGCTTCTGTCCGGCAGCGGCACGGTGCTGAACGCGACCTTCGTGATCCGCTTCGGCATGCGCCGCATCGCCAAATGGGCCTACATCATGCAGACGGTCGTTTCGGCGGTGACGCTGGTCCTGATGCTGACGGGCGTGCTGCCCGAGGCGCTGCGCTTCCCGGTCTTCTTCTTCTGGGCGACCAGCGTCTTCTTCATGGCCGGCGTGACCTTCGGCAACCTCAACGCGCTGGCGCTGGAGCGGATGGGCCATATCGCCGGCATGGCGGCGTCCGTCATCGCGGCCATCTCGACGCTTGCCGCGGTGGTGATCGCGGCGCCCATCGGGCTGCTTTACAACGGCACCGCCATCCCGGCGGTGACGGCGACGCTGATCTGCTCGGCCCTGGCCTGGGTCCTGATGCGGAAGCTGCGCGACTAGGCGCGGCCGCGGGGGGTCCGGGGGGCCGGCCCCCCGGCCACCGCGGGACGCCTCAGGCCGCGACGCCCGCGGGCAGGCTGGCGCCCGTCATGTAGGCCACCGCGTCCGACATCGAGTGCTCGCGCGGATTGATCACGCAGAGCCGCCGGCCGAGCCGGTGGATGTGGATGCGGTCCGCGATCTCGAAGACATGCGGCATGTTGTGGCTGATCAGCACGATCGGGATCCCGCGCGAGCGGACGTCCTGGATCAGGTCCAGCACCCGCCGGCTTTCCTTCACGCCAAGCGCCGCCGTCGGCTCGTCCAGGATGATGACCCGGCTGCCGAAGGCCGCCGCCCGCGCCACCGCGACGCCCTGCCGCTGGCCGCCCGAGAGGGTCTCGACCGGCTGGTTGATGTTCTGGATCGTCATCAGCCCCAACTCGGACAGCTTCTGGCGCGAGAAGTCATGCATCGCCGCCGTGTCCAGCATGCCGAACCACTTGCCCATGATCCCGGGGCGGCGCAGCTCGCGCCCCATGAACATGTTGTCCGCGATCGAGAGGGCCGGCGACAGGGCCAGCGTCTGGTAGACCGTCTCGATCCCCGCCTGCCGCGCCTCCAGCGGGCTGCCGAAGCTGACCGGCTTGCCGTCCAGCAGGATCTCGCCCTCGTCGGGCCGGACCGCGCCGGACAGCGCCTTGATCAGGGTGGACTTGCCGGCCCCGTTGTCGCCGATCACCGCCAGGATCTCGCCCGGGTACAGCTCGAAATCGGCGCCGTCCATCGCGGTCACGCGGCCGTAGCGCTTGACGAGGCCCCGCGCGGTCAGAAGTGGCTGGTTCATGACGACACCTTTCGGATCCACTGGTCGATGGCCACGGCCAGGATGATGAGCCAGCCCGTCGCGAAGAGTTGCCAGAGCACGTCCACCCCGGCGAGGCGGAGGCCCGAGTTGAAGACGCCCACGATCAGCGCCCCGATCAGCGGCCCGAGGATCGAGCCGCGCCCGCCGAAGAGCGAGATCCCCCCGATCACCACGGCCGTGATCGATTCAAGGTTCGATTCGAAGAACGAGGTCGGGCTGACCGAGCCGACGCGCCCGATCGAGGACCAGGCCGCCAGGCCGCAGATGATGCCAGCGACGACGTAGACGGACATCAGCACCCGCTTGGTCTGGATCCCGGCCAGTGCCGCAGCCTCGGGATCGTCGCCCACCGCATAGACCCGCCGCCCCCAGGCCGTCTTGTAGAGCGCGTAGTAGAGCACGGCGAAGACGACCAGCATCAGCACGACGCCGTAGGTAAGGACGGCGCCGCCGATCTCGAAGCGGGTGCCGAAGAACTTCAGCAGCGGCGCCTCGGCGTCCAGCGTCTGGCTGCGGATCGTCTCGCGCGCCGAGAGGTAATAATTCAACGCCAGGAAGATATTCCACGTCCCGAGCGTCGTGATGAAGGGCGGCAGCTTCAGCCGCGTGACCAGAAGCCCGTTCAGCGCGCCCGTGGCCGCCCCGCAGCCGAGGCCGATGAAAATGGCGATCGGCACCGGGACGCCGTAGTTCACCGCCAGGTTGCCCATGACGACCGAGATCAGCACCATGACCGCGCCGACCGACAGGTCGATGCCGGCGGTCAGGATGACCAGCGACTGCGCCGCCGCCAGCGTGCCGACCACGGCGACCTGCTGCAGGATCAGCGACAGGTTGAAGGCCGAGAAGAAGTTGGGCGAGATCAGCCCGAAGGCGATCACCGACAGGATCAGCACGATGACCGGCACCATCGTCGGAAACTGGTGCAGGAAATGCTGAAGCTTTTGCAATGGGCTGCGGCCAGAATGCTCGAAACTGGCGACGGTCTCGCCGGATCGGGGGACCACGGGATCGGGGGTGTCGGACATCGGCTTCTCCGTCGGGGGACTGGTGGAAGGGCGCCACGCGCCCTTCCCGTTCTAGGTGAGGATCAGCCCCAGCAGCGCTCGAGGCCTTCCTCGACGCTGATCGACTCGACGCCCTCGACGGCCTCGCCCGTCACCAGCGCGACGCCGGTATCGGTGAAGTCGAGGCCCTCGGTCGTCTCGGGCATGGTCCCGTCGGCGGCGAAGGCCGCGATGGCCTCGATCCCCTGCGAGGCCATCAGCAGCGGGTATTGCTGCGAGGTCGCGCCGATCACGCCTTCCTGGACGTTCTGGACGCCCGGGCAGCCGCCATCGACCGAGACGATGGTCACGTCATTCTCGCGCCCGAAGGACCGCAGCGCCTCGTAGGCGCCGGCCGCGGCGGGCTCGTTGATGGTGTAGACGAGGTTGATGGACGGATCGCGCTGCAGCAGCGCCTCCATCGCCTCGCGGCCGCCTTCCTCGTTGCCCGAGGTGACCTCGCCGCCGACGATGCGCGGGTCGGTCTCGTCGCCCATCACGTCGGGATTGCCAACATCGATGCCGAAGCCCTCGAGGAAGCCTTGGTTCCTCAGGACGTCGACCGAGGGGTTGCTGGCGGACAGGTTCAGCAGCGCGATGCGGGCCTCGGCCGCGGCATCGCCCATCGTGCCGGCGGCCCAGGCCCCGATCAGGCGCCCAGCCTCGCGGTTGTCGGTGGCGAAGGTCGCGTCGGCCGCGTCGATCGGGTCCAGCGGCGTGTCGAGCGCGATGACCAGAATGCCCGCGTCACGCGCTTGGCTCAGCGGATCGACGATGGCCTTGGTGTCCGAGGCGGTGACCAGGATGCCCTTCACCCCGGCGGCGATGCAGCTTTCGACGGCCTGCTGCTGCGTCTCGTGATCGCCGTCGATGCGGCCGGCAAAGGTCAGCAGCTCGACGCCCAGCTCGGCCGCCTTGGCGGTCGCACCTTCCTTCATCTTCACGAAGAACGGGTTGATGTCGGTCTTGGTGATCAAGCAGGCCCGGACCGGCTCTTGCGCCTGCGCGGCGCCGATCGAGAGGGCAAGGGCGGACACCGCGGCGGATGCGCGGAAAACGGTTGTGATCTTCACGTGATCTCTCCTCCTGAACGGCGGGTCCTCGTCCCGCCTTGCCGAAGACAAAACCATTTTCACATTCCGCTTGTCAATAACTCAATCATGTTGATTAATGCCGGCCAGAGGAGGACGCCATGCCAGCCAAGCCACAAGACAGCCGTGGCGGACGCGGTATTCCCCGCCAGGGATGCAGCCAGAACGAGCGGCTCATCCTGTCGCTGATCCGCCGCCACGGCCCAATGCCCCGCGCCGTCCTGGCGCTGCGCACGGGCCTGTCCGCGCAGGCGATCACCAACCAGACGCGCCGCCTGATCGCCGCGGGCCTTCTGGACGCGGGCGAGGTGGTGCGCGGCAAGGTCGGCCAGCCGACGACGCCCTTGGCGCTGTCGCCGGACGGGGCGCTGTTTTTGGGTCTCAAGATCGGCCGGCGCCTCGCGGAGCTGGCGCTGGTGGATTTCGCCGGCCAGATCCGCCTGCACCGGCAGGAGATCCACCCCTACCCCGCCCCCGGCCGCATCTTCGACTTCGCGCGGCAGGGCGCGCAGACGATCCTGGACGGCCTGCCGCCCGCGATGCGGGAACGGGTGATGGGGCTTGGGATCGCGACACCCTACCGGCTGTGGGACTGGGGGCGCGAGATGGCGGACTGGAAGGGCTTCGATCTTGCCGGCCGGCTGGCGGACGTGCTGCCCTTCCCCGTGCATCTGGAGAACGACGCCACCACCGCCTGCGGGGCCGAGCTGATCTTCGGGCGCACCGACCTGCCGCGCGACTTCATCCACATCTATGTCGCCCATTACGCCGGCGGCGGCCTGGTGCTGGACGGCGCGCTGCGCCACGGGCCGACCCGAAACGCCGGCGCGCTCGGCTCGATGCCGGTGCCGGGAGGCAGGCAGCTTCTGGACCACGCGGCCATCGCCGCGCTGGAGCGGCGCATCGGCCACGCGCTGCCGCCCGACGATTCGGGCTGGAGCGTCCCCGACGAGATCGAGCGCGCCTGGATCGCCGAGGCCGCCGAGGCGCTGGCCTTCGCCGTCCTCTCCTCGGCGGCGCTGGCCGACCTGCCGCTGGCGGTGATCGACGGGGCGATGCCGGCGCGGACGCGCACGCGGTTGACCGAGGCGACGGCGCGGGCGCTGGCCGCGATGCCGGCGGCGGGCATCGACCGCCCGCGGGTGATCCAGGGAAGCCTCGGGCGGACGGCGCGCCTGCTGGGCGCGGCCGGCCTGCCGCTGGCCCATCACTTCCAGCCGGACGGCGCGCTGGACCGGAGCAAGGCGCCGCTGCGGCTGGCCGAGGAATGCGCTTGACTCGGGGGCTGCCGGCTCTATAAGCGCGACCTTCATTGGTGTTGGTGGACCCCGCGAGGGGAAGCCTGTCGGACCGCGCCCTCACGGGAACGGTTAAAGGACAACGCCCTTCTGAAACGCAAGAAGGAGATCAGCCGTGACGAAACGCACGTCTGCCAAGTACAAGCTTGACCGCCGCATGGGCGAGAACATCTGGGGCCGCGCCAAGTCGCCGGTCAACCGCCGCGAATACGGCCCGGGCCAGCACGGCCAGCGCCGCAAGAACAAGCTGTCGGACTTCGGCACGCAGTTGCGCGCCAAGCAGAAGCTCAAGGGCTACTATGGCGATCTGACCGAGAAGCAGTTCCGCCGCATCTATGCCGAGGCCGAGCGCCTGCGCGGCGACACCGGCGAGATGCTGGTCGGCCTGCTGGAGCGTCGCCTCGACGCGGTCGTCTATCGCGCCAAGTTCGTGCCGACCATCTGGGCCGCCCGCCAGTTCGTGAACCACGGCCATGTCGAGGTGAACGGCCAGCGCGTGAACATCCCGTCGTACCGGGTCAAGGAAGGCGACGTCATCTCGATCCGCGAGCGCTCGCGCCAGTTGGCGATCGTGCTGGAAGCCGTTTCGCTGACCGAGCGTGACGTTCCGGACTACCTGGACGCCGACCACAACAAGATGACCGCGACCTTCGTGCGCACCCCCTCGCTCGGCGACATTCCCTATGCCGTGCAGATGGAGCCGAACCTGGTCGTCGAATTCTACGCGAAGAACTGATCTTTGCGCTCAGCCGCACGCTTCGGGGGCCGCATCTGTCGATGCGGCCCTTTTGCGTCCCGCGACGCCGGGGGCGCTTCGCCCCCCGGACCCCCCGAGGATATTTGACGACCAAAGCAGATCCGCGCCGTCTTGACGCTTTTCTTGGCGGCAGGCGGCGACTAAACGGGCGGCAGGCAAGGAGAGGCCCATGACCGAGATCACCGTGCAGCCCGGCATCATGGACATCGCGCTCTATGTCAGCGGCGAGAGCAAGCTGGCAGGGCGCGAGGACGTGCTGAAGCTGTCCTCCAACGAGAACCCGCTCGGCTGCAGTCCGCGCGCGGCCGAGGCGTTCCGCGCCTCCAGCGCCGAGCTGCACCGCTATCCGGGGACGGATCACGCGGGGCTGCGGGCGGCCATTGCCGAGGTGCATGGGCTGGAGGCCGAGCGGATCATCTGCGGCGTCGGCTCGGACGAGGTGCTGCAGTTCATCGTGCAGGCCTATGCGGGGCCGGGCGACGAGATCATCTCGACCGAGCACGGCTTCTCGATGTACCCGATCCTCGCGCGGATGGTGGGGGCGAGCCCGGTCATCGTGCCCGAGGCCGAGCGCCGGGTGGACCCGCAGGCGATCCAGGCTGCCGTGACCGAGCGCACGCGCGTCGTCTTCATCGCCAACCCCGCCAATCCCACCGGCACCATGCTGACCGAGGACGAGCTGGAGAGCCTCGCCGCTGGCCTGCCGGCCCATGTGCTGCTGGTCCATGACGGCGCCTATGCAGAATTCGTCGAGGGCTTCGACGGCGGCGCGGGCCTCGTGCGGCGGCATCCGAACGTCGTGATGACGCGGACCTTCTCGAAGATCCACGGGCTGGGCGGGCTGCGGATCGGGTGGGGCTATGCGAGCCGCGAGATCATCGACGTGCTGAACCGGGTGCGCCAGCCCTTCAACCTCTCGAACGCGCAGATGGCGGCGGCCGAGGCAGCCATCCGCGACACCGCCTTCACCCGAACCTGCGCCGAGCTGAACGCCCGGATGCGGGCGCGGATGCGCGACTCGCTGCGGCAGATGGGCCTCGGCTGCGACGAGAGCTTCGCCAATTTCGTGCTGGCCCGCTTCGAGAGCGCGGAGATGGCCGGGGCGGCGGATGCGGCCCTGCGCGAGGACGGCATCCTGGTGCGCCGCGTGACGGGCTATGGCCTGCCCGAGGCGCTGCGGATCACGGTGGGCGACGAGGCGGGCGTGACGCGGGTGCTGGAGAGCCTTCGCCGGTTCATGGACGCGCGGAGGGGCGCATGAGCGTGATCTACCAGCGCGTCGCGCTGATCGGGCTCGGCCTCATCGCCGGCTCGATGGCTCATGCCATGCGCGAGCAGGCGCTGGCGGGCGAGGTCACGGGCTTTGCGCGCAGCCCCGAGACGCGGGCCGTGGCGCGCGAGATCGGGCTCTGCGACCGCATCTGCGACAGCGCCGCCGAGGCCGTGGCCGGCGCCGATCTGGTCGTGCTGGCCGTGCCGGTCGGCGCCATGGGCGATGTCATGGCCGAGATCGCGCCGCATCTGGCGCCGGGGGCGACGGTGACCGATGTCGGCTCGGTCAAGCAGTCGGTGATCGAGGCGGTGCTGCCGCATCTGCCGCAGGGCGTTCACTTCATCCCCGGCCACCCGCTGGCGGGAACCGAGCATTCCGGCCCGCGCGCGGGCTTTGCCAGCCTGTTCCGCAACCGCTGGTGGCTGCTGACGCCGCTGCCGGACACGGACGAGGCCGCGCTGGCGCGGCTCGACCGGCTGGTCGGTGCGATGGGCGCCAAGACCGACCGGATGGACCCGGGCCATCACGACCTGGTCCTGGCCGTCACCAGCCACGCGCCGCACCTGATCGCCTACACGATGGTCGGCGTCGCCGATCACCTGCGCCGGGTGTCGGGCGAGGAGGTGATCCAGTATTCCGCCGCCGGTTTCCGCGACTTCACCCGCATCGCGGCCAGCGATCCGACCATGTGGCGCGACGTGTTCCTGCACAACAAGGAGGCGACGCTGGACATCCTCGGCCGCTTCACCGAGGAGCTGTTCGTCCTGCAGCGCGCCATCCGCATGGGCGACGGCCCGCAGCTGCACGAGTATTTCACCCGCACCCGCGCCATCCGCCGCGGCATCATCGAGGCGGGGCAGGACACCGAAGCGCCCGATTTCGGCCGCAGCCCCGAGGCGCGGCCCGGCGAGTGATCAGCGCAGGAGGCGCGGCGCAGGCCCGAGGGGGATCGCGCCGAGGCTCACCTGCCCGCCCGCGAAGGTGAGCGGCAGGCGCAGCTCGCCCTCGGCGGGCGCGGGAATGGCGGGGCCGGAGAGCGGGCCTGCGGCCTCGGGGAAGTCGGTGCTCCCAAGCTGCGTCAGGCCGGCGCGGACCAGAAGCGCGGCGGCCGCGGGGATGATCTCCAGCGCGACAAGCTGCCGGATGATCGCCTCGCCGTCGCGGGTGAAGACCGCGAGCCGCCCCTCGGCAAGGCCCGAGGCGTCGGCCCCGAGCCGGCCGACGATGCGGATCTGCAGATCGCCGGTGGCAAGGTCGAGCCCCTGGGTCTCGAACCCCGCCAGCTGCGGGCGCCGCGCGCCCTGCTGAAGGCGCGGCGCATCGTCCAGCCAGACGCGAAGCGAGCCCGTCGCGGCGAGCGGACCGGGCAGCGCGGCAGCATCGAGGCCCGCAAGCGCCAGCGCTTCGGGCGCGATGCCCGCGGCCTCCAGCGCGAGGTCATAGGCGGCGCGGGCCGGGCGCGGCGCGTCATGGCCGAGCCGGCGCAGGCGCGCGTCGATCTGCAGCGTCTCGGCGGCGGCGCGCCCGTCGAGGCGCAGGTCGCGAAGGGCCAGATGCGCCGCATCGATCGCCATGTCGCGCAGGGGCGCCACGGTCGCGCTGGCCTCGGGCGCGGTGGCGGCCAGCGCCACGTCGCCCGCCCCGGTCCTGAGGCGGCCCTCGCCGGGCAGCGTCAGCCGCAGCGTCCGGGGCGCGGTCGGCGCCAGCGACAGCTCGGCATGGGGAAGCTCCAGCGCCAGCCCCGCGCCCGTCACGGCCGGCGCCTCAACGCGCAGCCCGAAGGCGTCGAGCCGCCGCAGCGGGGTCACGGCCGCCGCATCCACCTCTTGCGCCTCCGCGATCAGGGCGGCGGCGCGCCGCGCGGCCCATGTCTCGGCCCCCAGCCACAGCCCCGCCACCAGCGCCAGCAGCAGCGCGACCCCCATCATCAGGCGCAACATGACTTCCGTCCCATCCCTGCCCCGCCGTTGCCCGGCCCGGGGGCACTTTCGTTCGCGCGCATCGTGACCTAGATTTCGCCACAAGGAAAGCGAAGGCGATGAACAGGGTTGAGTGGATCTTCGGCTACGGCTCGCTGATGTGGGACCCGGGCTTCACGCCGGTCGAGACGCGCCGCGCGCGCCTGTCGGGCTATGCCCGCTCCTTCTGCCTGCGCTCGATCCAGCACCGCGGCACCGCCGCCCGTCCGGGCCTGGTCCTCGGGCTGGACGAGGAGGCCGAGGCCGCCTGCTGGGGGCTTGCGCTGCGCGTGGCGGGGCGGGACCATGACGAGGTGCTGGCCTATCTGCGCGCGCGCGAGCTGGTCACCGACGCCTATCGCGAGGCGGTGCTGCCCCTGGCGCTGGAAGACGGGCCCGAGGTCCCGGCGCTGACCTACGTGATGCGGCGCGACCATTGGCAATATGCGGGCGGCCTGACGCTGGACGAGCAGGCGCGCATGATCGCGACGGCGGTCGGGGGACGGGGCGCGAATGCCGACTACCTCTTCAACACCGCCGCCCATCTGGCCGAGATCGGCCTGCCCGACGCCGAGCTGGACCGTCTGGCAGGGATGGTGCGCAAGTTGTTGGAAAATCGCCACTGATCGCGCGGGGCCAGGGGATCGCCGCGCTTGGCAACCGCGCGGGCCGGCCCTACACTTCGGTCACATTGTGGCGAGCAAGCAGGTAGTGGCGTGAGTGACATCAACAACGGCCCGAGGCCGGGCGACCGGAACGCCTCGCGGCTGACCCTGACGAACCGCCGCATCACCGCGCAACGGTCCGAGGCCCTGACGGGCGCCGCCGCCCCGCGCTTTTCGCAGCCGGTGCGCCAGATCCTGATGATGCTGACGGTGCTGGGCCTTGTCCTGGTAGGGGCGTGGTTCACCTATGGCCGCATCCTGCCGATCTTCATGTCGAACTACTGGCTGAACGGTCTGATCCTGGCCGTCTTCGCCATCGGCGTGATGGCCTGCTTCTGGCAGGTGGGCCAGCTCGTCCGCTCGGTCAGCTGGATTGAGCGCTTCGCCGCCCGCCGCCGCGCCGCAATCGAGCGCGGCGCCTCGGTCATGCCGGACGATAACGCCCCGCGCCTGCTCGCCCCTCTGGCGGCGCTTCTGGGCGCGCGCGGGCCGTCGGGCGGGGTCATCTCGACCGGCTCGGCGCGCTCGATTCTCGACTCGGTGGCGACCCGCATCGACGAGCTGCGCGACATCACGCGCTATCTTGCCAACCTCCTGATCTTCCTCGGCCTTCTGGGGACGTTCTACGGCCTCGCCACGACCGTGCCCGCCGTGGTCGAGACGATCCGCGCCCTCGCGCCCGAGGAAGGGCAGTCCAGCCTCGACGTCTTCGAGGAGCTGATGACCGGGCTCGAGGCGCAGCTGGGCGGCATGGCCGTCGCCTTCTCGTCCTCGCTTCTGGGTCTCGCCGGCTCGCTGGTGGTCGGGCTTCTCGAGCTGTTCGTGACCCACGGCCAGAACCGCTTCTACCGCGAGCTGGAGGAGTGGATGTCGGGCTTCACCCGCGTCAGCCTGGGCGGCTCCGAGGGCGAGGGCCTCGACGGCGCGGCGATGAGCGGCTTTCTGGAGCAGATGGCCGCGCAGATGGACCGGCTTCAGGAATATCACGCCGAGCGGGACTCGGCGCGCGACGATGCGGCGATGATGGCCGACGAGCGGGTGGTCGTCATGGCGCAGGCGATCGAGGCGCTGGTGCTGAAGACCGAGGCCGAGCAGCAGGCGACATCGGGGCGGGCCGAGGCGCTGACCGGCGCCCTGGCGCGCCTTGCCGACGGGCAGGAGCGGCTGATCGCCCTGGTGCGCGAGAACGAGGCGCCCGCTCCGCCCGACCTTTCGGGCATCGAGGCCGCGCTGCGCCGGATGGCGGCGGATGCGAACGAGGGGCGCGAGGAGATGCTGACCGAGCTGCGCTCGGACCTTCTGGTGCTGACGCGCGCCGTGCGGGCCGCCCGCTTCGGCGACCCGTTCCGCGACGAGCAGCTGCCGCCGGGCCCGCACGCCCCGCGCCGGGGCGTCTGAGATGCGGCTCCAGCGCGCGCAGAGCGGGCAGCGCTTCTCGGCGACGATCTGGCCGGGCTTCGTCGATGCGATGACCGCGCTGCTGATGGTGCTGATGTTCGTGCTGACCATCTTCATGGTCGTGCAATCGGTGCTGCGCGACGAGATCACGACCCAGGACGACACGATCACCGGGCAGAACCTGACCATCTCACGGCAGGAGCAGCAGCTTCAGCAGCTGGGACAGCAGGTCGCCGCGCTCGGCCAGGCCCTCAGCTCGGCCGAGGAGCGCGAGACCCAGCTGGCCGCGACGCTGGAGGCCGAGGCCACCCGGGCCGCCGATCTGGAGGCCGAGGCGCGGGCGCGGGCGGCGCAGATCACCCGGCTGAACACGCAGCTCGAGGCGCGCGGCACCGAACTGGCCGAGGCGCAGAGCCGCCTGACCGATTTCGAGGCCGAGGTGGCGACGCTGCTGGCCGCGCGCGTGCAGGACCAGGCGCGGGCCGAGGAACTGGCCGCGCAGCTGGAGACCGAGGGCCAGCGCGCCTCGGCGGCCGAGCTGGCGGTGGCGAGCGCACGGGCCGAGATCGACGCGCAGGCCGAGGCCGCGCGCCTCGATGCGGCGCGGCGCGAGGCGCTGGAGGCGCTGGTCGCGGACCTGCGCGCTGACGCCACCTCGCGTGCCGAGGCCGTGGCGGCGGCCGAAGCGCAGCTGGACGAGGCCGAGGCGGCGCGGCTGGTCGAGGCCGAGGCCGCGCGGGTGCTGCGTCAGCGGCTGGAGACGGCCGATGCCGAACTGACCGCGATGACGCTGGCGCTCGAGGAACAGCGCCGCGCGGCCGAGGAGACGCTGACCCTGCTGGCGGCCGCGCAGGCGGCCCGGCAGCAGCTGGAGGGTGAGCTGACCGAGCAGATGACCGAGGCAGAGCGGCAGGCGGCGCTGCTGCAGGTCGCGCGCCAGGAACTGGCCGAGCAGGAGGAACTGTCGGCCGACGGCCAGCGCCGCGTCGCCCTGCTGAACGAGCAGGTCGGCTCGCTGACGGCGCAGCTCGGCTCGCTCCAGGCGCTTCTGGAGGCCGCGGGCGACGAGCAGGCCGAGGCCGAGCTGCGCGTCGCCGAACTGGGCCAGCAGCTGAACGCCGCGCTGCTGCGGACGGCCGAGGAGACGCAGCGCCGCCTGGCGCTGGAGGAGGAGGCACGCAGCCGCGCCGAGGCCGAGGCGCTGGACCTTGCGCGCTACCGTTCCGAGTTCTTCGGCCGCCTGTCGCAGATCCTCGAGGGGCGCGAGGGGGTGCAGGTCGTCGGCGACCGCTTCGTCTTCCAGTCCGAGGTGCTCTTCGCCCCCGGCGAGGCGGCCCTGTCCGAGGCCGGGCGCCAGCAGATCGCGGGGGTCGTGCGGCTTCTGACCGACATCTCGGACGAGATCCCGCCCGAGGTGGACTGGATCATCCGCGTCGACGGCCACACCGACAACCTGCCCCTTTCCGGCACCGGCCGCTTCCGCGACAACTGGGAGCTGAGCCAGGGACGGGCGCTGGCGGTCGTGCGCTACCTGACGGACGAGCTTGGCTTCCCCTCCAACCGGCTGGCGGCGACGGGTTTCGCCGACACACGCCCCGTCTCGGCCGAGGAGACGCCCGAGGCCCGGGCGCTGAACCGCCGGATCGAGCTGAAGCTGACCGAGCGCTAGGGGTTCAGTGGCCGACCGACTTCGAGAAGAGGTTGACGACCACCACCCCCGCCACGATCAGCCCCAGCCCGAGGACGGCCGGCATGTCCAGCCGCTGGCCGAAGAAGACGAGGCCGATGGTTGCGACAAGGACGATGCCGACCGCGCTCCAGATCGCGTAGGCGATCCCGAGCGGCAGGGCGCGCAGGCTGAGCGAGAGCAGGTAGAAGCTGGCGAGATAGCAGAGCGCCATGCCGATCGTCGGCGCGATCCGGCTGAACTGCTCGGACCGCTGCAACAGCGAGGTGCCGACAACCTCGAGTGCGATGGCGGCGAGAAGCGGGACATAAGGCGAGGCGATCATGCGGCGGCGCCCTCATCCGGTTGGGGAATTCCTCAATCCTGCCATACGCTTCATGTGCCGCTCAAGCTCGGAATTGATCTCGGCGCCGATCAGGACGACGCAGACCGTCAGCCACAGCCAGGTCATCAGCGCCACCGCCGCGCCGAGCGAGCCGTAGGTCTCGTTGTAGTCCGCGAAGTTGGCCGCATACCACGAGAAGAGCATCGAGGTGACGACCAGCGCGACGCCCGCGATTAGCGCCCCCGGCGAGATCCAGCGCCAGCGCGACTTCGGCGCCGCCGGGCCCCACCGGTAGATGGCCGCCAGCGCGAAGACCAGCACCGCGAACATGATGGGCCAGCGGATCGTGCCCAGCACCGCCTCGCTGGTCGGATCGACCGGCAGCCAGCGCAGCATCAGCGGGATGACCGCGATCACCCCCAGCATCAGCGCGATGAGGACCAGCCCGCCAAGCGTGAACATCATGGCGACGAGGTTCAGCTGGATGAAGCTGCGCGTCTCGCGCTGGAAGAAGGCGACGTTCAGCGCCGAGAGCAGCGCCTTCATCCCGCCATTGGCCGACCAGAAGGCGATCAGCAACGAGGCGAGGCCCGCGACCGACAGCGCGCTGACCGGACCCGAGGCGATGGCCGTGACTTGGGACCGGATGATCTCCAGCGCACCCTCGGGCAGGAACTCGCGCAGCAGCGCGAGATGGCTCTCGATCGTGTAGGGATCGGCCAGCAGCCCGTAGAGCGAGACGAAGGCGGTGATGGCCGGAAACAGCGACAGGAGGCCGAAGAAGGTCACGCCCCCGGCGACCGAGGTCACGCGATCCTCGCCGATCTGCGTCAGCGTCGCCTTGGCCACGGTCAGCAGATCCTTGGCCGTGAAATCACGCAGCCGCACGTTTGGCGCCTTCGCCGCAAGGACCGGCGAATCGGCCGGGTCCACCGGCGGCAGGGCGGGCTTTCCTGCACCCGAGGCCGGTCTGTCCGCGGCTTCGGCGTCCTCGGAGTCGAGGCCGAAGCGCTGCCGGGCCTGCGGGTCGAGCGGATCGAAGAGGGCGCCGAGGACGGTGCGCGGCGCGGCGCCGCCCTGCCCGCCTCCGGCGCCCGCCCGGCTCACCGCTGCGCGGTCCGGTTGCTGTCGAGCGGCTCGTCCATGGGACGGTAGGGATGGGGCGCCGTCTCCTGCCGCGGCTCGGTGCCGCGCTTGGTCCCCAGCATGCCGCGGAACTCGTCGGCGGCGGTGGTGAACTCGCCCACGATGCCCTGCGCCTGCGAGGCGACCCTGCGGAAGGCGTCGAAGGCGCTGACCAGCGACTGCGCGACGCTGTTCAGGCCGGTCGACAGCTCGTTCGCCGTCCGGGTCAGGTCCTGCGCGAAGTTGCCGCCGCTCTTGCGGCTGCGCGAGGCGCGGGCGCGGACGGCCGCCCCCGCTTCCGCATCGCGTCGGGCCTGCGCGCGCACGCGGCGGCGCATCGCCTCGCGCTCGTCCTCGTCGAGCCCCGCATAGCGCGGGGCCAGAGCGCGGGGATCGTCGTTGCGCCAGTTGCGGTCGGGCTTCGGCCGATCGCTCTGCCGGTCATCGCCCGACAGCGCCTGGACGGCCATTGCCGTGCCGGCGGCGATTCCCGCCAAGCCCAGGGCGACGCCGCCCCACACGATCACCTTCGCGGTGCCAGACGGCGCGGGCCAGGTGCGGCGGCCGTCCGGAGAGACCGCGCCCGAGGGCGGGATGCGCGAGCTGCGCATCGGGCGATGGGCATAGGGCGCGGCGGTGCGATGTCCCTCGGGGACCGGGCGGATGCCGAAGCGGGTCTCGCTGTCGCGGTCGGCTTCGGTCATCTCGGGATGGGAATCATGCGGGCGTGTCATCGGCGTCTCCGGCATTTACAAGCGGTTGGTGCCTCAACCCGGTGCGGCTGGCGAATGTTCCATCTCCAGGCCGACGGCCGATGCAAACTTGCCCCGGCGTCGCCCTGCCGCTATGCCCGCGCCAACCGAAAGGAGGCCCGTCTATGATCCCCCGCTATTCCCGCCCCGAGATGGTCGCCATCTGGTCCCCCGAGACGAAATTCCGCATCTGGTACGAGATCGAGGCCCATGCCTGCGACGCGCAGGCCGACCTGGGCGTGATCCCGCGGGAGAATGCCGAGGCCGTCTGGCGCGCCAAGGACGTGCAGTTCGACGTTGCCCGCATCGACGAGATCGAGGCCGTCACCAAGCACGACGTCATCGCCTTCCTGACCCATCTGGCCGAACATGTGGGCGCCGATCAGGCGCGGTTCGTGCATCAGGGCATGACCTCCTCGGACGTGCTGGACACCACGCTGAACATCCAGCTGATCCGCGCCGCCGACATCCTTCTCGCGGACATGGACCGGGTGCTGGCCGCGCTGAAGACCCGCGCGCATGAGCACAAGGACACGGTCCGCATCGGCCGGAGCCACGGCATCCACGCCGAGCCGACGACGATGGGCCTGACCTTCGCCCGCTTCTACGCCGAGATGGCCCGCGGCAAGGCCCGGCTCGAGGCCGCGCGCGAGGAAGTCGCGACCGGCGCGATCTCGGGCGCCGTGGGCACCTTCGCCAACATCGACCCGGCCGTCGAAGAGCATGTCTGCGCTAAGCTCGGCCTGCGCCCCGAGCCGATCAGCACCCAGGTCATCCCGCGCGACCGCCACGCGATGTTCTTCGCGGTGCTCGGCGTCATCGCGTCGTCCATCGAGAACATCGCCATCGAGATCCGCCACATGCAGCGCACCGAGGTGCTGGAGGCCGAGGAGTTCTTCAGCCCCGGCCAGAAGGGCAGCTCGGCCATGCCGCACAAGCGCAACCCGGTCCTGACCGAGAACCTGACGGGCCTCGCCCGCCTCGTCCGCATGGCCGTGATCCCGGCGATGGAGAACGTCGCCCTCTGGCACGAGCGCGACATCAGCCATTCCTCGGTCGAGCGCGGCATCGCGCCGGACGCGACCATCACGCTGGACTTCGCGCTGAACCGGCTGGCCGGCGTGATCGAGAAGCTGGTGATCTACCCGGACAACATGCTGGCGAACATGAACAAGTTCCGCGGCCTCGTGATGTCGCAGCGCGTCCTGCTGGCGCTGACTCAGGCCGGCGTCAGCCGCGAGGACGCCTATCGCCTGGTCCAGCGCAACGCGATGAAGGTCTGGGAGAAGGGCGCTGATTTTCGGGAAGAGCTGCTGGCCGATCCCGAGGTGACCGCCGCCCTCAGCCCCGCCGAGATCGAGGAAAAGTTCGACCTCGGCTATCACACCAAGCATGTCGACACGATCTTCGCCCGCGTCTTCGGCGATTGAGGCGGAAAAGACCGGGCCTGATAACCCTTCGTTAGTCCGCTTGTGCCAGATTGCCCCTGACGGACGATCACGGGGGCGACATGGGCACGGCGGAACTCAGCCAGCGGCAGAAGGCGGCGATCATCGTGCGCCTTCTGCTGGAAGAGGATGACGGCGTCAGCCTCGACCGGCTTCCCGCCGACGCCCAGACCCTCCTGGCCGAGGAGATGGCCGGGATGGAGCTGATCGACCGCCACACCCGCGACGCCGTGATCGAGGAATTCTGCGAGGATCTCGAGGCGGTCGGCCTGACCTTTCCGGGCGATCTCGACGGCACGCTGGCGATGCTCGGCGGCAAGATCTCGGCCGACAGCAGCGACCGGCTGCGCCAGGCGGCCGCGGTCGAGGGCAAGGCCGACGCCTGGACCCGCATCGCCGCCCTGCCGCAGGAACAGCTGGTGACGCTGGCGCGCGGCGAGCCGCCCGAGCTGGTGGCGGTGATGCTGTCGAAGCTTCCGGTGGACCTTGCCTCGGCGGCCTTCGTCGGCCTGCCGCGCGAGCGCGCACGCGCCGTGGCGCAGGCAATGTCGATGACGGCCGGGATCAACCACGCTGCCCTGCGCCGCATCGGCATGGTGCTGCTGCAGGCGGCCGAGGCGCTGCCGCGCCCCGCCTTGCCCGCCCCGGCGGCCGATCGTGTGGGGGCGATCCTGAACTTCGCCTCGGCCGACCTGCGCGACGAGGTTCTGGGCGCGCTGGACGAGCACGACCAGGACTTCGCCGAGGGCGTTCGCCGCGCCATCTTCATCTTCGCCCATATCCCGACGCGGGTGGAGCCGCGCGACGTGCCGCGCATCCTGCGCGAGATCGAGCAGCCGATCCTGATCCGCGCCCTCAGCGCCACCGCCGAGGCCGATGCCGAGGCCGCGCAGTACCTGCTGTCGAACCTCTCGCAGCGCATGGCGGACGGCCTGCGCGAGGAACTGGCCGCCATGGCCAAGCCCCGCGCGAAGGATGTCGAGGAGGCGATGGTGGAGGTCGTCGCCGCCATCCGCCGCCTGCACGACAACGGCGAGATCACGCTGCGCATGCCGTCGGACGAGGGCTGAGTCGTCTGTCCTTCGTAAGTGAAGATAGGGTCCGGCTTGAGCGCCGGTCCCCTCGCCCGTCGCTCTGCCTCAGGCATGAGTGCTGGTGACCGCGATGAGCTTCCGAAGCCGCAGGGCTGCAGACGTCCTTCACCGTCATGAGCTTATCGGTTGAACCTCATCCGCAGCCCGTGACGCGGTGAAGCATGCGCAGGTCGGCCTCAGCGACCACAGAGTTGAGCGCTGACAGAAACAGTCGGATTGTGTCTACCGTTAACCCGGAACGGCGAGCCGTTCACTCTATAAGGAAGTTAAGAGCGCCTCCGATCATTTCGCATCCTGGGACCAGCTCCTCTGTCTTCTCGGACGGCTGACCACACCAGACGCAACGCCGCTTTTCTCTAGGCAGTCTCCGGAAAGCCGAAAGAGCCACCATTGAGGACCAGAGACACTAGCCTGCCATCCTCAGAAGTCTGCATGGACGTTGCACTTAGCGCCGTACCCATTCCGGGCTGGTCATCCGACGCGGTAGCAGCAGCGCAAGCGCGAGCAGCAGCCATCGGGCAGCGCGCGGCGACAGGCTCCATGTCCTCTTGGCGCTGACCGCGCTCGCTACCTCCGGCCTTGTTGCACCCCCTTCAGAGGCGTGACAACACTGGCGCCGGGCTCGGGGCGAGTTGCCGGCCGAGGGCACAGCAAGGAGGACGCGATGAACATCCGCTATCTGCACACGATGGTGCGCGTGAAGGATCTGGAGGCGACGACGGGCTTCTTCCGGCTTCTAGGCCTGGAGGAAACGCGCCGGATCGACAACGAGAAGGGGCGCTTCACGCTGGTCTTCATGGCGCCGCCGGGCCAGCCGGAATGTCCGGTCGAGCTGACCTACAACTGGGACGGGGACGAGGGGCTGCCCTCGGACAGCCGCCATTTCGGCCATCTCGCCTATCGGACCGCCGACATCTACAAGCTCTGCCAGACGCTGATGGACGCGGGCATCACCATCAACCGCCCGCCGCGGGACGGGCACATGGCCTTTGTCCGCAGCCCGGACAACGTCTCGATCGAGCTGCTGCAGGAAGGCGACGCCCTGCCCCCGCAGGAGCCCTGGGCGAGCATGGAGAACACAGGGCACTGGTAGGCCCTGCGCCAAAGGCGGCGGGACGCGCCCGCCGCCTTGGCTGCCGTCAGTAGATGTAGCGGATCTGCTCGGACCAGAAGCGTTCGATCCGGCGGGTCTGCATGTTCACCAGGTCGAGGGGCGGATCGTCCAGGACGCCCGACATCGCCAGCCCCTGCGCATGGCGCAGGAACAGCTCTCGCACCAGGTGGCGGATGCGCTGGCCCTCATGAGTCAGCCGCACGCGGACCGACCGGCGGTCGAGATCGCAGCGCTCGTGATGGACGTAGCCCATCGTCACCAGCTTCTTGAGGTTGTAGCTGACATTCGAGCCCTGATACATCCCGCGCGAGCGCAGCTCGCCCGCGCTGACCTCGGCCTCGCCCAGGTTGTAGAGGATCATCGCCTGGACCGGCGTCAGGTCGCTCTGGCGCAGGCGTTCGAACTCGTCCTTGACGAGGTCGAGCATCAGGCGGTGCATCCGCTCCAGCAGCTGGAGCGACTCGAGATAGGCTTCGGAAGTGTCGGGAAGCACGTCCTCGGCCGGCAGGGCCGGGCCGGGCTTTCCCTCATGGGGTACATGGGCAAGCATCGTGTCTCGCTGTCCTGTCCTGTTCTTCATGGGAAGGAACATGACAGGAAAGAGACAATTGCCCGTTAATCGGCAAGCCGTTTTCCAGCGGATACGCCGAAAATTTTACGCAGTCCCGAAGCGCAGGGCGGCATGGCCCGCGATCTCGTCCAGGATCGGCGCAAGCGCCGCGGGGCCGGTGTCGCCGCCGCCCGCGCCGATTCGGCGCGTCACCCAGAGATAGAGGTCCTGATCGTTCTCGGACAGAAGCCGCTCGTAGGCGGCCAGCTGGTCGGGCCCGAGGGCGGCCAGCCGGTCATCGGCGAAATGGCCGAGGATCAGGTCCATCTCCTTCATGCCGCGGCGCCAGCTGCGCATGTGCAGCCGCTTCAGCCGCGTCTCATAGGTCTCGTGCATCTCGTCAGCCATGTTTCAGGGCCTCCTCCAGCCGGCCGAGCTGGCGCGACGCCTCGGCCAGAAGGCGGCGCAGCTCGTGCAATTCGCTCTGGCCCGCGGCCGGCGCCTGTTGCTGCGGCCCCGTTCCCGTGCCCATCATCAGCCAGTCCGCGTCAACCGCGAGCCGGGCGGCGATCTGCGACAGGAGCGGCGCGGTCGGCTCGGCCTGGTCGGCCTCCCAGCCTTCCAGCGTCTCGGGGCGCACGCCCAGCTCGGACGCCAGCGCGTCGACCGACAGCCCTGCCGCCTCGCGCGCCGCCGTCAGCCGGTCTCCGAGGGTGGCCACATGTTCCGCATAGATCTCGTCGCTCATCCGATCCCTCGCTTGTCGCCGGCACGGCGCGAGCGTAAGCCAAGCGGGCCCCAAGAGCAAACCGAGGACCGACATGGCGTTTCTCTCAGCGCGGCTCGCCCGCGTCAAACCCTCGCCCACCATCGCGATGACGACCCGCGCGGCCGAACTGGCGGCAGAGGGCCGCGACATCATCGCCCTGTCGGCCGGCGAGCCCGACTTCGACACGCCCCCCCATATCCGCGAGGCGGGCAAGGCGGCGATCGACGCAGGCCAGACCCGCTACACGGCCGTGGACGGGACGGCCAGCCTCAAGCGCGCGGTGGCCGCGAAGTTCGCGCGCGAGAACGGACTCGATTATGATCCGTCCGACGTGACGGTCGGCTCGGGCGGCAAGCAGATCCTCTACAACGCGCTGATGGCGACGCTGGACGAAGGCGACGAGGTCATCATCCCCGCGCCTTACTGGGTCAGCTATCCCGACATGGTGGTGCTGGCGGGCGGGGTGCCGGTCACCGTCCCCTGTCCCGCGGCGCAGGGCTTCCGCCTGACGCCCGAGGCGCTGGAGGCGGCCATCACGCCCCGCACCAAGTGGCTGATCCTGAACTCGCCGTCGAACCCCACGGGCGCGGGCTATGACGAGGCGCAGATGCGGGCACTGACCGACGTGCTGCTGCGCCATCCGCAGGTCTGGGTCCTCTCGGACGACATCTACGAGCATCTGGTCTTTGACGGTTTCCGCTTCGTCACGCCGGCCGAGGTCGAGCCGCGGCTGAAGGATCGCGTGCTGACGATGAACGGCGTCAGCAAGTCCTACGCGATGACGGGCTGGCGCATCGGCTACGGCGCGGGGCCGAAGGCGCTGATCCGGGCGATGGCGACCTTGCAGTCGCAGTCCACCTCGAACCCCTGCTCGATCAGCCAGCAGGCGGCCGAGGCCGCGCTGACCGGGCCGCAGGACTACATCCGCGACAGCCGGGCGGTCTTCCAGCGCCGGCGCGACCTGGTCGTGACGGGCCTCAACGCCTGCCCCGGCATCGACTGCCCGGTGCCGCAGGGCGCCTTCTACGTCTACCCCTCGATCGCGGCGCTGATCGGCACGACCTCGGTCGGCGGCACGCGCATCGACAGCGACGAGGCTTTCGCCAACGCCCTGCTGGACGAGGAGGGCGTCGCGGTGGTCTTCGGCGCGGCCTTCGGCCTCAGCCCGCATTTCCGCGTCTCCTACGCCACCAGCGACGCGCGGCTGACCGAGGCGGTCGCGCGCATCCGCCGCTTCTGCGAGGGCTGCAACTAGGGGCGCCACCGCACGTTGTCCGGGGGCGAGCAGACAAAAGGAGAAGCATATGCTGCCCCAGAACGCATTGATCGTCGTGGCCGACGGCCACGGCGCCACGCTGTTCCGAAACTCGGCCCGCCACGGCATCACCCTGGCCGATGCCCGGAAGATCACGCCCGAGACGCTGTCCGATCCTGCCACGACGCCCGTGCTGGACGAGATCAGCCCCCGCGACGAGGAAGAGGCGGCCTTCGCCGTGCAGCTGGCGCGACACCTTAACGCGCTGGTCCTGAAGAACCGGCTGGAGGATGTCGCGATCATCGCCGATCCCTCGACCCTAGGCGTGATGCGCAAGCACTACCACAAGGAGCTGCAGCTGCGCCTGCGCAAGGAACTGGCCAAGACGATGACCAATTCCGAAACCAAGGACATCGAGAACGCGCTGGCCTGAACGGCCCGACGCCCCGAAATGCAGAACGCCCCGCCAGTCCGGCGGGGCGTTTTCTGTAGCTCATGCCTCGGCGGGTCTCAGAAGATCCCGAAGAGGTACAGAAGGATAATCACGAAAAACGGCACCCCAAGGAACCACGCAACCAGACCTTTCATCGCTCATCTCCTTGATTGATATGCAGATCGAACACATCACGCCGCGCATTGTTCCGGGCGGGCCTGCTCAAAGCGCGGTCCAGCCCCCGTCGACGCTGATCGTGGTGCCGGTGATCTGCGCCGCGGCGTCGCTGCACAGGAAGACGGCCGTGTCGCCAAGCTGCCCGGTCGTGGCGAATTCCTTCGACGGCTGGCGCTCGAGCAGGACCTTCTCGATCACCTCGTCGCGGCCCATGCCGTATTTCGCCATCGTGTCCGGGATCTGCGCCTCGACCAGCGGGGTCAGCACGTAGCCGGGACAGATGGCGTTGGCGGTGATCGGCTCGCGCGCCGTCTCGAGCCCGGTCACCTTGGTCAGGCCGACGATGCCGTGCTTGGCCGCGACATAGGCCGACTTGTAGGGGCTGGCAGTCAGCCCGTGGGCCGAGGCGATGTTGATGACCCGCCCCCAGCCCGCGTCCCGCATCATCGGCAGCGCCGCTGCAGTGGTGTGGAAGGCCGAGGAGAGGTTGATGGCGATGATCGCGTCCCACTTCTCGGCCGGGAAGTCCGGGATGGCCGCGACGTGCTGGATGCCGGCGTTGTTCACCAGGATGTCGCAGCGGCCGGCCTGCTCGACCAGCGCGCGGCAGGCGTCTCCCTTGGACATGTCGGCCATGATGTAGCGCGCGGTGACGCCGTGCGCGGCGGCCAGCTTCTCGGCAAGCGCGTGATCCTCGTCCCGGTCGGTGAAGCTGTTCAGCACCACGTCCGCGCCCGCGGCGGCCAGCCGTTCGGCCACGCCGAGGCCGATGCCCGAGTTCGAGCCCGTGATGACCGCCGTCTTGCCTGCCAGAAACCTCTGGAACATCGCCTGCCCCTCCTGCTTGCGAAGATGTGAACCCGCCGGTTTGGACCGGGGTTGTGCAGGCGCAGCATGGGAAAAAAAAAGCGCCCGCACAAGGCGGGCGCAGTTATGAGGCAGGTTTCATACAGGCAAGAAACCTATCGAGCAGTGAGCCATTTATACGCGACTGTTCGCCCGAGTCCAACACAGTTCTTCCCGGCTTGGTTGACGCGCGATGAGCGAGGCTGTTGATATCGCCGACAACGATAACAAGCCGGGGCAGCGGGTGATGCGAATCTTCGAAAACCTTAACAATTGCGCGATCCCGCGTCGCGCGGCCGTGATCGCGGCACTGGCTTTCGGTGTTGCAGCAATGCCTCTGGCAAGCCTCGCCGCACCCGCCCATGGCATTGCTATGTATGGAGAACCTGCGCTTGAGCCGGGTTTCGCGCATCTGCCCTATGCCGACCCTGACGCGCCCGAGGGCGGCTCGATTCGGCTGGCCGAGCCAGGCGGGTTCGACTCGCTCAAGCCCTGGGTGCTCAAGGGCAACGCGGCCTGGGGCGTGGGTGTGCATGTGGCCGAGTCGTTGATGATCCGCTCGATCGACGAGCCCTTCACGCTTTACGGGCTTCTGGCCGAGACGGTCGAGACCGCCCCGGACCGCGCGTGGGTCGAGTTCACGCTGCGCCCCGAGGCGCGCTTCTCGGACGGCAGCCCGGTGACGGTCGAGGACGTGATGTGGTCCTACGAGACGCTCGGGACCGAGGGCCATCCGCGCTATCACGGCGCCTGGTCGCGCGTCGCCAGCATGGAGCAGACGGGCGAGCGCAGCATCCGCTTTACCTTCTCCGAGATCGACCGCGAGCTGCCCCTGCTAATGGGCCTGCGTCCGATCCTGAAGAAGGCGCAGTGGGAGGGGAAGGACTTTGCCGAGTCGAGCCTCGAGGCGCCGATCGGCTCGGGTGCCTATGTCATCGACCGCGTGGATGCGGGCCGCTCGGTCACCTTCCGCCGCAACCCGGACTACTGGGGCAAGGACCTGCCGGTGACGCAGGGGCTCTACAACTTCGACACGATCCGCTACGACTATTTCGGCGATGCCAACGCCATGTTCGAGGCGTTCAAGGCCGGCGAGGTCACGCTGTGGCGCGAGCTGTCCGCGCAGCGATGGGCAACCGAGTTCGACTTCCCGGCCGCCGCCCGCGGCGAGATCGTGAAGACCGAGATCCCGAACGAGCGCCCCTCGGGGATCATGGGCCTTTTGATGAACACCCGCAACCCGATCTTCGCCGACTGGCGCGTCCGGCAGGCGATGATCGAGATGTTCAACTTCCGCTTCATCAACCAGACCCTGAACGGCGGGGCGGACCCGCGCATCGCCTCGTACTTCTCGAACTCGACGCTCGGCATGGGCGAGGGTGCGGCGACGGGCCGCGTGCGCGAACTGCTCGAGCCCTTCGCGGCCGACCTGCCGCCGGGCACGCTCGAGGGTTACGTCCTGCCCGAGGGGACCGAGCGGGCGATGGACCGCGGCGCCGTCCGCCGGGCGCTGGCGCTGATGGACGAGGCCGGCTGGTGGGTGCAGGACGGGCAGATGCGGAACGCCGATGGCCAGCCCTTCGCCTTCGAGATCCTGCTGAACCAGTCGGGCACCGCCATGCGGACCTCGTCCGAGACGCAGCAGATCGTCAACATCTTCATCGAAGCGCTGCGCCCGCTCGGCGTCACCCCCCGCGTCACGCTGCTGGACAGCGCGCAGTTCATCGAGCGCACGAACAACTACCAGTTCGACATGACCTGGTACGAGCGCGGCCTTTCGCTGTCGCCGGGCAACGAGCAGCGGCTCTACTGGGGCGCGAACGGCGTGACCGAGCCGGGCACGCGCAACTGGATGGGCATGGCCAGCCCGGCCGCCGAGGCGATGATCGACACCATGCTGGCCTCCGAAGAGGCCGAGGACTTCACCGCCGCCGTGCAGGCGCTGGACCGCATCCTGACCGCCGGGCGCTACGTGATCCCGGTCAGCTTCTCGCCGGTCTCGCGCCTCGCACATGCGGCGGATCTGAAATTTCCCGAGGAAACCCCGATCTACGGGGACTGGCCGGGCTTTTTGCCCGAGACCTGGTGGCAGGAGGCGAACTGATGCGGATGTTTTGGGTTACAGTGCTGGCATGCGGCATCTTGGCCGGGTGCAACACCGTCGCTGGTGTGGGTGAAGACGTGACCGGGCTGGCGCGCTGGTTCCAGGGCAGCCTGCCGGCAGGAGGATATTGATGAAGTGGCACCACGTGCAAGAGAACTGGCCGGCTTTCTACGAGGCGATCCTCGACAAGTGGCCCGCGGCCGACGAGGCTGATCTGGACGAGATCGACGGCGACCAGCGCGCCTTCATCGCCTATATCGCCGAGACGACCGGCTCGGACCTGGACGAGGTCCGCGAGGAGCTGCGCGAGTGGCTGATGGGCGAGATACCGTCCGACGTCGTGATGGACCCGCTGCACGACAACCACTCGATCAAGCTCAGCGGCAAGTTCGTGAACGAGGGCGAGGACGAGTATTCGGACGACGCCAGCTTCGGCGACGACGAGCGCGAGGGCGAGTAGCCCGTCCCGGCGCATGGACCTGCGAGCGGGTCCATGCGCCGGCGCCCCCGCGCCGCAATGCGGCCGCGCGGGTGACGCCGCGGGTTGTGCAGCCGGGGCGCATCTGCCACAGGACGTGCAGGCATCCCCCAATCTCTGCGCCCCATGCATCAGACCGTGAAAATCGCCATCGGCAGCATCGTGATCGGGCTGCTCGTCCTCGGTCTGAAGTCGCTCGCCTGGTGGCTGACCGGCTCGGTCGCGCTGCTGTCGGACGCGCTGGAGAGCACGGTCAACGTCGCCACCGCGATCGCCGCCCTCGTCGCCATCCGCATCGCGCAGCGTCCGGCCGACCAAGGCCATCCCTACGGCCATCACAAGGCCGAGTTCTTCAGCGCCGTCCTCGAGGGCGTCCTGATCATCGTCGCCGCTCTCCTCATCCTGAACGAGGCATGGCGGGCCTTCCAGTCACCCCGCGCCATCGAGCAGGCCGGCCTCGGCCTGGCGATCAACGCGGCGGCGGGCGCGGTCAACGCCTTCTGGTGCCTCGTGCTGCTGCGCCAGGGCCGGCGCCTGCGCTCGCCGGCGCTGGTGGCGGATGGCAAGCATCTGGCGACGGATGTGATCTCGTCGGCCGGGGTGCTGATCGGCGTCGGGCTGGCGACGGCGACCGGCTGGCTGTTCCTCGATCCGATCCTCGCCATGCTGGTCGGCGTCAACATCCTCTGGTCCGGCTGGAAGGTGATGACCGCCTCGCTCTCGGGCCTGATGGACGAGGCCGTGCCGACCGCGACGCTCAGGGACATCCGCGAGATCATCTCGGGCAGCGGCGACGGCGCGCTCGAGGCGCATGACCTGCGGACGCGCCATGCGGGCCGCGTGACCTTCATCGACTTCCACCTCGTCGTGCCCGGCGAGACGACCGTGGCCGACGCCCATGACATCTGCGACCGGATCGAGGCCTCGCTGAAGACCCGCCTGCCCGAGGCGCAGATCACCATCCATGTCGAACCCGAGCACAAGGCCAAGCATTCGGGCGTCCTCGTCATCTAGCGCGGCGCGGCGGGGGGTCCGGGGGGCGCAGCGCCCCCGGCTCTGCGCGGGACGCAATCGACCACGGTGACGCGCTGACTCAGGCCGCCAGCCGCACCCAGACCGGGACGTGATCGCTCGGCTTCTCGCCCGCCCGCGTGTCGCGATCGACGCCGGCATCCACCATCAGGTCGGCCGCCTGCGGGGACAGCAGCAGATGATCGATGCGGATGCCGTTGTCGCGCTGCCACGAGTTCGCCTGGTAGTCCCAGAAGGTAAAGGGCCCCCGCGTCGCGTGAGGGTCGCGGATGCGGATGGCGTCGGTCCAGCCTTGGTTCACGATGGCGCGGAAGGCCGCGCGGCTCTGCGGCAGGAACAGCGCGTCTTCGGTCCAGGCCTCGGGCCTGGCCGCGTCGCGCGGCTCGGGGATGATGTTGTAGTCGCCCAGCATGACGACCGGCATCTCGGCCGCCAGCAGCTCGGCCGCGCGCGCCCGCAGGCGCTCCATCCAGGCTAGCTTGTAGTCGTATTTCGGACCCGGCGCCGGGTTGCCGTTCGGCAGGTAGAGGCCCGCGACGCGCACCGCGAAGCTGCCGACCACCGTCGCCTCGATATAGCGGGCCTGCTCGTCCGTCTCGTCGCCCGGCAGGCCGCACGTGATGTCCTCCAGCGGCAGGCGCGACAGGATCGCGACGCCGTTGAAGCCCTTCTGGCCATGCGTCTCGACCCGCCAGCCCATGTCCTCGAAATGCTCGCGCGGGAAGGTCTCGTCCACGGACTTGATTTCCTGCAGCACCACGATGTCCGTGTCGGTCGAGGTTAGCCAGGCGCTCAGCGCCTCGATCCGCGCCTTGACGCCGTTGATGTTGAAGCTTGCGATTTTCATGGCGGCATCCTGCGGCGGCGGGCGTGGATTGGCAACATGGCACGAAAAAGGGGCGCCGCGGCGCCCCCGGATCGGCCGGCTGAGGCGGCGCTCAGCTCTCGTCGGCCACCTGCCGGCGCGCTTCGTCCATCAGGCGCGACATCTGCGCCCGGATCTCGGCGGCGTCGGCATGGCCGGCCAGGTCCGCCTCGACCTTGCGGAAGACGTCCTCCTCGCCCGGCTCCTCGAAATCCGAGGTCACGACGCTCATCGCGTAGGCGCGGGCCTCGTCGCCGGTCTTGCCCAGCTTTTCGGCCGCCCATTCGCCCAGCAGGCGGTTGCGGCGCGCCTCGGCCTTGAAGCGCAGATCGGCGTCATGGGCGAACTTCGCCTCGTAGGCGCGCTCGCGGTCGTCGAACGTGGACATCGTCCCCTCCTGTCAATCCGTTGGCTTCGGGTATGCCACCGCGCGGGCAGGCCTCGCAAGCCTCGACTTGCCCCCGGAGGGTGATCCGGGATAAAGCGCCACTTTGGGGACATGCGAAAGGTGGGGTAGCCCATGGCACCGCGGCGCAAGAAGGTTTACGAAGGCAAGGCGAAGATCCTTTACGAAGGCACCGAGCCGGGCACGCTGATCCAGTACTTCAAGGACGACGCCACCGCCTTCAACGCGCAGAAGCGGGCCACGATCGAGGGCAAGGGCGTCCTGAACAACCGCCTGTCCGAGTTCTTCATGAACGGCCTGACGAACATTGGCGTTCCCAACCACTTCATCCGCCGGATCAACATGCGCGAGCAGCTGATCCGCCAGGTCGAGATCATCCCGCTGGAGGTGATCGTGCGCAACTTCGCCGCCGGCTCGCTCTCCAAGCGCCTCGGGCTGGAGGAAGGGTCCGCCCTGCCCCGTCCCATCGTCGAATACAGCTTCAAGAACGACGAGCTGGGCGATCCGATGGTCTCCGAGGAATACATCATCGCCTTCGGTTGGGCGACGCAGCAGGACCTGGACGACATCGTGTCGCTGGCACTGCGCGTGAACGACTTCCTGTCGGGCGTCTTCTACGGCGCCGGGATCAAGCTGATCGACTTCAAGATCGAGATCGGCCGGGTCTGGGACAACGACTTCATGCGCCTGATCGTCGCCGACGAGATCAGCCCCGACAGCTGCCGCCTCTGGGACGTGAAGACCGGCCAGAAGCTGGACAAGGACGTGTTCCGCCGCGATCTGGGCAGCCTGACCGACGCCTATACCGAGGTCGCGCGCCGGCTCGGCCTGATGCCGGCCAACACAACCAGCCTCAAACCGACCGCGATCAACTAAGGAAGCCGCCATGAAAGCACGCGTCACCATCATGCTGAAGGACGGCGTTCTGGACCCGCAGGGCGAGGCGATCCGCAGCGCCCTCGGGGGTCTCGGCCATTCCGGCGTCACCGGCGTCCGGCAGGGCAAGCTGGTCGAGCTGGACCTGGACTCCACCGACGCCGAGGCGGCGCGTGCCGAGGTCGCCCGCATGTGCGAGGGGCTGCTGGCCAATACCGTGATCGAGAAATACTCGATCGAGATTGCCTGATCCCTGATCTGACGTAGCGGCAACCTGCGCTTATCGGCAGGTTGCCCCGTCCACCCCGTTGCAAATCCGGCAGACTTATCGCCCAATGTCGCGATGATGATGAACGCTGCCGCCACCACGCCCTCTGCCCCGGTCATCGAGATCCGCGACCTCCACAAGGCCTACGGCCCGCTGGAGGTGCTGAAGGGCGTTTCCATGACCGCGCCGCGCGGCCACGTGATCAGCCTGATCGGCTCGTCCGGCTCGGGCAAGTCCACGCTGCTGCGCTGCTGCAACCTGCTGGAGAACAGCCAGGGCGGCGAGATCCTCTTCGAGGGCGAGCCGGTGCGCTGGAAGGGCACGGGCGCCGCGCGGGTGCCGGCCGACCGGGCGCAGGTGACGCGGATGCGCACGAACCTGTCGATGGTGTTCCAGCAGTTCAACCTGTGGTCCCACATGACGGTGCTGCAGAACGTGATGGAGGCGCCGGTCACGGTCCTCAAGCACGACCGCGCCGCCGTCGAGGACCGCGCCCGTGCCCTGCTGGCCAAGGTCGGCATCGGCGACAAGGCGGACGCCTGGCCCGCACAGCTGTCGGGCGGCCAGCAGCAGCGCGCCGCCATCGCCCGCGCGCTCTGCATGGAGCCGAAGGCGCTTCTTTTCGACGAACCGACCAGCGCGCTCGATCCCGAGCTGCAGCAGGAGGTCGTCAAGGTCATCAAGGACCTGGCCGGCGAGCACCGGACCATGATCCTCGTCACCCATGACATGCGGCTGGCCGCCGATGTCAGCGATCACGTCGTGTTCCTGCACCAGGGCGTGATCTGCGAAGAAGGCCCGCCATCGCAGCTGTTCGGAGCGCCGCAGACGGATCGCCTGCGCGGCTTCCTCAGCGCGACGATGGCCGATTAAGAAAACCAACAGGAGAGACGCATGAAGACGCTGACGCTTGCCGCCGCCGCCCTTGCCGTGACCGCTGGTCTGGCCTCGGCCCAGCAGACCATCCGCATGGGCACCGAGGGCGCCTACCCTCCGTACAACTTCATCGACGACGCCTCGGGCCAGGTCACCGGCTTCGAGATCGAGCTGGGAAATGCCCTGTGCGAGCGCGCCGGCCTGACCTGCACCTGGGTCCGCAACGATTGGGATTCGATCATCCCGAACCTCGTGTCGGGCAATTACGACACGATCATGGCCGGCATGAACATCAACGAGGAGCGCCAGCAGGTCATCCAGTTCACCCAGCCCTATACGCCCGCCATGCCCTCGGCCTATGCGGCGCTGTCGGCGGATGTGGACGTGGAAGGCGGCATCGTCGCCGCGCAGACGAACACCATCCAGGCGGGCCATGTTGCCGAGACCGGCGCCACGCTGCTGGAATTCCCGAACCCCGACCAGACCGTCGCCGCCGTCCGCAACGGCGAGGCTGACGCGGTCTTCGCCGACAAGGACTTCCTCGCCCCCATCGTCGAGGAATCGGGCGGCGAGCTGGTCTGGGTCGAAGGCTTCGACACCGTCCCCCTGGGCGAGGGCATCGGCATGGGCCTGCGCCAGTCCGACACCGAGCTGCGCGAGCAGTTCGACACGGCCATCACCGCGATGAAGGAGGACGGCAGCCTGAACGAGCTGATCGTCAAGTGGTTCGGCGAGGACGCGCTGACCTTCGAGTGATATGATCCCACTGCCGCCGCCGCACCTGCGGCGGTGGCCTTCAGGGCAAGCGCATGTTCTCCTACTGCTCCGATCCGTCCCAGCTCGAGGGGCTCGTCTGGCTGTCGTGCTATCTCACGACCGGCACCCACATGCTGTTCTATGCCAGCTTCGGGACGGTGCTGCTGCTTCTGGCGATCACCGCGCCGCTGGCGCTGCTGCTGGGCTATGGCGGGGCGATGGCCTCGCGGTCGGGCTTCGCGCCGCTGCGCTGGCTGGGCAAGACCTACACCTCGATGGTGCGGGGCATCCCGGACATCCTGTTCTTCCTCTTCGTGCCGATCGCGCTGGACCAGGCCTTCGAATGGGTCCGCCACCAGGTCCTCTGCGACAGCAGCCAGCCGGTGCGGCAGGGCAACGACTTCGTCGTCTGCGCCGCGGCCAAGCTGCCGCTGAACTCGGCGGCGGACTGGGTGCACAACGCCTATGGCCTGTTCCTCGCCATCATCGCCTTCTCGGTCGTCTTCGGCGCCTTCGCAGCCAACGTCCTCTACGGCGCGATGCAGGCCGTGCCCCGCGCTCAGCTTGAAACCGCCGAGGCCTATGGCATGAACCCCCGCCAGGTCACGCGCCGCGTCCTTGTCCCGCAGATGTGGGTCTACGCATTGCCGGGCCTGTCGAACCTGTGGATGATCCTCATCAAGGCGACGCCGCTGCTGTTCATCCTGGGGGTCGAGGACATCGTCTACTGGGCGCGCGAGTTGGGCGGCTCGAAGACCAGCGCCTTCGCCTATCCCCATCCCGACTGGCGGCTCTACTACTTCCTGGCGCTCTTGGTCTTCTACCTTCTGATGACCGCGATCTCGGAACGCGTGCTCGGCCGCGTCACCGCACGCCTGTCGCGCGGGCAGGCGACCCTCGGCGGCGAGGCGCAGCGCAAGGCGGTTCCGGCATGAGCTGCCTGCAGACAATCCAGGACTACGGCCTGCGCGCCATCGGCTATGGCGAGCGCATCCTGCCGCGCGAGGGCTACGACCTCTGCCAGCAGTTCACGCTGATCGGCTCGGGCCTGATCTGGAACCTCTACTTTGCCGTCCTTGCGCTGAGCATCGGCTTCTTCATCGCGACCGCGGTGGCACTTGCCAAGGCCAGCGGGAACCCGTGGCTGCGCCAGCCTGCCGACTGGTTCATCTTCCTGTTCCGCGGCTCGCCGCTCTTCATCCAGTTCTTCATCGCCTACGAGGCGCTGGTCCTCTTGCCCCGCGCCGGGATCGACATCCTCGGCATCACCGTCCAGACCAGCTGGCTGACCCGGGCCTGGGCGGGGGCGCTGATCGTCCTGATCCTGAACACCGCCGCCTATTCCGCCAACATCTTCCACGGTGCGCTGATGGCGGTGCCCCGCGGCGACGTGGAGGCCGCCGACGCCTACGGCATGACCGGCTGGACACGCTTCCGCCGCGTGATCTGGCCCTCGATGCTGCGCCTCGCCTGGCCGTCCTACACGAACGAGGCGATCTTCCTCTTCCACGCCACCACGCTGGTCTTCTTCTCGGGCTTCCCGGCCTTCCAGCAGCAGGGCGACGCGCTCTACTACGCGCGCTTCTTCGCGGACCGGACCTTCAACCCGTTCGTCGCCTACCCCATTGCCGCAGCTTATTTTATCGCCGCCACCTTGGCTTTGATCTGGGCTTTTGGCAGGGTGAACCGGCGGCTGAACCGGCACCTGCCGGGCGCGGCCAAGCGCATCCGCTACAGGCCCCTCTTGCTGAGATGAGACGATGAACTGGCTCAAGGAGCACCCCGAGGTCAAGACGATCCGCGTCGCCGCCGCCGACCTGAACGGCGTCGCGCGCGGCAAGCGGATCCCGGCGCGCTATGCCGGCAAGCTGCTGGAGGAAGGGACCAAGTTCCCTTATTCCGTGCTGAACCTCGACATCTGGGGCGAGGATGTCGAGGACAGCCCGCTGGTCTTCGAGAGCGGCGATCCCGACGGACTTCTTCTGCCGACCGAGCGGGGCTTCCTGCCCATGCCTTGGCTCGACGCCGCCCCGACCGCGCTGCTACCCCTGTGGATGTTCCACCCGGACGGCCGGCCATATGAGGGCGATCCCCGCCAGGCGCTGGCCCGCGTCGCCGACCGCTACAAGCAGGCCGGACTGACCCCGGTCGTCGCGACCGAGCTGGAGTTCTTCCTGATCGACGACAGCGGCCGCACCCTGCGCGTGCCGCCCTCGCCCCGCTCGGGCAAGCGGCGCACCGGGGGCGAGGTCCTCAGCCTGCGCGCGCTCGACGCCTTCGACCAGTTCTTCACAACCCTCTATGACGCCTGCGAGGGGATGGACATCCCCGCCGACACCGCCATTTCCGAGGCCGGGCCGGGCCAGTTCGAGATCAACCTGATGCACCAGGCCGATCCCCTGAAGGCGGCCGACGACACCTGGCTCTTCAAGATGCTGGTCAAGGGCATCGCCCGTTCCTACGGCTTCGCCGCCAGCTTCATGGCCAAGCCCTACGAGGCCTTCTCGGGCAACGGCATGCACATGCATTTCTCGATCCTGACCGAGGACGGGCGCAACATCTTCGACGATGGCGGCGAGTTGGGCACCCCCGCCCTGCGCCAAGCCGTCGCCGGCTGCCTGCGCGCCATGCCCGGCTCGACGCTCCTCTTCGCGCCGCACGAGAACAGCTACGACCGCCTCGTGCCCAACGCCCACGCGCCGACCGGCATCGGTTGGGCCTACGAGAACCGCACGGCGGCGATCCGCATCCCCTCCGGCCCGCCCCGCTCGCGCCGGATCGAGCATCGCGTGGCCGGCGGCGACGTGAACCCCTACCTCACCATCGCCGCGATCCTCGGCGCCGCCCTCGACGGCATCCAGGACGGGCTCGAGCCGCCCCCCGCCTTCAAGGGCAACGCCTACGACCAGAACCTCGCGCAGCTCCCCGGAGACTGGGGCGCCGCCATCGAGGCCTTCGACGCCTGCCCCCAGATCCGCCGCATCTTCCCCGAGCACCTGGTCGACAACTACCTGATGACCAAGCGGCAGGAGCTGCACTACATGGCCGAGCTGTCCGACGAGGAGACGGTGGAGCTGTATCTCGATACGGTTTAGGGTAGCGCGCACTCGGAGACTAGCATTCCGCGAAGGTCGCTTCCTTCGCGAGGGACATGTCGGCTTTCGCCTTCCTCCGGCGATCCTCGACGAGCGGCCCAGCATCGGAAAGACGCGCTGGACGAGGTGTCTCGACGATCTCGATGGAACGACAAACACCGTTAACGACGCAACAAGCGAAGCAGCGCGCTTCGCGGTTGTCGGCTGCCAGTTCGACTGGCCGGGCGCCCACTCCGGACGTGGCCTGGAGCACAACATGACGCGGCTGGTCGGCAACCCCTTCACCATCAACGAGCTTGATTAGTCTGCCCGCGCCTAATCCAACGGCGCAGAAGCGGAGCAGCGTTTGACGGCAGACCACGCGTTGATGACAAGCGCGGTCTTAACGGGATTAGCCACGGCCTGCGCGACTAATCTGATGTAAACCGTCAAAGACGACAACTTCAACTCGGGGATGTAGTGGACGTGGTTTTTGCCAATATTCACAACCATTACCAGCATCAAGAAAACTTCAATGAGCAGGTTTGCTGATGTGGCCTTCGCCGGCTTGATGTATGATTAACCTGTTCACAACCGTCGCCCGAAGTGCATTCAGTTAGTATTGGAGAGTTCAGATGTTGCCGACAGAATTGAAGGCGGCGGAATATGACAGGTGATAAAAGTCCAGCAGATAAGCCACGCGTACTCCTAGTTGATCCTGCCGTTTTTACAGGTCCCTATGATGCAGCTCTCACAGGCGGCCTGCAGGAATCAGGAATATCGGCTGCCTGGGCAACTCGAAGCAACAAGGCAGAATTGTTGAACGAGATCCCGACCGATGTGGTTTATCCGATCTACTATCCGGGTATCGAGCAGTCTGCGAAGCAGGCCGGTTTTCCGGTCAAGATAAGGAAGGGCCTGTCACACGTTGCCTCGACACAACGTCTGATCCGTCTTTGCCGACGTGAAATGTTTAACGTGCTCCACTTTCAATGGCTCGTTCTCTCTGTGGTGGATCTGTTGGCAATCAAGAAGATCCGGTCGCGGATGCCGATTGTCCTGACGGTGCACGACTCGACCCCCTTCAACGGGAATCCCACGTCGAGAGCGCAAAGATACGGCTACAAGACGGCGCTGAATGCGGTTGATCACCTCATCGTGCATACGAGACGGGCAAAAGATGCGCTTGTTGCGGATGGAGTGCCCAGCAAGGATATTACTGTCATTCCGCACGGACCGTTGCCTTTGCCAGCACAAACGAACGTCAGATCATTTCCGCATAAGAGTTCCAGATGGACCTATGTGCTGTTCGGCCGTCTCCAAGATTATAAAGGACTGGATACGCTAGTAGATGCGCTCGCGACCATGGATCCAATTCAACGCGCTCGATTCCGTGTGATTGTTGCCGGCGAGCCTTTCATGGATACGGATGCATTGCGAGCGAGAGCAGAACACCTGGGCGTCGCAGATACTCTGGAATGGCGGACGAAGCGGCTGAGCCATCAGGAAATGGCGGAGCTTTTCGAAGAAGCGGACAGCTTTATCTTTCCCTACAAGAAGATCGATGCAAGCGGTGTTTATTATACAGTCAAGGGATACAAGAAGTGGATCATCGCCTCAGACCTTGGGGCATTCAGCGATGAGATTTCAGATGACGTCGGCGCGCTCTTTCCCGCAGGCGATCAAGCAGCACTCGCCAAGCAACTTGCAGATGGCGTCGGCCGAAAGCCTGCCGGCGATGCAGGCGTCGGGAGTTCGTGGAGTGAAATCGGCAAGATGCACGCCAATCTCTATCGCGACCTCCTGCAGCGCCGAGCGGCCGAAGGCCAGAGTGCTTGACGTTCTGCAATTAATCCCTTGCCGTCATCTGGCCGCCGCCTCGACGCGCGGCCAGAGCCGCCACAGCGTCACTGCCCGCGCCGTGTTCAGCAGCATCAGCGCCGACCAGAGGCCGTGATTGCCCATCACGGGCGGCAGGATCAGGACGGCCAGGACGAAGATCGCGACGGACTGGATCATCGCGTTGCGCATCTCGCGGGTGAGGGTGGCGCCGATGAAGATGCCGTCCAGCATCCAGGCGGCGACCGAGATCAGCGGCGCGATGGCGAGCCAGGGCAGGTAGAGCCTCGCCTCGGCCCGCACCTCCGGCGACGTCGTCAGCAGGTCGATGACCGGCCCGCCGGCCAGCAGGAAGGCCGCGCCGAGCAGCAGCGCGCCGCCGAGGCCCCAGCCCGAGGTCAGCCGCGCGGCCCGCCGCAGCGCCTGCGGCTGCCGGCCGCCGACCGCCTGGCCGACGAGGCTCTCGGCGGCGAAGGCGAAGCCGTCCAGCGCGAAGGCGGTCAGCGCCAGGAACTGCAGCAGCACCTGGTTGGCGGCCAGCGGCACGTCCCCCTGCCCCGCCGCCAGGAAGAGGAAGCTGGTCATGCAGCCCTGCAGCAGGACCGAGCGGATCATGATGTCGCTGTTCACCCGCCAGAGCCGCGCCAGCTTGTCCGAGGCCATCAGCCCGGCCGCCCGCAGCCCCCGCGCCAGCAGGTGCCGCGCCAGCCACAGCCCAAGCGCCAGACCCGCCAGCTCGGCGGCCAGCGTTGCCCAGGCCACGCCGGCAACCCCCAGCCCGAGGCCGAGGACGAACCACAGGTCCAGCGCCACGTTCAGGCCGTTCTGCAGCAGTTGCAGGCCCAGCACCGCCCGCGTCCGCTCGACCGCGATCAGCCAGCCGGTCAGCGCATAGAGGCCGATCGTCGCCGGCGCCCCCCAAATGCGAATCGCCAGATAGTCGCGCGCCAGCGTCTCCACCCCCTCCGAGGCGGGGGCGAGCTGGAAGGCGGCCCGGATGACCGGCACCTGAAGCACGATCAACGCAAGGCCCGCCAGCGCCGCGATGCCCAGCGCGCGGATCAGGTGGCCGCCGACCTCGGCCGGATCGCCGGCGCCATGCGCCTGCGCGACAAGGCCGGACGTGCCCATCCGCAGGAAGCCGAAGACCCAGTAGACCGAGGTCAGGATGACCGCGCCGATGCCGACGGCACCGATGGCCTCGGGCTGGCCCAGCTGGCCGACCACCCCGGTATCGACCAGTCCCAGGATCGGGACCGTCAGGTTCGACAGGACGATGGGGATCGCGATGTTCAGGACCCTGCGATGGGTCAGGGCCGTCACGGCTGCGGCATCAGGAAATGCCCGGTGGCCTGCGCGATCAGCCGCGCGCGGTTGTCCTGCCATGCCTCGACATGCACGCTGGCATAGCGCCGCCCCGAGCGGACGACCCGCGCCCGCGCGTAGGCGTCCCGCGGCAGGCCCGAGCGCAGGTAGTCCACGGTGAAGTCGATTGTCTTGGGCAGCCGCGGCAGGCTGCCCTCCACGGCGGCGTCGGGCGCGATGCGGCCCGATTCCAGGTCCTCCCACATGGCGGTCCAGGCCAGCTCGATGATCGCCGTCACCTCGAGGAAGGCGGCGGTGACGCCGCCATGGATCGCGGGCAGCAGCGGGTTGCCGATCAGCTTCTCGTCGAAGGGCAGGATCGCGGTCAGCTCGTCCCCGCGGCGGTCGAAGCGAATGCCGAGCCAGGTCATGTAGGGCACGCCCGAGACGAGGGCGTTCAGCGCCGAGTCCCGGCGTGACTTGATCTGGTGCAAGGGCTCGTTGCGGTCGGCCATCTCAGCGCTCCGCGGTGAAGGCGCCGGTGGCGGCGGCAACGGGGTTCTCGCCATCCTCGTCCAGCGCGACGGCGCGCAAGAAGGCGACCGAGCGGGTCATGTGGTAGCACTCGGCCCGTGCCGTGATCCGCTGGCCCGGCGTGGCCGAGCGCATGTAGTCGATCCGAAGATCGATCGTCGCGGTGGATCGCGGCTGCGTCGGATGGGCCAGGACGGCAGCGCCGCAGCAGGTGTCCATCAGCGCCGAGACGACGCCGCCATGAATCACCCCGCTGCGCGGATCGCCCACCAGATGCGGCGCCCAAGGCATCGAGATGACGGCCCGCCCCGCGCCGATCTCGTCGATCCGCATCCCCAAGGCGCGCGCATGGGGAATGGCCTCGATGAACTGCTGCGCGATGCGCGCCTGGTCGGCCGCGCTCGGTGCTTCGGCGGCGCCCTCGCCTGTCTCGGTCATGCCCGTCTCCGCAGCTGTGGCTGGTCCACACTTAGCGCCGCCGGCGCGCCAGTCTCAACCCCCGACGCCCCCGCCGCGACATTCGGTTGAGAAAAGCGGCGGTTACCCTTACCTTGACGTCAGGAGAGCACGGAGAGGACGGTGAATGCCGGATAGCCAGCAGATCAGCTTCAAGGACATGTGCGCGCGCTTCGACGTGACGCCGCGCACCCTGCGCTACTACGAGTATATTGAGCTGCTGACGCCCCGCAAGGAAGGCCGCTCCCGCTTCTACGGCCCGCGCGAGATCGCGCGAATGACGCTGATCCTGCGCGGCCGCCGCTTCGGTTTCTCGCTCGAGGAGATCCGGCAATGGCTGCAGATCTACGACAAGCAGGGCTCGCGCGAGCAGTACCAGGTCTGGATCGACATGGCGGGGCGCCAGCTTGCGGTGCTCGACCAGCAAATCGCCGATCTGCAGGCGGCGCGCTCGGACCTGGCGCAGCTGCGCGACACCACTCTGGCCGAGCTAAAGTCCATGTCCTGAACCCGCGCCCTGACGCGACGGCGGCCCCGGCGTGACGCCGCGTCTTGCTTACGTTCACGTCAACTTGGCCTATATTCAGGGGCAAGGACGGACCGCCGGGATCGAGGAGGAGAGAGGCAGACCAATGTCCGACGAGCTGATGACCATCCGCCAGATGTGCGAGGCGTTCGACGTCACCCCGCGCACGCTTCGCTTCTACGAGGCGCGCGAGCTGATATTCCCCGAACGCCGCGGTCAGCATCGCCTCTACGACCGGCGCGACCGGGCGAGGCTGATCCTGATCCTGCGCGGCAAGCGGTTTGGCTTCAGCCTCGAGCAGATCCGCCAGCTGCTGGAGCTCTACGAGCCGGGCAGCGGCAACCGCGCCCAGATCGCCGCCACCATCGCCATCGCGCGCGACCGGCTGGACGACATGGAGCGGCAATATGCGGAGCTGCGCGAGGCCATCGTCGAACTGAAGTCCCAGCTGACCGACGCCGAGACCCGCCTGGCCGCCGTGCCCGATGACGCCACCCTTGAACAGCCGACAGGATAAGCCATGCCGATCTATGAGCCCCCGATCCGCGACTTGCAATTCGTGCTGCACGACGTCTTGAACCTGCCCGCAACCGGTCTGCCCGGCCACGAGGATCTCGACCGCGACTTCACCGAGGCCGTGCTGGAGGCCGCCGGCAAGCTGGCCGCCGAGGTCCTGGCCCCGCTGAACCGCGTCGGCGACAGCCAGGGCTGCCGGCTGGAAAACGGCGTCGTCCGCACGCCGGACGGCTTCGGCGCCGCCTTCGCACAGGTGAAGGAGGGCGGCTGGACCGCGCTCGACTGCGACCCCGAATATGGCGGGCAAGGCATGCCCTACGTGATCGGCGTCGCGACGGGCGAGCTGTTCGTGTCGGCGAACATGGCCTTCAACATGTACCAGGGCCTGACGCACGGCGCCTATTCGGCGATCCACGCCCATGGCACGGACGCGCAGAAGCGCACCTATCTGCCGAAGATGGTCAGCTGCGACTGGACCGGCACGATGAACCTGACCGAGCCGCATTGCGGCACCGACCTCGGCCTGCTGCGCACCAAGGCAGAGCCGCAGGAGGACGGCAGCTACCTGATCACGGGCCAGAAGATCTTCATCTCGGCCGGCGATCACGACATGGCCGAGAACGTCATCCACCTCGTGCTGGCCAAGGCCCCGGGCGGGGGCGAGGGCACCAAGGGCATCAGCCTCTTCATCGTGCCGAAGTTCCTGGTGAACGAGGACGGCTCGCTCGGCGCCCGCAACGGCGTTTCCGTCGGCGCGCTCGAGCACAAGATGGGCATCCACGGCAACGCGACCTGCGTGATGAACTACGACGGCGCGAAGGGCTGGCTGCTCGGCGATCTGCACAAGGGCATGCGCGCGATGTTCACAATGATGAACGAGGCGCGGCTCGGCGTGGGCCTGCAGGGCTATGCCTGCGCGGTGCCGGCCTACCAGAACGCCGCCGCCTATGCCCGCGACCGCCTGCAGGGCCGGTCGGTCACCGGCGTGTCCAACCCGAACGGCGCGGCCGATCCGCTGATCGTCCATCCCGACATCCGGCGCAGCCTGATGGACCAGCGCTCCTTCCTCGAGGGTGCGCGGGCGCTCGCCCTCTGGGGCGCGCATCTCATCGACCGCAGCCACCTCGCGGACGACGCGGACGCCGAAGGGCTGGTCTCGCTGCTGACGCCGGTCATCAAGGGCTTCCTCACGGACAAGGGCTTCGACACGACGGTCCTCGCGCAGCAGGTCCTCGGCGGGCACGGCTATGTCGAGGAATGGGGCATGAGCCAGTTCGTCCGCGACGCCCGGATCACGATGATCTACGAAGGCGCGAACGGCGTGCAGGCCCTCGACCTCGTCGGGCGCAAGCTGGCCCAGGACGGCGGCAAGCATGTCATGGCCTTCTTCGAGATGATCAAGTCCTTCTGCAAGGAGCAGTCCGCGAACGAGGCCGTCGCGGCCGACTACATCGAGCCGCTGAAAGCCGCCTCCAAGGACCTGCAGGCCGCCGCCATGTTCTTCATGGAGCGCGGGATGAAGTCGCCGAACGACGCGCTGGCCGGCTCCTACGACTTCATGCACCTCTTCGGGCATGTGACGCTGGGCTACATGTGGGCCCGGATGGCCGTCGCGGCGCAGGCGGCTCAGGCCGCCGGAACGGGCGACGCGGCCTTTCTGAAGACCAAGCTGGCGACGGCGCGCTACTACATGACGCGGCAGCTGCCGATGACGGCGACGCATCTCGCGCGCATCCGCTCGGGCGCCGAGCCGGTGATGGCGCTGGAAGCGGAAGCGTTCTGACCAGGGCGCGCCTGCCCTGTGCCTTTGCCTGTGGCAGGCGCCGGAGCCTCCGGCGGGGATATTTAAGTGAAGAAGAAGGGCATTCCCGGCCCGGCCACGGGCCATCGGCATCAGTGCGGCCGAGCCGGGAACTTCTCCTTCAGCGGTCATCGGCTTCCCAGCCTGTACCGCATCCCCGACCATAAAAGCGAATGGTTGAAGAAGGGTTAATCCCCTTCTTCTTCATAAAAATATCCCGCGGGGGGTCCGGGGGGCGCGAAGCCCCCCGGTCACCGCCCCAAGCGCCGCGGCGCGACACAGGAGGAACCATGACCGACGCATTCATCTACGACGCCGCCCGCACGCCGCGGGGCAAGGGCCGCACGGACGGCAGCCTGCACGAGGTGACCTCGCTCGCCCTCTCCGCCCGGCTGCTGAACGCGGTCAAGGCGCGCAACAACCTGGAAGGGCCGGGCGTCGAGGACGTGATCTGGGGCAATGTCACCCAAGTCAAGGAGCAGGGCGGCTGCCTTGCCCGCTCGGCCGTGCTGGCCTCGGATCTCGACCAATCGATCCCGGGCCTCTCGATCAACCGTTTCTGCGCCAGCGGGATGGAGGCGGTGAACCTCGCCGCCAACCAGGTCAAGGCGGGGGCGGGCGCAGGCTACATCGCCGGCGGCGTCGAGATGATGAGCCGCGTGCCCATGGGCAGCGACGGCGCCGCCATCGCCGTCGATCCGGGCCTCGCGATGAAGTCCTATTTTGTCCCGCAGGGCATCAGCGCCGACATCATCGCGACCGAATACGGCTTTTCCCGCAAGGAGGCCGATGCCCTCGCGCTGGAAAGCCAGAAGCGCGCGGCGCAGGCTTGGCAGGAAGGCCGCTTCGCAAAATCGATCGTGCCGGTGCTGGACCAGAACGGGCTGACCATCCTCGATCGCGACGAATACATGCGGCCCGGCACCACGGCCGAGGATCTGGCGAAGCTCAAGCCCGCCTTCAAGGAGATGGGCGAGATGATGCCCGGCTTCGACAAGGTGGCGATGCTGAAATACCCCCACCTGGATCACATCGGCCATATCCACCATGCCGGCAACTCGTCGGGCATCGTGGACGGCGCCGCCGCCGTGCTGATCGGCAACGAGGAGTTCGGCCTCGCCCATGGCCTGAAGCCCCGCGCCCGCATCCGTGCCACGGCGAAAATCGGCACCGATCCCACCATCATGCTGACCGGCCCGGTCCCCGTGACCGAGAAGATCCTGCGCGAGGCGGGCATGTCCATCGGGGACATCGACCTCTTCGAGGTGAACGAGGCCTTCGCCTCGGTCGTGCTGCGCTTCATGCAGGCCTTCCAGGTCGATCCCGGCAAGGTCAACGTCAATGGCGGCGCCATCGCCATGGGCCATCCGCTCGGTGCGACCGGCGCGATCATCATCGGCACGCTGCTCGACGAGCTGGAGCGGCAGGACAAGACGATGGGCCTCGCGACGCTCTGCATCGCGTCCGGCATGGGCGCCGCCACCATCATTGAGCGCGTGTAAGGGAGGAGAGCGACATGACCGATTTCACCATGAGCCGCGGTGACGACGGGGTTGCCGTCATCACCTGGGACGTGCCCGGCAAGTCGATGAACGTGCTGTCGATGGACGGCGCGCAAGAGCTGAACGATCTGATCGACCAGGCGCTGGCCGACGAGGCCGTAAAGGGCATCGTCATCACCAGCGGCAAGAAGGACTTCGCCGCCGGAATGGACCTCAACGTCATCGCCGGGATGAAGGATCGCGGCGGCGCGCAGGCGGTCTTCGACGGCGTGATGACGCTGCACCAGCTCCTGCGCAAGATCGAGCTGGCCGGGATGGACCCCAAGACCAAGAAGGGCGGCAAGCCCATCGCGGCCGCCCTGCCCGGCACCGCGCTCGGCATCGGGCTGGAGCTGCCGCTGGCGACGCACCGCATCTTTGCCGCCGACAATCCCAAGGCCAAGATCGGCCTGCCCGAGATCATGGTCGGCATCTTCCCCGGCGCCGGTGGCACGACGCGTCTCGTCCGCAAGCTGGGCGCGATGGTCGCCGCGCCCTTCCTGCTGGAGGGCAAGCTGAACGAGCCGAAGAAGGCCAAGGCCGCCGGCATCGTCGACGAGGTGGTGGAAGACCCGCTGGCCGCCGCCAAGGCCTGGGTGCTGGAGGCGAAGGAGGCCGACCTGGTCAAGCCTTGGGACGCCAAGGGCTACAAGATGCCCGGTGGCGAGCCGTTCCATCCGGCGGGCTTCATGACCTTCGTCGGTGCCAGTGCGATGGTGCATGGCAAGACGCTCGGCGTCTATCCGGCCGCCAAGGCGCTGCTGTCGGCGGTCTATGAGGGCGCGCAGGTGCCCTTCGACCAGGCGCTGAAGATCGAGGCGCGCTGGTTCACCAATGTCCTGATGAACCCCTCCTCGGGTGCGATGATCCGCAGCCTCTTCATCAACAAAGAGGCGCTGGAGAAGGGCGCGAACCGTCCCGAGGCGCCCGATCAGTCGGTGAAGAAGGTCGGCATCCTCGGCGCCGGGATGATGGGTGCGGGCATCGCCTATGTCAGCGCCATGGCCGGGATCGAGGTCGTGCTGATCGACGCCGCGCAGGACAGCGCCGACCGGGGCAAGGCCTATTCCGAGGGGCTGCTGGACAAGGCGATCAGCCGCAAGAAGTCCACCCCCGAGAAGAAGGCCGAGGTGCTGGGCCGCATCACCCCCACCACCGACTACGCCGCCCTGGAAGGCTGCGACCTGATCGTGGAAGCGGTCTTCGAGGACCCTTCCGTCAAGGCCGAGGTCACGAAAAAGGCCGAGGCGGTGATCCCGCAGGACGCGATCTTCGCGACCAATACCTCGACCCTGCCGATTAGCGAGCTGGCGAAGGCCAGCGCCCGGCCGCAGCAGTTCATCGGCATCCACTTCTTCAGCCCTGTGGACAAGATGCTGCTGGTCGAGATCATCAAGGGCCGCGAGACGGGCGACATCGCCGTCGCCAAGGCGCTGGATTTCGTGCGCCAGATCCGCAAGACCCCCATCGTGGTGAACGACGAGCGGTTCTTCTACGCCAACCGCTGCATCATCCCCTACATCAACGAGGGCATCCGTCTGGTCGCGGAAGGCGTCAACCCGACGCTGATCGAGAACGCGGCCAAGATGATGGGCATGCCCCTCGGGCCGTTGCAGCTGGTGGACGAGACCTCGATCGACCTCGGGGTGAAGATCGCCAAGGCCACCAAAGCGGCGATGGGCGAGGCCTATCCTGACGGCGCGGTGGACGAGGTTCTGTTCTGGATGGCCGATCAGGGCCGCATGGGCCGCAAGGCCAAGGCGGGCTTCTACGCCTATGGCGAGGACGGCAAGCGGCAGGGCTTCTGGGACGGGCTCAAGGCGCAATATCCGCGCGCCGAGGACCAGCCCGAGCTGACCGAGATCCAGCACCGGCTGATGTTCGTGCAGGCGCTGGAGGCCGTGCGGGCCTTCGAGGCAGGCGTCTTGGAGGACATCCGCGAGGGCGACGTGGGCGCCATCCTGGGCTGGGGTTTCGCGCCTTGGACCGGCGGCCCCTTTGGTTGGCTCGACATGCTGGGCGCCGAACGCGCGGTTGCGATCTGCGAGGACCTGACCGCCCGCCACGGCGCGCGCTTCGAGGCGCCGAAGCTGCTGCGCGAGTTGGCAGCCAGCGGTGCGCGCTTCTACGACCGCTACGGGGACGGCAAGCGCGCCGCCTGACCTGTTGCGGATCGGCCGAGACCTGTGACATGTCTGCAAGGGGGCGAAACTTTCGCCCCCTTTTCCCGTTGATGCGGCACAGGCTTTTTCTATTCTGCCGGCGCCGCCGGAAGCTGCGACAGAGGGACAACATGAGTGACGACACCCGCCGGCGCGCCGAGGCTCTGCGCGAGGAGATCGAGGCCGTGACCTCTGCGATCCCGAGCACGCCCGAACAGATCGAGCCCGAGCTGAAGGCCGACGACCCCGCCCAGGCCGCCGAGATCCGCCGCCGCATGGCCGAGATCGACCTCAAGGATTCGAACTCTATACTGCGCTTCGGCACCCGCGCGCAGGCCGACCTTCAGCAGATCAGCCAGCAGATGCTGGCCGATGTGAAGGCCAAGGATGTCGGCCCGGCCGGCGACAGCCTGCGGCAGGTCGTGACGACCATCCGCGGCTTCTCGACCTCCGAGCTGGACATGCGGCGCCAGCGCAGCTGGTGGGAGAAGCTGCTGGGCCGCTCGGCGCCCTTCGCCAAGTTCGTCGCGAACTACGAGCAGGTGCAGACCCAGATCGACCGCATCACGGTCGAGCTGGAGAGCCATGAGCAGAAGCTGCTCAAGGACATCAAGGCGCTGGACATCCTCTACGACCGTACGCTGGCCTTCTATGACGAGCTGGCGCTCTACATCGCCGCCGGCACCGAGAAGCTGCGCGAGCTGGACGGTGAGGTGCTGCCGGCGCGCGAGGCCGCGCTGTCCTCGGCCGCGGACCAGGTGATCGAGGCGCAGGAGTTGCGCGACCTCAGGACGCTGCGCGACGATCTGGAGCGGCGGGTCCATGACCTGAAGCTGACGCGGCAGGTCACGATGCAGAGCCTGCCGTCGATCCGGCTGGTGCAGGAGAACGACAAGTCGCTGGTCACCAAGATCAACTCGACCCTCGTGAACACCGTCCCCCTGTGGGAGACACAGCTGGCGCAGGCCGTGACCATCCAGCGCAGCGCCGAGGCCGCGCGGGCCGTGCGCGAGGCGGGCGATCTGACGAACGAGCTGCTGACCCGCAACGCCGACAACCTGCGCCAGGCCAATGCCCAGATTCGCACTGAGACCGAGCGGGGCGTCTTCGACATCCAGGCCGTGAAGTCGGCCAATGCCCAGCTGATCGCCACGATTGAGGACAGCCTGCGCATCGCGGACGAAGGCCGCGCCCGCCGCGCCGCCGCCGAGGCCGAGCTGCAGCGGATGGAGAGCGATCTGCGCGATGCGCTCGCCGCGGCCAGCGCCCGCCGGCAGGTGACCGGCCCGGGCGGCACGCCATGATCCGCAGGCGCGACGGCCGGACCGCCGGGCGGCCCATGGCCGCCCTTGCGCTGGCGGGCCTTCTGCTCGCGGCCTGCGAGGCGGGGCCGACCGCGCCCACGTCCGAGGCGCCGCGGCCCCAGCCCCGGCCCGAAGCTGCCATCGGCGAGTCCGCCGAGCAGGCGCGCATCCGCGCCGAGCGGGCCGAGCGCAACCGCGCCGCCAATGCCGCCGCCGTCCAGGCCTCGGCCGCGGCCAGCCCCGCCAGCCGGACGCAGCGCGACTACTACGCCCGGATGGAGGCGCGCCTTCTGGCGCAGGGCCGTCTGCGCACCGACCGCGTGCCGCTGGACGCGCCGATCGATCCCGAGACGCTGGCCCAGAACTTCGTGCAGATCGCCCTGCGAGACGAATACCGCCGCGACAACGGCGCGCTGGTCGCCGACGCCCAGCCCGCGCCGCTGCGCCGGTGGGACCGCCCCGTGCGGATGCAGCTGGAATTCGGCGCCTCTGCCGATGTGGCCGCGCAGCGGGCCGTGCGGGCCGAGGTCGCCGATTTCGCCGGCCGCCTCGCCTCGGCCAGCGGCCACCCGGTGACGCTGACCGGCGACGGGGGCAACTTCGTCATCATGGTGGTGACCGAGGACGAGCGGCGCGCGATGGCCCCGCGCCTCGCCCAGCTGGTCCCCGGCATCCCGGCCAGCGATCTGGCGGTGCTAACCGACCTGCCCCCGGCCATCGCCTGCACCGTCTTCGCCTATTCCGAAGGCGCCAACCCCGTCTATGCCCGCGCCGTGGCCGTGATCCGCGCCGAGCTGCCGCGCCTCTTGCGGAACTCCTGCATCCACGAGGAGCTGGCGCAGGGGATGGGCCTTGCCAATGACAGCCCGGCCGCACGGCCGTCGATCTTCAACGACGACGAGGAATTCGCGCTGCTCACGCGCCATGACGAGCTGCTGCTGCGCATCCTCTACGACCGGCGCCTGCGCCCCGGCATGTCCGAGGCCGAGGCCCTGCCCATCGTCCGCCGCATCGCCGCCGAGCTTCTGGCCGCCCCTGCCTGAGGCTCTGGTCGCGCTAACGGCTTTGCGCTAATCCTGCCGGCAAACAGGCCGAAGGGAAGGAAGCCGGGATGATCCTCTGCACGGGCGAATCGCTGATCGACATGGTGCCGCAGGACGGCGCCTTCCGCCCCCTGCCCGGCGGGGCGGTCTACAACACCGCCATCGCCCTCGGCCGGCTCGGCGCACGCGTGGGCTATCTCTGGCCGGTCAGCCGCGATCCCTTCGGCGAGCAGCTCCTGCGCCCCCTGGCCGAGGCCGGCGTGGACGCCGCCCTCTGCCCCCGCACCGACCGCCTGACGACGCTGGCGATGGTGACGCTAGAGAACGGGGACGCGCGCTACTTCTTCTACGACGAGGGCTCGGCCGGACGCCGTTTCGCGCCTTCCGACATCCCGGCCCTGCCCGCCGAGGTGCAGGCGATCTTCGCCGGCGGCATCAGCCTGGTTCCCGATCCCTGCGGCGCGACGGTCGAGGGCTTCATCCGCGACCACCACGCCCGCCTGCCGGTGATGCTGGACCCGAACATCCGCCCCTTCTTCATCGCCGATGCCGAAGCCTATCGCGCCCGGCTGGAGCGCCTGATCCCGCAGGCGGCCATCGTGAAGCTGTCCGGCGACGATCTGGACTGGCTCTACCCGGACACGGCTCCCGCCGAGGCCGCGCGCCGGATCCTTGCCCAAGGCGCGAAGCTGGTCCTGCTGACGGGCGGCGCGGCCGGCGCCACTGGCTACTGGTCCGGCGCGAAGGTCACCGCCCCAGCCGTCCGCACCGAGGTCGCCGACACCATCGGCGCAGGCGACACGTTCAACGCGGGCGTCCTTGCCAGCCTTCAGGCGCAGGGGATCCTGTCACACGAGGGCCTTGCGGCCCTGACGCCCGGTTACCTCCAAGCGGCGCTGACGCTTGGCGCGCAGGCGGCGGCGATCACCGTCTCGCGTCCCGGCGCCAACCCGCCCTGGTCGCATGAGATGCCGAAGTAAGATCGGGGAGAGCCCGAGAGGGACGCGGCCCCTCCCGGCGGGGGGCTGCGGGGGGCTGGCCCCCCGCCCTATCGCGGGACGCGATCAGTCCGCCGGGTGCCACCCACTAGGACGCCGGTCGTCCGGATCTTCGTCCTCCTCCGCACGCTCGGCGCCGGTGAAGGCCTCGAACGCGCCCTTCTGCCGGGCCGTCCAGCGCAGGCGCAGGTGCAGCCCGTCCTCGCCGGCCTCCTCGGCCTCGACGACGCCCGCCTCGTGCAGCCAGGCGCGCGCACGTCCGTCGGCGAAGTCCAGCATCAGCTCCTCGGCGACGCGCTCCTCGTCCAGCGCCTCGCCCAGGGTCCGGTCGATGGCGGCGATCAGGTCCTCGAGCCCCTCGCCCGACAGCGCGCTGACCGCCTGCACGCCTTCGGTGCGCGCATCCGTGCGGCGCAGCGCGGCGCGGGTGTCGGGGCCGAGCGCGTCGATCTTGTTCCAGACCTCGATGGCCGCCACGTCCTCGTCCACCCCCAAGCTGTCGAGGATCTCGGCGACATCCGCCGCCTGCTCCTCGGTCTCGGGATGGCTGATGTCGCGCACATGCAGGATCAGGTCGGCCTCCAGCACCTCTTCCAGCGTGGCGCGGAAGGCCGCGACCAGCTCGGTCGGCAGGTCCGAGATGAAGCCCACCGTGTCCGACAGGATGATCTTGCGCCCCGCCCCGCCGCCGCCCGCATCCGGCAGGCGGATCGCGCGCATCGTCGGGTCCAGCGTGGCGAACAGCATGTCCTTGGCGAAGACCTCGGCCCCGGTCATGCGGTTGAAGAGGGTCGACTTGCCGGCGTTGGTGTAGCCGACCAGCGCGACGATCGGATAGGGCACCTTGGCCCGCGCGGCGCGGTGCAGCGTGCGGGTCTTCACGACCCGCTCCAGCTGGCGGCGCAGGCGGGTCATCTGCTCGTCGATGGCGCGGCGGTCGGCCTCGATCTGCGTCTCGCCGGGGCCGCCGACGAAGCCGAGCCCGCCCCGCTGCCGCTCGAGGTGGGTCCAGGCGCGGACCAGCCGCGTGCGCTGGTAGGACAGCGCCGCCAGCTCGACCTGCAGCACGCCCTCGCGCGTGCGGGCGCGGTCGGCGAAGATCTCGAGGATCAGCCCGGTTCGGTCCAGAAGCTTGACGCCCCATTCCTTTTCCAGGTTGCGCTGCTGGACCGGCGTCACAGGGCCGTCGACCAGCACCAGCTCGACCTCCTCGGCCTCGAGCCGCTGCTTGATCTCGGCCAGCTTGCCCTTGCCGAAGAGCTTGCCCGGGTTCGGCTCGCGCAGGTTCGTCACCTCCGAGCCGACCATCTCGATCCCCGGCAGCGCCAGGGCCAGCGCGACCGCCTCGGCCAGCGCATGTTCGGGCTCGCGCCGCTGCGTGCGGGCGCGGCCGAGGTCAGGATGGATGACGTAGGCGCGGGTGGGCTTGGCTTCGGTATCCGTCAGCTCGGCCAATCAGTCCTCGCCTTCGTAAAGATTGATGGGTTGGCCGGGCATGATCGTGCTGATCGCGTGCTTGTAGACCAGCTGCGACTGCCCGTCGCGGCGCAGAAGGACGCAGAAATTGTCGAACCAGGTGATGACGCCTTGCAGCTTGACCCCGTTGATCAGAAAGATCGTCACCGGAACCTTCGCCTTGCGGACATGGTTCAGGAACGCGTCCTGCAGGTTCTGCTTGTCGCCAGCCATTGTTCTTGTCCGTTCTTCACTGTCCCCGTCAACTCAACTTCTAAGAGGTTGTTCCAAGGCACGCAAGCGCGCCGCCGGCAGCGACTGCGGCATGTTTGCAACGGTTTCAGCGCCCTGAACACGCCTCAGCGGCGCCAGAACTCGGGCGAGAAGAGGGCCAGGATCGCCAGCGTCTCGATCCGGCCGACGATCATCGCGCCGGCCAGCACGCCCTTGGTGAAGTTCGGCAGCCCCGACCAGCCCTCCCAGGGGGCCGAGGCCACGCCGGCCGTGCCCTCGAAGGCGGGGGTCAGAGGGATGGCCCCGGCCAGGGGGCCGGTGTTCGTCAGCGCCGCGATCGAGAGGATCGTGGCCGTCTCGAACTCCACCGCCTCGATCGAGACCAGCGTCACCACGGCCGCGATCGACATCGCGAAGAGCATGAAGAAGATGAAGGCGAGGTAGGCCCCCTCGCGCCGCAGGCGCCGGGCGATGCGCCCCCCGCCCGAGACCGAGCTGGGATGGACGATCCGCTCCAGCTCGCGCTCGCCGTGGCGCGCGAGGGCGTAGACGCGCAGCAGCTTGACGCCGCCCGCCGTGGTGGCGACCCCGCCGCCCATCATGGCGAGGCCGGCGAGGATCAGGCCCGGCGCTGTCAGCCCCGACCAGGCCCGCGCCCCCTGCCAGTCGGCCGAGTTCCAGCCCGTCGTCGTCAGGTAGCTCAGCGCGTTGAACAGCACGCCCCAGAAGGCAGCCAGCGCGTTGCCGAGGTCGCGGATCTGCAGGGGCTGGTCAGGGCCGATGCTGGCGACCTCGATGGCGCCGAGGAAATGGCGCCCGAAAAGCACCGCCGTCACCAGCAGGACCAGCGCGCCGGCCATCCGCAGCTCGGGATCGGCGCGCAGGCTCTCGGTCGCACGCAGCTCGCCGCCGCCGGGCCAGAAGCGCCGCGACAGGGCCGGGATCAGGAACAGGAAGACCAGCGCCTCGCCGCCGAAGCCGCTGATGTCGCCGGGCGTGCCGAGGACCGGCGAGATGCCCGAAGTCGCCAGCGTCCCCATCGCCCGGCAGAGCGCCAGGAACGAGGGATCGCCCGCCAGCAGCAGCGCCACCCAAAGCGCCAGCGTCAGCGCCAGATAGGGCGGCAGCACCGCCAGCGCGCCGCGCGCGAGGCGCTGCACCGGGTCGTTGACCCGCGTGTCGAAGGCCGGGTCCGACAGATGCGGCTGAAGGCGCCGCGGATCGGCCGAGCTTGGCAGCCGCTCCATGTATTCCTGCCGGCTGTAGGGGCTGATCATGATCTCGAAGCCGCCGACCCGCAGCGGGGCCAGGATCGCCACCGCCGCCACGAGGATGAAGAAGCCGCCCATCCAGCCGACCAGCGCCCGCCAGAGATGCAGCGGTTGCGGCAGAAGGTCCGCGGAATAGAGCGAGGCGCCGGTCGTGGTCAGCGACGAGACCATCTCCCACCAGGCGTTGAACCAGCCGGTGTCGGGCAGGCTCTCGGCGAAGGGCAGCGCCAGCAGCAGCGGCAGCGCGCCGAAGACCGCCAGCATGTTCAGCAGCATGTCGCGGGCCGAACGTCCGCGCGGATTGGCCTGCGTCGCAAGGCCGATCAGGCCGCAGAAGATCAGGATCAGCAGCGCCGCGTAGAAGAAGTTGCGCGCGATGGCGGCGTGGCCCGTGATCGAGGCATGGGCCGCCGGGATCAGCATCATCAGCGCCGACAGGCCCGACAGCATCACCAGCAGGGGAAGGCAGCGCAGGTAACGCAGCATCGCCCCCGCCTCAGAAGAAGTCGATCGAGACCTGAAGCAGGCGCTCGACCTCGGGGACATCATCGGTCAGGGCGAAGATCAGCACGATGTCGCCCTCCTCGATGCGGGTGTCGGCATTCGGCATCATCACCCGGTCGCCCTTCTGCACCGCGCCGATCAGGGCGCCTTCGGGAAACTCGATGTCGCGGATCACGCGGCCGGACATGGGGCTGGTGGACAGGACCTGCGCCTCCATCACCTCGGCCTCGGCGTCGCCGATGGAATAGATGTCGCGCACCCGCCCGTGGCGGATGTGGCGCAGGATGGTCGAGACGGTGGTGGCGCGCGGGTTGATGTAGGCGTCGATGTCCAGCGCCTCCATCAGCGGCACCAGGGTCGGGTCGTTGATCAGGGCGATGGCCATCTTCGCCCCCGCCTGCTTGGCCCGGACCGAGGCGAGGATGTTCGTCTTGTCGTCATCCGTCACCGCCAGCACCGCATCGGCGTGCGGCACGCCCGCCTCCTCGAGCAGCTCGGCCGACAGGCCGTCGCCGTTCAGCACGATGGTGCGCTCAAGATGGTCGGCCGCAAATTCGGCGCGGGCGCGGTTGCGCTCGATCAGCTTGGCGCGGATGCGCTCGGTGCGGCTTTCCAGCGCCTGCGCGACGGCGAGGCCCACGTTTCCCGCCCCGATGATCGCCAGCCGCTCCTGCTTCTGCGGCGGCTTGCCGAAGATGTCGAGCGTGCGCGGCACGTCGTCCACATGGCTGAAGATGTAGACCTGATCGCCCGCGAAAAGCTGGTCGCCCGGCTCGGGCGCGAACAGCCGCCCCTCGCGCCGCACCCCGACGACGATGGCGCGCAGGCTCGAGAACAGCTCGGTCAGCTGCCGCAGGGGCGTGTTCAGCGCCGGGCAGTCCGGCTCGAGCACGATGCCCAGAAGGTGGATCCTGTCGCGCAGGAAGGTCTCGACATCGAAGGTCGAGGGCGCGGACAGGCGCTGCAGGGCGGCCTTCGCCACCTCGCGCTCGGGGCTGATGACGACGTCGATGGGCAGATGCTCGGTCCGGTAGAGATCGGAATAGATCGCGTCCAGATAGGCGCCCGAGCGCAGGCGCGCGATCTTGCGCGGGATCTGGAAGACCGAATGGGCCACCTGGCAGGTGACCATGTTCACCTCGTCCGAATGGGTCGCCGCGATGATGAGATCGGCGTCGCGCGCCCCGGCCCGGTCGAGAACGTCGGGATGGCTGGCAAAGCCGGTGACGCCCTGCACGTCCAGCGCATCGGTGGCGCGGCGGATCAGCTCGGGGTTGTTGTCGATGACGGTGACGTCGTTGCGCTCGCCTGCCAGATGGCGGGCGATCTGCCAGCCGACCTGTCCGGCGCCGCAAATGATGATCTTCATCCCTGCCCTCTTGGCATGATGGCGCCCGTGCGCCGCCCGGTCCCCTGCCTATGCCGGGGCCGGGCCGCACGCAAGCGCCGGGCGGCCGGCTGCCTACTTGCCCAGCACCATCTCGTCGTCGCTGCGCATCCCGCCCACGACGCCGAGCGATTTCAGCTTCCGGTGCAGGGCGCTGCGCTCCATCCCGACGAACTGCGCCGTGCGGCTGATGTTGCCGCCGAAGCGGTTGATCTGGGCGACGAGGTATTCCCGCTCGAACATCTCGCGCGCCTCGCGCAGCGCCATTGCGGTGATCTGCGGGCCAAGGCTCAGCGCGTCGCTGTGGTCGGGCGTGGCGCCCTGTGGCTCCAGCTCGGCGGGCTGGATGGGGCCGTGACTCTCGGCCAGGATCAGCACCCGCTCGATCACGTTCCGCAGCTGGCGGATGTTGCCCGGCCAGCGCATGGATTGCAGCGCGGCGACCGTCTCCTCGGGCAGCTCGCGCGGGGTGAGGCCCTGCGCGCTGTGGAACTGCTCGATGAAGTGGCGGGCCAGCAGGGCGATGTCGTCGCGCCGGTCGGCCAGCGAGGGCACCGCGATGGGCACCACGTTCAGCCGGTCGAACAGCTCCTGCCGGAAGCGGCCGGCGGCGATCTCGGCCATTAGGTCGCGATTGGTCGAGGAGAGGACGCGCAGGTCCACCCGCACGCGGTCGGTGCCGCCGGCGCGGATGAACTGCTGCTCGGTCAGCACGCGCAGGATCTTGGGCTGCGTGCCGAGGGGCATGTCACCCACCTCGTCGAAGTAGATGACCCCGCCATGCGCCTGCTCCAGAAGGCCCGGCTCGATCCCCCGCTCGGTGCTCTCGCGGCCGAAGAGGACCTCCTCCATCCGCTCGGGCTCGATGGTGGCGCAGGGAACGGTGACGAAGGGCGCCTGCGCGCGGGGGCTGTGGGCGTGGATGTAGCGCGCCGCCAGCTCCTTGCCGGTGCCCGGTTCGCCGGTCAGCATCACCCGGCCGTTGGACTTGGCGACCTTGTCCAGCGAGTCCCGCAGCCGGCGCAGCGCCGCCGACTGGCCGAGGATCTCGCCCGCCCGCTCGCCCCCCCGGCGCAGGCTGGAGTTCTCGCGGCGCAGGCGCGAGGTCTCCATCGCGCGGTTGATGACCACCATCAGCTGGTCGATGTTGAAGGGCTTCTCGATGAAGTCGTAGGCGCCCTGCTTGATGGCCGCCACGGCGATCTCGATGTTGCCGTGGCCCGAGATGATGATGACGGGCACGGCCGGGTTGTTGCGCTTGACCTGCTTGAGGATGTCGATCCCGTCCATCCGGCTGTCCTTGAGCCAGATGTCCAGGATCATCAGTGCCGGCTCGCGCTCGTTCAGGCTTGCCACCGCCTCGTCCGAATTGGCGGCGGTGCGGGTCTCGAAGCCCTCGTCCTTCAGGATGTCCGCGATCAATTCGCGGATGTCCCGTTCGTCGTCGACGATCAGAATGTCGCTCATGGTGTCGCCTCGTCTTTTTCTTTTCTGCTCTTGGTTATTGGCGCGCGCACCGGATGGCGTTCGCGCGGAAGCCGGATCTCGGCCATGGCGCCGGTCCCCTTGTCGTCGGGGTCTTCGGGCGCATCCGTGAGGGACAGGCTGCCGCCATGCTCCTCGACGATCTTCTTGACGATGGGCAGGCCGAGGCCGGTGCCCGTGCTCTTCAGCGTGACATAGGGCTCGAAGAGGCGCGAGCGGTCGGCGGGCAGGCCGGGGCCGTTGTCGATGATGCGGATGCAGACGGCCTCGGGCTCGGCCTCGAGGGTGACGGTCACGCGCGCCGCCCAGCCTTCGGACGCAGTTTCGGCAGCTTCCTCAACCGCTTCGCCAGCGTTCTTCAGAAGGTTTGTCAGCGCCTGCCGCATCATGCCCGCATCGCAATCGACGATCACCGGCTGCGCGGGGATGCGCGCCTCCAGCGCGCCGCGCAGTGCGTCCTGCTGCAGCAGCACCACCTCGCGCAGAAGCGCGGCAAGGTCGGTCTCGGCGCGGTCCGGCTCTGGCATGCGGGCGAAGCGGCTGAACTCGTCCACGATGCGGCGCAAATCGCCGGTCTGGCGGATGATCACGTCGACATACTGGTCCAGCGCCGCCCGGTCCGCCTCGGGGGCCAGGGGGCCGAACTTGCGGCGCAGCCGCTCGGCCGACAGCTGGATCGGGGTCAGCGGGTTCTTGATCTCGTGGGCCACGCGGCGGGCCACGTCGCCCCAGGCCGCCATGCGCTGCGCGCTGACCAGCTCGGTCACGTCGTCGAAGGCAACCACGTAGCCCTCCAGCGCGCCGTCGGCGGCGCGGCGGACGGCCATGCGGACCAGCAGGCTCTCGACCCGGCCCTGCCGCATCAGCCGCACCTCGTCCTGCACCGTCTCGGCGACGGACGAGGAGAGCCGCTCGAAGAGGGGCGCGAATTCCGGCACCAGCTCGGACAGCAGCGCGTCGATGTCGCGCTTGGGGTCCAGCCCCAGCAGCCGGCTGGCCGAGCGGTTGACGAAGTCGATCTCTAGGGCGGCATCGAGGCCGATCACCCCCGACGTCACCGAGGACAGCACGTTGTCGAAGAGCCGCCGCTGCTCGTCGCTGATGCGGTAGCTTTCCACCAGCTCGGCCCGCTGCGTCTTCAGCTGGCGCGTCATGCGGTTGAAGGCGGCGCCGAGGGTCTGGATCTCGTCGCCGGTGCGCGGCTCGGGCACCTGCACGTCCAGATTGCCGCGCCCCACCTGCTCGGTCGCCTGCGCCAGCAGCCCGATGGGCCGCGACAGGCGCGAGGCGAACCACATGCCCAGCCAGATCGCCGCGCTGATCAGCAGAAGCGCGAAGCCCAGATAGACCAGCGAGAACTCGAACAGGACGCGCGCGCGCATCTCCTCCAGCCGGCGGTAGTCGCCGACCGTCGCGCGGGTGTCGTCCAGCAGTCCCAGAAGGCTGCCGTCCACGTCGCGCGTGACGTAGAGATAGCGGTCGGCCAAAGGCGGCAGCGCGACGAGGGCGCGGAACTCGTCATTGGCCCAGTCCTCGATCAGCGCCAGCCCCTCGCCCTGGGCCTCGTCCAGCTGCGCGCTGGCCGGGGCCTCGTACCAGAAGAGATAGCTGCGGTCTCCGCGCGCCCGGATCTCGCCGGCGCCGTTGATGATATAGGCCTCGCGCAATCCGCGCTGGATGAGGCCCTGCCCCTGCACCAGAAGCTGGCGCATTTCGGCGTCCTCGATCAGCGGGTTGGCGCGGCCGGCCTGGATCAGAACGCCCGCCAGCGCGCGGGCATCCTCGGTCAGGTCGCGCCGGTGCTCTTCCTGATAGGCTTCGGCGGCGGCCTGCGAGGTGGTCACCACCTGCTGCACCCGGTCCGAGAACCAGCCCTCGAGCCCGATATTGACAAGAACGCCCGCGAACAGCGCGACCAGCACCGTCGGCACCAGCGCCAGCCCGGCAAAGATCGCGACCAGCCGGCCGTGCAGGCGCGAGGCCGGGGCATTCTGCCGGCGCGCCTGGATCAGCCGCGCCATGCGCGCCACCACGAAGCCGATCAGCAGCGCCAGGTAGATCAGGTCCAGCAGCAGGACGAGGCGCAGCAGCTCGCCGCCCATCCCGCGCCCGAGCGGTCCCAGCAGCGCCATCGTGGCCAGCGCCAGCGCGATGCCGGCCAGCAGCATCGCCCAGTTCAGCATCGATCGCCACTGGCGCGGCAGGCGCAGTCGCGCCAGCCGATCCCAGCTCAGACCCCGCCCTGCCCGGTATGCGGCCCCTGACATATCCCCCACTCGCCGTCTGTCGCGGCTTTCCGAAAGCAGCGCGCCCAGCCCGACGTGGCCTTTGCGCTGCGACCTGTGGCGGTTTTACATCAGTTTGCGGCGCCGTGTCACCTCGATATTCAGCTCGGTCAGTTTCTTGCGCAGCGTGTTGCGGTTGATCCCCAGAAGATCGGCACAACGCAGCTGGTTGCCGCCGGTGGCGTCCAGCGCGACCTGCAGCAGCGGACGCTCGATCTCGCGCAGGATGCGGTCGTAGAGGCCCGGGGGCGGCAGCGCGTCGCCATGCAGGTCGAAATAGCGTTGCAGATGGGCCTCAACGCTGTCCGACAGGCGGGCGTTGGCGGCGGGCATCGGGATGGCGGGCGCCTGGTCCAGCCCGTTCTGCGGCGCGCCGGTCATGCTGGCGCCGAGGCTGGCGGGCGCGGGCATCCGCATCCCGGCCTGCTGGTTCAGCGCCTCGCGCATCTCGGTGCCGCTGATCTGCGGGCCGCTGGCGGTCAGGGCGAGGCGGCGCATCATGTTCTCCAGCTCGCGCACGTTGCCGGGGAAGGGATGCACGCGCAGCGCGGCGCTGGCCTCGTCCGACAGGCCCCGCTCGGGCAGGCCCTGCGCGGCGGCGCGGGCCAGAAGGTGCGCGGCCAGCGGCAGGATGTCGTCCACCCGCGCCCTGAGCGGCGGCACGCTGACCGTGACCCCCGCCAGCCGGTAGTAGAGGTCCGAGCGCAGCCGCCCCGAGGCGACATCGGCCTGCGGGTCCGGCCCGGTCGTCGCGACGATCCGGGGCGCCGAGGCGCGGTCGGGGCCGCTTTCCAGCGCCTCGATCAGGCCGATCAGCCGGGCCTGCGCGGCGGCATCGAAGCCCGCCGGGTTCTCGATCACCAGCGTGCCGCCCCGCGCCTTCTCGCCCGCGCGCGCCACCGCCTCGTCCCCCGCATCGGCCGAGGTGACGAAGGCGAGGCCGTTTCCGCGCCGGTCCGACAGCTCGTGGAAGCTGCGCGCGATGGTGGTCTTGCCGACCCCCGCCTCGCCCGCGATCAGCACCGGCAGGTCGGCGTTCAGCACCCGCGCCACCATTCGGAAGAGCGCCTGCATCGAGGGCGCGTGCCCGATCAGCGGCATGGCCGGGTCTGCCGCCTCGCGCGGGGCGGGCAGCGGCTCGGGGACCGGGTCCGACTTGCGGGGCCGGCGCGAGAGGGCGAGGTTCGCCTTGCTCATCAGGTCGGGCAGATCGAAGGGCTTGGGCAGATACTCGAAGGCCTCGGCCTCGGTCGCGCGGATGGCGGTGACGATGGTGTTCTGCGCCGAGATCACGATCACCGGCAGGTCCGGGCGCATGTCGCGGATGGCGGGGATCCGGTCGATGCCGTTGCCGTCGGGCATCATCACGTCGGTGATGACCAGATCGCCCCGCCCCTCCTCGACCCATTTCGAGAGCTGGGCGAGCGAGCCGGTCGCATGGACCCGGCAGCCGGCGCGGGTCAGCGCCTGCGTCAGCACCGTGCGGATGGTGCGGTCGTCGTCAGCGATCAGAACGGTTCCGTCCATGGGGTCGGTCCTTATGCCTTGGGCAGGGAAATGCGGAAGACGGTGCGGCCGGGGCGGCTGTCCACCCGGATCAGCGCGCCGTGGTCGGTGATGATCTTGCTGACCAGCGCCAGGCCGAGGCCGGTGCCGTTCTCGCGCCCCGACACGAAGGGCTCGAAGACCTGGTCGGCGATGGCGGGGGGAAAGCCCGGCCCGTTGTCCTCGACTTCGATCTGCAGGGGCAGCGGGCGGCCGACCGGATCGGCGGCGTCCGGCGGCAGCCGCAGCGTGTGGTCGTAGAAGCTGCGCAGGCGGATGGTGCCGCCCGCCTTGCCCGCCAGCGCCTCGGCCGCGTTCTTCACGAGGTTCAGGCAGACCTGCATCAGCTGGTCGGCATCGGCCAGCGCCATCGGCAGCGAGGGGTCGTAATCGGTCACGATCGCCACGTCGCGGGCAAAGCCCACCGTCGCCGAGCGGCGCACCTGCTCCAGCACGTCGTGGATGTTGATCGGCTCGAGGTTGGGGGCCGAGGTGTCGCCGAAGCGCTCGACCTGCTCGAGCAGGGCGACGATGCGGCGGGATTCGCTGACGATCATCTCGGCCATCTCGCGATCCTCGGGCGTCGCGTTCATCGCCATCAGCTGCGCCGCCCCGCGGATGCCGGCCAGCGGGTTCTTGATCTCGTGGGCCAGCATCTCGGACATGCCGATGGCGCTGCGGGCGGCGCTGCGGACCGAGCGGGACTGGTGCAGCCCGTCCATCTCCTGCGGGACGATCAGCAGCGTGACGGCGCCCCCGGTCTGCCCGCCCGGCCCCAGATGCAGCGCCGCGCGGCGGGTCTGGTGCCCGCCCGCCCGATCGCCGATCTCGAAGGTGATGCCGGGATGATAGAGCGCCTCCTGCATCGCCGCGACGCGCAGCGCCAGCGGCGCCACGGGCGGCGAGATGCGCAGCCGCGCGCCCAGGTCCTCGTCCTCGAGCGCGCGGCCGAGGATCGAGTTGCGCGAGATGTTCAGCCAGATCTCGGCGGCCTCGTTCATCGCCGCCACCCGCCCCCGCGCGTCCAGGATCAGCGCCGGCAGGGGCAGCACGTCCCAGCCCGGCCCCGGCGCCGCCTCGACGAAATCGCGCGGGCGCGGTGCGTTCATGCGGCGACCCCCTCCGCCTCGGCGAAGGCCAGCCGGACGAGGCGCAGCGTCTCGGCCGGGCTGTCGGCGCGCAGCATCTCGGTCCGCAGTGGCGCGCCGTTCGCCTCGGCGTACCAGCCGAGATGCTTGCGCGCCACGCGCAGGCCCAGCTCGCGCCCGTAGAGGCCGAGGATGCCCTCGTAATGCGCGGCCACCAGGTCGGCCAGCGCCGCGCCCCGCGGGATCACGGGCGCGGGCGTGCCCCACAGCCGGTGGGCGATCTCGGCCAGAAGCCAAGGCCGCCCCTGCGCGCCCCGCCCGACCATCACCGCCTCCGCGCCCGAGAGCCGCAGCGCCTCGGCCGCGCTGGCCGCGTCCGCGATGTCGCCATTGGCGACCAGCGGCGGGCGGTGGGGCAGGTTCGCCACCCTGCGGATGGCACTCCAGTCCGCCCGGCCCTTGTAGAACTGCGCGCGCGTGCGGCCATGCACGGTCAGCATCTGCACCCCGGCATCCCGCGCCCGCGCCGACAGCTCGGCGGCGTTCAGGCAATCCGCGTCCCAGCCAAGCCGCATCTTCAGCGTGACGGGCACGTCCACCGCGCCGACGACCGCGTCCACCAGCGACAGCGCATGGTCCAGATCGCGCATCAGCGCCGCGCCCGACAGCCCGCCGGTCACCTTCTTGGCCGGGCAGCCCATGTTGATGTCGATGATCCGCGCGCCCATGCCCTCGACGATGCGCGCCGTCTCGGCCATCGCCCCGGCCTCGCGGCCGGCGATCTGCACGCTGACCGGCAGCCCGCCCTCGGTCAGCGCCTTGGCCCGCACCGCCGCCCGGGTCGACGGTCGGGGCGTCACCATCTCGGTCGAGGCGACCATCTCGCTGACCAGAAGCCCCGCGCCGAAGCCCGCAACCACACGGCGGAAGGCCAGGTCGGTGATACCCGCCATGGGTGCAAGGAACACCGGCGGGCCCAGATGCGTGTCGCCAAGGATGATCGGATCTGGAAGCTGCATATCGTCTCCTTCGCCTTGCCCCTGCCCGCCCGCAAGGACAGCAGTGCAGCCGCGCGCTGCCCATTTCGCGGGCGGCAGGTTGTTGCCTTGCAATTAAGCACATCGCCGCGCGTTTGGGCAGGGCGCACCTCGCCGCGCGGGCCTGGCGGCCGCGGAGGTCCGCAAGCCGCAAGCCCCTAGTCCAAACCGGCGCACAAGGCAAACGGCCGCGCCTGCGGCACCGCGACCGCGACGGCGCGGTTCTGCCCAATCTTGCGCCGCCCGCTTGCCGCAGCGGACCGGGATTGCTAACGCTGGCCGGGACAGTGATCCAGAACCAGAAGGCCAAAGCCCATGCTCACGCGTCTTGCCCTCGTCGCGCTTCTCACCCTGCCCGTCGCCGCCTGCGAGAGCGAGGCGATGATGGACCTGCGCCGCAACCTGGGCGTTGGCGGCGCGGCCGAGGAGGACGCCACCGGCGAGGTCGCCGCCCCGGCCGAGCCGCGCGGCCCCGTCGTCTCGCCCCTGGTCCAGCCGATCGAGACCGGCACCGCCGAGCCGCGCGCCGTGGCGACGATCGAGCCCGTCACCTCGCAGACCGCCGCCTTCATCGCCCGCGGCGCCGAGCCCTTCTGGAACGTGCAGATCGCGGGCAACAGCGCCGTCTACCGCGCCTCCGAGGCCGAGGCGGGACGCAGCATCGCCGTGAACCGCATCCCCTTCACCGGCGGCGTCGAGTATATCGGCGTGCTGAACGGCCGGCCCTTCGTGGTGAACCTGCGCCCCGTCGCCTGCCGCGACGCCGCCGGCGCCCGCCAGCCCTTCACCGCCCGCCTGACCATCGGCGGCGAGACCCGCGCGGGCTGCGCCGAGCCTGGCGCCGTGGCGACGCCAAGCGCCGACGCGGCCGCGAACGCCCCCGCCACCAGCGGCTGACCTGCGGCCGGGGCGGTCACGAAACCGTGTCTCGCCCCGCGCGCAATTCCCTGCGAAGCGAAGAAGACCCGCCTGCCCTGTCCCGCGACCCTTCCGCCCGAAAGCCGCTCGACCGCCCGACCGAAAGGATGACGACCATGCGCCGCTCGCCCCTGACCCGCCAGTTGATGGTCACGACGCTGCCGCTCGCCATCCTCGCCTTGACCTGCGGCGGCACCGCAATGGCCGAGCCGACGCTCGGGCGCAACATGTCGGCTTTCGGCCTTGCCGGCGGGATCGAGACGCCGACGGCCGAGGTCCTGCCCGAGGGCACGCTGGCCGGCACCGTCACCAAGAACCAGCACGACCAGCGCAACAACCTGACCTTCCAGGTCACGCCGCGCCTGACGACGGTTCTGCGCTATGCGCGCGTGGACGGGATCAACGATCACAACAATCTCGGCTACATCCGCGACCGCTCGTTCGACCTGCGCTTCAGCGTCGTGGACCAGGAGGGCTGGCGCCCGGCGATCGCCATCGGCCTGCAGGACTTCCTGGGGACCGGGGTCTATTCGGGCGAATACATCGTCGCCACCCGCGACATCACCCCCGCCATCCGCGCCAGCGTCGGCCTGGGCTGGGGCGTGCTTGCCGGCCGGCCGCGCGTCATCGACTCGCGCGATCTGGGCGGGACGGTCAGCGCCAGCGAATGGTTCAGCGGCGGCGCGCGGCCCTTCGCCTCGGTCTCGTGGCAGGTGAACGACCAGCTGAGCCTGATCGCCGAATATTCGAACGACCGCTACGAGACGCGCTACAGCGGCGGCACCACCCGCGACATCGACTTCGAGCCGAACCGCCTGAACTTCGGCGCCAGCTACCGCGTCGGCCGCAACTACGAGCTGGGCCTATACAGCATCGGCGGCGAGACCCTTTCCGCGCAGTTCACCGTGGCGCTGAACCCGCGCGCGGCGGCCTTCCCCTCGGGCCTCGAGAAGGCGCCCGCGCCCGTCCGCCCCCGCCCGAACCCCGCCGCGGACCGCGAGGCGTGGTCGGCCGAATGGGCGCAGGACCCGACCGCGCAGCCGGCGATCCAGAAGGCGCTCGGCGACGCGCTGGCCAAGGAAGGGCAGATCCTCGAGTCGATGGCCCTGACCGCGACCCGCGCCGAGGTCCGCATCCGCAACACCCGCTACCTGCAGCAGTCCCAGGCCATCGGCCGCACGGCCCGGCTGATGACGCGCGCCCTGCCGGCCACGGTCGAGACGCTGGTCATCACCTCCTCGGCCGACGGGCTGCCGACCTCCTCGCTGACCGTGCGGCGCAGCGATGTCGAGCGGCTGGAGAACACCGAGGTCGGCCAGATCGCGCAAGCCATCGACCTGTCGGACGCGGTGCCGCGCCCTGCCGGCCTCGTGCCGACCGAGGGGGTCTTCCCGCGCTTCCGCTGGCGCGTGGGGCCGTATTTCGATCTCGGCATCTTTGATCCGGCCGAGCCGCTGCGCTACGAGGTCGGCGCCGAGGCGCGGGCCAGCTACGAGCTGCTGCCGGGCCTCGTCGCCTCGGGCGCGATCCGCCAGCGCGCCTTCGGCAACATGAGCCAGCGCGGCCCGGGCATCCCGCGCGAGGACGACATCTGCGAGGAGATCGGGCGCTGTGGCCGCGGCGAGCACTTCACGCCCGAGGAATACCTGTCGAACCCGGACTTCGAGAGCTATCGCGGCATTCCGCGCGTGCGCTCGGACACGCGGATGTATCGCGGCGCGACCAGCCCCGTCATCCCCGAGCTGACGCTGGCCTGGTTCGCGAAGCCGTCGCAGGACATCTACAGCCGCGTCACCGTCGGCCTGCTGGAGCGCGCCTATGGCGGGGTCTCGGCCGAGGTGCTGTGGAAGCCCGTCAACTCGCAACTCGCCTTCGGGGTCGAGGTGAACCGCGTGCGCAAGCGCGACTTCGACGGCCTCTTCGACTTCCGCGACTACGAGGTTACCACGGGCCATGTCTCGGCCTATTACGAGCTGCGCCAGGGCTTCACGGCGCAGCTGGATGTCGGCCAGTATCTCGCCGGCGATGTCGGCGCCACCGTCCGCCTGACGCGCGAGTTCGAGAACGGCTGGCGCGTCGGCGCCTATGCGACCAAGACCGACATCTCGGCCGAGGATTTCGGCGAGGGCAGCTTCGACAAGGGGATCTCGCTGTCGATCCCGGTCAGCTGGGCGGCGGGCACGCCCACGCGCGAGCGTGCGGGCAGCACGATCCGCTCGCTCTCGCGCGACGGCGGGGCGCGGCTGGAGGTCCAGGACCGGCTCTACGACAAGGTCCGCGACAGCCATTCAGTCAAACTGCAACAGGGCTGGGGGGCCTTCTGGCGATGAACATGCTGCGTGGATCGAACCGGATGCTCGCCCTCGCGGCGCTGGCCCTGCTGGCGGCCTGCGGCAACCAGGGCCCGGGCGTCGTCGGCCAGGCCGTCCAGCAGGTCGTCACGAGCCGCCTGCCCGGCGCCGAGCCTGCCGCGGCGCCCGCCGCGCCCCGCTCCGACGCCGAGCGCGCGGCCGAGGCGCTGCAGGTCAATCCGGGCCCGCTGATCCAGGTCGGCTTCGAGGAGTTGAAGCAGACGCAGATCATGGCGATGACGGGCCAGAACGGCGCGATGCGGACCTACATGAACCCCGCCGAGGAGGCGGTCATCCTGCGCGGCGGCATGATCGTCGGCACGCGCGGCATCCTCGGCCAGGACCTCGCCGTGGCCGAGCCCGGCACCGAGGGGCTGATCCGCGCGGGCGCGTCCGGAACGGGCACGCGGGTGATGCGCTATCTGGGCGGCGACGGGCTCGAGCGGCCGCTGCGCTTCGCCTGCACCGTCGCCCCGGCCGCGCAGGGGCTGGTGCAGGAAAGCTGCGAGGGGCACGGCACCTCGTTCCAGAACACCTACGCGGTGCAGGGCGGCCAGATCCCGGTCTCGCGGCAATGGGTCGGGCCGGGTATCGGCTATGTGACGATCGCCACGCTGCGCCCCTGAGGCGCGTGGCCGTTCAGCTGGAGGGCCGGTGCGCTGCGCCGGCCCTTTGTGTTGGCAGCGTATCGGCAGGTGCCGTCCTGCGCGGCGCGGCCGCCGGGGGCGCTTCGCCCCCCGGGCCCCCGAGGATATTTCGGCACAGGAGAGGCAGGAGGCGCGGGATTACAGCACGACCTGATGCCACGACGAAAAGGGGGCCGACCCGTCGGGCCGACCCCCTTTGAACAGACCGGATCGCTCCGGTCGGTTCGAAATCAGCTGTCGTCGTCGTCCGAAGCGACGGCGGCGATGACGGCCAGCAGCAGCAGGGCCGGGACAACCAGGCCAGCGTTGGTGGTGGCAGCGCGCTGCTCCACAACGACGGGCTCGACTTCGACGACGGGGGCAACGAAGCCACCAGCCAGAGCCGAGGTAGCCGACAGGGAGAGAGCGGCAGCGAAAGTAGCAAATTTGGTCATGATCATGCTCCGTTTCATTGAAGGCTGCCGTCTCCGGCAACATCGATGCGACAGTTACACAATCCCGGCGGGTTGAAAAGCAGCATTAAATCAAATCCGCCGAGGGGTTGAGCGCACTGTTGCATATTGGCAAACACCCTTCGGGTCGCTTCGTTCCGCCGCCCCGAAGGCCGCCGCGCGACTGTGGCAAATCTGCACACGCGGGCTTCGGACGGCCGTGCCGGCTGCAGTTTCGGCTTGCGCCGCAGACCTTCGCTGCACGCGTGCCGTGTGTCAGCCGCCGGGGAGCAGCAGCAGTTCGGCGGTGACGCAGACGGGGTTGCGACCCGGCGCCAGCAGCCCCCGCCGAAGGCGGCCATCCAGGCCCGTGGCCGCGATCTGCAGGCGCAGGCCGTCCGGGCCGACCACTCCGGCCTCGATCAGGAATTCGGCCGCCTCGCCCGGGACCGGGGGTTCGATCAGGAAGCGCGCGCCGATCAGGCTGCCGATCCCCTCGATCCGCGCCTGCGGCAGGTTCAGGCTGTGGATCGCCCGCGCGAGATCCTCGTTCGGACGCAGGCGGCAGAGCCAGGCCGGACGTCCGCCCGCGATCAGCGGCGCGGGCACGGGCGCGAAGATGGGAAAGCGCGTCTCGGGGTCGTGCTCGCGCCGGAAGGCGGCGCCCGAGAGGCCCCATCCCACCACGACCACATCCTCGGCCAGAAGGCTCTCGTCGCCGAGAAGGTGACCCATCACCGGCGGCGCGTCGACCCCGGACCAGACCCCGTGGCAGTGGCAGAAGGGCCTGCCGTTATCGGTGCCGACATGCAGACCGCCCGCCCCGACGCGCGCCCGCGCAAGGTGGCGGGGGGCGCTGAACCACGCCACGCGGCCGTCGCCCGGCGCCGGGGCCGGGATGACATGGACCACCGGCGACAGCACCGCGCCGTCCAGCCGCAGGTAGCCGGCCGTGAAGCCGGCCGCTGCCAGCGCCTCGGTCGCAGCCGTGAAGATCGGCCGGCCGGCGCGCAGGCGCAGCGTCAGCGGATGCGCCCGGGCCGGCAGCGCCTCGAGGCGCGGGCCGGTGACCGGGCCGGGATGGGTGAGGTGCGGCAGGCTCATGCCGCCGGCCATTCGCCCCGAGCGATCAGCTCCTCGCGCACCATCTTGCGGGTGATCTTGCCATAGGCTGATTTCGGCAGCGCCTCCCACAGGACCATCCGCCGGGGCAGCTTGTAGCGGGCGATCCTGCCCTCCAGCCAGTCCAGCACCGCCTGCGGCTCCGGCCGGGCGCCCGGCCGCGGCACGCAGACGGCAAGCCCCGTCTCGCCCCAGACCGGGTCCGGCGCGCCGAGGACCAGCACCTCGGCAAGGTCAGGATGGGTCAGCAGCTTCTCCTCGATCTCGCGCGGGTAGATGTTCGAGCCGCCGGAGATGTACATGTCCGAGGCCCGGCCGGTCAGGTAGAGGAACCCCTCGGCGTCCAGATGCCCCAGATCGCCGGTCAGGAACCAGCCGTTTTGGAAGGACTTGGCGTTCGCCTCGGGGTTCTGGTGATAGCCGGCGAAGACGGCGGGGCCAATCACCGCGATCTCGCCGGTCTCGCCCGGGGGCAGCTCGCGCCCTTCGGCGTCCTGCACCTGCACCTGCATGCCCGTCCGCGCGAAGCCGCAGGTGCCGATGCGCATGGCCGCGTCATCGGCCGAGTGCAGCGCGGGAGGCAGGACGGTGATGTTGCCCGTCACCTCGCCGAGGCCGAAATACTGGACCAGAACCGGGCCCAGCTTTTCCAGCGCCCGCACCTGGTCGGCCCGGTACATGGGCGCGCCGGCATAGATGACGTGGCGCAGGGAGGAGTGGTCGAAGCGGTCCACCGCCTCGTGCTCGACCAGCAGCTTCACGATGGTCGGGACGGTGAACATGTTGGTGACGCGGTGCTCCTGGACCAGCGCCCAGATCTCGGCCGGATCGAAGCGCTCGCCCGCCGGCAGGATCGTCGGCACGCCGCGCGCGACCTGCGCCAGCTGGTGGATGCCGGCCCCGTGCGACAGCGGCGCGACGACCAGCGAGGCGCCGTCCTCGGTGGTGCCGGGCATCAGGTCGCACAGGTGGTTGGTGACGACGAAGGCCATCTGGCCATGGGTCAGCACCGCCGCCTTGGGCCGCCCGGTCGTCCCCGAGGTGAAGAAGAACCAGCAGGGATCGTCGCGCTGCACCTCCGCCTCGGGCGGCAGGGCGCCTGCGTGGCGGGCGACCAGCGTGTCGTAGTCGGTCCCGAAGCTGCTGGTGCCGATGGAGATGACCGCCTCGACCGAGCCTTTGCAGGCGGCGGCGTGATCCGCGAACTCGGCGCCGCAGAGCAGCAGCTTCGCGCCCGACGAGGCCGCCAGAAAGGCCAGATCGTCCGGCGCGCCACGGAAGTTCGCCGGTACCCAGACCGCGCCGACGCGCCAGCAGGCGAACATCGCCTCGAACATCTCAAGGCAGTTGGCGGACTGCACCAGCAGCCGGTCACCCTTTTGCAGGCCGTAGTCCTGGACCAGCGCCTGCGCGAAGGCCCCGGCGCGGGCCTGCATCTCGGCCCAAGGCGTCCGCGCCTCGCCCTTGATGAAGCCGGGGCGGTCCGGAAAGCGCCGGGCGTTCTGCGTCAGGAAATGGCAGAGGTTCATCACCCGCGTCGAGACAGGGGTCATCGCGCCCGCTCCAGGATCGAGACGTAGTTCGCGACCGCCGCCCCGCCCATGTTGAAGACCCCGGCCATCGTGGCGCCCGGCAGCTGCATCTCGCCGGCCTCGCCGGCCAATTGCATCGCGGCAATGACGTGCATGGAAACGCCTGTCGCACCAATGGGATGGCCCTTGGACTTGAGGCCCCCCGACAGGTTCACCGGCAGCCGCCCGCCCCGCGCCGTCACCCCGTCCCGGATGACGCGATGGCCCTGCCCCGGCGCGGCGAGGCCCATCGCCTCGTATTCCAGCATCTCGGCGATGGTGAAGCAGTCGTGGCTTTCCACCAGCGACAGATCGTCCAGCGTGACGCCCGCCGCCTCGAGCGCCTGGCCCCAGGCAAGGCGCGCGCCGCGGAACTCCAGCACGTCGCGGCGCGACAGGGCCATGATGTCGCTGGCCTGCGCGCGGGACCGGAAGGCGATGGCGCGGCGCATCCCCATCGCCGTTTCGGCATCCGCCAGCACCAGCGCCGCCGCCCCGTCCGAGATCAGCGAACAGTCCGAGCGCCTGAGCGGGCCCGCCACGCGCGGGTTCTTCTCGCTGACCGTGTTGCAAAAGGCGGTGCCGAGGTCCTTGCGCATATGGGCATAGGGGTTCGCCATCCCGTTCGCGTGGTTCTTCGCGGCGATCATCGCCAGCGCCTCGGACTGGTCCCCGTGGCGCTGGAAGTAGCCGGCCGCGATCTGCCCGAAGAGGCCGGCAAAGCCCGCCTCGACCTCGGCCTCCTCGCGGCGGTAGCTGGCGCCCAGCAGGATGTCCCCGACCTCGGCCGTGGGCACCCCCGTCATCTTCTCGGCCCCGACCACCAGCGCGATCCGCCCCCGCCCGGAGGCGATGAAGTCCATCGCCCCGAACAGCGCCGCAGAACCGGTGGCGCAGGCATTCTCGTAGCGCGTGGCGGGCGTATGGGCGAAGGCCTCGTCCCCCATCGCGACCAGCGCCGCCTGGAAGTCCTGCCGGGAAAAGCCGTTGTTGAAGACGCCGACGAAGATCCCGTCAACATCCTCCGCGCCGATGCCGGCATGATCCAGCGCCGGGCCAACGGCGGCGGCCATCAGCGCCTCGGTATCCTCCAGCTCGGACTTGCCGAAGACGGTATGCCCCCAGCCCACGATCATAGGATCTGCCATCTCATCCTCCCTGACGCGGCGCGACCTGCGCCAGCTTGCGTTCAATCCGCGCCGCCTCGGCCCGCAGGCGCTCCAGCAACTCGGGCCGGCGCGCCTCGCGCATCCGGCTGTCGACGGCGGCGATGGACAGGGCCCCCGCCAGCCGCCCGCCCGGGTGGCGCAGCGCCACCCCCATCCCCCAGGAGCCCTCGAAGATCAGCCCCGGGTTCAGCGCGAAGCCCTGCGCCGCCGTCTCGGCCACCAGCGCCGGCAGCCGCGGCGCGTAATGGGGAAAGGCCCGCGCCAGATGGGCGGCGTTGGCGGCCATGACTTCCTCCCGCTCGCCCTCGGGCAGGGCCGCCAGCAGCGCCAGCGAGCCTGCGCCGACGCCAAGCGGATGCATCTGCCCCGGCACCAGCGCATGGGTGCGGATCGGATAGGCCCCGTCCTCGCGCAAGAGGCACAGCGAGGACGCGCCGCGCCGCACGGACAGCAGCGCGGCGTCCCCGACCTCCTGCGCCAGCCGCATCACGCTTTCCCCGGCCAGCCGCGCCAGCCCTGGCCGCTGCGCCGCCATCGCGCCCAGAACCTGCGCCTGATCGCCCAGATGATAAAGGCGGCTCGCCTCGTCCTGCGCGACCATGCCCGCCCGGATCAGCGCCAGCACCAGCCGCCGCACGGTCGCCTTGTTCAGCCCGCTCCCCGCGACCAGCCCCGACAGCGACACCCCCTCGACGCTGCGCCGCCCGATCAGGTCCAGCAGCGCCATCGCCCGGTCCACGCTCTGCGTGCCGCTCGGCCCCTCCGGGTCCGCATGATGAACCTCATCCCGCTCGGCTCGCATCGCTCTCGCTCCTCCTGCACCAAGGATGACGAGAATGCGCGACGGAGTGCAAGATTATTCTTGCAAACCCGGCCTGGATGAAACCATCATGTGAACCAATGCTGCGGAGGGGCGGCAGACACAGGGGGAGGACACCGGATGAGCTTCATGAAACTCGGCCGCTTCGCGCTGGCCACGGCGCTGGCCACCACGCTCGGCCTGGGGGCGGCCGCGGCAGAGACGCTGCGCCTGTCGCACAACACCGGCGACGGCACGACCTGGCACAAGGGCGCCGAGCGCTTTGGCGAGCTGCTGGCCGAACGCTCGGGCGGCGAGATGGAGGTCCGCGTCTTCCCCAACGCCCAGCTCGCGGGCGGCGACCAGATGCGCCAGGCCGACATGGTCGGGCGCGGCGCGCTGGACCTGGTGGTGACCTCGGCGATCAACGTGACGCCCCTCGTGCCCGAGATGGCCGTCTTCTCGCTGCCCTACCTTTACGCCAATTACGACCAGGTCGACGCCACCACCGCCGAGGGCGGCCCGGCCGAGCGCCTCGCCGAGATCCTCGAGGAAAAGGGCATCAAGGTCCTGGCCTGGGGCGAGAACGGCTTCCGCGAGGTGACGAACAACGTCCGCCCGATCACCTCGCCCGCCGACATGGCCGGCCTCAACATGCGCGTCGCCGGCCCGATGTATATCGACGTGATGAACGCGCTCGGCGCGAACCCCCAGCAGATGCAATGGACCGAGACGCTGACCGCCCTCCAGCAGGGCGTGGTGGACGGACAGGAAAACCCGATTGGCGCCGTGATCATCCCGCAGCAGGTCTTCGAGGTGCAGCGCTACCTGACCACCTGGCACTATTCATATGATCCGGTCTTCCTCGGTATCTCCAAGGCGAAATGGGACAGCTACGACGCGGAAACCCAGGCGATGCTGCAGGAAACCGCGGCCGAGGCGATGGACTACCAGCGCCAGATCACCCGCGAGGGCACCGCGACCGGCCTCGACTTCCTGCGCGAGCGCGGCATGGAGGTCTACGAACCCACCGAGGAGGAACTCGCCGCCTTTCGCGAGGCCACCCAGCCCGCCTTCGACCAATGGGCAGAACGCGTCGGCCCCGACCTCGTCCAGTCCTTCCGCGACGCCATCGCCTCGGCGAACTGACGCCCGCCGCATCTTCTGTGCCCAAATATCCCGGGGGGATCGCGCAGCGCGCGATGGGGGGCAGCGCCCCTCTCCCCCGGCGACACCCGTCCCCGTGACTTCGGTGAGAGGCCGCCATGCTCGCCTTCCTCATGCGCGAGGCTGAAAAGCTGGTCTGCGCCATCCTCTTTCTCGGCATGACGCTGCTGGGCTTCGCCAATGTCGTCGTGCGCTACGGGACCAGCTATTCCTTCGCCTCCAGCGAGGAGCTGCTGACCAACGGCTTCCTGCTGCTGACCGTCTTCGGCGCCGCCATCGCCGCCCGGCAGGGCCAGCATCTCGCCGTCACCGCGGTGGTCGATCTTCTGCCCCGCAGCCTGCGCCTGCCGCTTGTCGTCCTCTCGGCAGCGCTGTCGGTCCTGCTGCTCCTCGCCTCGGCCTGGCTCGCCTGGGCTGCGCTCGCGACGCTCTACGCCAACGGCCTCAGGTCCTACGCCCTCGGCATCCCCGCCTGGTATTACCAAGCCGCCGTGCCCGTCGCCTTTCTCCTGATCGCCCTGCGCTTCGTGCAGCACGCCGTCACCGAATACCGCGCGGCCGCCGCCCATGACTGACCTCCTCCCCGCGCTCGGCCCCGGCACGCAGATGGTGCTGCTGTTCTTTCTGCTGCTGGCGCTGCGGGTGCCGGTCGCCTTCGCGCTCGGCCTCTCGGCGCTCTACGCGATGTGGCGGATCGGCTTCGGGCTGGACCTCGCGGGCGATCTCATCACGGCCGGCGTCGCGCGCTACTCGCTGCTGGCGATCCCCTTCTTCATCCTCGCCGGCGCGCTCATGGGCAGCACCGGCATCGCCGAGCGCATGATCCGCTTCTTCCGCGTCCTCGTCGGCGGTCTGCCCGGCGGAATGGGCGTCGTCGGCACGGTCGTCTGCCTCTTCTGGGGCGCGGTCAGCGGCTCGGGCCCGGCCTCGGTCGCCGCCATCGGCCCGATGATCATCAAGGGGATGGAGGAGGACGGCTACAGCCGCGCCCATGCCGCCGGCCTCGTCTGCGCGGGGGCCGCGCTCTCCATCGTCATCCCGCCCTCCATCGGCCTCGTCCTCTACGGCGTCATCGCCGAGGTCTCGATCTCGCAGCTCTTCATCGCCGCGATCCTGCCGGGCCTCTTCATGGGCCTGACGATGATCGCCGTCCTGCCCTTCATCGCCCCGAAAGCCCCCCGCCGCGCCCTGACCGCGCTCAGCCCCGAGCCCTATGCCGGCCAGCCCTACGGCACCCGCCTCGCCCGCAGCTTCCGGGACAGCTTCTGGGGCCTGATGACCCCCGCCGTCATCCTCGGCGGCATCTATTCGGGCATCTTCACCCCGACCGAGGCCGCCCTCGTCGCCACCGTCTACGCTCTCCTCGTCGGCGGCCTCATCTACCGCTCCCTGACCCTGCGCAGCCTCTACGAGACGCTGGCCGAGGCCGCCGCCTCCTCGGCCACGGTCATGCTGGTCGTCGCCTATGCCGCGCTCTTCGGATGGGTCATCACGGTCGAGGACCTCGTCGGCACCTATTCCAGCGGCCTTCTGGGCATCAGCGAGAACCCTTGGGTGATCCTGGCGGTCATCATGCTGATCCTGCTGATCGCGGGCATGTTCATGGACGCGATCACGGTGATGTTCATCACCCTGCCCATCGTGCTGCCGGTCATGCGGACGCTTGGCTGGGACCCGGTCTGGTTCGGCGTCCTCGTGATGGTGAACCTCGCCATCGGCCTCATCACGCCGCCCGTGGGGATCAACCTCTATGTCGCGGCCAACGTCTCGCGCATCTCCATCGAGCGCGTGGCCCGCGGCGCCCTGCCGTTCCTGGTGGCGACGCTTGCCGGCCTGGCCGTGATCGCCGCCTTCCCCTCCATCTCGCTGCTGCTGGTCCAGTGGCTGCGCTGAGCGAAAGGACCCCCTCCATGAGCCTCAAGACCGCCATCGTCACCGGCGCCGCCCGCGGCATCGGCCTCGCCACCACGAAGCTCCTGCTGCGCGAGGGCTGGCGCGTCGCCATGATCGACCTCGACGCCGACGAACTGGCCGCCGCCGCCACGATGGAGGACGTCCTCCCCCTCCCCTGCGACATCTCGGACGAGGGCCAGATTGCCGCCATGACCGCCCGCGTCGCCGCCTGGTCCGGCCGCATCGACGGGCTGGTGAACAACGCCGGCATCGCCGACTTCCGCCCGCTGGACCAGACCGACCACGCCACCTGGCGCCGGATCATGGCGACCAATCTCGACGGCGTCTTCCTGACCTCGCAGGCGGTGATCCCGCATCTGAAGAAGGCGGGCGGTGCCATCGTGAACATCGCCTCGATCTCGGGCCTGCGCGCCTCGACCCTGCGCGTCGCCTACGGCACGTCCAAGGCGGCCGTGATCCACCTGACCCGCCAGCAGGCGGTGGAGCTGGGCGAGCACGGCATCCGCGCCAACTGCGTCGCCCCCGGCCCGGTGGACACCAAGCTTGCGCTGGCCGTCCACAGCCCCGCCATCCGCGCCGCCTATCACGACGCCATCCCGCTGAACCGCTACGGCACCGAGGCCGAGATTGCCGAGGCCATCACCTTCCTCCTCTCGGACCGCGCCTCCTACATCACCGGCCAGATCCTCGCCGCCGACGGAGGCTTCGACGCGGCCGGCGTGGGCCTGCCCGCCCTCCGCCGCCCCTGAGGCCGCGCCCTCCCTCTCCTGTGCGGCAAATATCCCGCGGGTGCAGGGGGCCGCGCCCCCTGCCGGGGGGTGCGGGGGGCAGCGCCCCCCGCCGTCGCGGGACGCAAGTCAGCCCAGCTCCACCAGCAGGTCCTTCGCGTCGATCTGCGCGCCCGGCGTCACATGCACCGCCGTCACGGTCCCGTCGCGGTCGGCATGCAGCCCGGTCTCCATCTTCATCGCCTCGATGGTCAGCAGCAGGTCCCCCTGCGCGACCTTCTGCCCGGCGCTGACCGTGACCGAGGCGACGACGCCCGGCATCGGCGCGCCGACATGGCCGGCATTGCCCGCATCCGCCTTGGGCCGCGCGGCCACGCCCCCGCCTACCTTGCGGTTCGGCACGCGGACCTGGCGCGGCTGGCCGTTCAGCTCGAAGAAGACCTTGACCTCGCCCTTCTCGTCCGTCTCGCCCAGGGTCAGCAGGCGCACCTCCAGCGTCTTGCCGGGATCGATCTCGACGCTGATCTCCTCGCCCGGCTCCATGCCGTAGAAGAAGGTCCGCGTCGGCAGGGTGCGCACGGGGCCGTAGACCTCGTGCCGGGCCATGTAGTCGGTGAAGACCTTGGGATACATCAGGTAGCCGTTAAGGTCCTCGTCGTCGATCTGGGCGTCCAGCAGCTCGGACAGCTTGGCCCGCTCGGCCTCAAGATCCACGGGGGGCAGATGCGCGCCGGGCCGGTCGGTGATCGGCGCCTCGCCCTTGAGCACCTTGCGCTGGATTCCCTCCGGCCAGCCGCCGGGAGGCTGGCCGAGATTGCCCTTCATCATGTCGATGACCGAATCCGGGAAGCTCACGTCCTTGGCGGGGTCCAGCACGTCCTCGGGCGTCAGGTTCTGCGCCACCATCATCAGCGCCATGTCGCCCACCACCTTGGAGGATGGCGTCACCTTCACGATGTCTCCCAACATCCGGTTCACGTCGGCATAGGCCTGCGCGACCTCGTGCCAGCGATCCTCCAGCCCCATGCTGCGCGCCTGAGACTTGAGGTTGGTGAACTGCCCGCCCGGCATCTCGTGCAGATAGACCTCCGAGGCGGGCGATTGCAGCCCGCTCTCGAAGGCGGCGTAGTTCTCGCGCACGCGCTCCCAGTAGTTGCTGATCGACCGGATCGCGGCGATGTCGAGCCCGGTGTCCCGCTCGGTCCCCGCCAGCGCCTCGACCACCGAGCCCATCGTCGGCTGGCTGGTATTGCCCGACAGCGCGTCCATCGCGCAATCGACCACGTCCACTCCCACCTCGGCGGCGGCAAGAATCGTCGCCCCGCCCATGCCGCTGGTGTCGTGGGTGTGGAAATGGACGGGCAGCCCGACCTCCTCCTTCAGCGCCTTGATGAGGATGCGCGCGGCGGCCGGCTTCAGCAGCCCCGCCATGTCCTTGAGGCCCAGGATATGCGCCCCGGCCGCCTTCAGCTCCTGCGCAGTGCGGACGTAGTACTTGAGGTCGTATTTGGAGCGGTCCGCGTCCAGCATGTTGCCGGTATAGCAGACGGTCCCCTCGCAGATCTTGCCGCTCTCGATCACGGCGTCCATCGCGACGCGCATGTTCTCGGTCCAGTTGAGGCTGTCGAAGACGCGGAAGACGTCCACCCCGGACTTCGCCGCCTGAGCGACGAAGAACTGCACCACGTTGTCGGGATAGTTGGTGTAGCCCACCCCGTTCGAGGCGCGCAGCAGCATCTGCGTCATCAGGTTCGGCATCTTCGCGCGGATGTCGCGCAGCCGCTGCCACGGGCATTCCTGCAGGAAGCGGTATGCCACGTCGAAGGTCGCCCCGCCCCAGCACTCGACGCTGAAAAGCTGCGGCAGGTTCGCGGCATAGGAGGGCGCGACCCGGATCATGTCGATGGACCGCATCCGCGTCGCCAGCAGCGACTGGTGCCCGTCGCGCATGGTCGTGTCGGTGATCAGCAGCTGTTTCTGCGCCGCCAGCCAGTCGGCGACGGCCTGCGCGCCCTGCGCCTCCAGCATCTGCCGCGTCCCCGGAGCGGGGGCGGCCACCGGCTTCGGCGGCACGGGCGCGCGGGCTTGGGCGGGCGGCATCGCGCGGCCGGCCGTCTCGGGGTGACCGTTCACGCTGATATCGGCAAGGTAGGTGAGGATCTTCGTCGCCCGGTCCTGCCGCTTCTTGAAGTCGAAGAGGTCCTCGGTCGTGTCGATGAACTTCGTCGTGTAGGTGTCGTTGAGGAAGACCGGGTGCTTCAGCAGGTTGATGACGAAGTCGATGTTCGTCGAGACGCCCCGCACCCGGAACTCGCGCAGAGCCCGGTCCATCCGCTTGATCGCCTGATCGGGCGTCTGCGCCCAGGCCGTGACCTTGACCAGCAGCGAGTCGTAATAGCGGGTGATGACCCCGCCGGCATAGGCCGTCCCGCCGTCCAGCCGGATGCCCATGCCCGTCGCGCTGCGATAGGCGGTGATGCGGCCATAGTCCGGGATGAAGTTGTTCTGCGGGTCCTCGGTCGTCACGCGGCACTGCAGCGCGTGGCCGGACAGGGTGATGTCCTCCTGCCGCGCATGGCCGGTGGCCTCGGCCAGGGTCGCGCCCTCGGCGATCTTGATCTGGGACTGCACGATGTCGATGCCGGTGACCTCTTCGGTCACGGTATGCTCGACCTGCACGCGCGGGTTCACCTCGATGAAGTAGAACTGCTGGCTGTCCATATCCATCAGGAACTCGACCGTGCCGGCGTTCTGGTAGCCGACCGCCTGCCCGATCTTCAGCGCCAGCGCGCAGACCTCGGCCCGCTGCGCCTCGGTCAGATAGGGCGCGGGCGCGCGCTCGACGACCTTCTGGTTGCGGCGCTGCACGGTGCAGTCCCGCTCATAGAGGTGATAGAGCCCGCCATGCGTGTCGCCCAGCAGCTGCACCTCGACATGGCGGGCGCGCAGGATCATCTTCTCCAGATAGCCCTCGCCGTTGCCGAAGGCGGCCTCGGCCTCGCGCCGGCCCTCGCGGACCTTCTCGACCAGCTCGGCCTCGGAGTTGATGGGCCGCATCCCGCGCCCGCCGCCGCCCCAGCTGGCCTTCAGCATCAGCGGATAGCCGATCTCGCCGGCCTCGCGCTTGATGGCGTCGAAGTCGTCGCCCAGCACCTCGGTCGCGGGGATGACCGGCACCCCCGCCTTGATGGCGACGCGCCGCGCGCTGGCCTTGTCGCCGAGCGCGCGCATCGTGTCGGCGCGCGGGCCGATGAAGGTGATCCCAGCCTCGAAGCAGGCATCGACGAAATCGGGATTCTCGGACAGAAGCCCGTACCCCGGATGGATCGCGTCCGCGCCGGATTGCTTGGCGACGCGGATGATCTCGGGGATGGACAGATAGGCCGCGACGGGGCCCAGACCCTCGCCGATCCGGTAGGCCTCGTCGGCCTTGAAGCGGTGCAGGCCCAGCTTGTCTTCCTCGGCATAGACGGCGACCGTCTTCTTGCCCAGCTCGTTCGCCGCCCGCATCACGCGAATGGCGATCTCGCCCCGGTTCGCGACAAGAATCTTCCGAAACATCCCAAGGCCCCTTCTCCAGTTGCGCGGCATCCTAGCTTCGCTGCGATGCGGCGCAAGCTTCCAGCCGCATTTGCGACCAAAAGACGATGCGGGGCCTGTTCCTGCTCCGTTCTCGAAATGAACTTGCTTTTCCGCCGCGCGTCCCTATCTGATGCGACTGGTCAGAGGGACATGCCCGAATGGAACAGAAGTTCATCGAGGTGCGCGGCGCGCGCGAGCACAATCTGAAGGGCGTGGACATGGACATCCCGCGCGACAAGCTGGTGGTCATCACCGGCCTGTCGGGATCGGGGAAATCCTCGCTCGCCTTCGACACGATCTATGCCGAGGGCCAGCGCCGCTACGTCGAGAGCCTGTCGGCCTATGCGCGCCAGTTCCTCGACATGATGGGCAAGCCGGATGTCGACCACATCAGCGGCCTGTCGCCCGCGATCAGCATCGAGCAGAAGACCACCTCGAAGAACCCCCGCTCGACCGTCGGCACCGTGACCGAGATCTACGACTACCTGCGCCTGCTGTTCGCGCGCGCCGGCACGCCCTACTCGCCCGCCACCGGCCTTCCGATCGAGGCGCAGCAGGTGCAGGACATGGTGGACCGCACGATGGCCCTGCCCGAGGGCACGCGCGCCTTCCTGCTGGCCCCGATCGTGCGCGACCGCAAGGGCGAGTACCGCAAGGAATTTCTCGAGCTGCGCAAGCAGGGCTTCCAGCGCGTCAAGGTCAACGGCGCCTTCTACGAGCTGGACGAGCCGCCCACTCTCGACAAGAAGTTCCGCCACAACATCGACGTGGTCGTGGACCGCATCGTGGTGCGCGAGGGGCTGGAAACGCGCCTGGCCGACTCGCTGCGCACCGCGCTGAACCTTGCCGACGGCATCGCCATCCTCGAGACCGCCCCGACCGAGGAGGGTGCCGAGCCCGAGCGCATGACCTTCTCGGAAAAGTTCGCCTGCCCCGTCAGCGGCTTCACCATCCCCGAGATCGAGCCGCGCCTGTTCAGCTTCAACGCGCCCTTCGGCGCCTGCCCGGTCTGCGACGGCCTCGGGGTCGAGCTGTTCTTCGACGAGCGGCTGATCGTCCCCGACGCCGCCCTTTCGGTGGACAAGGGCGCCATCGCTCCCTGGGCGCGGTCGAAATCGGCCTATCTGACGCAGACGATCAACGCGCTGGCCAAGCATTACGGCTTCGACAAGAAGACCCCGTGGAAGGACCTGCCGGACTCGGCGCGGCAGATGTTCCTGAACGGCTCGGGCGCCGAGGAGATCCGCTTCCGCTTCGACGATGCCGGCCGCGTCTACGAGATCAGCCGCAGCTTCGAGGGCGTCATCCCCAACATGGAGCGGCGCCTGCGCGAATCCGACAGCCAGTGGGTCCGGGAAGAGTTCGAGCGCTACCAGAACAACCGCCCCTGCGGCGCCTGCCACGGCTACCGCCTCAAGCCCGAGGCGCTGGCCGTGAAGATCGCCGGCACCCATGTCGGCGAGGTCGTGCAGTTCTCGATCAAGGAGGCGCTGGCCTGGGTCGAGGCCGCGCCCGCGCAGCTCTCGAAGCAGAAGAACGAGATCGCCGCCGCCATCCTCAAGGAGATCCGCGAGCGGCTCGGCTTCCTCGTGAACGTGGGCCTCGACTACCTCACCCTGTCCCGCGCCGCCGGCACGCTGTCGGGCGGCGAGAGCCAGCGCATCCGCCTGGCCAGCCAGATCGGCAGCGGCCTCACGGGCGTTCTCTACGTTCTGGACGAGCCGTCCATCGGCCTGCACCAGCGCGACAACGACCGCCTGCTGACCACGCTGATGAACCTGCGCGACCAGGGCAATTCGGTCCTCGTGGTCGAGCATGACGAGGACGCGATCCGCCATGCCGACTATGTCTTCGACATGGGCCCGGGCGCGGGCGTGCATGGCGGGACCGTGGTCAGCCACGGCACCCCGGACCAGATCGCGGCGGACCCCGCCAGCCTGACCGGCCAGTATCTCTCGGGCAAGCGCGACATCCCCATCCCGGCCGAGCGACGCAAGGGCAACGGCAAGAAGGTGACCGTGGTCAAGGCGACGGGGAACAACCTTAAGGAGGTCACCGCCGACTTCCCGCTCGGCAAGTTCGTCTGCGTCTCGGGCGTCTCGGGCGGCGGCAAGTCGACGCTGACCATCGAGACGCTGTTCAAGACCGCCTCGCTGCGCCTCAACGGCGCCCGCCAGACCCCGGCGCCCTGCGAGACGATCCGCGGGCTCGAGCATCTGGACAAGGTCATCGACATCGACCAGCGCCCCATCGGCCGCACGCCGCGCTCGAACCCCGCGACCTATACCGGCGCCTTCACCCCGATCCGCGACTGGTTCGCCGGCCTGCCGGAATCCAAGGCGCGCGGCTACAAGCCCGGCCGCTTCAGCTTCAACGTCAAGGGCGGCCGCTGCGAGGCCTGCCAAGGCGACGGCGTGATCAAGATCGAGATGCACTTCCTGCCCGACGTCTATGTCGAATGCGAGACCTGCAAGGGCAAGCGCTACAACCGCGAGACGCTGGAGGTGCAGTTCAAGGGCAAGTCCATCGCCGACGTGCTGGACATGACCGTGGAGGACGCGCAGGAGTTCTTCGCCGCCGTCCCGTCCATCCGCGAGAAGATGGACGCGCTGATGCAGGTGGGCCTTGGCTACATCAAGGTCGGCCAGCAGGCGACGACCCTCTCGGGCGGCGAGGCGCAGCGGGTGAAGCTGTCCAAGGAGCTGTCGCGCCGCTCGACCGGCCGCACGCTCTACATCCTCGACGAGCCGACGACGGGCCTGCATTTCGAGGATGTGCGCAAGCTGCTGGAAGTGCTGCACCAGCTGGTCGACCAGGGCAATTCGGTGGTGGTGATCGAGCACAATCTCGACGTCATCAAGACCGCCGACTGGATCATCGACATCGGCCCCGAGGGCGGCGACGGCGGCGGCCGTGTGGTCGCAACCGGCACGCCCGAAACCGTGGCCGAGGTGGCCGAGAGCCATACCGGCCGCTACCTCGCGCCGATGCTGAAGCCCGCCCGCATCCGCGCCGCCGAGTGACGCGCCCGGCATGAGCGTCATCACCTGGCAGCGGATCGAGGGCGGCCTCATCGCCGTCGTCGCCCTGGCGCTGGCCGGGGTGATGCAGCCGGGCTGGCCGCTCTGGCTCTGGCCGCTGGCGCTGCTCGCGCCGGACCTCGCGGCCGTGGGCTACCTGGCCGGCCCGCGCATCGGCGCGCAGCTCTACAACGCGGTCCATCTCTATGCCGGCGGCCTGGTGCTGGCGCTGTTGGGGCTTCTGGCCGGCAGCCCGGCGCTGATCGCGGCGGGGGCGCTGTGGCTGGCCCATGTCGGCGGCGACCGCGCGCTCGGCTACGGGCTGAAGCACCCGACCGCCTTTGCGGACACGCATCTCGGCCGCCTCGGCCGCGGCTAGCGCCTAGTCGGACAGGATCCCGCCCGACGGCGGCACCAGCGAGGGGCCGGGCGGCGCGGGACGATCCTGCGGCGGGCGCAGATCGGTCAGGATGCAGCCCGGCCGGCCCGGATCGTCCGCCCAAGGCGCCTCGGTCTCGCGCGGCGCGCAGAGCCGCAGCCGCCCGCCCGCGACCGGCTCCAGCAGATAGGGGGCACCGGTCGCGGGATCGGCCAGGCGCGGCTGTCCCGGACATGCCTCCGAGGGGCCGAGCGGCGGCACGTTCCGGCCCTCGGCGGCAAGGCATTGCGCCTGCGCGGCCAGCGCGGCCAGATCGGCGGCCCGCACCTCGTCGCGCCGCTCGGCCTGGCCCCGCGCCGGGCCGCCGCTGAGCCACAGCCCCGCGCCGATGGCCGCCAGCGCGACCGCCGCGATACCCAGCATCGCCCGCCGGCCCGCCGCCGGGCCCGCCAGCTCGGCCCGGTAGGCGGCGTAGACCAGCGCGGCCATGCCGACGACCGCCGCCAGCTTCAACCCGAACCGCGCCGTCAGATCGCCCGACAGCCCCGCATGGACCGCCGAGGCGAGGCTGCCGACCAGCACCAGCGCCGCCACCAGCCCCGACGCCGCCGCCGCCCACCGGCGCGGCGTCGTGGCGCCCTCGCCCTTGCGCAGCCGCACCGCGACCATGATCGGCAGGAAGGCGACCAGCATCGCCACCGGCCAGCGCGCCGCGCCGCGCCAGGCCGGCCCCTCGCCCGGCAGCGGCACCAGCCGCTCGGCCAGGAGGAAGCCGATCCCGACCGCGTGCCAGGCGATCACCGCCAGCGCGACGAAGCCGAGGCCCTGCACCAGCGCCTCGCGCGCGGGCAGCCGCGCCTCGGGCCGCGGCACCGGCTGCAGCCCCGGCCGCGCCTGCCAGCGCGCCAGCGCCGCCGCCGCCTCGCGCCCGCTCCAGCCCGCCGCGACCAGCGCCGCCTCCAGCGCCTCGGGCGCCTCGCCTGCCGCCAGTCCTGCGCGAACGAACCCGCTCGCCTCCTCGCTCGACCGCATCCGCGCCCCCCTCGTGATGGCCGCAGGTTGTGCCCGGCCCGGCGCTACGATCAAGCCGCAAAAATTTCGGGCGATGCGCGATTTTGCCCTTGCACCCCCCCGCGGCCTTCCGTAAATCACCGCTCACCGAAGGCGGCCAGCCGCTGACGGGAACGGATGCGGGCGTAGCTCAGGGGTAGAGCATAACCTTGCCAAGGTTAGGGTCGTGAGTTCGAATCTCATCGCCCGCTCCAGACACAAAAGGCCGGACCTTCGGGTCCGGCCTTTTGCGTTTCCGACCCTGCGGCAGCCCGCCACGGCCGCGCTTGCCCCGCCCCGCCCCCGCCGCTAGGTTGCGCCACGTTCGAGGACCGGGGGGAGCCATGCAGATCTGCCGCAGCACGCAAGAGATGCGTGATGGCACGCGCGCCTTTCGCGCCGCCGGGCAGCGGATCGCGCTGGTCCCCACGATGGGCGCGCTGCATGACGGCCACCTGACGCTGATCGCCCGCGCCCGCGACTGGTTGGACGCAGAGGGCGGCGGGCGCGTCGTCACCTCGATCTTCGTGAACCCGACGCAGTTCGGCCCGAACGAGGATCTCGCCCGCTATCCCCGCGACGAGGCGGGGGACCTCGCCAAGCTCCGTGCCGCCGGCTGCGACGCCGTCTTCCTGCCGCAGGTCACCGACATCTACCGCCCCGGCGCGCAGACCCATGTCGAGGTCGCGGGCCTCGGCCGGATGCTGATGGGCCGCCTGCGCCCCGGCCATTTCCGCGGCGTCGCCACCGTCGTCACCAAGCTCTTCAACATCGTTCAGCCCGATGCGGCCGCCTTCGGCGAGAAGGACTTCCAGCAGCTGACCCTGATCCGCCGCATGGTCGCCGATCTCGACATCCCCGTGACGATCCTGCCCGTCCCGACGGTGCGCGAGGCCGACGGCCTCGCCATGTCCTCGCGCAACCAGCGCCTGACGCCCGAGGACCGCGCCGCCGCCCCGGTCCTGGCCCGCGCGCTCGACGCGGCCGAGGCGCGCATCGCGGCCGGCGCGCCGCTCGCGCAGGTCCGCGCCGGGATCCGCGCCATGCTGCGGGCCGAGCCGCGCGCCCATGTCCGCAGCATCGACATCCGCGACGCGGCCGACCTGTCGCGCATCGCCGCCATCTGCGGGCCGGTGGTCATCCTGCTGGCCGTTCGCTTCGGCGAGGTGCTGCTGATCGACCAGCGCACCGCCACCCCGCCCCAGACCGAGGAGTAACCCATGTCCGCCCAGGCCCCGATCCGGCGCATCACCGTCCCCCAGATCGCCGCGCGCAAGGGCGCCCAGCCCGCTGCCCAGTCCGCTGCCCAGTCCGCCGTCAAGCCGGCCGCCGAGCCGATCGTCGCCCTGACCGCCTACACCGCGCCGATGGCCGCGCTGGTCGATGCCCATGCCGACCTGATCCTGGTGGGCGACAGCCTCGGGATGGTGGTGCACGGCATGCCCTCGACCCTCGGGGTGACGCTGGAGATGATGATCCTGCACGGGCAGGCGGTCATGCGCGGCTCGTCCCGCGCGCTGGTGGTCATCGACATGCCCTTCGGCAGCTACGAGGAAAGCCCCGCGCAGGCCTTCCGCAACGCCGCCCGGGTCATGGCCGAAACGGGCTGCGCCGCCGTCAAGCTGGAAGGCGGCGCGCAGATGGCCGAGACCATCGCCTTCCTCACCTCGCGCGGCATCCCGGTGATGGCCCATATCGGGCTGACGCCGCAGGCGACGAACGTGATGGGCGGCTTCAAGACGCAGGGCCGCGACGAAAGCACCTGGCCGGCCCATTTGGCCGATGCGCAGGCCGTGGCCGAGGCCGGCGCCTTCGCGCTGGTGGTCGAGGGGGTGACGCAGGCGCTGGCCGACCGCATCACCGACAGCGTGACGATCCCGACCATCGGCATCGGCGCCTCGGCGCGCTGCGACGGGCAGATCCTCGTTCTTGACGACATGCTGGGCCTGACCGGGCGGGTCCCGCGCTTCGTGCGCAAGTTCGGCGACCTCGCGGCGGATGCGGATGCCGCCATCGCCGCCTATGCCGCGGCCGTGCGCGACCGCAGCTTCCCGGCCGAGGACCACGTCTACCGCTGAGCCGCTGCCGATTACCGCCTGCCATCGCGGCGCCCCGCGCTGTCTCTGCAACCCGTCAGGGCCGTCGCGCAACGCCCGCAAGCGGTGCACATCCGGTGCACGTCCGGTGCACATGGGGTGCACGCCCCGTGCGCCCGCTTCTCCAGCAAATGCTGGCCGCGCCGCGGCACCCGGCCCCGCCGCCGTTGCGCGTCACCGCCCGCGCAACGTGCGCCGGCGTTGCGCGGGTGTCAGGGCGCCTCGAAGTCCGCCGTGCGCGCCAGCCGCGACAAGAGCAGCGGCACCAGCAGCAGAAGCCCAAGCGCGATGTAGATCGTCCCGAGGCTCATCCGCTCGGCCAGCCAGCCGATCCCGCCCGGCGCCAGAAGGATGCCCGAATAACCCATCATCGTCACGACCGAGAGCCCCATCCCCGCCGCCAGCCCCGGCACGTTCCCGGCCGCCGAGAAGGCGATCGGCACCATGTTCGCGATCCCGAGGCCAGCCAGCGCGAAGCCGGCGATCGCGGGCACCGGCCCCTCGGCCAGCCCCGCGACGACCAGCCCCGCCATCGCCAGAAGCGTGCTGACGCGCAGCGTCCGCACCGCCCCGAAGCGCCGCCGCAGCCGGTCGCCGAGGAACCGCATCACCGCCATCGCCCCCGCGCAGGCCGCAAAGCCCCAGCCCGCCAGCGCCAGCGAGGCGCCCATCTCGCGCTCCAGATAGACCGCCGCCCAGTCGAGGATCGCGCCCTCCGGGATCATCGAGGCCAGCGCCATCAGCCCGATCAGATAGGGCAACGGCGTGCGTGGCAGCCGCAGCGGCACCCGCGCCGCCCCCGGCGCCGGCCCGTCGGCCAGCAGCCGCGGCGCCACCGCCAGCAGCACCGCGGCAAAGAGGACAGTGACCGCAAGCGCATGAGGAAGCTCGCCGAACCCCTGTATCGCGATGCCGCCGGCGCCCGCGCCCGCGAAGGCGCCAAGGCTCCAGAACCCGTGGCACGAGGACATGATCGCCCGGCCCAGCGAGCGCTCGACCGCGACCGCGTTGGCGTTCATGGCGACGTCCATCCCGCCGACCAGCCCGCCGAAGGCCAGCACCGCCAGCCCCAGGCTCAGCAGCTCGGGCGCGAGCGTGATCCAGACAAGGCCCGAGGCCAGCAGCCAGGCGGCCAGCCGCACCGCCCGCGCCGAGCCCGCCCGCGCCACCATCGCCCCGAAAAGCGGCATCACGCAGAGCGAGCCCAGCCCCAGCAGCAGCACCAGCACGCCGGCCGTGGCCTCGGTGAAGCCGTGCCGCGCCATCAGTGCCGGGATCTTGGGCGCCCAGCTTCCGACCAAGAGCCCGTTGACGAAGAACAGCGCCGAGATCGCGGCGCGCGTCGAGACAGGCGCCATCACAGCATCGACGGCAGGACGAGGTCGGGCGGCCGATGCCCGTCGGCCCAGGTGCGGATGTTGATGATCGCCTTCTCCCCCATCTCCAGCCGCCCCTCGACGGTCGCACTGCCCATATGCGGCAGCAGCACCACGTTCGGCAGGGCGCGCAGGCGCGGGTTGATCTCGTGCCCACGCTCGAAGACATCGAGGCCGGCGCCGGCGATCTCGCCCGCGCGCAGCATCCGCGTCAGCGCATTCTCGTCGATCACCTCCCCGCGCGAGGTGTTGACCACAACCGAGGTCGGCTTCATCAGCTTCAGCCGCCGCGCGTTCAGGAGGTGATAGGTCGAGGGCGTGTGCGGCGCGTTCACGCTGACGATGTCGACATGGCCCAGCATCCGGTCGAGGCTGTCCCACCAGGTCGCGCCCAGCTCCTCCTCGATCTCGGGGCGCAGGCGCCGGCGGTTGTGGTAATGCACGCTCATCCCGAAGGCCCGCGCGCGCCGCGCCACGGCCTGCCCGATGCGGCCCATCCCCAGGATGCCCAGCTGCCGCCCGCCGATGCGGCGGCCCAGAAGCGCGGTGGGCGACCAGCCGTTCCAGTTGCCGGCCTGCATCTCGGCCAGGCCCTCGGGGATGCGGCGGGCGACGGCCAAGATCAGGGCCAGCGCCATGTCCGCCGTGTCCTCGGTCATCACGCCCGGCGTGTTGGTGACGGCAATGCCGCGGGCGCGCGCTGCCTCGACGTCGATGTGATCGATCCCGGCGCCGTAATTGGCGATCAGTCGCAGCCGGTCGCCGGCATCCGCCATCATCGCCGCGTCGATCCGGTCGGTCACCGTCGGCACCAGCACGTCGCTCGCCTGCATCAGCGCGACCATCTCGCCGGGCTTTAGCCGCGTGTCCTCGCCGCGCGGCGCCAGGTCGAACAGCTCCGCCATGCGCCGCTCGACCTCCTCGGGCAGCCGCCGGGTCAGCGCGACGCGCGGCCTGTGGCCGGCGGGAAACAGTGTCGGGCTGTTCGGCATTCTCACCTCGCGTTCGCGCAACCGTGTCGGGCGCACCCTTCCCATGCCCGGCGGCATTTGGCAAAGTGCCTCGGGCACGGGGCAGGCACAAGACCCCGGGAGGGACCGGCCTACACGCCGGAGATGCAGGATCGGACGGCAGATGACGCAGCAGGGCGAGACGATGAACCGACGGCGGCTGGCCGGTACTCGGGCCGGTACTCGGGCCGGTGCGCGGGCGATGATGCTGGGCCTCGCGCTCCTCCTCGCGGCCCCCGCCGCCGATGCCGCGCCCGTCGCCCCGTCGCAGCTGCCCGAAGCCTTGGTGCCCCTCGTGCTGGCGCAGTCCGCGGGTCCCGGCACGCAGCGGGGCGCGGTCACCAACCTGCCGCTGCCGCGCTATGTCAGCCTGAAGGGCAACGAGGGCAACGCCCGCCGCGGCCCCAGCCTTTCGCACCGCATCGATTGGGTCTTCCGCCATGCCGGCATGCCCCTGCGCGTCACCGCCGAGTTCGGCCACTGGCGCCGGGTCGAGGATCGGGACGGCGCCGGCGGATGGGTTCACTACGCGCTCCTCTCGGGCGTGCGCACCGCCCTCGTCACCCAGGACATGCTCGAGCTGAGGACCCGTCCCACCGAGAATGCCGAAGTCGTCGCCCGCGCCGAGGCCGGCGCCATCCTGCGCCTTGGCGAGTGCAACCCGGACTGGTGCCGCGTCTCGGGCGGCGGCCAGCGCGGGTGGGTGCCGAAAGCGACCATCTGGGGCGTCGATCCGGGCGAGACCCGCGACTGAACCGCCTCATCTTCTGTGCCACAAGTATCCCGGGGGGAGTCCCGGCACGGGACGGGGGGCAGCGCCCCCCGCTGCGCCCTCAGGCCAGTCCCCGCCCCCTGAGCAGCGGCTCGACCCCCGGCATCCGCCCGCGAAAGGCCATCCACAGCTCCTCAGCCGGCGCGGTGCCGCCGCGCGAGAGGATCGTCTCCTCCAGCCGCCGCGCCACGTTCGGGTCGAAGATGTCGCCCGCCTCCTCGAAGGCGGCGAAGGCGTCGGCGTCCATCACCTCGGACCACATGTAGCTGTAATAGCCCGCCGCATAGCTGTCGCCGGCGAAGACATGGGCGAAATGCGGCGTCGCATGGCGCATCGGGATCGCCTCCGGCGCGCCCAGACCGGCCAGCACCTCGCCCTGCCGCGCCAGCGGATCGGCGGGCGGCGCGCCGCGGTGGAAGTCCAGGTCCACCAGCGCGCTCTCCAGATACTCGACCGTCGAGAAGCCGGCATCCGCCTTGCCCGCCGCCAGAAGCCGGTCGCGCAAGCTGGCCGGAAGGACCTCGCCCGTCGCGTGGTGGCGGGCATGGGCGTCCAGCACGGCGGGCTGCTCCAGCCAGTGCTCGTAGAGCTGGCTCGGCAGCTCGACGAAGTCCTGCGCCACCGAGGTGCCCGAGATCGAGGGCCAGGTCACCTCGGAGAGGATGTGGTGGCTGGCATGGCCGAACTCGTGGAACAGCGTGCGCGCGTCGTCCCAGGACAGGAAGGCCGGCGCGCCGGGAGCCTCGGGCGGGGTGAAGTTGCAGACATTCACCACGATGGGCCGCTGGCCATCGCCCATCTTGTGCTGCATCTGCAGGGCCGAGCACCAGGCGCCCGAGCGCTTGCCCGGCCGCGCGAAGAAGTCGCCGACGAAGATCGCCATCAGCCGCCCGTCCCGCGTCACCCGCCAGGCTCGCACGTCCGGCGCCCAGAGCGGCGCCTGAAGCGGCGCGAAGTCCAGCCGGAACAGGCGATGGGCAACGTCGAAGACCGCGCCCAGCATCGCCTCCAGCGTCAGGTAGGGCTTGACCGCCGCCTCGTCCAGATCATGCGTCTCGCGCTTGAGCCGCGCGGCATAGTAGCGCCAGTCCCACGCCTCCAGCGCGCCGTTGACGCCGTCCGCGTGCAGCATCTGGGTCAGCTTCGCCTCGTCCTCGGCGGCGCGGGCGCGGGCCGGGCGCCAGACCGCGGTCAGCAGGTCCTCCACCCGCTCGGCGCTGCCGGCCATCTGCGTCTCCAGCTTCCAGGCGGCGAAGTCGGCATAGCCGAGCAGCGCCGCCCGCTCGTGCCGCAGGGACAGGATCTCGGCCACCAGCGGCAGGTTGTTCGTCGCCTCGCCCCCCGCGCCCGCACCCGAGCCGCGGGCGGTGAAGGCGCGGAAGGCCGTCTCGCGCAGCGCCCGCTCGCTGGCATGTTCCAGGAACGGCACGATCAGCGAGCGGTTCAGCGTCACGACCTGGCCCGCCATGTCCCGTTCGGCCGCCGCCGCGCGCATCGCGGCGCGCAGCCAGTCCGGCAGGCCGGCCAGCTGATCGTCCGCGACCGGCATGACGAAATCCCGCTCGTCCGCGAGCACGTTCTGGGTAAACTGCGTCGTCAGGACCGCCATGCGGCTGCGGATCTCGGCCAGCCGCGCCCGCGCGGCCTCGCCGAGGCCCGCCCCGGCCCGCGTCAGGTCGCGCAGCATCAGCCGAGTCAGCCGCGCATCCTCGGGCGGCAGCGCATCCGCTTCGGCCGCGATGGCGCTGACGCGGGCGTGCAGGCGCGGGTCCATGCCGGTGCGGCTGCCGTAATCGGCCAGCTTCGGGGCGAAGTCGCGCTGCAGCGCCTGCCGCGCCTCGTTCGAATCCACCGCCGCGAGGGTGTAGAAGACCGCCAGCAGGCGGTTCAGGCCCTCGTCGACCAGCTCCATCGCCGCGACCGTGTTCTCGAAGCTCGCAGGGGCGGGATTGGCGGCGATGGCCTCGACGGCGGCGAGGGCGGCGGCCAGCTCCTGCTCGAAGGCGGGGGCGAAGTCGGTGTCCGCGATGCGGTCGAAGCGGGGCAGCCCCTCGGGGCCGGTCCAGCGGGTCAGCTCTTGGTTCATCGGCATGGCTCCTTTGCAGGTCAGCCTATGCGTGCGCGGCGCCCTCTGCCAGCCCCCCGCAGACCGGACATCCCGGCGCCCGGCCGGCGGTGAAGGACCGCATCTCCAGCGACAGACCGTCGAAGAGGACCATGCGCCCGCGCAGGCTCTCGCCCGCGCCGGTCAGGTGCTTGATCGCCTCCAGCGCCATCAGGCTGCCCACGACCCCCGGCAGCGCGCCGACGACGCCGGCCTCGGCGCAGGGGGCATCCCGCTCGGGCGCCTCGGGGAAGATGCAGGCCATGCAGGGCGCGCCGCGGGCCGGATCGTAGAGCGTCAGCTGCCCCTCCCACCGGCCGATGGCGCCGGACAGCAGAGGCACACCGGCCGCCACGCAGGCGCGGTTGATCGCCGCGCGGCCGGCGAAGCTGTCGGTGCCGTCGATGACCAGGTCGTGCTGTCCAATCAGCGCGGCATCGTCCGCGGTGATCCGGCGCAGCAGCGGGGTGACGTCGATCTGGGGGTTGAGGCGCAGCATCGCCTCGGCCGCGGCATAGGCCTTCGGCTCGCCCCGCAGGTCGTCGCGGAAGATCACCTGCCGCTGCAGGTTGGACAGGCTGACCGTGTCGTCATCGGCCAGCGTGATCCGCCCTACCCCGGCCGCCGCCAGATAGAGGCAGACCGGCGCGCCGAGGCCGCCCGCGCCGATGACCAGCACCCTCGCCCGGCGCAGGGCCATCTGGCCCGGCCCGCCGATCTCGTGCAGCACGATGTGGCGGGCGTAGCGGTCGAGTTCCGCATCGCTGAAGCTGTCGGAGGCGGGTGCGGGCGGCGTCGGCGCAGGGGCGGCGCTCTGGCGCAGGCGGCGGAGGCCGATGCGGTAGGCCCAGACCATCGCCGCGAGGCCGCCCAGCACCAGCCAGCCGCCCGCCGTGCCGCCGATCAGCTGGCCCGCCTGCGCCGGGGCCAGAAGATGGGCCAGCAGGAAGATCGCCCAGAGCCCGCCCAGAAGCCGCCAGGCAATCTTGCCCGGCGCCCGGACGATCCGCAGGAAGACCGCCAGCAGGACCAGAAGCCACAGGCCCAGCATCAGCCGCGCCCCGTCGAGCCGAATCCGCCCTGCCCGCGCGCGGTCGCCTCCAGCGCGCCGACCTGCGTGAAGCGGGCCTGCGGCGCGGGGGCGACAACCATCTGCGCGATGCGCTCGCCATGAGCGATGGTGACGGGCGCCTCGCCCCAGTTCACCAGGATCACGCCGACCGGGCCGCGGTAGTCCGCGTCGATGGTGCCGGGGGCGTTCACGAGGCCGATCCCCTGCTTCATCGCCAAGCCCGAGCGGGCGCGGATCTGCACCTCCCAGCCTGCGGGGATGGCCATGGCAAGACCCGTCGGCACCAGCGCCCGCGCCCCCGGCGCCAGCGTGACGCCCGCGGCGCGGGCGTCCGGCGGCAGGTTCGCCCGCAGGTCCGCGCCGGCGGCCAGCGACGTCGCATAGGCCGGCAGCGGGACGGCCGCGTCCGCGCCCTCGAGCCGCATCACCTTGATCTCGGGCGCATCCATCACGGCCTCCCTCTCATGCAAAGGCCGCGCGGCGGAGCCAGCGCGGCCTGTCGTCCCGAACGCTCCGGCGCGATCAGCGCGGGGCGATCATCATCACCATCTGCCGGCCTTCCAGCTTGGGCATCGATTCGACCTTGCCGGCCTCGCCCACGTCGTCGCGGACGCGGTTCAGCAATTCCAGTCCCAGGTCCTGGTGAGCCATCTCGCGGCCGCGGAAGCGCAGCGTGACCTTGACCTTGTCGCCGCCCTCGAGGAACTTCATCACCGAGCGCATCTTGACGTCGTAGTCATGGGTATCGGTCCCCGGACGGAACTTGATCTCCTTGACCTCGATGATCTTCTGCTTCTTGCGGGCCTCGGCCTCGCGCTTCTGCTGCTCGTACTTGAACTTGCCGAGGTCCATGACCTTGCAGACCGGAGGGGCTGCGTTCGGCGAAATCTCGACCAGGTCCAACCCGGCTTCCTGCGCCATCTGAAGGCCCACGGAAGGGGGGACCACGCCCACGTTCTCGCCATCGGCGCCGATGAGGCGGATTTCGGCCACGCGGATGCGTTCGTTGGTGCGGGGGCCGGTGTCGCGGGTGGGCGGTGCGTTATGCGGACGGCGGGCTATGGCGGTGCTCCTTGTGTAGCCAAGCGGAATAGACGGAAAATAAGGCCAAGTCGCCGCTGATTCAACCGGATTTGATGCGGAAGCTGCTTGAAACGGCGCTGCCGGGCACGTGGCGGGGCGCCTGCGCGGTCGCGGCGGCTTTCAAGCCTCTGGGGCCTGTGCCATAGATGGCGCCAAGCGGCAGTCCGGGTGATCGAGGAAAGAAGATGCGCAAGCTTTGGTGGATTCCGGTGATTCTGGCCCTCTCGGCCGCGGGCGGCTGGTACTGGCAGCAGCAGCATGGCCGCGCCGCCGAGCCGGTCGCCGTCGCGACGGTTCCGCCCACCCCCACCGGCGAGGCCGCGCAGCTGGCCGAGGAGACGGCCGCCACCACCGCCGAGGCCGCGGATGCCGCCGCGCCCGCCGCCGTCGATCCCGCCCTCGACGAGGCCGAGGCGCAGGCCGCCGCCGATGCCGCGGCGGACGCGGCCGCCGATGCCGCCGCCATCGCCGCCGATGCCGCGGCCGAGGCCGTGCGCGCCTCGGGCGATTCCGGTGTCGCGCTCGCCAGCGAGGCCGCGCGGCAGGCCGAGGCCGCCGCCGAGGCCGCCATCGCCGCCGCCGACCGCGCCGCCGCCGCAGCCGGCAGCGCCGTCGCCGCCGCGCCCGAAGCCGCCGGAGAGGCCGCCAGCGCCGCCCGCGACGCCGCGGCCGCCACCGCCGAGACCGCCGGCGCCGCCGCGACGGCCGCCCGCATCGAGGCGCTGCTGACCCCCGAGGGCTTCGACCGCGCCGAGGTCGAGCGGATCATCGACGACTCCGCCCTGCCCGCACCGCAGAAGGCGACGCTGCGCCGCCTGATCGAGACGGCGGGCGACAACCCGCAGCTGCTGCGCGCCGCGCTGGAGCAGGTGAAGGCGGTGATGAACTGATGGCAGTCCCGGTCGCCGACCTGATCCCCTTTCTCGCCCGCAAGCCCGACCAGATCGCGAAGGGTCCGCTGGCGGTCATCCTGATCGAGGATGACGCGGCGGTGACCGAGACAGTGCAGCATCACCTCGCCCGCGGCTTTCGGCACGTCCTCGTCCTCTCGGACCGCCCGGTCCCGCTGCCGGACGAGATGGCGCGGCGCGTCACCAACCTGATCTTCCCGACCCGCAGGATCGACGCGCATGTGGACGCGGTGAACGCCGTCATCGCCGCCGTGCCCGCCGGGACCTGGCTCTATTACTGCTTCAACGCCGAGTTCCTCTTTTACCCGTTCAGCGAGACGCGCAGCGTCGGCGAGCTTCTGGCCTTCCACACCGAGGAACGCCGCGAGGCGATGCTGACCTATGTCGTCGATCTCTATGCCGGCGATCTGGCCGCGCGGCCGGACGGGGTCGACCTTGACGCGCCGCTCTTCGACCGCACCGGCTATTACGCGCTGGCCCGCGCCGGCGCCGGCGGACAGCCGCTGGAGCGGCAGCTCGACTTCCACGGCGGCCTGCGCTGGCGCTACGAGGAGCTTCTGCCCGAGAGCCGTCGCCGGATCGACCGCATCGCGCTGTTCCGGGCGCGGGACGGCCTGAAGCTGCGCGCCGACCACACCTTCAACGAGCCGGAGTTCAACACCTATTCCTGCCCGTGGCACCACAACCTGACGGCCTCCATCGCCTCGTTCCGCGTCGCCAAGGCGCTGGTCACCAACCCCGGCTCGCGCGACTACGTGCGGGACATGACCTGGCGCAACTCGCACCCGTTCCGGTGGGACAGCCAGCAGCTGATGGACCTGGGGCTGATGGAGCCGGGCCAGTGGATGTAGCCGCGGCGGCGCACGCTCTTGCACCCGCGCGACCGCAGATGCTAGACGGATCGGCAACTTGCGGCAGAGGCCGCCTTGAACGACAGGAAGGCCCGCGCGCATGGCGATGACCCAGACCAGCTTCGACCGCGACGACCTGCTCGCCTGCGCGCGCGGAGAGCTGTTCGGACCCGGCAACGCCCAGCTGCCCGAGCCGCCGATGCTGATGATGGACCGCATCACCGACATCTCGGAAGACCGGGGCGCGCACGGCAAGGGCCATGTCGTCGCCGAGTTCGACATTACCCCCGACCTGTGGTTCTTCGCCTGTCATTTCCCCGGCAACCCGATCATGCCCGGCTGCCTCGGCCTCGACGGGCTGTGGCAGCTGACCGGCTTCAACCTCGGCTGGCGGGGCTGGGAGGGGCGCGGCTACGCGCTCGGCGTGGGCGAGGTCAAGCTGACCGGCATGGTCCGGCCCGACCGCAAGATGCTGCGCTACACCGTCGATTTCACCAAGGCCGTGCAGACCCGCCGGCTGACCATGGGCGTCGCCGACGGCCGGGTCGAGGCGGACGGCGAGCTGATCTACCAGGTCAAGGACATGAAGGTGGCCCTGTCGGCCAACTGACCCAGAACTTCACAGGAGACCGCCATGCGTCGCGTCGTCATCACCGGGCTGGGCATCGTGTCCCCCATTGGCAACAACGCCGATGAAGTGACCGAAAGCCTGCGCGCGGGCCGCTCGGGCATCGTCTTCGCGCCGGAATATGCCGAGCACGGCTTCCGCAGCCAGATTCACGGCATGCCGCAGATCAAGCTCGAGGACCATGTCGACAAGCGCAACCTGCGCTTCATGGGCCCCGGCGCCGCCTACAACTTCATCGCGATGGAGCAGGCGATCAAGGACTCGGGCCTCGAGGAGAACGACGTCTCGAACCCGCGCACGGGCCTCATCATGGGCTCGGGCGGGCCGTCTACCAGCAACTTCTTCGAGGCGCACCAGATCGTCATCGAGAAGGGCAGCCCCAAGCGCATGGGCCCGTTCATGGTCACGCGCTGCATGTCCTCGACCAACTCGGCCTGCCTCGCGACCCCCTTCAAGATCAAGGGCGTGAACTACTCGATCACCTCGGCCTGCGCGACCTCGGCCCATTGCATCGGAAGCGGCGTCGAGCAGATCCAGATGGGCAAGCAGGACATCGTCTTCGCCGGCGGCGGCGAGGAGCTGGACTGGACCCTCAGCTGCCTCTTCGACGCGATGGGCGCGATGTCCTCGAAATACAACGACACGCCCGAGGCGGCGTCCCGCCCCTATGACGCGACCCGCGACGGCTTCGTGATCGCCGGCGGCGGCGGCGTCGTCGTGCTGGAGGAGCTGGAGCATGCCAAGGCCCGCGGCGCGAGGATCTATGCCGAGGTGACGGGCTACGGCGCGACCTCGGACGGCTACGACATGGTCGCCCCGTCCGGCGAGGGCGGCGAGCGGGCGATGCGCGTCGCGCTCGAGACCCTGCCCGAGGGGCGCAAGATCAGCTATATCAACGCGCATGGCACCTCGACCCCGGTGGGCGACATCGGCGAGGTCAAGGCCATCCGCCGCATCTGGGGCGAAGGCGCGACGCCGCCGATCAGCTCGACCAAGTCTCTGACGGGCCACAGCCTCGGTGCGACCGGCGTGCACGAGGCGATCTACAGCCTGCTGATGCTGCAGGGCGACTTCATCGCCGCCTCGGCCAATGTCGGCACGCTGGACCCCGAGATCGCGCCGGGCGAGATCGCGACCAGCCGCGTGGACGATGCCGGGCTCGACTCGGTCCTGTCGAATAGCTTCGGCTTCGGCGGCACCAACGCGACGCTGGTGATGTCCCGCTACCGCGACTGATCCGGCGGCGCGTCGGCGCGTCTCGACCATCGGCGATGCAAGGCAGGAGTGGCGGCATGTTCACGGCAAGCGACGGCGCGCGGATCGCCTTCTCGGACGAGGGGACGGGGCTTCCCGTCCTCTGCCTCGCGGGGCTGACCCGCTCCATGTCGGACTTCGACTACCTCGCGCCGCATCTGGCGGGCGTGCGGATGATCCGCATAGATTATCGCGGCCGCGGCGCCTCGGACTGGACGGGCGCCGCCACCTATACCGTCCCGCGCGAGAGCCGCGACGCAGTGGAACTGCTGGATCACCTGGGAATCGACCGGGCGGCGGTGCTTGGCACCTCGCGCGGCGGGCTGAACGGGCTGTTCCTGGCGGCGACGGCCAAGGACCGGCTGCTCGGCCTCTGCCTCAACGACGTCGGCCCCGAGATCGCGCGCAAGGGGCTGGAGGCGATCTTCGACTATGTCGGCCGCAACCCCGCCGCGCAGAGCCATGCCGAACTGGCCGCGCGGATGCCGGCGCTGATGACGGCCTTCTCGGACGTGCCCGAGGGGCGCTGGCTCCAGGACGTGCAACGGCACTTCACCGAGACGCCCGAGGGGCTGCGCATCACCTATGACCCGTCGCTGCGCGAGGCGTTCCTCGCGGCCTTCCAAGGCGAGGCGCCGAATCTCTGGCCGCTCTGGGAGGCGACGGCAGGGCTTCCGGTCGCGCTGATCCGGGGCGCGAACTCGGACCTGATGACGGCCGAGACGGCGGACGAGATGCAGCGCCGCCGGCCCGACCTGATCCGCGCCGAGGTGCCCGGGCGCGGCCATATCCCCTGGCTCGACGAGCCCGAGGCGCTGGCCGCGATCCGCGCCTGGCTGACGGCCTGCGGCGCCTAACCCCCCAGGCGTACCATCACCAGGAAGACCCCGGCCGACAGAAGCGCGGCCGCCGGCACCGTGATCACCCAGGCCGCCGCGATGGTCATCACATGCGACCGGCGCACCAGCTTGCGGCGCCGCCGCTCGCCCTCGCCGAGGCGCGGGCGCTCGGGGACGGCCTCGCCCGAAAGGCGCAGGCGGCGCTCGGCGTCCCATTCGCGGAAGAAGCCCACGCCGAAGATCGCGCCCACCGCGATATGGGTCGAGCTGACCGGCAGGCCCAGCCAGCTGGCCAGGATCACGGTCAGCGCCGCCGACAGCGCCACGCAGAAGGCACGCATCGGGTTCAGCTTGGTGATCTGGCTGCCGACCATGCGGATCAGCTTCGGCCCGAAGAGGAACAGGCCGAAGGACAGCCCGAAGGCCCCGATCAGCATGACCCAGAGCGGGATCGAGATGGCGCCCGTCGTGCTGCCCGTCTGCGAGGCCTGCACGATGGCGGCCAGCGGCCCGACCGCGTTCGCCACGTCATTGGCGCCATGGGCGAAGCTGAGCAGCGCGGCCGAGACGACCAGAGGGATGCCGAAAAGGACCTTGAGCGACTTGTTGCGGTTCTCGAGCCCGCGCGACTGGCGGGCGATGACCGGGATCATCACCAGCCAGACCGCCAGCCCGACCCCTGCCCCGATCATCAGCGCCTGTCCCATGTTCAGCGAGACGACCCGGCTGAGGCCCTTCAGCGCCAGATAGGCCGAGAAGCTGCCGGCCATGATTCCGACCAGCACCGGCACCCAGACCCGTGCGGCGGCGATCTTGTCGTCGCGATAGATGATGCGCGCCTTGATGAACCACAGAAAGCCCGCCGCGACGATCCCGCCCAGAAGCGGCGAGACGACCCAGCTGGCCGCGATGGCGCCCATCGTCGGCCAGCTGACGGCCGAGAAGCCCGCCGCCGCGATTCCCGCCCCCATCACCCCGCCCACGACGGAATGGGTGGTCGAGACGGGCGCGCCGATCCAGGTCGCAAGGTTCACCCACAGCGCCGAGGACAGCAGCGCCGCCATCATCGCCCAAATGAAGACCGAGGGCGCGCCGATCGCCTCGGGCGCGACGATCCCGCGCGAGATGGTGCCGACCACGTCGCCGCCGGCAATCAGCGCGCCCGCCGTCTCGCAGATGGCGGCGATGGCGATGGCGCCGCCCATGGTCAGCGCGTTCGCCCCCACGGCCGGGCCCATGTTGTTGGCGACGTCGTTGGCGCCGATGTTCAGCGCCATGTAGGCGCCGAAGATGGCGGCGGCGATCACGATCATCGCATTGTTCGCCTGCCCGAAGATCAGCGCGGCCGTCAGCCCCGCGGCCAGCAGGAAGACCAGCGCGACGCCCGGCGCCACCAGAGGCCGCCCGACCAGCGCCGTCGTCAGCTCCAGCGTCGAGAAGCGGCCGAGATCGCGGTCCAGCGTGTCGAGATGGCGGAGTTCCAGGTCCTTCTGGGCCATGAGGCGTCCTTTTCGCGTTGCGCAGGCGCTGCCTATGCTGCCGGCGCCTGCGGATCAACCGTCGTGAAGCCGTTACGTGACCGTCACGAACAGGCCTGCGCGCAACCGCGACGCAGCGCCGCAGCCGATCACGTTTTCATGCCGAGGCTTGTTACATATCGTGCAATAGGTTTAGCATCGCACATAAGGGCGGATCAGCATTCAGGGACCGGCCACCAGGGACTTTCATGCACGCAGAGCAAACGCTTTCCGACCGGCTGTTGGCGCAGATCCAGCGCTCGAACATCGCGCTCTGCGTGGCCGATGGCCATGGCGACATGCCGCTGGTCATGGTCAACAAGGGCTTCTTGAAGCTGACGGGATACGAGGCGTCCGATGTCGAGGGGCGCAACTGCCGCTTCCTGCAGACGCCCGACACGCCGCGGGCGCAGGTGGCCGCGATGTCCGACTTCCTCAGGGACGAGGCGCAGGAGGACGGGCGCTTCCCGGTGCTGAACCAGCGCCGGAACGGGACGACCTTCACCAATCTCGTCTTCATGTCGAAGCTGCGCGACGGCGACGGCGGACTGCGCTATGTCATCGCCTCGCAATTCGACGCGACCGCCGCCGAGGAGGCGCAGGCGATCGCGCAGAACGACAAGCTGCTGGTGGGCGCGCTCAGCGACCTGCGCCAGACCGCGGGGCAGTTCGGCATGACGCTGAACGATTCGGCTGCCCTGATCGCGCGCTCGATCAGCACCCTGGCACGGCTGACGGTGCGCGATGAATGATGCCTCGGTAGCGCCCACGGCGCAGCTGGATGCACGGCCCGCCTTCGCGGTCGTCGCGATCGGTGCATCGGCCGGGGGGCTGGAGGCGCTGCACGAGCTGCTGCGCTCGGCCCGGCGGGACGATCCTGCGGCCTATGTGGTGATCCAGCACCTCGACCCGACGCATGAGAGCGTCCTCGCCGAGCTTCTGGACCGCCGCACCGAGCTGAGCGTGCAGCAGGCCTGGGACGGGCTGGAGCTTCAGCGCGGCCATGTCTACACGATCCCGCCCGGCGCGCGGATGCTGATCTCGAACGGCCGGTTGCGGATGACGTCCTTCGACCAGCCGCGCGGGCTGCGCCGGCCGATCGACGACTTCTTCGAGAGCCTGGCCGAGGATTGCGGGCCGGCGGCGGCCTGCGTAATCCTGTCGGGGACCGGCGCGGACGGCACGCTCGGCCTGCGCGCGATCAAGGAGCATGGCGGCATCTGCGTGGTCCAGGAGCCGAGCACCGCGCGCTATGACGGCATGCCGCTGTCGGCCGAGGCGACGGGTCTTGTCGATTTCGTGCTGCCGCCCGACCGGATCGTGCCGACGATCCTGCAGTTCTTCGAATCCAGCGACACCGAGCTGGCCGAGGAGGTGGTGACGGCCGACGCAAGGCGCATCTGCCAGCACCTTCTCGAGCGCACGGGCCACGACTTCTGCGGCTACAAGATGTCCACCCTGATCCGCCGCATCCGCCGGCGCCTGCAGGTGCTGAACATCGCCAGCACGCGCGACTACCTTGCCCACCTGATGGGCAACGACGCGGAATGCGACGCGCTGCTCAACGAGTTCCTGATCAACGTCACCCGCTTCTTCCGCGACGCCGAGATGTTCGAGACGCTGCGCGTCAAGGCGATCCGCCCGCTGGTCGCCGCCGCCGGGGAAGAGGACATCCGGGTCTGGGTGCCCGGCTGCTCTTCGGGCGAGGAGGCCTACAGCATCGCGATGCTCGTGGATGCCGAGATGCGCGCGGCGGGCAAGCGGCCGCGCTTCGTCGTGCTGGCCTCGGACATCGACCGCAAGATGATCGAGATCGCGCGCGGCGGTACCTACCCCTCCAGCGCGTTGGCCGACATCCCCGAGCCGCTGCGCCGCGACTACACGATCCACCGGGGCGCGCAGATGCAGGTCGTCTCGCAGTTGCGCGACCGAGTCCGCTTCTCGATGCACAGCCTGGTACGCGATCCGCCCTTCAACAAGGTGGACCTGATCTCGTGCCGCAACCTGCTGATCTACCTGGACGAGGACCTGCAGTCGCGCATCCTGCCGCTGTTCCACTACGCCCTGCGGCCCGAGGGCTACCTGTTCCTCGGCCCGTCCGAGGGCGTGCGCCGCGAGGCCGGACGGTTCGAGGAGCTGGACCGCTCGGCGCGCCTCTTCCGCCGCGACGCCTCGCCCGCGCGGCTGCCGCTGGACCTGCCGCTGGCCCGGCGCGCCCCGGAAGGCGAGACGGGCGCAGGCGCGGGCCGGCAGCCATCCTCGAGCGAAGGGCGGGATGCCGCCGCGACCGCCCGCAAGCGGCTCATGGACCGCTACGCCCCCGCCACGCTGCAGGTTTCGGCCGCGGGCGAGGTGCTGTGGACGGCGGGACGGCTCGGCCGCTACCTGTCGGTCGATCCCGCGGCCCGCAAGCCCCAGCTCATCTCCTCGATCATGCATCCCGGCCTGCGCGACGCGGTCGTCTCGGCCCTCAGCGAGGTGACGGCCTCGAACCGTCCCGTGGTGATGCGCGATCTGCAGGCCCGCTCCGAGATGGGCAGCCAGCCGGTGACGCTGTTCGTCGAGCCGCTGCCCGACCGTTCGCTGCTGATGGTGTTCCAGGACAACGGCTCGATGATCCGCGACCTCGACGAGTTCGGCGGCTTCGAGGATCTCAGGACCAGCGAGACCCGGACCGAGCGGCTGGAGGAGGAGCTGCGCCTGACGCAGGCCGAGCTGCGCGGCACCGTCGAGGCGCTGGAGACCGCGAACGAGGAGCTGAAAAGCTCGAACGAAGAAATGATGTCGATGAACGAGGAGCTTCAGTCCACGAACGAGGAGCTGAGCACCGTCAACGACGAACTGAAGTCCAAAGTGGACGACCTGACGGCGGCGAATTCGGATCTGCAGAACTTCTTCTCGGCCACCAAGATCCCGCTCCTCGTCGTGGACCGCGACATCCGCGTGCGCAACTTCACCGCCGCCTCGGCGCAGATCTTCCCGCTGCGCCGCTCGGACCAGGGCAGGCCGCTGGCCGACGTGTCGAACGTCTTCGCCTCGAACCTGCTGGAGCAGATGGCGCAGGAGGTCGTCGCCACCGGCGAGGCGCAGGGCACCGAGCTGGTCGAGCCGAGCGGCGGCCGCGTCTGGCGCGTCGATGCCAAGCCCTATCGCAGCAAGGACGGCTACACCGAGGGCGCGATGCTGGTCTTCGAGGACGTGACCGCGCTGCGCGACCTGCGCGAGGCGGTCCAGCGCCAGGACGAGCGGCTGAAATCGGTGCGCAAGCTGGCCCGGATCGCGGTCTGGCAGTATGACGCCGCGGCGGGCAAGCTGACGATCGACGACAGCTCGGACCTCTTGGGCATCGGCGAGACCGCTGCGCTTCCCCTGCCTGCCTTCGCCGCGCTGATCGCCCCTGCGGACCGCGAGGCGCTGATCGCCGACCTCACCCATTGCGCCGAGGGCGGCTCGATGCGGCGGATCATCTCGCCCTCGGGCGAGGGGCGGTCCGACATCCGGCTGGCGGCGGCGGGCGAGAGCGTCGGCAGCGGCGACGCGACGCAGGTGCTGGGCGTGCTTCTGGACGTGACCGCCGTGGAAAGCGCGGCGCGGCTGCGCGAGGCGGTGATCTCCGAGATGGACCACCGGGTGAAGAACCTCTTCACGCAGATCTCGGCGATGCTGCGGATGGCGTCGCGCCATGCCGAGTCCCCCGAGACCCTGGCCGAGGAGGTCTCGGGCCGCATCAACGCGCTGGCGCAGTCGCACAGCCTGACGACGCGGCGCGGCGCGATGTCCGAGACGCGGCTGGATCAGCTGGTCGGCACCACGCTCGAGCCCTATCGCGGCGCGAAGGTGTCGATCGAGGGGCCGGAGGTTTCGGTCCGCGCCGCCAAGGTCGTGCCGCTGTCGCTGATCTTCCACGAGCTGGCGACCAACGCCTTCAAGTATGGCGTCCTCGGTGCCCTGCCCGGCCGGCTGAGGGTCGAGTGGGAGCTGACGGAGGACCATGTCGAGCTGCGCTGGATCGAGGATTACACCAGCCCGCAGCAGATCAGCGAGTCCGATCCCGGCTTCGGCTCGACGCTGCTCGAGGGGGCGGCGGCGCAGCTCGACGCCGAGCTGTCGGTCGAGCAGCTGCCCGACCGGCGCATCACCCGCTTCTGCTTCTGAGCCTGAAGGCGCCCTCGCGGTTCAGGCGCAGAGCAGGCGGCACACGGCCTGAAGCCGCCGCCGCAGCAGTACCTTGATCTCGGCCGCCGGCAGGTCGTCGGCCGAGGCCCAGTCCCTGACCGCATGGGACAGCGCGCCGGTGGCAAGGCCCGCGATCAGCTCGGCCTCGGCCGGCGCGTCCATGCCGAGCCGCTGCTGCAACAGCCCCGCCAGAACCCGCGTGTTGCCCTCGAGCATGTCGTGAAACAGCGGCTCCAGTTCGGGCGAGGCGTCCAGCACCTGCCGCACCATGCGGATCTTCGGGCGATCCAGGCGCGCGCCGTCCTCGACCAGCCCGGTCAGCAGCGCGACCAGGTCGTCCAGCAACGGCGCGTCGGAATGGACGATCCAGCACGCCTCGTCCGCATCCATCCGGGGTGGGCGGCCGAGGAGGGCGGCCTGCTTGTTGGCGTAATAGTTGAAGAAGGTCCGGGGGCTGACCCCGGCCTCGGCGGCGATGGCCTCGGTCGTCAGCGCCTCGAAGCCGCAGCGCAGTGCCAGCCGAAGGGCGGCCCGCTGGATGTCGTCCGCCGTCTGGCGGCGCCGCCGCTCGCGAAGATCGCTGCTCATGAAAATCCTTGCTTCAAGTCCCGCAAACATTGCACAGACTGCAACAGTGTGCAATGGCTGCTGCGGATGCCGCTGGCTGCGGCGACTCAGCGGAGATGGATGGCGATGCGCGACGGTTGGACATGGACGGGCGCGGCAGTGGCCGTGCTGCTGATGGGCAGCCTGCCGGCCGCGGCGCAGCCGCAGGGCATGCCGCCGAAGCAGGTGGGCGTGGTCCAGGTCGCGCGGCAGGATGTGCCGCGCATCATCACCCTGCCCGGCCGCGCGGTCGCCGCGGCGGCGGCGGCGATCCGGCCCCGCGTCGGCGGCATCGTGACCGAGATCCTCTATCAGCCGGGCCGTGCCATCGCGGCGGGCGAGCCGATGTTCCGCATCGAGGCCACCACCTACGAGGCGAACCTCGCCAGCGCCGAGGCGCAGCTGGCCTCGGCCCGCGCGCAGCTGACCCAGGCCGAGGCGGCCTTCCGCCGGACCGAGCAGCTGCTGGGATCGGGCTCGACGCAGGCGCAGGTCGAGACGGCCCGCGCCAGCTTCGAGCAGGCGCAGGCCAGTGTCGAGGCCGCGGACGCCGCGCGCCGCCTGTCCGAGGCCGAGCTGGGCTGGACGACCATCACAAGCCCGATCGCGGGCATCGCCAGCATCGCCGAGGTCTCGGTCGGCGACCTGGTCACCGCGGGCCAGGCGACCGAGCTGGCCCGCGTGACGCAGCTCGACCCGATCGAGGTGGACATGTACGAACCCTCGTCCCGCTTCCTGTCCGTGCTGGACGACATCAGCGCCGGCCGCCTGCAGCTGAACGACGAGCTGCGCGCGACGCTGACGCTTGAAAACGGGCAGGTCTACGAGGCTGCGGGCGAGCTGGTCGCGCCGGGCGTCACCGTCTCGACCTCGACCGGCTCCATCGACAGCCGATTCCGCTTCGACAATCCCGAGGGGCTGATCCTGCCGGGCATGTTCCTGCGCGGGCAGGTCGAGATGGGGCGGTCCTCGGCCTTCCTCGTCTCGCAGTCCGCGACCAGCCGCGACAAGATCGGCAACCTGACGGCCTGGGTCGTGGCGGACGGCAAGGCCAGCCAGCGCCAGCTGACCGAGGATGGCAGCTACCAGAACCAGTGGATCGTGACCGATGGCATTGCCGAGGGCGACACGCTGGTGGTGGACGGGCTTGCCGGCCTGGCCGAAGGGATGGATGTCGTCACCGTTCCCGTGACCTTCGACGAGAACGGCGTCGTGCGCGAGCTGCCGCCCGCCGAGACGCCCGCCGCCGCCCCGGCCGAGGCGCCCGCCGCCACCGCGCAAGCCCCGGCGGAGTAGGCGCATGGCCCGTTTCTTCATCCACCGCCCGGTCTTTGCTTGGGTGATCGCGCTCATCACGATGCTGGTCGGGGCGCTCGGCCTCTCCAGCCTCGCCATCGAGCAGTATCCGCAGATCTCGCCCACCACGGTCCGCGTGAGCGCCGCCTATAACGGCGCCTCCTCCGAGATCGTGGCCTCGTCGGTGACCTCGGTCATCGAGGACGCGATGACCGGGATCGACGGTCTGATCTACATGACGTCGAACTCGACGCCAGGCTCGGCCTCGGTCTCGCTGACCTTCGACGACAGCGTGGACGCGGACATCGCGCAGGTGCAGGTGCAGAACAAGCTGCAGCTGGTCACCTCGCAATTGCCGGACGTGGTGCAGCAGCAGGGGGTGCAGGTCGCCCGCTCGACCAGCTCGATCCTTCTGGTCGGCGCGCTGACCTCGCCCGACGGGCGCTACTCCACGGTCGAGCTGGGGGACCTGATCTCGCAGCTGATCGAGGACCCGGTGAAGCGCACGCCCGGCGTCGGCTCGATCCAGACCTTCGGGGCGGGCTACGCGATGCGCATCTGGCTGGACCCGATGAAGATGGTCCAGTACAGCGTCACCCCCGCAGACATCACCAGTGCCGTCGCCCAGCAGAACACCAACGTCACCGTCGGCAGCCTCGGCGCGCAGCCGACGGCCGAGGGGCAGCGCCTGACGGTGTCCGTCAGCGCGCAGTCGCAATTCTCGACCGTCGAGGAGTTCGAGCGCATCCTCTTGCGCGTCGATCCCGACGGCGCCACGGTCTTTCTGGGCGACGTGGCCGAGATCGAAATTGGGCAGGAAAGCTATGGCGGCGCCTCGCGCCACAACGGCAACCCTGCGGCGGGCTTCGCGGTGAACCTCGCCACCGGCGCCAATGCCGTCGACACGGCGGCGGCGGTGCGCGAGACGATCGGAGCCCTCGCGGGCGCCCTGCCCGAGGGTGTCGAGATCGTCTATCCCTACGACACCGCCCCCTTCGTCGAGGAGTCGATCAACCAAGTCTACCACACGCTCGCCGAGGCGGTGGTTCTGGTCTTCCTGGTCATCCTCGTCTTCCTGCAAAGCTGGCGGGCGACGATCATCCCCGTCGTCGCGATCCCGGTCGTGCTGCTGGGCACTTTCGCGGTCCTGTCGGTCGCGGGCTATTCGATCAACACGCTGACGATGTTCGCGCTGGTCCTCGCCATCGGCCTTCTGGTCGATGACGCTATCGTGGTCGTGGAAAACGTCGAGCGGGTGATGGAGGAAGAGGGCCTCGGCCCCGTCGAGGCGACCGAAAAGAGCATGGACGAGATCACCAGCGCGCTGGTCGGCATCGTGCTGGTCCTGTCGGCGGTGTTCCTGCCGATGGCCTTCATGTCGGGGGCGACGGGCGTGATCTACCGCCAGTTCTCGATCACCATCATCACCGCGATGGTCCTGTCGCTCGGCGTCGCCGTGATCCTGACCCCGGCCATGTGCGCCAGCCTTCTGAAGGCCCGCACGCATGGCGAGGCGAAATTCGCCCCGGCCCGCTGGTTCAACCGCAACCTCGACCGGGCGACCAACGGTTATGTCGGGATCGTCGGGCGCATGGTCAAACGCCCGCTGCGGATGCTGCTGATCCTCGTCGCCATCGGCTACGGCGTCTTCGCGATGTTCGACCGCCTGCCCGGCTCGTTCCTGCCGGACGAGGATCAGGGCGTCGCCCTGGTGATCATCCAGGGGCCGGACGGGTCCACCACGCAGCAGACGCAGGCGCTGGTCGAGAAGGTCGAGAGCTACCTTCTGAACGAGGAAAGCGACACGGTGGAATCCGTCTTCGCCGCGCTCGGCTTCAGCTTCGGCGGGTCGGGCCAGAACAACGCGATGGTCTTCGTGAAGCTGCGCGATTACGAGGCGCGCGAGGGGTTCGACATCGCCTCGCTCGTCCAGCGGGCGAACGGGCATTTCTTCATGACCAACCGCTCGGGGCAGATCTTCGTGCTGCAACCGCCGGCGATCCAGGGAATGGGCACCTCGTCGGGCTTCGAGATGTACCTGATCGACCAGACGGGCGCCGGGCAGGACGCGCTGGCCGAGGCCGCCAACCGGCTGGTCGCGACGGCGCAGGCCGACGGCCGCGTCACCGGCATCCGCGGCAACGAGTCGGCCACGCAGACCAGCCTCAAGCTGCAGATCGACCAGCAGAAGGCGGCGGCATTTGGCCTCTCCGTGCCCGAGGTGAACGCGATGCTTTCGGTGATCTTCGCGGGCCGCGAGGTGAACGACTTCGCCCTTGGCAACGACCTGCGCCCGGTGATCGTGCAAGGCGAGGCCGCCAGCCGCAGCCAGCCCGAGGACATCAACCGCTGGTATGCCCGCAACAGCAACGGCGAGATGGTCAGCTTCGGCGCCTTCTCGGACCAGGTCTGGGAGCAGGAGCCGAAGGCGCTGGCCCGCTATGGCGGCACCCGCGCGCTGTCGCTGTCGGGCGCGGCGGCGCAGGGCCTGTCCTCGGGCGACGCGATGGCGGCGATGGAGGAGATGGTCGCGGATCTCGGCGGCGGCTACGGCACCGCCTGGACGGGCCTTTCCTATCAGGAACGGCTGTCGGGCAACCAGGCGCCGCTGCTGTTTGCCATGTCCGCGCTGGTCGTCTTCCTGGCGCTGGCCGCGCTTTACGAAAGCTGGTCACTGCCCCTCGCGGTAATGATGACGGTGCCGGTCGGCATCCTCGGCGCTTTGGCCGCAGCCCTGTGGTTCGGCCAGTCGAACGACGTCTACTTCAAGGTCGGCCTGCTGACGACCATCGGGCTGGCGTCCCGAAACGCCATCCTGATCGTCGAGTTCGCCGAGGCGCAGCGCGCGCTTGGCAAGTCGCTGATCGACTCGGCGCTGATCGCGTCGCGCCAGCGCCTGCGGCCGATCCTGATGACGACCTTCGCCTTCATAATGGGCGTTCTGCCTCTGGCCATCGCCTCGGGCGCGGGCGCGGGGGCGCAGAACTCGATCGGGATCGGGGTCTTGGGCGGGATGGCCTCGGCCGCCGCCATCGGCATCTTCCTGGTCCCGGTCTTCTACGTCGCGGTCATGACCCTGACCCAGAGGACCAAGCGACGCGCCGTGCCGGCGAGACCAGCGGAGAGTTGAAGGCTTTCGGCCCCGCGCCGGTTCAAATGTATGGGCATTTGCCGTAAGGCTGCGGGCAAAGCCTGAACGAGGGACGTCATGACCATGCTGCACCTGACCCTGATCGCGATGATCCAGGGCGTCACCGAATTTCTGCCGGTCTCCTCCTCGGGCCACCTGATCCTTCTGCCGCAGCTCTCCGGCCTCGAGGATCAGGGGCTGGTCCTCGACGTGGCGGTGCATGTCGGCTCGCTCGCGGCGGTGGTGCTCTTCTTCTGGCGCGACGTGGCCGAGGGGCTGGCGGGCCTGCCGCGGCTGGCGCGCGGGCGGGTGGACACGCCGGGCGCGCGCCTGGCGCTTGGCCTTCTCGTCGCGACGATCCCGGTGGTCATCGCGGGGGCGGTCCTGAAGTTCACCGGCATGGTCGAGGCGCTGCGCTCGGTCGCGGTGATCGGCTGGACGATGATCGGCTTCGGCATCCTGCTCTACTGGGCCGACCGGCAAGGCGCGTCCGAGAAGACCACCGCCGGCTGGAGCCTCAGGGACGCCGTGATCATGGGCTTCTGGCAGGCGGCGGCGCTGATCCCGGGCACCTCGCGCTCGGGTGCGGCGATCACGGGGGCGCGCAGCCTCGGCTACGGGCGCAAGGATGCGGCGCGGATCTCGATGCTGATGTCGATCCCGACCATCACCGCCTCGGCCGCACTGATGGCGGGCGAGGTCACGGGCGAGGCGAACCGGCAGATGCTGCTGGACGGCGCTGTGGCGGCCGCGCTGTCCTTTGTGGCGGCGATCGCGGCGCTGGCGCTGATGATGCGGCTTTTGCGCAGCGTCAGCTTCACGCCCTATGTGGTCTACCGGATGGTGCTGGGCACGGCCCTGCTGGCCATCGCCTACAGCTAGAAGCCGAAGGAGAAGCGGCGCACCAGCCCGAGCCGCAGCGAGGGCTGGTATTCCTCTTGCACGACGGGCGAGTCGGCCGCGTCGCCGATCAGGCGGGCATAGCGGACCTCGCCCAGCAGCGATGTCGCGTCGCTGACGGCATAGCGCGCCTCGAAGGTCAGCGCCGCCTCGTTGAAGCCGCTGCCGACGCTGGTTTCGGGCAGGCCGCTCGCGGCGCTCTCGGCCTCGGTGACGCCGAAATAGGTGTCGTTGAAGGCGCCGTTGCCATAGACGGCCTGCACGCCTGACCACAGCGTCAGTTCAGGCGACAGCTCGGTGCGGTACTTCGCCCCAACGGCCCCGGTGATCCCCTCGTGCCCGCCGAAGCCGCGGCGGAGCGTTGCATAGGCGCCGACCGGGCCGATGCCGTAGCCGAGGCGCAGGCCCAGCTCGACCGTGCGGTCGATCTCGTCAAGGCCGGCCAGCGCGTCGTCGTCGCCGCTGTCGCGCCCGCCCTTGAAGCCGAAGGAGGGGCTGATCGTGAAGCCCTGCCCGTCCGCGTCGGCACCGTTGCGCAAGATGACCCAAGGACTGGTGCGCCCCTCGTCCGAGCCGGGATATCTCGGCCCCAGCTCGACCCCGCCGCCAATATCCAGCGACAGATCCAGCATCCCCTGCGCGTGCAGCGGAGTGGCAGCCAGAAGAGCCGTCGCGGCCAGCGCCAGAGCTTTGTTCATCGTCATTCCCGGTTGGTTGTCCCAAGAGATAGGTTGAAGCTGCCGCAGCGGCAACCGCAACGGCGCATTACGCCGCGCTGCGGCACATTTCCGCAACAGCTAGGGCTGCCCGGCCATCTCCAGATTCTCCAGCGCCTCGAGCCACAGCGCCTCGGCGCGCTTCATCGCCTGCCGCGCCTCGGCATGCTTGCGGTTCCATTTCCCCGACTCCGCCGGGTTCTGGTAGATGCCCGGATCGGCCAGCTTGGCGTCCAGCTTCTCCAGCATCTCGGTCAGCTTCTGCACGCGGTCCTCGGCCTTGCGCACCTCGGCGCGCAGCGACAGGACCTCGTCCCGCGGCAAGCGGCGCGGGGTCGGCGCAGGCTTCTGGGCGTCGGGCTGGGCAGGCTCGCGCGCGGGCCTCGCCTGCGTCTCGCCGGTCAGGAGGAAGCGGCGGTAATCGTCCAGATCCCCCTCGAACGGCGCCACGTCGCCGTCCTTGACCAGCCACAGCCGATCCGCGACGAGGCCCAGCAGGTGCATGTCGTGGCTGACCAGCACCACCGCGCCTGGATAGTCGTTCAGCGCCAGCGACAACGCCTCGCGGCTTTCGATGTCGAGGTGGTTGGTCGGCTCGTCCAGAACCAGCAGATGCGGCGCGTCGATGGTCGCGATCAGCAGCGACAGCCGCGCCTTCTGCCCGCCCGACAGCGCCTTGACCTTCGTCTCGGCCTGCGCCTCCATCAGGCCGAAGCCCGCCAGCCGGGCGCGCAGCCGCGCCGGCCCCTCGTCGGGGCGCAGGCGGCGGACATGGTCCAAGGGCGTCTCGTCCAGGTGCAGCTCGTCCACCTGGTGCTGGGCGAAGTAGCCGACGCGCAGCTTGGACGAGCGGGTGACATGACCCTCCATCGCGACCAGCCGCTCGGCCAGCAGCTTCGAGAGGGTGGACTTGCCCTGCCCGTTCCGGCCCAGAAGCGCGATCCGGTCGTCCTGGTCGATCCTGAGCGACAGCTTGCGCAGCACCGCGCGCCCGTCATAGCCGACCGCCGTGCCTTCCATCGCCACGATGGGGGGCGACAGCTCCTCGGGGGCGGGGAAGGTGAAGCGGTGGAACTTGGCCTCCTCGGGCGCGGTGATCGGCTCCATCTTGGCCAGCATCTTCACGCGGGACTGCGCCTGCCGGGCCTTGCTGGCCTTGGCCTTGAAGCGGTCCACGAAGGCCTGAAGATGCGCCCGCCGGTCGGCCTGCTTGCGCGCCTCGGCCGCCTGGATCGCCCGCTTCTCGGCCCGCGCCTTGGTGAAGGCGTCATAGCCGCCGGTATAGAGCGTCAGCTGCTTGGCTTCGAGATGAAGGATATGCCCCACCGCGCGGTTCAGCAGGTCGCGGTCGTGGCTGATGATGATGACGGTGTGCGGGTAGCGGGCCAGATAGCCCTCCAGCCACAGCGCGCCCTCGAGGTCCAGATAGTTCGTCGGCTCGTCCAGCAGCAGAAGGTCGGGCTGGGCGAAGAGCACCCCGGCCAGCGCCACGCGCATCCGCCAGCCGCCCGAGAAGTCGCTGGTCGGCCGCCCCTGATCCTCGGTCGAGAAGCCGAGCCCGCCGAGGATGGTCGAGGCCCGCGCCTCGGCCGACCAGGCGTCGATGTCGGCCAGCCGGCCGTGGATTTCGGCGATGCGGTGCGGGTCGGTCGCCGTTTCCGCCTCGGTCATCAGCGCGCTGCGCTCGGCATCGGCGTCCAGCACCGTGTCCAGCACCGAGCGGCCCGTCGCCGCGGATTCCTGGGCAACGCCGCCGATCCGCGCCCGCGAGGGCAGCTCGATCGCGCCGCCGTCCAGCGACAGCTCGCCCCGGATCAGCCGGAACAGCGTCGTCTTGCCGGCCCCGTTCGGCCCGACGAGGCCGACCTTGTGGCCAGAGGGAATCGTGGCGCTGGCCCCTGAAAACAGCGGCCGGCCTTGGATGGAATAGGTGATGTCATCGATGCGCAGCATGGCGCCGGGCATGGCCCATCCCCGCAGGCCCGTCAATGGTCCGTCTTGATTATAGATATGTGATACTATAACGCTATCGCTACTTCCAGAGGGGACACGCCATGAGCAAAGACAACCGCCTTCCCGTCACCGTGCTGTCGGGCTTTCTGGGCGCCGGAAAGACGACGCTGCTGAACAACGTGCTGAACAACCGCGAGGGGCGGCGCGTCGCTGTGATCGTCAACGACATGTCCGAGGTGAACATCGACGCGGACCTTCTGCGCGCCGAGGGCGGCATGGCGAGGGCCGAGGAAACGCTGGTCGAGATGTCGAACGGCTGCATCTGCTGCACGCTGCGCGAGGACCTGCTGGTCGAGGTGCGCCGCCTGGCCGAGGCCGGCCGTTTCGACCAGCTTCTGATCGAATCGACGGGCATCTCCGAGCCGCTGCCCGTCGCCACCACTTTCGAGTTCGCGGACGAGACCGGCGCCAGCCTGTCGGACGTGGCGCGGCTGGACACGATGGTGACGGTGGTGGACGCGGTCAACCTGCTGCGCGACTTCTCCAGCCACGACTTCCTCGCCGACCGGGGCGAGGTCATGGGCGATGAGGATAACCGGACGCTGGTCGATCTGCTGACCGACCAGATCGAGTTCGCCGACGTCATCGTGCTGAACAAATGCAGCGACGCGGGCCGCTCGGCGGTCGATGCGGCGCTCAAGGTGATCCGGGCGCTGAACGCCGATGCGCGCATCCTCCAGACCGACCACGGCTGCGTGCCTGCCGCGCAGATCCTGGACACCGGCCTCTTCGACTTCGAGCGCGCGCACCAGCACCCGATGTGGGCGAAGGAGCTTTACGGCTTCGCCGAGCACATCCCCGAGACCGAGGAATACGGCGTCACCTCCTTCGTCTACCGCGCCCGCCGCCCCTTCGAGCCGCGCAAGGTCCACGAGGTGCTGAACGGCGCCCTGCCCGGCGTCATCCGCGCCAAGGGCCATTTCTGGCTGGCGACGCGGCCCGATTGGGTGGCTGAATTCTCGCTGGCCGGCGCGCTCTCCAGCGTGCGCCCGCTCGGGCAATGGTGGGCCTCGGTGCCCGAGGATCGCTGGCCGACCCATCCCGAGGGGCGGCGCTACCTGCAGCAGCACTGGGCCGAGCCCTATGGCGACCGCCGGCAGGAGCTGGTCTTCATCGGCGCAGGCATGGACGAGGATCATATCCGGGCACGCCTGGACGCATGCCTCCTGGGCGAGGAATGGGGCGAGAACCCGGCCGGCTGGACCGCCCTGCCCGACCCGTTCCCCCTCTGGCGCCGCGCCGCCGAGGCCGCCTGATGCGCGCGGGCATGGCACGCCGGGTCCGGGCGGACCAGGCAGGTGGCAACCTGGGCCATGTCGCGCTCCGCCGCCGCAGCCGGTGCGCCGATCCCATGGCGGCTTTCGACGCCCTGCCTCGCCCGCTGCGCGCCTGGCTCGCGGCTGCCGCGCTGCCGTGGTCGCCGGCCTCCTGCCTGCGCCTCTGGTCCCGCCTGCGCGCCCGCGGCGCCTCCGAGCCAGAGGCGCTGGCGGCGCTGACGGCGGCCGAGTTGCGGGCGCTGGAGCGCGAGCTGAAGACCCGAGGCTGACCCTGCGTCAGCGGCGGCGGCACTGGCATCCGGCCGCGGCAGCCCCCAGATCGCGAGGACGGAAATGACGAATGACAAAGGAGCCGCCATGCGCGCCGTCCGCCACGAGACCTTCGGCGATCCCGCCGAGGTCCTCTCCCTCGCAGAGATCCCCGACCTCCATCCCGCCCGCGGCCAGATCCTGCTGCGCGTCACCCTGTCGCCGATCCACAACCACGATTTGTGGACGATCCGCGGCAGCTACGGCGTGCGCCCGGACCTGCCCGCTACCGGCGGCAGCGAGGCGGTCGGAACGGTCGAGGCCGTCGGACCCGATGTCGACCCGGCCATGGTCGGCCGCCGCGTCGCGGTCGCAGGGCTGAAGGGCTCCTGGGCCGAGTTCGCGCTGGCCCCCGCCGCCGCCGCCATTCCGGTGCCCGAGGGGATGCCGGACGAGGCCGCCGCGCAGCTGATCGCCATGCCCTTCAGCGCGATCACCCTGCTCGAGTTTCTGGGCGTCAAGGAGGGCGACCGCGTCATCCAGACCGCCGCCAACGGCGCCGTCGGCAAGATCCTGAGCGTGCTGGCAGAGGCGCGGGGGATCAAGGTCCTGAACCTCGTGCGCCGCGCCGAGGCCGCCGAAGAGCTGGCGGCGGCCGGCAATCTCGACACGCTCGGCACGGACGATCCGGACTGGCTGAAGCGCGCCCGCGAGATCGTCGGACCCGAGGGTGCCCGCGCCGCGGTCGACTCGGTCGGCGGCGAGGTCGCCGGGGGGCTGGTCGAGCTCTTGAGCGAGGACGGGCTGCTGGTCACCTTCGGCTCGATGACCGGCGAGCCGCTGCAGCTGCCGACCGGCCCGATCATCTTCAAGCAGCTGACGGTGAAGGGCTTCTGGGGCGCGAAGGTGATGCCCGCCACGCCCGAGGCGGACCGGCAGCGCATGTTCGCCGAGCTGATCGGCCTCGTCATGGACGGGCGCCTGTCCCTGACCTCGGGCGGCACCTTCGGGCTGGACCAGGCGGCCGAGGCGGTCCGGGCCAGCCTCAGCCCCGGCCGCAGCGGCAAGATCATGTTCCGCCCCTGACGGCCCGCACATCGGCTTGCTGAAGGTGGCGGGGTCAGCCGGTCTTCGGCTGCGTCTCCGCCAGATAATGGCGCACCGCGGCGGCGACATGGCGAAAGCGGTCGCCGCCTAGCTCCTTGCCGCCATACCATCGGGTCACGATGACGACATGGTCCCGCAGCTCGGCCCGTTCCAGCATCTGCAGGATCAGCTGCCCGGCGCCGGCCTCGCCATCGTCCTCGCGCACAGGACCGGCGGCGAAGATGGCGGCCCAGCTGTGATGCGTCGCCTTGCGAAAGCGGCCGCGCGCGGTCAGCTGCGCCAGCAGCGCGTCCGCGGCGGCCCGGCTGGCGGCAGGTCCGCCCGAGACGGCATAGCGCGAGCCGCGGTCGCTGATGATCCCGTCAAAGACCTGAAGGCTCACCGGCCCGCCGCGATCCGGCGCTCGATGGCGACCCAGATCGCCTCGGCAGCGTTGGTGCCGTCGAAACGCTCCAGCTCCTGGATGCCGGTGGGCGAGGTCACGTTGATCTCGGTGAGCCAGCCGTCGATGACGTCGATGCCCGTGAAGATCAGGCCCTTGTCGCGCAGCACCGGGGCAAGCCGCGCGCAGATCTCGCGTTCGCGCTCGGTGATGCCGATCTTTTCCGCGCGCCCGCCGACATGCATGTTGGAACGGGCCTCGCCTTCCTGCGGAACGCGGTTGATGGCGCCGACCGGCTCGCCATCGACCAGGATGATCCGCTTGTCCCCCTGGACGACTGCCGGCAGGTATTTCTGCGCGATCATCGGCTCGCGGTTGATGCCGGCGAAGGTCTCGAGCAGCGAGGCGAGGTTGGGATCGCCCGGCTTGATGTGAAAGACGCCCGCGCCGCCATTGCCGTAGAGCGGCTTCACGATGATCTCGCCGTGCCGGGCGCGGAAGGCGCGCAGGGCGGCCGGATCGCGGGCGATCATCGTGGGCGGCGTCAGGTCAGGGAAGTCAAGGACCATCAGCTTCTCGGGGCAGTTGCGCACCCAGAACGGATCGTTGACCACCATGACCTGGTCGCGGACGCGGTCGAGCAGATGGGTCGAGGTGACATAGCCCATGTCGAACGGCGGGTCCTGGCGCAGCCAGACGACGTCGAACTCGGTCAGCTCGATCTCCGCCCAGTCCCCGAAGGTGACGTGATCGCCCGCCACCGGCCGCAGCGTGACCGGCCGGCCCCGCGCGATCACCCGCCCCTCGTCGTAGCGCAGCTGGTCGACGGTGTACTGGAACAGCCGGTGCCCCCGCCGCTCGGCCTCGAGGCCGATGCGGAACGTGCTGTCGGCGGTGACCGAGACATGCTCGATCGGGTCCATCTGCAAGGCGACGAAAAGGCTCATGCCGGATCTCCGAGTTTCAGCGTGATCTTGTCGCGCGGAGACCGGCGGGATGCAAGGGACCGGATCAGAAGGCGTCGAAGGCGTTCGGGATGATCTCGACCCGGCCCAGCCCGTCGACCAGCGCCGCGTCGAAGCGCATCGGCGTCAGGGGCGAGATGCCGGCCTTGTCGCAGAAGCACCCGGCAGCAAGGCAGATCCGGTCCATCTGCGCCCGGCCGAGCCGCTCGGCCGCCACGGCATGCGTGGCCGCCTTCTTCACCTCGACGAAGACGATGTCCTCGCCCTGACGCAGGATCAGATCGATCTCGGCGCCGCCGCCCCGCCACCGGCTGGCCAGAAGCTCAGCGCCGTGGCGCAGGTAGTGGCGCAGGACGGCGTCCTCGGCCATCGTTCCGGATGCGTAGGCGAGCCGGCCGCGCTGCCGGCGCGCAACGGAAACGGCTGCGCCGGCCGTGATGTCCCTGACGTGAAGCCCCATCCTCGTCCCTCCCTCGCGCCTGCGGCGCTAATCCTTGCGGGCCATCTCGAGCGCGCGCTGATAGAGATCGCGCCGCGCCAGACCCAGCTCCTTCGCGGCCTCGCGTGCCGCGTCCTTCACCGACAGCTCGGCGAGATGGCGCCGCAGAACCTCCTCGACCCGCGCATCGTCGTGCACGACGGTCCCGGGTCGGTCGATCACCATGACGACCTCGCCCTTCAGCGTCTCGAGCGCGGGATCGGCCGCGAGATCCGCCGCCTTGCCGCGGATCACCTCCTCGAACTTCTTCGTCAGCTCCCTCGCCACGACCGTAACCCGTTCCCCGGCAATCTCGCACAAGTCCCCCAATGTTCGGTTAACGCGCCGGGGGCTTTCGAACAGGATCAGCGTCGCATCCACCGCCAGCCATTGCCGCAGCCATGTCTGGCGCGCCGCGGAGGTCGCCGGAGGAAAGCCGAGGAACAGGAAGCGGTCGCTCGGCAGGCCGGACAGGCTCAGCGCCGCCAGCGCGGCCGAAGGTCCCGGGAGCACATGGACCCGCGCCCCCGCCCCTGCCGCGTCCAGCGCCAGGCGGTATCCGGGATCGGCCACCAGCGGGGTGCCGGCATCCGAGCAGTAGGCGACGCTGGCGCCGCCGGCCAGGGCTGACAGAAGCGCGGGGCGGGCGCGGTCGCCGTTGTGGTCGTGATAGGCGATGATGCGGCGGCCGCGCAGCGGGATGCCGTGGATGTCCATGAGGTGGCGCAGCACGCGCGTGTCCTCGGCCGCCAGCATGTCGGCGCTGTTCAGCACGTCAAGCGCCCGCAGGGTGATGTCGCGCGCCGCGCCGATCGGGGTCGCGACGAGGTAGAGGCCGGGATCGAGCCGCGCCGCCTCGACATGCGCCGAAAGCCGGCGAGCGGGCTCGGGAATGCGGGGGGCCTGTTCGCTCATGCTGCCTCCTGTGGCGGGCGCCGGGTGGGTGGCCACGGCCCAGATTGCCAAGGCAGGGGCCAGACCCTAGGCTGCAGGCACTGCTGCCGTCCGACAATGCCTCTTGCAGGGAAGTTTCACATGTTCGCATCCGCCACAACCCGGCCCTTCACTGGTCCGAGACGTCTTCTGTTGCGCGCGGGCGCGGTGCTTTCCGCCTTCCTGCTTGCCGCCTGCGATCCCGTCGGCGGCGCCGAAGAGACCGGCGGCCCCGAGATCGGCCAGCTGATCCAGCCCGGCCAGCCGGTGCGGGTGGCGCTGCTGGCGCCGGCGGGCAGTGGGTCGGCGGATCTGGAATGGCTCTCGCGCAGCCTCAAGAACGCCGCGCGGATGGCGGCAGGCGATGCGCAGGGGGCCAGCATCGACCTCCGGCTCTACGACACCGCCGGCTCAACCGCGCAGGCCGTGGCGCAGGCCAATGCCGCCGTGGATGCCGGGGCGCAGATCATCGTCGGGCCGCTCTTCGCGGATGCCGCCAACGCCGTCGGCGCGGCCATGCTGCCGCGCAACGTGAACGTGCTGTCGCTGTCCAACAACACGCAGGTCGCGGGCGGCAACGTCTTCATCCTGGGCAACAGCTTCGAGAATGTCGCGGACCGGCTGGTCGGCTACGGCCTCGCGCAGGGCAAGCGCAACGTCTATGTCGTGGCCGAGGATGACGTCGCCGGCCAGTTGGGCGGCCGCGCCATCGAGCGGGCCATCGCCCGGCAGGGCGCGCGGCTGGCGGGGCGGACGAATCACCCCGTCTCGATCAGCGGCGTCGATGCGGCGACGCCCCGCATCGCCGCCGCCGCCCGCTCGGGTCAGGTGGACGCGGTCTTCATGACCGGCAACAACCAGGCCGTCCTGCCCTACCTGACCGAGCGCCTGGCGGCCGCCGGCGTCACCTCTCAGGTCACGCAGTTCATGGGCCTGACGCGGTGGGACCAGCCGGCCGAGCGCCTGCGCATGGCCCAGCTGGCCGAGGGCTGGTTCGCCATCCCCGACCAGACCCTGCTGCGCCAGTTCGAGACGCGCTATGCCCAGGCCCATGGCGAGGCGCCGCATCCGCTGGCCTTCCTCGCCTATGACGGCGTCGCGGCCGTTGCCTCGCTCGCGCGGACGGGCCGGGCGAACGCGCTGACCACCACGGGCCTGACGCAGCGCGCGGGCTTTGCCGGCGTCGGCGGCGTCTTCCGCCTGCAGCGCGACGGGACGATCCAGCGCGGCCTGTCGGTCGCGACGATCCGCGGCGGGCAGCTGGTGATCCTCGATCCCGCGCCGCGCAGCAGCCGCGGCCTCGGCTCCTGATCCAACCTCCGGCACCCGGCAAGCCCATGACCCAGATCCAGAGCGCGCCGGCCCTGCCCGGCGCCGCAGACATCTTCGAGCCCGCGACTTTCCTGCCGCTGCTGGACCAGCACCTGGCGGGCGAGACCGACGCCCGGCGCATCCGCCAGCTGACCGTCGAGCTGCTGGCCGAGCAGCGCGCCCGCGCCATGTCCGACATCGAGGCGGGCTTTTCCAGCCACCCCCGCGCCGCGCGCGAGACGGTCCGCGCCATCGCCAGCCTGACCGACGGGCTGGTGACCGCCGTCCATCACGTCGCCACGACGCGCCTGCACCCGCAGCGCTCACCGTCGGAATCCGAGCGGCTGGCGGTGCTGGCGGTCGGGGGTTACGGGCGGGCCGAGATGGCGCCCTCGTCGGATGTCGACCTGCTGTTCCTGACGCCCTGGAAGATCACGGCCTGGGCCGAGAGCGTCGTCGAATCGATGCTCTACATGATGTGGGACCTGAAGCTGAAGATCGGCCACTCGATCCGCAGCGTGGACGACTGCCTGCGCCTCGGCGCAAGCGACATGGTGATCCGCACCTCGCTGGTCGAACACCGGCTGGTGACCGGCCATGCGCCCCTGGCCGAGGAACTGCGCCACCGCCTCTGGTCCGAGCTGTTCGAGAGGACGGTCCCCGAATTCATCGAGGCCAAGCTCGAGGAGCGCGCTGCCCGCCACGCGCGCCAGGGCGGCCAGCGCTACGTGCTCGAGCCGAACGTGAAGGAGGGCAAGGGCGGCCTGCGCGACCTCCAGACCCTCTATTGGATTGCGAAATACATCCACCGCGTGGACCGGGCGGTCGAGCTGGTGGACCTTGGCGTCTTCACCCGCGACGAGCATCAGGCCTTCTGGCAGGCCGAGGATTTCCTCTGGGCCGTGCGCTGCCACCTGCACCTGATCGCGGGCCGGCCCGTCGATGTGCTGTCCTTCGACATGCAGGTCGAGGTCGCGCGCCGCATGGGCTTTGCCGACGGTCCCGCCCGGCGCGGCGTCGAATACTTCATGCAGCACTACTTCCGCCACGCGACCCGCGTTGGCGAGCTGACGCGCATCTTCCTGACCGAGCTGGAGGCCCGCCATGTCCGCAGCGCCCCGCTGATCGGGCGCCTGTTCCGGCGCCGCAAGAAGATGCGGCCGGGCTTCGTGGACAAGCAGGGGCGCCTCTCCATCGAGGACGAGAAGAGCTTCCTCGCCGATCCGCTGAACATCCTGCGCCTCTTCGAGGAGGCGCTGCGGGCGAGCATCCTGATCCATCCCGACGCGATGCGCGTGGTCGCCGCCAACCTGGACCTGGTTGACGAGCATGTGCAGACCGACCCCGAGGCGATCCGCATCTTCATGGACCTGCTGCTGAAGCACGGAAACCCCGAGCGCGCCCTGCGCCGGATGAACGAGCTGGGCGTTCTCGCCGCCTTCATCCCGGAATTCGAGCCGGTCGTGGCGATGATGCAGTTCAACCACTATCATCACTACACGGTGGACGAGCACTCGATCCAATGCGTCGCCGCCTTGGCCGAGATCGAGCGGGGCGAGCATCCCGAGGACCTGCCCCTGTCATCCGAAATCATGCAGGTGGCGGGGCTGAACCGGCGCGTCCTTTATCTGGCGACGCTGCTGCACGACATCGGCAAGGGCCGGCCCGAGGACCACGCGATTCTCGGCGCGCACATCGCCCGCCGCATCGCCACCCGCTTCGGGCTGGAGCGGGACGAGATCGAGACGATCGAGTGGCTCGTCCGCAATCACCTGCTGATGTCGGACGTGGCGCAGAAGCGCGACATCAGCGACCCGCGCACGCTGCGCGACTTCGCCAAGGCGGTGAAGACCCGGCGGCGGCTGGACATGCTGCTGGTCCTGACCGTCTGCGACATCCGCGGCGTCGGGCCGGGGACGTGGAACAACTGGAAGGCCATGCTGCTGCGCAAGCTGCACAGCGAGACGGCGGCGGCCTTGGAAAACGGCCTCGAAGAGCTGAACCGAGACCGCCGGCAGGCCGAGGCCAAGCGCAGCCTCCGGCACATGCTGATCGCCAAGGGCTGGGACATGCGCGAGATTCGGGCCGAGCTGGGCCGCCACTACGACGCTTACTGGCCGGGCCTTCCGACCCACACGCAGGCAAGCTTCGCCGAGATGCTGCGCGGCATCGGCCCGGACGAGATCCGCATCGAGCTGCGCGCCGACCACGATCGCGACGCCACCCGCGCCGCCTTCGTGCTGGCCGACCATCCCGGCATCTTCTCGCGCCTCGCCGGCGCGCTGTCGCTGACCGGCGCAAACGTCGTGGACGCGCGCACCTACACGACCCGCGACGGCTTCGCGACCGCCGTCTTCTGGGTGCAGGACGCCGAGGGTCACCCCTTCGCCGAGGACCGCCTGCCGCGCCTGCGCCAGACCATCCTGCGCACCCTCGCCGGCGAAATCGTCGCGCGCGAGGCCTTCGCCAGCCGCGACAAGCCCAAGAAGCGCAACAGCGAGTTCCGCTTCCCGACGCATATCACCTTCGACAACGAGGGCAGCGACATCTACACCATCATAGAGGTGGACACGCGCGACCGCCCCGGCCTGCTCTATGACCTGACGCGGACGCTGGCGGCCAACCACATCCAGATCGTCAGCGCGGTCATTGCCACCTTCGGGGCTCAGGTGGTGGACAGTTTCTACGTCAAGGATATGTTCGGCCTGAAATTGCACAGCGCCTCGAAACGCGAGTCGCTGGAAAAGAAGCTGCGCGCGGCGATTGCCGACGGGGCCAAACGGGCAGAGGCATAGGGACATGAAATCCGGACTGGTGCGCGGCTTCCTCGCGGTGGGAAGCTGGACGCTGCTGTCGCGCGTGACGGGCTTCGGCCGCGACATCCTGATGGCGCGCTGGCTGGGCAGCGGCGCCGTCACCGACGCCTTCTTCGTGGCGCTGGCCCTGCCCAACATGTTCCGCCGCTTCTTCGCCGAGGGCGCCTTCAACACCGCCTTCGTGCCGATGTTCTCCAAGAAGCTGGGCGATCGCGACGACGCGCAACGCTTCGCGCGGGACGCCTTCAACGGGCTCTTCTTCTGCGTGCTGCTGCTGACCGGCGTCGCGCTGGTCGCCATGCCGGGGCTCGTCTTCCTGATGGCGGCGGGCTTCACCGGCGACGAGCGGTTCGATCTGGCCGTGACCTATGGCCGGATCATGTTCCCCTATATCCTGATGATTTCGCTGGCCGCGATGATCTCGGGCGTCTTGAATGCCAACGGCCGCTTCACCGCGGCGGCGGCGGCGCCGGTGCTGCTGAACCTGCTGTTCCTCGTGGCGATGGTCATCGCGCGGCTTCAGGGCTGGGACATCGGCATGACGCTGGCCTGGGCGACCCCGCTGACCGGGATCGCGCAGCTCGCGCTTGTCTGGTGGGACGCGCACCGGAACGGCTGGACCTTCACCCCGCGCCTGCCGCGCCTCACGCCCGAGATGCGCCGCCTCGTCCGCGTCGCGACCCCCGCGATCCTCGCGGGCGGGGTCGTGCAGATCAACCTCCTCGTCGGCCGGCAGGTCGCCAGCCAGTTCGAGGGCGCGATCTCGTGGCTCAACTACTCGGACCGGCTCTACCAGCTGCCGCTCGGCATCGTCGGCGCGGCGGTCGCCGTGGTCCTGCTGCCCGAGCTGTCGCGGCGGCTCGAGGCCGGGGACACCGTGGGCGGCCAGGCCGCCTACAACCGCGCGACCGAGTTCGGCCTGTTCCTGACCCTGCCCGCCGCCTTCGCCATCGCGGTCATCGCCGAGCCGATGGTCAGCGCCCTCTTCCAGCGCGGCGCCTTCACCGAGTTCGACACGCAGCAGACCGCGGCAGCGCTGATCGTCTACGCGCTCGGCCTGCCGGCCTTCGTGCTGCAGAAGATCCTGCAACCGCTCTACTTCGCGCGCGAGGACACGCGCACCCCCTTCCGCTTCGCCGTCAACTCGATGATCGTGAACGCGGTCGTGGCGGTCAGCCTGATGCCGGTGATCGGGTTCCTGGCGGCGGCGCTGGCGACCTCGCTGGCGGCCTGGGTCATGGCGGGCCAACTCTGGTGGGGCACGCGCCGCATGGGCGCCGCGGTGCAGTTCGACGCGCGGCTGAAGCGCGCCCTCCCCCGGCTGCTCATCTGCTGCGTGCTGATGGCACTGGCGCTTTGGGGGATGCGGATGATGCTGGTGGATGTCCGGCGCATCCCGTCCCTGGCGATCCTGGTCTTCGGCGGCGCGGCGATCTACTTCGCGCTGGCCTGGGCCATCGCCGGCTACCGCCTGTCCGAGCTGAAGGCGGCGGTCCGGCGCGGCTAGCGCGCCCGGATCTGCCGCAGCGCGCGGGCCATGCCGCCATCGACCAGCAGGAACGACAGCCCGAAGCCCACCGCGAAGCCCGCGACTTCGGCGATCCAGCCGTGGCCCTGCGGGCCGTAGAGCAGGCCGAAGACCAGCTGGAACAACAAGAGCATCCCGATCAGCAGGAAGGCCCGCATCCGGTTGGCGTTCTTCGCCGCAAGCCGCGTCCAGAGCAGGAAGGTGAAGGCCCCGACAAGGCCGTAGACCGCCGGGTAGCCCCCGATCAGCAGCGTCGGGCGGATGCCGAGCGGGCCGATCACCGCCGCATAGACCAGCGCCCCGCCGATGGCCGAGCCGAAGAACAGCGCCAGCACGGCGGCGGGGCGGAAGTTCTGCGCGACCATGTTGCCGAGGGCCAAGGTGAAGACGACGACGAACAGCGCATGGGTCAGCGAGACATGGACGAAGGGGAAGGAGAAGGCGCGGTAGAGCTGCCCGAAGTCCACCACGCCCACCTGCCAGACGCGCTGCGCCAGTTCGGGCGGGAAGGCGGCGAAGCGGATCGCGTCGAGGCGCAGCCCCACGCCTTGCGCGCCGCCGATGAAGCCGGCCGAGCCGAGCGCCAGAACGGCCTCCACCGCGATGATCGGCAGGGCCAGCAGCCAGATGACCGGCGGCAGCGGGTTGATGGGCGATTGGGTCAGGCCGGGGCGCATCGGAAATCCTTGCCGGTTGCTTCACGTCCCGCCAACCGCTAAGCCACGGGCCAGCAAATTCCAAGGCAGGCCGCTCATGTCCGACCCGATCAACGCCCAGTTCCGCCCCCGCATCTTCTCGGGCATCCAGCCTTCGGGCGGGCTGACGCTTGGCAACTACCTGGGCGCGTTGAAGCGCTTCGCGGCCCTGCAAGGCGGCGAGGCCGAGACGATCTACTGCATCGTGGATCTGCACGCGATCACCGTCTGGCAGGAGCCCGAGCAGCTGCGCGCCCGCATCCGCGAGGCGGCGGCGGCCTTCATGGCGGCGGGCGTGGACCCGGCGCAGTCGATCCTCTTCAACCAGAGCCAGGTCAGCGCCCATGCCGAAATGGCGTGGCTGTTCAACACCGTGGCGCGCGTCGGCTGGATGTACCGGATGACGCAGTTCAAGGACAAGGCGGGCAAGAACAGCGAGAACGCCAGCCTCGGGCTTCTGGCTTATCCCGCGCTGATGGCCGCCGACATCCTGACCTATCAGGCCACCGCCGTGCCGGTGGGTGAGGACCAGAAGCAGCATCTGGAGCTGACGCGCGACATCGCCGCCAAGTTCAACCACGACTACGGCGTCACGCATTTTCCGATCACCGAGCCGCTGATCGAGGGCGTCGCGACCCGCGTCATGTCCCTACGCGACGGCTCCAGGAAGATGTCGAAGTCCGACCCTTCGGATGCCAGCCGCATCAACCTGACGGACGATGCCGACACCATTGCCACAAAGATCCGCAAGGCGCGCACCGATGCCGACCCGCTGCCGGGCAGCATGGAGGGGCTCAAGGACCGGCCCGAGGCGAAGAATCTCGTGAACATCTACGCCGCGCTGGCCGACGAGACGCCGGACGAGGTTCTGGCCCGCTTCGAAGGTCAGGGCTTCGGCGCCTTCAAGCCCGCGCTGGCCGAGGTGGCGGTGTCCGCCCTCAGCCCCATCACCGCGCGGATGTCGGACTACATGGCCGATCCCGCCCAGATCGACCGGACGCTGGCCGACGGCGCCGACCGCGCGGCCGCCATCGCCCTGCCGATCCTCGAGCGCACGAAAGAGATCATGGGCCTCCTGCGCACCCGCAACTGACCGATCCGACGCGACTTTTCGCCCCGATGGCGCGCGTCGGACATGACAAGCCGGCATCCTCTGCTAGACTTCCCCTTGGAAGCTGCGGAGGGGGTCATGCCGGACAGGATCATCGCCCTGATCGACGATTCGATCTACGCGCAGTCGGTCTGCGAACATGCGGCCTGGGCGGCGCAGCTCTGCGGCTGGCCGGTCGAGCTGATCCATGTCCTCGGCCGCCGCGAGGCGCTGCGGAAGTCCGGCTTCGGCCGCCGCCTCGCGCCGAGGGACGCCCTGCTGGAACAGCTCGACGCGCTTGACAGCGAGCGGCTGCGCGTCGCGACGGGCCATGCCACCGTGATGCTGGAGGACGCCCGCGCGCAGACGGCCTCCTACGGCGCGGGCGAGGTCTCGACCCGGCTCGTGCAGGGCGATCTGGTCGAGACGGTGACGGCGCCCGAGGCGCGCTCGGCCATGATCGTCATCGGCAAGCGCGGCGAGGCGGCGGATTTCGCGCGCGGCCATCTCGGCTCGAACCTCGAACGCGTGGCCCGTGCCAGTGCCTGCCCCGTGCTTGTCGCGTCCCGCGCCTTCCGGCCGATCCGCCGGGTGCTGCTAGCCTTCGACGGCGGCGTCTCCTCCCGCCGCGCCGCCGACCAGTTGGCCGAGATCCCGCTTCTGTCCCGCTGCACCATCGAGCTTGCGACGGTGGGCGATCGCTCGGCCGGCCTGCAGGCCGCCGTGGAAGAGGCGATCCTGCGCCTGCGCGCCGCCGGCCTTCGCGCTGAGGAGATCGCCCTCGACGGCGAGCCCGAGGAGGCGCTTCTGGCCCGGATCGAGGCCGCCGCCCACGATCTGGTGGTCATGGGCGCCTATGGGCACAGCCGCATCCGCAACCTGATCATCGGCTCGACCACGACGCAGATGCTGATCGGCGCGCGCCTGCCGGTGCTGCTGTTCCGCTGACGGCTCAGCCGCGGCGCAGGGCCTGCGACAGCACGAAAGCCACCGCCGCCGCGCTGACGATGGACGGGCCGGCGGGCGTGTCCACATGCAGGCTGGCATAGAGACCGCCGGTGACCGAAAGCGCCGCGATGGCCGCCGCCAGCGCCGCCATCCATTCGGGCGAGCGCGTCAGCCCGCGCGCCGCCGCCGCCGGCACGATCAGCATGGCCGAGATCAGAAGCGAGCCGACCACCCGGATTGCCAGGGCGACGACTACCGCCAGCGCCAGCGCCAGGATCATCCGCTCGACGCGCGGGTCGATCCCGGCGGCCATCGCCAGCTCTTCGTTCAGGCTCGAGGCGACCAGCCGCTGCCAGCGCAGGCACAAGAGCCCCAGCACCAGAAGGGCCCCCGTCCAGATCAGCAGCAGGTCGCCGCGCCCGACGGCGAGGATGTCGCCGAAGAGATAGCCGCTGAGATCGGACCGCGCCCCCGGCACGAAGCTGATGGCCACGACGCCGAAGGCCAGCGCCGAGTGCGACAGCACGCCCAGCATCGTGTCCATCGCCTGCCCGCGCGAGACCAGGGCCGAGACCGTGCAGGCCATGACCACCGCCACCGCCAGGGTGCCGGCATAGATCGAGACGTCGAAGGCCAGCGCCAGCGCCACCCCCAGGATCGCGGCATGGGCGGTGGAATCACCAAAATAGGCCATGCGCCGCCAGACGACGAAGCTGCCGAGCGGGCCCACCACCAGCGAAAGGCCAAGCCCGGCCAGCAGGGCGCGGGTGAAGAAATCGTCCAGCATGAGGGGTTCCGTCAGCCCTGCACGCGCAGCGGCGTGTGGTTGTGGTGGTCGCGGCCATGATCGTGACCATGCCCCGGTAGGCACGCCCCGGTCTGGTCGTGGTCATGGTCATGCCGGTGCCGGTAGAGCGCCAGCATGTCCTGCCCCTCGGTCCCGAAGAGCGCGCGATATTCGGGCGCCGCGCTGACATCCTCGGGGCTGCCCTGGCAGCAGACATGGCCGTTCAGGCAGATCACACGGTCGGACGAGCGCATCACCACCAGCAGGTCGTGGCTGACCATCAGCACGGCCGCGCCCGTCTCGCGGCGCACCTCCTCCAGCAGGCGGTAGAAGGCCACGATGCCGGGCTGGTCGAGGCCCTGCGTCGGCTCGTCCAGCACCAGCAGATGCGGCTCGCAAAGCAGCGCGCGGGCCAGCAGCACGCGCTGGAACTGGCCCCCCGACAGCTGGCTCAGCTGCCGCCGCTCCAGCCCCGGCACGCCGGTGCGCTGCAGCGCGGCGGCGGCGGCGGCATCCGGCACCCGGCGCGGCAGCGACAGGAAGCGCCGGACGGTCATCGGGATCGCCGTGTCGATCTGCACCCGCTGCGGGACATAGCCGATCCGCAGCGACGGGCGCCGCGCGACCTTGCCGCCCGCCAGCGCCATGTGGCCCAGCAGCGCCCGGATCAGCGAGGACTTGCCCGACCCGTTCGGGCCGACGACGGTCACGATCTCGCCCGGATCGATGCGGAAGTCGACGTCGCGCAGCACCGGCTCGGAGGTGCCGGGGCGGTTGACGGTCAGGCCCTCGGCCCCGATCAGCGGCTGGCTGGCCGTGGCAAAGGCGCTCATGCCTCCGCCTCGGCGCAGGCGTTGCAGAGGCCGAGCGCCTCGATCGTCGCCCGCTCGACCCGGAAGCCGCCATGGCCGGCGACATCGGCCAGCGCCTCGCGTACCTCGCCGGCATTCGCCTCGGCGATCTTGTCGCAGGAGCGGCAGATGAGGAAGGCGGGGTTGTGGTCGCTGCCCGGATGCAGGCAGGCGGTAAAGGCGTTCAGCCGCTGCAGCCGGTGCGCCAGCCCGTGCTGGACCAGGAACTCCAGCGCGCGGTAGGCCACGGGCGGCTGGCGGCCGAAGCCCTCGGCCGCGAGCCGGTCCAGCACGTCATAGGCGCCAAGCGCGCGGTGGCTCTCCAGCAGGATCTCCAGCGTGCGGCGGCGCACCGGCGTCAGGCGCGCGCCCTCGGCCAGAAGCCGCGCCTCGGCCTCGTCCAGGGCGCGGCTGGCGCAGGTCTTGTGGTCGTGCGGGGCGAAGACCCCGGCGATGTCGATCTCTGGTCTGGGCACGATGGCTCGATCCGCGGGCGGCGCGTTATCTTATTACAGTCGGGTTGACTTGTTATTCTGTAACATGGAGAACCCCGCGAGGCAACCTGGCTGAAGGAGTTACCCCATGCGCCCCTGCATTTCCGCCGCTGTTCTTGCGATCCTGGCAACGCCGGCCTTTGCCGCACCGGGATCGGTCGTCGCCGACATGCCCGCGACGGGCTCGCTGGTCCAGCAGGTGCTGGGCGATCTGGGCGAGGTGCGGGTGCTGCTTCCCGACGGGGCGAGCGTGCATCACTACCAGATGCGGCCCTCGGACGCGCAGGCCCTGCAGTCGGCCGGGCTTCTGGTCTGGGTGGGTCCGAGCCTGACCCCCTGGCTCGCCCGCGCCGCCGGCAACCTGAACGCCAGCGCCTCGCAGCTGGCGCTGCTGGAGGTGGCGGGCACGCATCTGCAGGACTATGCCGAGGACGGCCATGCGCATGGGGACGATCACGGTCATGGTCATGACCACGACCACGATCACGCGCATTCCCACGACCATGATCACGACCATGATCACGACCATGATCATGACCATGACCACGACCATGACCACGCCCAGGCCGATGGTGCGCATGACCACAGCCACAGCGGCACCGATCCCCATGCCTGGCTCGACCCGCAGAACGCGCAGCTCTGGCTTGCCGCGATCGCCGAGGCGCTGGCCGCGGAGGACCCCGAGAACGCCGAGACCTACCGCGCCAACGCCGAGGCCGCCGCGTCCCGCATCTCCGCAGCGGAGGAGGAGCTGCGCGCCCAGCTTGCGCCCCATGCCGAGGACCGCTTCGTCGTCTTCCACGACGCCTATGGCTATTTCACCAACCGCTTCGGGCTGGCCCCCGCGATCCCGGTCGCGCTCGGCGACGCCTCGACGCCCTCGGCCGCGCGGATCGAGCAGATCCGGACCGAGATCGTCAGCAGCGGCGCCATCTGCGCCTTCCCCGAATATGCCCATGACGAGGCGCTCGTCGCCACGGTGATCGAGGGCAGCGACGTCCGGCTTGGCGAGGCGATCGATCCGCAGGGCAGCATGCAGGGCGCCGGCGCGGACCAGTACGAGGCCATGCTGCGGGCGATGGGCGACACGATCGCCGCCTGCCTGTCGGCGGAATGAGGGCCAAGATCGGCCGCGCGCAAGGCTGACAAAAACGTTTTGACTTGCCCGATAGAATCGGTCAGGTTTGCGGAAGAAGCGCAACTCCTGCCCGAGAGGCCGATCATGACAGCCACCCGCCCCGCCGATTTCGCCCGTCCCGGAACCTCGATCCTGGCGCGGCTTCCGCAACATGACGCCACCGAGCTGACCGGCGGCGGCAACCAGGCGCTGATCGTGCTGGACGAGCAGGTCTATCAGTTGCGGATCACCCGGGCGGGCAAGCTGATCCTGACCAAGTGACATGAAAAGGGCGCCCCGCGGGGCGCCCTTCGTCATTTCCGGCCGGGCTTCGATCCCGCGCCGCCGCCCGGTCCGCGGCTGCCTCCCGGCGCGCCGCCGCGCGCAGGGCCCTTGCCACCGGGCCGGCCACCAGCGCCACCCTGCCCGTCTCGCGGCTTGGCGAAGCCACTCGGCTTGCCGGAGCCGCCGGGCTTGCCACCCGGGCCGCGGCCCGCGCCGCCCGGCTTGCCGCCAAAGCCGCCGGGCTTCCCGTCCGTGCGCCGGAACGGCTTCGGTTCCGCCGCCCCGTCGCTGGTGCCGGCACCGCGCGGCGCTCCGGCGCCGAAGGGCTTGCGCGGCCCGCCCGGCTTTCCGGCAAAGCCGCCACCCTCGGCCCGATCCCCGCGCGCTCCGCCCTGCGGCTTCTTCCAGCGCGCGCCCTCGCCCTCGGCCCCGGTCCGAGGTCCACGCTCGGCGCCACCTGCACCCTTGCCGCGCGGCCGCGCGGTCTCGCCGCCGCCGCCGGCGTAATCCTCGCGCACCGGGCGCGGCTTGCCGGCGAATCGCGGCCGGTCGCCGCCCTCGGCCTCACCGCGCTTGCCGAAGGGGCGCGCCGGGCGATCTCCCTCGGTCCGCGGTGCGAAATTGTCCCGCGCGGGGCGCGGCTTGTCGCCGAACTTTGGACGGCCGCCACTCTCGGCGTCGCCGCGCTTGCCGAAGGACCGCGCCGGACGCTCGCCTTCGCCGCGCGAGGCGAAATCCTCGCGCGCGGGGCGCGGCTTGGCGCCGAAGCGCGGCCGATCGGTCCCCTCGCCGTCGCCGCGCCGTCCGGGTGCGCGCGCCGGACGCTCGCCGCCGCGCTCGGCGCGCGGACCCTTGCCCCCCTCGGCGCCGCGGGGGCGCATCTCGCGGGGCTTGTCCTCGACATCGCCGGTAAGAAGGCCGCCCAGCTGGTCGCGCAGGACGCGCCGCTTGACCTCGGTGACCTCGTTCTTCTCCATCGTGCCCAGCTTGAAGGGGCCATAGCCGACGCGGATCAGCCGGTTCACCTGCAGCCCGATATGGGCCATCGCGCGGCGGATCTCGCGGTTCTTGCCCTCGCGGATGCCCACGGTCAGCCAGGCATTGGCGCCCTGCTGGCTGTCGAGCTTGATCTCCATCGGCGCAAAATCCTCGCCCTCGATGGTGACGCCGCGGCGCAGGGGATCGAAGGTCAGGTCGTTCGGCGTGCCGTTGACGCGCACGCGGTAGCGGCGCAGCCAGCCGGTCGCCGGCAGCTCGAGCCGCCGCTTCAGTTCGCCGTCATTGGTCAGCAGCAAGAGCCCCTCGGAATTGAGGTCCAGCCGGCCGACCGTCATCACCCGCGGCAGATCGCGCGGCAGGGCGTCGAAGACCGTCTGCCGGCCCTTCTCGTCCGCCTCGGAGGTGATCAGCCCGAGCGGCTTGTAGTAGAGCCAGAGCCGCGTTTCCTGCGGGCCTTCTAGAACCTTGCCATCCACGGCGATCTTGTCGGTGGGCGAGACGTCCAGCGCCGGGCTGGCGATCTTGGCGCCGTTCACGCTGACGCGGCCCTCAAGGATCATGCGCTCGGCGTCGCGGCGGCTGGCGACGCCGATGCGGGCCATCACCTTGGCGATGCGGTCGGTGGTGTGTTTCGGGGGGGTAGTTTCGTCGGTCATGCAATGAACTCCTGCGCATCGCTGCGGTGGCAAGGGATATTGATACGCGCTGCGGGGCCGTGGGGAAAGGCCAAACCGCTTGCCCGGCCGCGCGGGCTTTGCCACAAGCGGCCATGAGCGCCTTCACCAGCCACATGCCCCTCGCCCTGGCTGAGGCCAAGGCCGCCGCCGCGCGCGGCGAGGTGCCCGTGGGCGCCGTCGTCATCGATCCGGCGGGCCGCGTGGTGGCCAGCGCCGGCAACCGCACGCGCGAGCTGTCCGATCCAACGGCCCATGCGGAAATCCTGGCCATCCGCGCCGCCTGCGCCGCTGCGGGGTCCGAGCGGCTGCCCGGCCATGACCTGTGGGTGACGCTGGAGCCGTGCCCCATGTGCGCCGCCGCCATTTCGGCCGCGCGGATCAACCGGCTCTATTTCGGGGCCGAGGATGCGCGGATGGGCGGCGTGCTGCACGGCGCGCGGGTCTTCCAGCACCCGCAATGCCACCACCGCCCCGAGGTCTATCCCGGCCTTCAGGCCGAGGCGGCGCGCGCGTTGCTGCTGGGCTTCTTCACCGCGCGCCGTTGATCACATCGAGAAGGACGTCCCGCAGCCGCAGCTGCTGGAGGCGTTGGGGTTCTCGATCACGAAGCGGGCGCCGATCAGCTCTTCCGAGAAGTCGATGACCGCGCCGGCGAGATAGGGCAGCGAGACCGGATCGACCAAGACGCGCTGGCCCGCGCCCTCCAGGACCAGATCGTCGGGCTCGGCGCCCGGCTCCAGCCGGATGTCGTATTGGAAGCCCGAGCAGCCGCCGCCGGCAACTGCGACGCGCAGGGCCGCGGGGTCCTTGCCGGCATTGATCTGCGCCAGGCGGGCGAAGGCGCGTTCGGTGACTTTGGGCGGCAGGTTCATGGGGCGTTCCGGTTTCCGTTGGGCCATGCCGAATATAGGGTTGCGCCGCATCTCTCGCAAGGAAACCGCTGATCGTGACCGCTCTCGCGCCCTATGCCTGCCAGCCGTCGGACAGCCGCGGCCGCCTTCACCCCGAGAGCCTGTCCACCTTCCGCTCGCCCTGGCAGCGCGACCGGGACCGGATCATCCATTCCAGCGCCTTCCGCCGGCTGAAGCACAAGACGCAGGTCTTCGTGGAACATGACGGCGAGGCCTATCGCGGCGACTATTTCCGCACCCGCCTGACCCACACGATCGAGGTCGCGCAGGTCGCCCGCACCATCGCCGGCGCGCTTGGCCTCAACACCGACCTGGCCGAGACGGTGGCGCTGGCCCATGACCTCGGCCACCCGCCCTTCGGCCATACGGGCGAGGACGCGCTGGCCGCGCTGATGGCGCCCCATGGCGGGTTCGACCACAACGCGCAGGCGCTGCGGATCGTGACCCGGCTGGAGCGGCACTATGCCGATTTCGACGGGCTGAACCTGACTTGGGAGGCGCTGGAGGGGATCGCCAAGCATAACGGTCCGGTCCTGGCACCGCTGCCCTACGCCTTGGCCGCAGTGAACGCGCAATGGGACCTGGAGCTGCACACCAACGCCTCGGCCGAGGCGCAGGTGGCGGCCGTCGCCGACGATGTCGCCTACAACCACCACGACCTGCATGACGGGTTGCGCGCGGGCCTCTTCACCGAGGCGGAGCTGGCCGAGCTGCCTGTCATCGGCCCCGCCTTCGCCGAGGTGGACCGCCTCTATCCCGGCCTCGACGCGACCCGCCGCCGCTACGAGGCGCTGCGCCGCGTCTTCGGCGTCATGGTCGAGGACGTGATCGCCGTTGCGCAGAACCGGCTGACGAGCCTCCAGCCCCGCTCGGTGGACGAGATCCGGGGGATGGAGGGGCCGATCATCCGCTTCTCGAAGCCGCTCTACCAGAACATCAAGGCGATCAAGTCCTTCCTCTTCACGCGCATGTACCGCGCCCCCGCCGTGGTGGTCGAGCGCGAGAACGTCACGCGGATGCTGAACGATCTCTTCCCGCTGTACCTCGCCAGCCCCGAGCGGATGCCGGACCAGTGGCGCGACGCGGCGCTGGCCCTGCCGGACCAGACCGCGCGGGCGCGGCTGGTGCTGGATTACGTGGCAGGAATGACCGACCGCTACGCCATCGCCGAGCATCAGCGCCTTTTCGCCGCCTGACGCCTGCGTCCTTCTGAACCGAACCCGGCGAAACCGCGTTTGCCCTGCGGACATCACCCACAGGAGGACCAAGGATGATCACCCGCAGCGGATCGGCTGTCTGGACGGGCGGCCTCAAGGGCGGCAAGGGCGAAGTGTCGTCCAAATCGGGCGCATTAAACGGCCTGCCCTATGGCTTCAACACCCGCTTCGAGGACACGCCCGGCACCAATCCCGAGGAACTCGTGGGCGCGGCCCATGCCTCGTGCTTCTCGATGGCGCTTGCCATGATGCTGGAACAGGCCGGCGTCCAGAACGTGAAGATCGAGACGCGCTCGGACATCTCGATGGACAAGGAGGGCGAGGGCTTCGCGGTCAAGAAGGCGCATCTGACCACCAAGATCTCGGCCGATGCCGACGAGGCGCAGCTCATGGAGCTGGCGCAGAAGGCCAAGGACGGCTGCCCGATCAGCAAGCTGCTGAATGCCGAGATCAGCATGGACGCCTCGGTGGCGTGATGCGCGTCAGGGTCGGTCACAAGTTCCATCTGTCTTTGCCGCAGCCCGCGCCGCTCATCGTGATGACCGCGCCCGAGGCTGCCCGCCATGCCGACTTCGTCGCACCCGAGATGTTCCAGACCGACCCCCCGGTTCCGGTCCACGACTATCGCGACCGGAACGGCAACATCTGCCGGCGCATCACCGCGCCGGCAGGCGAGCTGTCCATCACCGCTGACGTGACGCTGGAGGACCGGCAGGGCTGGGACCCCGCCGATGCCGACGCGCGGGAGGTCCCGGTCGAGGAGCTGCCCGACGAGGTGCTGACCTTCCTCGCCCCGTCGCGCTACGTCGAGAGCGACGTTCTCTCGACCCGCGCATGGGAGCTGTTCGGCCATCTGCCCCCGGGCTGGCGGCGCGTCCAGGCGATCCTGGATCACGGCCACGAGGTGCTGCGCTTCGACTACGGCACCGCTTCGGCCTTCCGCACGGCCGAGCATTGCAGCCGCGGCGGCACCGCCGTTTGCCGCGACTTCGCCCATCTGGCGCTGGCCTATCTGCGCGGGCTCAACATCCCGGCACGCTACGTGAACGGCTATGTCGGCGACATCGGCGTGCCGCCGGTGGACGCGCCGATGGACTTCGCCGCCTGGATCGAGGTCTGGCTGTCCGGCCGCTGGTGGACCTTCGATCCCAGAAACAACGACCGCCGCCTCGGCCGGGTCGTCATCGCCCGCGGCCATGACGCGGCGGACGTGCCGATGCTCAGCAGCTTCGGGCCGCACGAGCTGGTCGAGTTCAAGGTCTGGTGCCACGCCGTCGACGAGGTGGGGCGCGAGCTGCCCGGCCTCGACTTCGCCCCGCAGCCGCCGAAGCCCTAGGCATGGCGCGCTAGACCATCATCTCCTTGGTCGCGGTCAGCCGGACGTCCGGGTGATCGCGGCCGATGCGGTCGATGTCCCATTGCAGGCGCGTCAGGAAGACCAGATCGCCGTCATGGTCATGCGCCAGGTGCTGCTTGTTGGCATTGGCGAAGGCCTCCACCTTGTCCCTCGCGCCGCTGACCCACCGCGCGCTGGTGAACTGGCTCGCTTCGAAGCGGACGGGGATGCCGTATTCCAGCTCGATCCGGCTGGCCAGCACCTCGAATTGCAGCGCGCCGACGACGCCGACGATGAAGCCCGAGCCGATGGCCGGCTTGAAGACCTTGGCCGCGCCCTCTTCCGCAAACTGCATCAGCGCCTTTTCCAGGTGCTTGGCCTTCATCGGGTCCGTCGCCCGCACCGATTGCAGCAGTTCGGGCGCAAATGAGGGGATGCCCGTGAAGCGCAGCGCCTCGCCCTCGGTCAGCGCGTCGCCGATCCGCAGCTGGCCGTGGTTCGGGATGCCGATGATGTCGCCGGCCCAGGCCTCCTCGGCCAGCTCGCGGTCTGCGGCGAGGAAGAGGACCGGGTTGCTGACCGCCATCGGCTTCTTCGAGCGCACATGAACCATCTTCATCCCGCGCTCGAAATGCCCCGAGGCGAGGCGCACGAAAGCCACCCGGTCGCGGTGCTTGGGGTCCATATTGGCCTGCACCTTGAAGACGAAGCCCGTCACCGGCGTCTCTTCCGGCGCGATCTCGCGGTCGGCGCTGTTCTGGGGCTGGGGCGGCGGGCCGTAGGCGGCGATGCCCTTCATCAGCTCCTGCACGCCGAAGCTGTTGATCGCGCTGCCGAACCAGATGGGCGTCATGTGCCCTTCCAGGAAGGACCGGCGGTCGAAGGCGGGCAGCAGCTCGCGCGCCATCTCGACCTCTTCGCGCAGTTTCGCCAGCAGGTCCGCCGGAACGTGCTGCGCCAGCTTCGGATCGTCCAGCCCGGCGATCTTGATCGACTCGGCGACCTTGTTGCGGTCCGCGCGGTCCATCAGCTCCAGCCGGTCGTGCAGCATGTCGTAGCAGCCGATGAACTCGCGCCCGACCCCGATGGGCCACGAGGCCGGAGCCACGTCGATGGCCAGGTTCTCCTGAATCTCGTCGATGATCTCGAACGTGTCGCGGCTTTCGCGGTCCATCTTGTTGCAGAAGGTCAGGATCGGCAGGTCGCGCAGGCGGCAGACCTCGAACAGCTTGCGGGTCTGCGATTCGACGCCCTTCGCGCCGTCGATGACCATGATCGCCGCGTCCACCGCCGTCAGCGTGCGATAGGTGTCCTCGGAAAAGTCGCTATGGCCCGGCGTGTCCACCAGGTTGAAGCGGTATCCGTCAAAATCGAACGACATTGCCGAGGCGGAGACCGAGATGCCGCGCTCCTGCTCCATCTTCATGAAGTCGGACCGCGTGCGCCGCGCCTCGCCCTTGGCGCGGACCTGGCCGGCCATCTGGATGGCGCCGCCATACAGCAGGAATTTCTCGGTCAGCGTGGTCTTGCCGGCATCGGGATGCGAGATGATCGCGAAGGTCCGGCGGCGGGCGATTTCGGGCGGCAGGTCGGGGCGGTTGCTCATGGCGGCGGCTTTAGCGCGGCGGGGCGGGCAAGGCAATCGCTGGCCGCACCGCGGCGGCTGCGTCAAATCCGTTGCAGATCGCGCTTTGCCGCCGCGCTCGGACGGGGCAGCCTGCGGCACGAAGGAGAGGCGGGATGAGCGACGGCTTCGATCAGGTGATGCGACTGCAGTCGGCGCGGGCGACCGAGTGGCTGCGCCTGCGGCTCGAGGAGCTGCCGGCTCCGCTGACGCCGGACCATCCCGTGCTGCCGGCCCTGGCCGAGGCGCTTGGCGTGGCGCGCATCCTGTCGGGCCTTGCCGGCCGCCCCGCCCCGGCCGAACTGCTGCTGCGCCGCAACCTCGACGCGGCGGTGCTGCGGGCGGCCAGTCTAGCGGTGCTGGCGGGCCGGGGGACCGCCTGCGAACAGGGGATCGTGGCCCATGGCGACAGCCTCGCCCCGAGCGATCCGCTGCACCACCTCGCCGCCGCGGCGCTGGCAGCCGATCACGCCGTTCCGCTGCACCTGCGCCTCGCGGCCGCGCCGGGCACGGGCCCGGTGGCCGAGGCCGAGGCCGCGCTGGCGGCGCCCCTTCCCGTCCGCGTGACCCTGCCGGACATCGCGGGCCGGGCGCGGCTGGTGGCCGCGCTCTGGCTGGGGCGCAGCGCGACCGCGCGCCGGCGCGGCGGCATCCGCCTGCACCAGCGACTGGAGGCCGAGGCCGGCATGGCAACCGATCTCGGCTGCACCGAGACGATGGCGCTCTGCGCGCTCGGCCTTGGCGCCCTGGGCGACTTCGTCCGGCTGCGTGATCACGCGGCCGCGCTCTGCGCGCGCCAAGCGCCCGATGGCTCGTTTACCCGCCGTGGGGACGGGCCGGCAGAGCAGAGCCTGGCCGAGGGCATCGGCCCCACGATGGCGGTGCTTGCGGCGCTGCACCTGGCCGTCCTGCGCCGCTGGCGCGCACCAAGCCCGGCGCCGCATTCGGCGCGGCCGCTGCACGACTGCCTGTCGCTAGCCGCCGCGGCCGTGGCGCGCCGCGTCCTCGCCGCTCCGCCAGAGGGCTGGACGCGCCTGCGCGCGGCGGCAGTGCTGGGCCGGGCGAGCGGTGCCGACTGGTTCGCCCGGCTTGCGCCGCCGCGTCTTGCCTTGGGGCGGCGCCAGCTCGCGCGCCTGTCCGAGATCGCCTTTCGCGATGCGATGACCGCCCTGCGCCTGCGCCGTCACCTGCGGGACGTGCCGCGGGGCGTGGCGCCCCGTCTGGACTGGCTGGCGGGAAGACCGGTGACGCTTCAGCCCCTGCCGGCCGTCCTCGCCTGGAACTGGGCGCAGGACGCGGCGGACGGCAGGACGGCCGCGTTCCTGACGGGCTGCCGGGCCGTCTTCGGCCACACCGCGCCTGCGCCGGGCGCGCGCTGCACGCAGATGGCCTTGCGCCTGGCGGGCGCCGCCTATGCGCGGGCGACCGATGACAGCGTTCCGCTTCCCGCGGCGCTCGCCGCGCTCGAGCGGCTGATCCTCCTGGCCGCGGTGATCGAGGGCGAGGCGCCGATGCGAGCGGCGGCCTAGAACAGCCCCTCGATGTTGCCCGCCTCGTCCAGGCCGATCACCTCGGCCGCCGGGTGGCGCGGCAGGCCCGGCATGGTCATGATCTGCCCGCAGATCGCGACGACGAAGCCCGCCCCGGCGTTCAGACGCACCTCGCGCACCGGGATCACATGCCCCTCGGGCGCGCCGCGCGCCTCGGGGTCGGTCGAGAAGCTGTATTGAGTCTTGGCGATGCAGACCGGCATGCGGCCGTGGCCCGCGGCCTCCCACGCGGCAAGCTGCTCGCGGATGCCGGCCGCGGCCTCGACCCGTCCGGCGCGGTAGATGCGCGTCGCGATCGTCTCGATCTTCTGCCAGAGCGGCATCTCGTCGGGATAGAGGGTGCGGAAATCGGCAGTCCCGCCCTCGGCCATGGCGACCACGGCACGGGCCAGGTCCTCGGCCCCGGCCCCGCCCTCCGCCCAGTGCCGCGCGAGGATCGCCTTGACCCCATGCGCCGCGCAATAGTCCTGAAGCGCCGCGATCTCGGCCTCGGTATCGCCGGCGAAATGGTTGACGGCGACCACGACCGGCAGGCCGAAGCTGCGGATGTTCTCGATATGCCGGCCCATATTGGCGCAGCCCTGCGTGACGGCGCGCACGTTCTCGGCGGCAAGCTCGGACTTGGCGATCCCGCCGTTCATCTTCAGCGCCCGCACCGTCGCGACCAGCACCACCGCCGAGGGCGCCAGCCCCGCCAGCCGGCACTTGATGTTGAGGAACTTCTCGGCGCCGAGATCCGCGCCGAATCCCGCCTCGGTCACGACATAGTCCGACAGGCGCAGCGCGGCGCGCGTGGCGATCACGCTGTTGCAGCCATGGGCGATGTTGGCGAAGGGGCCGCCATGGACCAGGGCCGGGTTGTTCTCCAGCGTCTGGACGAGGTTCGGCTGCAGCGCGTCCTTCAAGAGGACCGTCATCGCGCCATCCGCCTGAAGATCGCGCGCGGTGATCGGGTTGCGCTCGAAATCCTGCGCGACCACGATCCGGCCGAGCCGCTCCTGCAGGTCGTCCAGATCGCGCGCGAGGCAGAGGATCGCCATGACCTCGGAGGCCACGGTGATGTCAAAGCCGCTTTGGCGGGTGAAGCCGTTCGAGGGACCGCCGAGGCCCAGCACCACGTCGCGCAGCGCCCGGTCGTTCATGTCCATGACCCGCCGCCAGCTGATCCGGCGGGTGTCGATGTTCAGCGCGTTGCCCCAGTAGACGTGGTTATCGATCATCGCCGCCAGCAGGTTGTGCGCCGAGGTGATCGCGTGGAAATCGCCGGTGAAGTGAAGGTTCATCTCCTCCATCGGCACGATCTGGGCGCGCCCGCCCCCGGCCGCCCCGCCCTTCATGCCGAAGTTGGGGCCGAGGCTCGCCTCGCGGATGCAGACGGTCGCGCGCTTGCCGATCCGGTTCAGCGCGTCGCCAAGGCCCACGGTCGTGGTCGTCTTGCCCTCGCCCGCCGGGGTCGGGTTGATCGCGGTGACCAGCACCAGCCGCCCCTCGGGGCGGCCTGCGAGGCCCGCGACGGCCTCATGCGTGATCTTCGCCTTGTCGTGGCCATAGGGCAGGACCTGCTGCGGGGTCAGGCCCAGCAGCTCGGCAATCTCGTTGATCGGGCGTTTCTGCGCCGCCCGGGCGATCTGGATGTCGGTCAGCATCGTCTCAGCGCACCACCAGCACCGAGACCGGGGAATGGCGCACCACCGCGTTCACGTCGCGGCTGACGAGGATCGAGCGCAGCTCGTCCGGCTGCGGGCTCGCCATCACGATCAGGTCGGCGGCGAAGCGCTTGGCGTTCTTGATGATCGTCTCGGCGACATGACCGTGGCCGACATGGATCTGCACCCGGTCCTGTTCGGGCAGATGCTGCGCGGCGAAGCGGTCCAGATCCTCCTTCATCGCCTGCAGGATCTTCGTCTCGTAGCCCTTGGGCAGGAAGGTCGCCACCATCGAGCTGCCGAAGTCGTGGACGATCCCCAGCAGGTGGATCGTCCCCGCGTCGCCGGCCAGCTTCACGGCGGCAGGCAGCGCGCGCTCCCATGTCTCGGGGTGCTGGAGGTCGATGGGCAGAAGGATGCTGTCATGCATGGCGCGTCTCCGAACGGCGGGCATCAGTCGGCAGGCGGCGCATCTGGCCCCAGACCAGAAGGCCCAGCAGCAGGAAGGCCGGGACATAGGCCCAGTAGCGCGAGGGCGTCAGGGTGGGCGCCTGCACCGACAGGACCTCCTGATCCCAATCGAGGCCGGCCGTCTGCGCCGGGCTGCCGAAGGCGACGTTGTCGATCACGGTGCGCTCGCCGTCCTGGAGCAGTTCGATCCCCGCGGCCTCCAGCCGCTCCTCTCCGGTCTCGCCTTGCGGCACCGGCAGCAGGGCGACGAACTCGATCGGGCTGCCGATGTCGTTGAGGCCCGCGATCCGCAGGCGCAGCCCGTCGCCGGGCTCGCTGTTCTCCAGCGCCTCGACGATCTCCGAGCCGGGCCGCTCCTCGAAGGGCGGGTAGATGTAGCCCCAGAAGAAGCCGGGGCGGAAGATCGTGAAGGCGATCAGCAGCAGAAGCGCGGATTCCCAGATGCGGCTGCGCACGAGGAACCAGCCCTGCGTGGCGGCGGCGAACAGCAGCATGGCGATCGTCGCCGTCACGAAAACGAAGATGCCCATCGCCCAGCCCACGTCGATCAGCAGCAGGTCCGTGTTAAAGATGAAAAGGAAGGGCAGCGCGGCGGTCCTGAGGCTGTAGAAGAACGCCACGACCCCGGTGCGGATCGGATCGCCGCCCGACACGGCCGCCGCCGCGAAGGAGGCGAGGCCGACTGGAGGGGTCACATCCGCCATGATGCCGAAGTAGAAGACGAAGAGGTGCACGGCGATCAGCGGCACGATCAGCCCATTCTGCTGACCAAGCGTCACGATCACCGGGGCGAGCAGCGCCGAGACGACGATGTAGTTCGCCGTGGTCGGCAGGCCCATTCCCAGGATCAGCGACAGGACCGCGGTCAGCAGCAGGATCAGCATCAGGTTGCCGCCCGAGAGCAGCTCGACCACGTCAGCCAGCGCGGCGCCGACGCCGGTCTGGCTGACCACGCCGACGATGATGCCGGCCGTCGCCGTCGCGATGCCGATGCCGATCATGTTGCGCGCGCCCGAGATCAGGCCGTCCACCAGGTCGTTGATCCCCGTTCGGATCGCGGGCAGCGCACCGCCCTCGCGCCGCAGCAGGGCCATCAGCGGGCGCTGCGTCAAGAGGATGAAGATCATGTAGGCCGTCGCCCAGAAGGCCGAGAGGCCCGGCGAGAGGCGGTCCACCATCAGCGCCCAGACCAGAACCACGACCGGCAGAATGTAGTGCAGCCCCGAGCGGACGGTCGGCCCCGGCAGCGGCAGCGTTGTCACCGGCGCGTTGGGATCGTCCATCAGCAGCGGCGCCTCGCGCGAGGCGATCCACATCAGGAAGACATAGGCGCCCGTCAGCAGCGCGAAGACGACATAGGGCGCGCTGTCGCCGAAGGCCGGACGGATCCAGCCCATCGTGTAGTAGACGACCAGCGACAGGGCGCAGATGCCGGCGATGATGAAGGCGGCGGTCAACAGGCGGCGCAGGATCGGCGGCGGCTCGTAGGCGCGCGGCAGGCCCTTCATGCCGGCTTTCAGCGCCTCGAGATGCACGATATAGACCAGCGCGATGTAGCTGATAGTCGCCGGCAGGAAGGCGTGGCGAACCACGTCGAAATAAGGGATGCCGACATATTCGACCATCAGGAAGGCCGCGGCGCCCATCACGGGCGGCATGATCTGGCCGTTGACCGAGGATGCAACCTCGACCGCGCCGGCCTTTTCGGCCGAGAAGCCCACGCGCTTCATCAGCGGGATGGTGAAGGTGCCGGTGGTGACCACGTTGGCGATGGATGAGCCCGAGATGAGGCCCGTCATGCCGCTGCTGACGACGGCCGCCTTGGCCGGCCCGCCCCGCAGGTGGCCCATCAGCGAAAAGGCGACCTGGATGAAGTAGTTGCCCGCCCCCGCCTTGTCGAGGAGCGCGCCGAACAGCACGAACAGGAAGACGAAGCTGGTCGAGACGCCCAGCGCGATGCCGAAGACGCCCTCGGTCGTGACCCATTGGTGGTTTGCCACCTCGGCCAGCGAGTTGCCCCGGTGCGAGATGATCGAGGGCATGTGCGGCCCAAGGAAGGTATAGAGCAGGAACACCGTCGCCACGATCATCAGCGCAGGCCCAAGGCTGCGGCGCGCGGCTTCCAGCAGCAGCATGATCCCGATGACGGCGGCCAGCACGTCGGTCTGGATCGGCGCGCCGACGCGGCGGCCCAGCTGGTCGCTGTAGATGAAGACGTAAAGCGCCGCGCCCGCACCGACGAGGGCCAGCGCCCATTCCCAGGGCGGCACCCATGACTTGGGGCTGCCCAGTAGGATGGCGGCGATGACGGCGGCGCCCGTGACGACGATCCACCAGATGGGGAAGTTGGCCGGCGCGCCGTAGATGAAGAGGCCGGACAGCACCACGGGGACCAAAAGCCCGAGGCCAAGCTGGATGGGCGAGCGCTCGGCCGGGTAGGCCATGAAGGCGAGGAACATCGCGAAGGCCAGGTGGACCGAACGGGCGTCGGTGGCGCTGATGATGCCGAAGTTCAGCATGAAGGGCAGCGGCGAGGCGATCCACAGCTGGAACAGCGACCAGCAAAGGGCGACGGTCAGGATCAGCTTGCCGACAAGCCCCGGCGGCGTGCGCGCGCCGGTGTCCGAGGATGAGACCAGCTCGTCCAGCTCTTCCTGGCTCAGGGCGCCGCGGCCGGCTGCGCCCATCTCGACGGCGCTCGCCTGCTGCTGGCGCCGCTCCTCGTCCCTGTTCTTGTCGCTCATCACGCCGTCCCTGCGCTGTTAGGTCTTCATGCCCGTGTTCTCACGCAATGGGGGCGGCCAATGGCCGCCCCCGGTGCCGGATCACTGGATCCAGCCCTGTTCGCGATAGTAGCGCTCGGCGCCCGGATGCAGCGGGGCGCTGTTGCCCTCGGCGATCATCTCCTCGGGCTGGAGGTTCTCGAAGGCCGGGTGCAGCGTCTTGAAGCGGTCGAAATTGTCGAAGACCGTCTTGACGACCTGGTAGACCGTCTCTTCGGGAACGCCGGCCGAAGTCACGAAGGTCGCCTTCACGCCGAAGGTCTCGGTGTCCTCGTCATTGCCGGCATACATGCCGCCGGGGATCGTGACCTTCGCGTAATAGGGGTTCTCCTCGACCAGCCGGTCGATGGCCTCGCCCGCCACCGTCACCAGACGCGCGTCCACGGTCGATGTCGCCTCTTGGATCGAGCCGTTGGGATGGCCGACGGTGTAGCTGATCGCGTCCACCTGGTTGTCGCCGAGCGCGGCCGATTGCTCGGCCGGGCGCAGTTCCGAGGCCAGCGCGAAGTCGGACATCGACATGCCCATCGCGTCCAGCACGATCTCGAAGGTCCCGCGCGAGCCCGAGCCGGGGTTGCCGACGTTCACGCGCTTGCCGGTCAGGTCTTCGAAGTTCGTCACGCCGCTGTCGGCGCGGGCGACGACGGTGAAGGGCTCGGGGTGGACGGCGAAGACGGCGCGCAGGTCCTCGAAGGCGTCGCCCTCGTAGTCCGAGCTGCCGTTATAGGCGTGGAACTGCCAGTCGGACTGGGCGATGCCCATGGTCATCCCGCCCGAGCGGATCTGGTTGATGTTGTCGATCGAGCCGCCCGTCGAGGGCGCGGTGCAGCGCAGGCCGGTCGTCGAGGTCTCGCGGTTCACGAGCCGGCAGATCGACTGGCCGACGACGTAGTAGACGCCCGTCTGGCCGCCGGTGCCGATGGTGATGAACTGTTCTTCCTGCGCCAGCGCCGGAAGGGCGAGGGCGGAAAGGGCGGTGCCCAGAAGAATGGGTTTCAGATGGCTCATGCGGCTTCTCCCTGGTTTTCGGCGCGAACGGACGCGCGTCGCATCCACCGGCACGCAGCAGGTGCGCGCTGCGATGGTTGAACATCCACGGCGGCGGAACCTTCGGCCTTGGGCGAGGGTTCCGCGCTTGTCGTGAACTGTAGCACATTTTTCAGCAGCTTGCGCGAAATGCAACCCGCCCTGCCGCACTAGGGCGAATTGGGCGGCGACATCTCGGCCGCGACGGCGGCGCGCAGGGCCGGCAGAAGCTCGGCCTCGAACCACGGATGACGGCGCAGCCAGCCGGTGTTGCGCCAGCTGGGATGGGGCAGCGGGAAGACCGCTGGCGCATGCGCGCGCCAGTCGGCGACTGTCTCGGTAACGTTGCGCGCCGTCAGGTGCCACCGCATCGCGTGGCCGCCCACCAGCAGCGTCAGGCGCGGCCGCAGCTGCCCCATCACCCGCGCCCGCCAGGTTGCGGCGCAGAGCGGGGGCGGCGGCAGGTCCGCGCCCTTCGCGTCATAGCCGGGAAAGCAGAAGGCCATCGGCACGATGGCAATGCGGTCCAGATCGTAGAAGTCTGCCTCGGACAGGCCCATCCAGTCGCGCAGCCGGTCGCCCGAGCGGTCGGTGAAGGGCCGGCCGCTGGCATGGACCCGCGCGCCCGGCGCCTGTCCGACGATCAGGATGCGCGCGCCGGGCCGGAACCAGGCCACCGGCCGCGGCGCATGCCGCGTCGCCGTTGCGGCGAAGCGGTCCGTGCACAACCTGCACGTGCGGATGTCCTCGACCAGGTCCGGGCCGGGCGGGCAAGGTTGTGCGAGGGAAAGGGCGGTCATCGCGCTGGATTTAGGTCGAATGCCACGAAAAAGAAGGGCAGCGCCTTCACAACCTCGAAGGATCGGGCTGGCATGCTGGACAGCGATGGTCATGGCACCGTATGTTCCGGTTGTGCGACCGAGGCTGCGGCGTGCCATGCGTCGTGAATCTGGCCCTGCGGTGTCGTCGCCATGTTAGAATTCGAGAACGTGTCGAAGTCCTTCTGGACCGGCAAGCAACACAAGATCATCCTCGACCGCGCCTCGTTCCGGGTGGAACTGGGCCAGTCGCTCGGCATCCTCGCGCCGAACGGCACCGGAAAGACGACGCTGATCAACATGATGTGCGGCCTCGAGAAGCCGGACGAGGGCCGCATCCGGCGAGAGTGCCGCATCTCGTTCCCGCTCGGCTTCATGGGCGGCGTGATCGGCAAGCTGAACGCGAACGAGAACGCGCGCTACATCGCCCGCATCTACGGGCTCGACCCGGACTATGTCTCGGCCTATGCGCGCTGGCTGACCGACATCGACGAATATTTCGACATGCCCGTGGGCACCTACTCGGCCGGGATGCGGCAGCGATTCAACTTTGCGTTGCTTTTGGCGCTGGATTTCGACATCTACCTGATCGACGAGGGAATGCCGCATACCACCGATGCGGATTTCAACCGCAAGGCGGGCCAGGTGCTGTATGAACGGCTCAAGACGTCGACGGTCGTGATCGTGTCCCACCAGGCCTCGACCATCGAGAAGTTCTGCAACACGGCCGCGATCCTGCGGGACGGCCGGCTCTACATGTTCGAGTCCCTGGACGAGGCGAGGCAATATTATGACTACACCGCCTAGGGCGCGCCGCTTCCACGCCTCGCCCGCCGAGTCCGTCAATCCCGAGGGCACGGCACGGCCCTTCCACAGCCCCGGCCTCGGCGGCGCGATCAGAGTCGAGGTCGCGCGCAAGGCCGCCCCCGACGACGCCCCCGCCCCGCGCGCAGAAGCCGACGAGGCGCTGCGCCGGCTGACGGCGACGCCCGAGGAGGAGGATGACGGTTTCGCGGCGATCATGCCGCAGAAGCCGGCGGCGGCCGAGCCGGGGCTCGAGGCCAGGCTCGACGGCATCCGGGCCGAGAACCTGTCGCAGCGCCAGCTTCGGATCGCCCGCCGCGTCGCCATGCTGCACCAGATCGAGGTGCAGTCCGACGAGGAGGCCGTGCTGCGCCTGCGCGAGCGGGGGATCGACCCCTCGCACCGCAGCAGCCTCGGCAAGATCCTGGCAGAGCGGACGACGCCGCCCGCACCTCCGCCGCCGAAGCCCGCCAACGACACGCGCAAGACGCTGGTCCCGGTGCCGAAGCCCCTGCCCGCGAAGGTGCCCGCGCCCCTGCCCGCATCGACCGCCATGCCCCTGCCCTCGCGCGAGGACCTGACCGAGGAGCGGCGCGCGACCCAGATCTACCAGATCCAGCGCGACCTGGCCCGGCGCCGTCGGCGGCGGATGCTGATGCTGATGCTGCGGCTGATCGTCTTCGTGCTGATCCCGACCGCCGCGGTCTCCTGGTACTACACCAACGTCGCCAGCCCCCTTTATGCCACCGTCTCGCAGTTCAAGATCCAAAGCGCGGACGGGCTGGCCGGGCATCCGGGCGGGATGATGGCCTCCTCGGCGCTGGCGCTGAACCCGGACGCTGTCGCCGTGCAGAGCTACCTGACCTCGCGCGACGCGATGCTGCGGCTGGACGACGATCTCGGCTTCAAGCGGGCCTTCCAGGACCCCTCTATCGACCCGATCCGCCGCCTGCCGCCGGACGCCACCAACGAGGCCGCCTATCGCATCTACGCCAACTCGGTGAAGATCGGCTACGATCCGACCGAGGGCGTGCTGAACATGGAGGTGATCGCCCCCGATCCCCTTCTCAGCCAGCAGTTCTCGATGGCGCTGATTTCCTATGCCGAGGAGCAGGTCGATCAACTGACCGCGCGCCTGCGGACCGACCAGATGGCCGGCGCGAACGAGAACTACGAGGATGCCGAGGCCAAGATGCTCGCCGCCCAGCAGCGCGTGCAGCGCCTGCAAGAGCAGCTGGGCGTCCTGGATCCGGCGGCGGAAAGCGGCGTCGTGATGGGCCAGGTCTCGAATCTCGAGGGCCAGCTGACCCAGAAGCAGCTCGAGCTGGGGCAGCTTCTGGCCAACCCCGCCCCGGTCGAGAGCCGCGTGAATGCCGTGCGCGGCGACATCGCCCGCCTGCGCCAGATGATCGCCGAGACGCGGCTGCTCCTGACCGAGAACATCGAGGGCCGCACCTCGCTGACCGCCATCACCGGCGAGCTGCGCGTTGCCGAGGCCGAGCTGATGGTCCGCCAGCAGCTGCTGGCTGCGGCGGCGGAGCAGATGGAGATCGCGCGGATCGAGGCCAACAAGCAGGTCCGCTACCTGTCCCAATCCGTCGCGCCCGTCCCCCCGGACGAGGCGACCTATCCCAAGGCCTTCCAGAACACCCTGGTGGCACTCCTCCTCTTTTCGGGTATCTATCTGATGCTGTCGCTGACGGCGTCCATTCTCCGAGAGCAGGTTTCCACATGACGCAAGCCCACCACGTCCCGATCGGCCCGCTGACCTGCGGCAACGACCTGCCGCTGGTGCTGATCGCGGGGCCCTGCCAGCTGGAATCGCTGGACCACGCGCTGATGATCGCGGCCCACATGGCCGATGTCTGCGCCCGCGCCGGGGCCGGCTATGTCTTCAAGGCCAGCTACGACAAGGCGAACCGCACCTCGCTCTCGGGCAAGCGCGGCATCGGCATCGACGAGGGGCTCGAGATCCTCGCCGCCGTCAGGGACCGCATCGGCTGCCCGGTCCTGACCGACATCCACGACGCCGAGCAGGCCGCGCGCGCGGCCGAGGTCGTGGACGTGATCCAGATCCCCGCCTTCCTCTGCCGCCAGACCGACCTCCTGCTGGCCGCGGGCCGCACGGGCGCGGTGGTGAACATCAAGAAGGGCCAGTTCCTGGCGCCCTGGGACATGGGCAACGTGGCCGAGAAGGTCGCCTCGACCGGCAACCGCAACATCCTGCTGACCGAGCGGGGGGCGAGCTTCGGCTACAACACGCTGGTCGCCGACATGCGTTCGCTGCCGATCATGGCGCGGACGGGCTATCCGGTGATCATGGACGCGACCCATTCGGTCCAGCAGCCCGGCGGCCAGGGCGGCAGCTCGGGCGGTCAGCGGGAATTCGCGCCCGTCATGGCACGCGCGGCGGCGGCCTTGGGCGTCGCGGGCCTCTTCATCGAGACGCACGAGGCGCCCGACAGCGCGCCTTCGGACGGGCCAAACATGATCCCGCTGGCGCAGATGGACGCGCTGGTCGCCTCGCTCATGCGGTTCGACCAGCTGGCCAAGGCCGAGCCTCTCTCGGTCTGAACGCCCGCGGCCCGGCGTCGGGCCCGCCAGCGGCACCGGCGAGAACCCCGCCGAGACCGCGCACGGCGCCCGCCCCGCCTCATCTTCTGTGCAGAAATATCCCGGGGGGGGGCCGGGGGGCTGGCCCCCCGGCCATCGCGGGACGCAAGGTCCAGCGCCGCCCGTCGACCGACCGCCTCAGTTGCGCGTCATCAGCACAGCCTGCTCCTCGGCCCGCGCGCCTTGCGCCTCGCCGGCCCCAGCGATGCTGGCGCGGGTGCGCGGCATCGCCTCGGGCTGGCTGCGCTGCAAATAGGCCAGCATCTTCTCGCGGATCTCGCAGCGCAGATCGAACGCCCGGCCGGCATTCGAGGCGCTGGCAAGGATGCGGACCTCGGCCGTGCGCTCCGAGAAGTCGGTGACCTGCAGCGCGAAGACGTCGCCGTTCCACAGCTTCGAGGCGCGGACAATCCGCTCGGCCTCGGCACGCAGGTCCGGGATCGAGGCTTCGAAATCCACGTAGAGCATGACGACCCCGATCAGGGCCGCATCGTTGCGCGTCCAGTTTTGGAAGGTCTGCTCCATGAAGTAGTTCAGCGGCACGACCAGCCGGCGCTTGTCCCAGATGCGGACGACGACATAGGTGGCGGTGATCTCCTCCACATTGCCCCATTCGCCCTCGACGATCACCGCGTCGTCGATGCGGATGGGCTGGGTCAGCGCCAGCTGGACGCCCGCCAAGAGGTTGCGCAGCACCGGCTGAAGCGCCAGGCCGACCACGATCCCCGCCGCGCCGGCCGAGGCGAGCAGGCTGACGCCGTATTGACGCACGCCCTCGATCGTCATCAGCGCCGCGCTGATCCCGATGGCGAGGATCAGGATGCCGAAGACCCGCTGCAGGATGCGGGTCTGGGTGACATGCTTGCGCGCCAGCAGGTTGTCCTCGACGTCGATGCGGAAGCGGCGCAGGTGCAGCGTCATCCAGATGTCCAGCGCCGTCCGCGCGACCCATGTGACGCAGGCGATGAAGGCGATCAGCAGCAGGTGCCGGATCGTCGCCGCGCCCGAGGGCGGCAGCGGCGCGATGTTAGTGGCGATCCCACCCGCCACGACCATCAGCCCCAGCTGGATCGGCCCGCGCGTGCGCGCCACGAGGCTGCGCCAGAACTCGTCCGCGCGGCGCAGCGCCCGCAGGGCCAGCAGGAACAGCAGGTAGCACAGCGCCCATGCCAGCCCCATCGCCGCCAGGAACAGCAGCGTCGTTCCGGTCCATTGTGGCATCGATGCCCCCTTCAGCGTCAGTTTCCCGAGCCAAGGGAACCACTTGGCGAAGGTGATGTTCCGCTCACAACCCCGTGCGCCGCGGCACCCCGAAAGGAAAGGACGCGCCATGCCCGATTTCGAGGTCTCTGCCATAGATCTGTCCATCGCGGCGATCTACGTCGTCACGGTCCTCGCCATCGGCCTGTGGCTTTCCCGCAAGCAGGAGGACAGTGAGGGCTACTTCCTCGGCGGGCGCGGCGCGATCTGGCCGGTGATCGGGATCTCGCTGATGTCGGCGAACCTGTCGGGCACGTCCTTCGTCGGCCTTGCGGGCGCGGGCTACGGCGACGGGATCGCGGTCTGGAACTACGAATGGATGGGCACGCTCGTCCTGATCTTCTTCGCGTTGTTCATCCTGCCCTTCTACCTGCGCAGCAAGGTCAACACGATGCCCGAGTTCCTCGAGCAGCGCTACGACCGCCGTGCGCGGAAGGTCTTCGCCGCCTTCTCGATCTTCACGGCGATCTTCATCGACAGCGCCGGCGCCCTGTTTGCCGGCGCGCTGACGATGCAGCTGCTGTTCCCCGACATGCCCCTCTGGACGCTGATCGCCATCATCGCGGCGCTCGGCGGGGGCTACGTGATCTTCGGCGGGCTGAAGGCCGTGATGATCACCGACACGATCCAAGGCGTCCTGCTGCTGGTCGTCGGAACCATCGTCTTCGTCATGGTCTTCATGCAGCTCGGCAGCTCGTGGGAGGCCGTGCGCGCCGCCGCGCCCGAGGGCGGCTTCACCATCGCCAAGCCCGCCGATGACGACTTCCTGCCCTGGCCCGGCATCTTCACCGGGGTCATCTGGCTCAGCTTCTACTACTGGACCACCAACCATGTCGTCGTGCAGAAGGTGCTGGCTGCGAAAAGCGTCGATCACGGCCGGTGGGGCGCGTTGCTGGCGGCCTCGCTTCAGGTGCCGTTCCTCTTCATCCTGATCCTGCCCGGCCTGATGGGACGCGAGCTGTTCCCCGACCTGGAAGAGCAGGATCACATCTGGCCCGCCCTCGTCTTCGAGCTGCTGCCCATCGGCCTGCGGGGCCTCGCGCTGGCGGCGCTGGTGGCGGCGCTGATGTCCACGATCGACTCGGTGCTGAACGGTTCGGCCTCGATCGCGGTCAACGACTTCATCAAGCCGAGGAAGAAGGACTGGGACGACAAGCGGATGCTGCTGGTCAGCCGCATCCTCGTCGGGGTGTTCATGGTGATCGCGGCGATCTGGGCGCCGGTCATCGGCAGCTTCGGCGGGATCGTGGAGTATTTCCAGTCCTTCCTCGGCTACGTCACCATGCCCGTGGTGGTCGTCTTCCTCGGCGGGCTCTTCTGGGCGCGACCGCCGCGGCACGCGGCCTTCTGGACGCTGGCGATCGGCATTCCGGTGGGACTTGCCAGCTTCGCCGCCTTCGAGTTCGCCGAGCTGATCGACCTGCAGTTCCTCTACGGCACCGGCCTCATGCTGCTTCTGTCGCTGGCGATCTATGTCGGCATCACCTTGCGCGGCGAGGCGCCCGAGCTGGACGAGGACACCACCTTCACCCGCCAGACCTGGACGGACGAGACGAGCGAGCTGTCCAGCCTCAAGGCCTGGCAGAACCCGCGCTATCTCGGCGCGGGAATGGCGGTGGCGACGATCGCCATCGCCCTGATGTTCGTCTGAGCCTCAGATCTGCTTTTCGGGCATCTGGACGACCAGCCCGTCCAGCGCGTCGGTCACCTTGATCTGGCAGGTCAGGCGCGAGCGTTCGGGGTCGGGCTGGTAGGCGAAGTCCAGCATGTCCTCTTCCATCGGATCGCGTGCGGGCAGCTTGTCCGCCCAGGCCGGGTCCACATAGACATGGCAGGTCGAGCAGGCGCAGGCGCCGCCGCAATCCGCGTCGATGCCGGGAATGCCGTTGTCGCGCGCGCCCTCCATCACGGTCATGCCGGGGCGGACCTCGACCTCGTGCCGGGTGCCGTTGTGCTCGATATAGGTGATCTTCGCCATGATGCTCGCTCGCTGACTTGTTCGGGCCGGAGGTATGCGCTTGGCGGCCGAATGAAAAGGGGCAGCCCGAAGGCTGCCCCGCATGCCGCGTCCCCTGAGGGCGTGGCTCAGTCCTCGGCCAGCGACAGGGCGACGAAGCGCGGCTCGCCGGCGCGGCGGATCAGCATCAGGACCGAGCGGCGTCCGGCCTCGCGGGCCTCGTCGATGCGGGCCTGAAGGTCGGCGACGCTGGTCACCGGCTGCTGGCTGGCCTCGGTGATGACATCGCCCGCGGCGATGCCCTTCTCGGCCGCCGGCCCCTCGGGATCGACATTGGTGACCACGAGGCCGCGCGCATCGGCGGGCAGGTCCAGCTCGGCCGCGGTCTCCGGCGTCAGCTGCGTCACCGACATGCCCAGAAGCTCGGTTTCGGTCTGGTCGGTCGGCGCGGTTGGTGCCCCGGCCATGCCTTCGGCCTGCTCGCGACGGCCGAGCGTCACCTGCAGCACCTCCTCCTGGCCTTCGCGCACCACCAGCACCTCGACCGTCTCGCCGGCCGGAGCCTCGGCCACGCGGCGCACGAGGCCGCGCGTGTCGGTGACCGCGGTGTCGTCGAAGCGGGTGATGATGTCGCCGGCGCGCAGGCCGCCGTCACGGGCCGGGCCTTCCGGCACGTCCGTGACCATCGCACCCTCGGCCGCGGCAAGGCCAAGCGCCTCGGCCATCTCGGGGGTCACGTCCTGAATGCGCACGCCCAGCCAGCCGCGGCGCGTCTCGCCGAATTCCTGAAGCTGCTGCACCACCTGGCTAACGACGTTCGAGGCCATCGAGAAGCCGATCCCGATCGAGCCGCCATTGGGCGACAGGATCGCGGTGTTCACGCCGATGACCTCGCCGCGCAGGTTAAAGAGCGGGCCGCCCGAGTTGCCGCGGTTGATCGCCGCGTCGGTTTGGAGATAGTCGTCATACGAGCCGGACAGCTCGCGGTTGCGCGCCGAGACGATGCCGCTGGAGGCCGAGAAGCCCTGGCCGAGCGGGTTGCCGAGCGCTAGGACCCAATCGCCCACCCGCGCCTCGTCGCTGTCGCCGAACTGCACGAAGGGGATCGGCTCGTCGCTCTCGACCTTGAGGACCGCGATGTCGGTCGACGGATCGGTGCCCACGACCTCGGCCGGCAGGCGCTGGCCCGAGTAGAACTCGATCTCGATCTGGTCCGCGCCCTCGATGACGTGGTTGTTCGTCACGATGAAGCCGTCCGCCGAGATCACGAAGCCCGAGCCGAGCGCGTTCGAGCGCTGCGGTGCGCGGCGCTGCTGCGGCGGGGCGCCTTCCGGGCCGCCGGGCATGCCGGGGAAGCCGAAATCGCGGAACAGGTCCGAGAAGGGGCTGCCTTCGGGGAAGCGCGGCCCTGCCCCCGGCCCGCCGGTCGGCTGCGAGACGACTGAGGTGGTGGTGATGTTCACGACGGCGGGCGAGACCTGCTCGGCCAGATCGGCGAAGCTGCCGGGCATGACCTGCGACTCGGCCGCGGCGGCCGCGTCGGCGCCGAGCGGCTCATTGGCCTTGGCGGCATCTTGCGCCTGTTGCGCGATCTGCGGCGAGACGTCCTCGGGCGCCGGCTCGACGACCTCCTGGGCACCGGCGGACCCAAGGCCGATCGCGATGGCAAGGGCGGAAGCGGTGATAAGGTGACGAGGGGAAAGCGGGTTCATGCGGCATGTCCTCTGGTTCGCGACAGCAAGCGCTCGGCTTACGCTGACATTGACGTTCAAGACCATGTAGGAAACCGTTGCAACAAAACCACGCTCGCGCCTTGTGAACTGATCGTGACTTTTGTTGCAGGACGGGCGGGGACCTGCCCCGCCCGCCCCAGCTTCGTCAGTTGACCGGTGCCGGCGCGGCCGGCGCAGTCCCTTGCACGGCGTCCGGAGCAGGAGCGGCCGGCGCGGGCGCGTCCGCAGCAGGCGCGGCGGGCGCAGGTTGCGCCTGCGGATCGACCGCTGGCGCCGCCGTCCCGTCTGCGGGCGCCGCGGCTCCGTCTGCGGGCGCCGCGGCTCCGTCTGCGGGCGCCGGCTCGGCCGGGGCCGCGGTGGTTCCGCCTGCCTGCCCTGCGGCACCGGCATCCGGCACCATGATCTCGGCAGGCTCCTGCGGCGGCGTCGCGAGGCTCTCGGGGACCGGCGTCAGGCGCACGCCCGCCGTTTCTCCCAGGGGGTTGCCGTCGCGGTCGGTCACGACCGGCTCGACCAGCTGCTCGCCATTGTCGGCGTCGCTGTCATAGGCGCCCATGTCCTGCGCCGAGGTGCCGGGCGGCACCGGCTCGGAGGGCGGGTTGGCATTCGCCGCCCCGTCGCTGAGCATGTAGGTGAAGAACTCGCCCTCGGGCGAGAGCACCATCGAGGCGCCCGTGCCGATCATCGACCGCTCGTAGGCCGTCATCGAACGGGTGAAGGCGAAGAACTCGGGGTCGCGGCCGAAGGCGTCGGCGTAGATCGCGTTCCGCTGCGCGTCGGCCTCGCCTCGGATGATCTCCGAGCGCCGGCGCGCTTCCGAGGTCAGCTCGACCACGGTCCGGTCTGCGGCCGCGCGCACGCGCTGCGCCGCCTCGCCGCCGCGGGCGATCTCGTCCGCCGCTTCCCGCTCACGCTCGGCCCGCATCCGGGCATAGGTCGCGTTGAGGTTCTGCTCGGGCAGGTCGGTGCGGGTCAGGCGCACGTCGATGATCTCGACGCCGAGACCGGCCGAGTTGTTGCGCGCCTCGTTGCGGATCTGGTTCATCAGCGCGGTCCGGTCGTCCGACAGCACCGCCGTCGAGGGGACCGAGCCCAGCACTTCCCGAATCGAGGCGCTGACGATCGGCTCCAGCCGCGACATCGCGGCCTGGATGCCGCCGGTGCCGACGGCCTGCCGGAAGCGGACCGGATCGGTGATGCGCCAGCGGGCGAAGGCGTCGACCACAAGCCGGCGGTCATCGAGCGGCGTGACCTCCAGCGGGCTGGTCGGCAGGCCGAGGATGCGCGCGTCGTACTTCACCACCGCGTCAAGGAACGGCACCTTGAAGTTGAGGCCCGGCGTCTCCTGCACATCGACCACGCGGCCGATCCGCAGGACCAGCGCCTTCTCGCGCTCGTCGACGATGTAGAGCGAGGAGGCAGCCACGACGGCGGCCACGACGAGGGCCGGGACGGCCAGGGTGGTCAGCGGAAATCTTCTGCGTGCGGCCATCAGTTCGTCCCTCCCGCGGTCGTGTTGCCAAGCTGAGCGCCGGTCAGCGGGTTGGTCGTCTGCGTCGGCGCACCGCCCTGCGTGGTGCCGCCCGGAAGGCCGGCCCCCGTGCCGATGCCGGTGCCCGTGGCGCCCGGCTGCGTTCCCGGTGCCCGGTTCTGCCCGGCGCCGCCGCGCAGCTGGTCGAGCGGCAGGTAGGGCACGACGCCCGAGCCCTCGTTCAGCCCCTCGCCAAGAATGATCTTCTGCACGTCGCCGAGCACCTGCTCCATCGTTTCAAGATACATCCGGCGGCGGGTCACGTCGGGGGCCTTCACGTATTCCTCGTAGATCGAGTTGAAGCGCGCGGCCTCACCCTGGGCGTTGTTGACCGCCTCAGCCCGATAACCCTCGGCCTGTTCCAGGATCTGCGCGGCGTTACCGCGACCCTGCGCCAGGACGCGGTTCGCATAGGCGTCGGCCTCGTTCTCAAGCCGGTCGCGCTCCTGCTGCGCGGCCTGGACCTCGCGGAAGGCGTCGATGACCTCGCTCGGCGGGTCGGCACGGTCGAGGTTGACCCGGACGACGTTGATGCCCGACTGGTATTCGTCCAGCGTCCGCTGCACCGCCTCGCGCAGGTCGGTGGCGACGGCGCCCCGGTCGCGGTTGAGGATCGGCGCCAGCTCGCTGCGCGCGATGATGTCGCGCATCGCGGATTCGGAGACGGCGCGGATGGTGTCGGCCGGATCGGCCAGGTTGAAGAGATACATCTGCGGGTCGCGGATGTTCCAGACGACCTGGTACTCCATGTCCACGATGTTCTGGTCCCGCGTCAGCATGAGGCCGCTGTCCATCGGGCCGGCCCGGCCGGTGCCGATCTCGGTGACGCGCTCGTTGGTGACCGGCACGACCTCGGCGCGGACGATGGGCCAGGGCGCGAAGTTCAGGCCCTCGGTGCCGACGGCGACGGCGCGGCCGAAGAGGAACTCGACCGACTGCTCGTTGGTCTGGACGCGGTAGAAGCTGGCAAAGGCCCAGAGGGCGACGGCCGCGAGGCCCGCGACCGCGAGGGTCGAGCGGTTCAGGCCGAAGCCGGGGCCGCCGGTCGGACGCCCGCCGCCGGTGCCGCCGCCGCCGCCGCGCCCGCCCATGAGGACGCGCAGCCGCTCCTGGCCCTTCTTCATCAGCTCCTCGATCTCGGGCATCTGCTCGCCGCCCTGCCCCGGCCGGCGCGGGCCGTTCGGCGGCTGCTGGTTCCCCCAGGGGCGCGGGCCGGGCCGCTTGCCCTGATCGTCGTCATCCCGGCCGCCGCCATTGCCTCCGCCGCCACCACCCCAGGGGCCCTGATTTGCCATCCGTCGTCCTACTTTCGTTGTCGGTTCATTGCTTTCGAAACTGGGGCGCAGGGCCAAAATGTCAACCCATGCGCGACCTTGGGTCCGCCCTCAACATGCGTCAGAGGGCCGCGCACACGCGAACGTCAGCCCCCAAGCCCCTCATGCCGGCGCGAGGGATGGCGCATCGTCACCAGCTCCTCCGCCGCCGTGGGATGCACGGCGATGGTGGCGTCGAACTGCGCCTTGGTCGCCCCCATGCCGATGGGAATGGCGGCCAGCTGGATCATCTCGCCGGCCTCGGGCCCGAAGATGTGGCAGCCCAGCACCTTGTCGGTGGCCGGATCGACCAGCAGCTTCATCATCACCCGCGCGTCGCTGCCCGCGAACATCGAGCGCATGGGGCGGAAGACGGTCGAATAGACATCGACCGGCCCGCGCGCCTTCGCCTGCTCTTCGGTCAGGCCGACAGTGCCCAGCTCGTGCGGGCGCAGGTAGACCGCCGCCGCGACGAGCGAATGATCGACGGTCCGCGGCCGGGCGCCGAAGACGGTGTCCGCGAAGGCGTGGCCTTCGCGGATCGCCACCGGCGTCAGGTTCACCCGGTCGGTCACGTCGCCCACGGCGAAGATCGAGGGGACCGAGGTTTGCGACCATTCGTCCACCTCGATCGCGCCGTTCGGCTTCAGCCGCACCTCGGTCGTCTCGAGGCCGAGGCCCGCCGTGTAGGGCGTGCGGCCCGTCGCGAAGAGGACGCTGTCGAAGGCCTCGGCGCTGCCGTCGTCGAAGCTGACGCGGACGCCCTCGCCCGCCCGCTCCAGCAGGGTCGGCGTCGGGCCGAGGCGCAGGTCCACGCCGACCTGGCTCAGCTGCAGCGTCGCCATGTCCCGCGCCTCGCGGTCGAAGCCCCGCAGCACGGCGTCGCCGCGATAGACCTGCACCGTCTCGACCCCGAGGCCGGCCATGATGGTCGAGAACTCGCAGGCGATGAAGCCGCCGCCGACCAGCAGCATCTTCTTGGGCAGCGCGTCCATCAGGAACAGATCGTCCGAGACCATCGCCAGCTCTTCGCCCGGAACGCCGATCTTGGCCGGGCGGCCGCCGGCCGCGATCAGGATGTGGCGGGCCGAGAGGCGGGTGCCGTCGGCCAGCTCGACCTCGTGATGGCCGACCAGGCGGGCGCGCTGGTCGTGGATGGTGACGCCGGCCTTCTGCAGCGCGGCACGGTAGATCAGCTCCAACCGGCGCAGCTCGGCGTCCAGCTTCTCGCGGAAGACCTGCCAGTCGAAGCGGCCGGCGGTGGCGTCGCACCAGCCGTAGCCGCGCATCTCGGCCTCCATCAGCCCGGCCTGCGCGGCGAAGACCATCAGCTTCTTGGGCACGCAGCCCCGGATGACGCAGGTGCCGCCCATGCGGCTCTCCTCGGCCAGCCCGACGCGGGCGCCGTGCTCGCTGGCTGCGATGCGCGCCGCGCGCACCCCGCCCGAGCCGCCGCCGATGACGAAGAGGTCGTAGTCGAAGCTCACCGCTTATTCTCCCTCGCCCGCCAGGAGGTCGGCGTCGATGTCCGCGTCGCGCGACAGCTCGACCACGGTGCCGTCCTCGCGCCCGATGATGGCCAGGCTGCACATGCCGAGGAACAGCCCGTGCTCGACCACGCCCGGGATCGCCGCCAGCGCGCGCGCCAGCAGGACCGGATCGGGGATGCAGCCCAGATGCAGGTCGAGGATCAGGTTCCCCTCGTCCGTGATCCAGGGCTCGCTGCCGCGCAGCCGCTGTAGGACGTCGCATTCGCCCAGCTCCAGCGCCTCCAGCGCGCGGCGGATCAGCACCCGCGTCGTCTCGAAGCCGAAGGCCAGGACCTCGACCGGAAGGGGAAAGGCGCCCAGCTGCTCGACCATCTTGCCGGGATCGGCGATCACCACCATCCGGTTCGAGGCCGCCGCCACGATCTTCTCGCGCAGATGGGCACCGCCGCCGCCCTTGATCAGGTGCAGGTCGGCATCCACCTCGTCGGCCCCGTCGATGGTCAGGTCCAGCCAGCCGATCTCGTCCAGGCTCTCGACCCGCAGCCCGAGCGAGGCGGCCAGGTCGGCCGTCGCCTGCGAGGTCGCCGCGCAGCGCAGCGCCAGCCCCTCGGCGCGGACGCGGGCGGCCAGCTCGCGCACCATGATGCTGGCGGTCGAGCCGGTGCCCAGGCCCAGCTTCATCCCCGTCTCGACCAGCGCCACCGCCGCCCGCGCGGCGGCAAGCTTGGCGGGATCGACCTGCGTTTCCTGCGACATCGGATCTTTCTCCATCGGATCTGCCGCGGTTATAGGACAGCCGGCCCGCAAGGGCGAGAGGCAGCGCCCGCTTTCGGGGCCCGCGCTGTCAGCCCCGGTCCAGCCCCTGCGGCAGCACCACGGTGAAGCGCGTGCCCTCGCCGCGGCGGCTCTCGATCCGCAGGCGGCCGCGGTGGCGGCTGATGATGTGCTTGACGATGGCGAGGCCGAGACCCGTGCCCCCCTCCTCGCGCGAGCGGTGGGCGTCGACGCGGTAGAAGCGCTCGGTCAGGCGCGGCAGGTGGATCTCGTCAATGCCGTCGCCGCGATCCTCGACCGCGACGGCCCAGGCCGGTCCGCGCAGCTGCGGCTCATGCGCGATCTCGGTCATGGCGACGCGCAGCACCCCGCCAGAGCGGCCGTATTTCAGCGCGTTCTCCACGAGGTTCTGGAACACCTGCGTCAGCTGGTCGGCGTCGCCGGGCAGGACCACGGGCCGCTCCAGCCCCTCGGCGGTCACCGCGACACCCGCAGCGGCGGCGGCCGGGGCCATCGTCGCCAGGACGCTGCGCAGCAGCGCCGCCAGGTCCACCGGCTCGGAAGGGCGCCGCCGCTCCTCGGCCTGCACGCGGCTCAGCGACAGCAGCTCGCTGATGAGCCGGTTCATCCGCATCGCCTCGCGCTCCATGATGTCTAGAAAGCGACCGCGGGCGTTGGCATCCTCGCGCGCGGGGCCGCGCAGGGTCTCGATGAAGCCCAGAAGCGCGGTCAGGGGCGTCTTCAGCTCGTGGCTGACATTCGCCACGAAGTCCCGGCGCATCTGCTCGGCCTCTTCGGTCACCGAGCGGTCGAGGATCGCGACCAAGGCGCCGCGCCCGATCAGCGCCGGCAGGGGCGAGACGGCGACCTCGGCCAGGATGCGCCGCCCGTCGGCCGAGAACTGGGCGCGCAGGGCGACGCCGCCTTCGGCCGGCGGCGGAAGGTCGGGGTCCGAGGCGGGCGCGGCATGAAGCTCCGGCGCGATCACCCAGTCCACCGCCTGCACCACGCCCGGATGGCGCAGCACCGTGACGAAGGGCCGGTCGAGAAGGTTCGCGCCGAAGACCGCAACGGCCGCCGCGTTCGCGCCGATGGTGCGGGCCTGCGCGTCCACCGCCAGCATCGGGATCGGCACGGCCTCGAGGAACCCGCCGACCCGGCGCTGCGCCTCGCGGCTCATGGGGTGGCGCCCAGGGGCGCGCCAGGGGCCAGCCCGGCTCGGAAGCGCGCGGCATTGGCGCGGTAGCGTGCGGCCGAGGCCCGCAGGCCTGCCAGCCCGTCCTCGCCCAGCATCCGCACCACGCGGCCGGGCGCGCCCATCACCAGCGCGCCGGCAGGGATCTCCTTGCCCTCGGGGATCAGCGCGCCCGCGCCGATCAGGGCGCCGGCGCCGATCACCGCGCCGTTGAGGATCGTCGCGCCCATCCCGACCAGCGCCCCGTCGCCGATGCGGCAGCCGTGGAGGATCGCGCGGTGGCCGATGGTGCAGTCCGCCCCGATCAGCAGCGGGTGGCCCGGGTCGGTGTGCAGGCAACAGAGGTCCTGCACGTTGCTGCCCCGGCCGATGCGGATCTCCTCGGTGTCGCCGCGCAGCACCGCGCCGAACCAGACCGAGGCCTCGGCCTCCAGCGCGACATCGCCGATGACCTGCGCGTCTGGCGCGATCCAGGCATCCGGCGCGATGCGGGGCGCCCGCCCGTCGAGGGTCCAGATCACGGCGCCGTCTCCTCGGCCATCAGGCGCTTGACGAAGGCACCAAGCCCCGCCTGGCGGTCGCGCCGCAGCCGCTCGGCCGTCAGGATCGCCCGCAGCTTCGCCTCGGTCTCGTCCAGATCGTCGTTGACCAGCACGTAATCGTATTCCGCCCAGTGGCTGATCTCGGACCGGCTCTTCAGCATCCGGCCGGCGATGACCACGTCGCTGTCCTGCCCGCGCCCGCGCAGCCGCCGCTCCAGCTCGGGCAGCGAGGGGGGCAGCACGAAGATGGACACGACATGCCCGCCTAGCGCCGAGGCGCGAATCTGCTGGCCGCCCTGCCAGTCCACGTCGAAGAGCGTGTCGCGCCCCTCGCCCATCGCGGCCTCGACGGGCGCGCGCGGGCTGCCGTAGAAGTTGCCGAAGACCTCGGCATGTTCCAGCATCTGGCCCGCCTCGACCATGGCCGCGAATTCCTCGGGCGAGGTGAAGTGGTAGTCGACCCCGTCCACCTCACCGGGGCGCGGGGCGCGCGTGGTGGCCGAGACCGAGAAGCGCAGGCTGTCGTCCCACTCCATCAGCCGCCGGGCCAGCGTGGACTTTCCCGCGCCCGAGGGCGAGGAGAGGATGACCATCAGGCCGGTGCGGTTCATCATGCGGCGCTCCCTTCGGCAGGATTTCTGCTGCGGGGATGCCCGCTGCCCGGCATCCGGTCAAGGCCGGGCGTCCCTGATCACGATTAACCATTCGTTCATCAAATGACTCGGCTGGCGCCGCGGATGCGGGTAATCTTGCGTTGTGTTGAGGTGGGGCAGAAGCCTGCAAGAGGAACGAGTGACGGAGACTGGTATGTCCGATGTAGAGGACGATTCCACGCAATCGCCCGGCGCCGCAGGCGTGTCCCGGGGCGAAGTCGTGCGGCTTCTGGATCATGGCACCGCGTCGGCCGACACGATCATCCGCGACATGCGCGGCTACTGGAACGGGATTCGCAAGGGTCGCGCCGTGCCCGCGCGCTCGGATGTCGATCCGCGGGCCATCGCGCGGATGCTGGACTTCGCCTTCATCCTGGAGCGCATCGCACCGGGGGCGGCGCGGATGCGGCTCGCCGGGCGCCACCTTATCGACCTGATGGGGATGGAGGTGCGGGGCATGCCGATCTGCGCCTTCCTGAACGCCGGCTCGCGCGGGCGCTTTTCCGACGTGCTCGAGACGGTCTTCAAGGCGCCGCAGATCGCCGAGGTGATGCTGCACGGCAAGTCCGGCTATGCGCGGCCCGAGATGGGCGCGCGGATGCTGCTTCTGCCCCTGCGTTCGGATTTCGGCGACGTGACCCGCGCCCTCGGCTGCCTGATCGCCGATGGCGAGATCGGCGCGGCCCCGCGCCGCTTCGACCTGGTGCGCGATGCCGTCTTCCCGATCATCGACGGCGGCACCATCCTGCCGCCCTCGCCCTCGACCATCGGCTTCGCCGAACACGCGCCCAGTTTCGAGCGCAGCCCGGCCCCGGCCCGGCCCGCGGCCAGCCCTGCGACGACGCCCGAGGAGCGGCGCGCCATGTTCCGCGTCGTCACGCCCGGTCCCGCCGATCCCCGCAAGAACTGAGGCGCCGGCGCCTCAGCGCGCCGGCACGACCCGGACCGAGCCGCCCTGCGCGGACAGCGCGATCTCGCCCGCAGTCAGGCGCAAGGCGTCGCGGCCGAAGACCTCGGCGCGCCAGCCCTGCAACGCCGGCAGGTTCCGCTCGCCCGTGGCGATGGCGTCGAGATCGGCGGCCGAGGCGATCAGCTTCGGCGCCACTCCCGCCGCATCCGCCTTGGCCTTCAAGAGCACACGCAGCAGGTCAGACAGGGCCGGGTTGCCGGGCCGCCCGGGCTCTTCGCCCTTGGGTTGGGGCAGGTCCTTCGCCTCGATGCCCGCCTTGACCGCCGCCAGGATGCCGTTCGCGATCTCGCCCTTGCGCGCCTCGCGCAGCAGAAGGCGCGAGCGGCCGAGATCGGCCTCTGTCAGCGGCTTGGTCGAGGCCAGTTCGACCATCGCGTCGTCCTTGAAGACGCGGCTGCGGGGGATGTCCCGCTCCTGCGCATAAGCCTCGCGGAAGCGCGCCAGCTCGCGCAGGATGGCGAGGAAGCGCGGCGAGTTGGTGCGGGTGCGGACCTTCAGCCAGGCCTCGTCGGGGCGCGTGATGTAGGTCTCGGGATCGGTCAGGACGGCCAGCTCCTCGGCCAGCCAGGCGTCGCGCCCGGTCTTTGTCAGCTCGGCGGCGAGAAACTCGTAGATGACGCGCAGATGGGTGACGTCGGCCAGCGCATAGGCCTTTTGCGCATCCGACAGCGGGCGGCGCGACCAGTCGGTGAAGCGCGAGGACTTGTCCAGGTTGGCGCGGGCGATCTTGCGGACCAGCGTCTCGTAGCCGACCTGCTCGCCGAAGCCGCAGACCATCGCCGCGACCTGCGTGTCGAAGAGCGGCGTGGGAAAGATCTGCGCGTCGTGGAAGAAGATCTCGAGATCCTGCCGCGCCGCGTGGAAGACCTTGACCACATTCTCGTTGCGGAAGAGATCGTAGAGCGGCTCCAGCGACAGCCCCTCGGCCAGCGGATCGACCAGCACGGCATCGGCGACGGGCGGTGCCTCGTCGTCGCCTTCGGGATCGGCCGCGGCGGGAATGGCCAGCTGGATCAGGCACAGCTTCGACCAGTAGGTCCGCTCGCGCAGGAACTCGGTGTCGACGGTGACGTAGGGGGCGGATTTTGCGGCCTCGCAGAAGAGCGCCAGCTCCTCGGTGCGGGTGATGGTGGGCAGGTCCTGGCTCATTCGGCTCTTTCGCATGTGGCGGTTCGTCCGCCATTCGGGAACATTTACGCCCCGATCACGAAATTGAAAAGGGCCGGCTCGGCGCCGGCCCGATGGCCTGTCAGGCGCCCTGTCACTTGGGCGCTTGCTCGGCCGGGCGGCCGCGCAGGGCCTCGGCCACGCCCGGCTCGCAGTCGGTGCGCGGGCTCATCGGCACGCCGGTGCGGAAGGCGGCGCGGCCGATCAGATGCGCCGCGACGGGGGCGGTCAGCAGCAGGAAGATGATCGCGGCGACGGCGCGCGCGATGACCGTGCCCTCGGCAAAGGCGATGGCGACGGCGGTCAGGATCAGCCCCGAGCCGAGCGTGCCGGCCTTGGTCGAGGCGTGCATGCGGATCAGCAGGTCCGGCAGGCGCAGGACCCCGAGGCCTGCGGCGAAGCAGAAGAACCCGCCCGCGATGACGAGAATGGCGACGATGATCTCGACCATCACTCCTGCTCCTCACGGTTGATGCTGTTGCGGCGCTCGAGGTAGCGCGCCAGGCAGACGGTCGCCAGGAAGCCCACGAGGGCCAGCACCACGGCGACGTCAAGGAAGGCCGCGCTGCCGGCCTGAAGGGCCGAGAGCCCGCCGAAGGCCACCAGCTGCACCGTCATCATGTCCAGCGCGACGATCCGGTCGGCCAGCGTCGGCCCCTTGATCAGCCGGATCGAGGCCAGCGCCACGCCCAGGATGACCATCGCGAAGCCGAAGAGGATTGCGTATCCGAGAAATGTCATCGCCCTACTCCGTCGCCTCGCGCACCCAGACCTCGAACCGGTCGCGGATCTGCGCCCGGATCGCGTCGGGATCGTCGCCGAACATGGCATGGATATAAAGCTTGCTGCGGTCCTCGGACACGTCCAGCGTCAGCGTGCCCGGCGTCAGCGAGATGAAGTTCGCCAGAAGCGTTATCTGCGCGTCCGTCGTCACGTTCAGCGGCACCTCGATCAGCGCCGGTTTCGAGCTTTGGCCGGGCGTGATGACGTCCCGGACGACCGCGAACGAGCTGACAACCAGCTCGTAGACGAACATCACCACGAGCCGGATCGCGTACCACAGCCGCAGGAAATAGGTGCCGGTGGTGGGAAACAGCGGCCGGACCAGCCACATGGCGGCAAGTCCGATCAGCGCCCCGGTCAGCAGGCCGAGAATGGACAGATCGCCGGTCAGCGCCACCCAGGCGAAGGCCAGCAGCATGTTGATGCCAAAGAGGTTCATGGCTGCACCCCCAGAACGGTGGTCACGTAGTCGGTGGAATCCAGGAGCTGCGCGGCCGAGGTCTCGGCGAACTGCACGAAGGGCTCGGGGAAGAGGCCGATGATGCACGTCAAGAGCGCCAGCCCGATGATCGGCAGCATCAGGGCCAGCCGCTCGCCCACGGGCACGTCGCCGAGGCGGGGTCTTTTGCCCTCGGGATGCGCGGGCCAGAAGGCCGCGCCCCAGATCTTGGTCATCGAGTAGATGGTCAGCAGGCCGACCGCCAACGAGACGCCCGCGACGAACCACATCTGCAAGTCCAGCGCCGCCTTCACCAGCACGTATTTCGCCCAGAAGCCCGACAGCGGCGGGAAGCCCGCCAGCGAGAAGGCCGGGATCAGGAACAGGAAGGCCAGCAGCGGCGCGTGGGCGTAGAGCCCGCCGATCCGCGCGAGGTCGGTCGAGCCCGCGATTCGCTTGGCGACGCCCGCCACGAAGAACAGGTTCGCCTTCACGATGATGTGGTGCACGAGGTAGAAGACCGCGCCCACGAGGCCGAGCGGCGTGAACAGCGCTAGGCCCAGGATCATGTAGCCGATCTGGCTGATGATGTGGAAGGACAGGATGCGCCGGAAGTCGTTCATTGCCGCCGCTCCCAGAACGCCCGTCACCATCGTCAGCACCGCGAGCCAGAGCATGATCTGGTGCGTGTAGCCGACGTCGTGATCGAAGATCAGCGTGAAGGTGCGGATCATCGCATAGACCCCGACCTTGGTCAGCAGGCCCGCGAAGATGGCCGACACCGCGACCGGCGGCGTGTGGTACGAGGCCGGCAGCCAGAAGAACAGCGGGAAGAGCGCGGCCTTCACCCCGAAGGCGACGAGGAACATCACCGCAATCGTGGTCAGCAGGCCCTGGTTCTCGACCTCGCGCACGGCCAGGTGCAGGTCGGCCATGTTGAGCGTGCCGGTGACCCCGTAGAGAAGGCCGATCCCCGAGAGGAACATGATGGTCGAGACGAGGTTCAGCGTCACGTACTTGATGCCGCCGTCCAGCTGCTCCTTGCTGCCGCCCAGCACCAGAAGGCCGAAGCTGGAGATCAGCATGACCTCGAACCAGACGTAGAGGTTGAAGAGGTCCCCGGTCAGGAAGGCGCCGCAGACGGCGGCCATCAGCACCTGGAGCAGGGCGTGGAAGCCAAGCCGCTCCAGCCGCTCGGGGATCTCGGCCAGGCTGTAGATGACGGTGGCGAGGCCGGTGATCGCGGTGATCACGACCATGACCGCGCCGAGATAGTCGGCGACCAGCGTGATGCCGAAGGGCGCCTGCCAGTTCGACATCTGCGCGGCGATGACGCCGTGCTCCAGCACCTCGGCCATCATCAGGACGCTGGCCAGCAGCAGCGCGACGGTCCCGGCGACCGAGATCCAGCGCCCGGCCGGGTTGAAGCGGAACATGTAGGCCAGGACTGCGGTCAGCAGCGGTATCAGGATCGGATTGACCAGCAGCCAGCTCATCGGCGCGCCTCCTGCGCGACGGGCTCGGCCACGCGCATCTCGTCGCTGTTGACGGTGCCGAGGCTGCGATAGGTGCGGTAGACCAGCGCCAGCGTGAAGGCCAGAAGGCCGAAGCCGATCACGATCGCCGTCAGCACCAGCGCCTGCGGCAGGGCGTTGGCGACGACGCCGGTCGGGGCGTAGAGCCCCTCGTCGATCAGCGGCGGGGCGCCCGCGGTCAGGCGGCCGGACAGGAAGATCAGCAGGTTGGCGGCGTTCGACAGCAGGATCAGCCCGAAGAGGAACCGGATCACGTTGCGGTCCAGCATCAGGTAGACCGCGCAGGCCACCAGGATGCCGATGGTCAGAGCGAGCAGCAGTTCCACGCTCAGATCTCCTCTTCCAGAGCAAAGACCAGCGTCAGGATGCCGCCGAAGACGGCCAGGTAGACGCCGATGTCGAAGACCAGCACCGAGGACAGGGGCAGCCCCTTCTCGCCGGGCTCGGCGAACAGGAACAGCCACTGGCCGGTCATGAAGGGCTGGCCGACGAAGGCGGACATCAGGCCCGCCAGCGCGGCGACGCCGACGCCGACCATCGCCACGCTCGCGGGATCGACGCGCAGTGCGGCCCGCGCCTCGGCGGCCGAGGTCGCAACGATGTAGAGGATGAACCCGGTCGCGCCGATCAGCCCGCCGATGAAGCCGCCGCCCGGCAGGTTGTGGCCGCGCAGCAGGGCGTAGATCGAGAAGACCAGCAGCAGGGCGACCAGCAGCCGGGTCGCGGTGGTCAGGATCAGCGAGTTCATGCCTTTTCCTCCTCGCCTCGTGCGCCGGGCTCGCCGGCCGGTGTCGGGCTGGCGCCGGGCGCGCCGCGCAGCAGCGCATAGGCCGCGATGGCGGCGATGACGACGACGACGATCTCGCCGAAGGTGTCGGTCGCCCGGAAGTCCACCAGGATGACGTTGACGATGTTGCGGCCATGCGCGTCGGGATACGAGGCGATCTCGAAGAAGTCCGTCAGGCGCCGGTCGAAGGGTGTCTGCAGAACCGCGATCATCACCGCCGTGGTGACAAGGCCCACCGCCGCCGCGATGGCGGCATGACCGGCGCGGAAGCCAGACTTCGCGCGCGAGGGCAGATGCGGCAGGCGCAGCATGACCAGCGCGACCAGGACGACCACCAGCACCTCGACCAGAAGCTGGGTGATGGCGACGTCGGGCGCGCTGAAGATGATGAAGAGCAGCGCCACCCCGATGCCCACCACGCCGAGCGCGGTGATCGCCGTCATCCGGCTGGAGGTCCAGGTCGAGAGACCCGCCCCCATCGCGATCAGCGCCAGAACGGTCCACTGGATCGGATGCACGCCCTCGGCGTCGTAGTTGATGCCGCTGCCCATGCCGCCGCGCAGGATGAGGGTCGCGCCGACCAGCAGCGCGAAGGTCGCAAACATCACCGCCATGTAGCGTTGCAGGCTGCCGGTCTGGATCAGGCGCGTCTGCCAGGCCGCCAGCGCCTTCAGCCCGTCGAGGACGTTGTCCCAGCCCCGGTCGAAGTTCGGCGCCTTCGCCTCGGCGACGGCCAGGCGGGCGCGGATCGCCTCGTGACGGCGATAGATCAGCCAGCCGGCCAGGAAGGTCAGCACGGACAGCAGGAGCGCCGCGTTGAAGCCGCCCCAGAGATAGAGATGCACCTCGGCATCCATGCCCAGCACGGCGCGCGTGGCCGGGGCGACGAAGTAGAAGCCGACGGTCGAGGGCAGGATCCCGAACAGCAGCGACAGCGCGCCCAGGACCAGCGGCCCGGCCAGCATCGGCCACGGCCCCTCATGCGCGGGCTTGGGGGTCTTCGCCAGCTCGCCCATGAAGGGACGCAGCGCGACAATGCCGGCGACGACGAACATCAGGACCGAGGCTGCAAAGATCATCACCGTAACCCAGGCCGCACCCAGCCCCGGCAGGCCGAGGCCCGCCTTGTACATGAACTCTTTCCCGATGAAGCCGATCATCGGCGGGATGCCCGCCATGCTGATCGCGGCCAGCGCAGCGGCCAGCGCCGTCAGCGGCATCGCGTGGCGCAGGCCGCGCAGGACCGGCGCCTCGCGCGTGCCGGTGCCGTGATCGACGATCCCGATGACCAGGAACAGCGCCGCCTTATAAAGCGAGTGCACCACCAGGAACAGCATCGCCGCGATGATCGCGTAATCGGTGCCCGCGCCGATGAACATCGTCAGCGTGCCGAGCGCCATCAGCGTCGTGTAGGCCAGCACCTGCTTGATGTCGGTCTGCCGCAGCGCCAGCACCGAGGCGAAGACCGCGGTGAAGCCGCCGAACAGCACCAGGATCCAGAACCAGGCCGAGGTCCCGCCAAGCGCCGGGTTCATCCGCGCCATCAGGTAGATGCCGCCCTTCACCATCGTCGCGCTGTGCAGGTAGGCCGAGACCGGCGTCGGCGCGGCCATCGCGTTCGGCAGCCAGAAATGCAGCGGGAACTGCGCCGACTTGGTGAAGGCGCCGGCCAGGAACAGCAGCAGGATGGCCATGTACCAGGGATGGGCGCGGATCATGTCGCCGCTGCCCAGAATCTCCGCGATCTCGAAGCTGCCGACGACGCTGCCGAGGATGATCATCCCGGCCAGCATGACCAGCCCGCCCGTGCCGGTGACCAGCAGCGCCTGCAGGGCCGAGCGGCGCGACTTGGCGCTGTCGGCGTTGAAGCCGATCAGCAGGTACGAGGCGATCGTCGTCACCTCCCAGAAGACGAAGAGCGTGATGAGGTTGCCCGCCAGCACCAGGCCCAGCATCCCCACCATGAACATCAGCAGGTAGCTGACGAAGCGCGGATAATCCGGGTGATCGCCCAGATACTGCGCCGAATACAGCGTGACGGCCGTGCCGATCCCGGTGATCAGCAGCGCGAAGGTCAGCGACAGCCCGTCCATCAGCACCGAAAGCGAGATGCCGAGCGAGGGCACCCATTCGGCCGCCCAGACCTGCGCGTCCATCGCGATCTGCGGCGCCAGCATGATGAAGTAGAGGAACAGGACGGCAGGGACCGCGATCGAGATCAAGCCGGCCACGCCCCCCATCACCCGATCGACCTTGGGATAATCCTCTGCCATGTCCCGTACCCCCATGCCGCATGTCGTTGGCGGGGGCTATTAGCATCCTTCCCCGGGGGAAAACAGATGCCGACCGGTGAATTCGGAAGCCCCGCCCGTAATTTGCACGATCCGCAGCCGTCTGGCGGCCCGCTTCGGCATGCCCGCGCGCTCGGCCCAATAAAGAAGTGCGGCTTGCCGGCGCGGCGCCCTTCCCACCCTGCGGAAGGCCTGCGTTGCGACCTAGCGTCGCATCCGCGCGCGCCTTTTCTTCGTGCCGGCAGGGTGCAACTTGGGGATGTCGCGCCGCCGTCGCTGCGCCCTTGCCTCGCGCCCGGTCCCTCGCGCATCATGACGCGGATTTGCGGCTTCCGGGCCGCTGCGATTCGCGACAATCGAGGGAAGGAACCACCATGCAGCTTGCCAAGGGACATGCCGTCCAGAACAGCCTTGCCGGCAAGGTCGGCCTCACGTTGGCCGCCACGGCGCTGATCGCCATCAGCGCCAAGATCCAGGTGCCGTTCTGGCCGGTGCCGATGACGCTGCAGACGATGGCGGTGATGGGCCTTGCCGTCGTGCTGGGCCCGCGCCTCGGGCTGGCTGCGATGGGCACCTACCTTGCGGCGGGCGCCGCGGGCCTGCCGGTCTTCGCCGGCGCCGCCGCCGGGCCGGCCTATCTGGCCGGGCCGACCGCCGGCTTCCTGCTGGGGATGCTGCTGGCGATGGGCCTGACCGGCGCGCTGGCGCAGGGCCGCGGCACCATCGGGCGCGGCGCCGCGATGCTGGCCGGCCTTGCCGCGATCTACGTGCCCGGCCTTCTGTGGCTGAGCAACTTCGTGCCCTCCGAGAAGGTGCTGGCGGCAGGCTTCACGCCCTTCATCCTGGGCGACCTGGTCAAGCTTGTCGTCGCCCTGATGCTGATCGAGGGCGCACGCCGGCTGACGCGCCGGGCCTAAGCGCCGCGACATCCGGGCGAGTTGGGGCGGGGCCGGAAGGTCCCGCCCTTTTCGCTTTCGCCGCCGCCCCATGCGCGCGATGCTGCCTGCAGGGACGGAGGGACGCATGACATCGACCGAATTGTCGCCGGACGCGCTGGCGCGCCTGAAGGCCAGTTTCGCGGCGCAGGGCCTCATGCGCCACCTCGGTGCCGAGATCGCCGAGGCAGGGCCGGGCCGCGTCGTCCTGCGCCTTCCGTTCCGGCCCGAACTGACGCAGCAGCACGGCTACTTCCACGCGGGCGCCAGCACGGCCATCGCCGATTCGGCGGGCGGTTACGCGGCCTTCACGCTTTTCCCCGAGGGCGCGGGCGTGCTGACGACCGAGTTCAAGCTGAACCTCCTGAACCCCGCCCGCGGCGACTGGCTGGAGGCCGAGGGGCGGGTGCTCAAGCCCGGCCGCACGCTGACGGTCTGCCAGCTGGACGTGTGGGGCGTGACCCCGGCCGGCCGCAGCCATGTCGCCACCGGCCTGCAGACCCTGATCCGCATCGACGAGCGCCGGCCGGCGTGACCGGCCTCAGGTGACGCGCGTCACCAGCGGCTCGAGGCCGGCGATCTCGACCCGCAGCTCCTGCCCGCGCGCGCAGGCCGCGACGCCGGCCGGCGTGCCGGTGTAGATCAGGTCGCCCGGCGCCAGGGCGACCAGCGTCGAGAGATAGGCGATGATCTGCGGCACCGGCAGGATCATCTGGCTGAGGTCGCCGTCCTGCCGGACCTCGCCATCCAGAAGCAGACGGATCGCGCCTTCGGTCAGCGGCGCGTCGGCGGGCGACAGCGGCCCGATGGCGGCCGAGTGATCGAAGCCCTTGGCCATGTCCCACGGCCGGCCCAGCCTCTTGGCCTCGGCCTGCATGTCGCGGCGGGTGAAGTCGATGCCCGCGGCGTGGCCCCAGACCACGTTGGCCGCCTCCTCTGCCGGGATGTCACAGCCGCCGCCCTTCAGCGCCACGACCAGCTCGCCCTCGAAATGCAGGTCGTCGGTGGCCGGCGGATAGGGAAGATCGGCCCCGCCGGTCAGCAGCGCGTCGGCGGGCTTGGCGAAGAAGAAGGGCAGTTCCGGCTCGTGCCCCATCTCGCGGGCGTGGTCGGCATAGTTGCGGCCGACGCAGAAGATGCGGCGCACCGGAAAGAGGCCGCCGCCGGCGACGGGCGCTACGGGGCATGCGGGCGGGTCGATCACGTAGCGGCTCATGCGGCGAAGACCCCGTTCCAATCGGCAAAGCCCTTGATCTCGATCGGGTTGCCCGAGGGATCGGCGAAGAACATGGTGCGCTGCTCGCCCGGCTCGCCCTCGAAGCGGATGACGGGCGGGATGTCGAAGGCGATGCCGTGGTGCTGCAACCGCTCGGCCAGCGTCTTCCAGTCGTCCAGCGGCAGGACGGCGCCGAAATGGGGCATCATCACCTTGTGCGCGCCCACCGTGCCCGTCCGGTCGGTCGCGAAGGGCTGGCCCAGATGCAGCGAGAGCTGGTTACCGAAGAAGTCGAAATCGACCCAAGTCGGGGCCGAGCGGCCCTCGGTGCAGCCGAGGACGCCGCCGTAGAAGGCGCGGGCCTCGTCGAGATCGGTCACGTGGATGGCAAGATGGAACAGTGATTGCATGGTCGTCCTCCCTTGCCGCCGGAGGTAGCGCAGTGGCGCGCGCGGCGCCACTGCCCATGCTGCGTCGGCGTCAGCGCGCCGCGCCGGTGACGGGGTCGAGGCGGACCTTCACCTCGTCGCCGTCGGACGTGTAGTATTCGACCTCGTAGTAGCCGTCATCGTCCCAATCGATGTCCTCGAAATGGCCGAAATTCGCTTCCTGTTCCAGCACCGCCAGCATCTGCGACAGGGGCGTGCCGTCCGCCGGCGGGCGGTCCTGCGCCATCAGCGGCAGGGGCATCATCAAGGCGGCGGCGAGGGGAAGGGTCAGGCGCATCTGCGTCTCCTGTGTGTGGTTGTGGCGCGGCCTCAACCCCATCCCGTCGCGCGGGGTTCCGGTCTTGCAGGCAAGCCCGCCCGGCCCTATGTTGGACCTGTTCGGGGCAACTCGGACTATGGACATAAACGCGCTCGTAATAAGCGGATCGGACCCGGGGGCGGTACCCGGCGGCTCCACCAGATCACCCTCGTTGGGGGACAATGGGGCCGAAACAGGATCGACGAACGTCTAAAGGGGTTATGCTTTGTCTCGGTGAGCTACCACCGATATCGGTGCAAATTGTACAGTTGCCAACGACAACCGTGCTCCGGTCGCGCTGGCTGCGTAAGCAGTCCGCAAGATCGAAACCTAAGCCCTTGCGCCTAGCAGCGTAAGGCGGGGCCCGCAGGAGCCTGGCAACAGAATCCTGCACCTTCCCCCTTCCCTTTCCGACGCTTCCGGCCGCCAGACCCCCTTTTCATCCGGTGCCATATCCCTATGCTTGGCGCCCAAGTCAGGAAGGATCTGAAGATGGCGCGAGGCGGGATCGATTACGGCGGCATGATGCATCGCGCGATGCAGGGGCTGATCGCCGAGGTGCTGACCAAGATCGCCGATGAGGGTCTGCCGGGCGAGCACCACTTCTTCATCACCTTCGACACCCGCGACGAGGGCGTCGAGATGGCGGACTGGCTGCGCGAGCGCTACCCCGAAGAGATGACCATCGTCATCCAGAACTGGTTCGACAACCTGACCATCGATGCCGAGGGCTTCGGCATCACGCTGAACTTCGGCAACTCGCCCGAACCGCTGCGCATCCCCTTCGATTCGCTGCGCACCTTCGTGGACCCGTCGGTCGAGTTCGGCCTGCGCTTCGAGACGCAGGAGCACGACCAGGACGACGAGGACGAGGACGAGGACGCCGAGTTCGAGCTGGACGCCAAGGATGACGGCGACGATTCGCCCCCCTCGGGCGGCGGCGAGGTCGTACGCCTGGACCGTTGGCGGAAATAGCCGATGTCGGTGATGCGCGGGCTGTCCGCCTTCCCGATCACCCCCTGCACGCCGGACGGCGACGTCTTCGCCGCCGACCTCGCGCGCATCCTGCGCCGCCTGACCCGCGCCGAGGTGGATTCGATCGGGCTGCTGGGCAGCACCGGCAGCTATGCCTAGCTCTCGATCCCGCAGCGCCAGCAGGTGCTGGAGACCGCGCTCGAGATCGTGGGCGGTCGCGTTCCCGTCGTCGTCGGCATCGGCGCGCTCAGGACCGGCGACGCCATCGCCCTCGCCCGGCATGCGGCCGGGGCCGGCGCTGCCGGCCTGCTGCTGGCGCCCGTCTCCTACACCCCGCTGACCGAGGACGAGGCCTTCGCCCATTACGCGGCCGTGGCCGAGGCGACCGCCCTGCCCCTCTGCATCTACAACAACCCCTCGACCACGCGCTTCACCTTCTCGCGCCAGCTGCTGGCCCGGATCGCGGCGCTGCCGCAGGTCGAGGCGGTGAAGATGCCCCTGCCCGCCTCGGGCACCATCGCCGAGGAAATCGCGGCCCTGCGCCCGACCCTGCCCGAGGGTTTCGTGATCGGCTACAGCGGCGATTGGGGCTGCTCGCGCGCGCTTCTGGACCATGCCGATGCCTGGTTCAGCGTCGCGGCGGGGCTTTGGCCCGACAGCACGCTGACCCTCTCCTGCGCGGCGCAGGCAGGCGACGCCGCCGGCACCGCCAGCACCGAGGAACGGTTCCGCCCGCTGTGGCAGCTCTTCCAGCGGCATGGCAGCCTGCGCGTCGCCCATGCCTGCGCGAACCTCATGGGCCTGACCGAGGCGCAGCCGCAGCGGCCCATCCTGCCCCTGCCGGACAGCGAGGCGCCGGCCCTGCGCGCCGCCATCGCGGCGATGGACGCCTGACGGCATACCACCGCATACCAATTGCACCCACGGCGCGCAGCGGCTACACCACGCGCGAAACCGTGAGGGAGCGATCCGATGACCAAGACCCGCACCGAAACCGACAGCTTCGGCCCGCTCGAGGTTGACGCCTCGAAATACTGGGGCGCGCAGACGCAGCGCTCGATCATGAACTTCCCGATCGGGTGGGAGCGTCAGCCGGTCCCGATCATCCGCGCCCTCGGCGCGATCAAGCTGGCCGCAGCGCGGATCAACCGCGCCTCGGGCGATCTGCCGGGCGATCTGGCCGATGCGATGGAACAGGCCGCGACCGAGGTCTTCGAGGGACGCTTCGACGACAACTTCCCGCTGGTCGTCTGGCAGACCGGCTCGGGCACGCAGTCGAACATGAACGCGAACGAGGTGATTTCGAACCGCGCGATCGAGATCATGGGCGGCGAGATGGGGTCCAAGAAGCCCGTCCACCCCAATGACCACTGCAACATGGGGCAGTCCTCGAACGACACCTTCCCGACCGCCATGCATGTCGCCATCGGCATGCTGGCGCGCGACACGCTGCTGCCGGGGCTGGAAAAGCTGGCCGCCGCGCTGGAGGCGAAGTCGGACGAGTTCAAGGACATCATCAAGATCGGCCGCACCCATACGCAGGACGCCACGCCCCTGACCTTGGGGCAGGAGTTCGGCGGCTATGCCCACCAGGTCCGCAAGGGGATCGAGCGGGTGAAGTCCTGCCTGCCCGACATCTACGAATTGGCTCAGGGCGGCACCGCCGTCGGCACCGGGCTGAACACCAAGAAGGGCTGGGACACGGCCATCGCGGCCGAGATCGCAAAGATCACGGGCCTGCCCTTCGTCACCGCGCCGAACAAGTTCGAGGCGCTGGCGGCCCATGACGCGATGGTCATGTTCTCGGGCGCGCTGAAGACGGTGGCCGGTTCGCTCTTCAAGATCGCCAACGACATGCGGCTGCTGGGCTCGGGCCCGCGCTCGGGTCTGGGCGAGCTTATCCTGCCGGAAAACGAGCCGGGCTCCTCGATCATGCCGGGCAAGGTGAACCCGACCCAGGCCGAGGCGCTGACGATGGTCTGCGCCCATGTCATGGGCAACGACGCCGCCGTGGGCTTCGCCGGCAGCCAGGGCCATTTCGAGCTGAACGTCTATAACCCGATGATGTCCTACAACGTGCTGCAATCGATGCAGCTTCTTGGGGATGCGGCCTCGAGCTTCACCGACAACATGGTCGTCGGCACCAAGGCGAACGTGGAGCGGATCGAGAAGCTGATGAAGGAATCGCTGATGCTGGTGACGGCGCTGGCGCCGACCATCGGCTATGACAACGCCACGAAGGTCGCCAAGACCGCGCACAAGAACGGCACCACCCTGCGCGAGGAGGCGATCAACCTGGGCTTCGTCGACGGCGAGACCTTCGACCGCGTCGTGCGCCCCGAGGACATGATCAGCCCGAAAGGCTGACTGGAGCTTGGCCGGGGCACCATGTCCCGGCCGACTCTACAGGGGGTGGCGGAACACCGGATCCTCGGGGTCGGGTCGGCGTGCCCCGGCGTCGCGCACGACCCCCGCCAAGGCCATCAGCGCGGCGCAGTCCGGCCAGTGCCCGGCCCGCATCGGGCGCAGGAGCAGGCGCTCGGTCCTGATGGTGGGGATGCCCATGCTTGCGGCCCTGCTGCCTCCGCGCCAGAATGGGGCGCCGCCAGAGGACACCATGAGCAAGATCATCAACCTGCGCACCATTCGCAAGCAGAAGGACCGCGACCGCAAGCGGTCTGACGGCGATGCCAGTGCCGCTCGTCACGGCGAGGCCCCCGCCTTGCGCGCGGCGCGCGAGGCCGAGGCCGCCCGCGCCATGCGGGCGCTGGAGGGGCACCGGACGGACGGCGATGATTGAGCTGCCGCCGATGACGCCGCCGATCAAGCGGTCGGTGACGATCGACGGGCACCGCACCTCGGTCTCGCTCGAGGACCCGTTCTGGAAGGCGCTGGCCGTCGAGGCGGCCGCGCGCGGCGTCACCCGCGCCGTCCTCATCGGCCAGATCGACCACGCCCGCCCGCCCGAGGTGGGGTTGGCGACCGCGCTGCGGCTGTTCACCGTCCACGGGATGCAGCAGCGCGCCGCGACGGACTAGCGCCGCGGCCGCGCCGTCAGCGCCCTAGCGTCGCAGCCGCGCGATCAGCGAGGACGTGTCCCACCGGCTGCCGCCCATGCCCTGCACCTCCTTGTAGAACTGGTCCACGAGCGCCGTCACCGGAAGCGAGGCGCCGACCTCGTCCGCCGCCGCAAGGCAGATGCCGAGGTCCTTGCGCATCCAGTCCACGGCGAAGCCATGTTCGAAATGACCCTCGGCCATGGTCTTGTGGCGGTTGACCATCTGCCAGCTGCCCGCGGCGCCCTGGCTGATCACCTCGACCACGTCCGCGATCTGAAGGCCCGACTTCTCGGCGAAGGCGAGCGATTCCGACAGCGCCTGCACGAGGCCCGCGATGGCGATCTGGTTGCACATCTTGGTCAGCTGCCCTGCGCCGACATCGCCCATGCGGCGGCAAATCTTGGCATAGGCGGCGATCACCGGCTCGGCCGCGGCATAGTCCGCCTCGGCCCCGCCGCACATGACCGAGAGCTGCCCGTTCTCGGCCCCCGCCTGCCCGCCCGAGACAGGCGCATCTACATAGCCGAGGCCCGCCTCGCGCGCGGCCGTGGCCAGCTCGCGCGTCACCTGCGCCGAGACCGTCGTGTGATCGACGAAGACCGCCCCCGCCGCCATCCCGGCGAAGGCGCCGTCCGGCCCGAAGCAGACCTGCCGCAGGTCGTCGTCATTGCCGACGCAGGCCATCACGAAGCTGGCCCCCGCCGCGGCCTCGCGCGGGGTCGCGGCGCGCGCGCCGCCGTGCTGGCCCGCCCAGGCCTCGGCCTTGGCGGCACTTCGATTGTAGACGGTGACCTCGTGACCCGCACGGGCCAGATGCCCCGCCATCGGAAAACCCATCACGCCCAGACCCAGAAACGCCGTCTTTGCCACAGTTCCACCCTCTTGATGATCGCGCCCGCCGGCCGCGTTGAATTGGCGGGCCGGCTATCCTATGCAACCGTAGCATCACCCCTCGCGCGGCCACGTCAACCCGTGCCGCGCGGGCCGACGACCGAAGGACCTGCCCCGCATGCTGACTATGTTTCGCTGGCTGTTGCGGCTGACCGTCGGGCTTCTTCTGCTGCTGGTGCTGGCCGGGGTGCTGACCTGGTATTTCGCGATCCGCTCGCTTCCCACCTATTCGGCCAATTACGAGGTCACGGGCATCACCGCCCCCGTCGAGATCGTCCGCTCGACCGAGAACGTACCCCACATCTTCGGCCAGTCGGACGAGGACGTGTTCTTCGCCCTCGGCCTCGCCCATGCGCAGGACCGGCTGTTCCAGATGAACGTGCTGCGCCGGGCCGCGCAGGGCCGGCTGGCCGAGATCCAGGGCCCGCGCGCGCTGCCGGCGGACGATCTGGCGCGCAGGCTCGGCCTCTACCGCCGCGCGCAGGCCTCGCTCGAGGCGCAGGACGCGCCGACCCGAGCGGCGCTGGCGGCCTATGCCGACGGGGTGAACCAGTGGATCCGGCTGGTGAACGAGGGTGCCCGCGGCCGCGGCGCGCCCGAGTTCTTCCTGTTTCCCGACGTCATCCCCTACTGGCAACCAGCGGATTCGCTGGCGATCCTGAAGCTGCTCGCCGCCAGCACCACCAACGCCGCCGCGGACGAGATCCTGCGCGCCCGCCTGTCGCTGGCCTTTCCGCAGCACGGGACCGAACTGCTGGCGCGCCCGGGCCTGCCGGCGAACCTGCCCCGCTACGCGGACCTCTTCACCGGCGCGCGTCTCGGCACGCCGGAGCGGCGGCTGGACCCGGCGGCGCGGCACGATCCGGTCGGCTATCTGCGCCCCGGCCTCGCCCTCGGCGGCAACGCATTCGCCGCCGCGCCCCGGCGCACGACCGGCGACAGCACGCTGCTGGCCGCCGACCTGCACGTGAAGCTGACCGTTCCCTCGCTCTACTACCTCGCCCGGCTCGAGCTGCACTCGGGCGGGATCATCGGCGCCACGATCCCCGGCATGCCGCTGATCCTGGCGGGGCGCGGCCATGACCTCGCCTGGTCGCTGACACCGGCCGCCATCGACGACGCGGATGTCGTCATCGAGGAGGTGCAGCCCGGCAACTCGGACCGCTACCGCGGCCGGGACGGCTGGACAGCCTTCGACACGCGGCAGGAGGTGATCCGCGTCGAAGGCGGCAGTGACCAGACCATCACCCTGCGCGAGACGGCCAACGGTCCCATCGTGCCCGGCCTCGATCCGGGCCTGCGCGACGTGACGCCCATCGGCCATGTCGCGGCGCTGCGCTGGACCGGCCTCTCGCGCGAGGACGGCACGATGTCGGCGCTGATGGGGATGATGCGCGCAGGCAGCGCCGCAGCGGCGGCCCGGGCGCTGCAAGGCGTCGTCGCGCCCGCGGTCACGGTCACGCTGGCCGAGCAGCGGCAGGTCAGCACCATCCGCGGGGGCCTCGTGCCCGAGCGCCATCCCGAGCACCCGGGCGGCGGCGCCCTGCCCGCGCCGGGCTGGCTGGACGAGACCGACTGGACCGGCCTCGTGCCGCTGGCCGGCGCGCCCGCGATCCCCGACAGCGGCATCGCCGTCGCCTCCGAGGAGCCGGGCCGCGACGGGCTCCGCCACGCCCGCCTCTCGCGGCTGCTGGGCGAGCGCGAGGTCCATTCCCGCGACAGCTTCATCGCCGCGCAGCTGGACGTCGTCAGCCCCGCCGCCCGCGCGCTGCTGCCGCTGGTTGGGGCGGACCTGTGGTTCACCGGCGATCCCGCCGCACCCGGCACGAGTGACCGCCAGCGCCAGGACGCCCTCGCGCTTCTGGCCGAATGGGACGGCGCGATGAGCGAACACCTGCCCGAGCCGCTGATCTACGCCGCCTGGATGGCCGCGTTGCAGGACCGCCTGATCCGCGACGAACTGGGACCGCTGGCCGACGACATCACGGACCTGCAGCCCGGCTTCATGGACGCCGTCTTCCGCAACCGCGGCGGCGCGGCGCGGTGGTGCGACATTATCCAGAGCGCCGCGGTCGAGGACTGCACGACCATCGCGCGGCAGGCGCTGGACCGCGCGATCCTGGACCTCAGCGCCCGCTTCGGTCCGGACGTCGCCAGCTGGCGGTGGGGCGATGCGCACCAGGCGCGCCACATCCATCCGGGCCTCGGGCGCCTGCCAGCGCTCGGCTGGATCATGAACATCACGCAATCGGTCTCGGGCGGCGATTTCACCATCGCCCGCAGCGGCCTCTTCGGCCAGGGGGATCAACCCTTCGCGGCGGTCAACGGGGCCGGCTTTCGCGGCGTCTTCGACCTTGCCGATCCCGACAGTTCGGTCTTCATCATCTCGACGGGCCAGTCCGGCCACCCGCTCTCGCGCCATTACGACGATCTCGCCGGGCTCTGGCGGCGCGGCGAATATGCGCGGATGTCGCTCGATCCCGAGCTTGCCCGCGCGGCCTCCGTCGGCACGACGCATCTCAGCCCGGCGCCCTGACTGGGGGCGGACGCCGAGGGCCGGCGTCCGGACCAACGGGAGGCGGCGCAAGAATCGCAACGGGGGGCGCAAGGCCCCCCGCCGCCTCGCCATGCGGTTCCGCTCAGAAGTGGATCGCGCGCCCGTAGGCGTCCAGCACCGCCTCGTGCATCATCTCGGACAGGGTCGGGTGCGGGAAGACGGTCTCCATCAGGTCCTGCTCGGTGGTCTCAAGCTGGCGGCCGACGACATAGCCCTGGATCAGCTCGGTCACCTCGGCGCCGACCATGTGGGCGCCCAGCAGCTCGCCCGTCTTGGCGTCGAAGATCGTCTTGATCATCCCCTCGGGCTCGCCGAGGGCGATGGCCTTGCCGTTGCCGATGAAGGGGAAGCGGCCGACCTTGATCTCCAGCCCCTGCTCCTTGGCCTTGGCCTCGGTCAGCCCGACCGAGGCGACCTGCGGCTGGCAGTAGGTGCAGCCCGCGATGCTGCCCGGCTTGATCGGATGGGGATGCCCGCCCGCGATCAGCTCGGCCACCATGACGCCCTCGTGGCTGGCCTTGTGCGCGAGCCAGGGCGCGCCGGCCAGATCGCCGATGGCGTAGACGCCCTCGACCCCGGTGCGGCAGTATTCGTCCGTGATGACATGGGTGCGGTCGACCTTGATCCCGGCCTCTTCCAGGCCCAGCCCCTCGGTATTGCCGACGATGCCGACGGCCGAGATGACCGTGTCGAAATCGCGCGTCTCGGTCTTGCCGCCCGCCTCGATATGCGCCGTCACGACGCCGTCCTTGCGGTCCAGCTTCTTGACCGACGCCTTCTCCAGGATCGTCATCCCCTGCTTGACGAACTGCTTCTTGGCGAAGGCGCTGATCTCAGCGTCTTCCACCGGCAGGACGCGGTCCATGACCTCGACCACGGTCGTCTCGGCGCCGAGCGTGTTGAAGAAGCTGGCGAACTCGATCCCGATGGCGCCCGAGCCGATGACCAGCAGCTTCTTGGGCATATGCGGCGGCACGAGGGCGTGCTTGTAGTTCCAGACCTGCTTGCCATCCGGCTCCAGCCCCGGCAGCTCGCGCGCCCGCGCGCCGGTCGCCAGCACGATGGACTTGGCGGTCACCTCCTCGGTGCCCTTATCGGTCTTGACGGAAACCTTGCCCTTCCCGGCCAGCTTCGCCTCGCCCATGATGACCGTCACCTTGTTCTTCTTGAACAGGTGCCCGATCCCGCCCGACAGCTGCTTGGCGACCCCGCGCGAGCGTTTCACCACCGCGTCGAGGTCATAGCTGATCCCGTCGGCCTTCAACCCAAAATCCTTGGCCCGGTGCATGAGGTGATAGACCTCGGCCGAGCGCAGCATTGCCTTGGTCGGGATGCAGCCCCAGTTGAGGCAGATGCCGCCCAGATGCTCGCGCTCGATGCAGGCGACCTTGAGGCCCAGCTGCGCGCCCCGGATCGCGGCGACGTAGCCGCCGGGTCCGGCGCCGATCACCACCATGTCGAAATTCTGGGCCATCCTGTCCCCCGCTTGCTGAATATAGTTCAGCGTTAAATCATATCCGGCCGGTCAGCAAGCGGACGGCCGGTGGCCGCATCCGCGGTGGGCGGGCCTGCGATTTCCCGCGCCTCGCGCAGCAGCGCAGGCGTGTCGCCCAGCACCGCGAGCGTCTGCTGCCGCCCCAGAGGGTCGAGCCGCAAGGGAGACTTCTTGAGAAAGCCGAACCCATCCTCGCGCAGGGTCCAGGCCGGCAGGGCATAGGCCGGGCCCGTTTCCACGATCGCGGTCATCAGGAAGCGGATGACCGCCTCGTGGTCGCGGACCTGATCCGAGGCGCGGAACGCGTCGCGGCGGGACCGCAGCTGAGGATCCTCGGGGATGATCAGGGCGTCGATGAGCGGCACGAGGTCGTCGAGCGGTCGGGCCGCCAGCCGCGCCTCGAGCCCCTCGATGTCCCAGCAGGCGGCGTGGGTGTAGCCGCGGCCGATGACCCACCGGCTGATCGCGATCTCGCCGCGCCTGACGATCTCGTGCTTGTCGTCGGTCAGCCGCATCTGTTGCCAGAAGCGGCGGAAATCCGGGTCGCGCAGGACGCGCGGGCCGAAGGACAGGGCGAACGAGCAGTAGTGGAAGTCCGGGCTCTCCCGATCCAGCCGCCACTCGCCCGACCGCTCGTCCCGCGCCATGCCGCCATTGCTGACGGCGCCGATGAGGTCCGGGCCACCCGCGGGATCGGCCTTCGCCAGATCGTCCGCCACCGACAGCCAGTCACGCGCCGGGCCGATGGGGAACCAGATCGAGTCGTTCGTCAGCACCAACCTGTCCAGCTCGTCCAGCCTCGGGCCAAGCCAGTCCAGCGCGGCGCGGAAGCCGCCGATGTCGAAGCCGTAGTTCGGCCGCTGGATCAGGCGCCAGCAGAGCGGGCGAAGCTGCGCCGCGTCCGCTTCTGGCAGCGGCAGGTTCGAGACGACCAGCGGCGCATAGCCGCGCCCCTGCAGGTGGCGGAGCGTCGCGAGATGCGAGGGCTGCAAGCCGCGGTTGGGATAGATCGCGAGGATGGCGAGCCGGCGCGCCAGCGGCACCGCGCCGTCCTGCACGCGCAGCCGCCGCGCCTGCGTCGCGTCATGCCAGCGCATCCGGGCGGTGTCGTTCCACCACAGCGACAGCCGCTGCCCCTCCCACAGGATGCGGCGGCGCAGGCGTGCGCCAAGCTTCAGGCTTGCCGTCATGATCCCCTCTTGGTTGTACTCGCGCGAAGGTCGGCCCGGACGGACCGAAGGTCAACCGGTTGCCGCTCCGGCCTGACCGCTGCCGTCCGACTGCGCCTCGTCCAGGACCGCCTCGACCGCGACCGGCGTCGCGCTTGGGGTGATGACGGCGTAGCTGCCCTGCTCGTCCGGGGTCAGAGCGCGGCGCTGCGTCGCGCGCCAGCCGGCATAGCCCGTCAGCAGCATCAAGAGGACCCCCATATAGACCCAGTAGCCGTCCGGCCCGATGGCGCCCATCAGCCAGCCGGTGATGATCGGCCCGCCCATGCTGCCGATCCCGAAGATGAACAGCAGACCCGCCGAGGCCGCCGCCATGTCCGACTGGTCCAGGTAGTCGTTCGTGTAGGCCAGCAAGAGCGCGTAGATCGGGTTCGCCACGCCGCCCATGATCGCCCCCGCGATGACGAGGCCCACCGTGCCCGGCTGCGCCGCGATCACAACCAGCGCAGCCAACCCGCCGAGGCCGGCCAGAATCAGCACCAGCTTGCGGCGGTCGTAGCGGTCCGAGATCCAGCCGATCGGGTATTGCAGCACCAGGCCTCCGGCGTAGATCGCCGCGACGAACATGCTGATCTGCGCGACCGAGAGGTTGATCATCGCCCCCCAGACCGAGGACATGGCGGACAGCCCCGCCAGGACGCCGCCGATCAGGAAGATCCCGACGCAGCCAAGGGGCGACGCCTGATAGAGCCGCCGGAAGCTCATACGCTTGATCGTCTCGAACTGCGGCGCGGGCTGCGCCGACAGCAGGATCGGCGTGAAGGCCAGCGAGACGAGGACCGAGGGGATGATGAACAGCAGGAAGCCGGCCGGATCGCCCACGTTCAGCAGGGCCTGCGCCGCGACGATGCCCAGAAGCTGCACGATCATGTAGGCCGACAGCGCCTGCCCCCGGTTCTCGTTCGTCGAGCCCGCGTTGAGCCAGCTTTCCGCCGTCACGTAGACCCCGCAGAAGCAGAAGCCGATCAGCAGGCGCAGAAGCGCCCAGCTGATCCAGTGCGGCTCGACCGCGAAGAGGACCAGCGCCGCCGAGATCAGCGAGCCGAGCGCCGCGAAGACGCGCACGTGCCCCACGTTCTTGATCAGCCCCGGCACCATCAGGCTGCCCGCCAGGAAGCCCGCGTAATAGGCCGACATGACGATGGACATGAGGAAGGTCGGGATGCCCTCGATCCCGCCGCGGATGCCCAGCAGCGTGCCCTGCATCCCGTTGCCGACCATCAGCAGAAGGATGCCCAGGAGGAGGGGCCAGGTTGTTCGCAGGACCGAAATCATGGGGCGACTGTCTCGTCAGGGGCGGGCGGAGGTCACGCGCCCTGCCCTACCCCCGGCGCGGTCCCGCTGCCAGCCGAAATCCGACGTCAGGGGATCAGGAGCGACGCGTCGCCATAGCTGAAGAAGCGGTAGCGCTGCGCGATGGCATGGGCATAGGCGGCCATGATCCGCTCGCGGCCCATCAGCGCCGAGACCAGCATCATCAGCGTCGAGCGCGGCAGGTGGAAATTCGTCATCAGCCCGTCCGCGATGCGGAAGCGGAAACCGGGATAAATGAAGATGTCGGTCGTGCCCTCGAAGGCGGCGATCCGCCCCTCGCCCGAGGCGGCCGATTCGATCAGCCGCAGCGCGGTGGTGCCGACCGGGATGACGCGGCGGCCCTCGGTCTTGGCGCGGTTGATGGCGGCGGCGGCCTCGGCGCTGACCTCGCCCCATTCGGCATGCATCCGGTGGGTCGTCACGTCATCGACCTTGACCGGCAGGAAGGTGCCCGCACCGACATGCAGCGTCACATGGACGAACTGGACGCCCCGCGCCGCAAGCGCCGCAAGCAGGGGCGCGTCGAAATGAAGGCTGGCGGTGGGCGCGGCCACGGCGCCCTGCCGCGCGGCCCAGACCGTCTGGTAATCGTCCTTGTCCGCCTCGTCCGGCGCCCGCAGGCTGGCGATGTAGGGCGGCAGCGGCATCGCGCCCACCTCGGCCAGCGCGGCGTCGAAGGCGTCGCCCAAGGCGGCAAAGACCAAGCGCAGCTCGCCCTCGGCGATCTCGGCGACCTCGGCCGACAGCTGCGGGCCGAAGACGATCACCTCGCCCGCGCGCAGCTTGCGCAGGGGCTTGGCCAGTGCGCGCCAGCCCGTCGCGGCAGGCTCGAGCAGCGTCACCTCGATGCGCGCCACGCCCTCGCCCGCCGCGCCCGCACGGGTGCGGGTGCCGGTCAGCCGGGCCGGGATCACCTTGGTGTCGTTCAGCACCAGCACGTCGCCGGGCTGCAGGATCTGGGGCAGGTCGCTGACGCGGCGGTCCGTCATCGCGTCCCCGGCCAGGTGCAGCAGCCGCGCCGCGCTGCGCGGCCGCGCGGGCCGCGTCGCGATCAGGTCTTCGGGCAGGTCGAAATCGAAGTCGGAGAGTTGCATGGCCGGCTTCTGCGCCGACCGCCGGGACAGGTCAAGCCTCACGCCGCCGTGACGCCTTACGAATTTCGTCGGTCTTTACAAAACCGACGATTTCGATCAGACAGGACACCAGAGGAGCGCGCCATGATCGTCTGCCACTGCACCCAAATCTCGGACCACGACATCCGTGCCGCCATCGACTGGATGCGCACGGCGGACCCTCAGACGATCATCACCCCCGGCAAGATCTACCACGCCCTCGGGCGGCGCGCGGACTGCGGCGGCTGCATGCCGCTGTTTCTGGACACCATGAGATCATGCGATAAGCTTGGCGTCGCGCCGCCGATCTTGCGGCCCAGAACAGCAAGCAAAGAGGAAGCCACCCATGAAGGGCGACGCCAAGGTCATCGAGTATCTCAACGCCGCGCTGCGGTCTGAACTGACGGCCGTCAGCCAGTATTGGCTGCACTATAGGCTGCAAGAGGACTGGGGCTTCGGCAAGATCGCCGACAAGTCGAAGGCCGAGTCGATCGAAGAGATGCATCACGCCGACCGGCTGATCCAGCGAATCATCTTTCTCGAAGGCCATCCCAACCTGCAGAAGCTGGACCCGCTGCGGATCGGGCAGAACCTGCGCGAGACGCTGGATTCCGACCTCGCGGCCGAGCATGACGCGCGCACGCTCTATATCGAGGCGCGCGACTACTGCGACAGCGTCGGCGACTACCCTTCGAAGATCCTCTTCGAGGAGCTGATCCAGGACGAGGAAGGCCATATCGACTATCTCGAGACGCAGATCGACCTCTACGAGACGATCGGCGCGCAAAATTACGGCCAGCTCAACGCGAAATCGGCCGACGAGGCCGAGTGAACGGCGGCGCGGGCGGGCCGGTCAGCCCAGCCAGTCCCGCGCCAGGTCGGGAAGCTGGTCGAAATGGGCCAGCAACGCATCGGGCGCGAGGCGAGAGATCGCCTCGCCCTCCGGCCCGAAGGTGATCAGCGCCACCTTCACCCCCGCCGCCGCCGCGGTCTTGCGGTCGGTCTCGGTATCTCCCACCAGGAAGGACCGCCCGACCTCGCCCCCCGCGCCCGTCACCGCCGCCGTATAGGGCCGCGGGTCCGGCTTGCGCACCGGCAGCGTGTCCGCCCCGATCATCGCCGCGAAACGGTCACGAATGCCCAGCTCGCGCAGCAGCGTCTCGGCCAGCGCCTCGGGCTTGTTGGTGCAGACGGCCAGCCGGTGCCCCTGCTCCGCCAGCCGGTCCAGCGCCGCCTCGACGCCGGGATACAGCTTCGTATGCACGGCGATGGCAGCGCCGTAATGCGACAGCAGGCGGTCGAAATCCTCGTCCTCGGCGCCCGGCGGCAGCAGATGCTCGGTACTCATGCGGCTGTAGCCCGCGCGCAGCATCGCCCGCCCGCCGTGGAAGGCCGTCAGCGCATCCTGGGTCGGGTCCAGCAGGTCGCCGAGGCCGCGCGCGCGGAAGCAGGCATTGGCCGCCGCGACCAGGTCCCCCGACGTGTCCGCCAGTGTCCCATCCAGATCGAAGACCACCGTTCCCGCCATGCCTGCGCGCCTTCCATGCAAGAGGTCGGAAATGATCCGACAACAAAGGTGATGCGCCGGCCCTAGCCAGCGCTGCCGGGCAGGATTAGAACGCCAGACAACAAAAGCAAACAGGCGATGAGGGATGGCATGACGGATGGCGCGGTGACGGTGGCGATCCTGGCGGCGGGACAGGGCAGCCGGATGCAGTCGGACCTTCCCAAGGTGCTGCACCGGCTCGGGGGCGTGCCGCTGGTCGGCCATGCCATCACCGCCGCCCATAGCCTCCAACCCGAGCAGGTCATCGTCGTCGCCGGTCACGGCGCCGAGGCGGTCACCAAGGCCGTCGGCAAGCTGGACCCCGACGCGCGCATCGTCCTGCAGCGCGAGCAGCTGGGCACCGGCCATGCCGTCCGCCAGATCCTGCCCGAGATCGAGGGCTTCGAGGGCAAGGTCCTGATTCTCTACGGCGACACGCCCTTCATCGGCGAGGACACGCTCGGTGCCCTCGCCAGCCATCCCGCCGACCTCGTCGTGCTGGGCTTCGAGGCCGAGGACCCGGGCCGCTACGGCCGCCTCGTGGTGACCTCGCGCGGCCTCGAACGGATCGTCGAGTTCAAGGACGCCGACGCCGCCACGCGCGAGATCGCGCTGTGCAATTCCGGTGTGATGGCGCTGGAGGCGGGGCTGCTGCGCCAGCTCCTGCCGCGCCTGACGAACGAGAACGCGGCCGGCGAGTATTACCTCACCGACCTCGTCGCCCATGCCCGCAACGAGGGGCGCCGGGTCGAGGTGGTGACCTGTGACGAGGAAGAGACGCTCGGCATCAACACCCGGGCCGAGCTGGCGCGCGCCGAAGCCCTGTTCCAGACTCGCGCCCGCGCCCGCGCGATGGAGGACGGGGTGACGCTGACCGATCCCGGCAGTGTCTTCTTCGCGCTGGACACGGTCATCGGCCGCGACACCGTGGTCGGCCCCAACGTCGTCTTCGGCCCCGGCGTGACCGTGGAATCCGGCGCCGAGATCCTGCCCTTCTGCCATCTCGAGGGCTGTCACATCTCCTCGGGTGCCCGCGTCGGCCCCTTCGCCCGACTGCGCCCCGGCGCCGAGCTGGGCGGCGACGTTCATGTGGGCAACTTCGTCGAGATCAAGAACGCGGTGCTGGACGAGGGCGTGAAGGTCGGCCACCTGACCTATCTGGGCGACGCCCATGTCGGCGAGCACACGAATATCGGCGCCGGCACGGTCACCTGCAACTATGACGGCGTCGGCAAGCACCGCACCGAGATCGGCCCCCGCGCCTTCATCGGCAGCGACACGATGCTGGTCGCCCCCGTCCGCATCGGCGCGGACGCCATGACCGGCTCGGGCAGCACCATCACCGAGGACGTGCCGGACGGCGCGCTCGCCATCGGCCGCGCGCGGCAGGCGACGAAGCCCGGCCTCGCGCTGCGCCTGATGGCCGCGCTCAAGGCGAAGAAGGAGGCGCGCTGATGTGCGGGATCATCGGCATCCTCGGCAGCCACGAGGTCTCGCCCCAGCTGGTCGACGCGCTGCGGCGGCTGGAATATCGCGGCTATGACAGCGCTGGCGTCGCCACGGTGGACGCCGCGGGCCGGCTGGACCGCCGCCGCGCGGTCGGCAAGCTGGTGAACCTCTCCGACCGGCTGGTCCACCAGCCCCTGCCCGGCCATATCGGCATCGGCCACACCCGGTGGGCCACCCACGGCGCCGCGACCGAGGTGAACGCCCATCCCCACCAGTCGGGCCGCGTCGCCGTCGTGCATAACGGCATCATCGAGAACTTCCGCGACCTGCGCACAAGGCTGGAGCCGCTCGGCATAACGCCGCAGTCCCAGACCGACACCGAGACCGTCGCGCTCTGGACCGCGCACCACCTGGACCAGGGCTTGGCCCCGCTGGAGGCGGCGCGCGCCACGCTGGCGCTCTTGCACGGAGCCTTCTCGCTGGCCTTCATCTTCGAGGGCGAGCACGACCTGATGATCGCCGCGCGCAAGGGCAGCCCGCTGGCCATCGGCCACGGCACCGGCGAGATGTTCCTCGGCTCGGACGCGGTCGCGCTGGCGCCCTTCACCGACCGCATCACCTATCTCGAGGACGGGGACCACGCGGTCCTGACCCGCGCCGGCGTCACGATCTACGACGCAGCGGAGCAGCAGACCTCGCGCCCCGTCAGCCGCATCGACACCGGCAGCGCCGTCATCGACAAGGGCGGCCACCGCCACTTCATGGCCAAGGAGATCGCCGAGCAGCCCGTGGTGATCGGCGATGTCCTCGGCCATTACGTCAAGGGCGACCGGATCGTCCTGCCCGAGGGCCTGGACTTCGCCAAGGCCGAGCGCGTGGCGCTGGTCGGCTGCGGCACGGCGCATCTGGCGGGTCATGTCGCGAAATACTGGTTCGAACAGCTCGCCGGCCTGCCGGTCGACATCGACGTGGCCTCCGAGTTCCGCTACCGCGAGCCGCCGCTGTCGCCGGACAGCTGGTTCATCGCCATCAGCCAGTCGGGCGAGACCGCCGACACGCTCGCGGCGCTGCATTATGCGCGCGGCAAGGTGGACCGGACCCTCGGCCTCGTGAATGTCGGCACCTCTGCCATTGCGCGCGACGCGGACGTGGCCCTGCCGACGCTGGCGGGAATCGAGGTCAGCGTCGCCTCGTCGAAGGCCTTCACCTGCCAGCTGACGGTGCTGGCGGTGCTGGCGCTGAAGGCGGCCCATGACCGCGGCCGCATCGATGACGCGGCGTTCGCGCGCCATCTCGGCGACCTGCGCGCGATCCCGGCGCTGCTGAGCCAGGCGCTGGCGCTGTCGGACGAGTGCCGCGCCCAGGCCGACTGGCTGGCGCAGGCGCGCGACGTGCTCTATCTCGGCCGCGGCGCGCTCTACCCGGTGGCGCTGGAAGGGGCGCTGAAGCTGAAGGAGCTCAGCTACATCCATGCCGAGGGCTACGCCTCGGGCGAGTTGAAGCACGGCCCCATCGCCCTGATCGACGGCGACGTGCCGGTCGTGGTGCTGGCCCCGCATGACGCGCTCTTCGACAAGACCATCTCGAACATGCAGGAGGTGATGGCCCGCCACGGCCGCATCCTGCTCATCTCCGATGCGGGCGGCATCGCGGCCGCCGGAGAGGGCGTCACGGCCAGCCTCACCCTGCCCTCGGGCGGGGGGGTCTTCCAGCCGATCCTCTACGCCGTGCCGATGCAGTATCTCGCCTACCACACGGCGGTCGCGAAGGGGACGGATGTCGACCAGCCCCGCAACCTCGCTAAGTCGGTGACGGTGGAATAGGCGCCGCCTCTTCTCCGTTGCCAAAATACCCGTTGGCGCCGCCACAAGCACGGCGCCGGGCGATCAGAGCCGGCGGAAGGTCACGTAATGCGGCGCCCGCCCCTCGCGCAGCGCCTTCTGCTCGTAGCGGGTGCTGATCCAGTCCTCCCACGGCTCGGCGGTGTCCGCGACCAGCGCGAAGCCGGCCAGCGGCACCTCCTCGCGCGTCTGCCGGATATAGTCGGGAATGTCGCTCGCCACGCGGAACTCGCCGCCGGGACGCATGATGCGGGCGAGCGGCAGCAGATGCTCGGGCGTCACGAAGCGGCGCCGGTGGTGGCGCGCCTTGGGCCAGGGATCGGGATACATTAGGAAGGCGCGCTCGACCGAGGCATCGGGCAGCACGTCCATCAGATCGCGCGCATCACCGGGATGGACGCTGACATTGCTCACGCCCGCGGCCCGGATCTTCCCCAGCAGCATGGCGACGCCGTTGATGAAGGGCTCGCAGCCGATGATCCCGATCTGCCTGTACCGGGCGGCCATGTGGACCATGTGCTCGCCGCCGCCGAAGCCGACCTCCAGCCAGACGGGCCGGTCGTCGCCGAAGATCGTGGCCGGGTCGATCTGCCGCCGCTCGGGGTTCTCGGCGATGGTGATGCCGCGCGGGCGAAGATCGCCGAGATCCTCGGAGAGGTAGCCCTTCTGGCTCTGGCGCAGCGTCTTGCCGTGCCGGCGGCCATAGAAGTTGCGCCGGGGCGGGTTCGGATCGAAGGGGGAAACGGGGTGCTCGCTCATGACCGGGGGAACTGCCCGAAGCTGCGGCCGAGATCAAGCCCGCCGAGGAGCGGCGCGGCGACACGGGCAGATTGTGTCCCGCGGGCAGCCGGGGGAGCTGCGCGTCCCCCGGACCCGCTGCCGCGCCGCGCCAGTGTGGGGCGCGGCATCTGACGCTTAGCAGGACAGAGGGGGGACCGGGGGGCCGGCCCCCCGGCCACCGCGGGACGCAACTCGCCGGTGACGGTCAGTCCGCCATCAGACGGCTGATGATGACCGTGACTTCGGGCTTCTTGCCGATCTCCTCCATGGCGACCTGGCGGGTGATCTTGCGGATCGCCTCGTCCATCTTGCCGTCGTCGCGCACGGTCTTCGCGTCCGCGCGCTCCAGGAACTCGGACAGCTCGCCCTCGATGTGGCGCGCCAGGTCCTCGCCGCCGCGGGTGCGGCCGGCTAGGCCCATCAGCTCGACCCAGGCATCGGGCAGCGCGTTGTCGTCCTCGTCCACGATCACGCTGACCAGCGCATGGCCGTTCAGCGCCATGCGGATGCGGTCGCGCACCACGCCGTCCATCGCCCCGATCAGGAGCGAGCCGTCCAGGTACAGCTTGCCCGTCTCGACCTGGTCCACCACGCGGGGCTGCTCGCCCGTCAGCTCCACGACCGTGCCGTTGGTCACGATCTCGGCGCCGATGCCCTTGCCGCGCGCCAGCATCACATGCTCGCGCAGGTGCAGGTGCTCGCCATGCATCGGGATGACGACCTGCGGCTTCAAGAGGTCGTGCAGCGCCTCGATGTCGGGCCGGTTCGCGTGGCCCGAGACGTGGTAGAGCCCGTCATCGGCGTCATAGACCTCGACGCCCAGCTCGCTCAGCGCGTTCATGATCCGCCCGACCGACTTCTCGTTGCCGGGGATGGTCTTCGAGCTGAAGAGGAAGCTGTCGCCGTCCTGCAGCGACAGCCCCAGGTAGCGCCCACGCGAAAGCTGCGCGCTGGCCGCCCGGCGCTCGCCCTGGCTGCCGGTGACGATCAGCATCACGTCGCCGCGCGGCAGGCGCGCCGCCTCCTCGGGGCCGACCGTGTCGGGAAAGTCCGTCAGCACCCCCGTCTCCATGCCGACGCTGACCATGCGCCGCATCGCCCGGCCCAAGAGGCAGACCTTCCGCCCCGAGGCCAGCGCCGCATCCGCCAGCGTCTTCAGCCGCGCGATGTTGCTGGCGAAGGTGGTCGCGACGACCATGCCCTTCTGCGCCACCACCCATTCCAGGATCGGGTTGGCCAGGATCGCCTCGGACCGGCCCGGATGGGTCGAGAAGATGTTGGTGCTGTCGCAGGCCAGCACCTTCACCCCCGGCCCTTCCGAGGCGATCTCGCGCCAGACCATCGGATCGAAGGCGTCACCGACGACCGGCGTCGCGTCCATCTTGAAATCGCCCGAATGGACGATCCGCCCCGCCGGCGTGTCGATGATCAGTGCCGAGCTTTCCGGGATCGAGTGGCTGATCGGCACGAACTGCACCGTGAAGGGGCCGACCTGCGTCACCTCGGGGCGCGGGCCGGTGATGTTCACCGCCTCGCCCGGCAGGCCGTGCTCCTCCATCTTCAGCCGCACCAAGGCGCCGGTGAACTGCCGGGCATAGATCGGCACGTCGAGCCGGCCCCAGAGGTGGCCGAGCGCGCCGATATGGTCCTCGTGGCCGTGGGTGACGAAGATCGCCTCCAGCCGGTCGCGATTCTGCTGCAGCCAGGTGATGTCCGGCAGGATCAGGTCGATCCCCGGGCTTCCATCCATGTCGCCAAACGTCACGCCCAGGTCGACCAGGATCAGTCGTTCCTTCCCGGGCCGGCCATAGCCGTAGACATAGGCGTTCATGCCGATTTCGCCCGCGCCGCCAAGCGGCAGATAGATCAGGCGGTCAGCCATTTCCCATCTCCTTGTTGTAGTCGTGAATGAGCCGAAGCCCGTGCATCGTCAGATCGTCTTCGATTGCGTCGAACAGGTCGAAGCCCTGATCGAACAGTGGCGCAAGCCCGCCAGTGGCTATCACTTTCATCGGACGGTCGCGCTCGGCGCGGATCTTCTCCACGATGCCGTCGACCAGACCGACATATCCCCAGAACACGCCCGACTGGATGCAGGCAACCGTATTCGTGCCGATCACGCGCGCGGGCATGGTCACATCCACATGAGGCAGCGAGGCCGCGCCCATGTGCAGCGCCTCCAGCGACAGGTTGACGCCCGGCGCAATGACCCCGCCGATATAGGCCCCGTCCGCGTCCACCACGTCGAAGGTCGTGGCGGTGCCGAAATCTACCACGACCAGGTCGGGCCCGTGCCGGTCGAAGGCGCCCAGGGTGTTGACCAGCCGGTCCGGCCCCACGGTCGTTCCCTCATCGACGCGGGGCGGGACGGGCAGCAGGCAGTCCGGCTTGCCCACGACCAGCGGCCGCGTGTTGAAGTAGCGGTTGCAGAGGACCCGCAGGTTGAAGACGACCCGCGGCACGGTCGAGCTGACGATGCAACCGTCGATCTGCAACCCGTCCAACTGCTGAAGCTGGATCAGCGTCGACAGCCAGACGAAGTACTCGTCGGCCGTGCGGCGGTGGTCGGTGCTGATGCGCCAATGCGCAAGGAACCGCGCGCCGTCCCAGATCGAGAAGACGGTGTTCGTGTTGCCGGTATCGATGCACAGAAGCATGGCGTCAGGCTCCGAAATGGATGTCGGCCGCGGGGATGGCCACGCGCCCGCGCGGCCCGGTCAGGATCAGCGCGCCGCTCTCGTCGATGCCCTCGAACCTGCCCGTCGTCTCCTGCGTGCCGCTGCGCGCCGTCACCGTCTCGCCCAGCCTCGCCGCGCGCGCCAGCCATGCGGTGCGGATGGGCGCGAAGCCGAAGTCCCGGTGCTGGCGCCACCAGTGATCGAAACTGGCCGCCAGCGCGTCGAGGACGAGGTCTTGGTCCGGCAGCAGCCCGGTCTCGTCCTTCAGGCAGACCGGCCGCAGCGCGCCCGGCTCGACCGCGCCGGCCTCGGGAGCGGCCGCGAGGTTGATGCCGATGCCGACGGCCAGCGCCGTGACCTGCCCGCCGCTGCCGGCGCTCTCCAGTAGGATGCCGCAGAGCTTGCCGCCGTTCAGCAGCACGTCGTTGGGCCATTTCAGCGCAAGGTTAAGCTGCGGGCCGCAGAGCGTCTTCAGCGCATCATGCACCGCCAGCGCCGCGACGAAGGACAGCTGCGCCGCCGCCGCGGGCCCCCCTTGTGGCCGGAGCAGCAGCGTCGCGGCAAAGTTGCCCTCGGGATCGGTCCAGGCGCGGCCGCGACGGCCGCGGCCCGCCTCCTGCCGGCGGGCCATGATCCAGGTCGGACCGCTCAGCTGCGGCGCAAGCCGCATCGCCTCGGCATTGGTGCTGTCCACGCGGGCGAGGACGTGGCGCGCCACGCCCTCGGGCCAGTCCAGCGGCGGCGGATTACCCACCCGGCGCCGGCTCGATCAGCGAGACATCCCCCGTCAGCGAGCGCGCGGCGGTGGCGGCGGCCTGATCGACGCCCAGCATGGTCACCGCGCCCAGCAGCAGGATGGCTGCCGGGATCATGAGCGCCGCGTATTGCACGCCGCCCATTCGGCTTTGGACCGGCTCGATCTCGTCGCCGAAGAACATGTAGTAGACGATCCGCAGGTAGTAGAACGCCCCGATGACCGAGGCGATCACGCCCAGCACCGCCAGCCAGGCCATCCCGGCATCGACGGCGGCGGTCAGCACGCCGTACTTGGCGAAGAACCCCAGGAAGGGCGGCACGCCGGCCAGGCTGAACATCAGGAACAGGACCGCGAAGCTCTTCATCGGGTCGGTCTGCGCGAAGCGGTTGAAGGCCGAGAGGTCGGTGACCGGGCGGCCGTCCCGCTCCATCGACAGGATGAAGGCGAAGGTGCCGACATTCATCACCGCGTAGATCGCCATGTAGAGCAGCATGGCCTGCACGCCGACCACGGTGCCGGCGGCAAGTCCGACCAGCGCGAAGCCCATATGGGCGATCGAGGAATAGGCCATCAGCCGCTTGATGTCGCGCTGCCCGATCCCCGCGATCGAGCCGAGGAACATCGACAGCACCGCCAGAAGCGCGATGATCTGCGTCCAGTCGGCAGTCACGTTACCGAAGCCGTCGAAGAGCAGCCGCGCCAGCAGCGCGATGGCCGCAACCTTGGGCGCGGTCGCGAAGAAGGCGGTGACCGGCGTCGGCGAGCCCTCGTAGACATCGGGCGTCCACATGTGGAAGGGCACGGCCGAGACCTTGAAGGCCAGCCCGACCAGCAGGAAGACGAGGCCGAACAGCAGGCCCGTCGACAGCTCTCCCGCCGTGACGACGCTGAGGATGCCCTCGAAGCTGGTCGTGCCGGCAAAGCCGTAGACCAGCGAGGCGCCGTAGAGCAGCAGGCCCGAGGAGAGCGCGCCGAGCACGAAATACTTCAGGCCCGCCTCGGAGGACTTGCCGCTGTCGCGCCGGATCGAGGCGACGACATAGAGCGCCAGCGATTGCAGCTCGAGCCCCATGTAGAGCATCAAGAGGTCGCTCGCCGAGACCATCAGCATCATGCCGAGCGAGGCCAGCACGATCAGGATCGGATATTCGAAGCGCAGCAGCTTGTAGCGGCCCATGTAGTCCGCGCTCATCGCAAGCACGGCGGCGGCCGAGAGCAGCAGCGTCATCTTGGCGAAGCGCGCGAAGGCGTCGTCGGCGAACATGCCGAAGAAGGCCACCTGCTGCGGGCGGTCGGCGAAGCCGACATAGAAGCCCGCCGCCAGCAGCGCCAGAACGCTGGCCCAGAGGATCGGAACCGCGATCCGGTCCTTGCCGAAATAGGCGCCCGCCATCAGCGCCGCCAGCGCGAAGACCGCCAGCCAGAGCTCGGGCAGGATGGTGGAGAGATCGAGACCGGTCATCAAACTGTCCTCAGTGGCTGACGCTGGCATGGGCCAGGTCGTCGCTGGCCGAGGGGTCCTCGGGCAGCGCGTCGTTGAAGTTCACCAGCAGCGCCTCGACCGAGGGGCCGGTGATGTCGGTCACAAGGCGCGGGTAGACGCCGAGGATCAGGGTCATGGCGATCAGCGGGGCGAAGATCCACTTCTCGCGCGGGGTCATGTCGGTGATGGTCCTGAGGCTCTCCTTGATCAGCGCGCCCAGGGTGACGCGGCGATAGAGCCACAGCGCATAGCCGGCCGACAGGATCACGCCCGTGCAGGCGAAGAAGGCGACCCAGGTGTTGGCGCGGAAGGTGCCGAGCAGGGTCAGGAGCTCGCCCACGAAGCCCGAGGTGCCGGGCAGGCCCACGTTCGCCATCGTGAAGAACATGAAGACCAGCGCGTAGACCGGCATCCGGTTCACGAGCCCGCCATAGGCGTCGATCTCGCGCGTGTGCATGCGGTCGTAGATGACGCCCACGCAGAGGAACAGCGCGCCCGAGATGAAGCCGTGCGACAGCATCTGGAAGATGGCCCCGTCCAGCCCCTGCTGATTGGCCGCGAAGATGCCCATGGTGACGTAACCCATGTGGGCGACCGAGGAATAGGCGATCAGCTTCTTCATGTCGCTCTGCGCCAGCGCCACCAGCGAGGTGTAGACGATGGCGATGGCCGAGATCCACAGAACGAAGGTCTGCAAGAGGTCCGCGGCCACCGGGAACATCGGCAGCGAGAAGCGCAAAAAGCCGTAGCCGCCCATCTTCAGCAGCACCGCCGCCAGCACGACCGAGCCCGCGGTCGGCGCCTGCACGTGCGCGTCCGGCAGCCAGGTATGGACCGGCCACATTGGCATCTTCACCGCGAAGCTGGCGAAGAAGGCGAGGAACAGCAGCGTCTGCATCCCGCCGACGATCGTGAAGCCGAGGACCCGCATCGTCTCGGACGGGAAGTCGTAGGCCAGAAGCTGGACGATGTCGGTCGTACCCGCGGTGCGCGCCATGGCGATCATTGCGACCAGCATCAGGACCGAGCCGATGAAGGTGTAAAGGAAGAACTTGAACGCCGCGTAGATGCGGTTCGCCCCGCCCCAGATGCCGATGATCAGGAACATCGGGATGAGGCCGGCCTCGAAGAAGAGGTAGAAGAGGATCAGGTCCAGCGCGGTGAAGACGCCGATCATCAGCCCTTCCAGAACGAGGAAGGCGACCATGTATTCCTTCACCCGCGTCGTCACGTCCCAGGTGGACAGGATCGTCAGCGGCATGAGGAACGTCGTCAGCAGCACGAAGAGGATCGAGATGCCGTCCACGCCCATCTTGTAGCGCAGGCCCATGATCCAGGCGTGATCCTCGACGAACTGGAAGCCCGTGTTCGAGGGATCGAAACCCGCCAGCAAGAACAGCGAGATGAGGAAGGTCGCGGTCGTCGCGATCAGCGCCAGCCACTTGGCGTTCTTCTGCGCGGCCGCGTCGTCGCCGCGCAGGAACAGGGCCAGGATCCCCGCCGCCACGATGGGCAGGAAGGTGATGATCGAAAGAAGGTTCGTCATGTTATTGCGCGCCCCGCATCATCACCCAGATCAGCAAGCCCACGATGCCCAGGACCATCGCGAAGGCGTAGTGGAACAGATAGCCCGACTGCACGCGCCCGGCGAAGCGGGTCAGGCGCGGGATGATTCCCATCGCCAGCCCGTTGATGGCGCCGTCGATAACGGCTCCGTCACCGCCCGTCCACAGCGCCCGGCCGATCCAGCGCGCGGGGCGCACGAAGACGACGTCGTAGAGCTGGTCGAAATACCACTTGTTCAGCAGGAACTGGTAGAGTCCGCGCTGCTGCGCGGCCAGCTTCGCCGGCGCGTCCGGGTGGCGGATATACATCAGCCAGGCAAGGCCGAGCCCGATCAGCATCGCGACGAAGGGCGACAGCTTCACCCAGGTCGGAACGTAATGGGCGTCGTGCATCACGTGGTTGTCGGGATGCATGAAGATCGCCCCGCCGGTCACGCTGATCTCGGCCGGGTCGGTCGCGGCGCCGGCGGCGCCGTGCAGCGCCTCGCCCTGTGGGGCGGCGTGGTCGGCCTCGGCGACGCTGCCGTCCAGCGCGGTCTCGGTGCCGGCGGCGCCGGCCTCGTCATGGCCCGCGTCGTGATGCGCCTCAATCTGCGGCAGGCCGAAGAAGCGGGTGACGCCCTCTTCCTCAAAGAAGCTGTTGTACCAGATCATCCCCGCGAAGACCGAGCCGAGCGCCAGCACGCCGAGCGGCACCAGCATGACGCGCGGGCTCTCATGGGCGTGGTCATGGGTGTGATGATCGCCGCGCGGCTTGCCCCAGAAGGTCATGAACATGAGCCGCCAGGAATAGAAGCTGGTCATCAGCGCCGCGATCACCAGAAGCCAGAAGGCGTAGCCGTTGCCCGAGGCGAAGGCGCTCTCGATCACGGCGTCCTTCGAAAGGTAGCCCGCGAAGCCGATATGCGTCAGCGGGATGCCGACGCCGGTGATGGCCAGGGTGCCGATCAGCATGGCCCAGAAGGTGAAGGGGATCTTCTTGCGCAGCCCGCCATAGTTTCGCAGGTCCTGCTCGTGATGCATCGCGTGGATGACCGAGCCGGCGCCGAGGAACAGCATCGCCTTGAAGAAGGCATGCGTGAACAGGTGGAACATCGCGACCGAATAGACGCCGACGCCCGCCGCCACGAACATGTAGCCCAGCTGCGAACAGGTCGAGTAGGCGATCACGCGCTTGATGTCGTTCTGCACGAGACCCACGGTCGCCGCGAAGAAGGCAGTGGAGGCGCCTATGATGACGATGAACAGCTTCGCCTCGGGCGCGAATTCATAGAGCGGCGACATGCGGCAGACGAGGAAGACGCCCGCCGTCACCATGGTCGCGGCGTGGATCAGGGCCGAGACGGGGGTCGGCCCCTCCATCGCGTCCGGCAGCCAGGTGTGCAGGAACAGCTGCGCCGACTTGCCCATCGCGCCGATGAACAGCAGGATCGCCAGCACGTTCGCCGCGTTCCAGTCGCGCCAGAGGAATGTCATCTGGGTCTGGGCCAGCGCCGGGACCTGGGCGAAGATCTCGTCGAACTGGATCGAGCCGGTCAGCCACCAGATGCCGAAGATGCCCAGCAGGAAGCCGAAGTCGCCCACCCGGTTGACGATGAAGGCCTTCATCGCCGCAGCCCCAGCCGACTGCTTCTTGTAGTAGAAGCCGATCAGCAGATACGAGGCGACGCCCACGCCCTCCCACCCGAAGAACATCTGCAGCAGGTTGTCGGCCGTCACCAGCATCAGCATGGCGAAGGTGAAAAACGAGAGATAGGCGAAGAAGCGCGCCCGGTAGGGCTCGTCATCGGTGAAGTTCTCGTCATGGGCCATGTAGCCGAACGAGTAGAGATGCACGAGCGCCGAGACCGAGGTGATGACGATCAGCATGATCGCGGTCAGCCGGTCCAGCCGGATCGCCCACTGGCTGGTGAAGTCGCCCGAGACGACCCAGTCCATGACCGGGATCTGCCGCATCACGCCGTCGAAGCTGAGGAAGATGATCCAGCTTGCCGCGGCGGCGGCGAACAGCACGACGGTCGTCAGGACCATCGCGCCGCGCTCGCCGATCAGGCGCCAGCCGAAGCCCGCAACTAGCGCCGCCAGCAGCGGCGCGAAGAGGATGAACTGTGCCATGCCCTCAGCCCTTCATCACGTTGACGTCTTCCACCGCGATCGTGCCGCGGTTGCGGAAGAAGACCACCAGGATCGCAAGGCCGATGGCGGCCTCGGCGGCGGCGACGGTCAGCACGAACATGGTGAAGATCTGCCCGGTCAGATCGCCCAGATGGGCCGAGAAGGCGACGAAGTTGATGTTGACCGCCAGCAGCATCAGCTCGATCGACATCAGGATGACGATGACGTTCTTGCGGTTCACGAAGATGCCGAAGATCCCGGTGACGAACAACACCGCCCCCACGATCAGGTAATGTGACAATCCGATCATCGTTTCTGTCCCTCCGGGTCTTCCACCCGTTGCATTTTCTTCCGGGCCGGTGGCGGGGCTTAGAGCCCCTGCCCCGGCTTGACGTCGCGCAGCTGCATGGCCTTGGCCGGGTCGCGGTGCATCTGCTGGATCACGTCCTGGCGCTTGACGTTGGTGCGGTGGCGCATGGTCAGCGTGATCGCCCCGATCATCGCGACCAGCAGGATCAGGCCCGAGACCTGGAACGGCAGGATGTAGCGGTCATAGAGTACGAGCCCGATGCCGCTGGTATTCTGCACGCCCTGCCCCACCGGCACCGCGACCAGATCCCCCGCGCCTTCGGCCGACTGCCAGTCGCCGAAGGCGACGGCGAGGACCGCCAGCAGCACCAGCGCGATCAGCCCGCCCACCGGGACGAAGGACACCAGCTCGGTCTTGAGGCTCGCGAAGTCGATGTCGAGCATCATCACGACGAAGAGGAACAGCACCGCGACGGCGCCGACATAGACGATGATCAGCAGCATGGCGACGAACTCGGCGCCCAGCAGGATGAAGAGCCCCGCGGCCGAGATGAAGGCCAGGATCAGCCACAGCACGGAATGGACCGGGTGCCGCGCCATGACGACCATCACGCCCGACAGGCAGACGATGGTGGCGAAGAGGTAGAAGGCGAAGGTCATCATGCGGGCTTGCTCCCCTCGGATTCGGCGAAGACGCTCTGGGCGATCTCCAGCGCCTTCTGCATCGCCGGAAGGCCGCCGAACATCCCCATCTGGTAGATGACCTCGGCGATCTCGCGCGGCTTCGCGCCCGCCTCGATGGCATGGCGGATGGTGATGCGCATCTGCGGCTCGGCCATGGCGCCCTGCACGGTCATCGCGGCGATGGTGACCAGAAGGCGGGTCTTGGCGTCGAGCCCGTCCCGGTTGAAGGTCTTGCCGAACCACATTTCCAGCATGTCGGCCGGCATGGTGGGGAACATCTTCTCGAACGACTTCATGTCGAAATGCTCGAGCGCCGGGTTGAAGGCGCGCGCCATCTCCTGGCCCTGGGCCAGCATCTGCTGGAACATCTTCTGGAACGGATCGGTCATCGGTAGGGCGCATCCATGGCAAGGTTGCGGGCGATCTGGGCTTCCCACCGCAGACCGTTGTCCAGAAGCCGGGCCTTGTCGTAATACAGCTCTTCCCGCGTCTCGACCGAGAACTCGAAGTTGGGGCCCTCGACGATGGCATCGACCGGGCAGGCCTCTTGGCAAAAGCCGCAATAGATGCACTTGGTCATGTCGATGTCGTAGCGCGTCGTGCGGCGGCTGCCGTCGGCGCGCGGCTCGGCGTCGATGGTGATGGCCTGCGCCGGGCAGATCGCCTCGCAGAGCTTGCAGGCGATGCAGCGTTCCTCGCCATTCGGGTAGCGGCGCAGCGCGTGCTCGCCCCGGAAGCGCGGCGACAGCGGGCCCTTCTCGTGCGGGTAGTTCAGCGTCGCCTTGGGCGCGAAGAAGTACTTCAGCCCCACGCCCATGCCCTTGATGAAGTCCACCAGCAGGAAATACTTGGTGGCGCGTGCGATGTCGAAAGCCATCAGTTCGCTCTCCTTGCGTGGTCGAGGCAGCGGCGCGCGGCCCCTGCCCTTCCTGGCATCTTGCAGCCCCGCCATGTGGCGGGGCGAGACTTGCGTGGCCGGCTCACAGCCCGGCCCAACGGGCCCAGAAGCCTCCGGCGACCTCGAAGCGGGCGAGGAAGGCGACGATCACCACCCAGGCCAGCGACAGCGGCAGGAAGACCTTCCAGCCCACGCGCATCAGCTGGTCGTAGCGGTAGCGCGGCACGATCGCCTTCACCATCGCGAACATGAAGAACCAGAAGCACATCTTGCCGAACATCCACAGCGCGCCGTCCGGCAGGCCCGGGATGGGCGAGAGCCAGCCGCCGAAGAACAGCAGCGAGATCAGCGCGCACATGAGCCACATGGCGATGTATTCGCCGGCCATGAACAGGAGGTAAGGCGTCGAGGAATATTCCGACATGAAGCCCGCGACCAGCTCCGACTCGGCTTCGGGAAGGTCGAACGGGGCGCGGTTGGTCTCGGCCAGGGCCGAGATGAAGAACAGGATCATCATCGGGAAATGGGCCAGCCAGAACCACGAGAAGATCCCCGCCCCGCGCTGCGCCTCGACGATGGCCGTCAGGTTCATCGACCCGGCCGAGATGATGACGCCGATGATGATGAGGCCAAGCGAGACCTCGTAGGAGATCATCTGCGCGGCCGAGCGCAGCGAGCCGAGGAACGGGTATTTCGAGTTCGAGGCCCAACCGCCCATGATGACGCCGTAGACCTCGAGCGAGGAGACGGCGAAGATGAACAGGATCGCGACGTTCAGGTCGGCCATGACCCAGCCCGGCGCGAAGGGGATCGCGACGAAGGCCAGCAGCGCCAGGGTCATCGACAGGAAGGGCGCCAGGAAGAACACGAAGCGATCGGCGCCGGCCGGGACGACGACCTCCTTGACGACGTATTTCAGCGCGTCGGCGAAGGTCTGCAGCAGGCCCCAGGGGCCGACCACGTTCGGGCCGCGGCGCATCTGCACGGCCGCCCAGACCTTGCGGTCGCCATAGACCATATAGACCAGCGACAGCATCACGAAGGTGATGATCGCCAGGCCCTGCGCCAGAAGGATCAGCGCGATGCCCCAGGAGGATGTCCAGAATTCAGCCATGATCGCCCGTTCCTGTCTTCACGCCGCGGGAATGCCGCGAGTCTTGCATTCGCGCAAGGTGTCTTCGGTCTCCATCAGCCGCAGTCCGAGCGGACGGCTGTCGGACAGCATGAAAGCCGAGCCGACCAGAAGCTTGCCGTTGCGGGTGTCCTGCAAGGTGCGGATGTGCCGCCCGTAGGCGACCTTGTTCTCCTTGGCCCAACCGGCCAATGCGCAGGTGGCATACGCAAAGCCGATATCGGCGTCCACCCCCCGCCGCAGGTTCACGGTGACCTCGACGAGATCGGCGTTGCGCCCCTCGCCCAGGGTGTCGATCTTGGCGCCGATGAACATCTCGGGCTCGACGGTTGTGCCCGCCACCCAAGTCGGCAGCGCGGGCTGCGTGCGCGCCGCGAAATCCTCGATGGCCTTCTCCTGCGCGGTCTGCCGCCGCGGCGTCGCGCGGCCGAGGGGGGCGACGCGGCCGAAATCGAGGTCGAGATTCGCGTTGAGCTGCGCCAGGTCAGCCTCGGTCACGAGGAAGGCGTCGCGCCCGGCCTCGCTGTCGAGATCCATCGCAGTGACGCTGCCATCCTCCTCGAGAATCAGGATCTCGCCCGATTTCGAGGACACGCGCGCCGGCGAGGACACGCCGGCGAGCCGCGCGCCCGAACCCGAAGACGAGACCGAGGTCCGCTCCGTGTCCGAGGCGCCGTCCCAGCACCCGCCCAGAAGAAGCGCCGCCGCCACGAAGGCCGCGCCGCGCATTGCAGATTGCGTCACCATGAAAACTACTCCGCCGCCAAGGCGGTCGCACTGCGCGCCGCCGCCATCCGGGACAATTCGCCCATCAGCGGCGAGCTGCGGGCGATCGGGTTCGTCAGGTAGAAGTCGCGCACCGCGTTCACGAAGCTGGCGCGACCCAGGTCGCCCAGCTCCAGCGGCTGCCACTCGTTCTCGGCCACCTGGTCGACCTGCGCCAGATGCGGCACGGCCTCGACCAGCTTGCGGCGCAGCTGCGGCAGGCTGTCCCAGGGCAGCGTCGCGCCCAGTTCAGCCGAGAGGGCGCGCAGAATGGCCCAGTTCTCCTTGGCCTCGCCTGGCGCGAAGTTGGCGCGCAGCGCCAGCTGCGGGCGGCCCTCGGTGTTGACGAAAAGGCCCATCTCCTCGGTGTAGCAGGCGGCCGGCAGGATGATGTCGGCGCGGTGCGCGCCCCGGTCGCCGTGGCTGCCCTGGTAGATCACCACCGGGCCGGCCGCGATCTCGACCTCGTCAGCGCCGAGATTGAAGATCACCTGCGCCCCGTCCAGCGCCGCCGGCAGGCCGCCGCGCGTCACCGCGCCCACGTCCATCGCGCCGACACGGCTGGCCGCCGTGTGCAGGACCAGCAGGCGGCACTTGCCGAGCTCCGCGATCCGCATGGCATGGGCCAGCACCGCCGCCCCGTCCGCTTCGCGCAAGGCGCCCTGCCCGACGATGATCAGCCGCGGCTCGTCATCGTCGTTCGAGATGTCCTCGTCCAGCATCGCGGCCAGCGCGGCACGGTCGTTGCCGACATGGTGGTAGTCATAGGTCAGGTCGACCGCCTCGCCGATCAGCCCGATCTGCGCGCCGTTGACCCAGGCCTTGCGGATGCGCGCGTTCAGCACCGGCGCCTCGTCGCGCGGGTTGGTGCCGATCAGCAGGATCCGCTTGGCACTGTCGATGTCCGCGATCTCGGCCGTGCCAACATAGGCGCTGCGATTGCCCTCGGGCAGTTTCGCACCATCCGTGCGGCACTCGACCGCGCCGCCGAGGCCCTCGACCAGCATCTTCAGGCTGAAGGCCGCCTCGACCGAGGACAGATCGCCGACCAAGCCCGCGACCTTGCGGCCCTTCATGGCGGAGGCCGCCGCCGCCAGCGCCTCGGGCCAGTCAGCCGGGCGCAGCTTGCCGTTCTCGCGGATATAGGGCCGGTCAAGGCGCTGGCGGCGCAGGCCGTCCCAGACATAGCGGGACTTGTCCGACAGCCACTCCTCGTTCACGCCGTCATGGTTGCGCGGCAGGATGCGCATCACTTCGCGGCCCTTCGTGTCCACGCGGATGTTGCTGCCAAGCGCGTCCATCACGTCGATGGTCTCGGTCTTCGACAGCTCCCACGGGCGGGCGGTGAAGGCATAGGGCTTGGAGACCAGCGCGCCCACCGGGCAGAGGTCCACGATGTTGCCCTGCAGGTTCGAGGCCAGCGTCTCGTTGAGATAGCTGGTGATCTCGCTGTCCTCGCCCCGACCGGTCTGGCCCATCTGGCTGATGCCCGCGACTTCCGACGTGAAGCGCACGCAGCGGGTGCAACTGATGCAGCGGGTCATGTGCGTCTCGACCAGCGGGCCGAGATTCAGTTCCTCTGCGGCGCGCTTCGGCTCGCGGTAGCGGCTGAAGTCGACGCCATAAGCCATCGCCTGGTCCTGCAGGTCGCATTCCCCGCCCTGATCGCAGATCGGGCAGTCCAGCGGGTGGTTGATGAGCAGGAACTCCATCACCCCTTCGCGGGCCTTCTTGACCATCGGGCTGTTGGTGCGGATCTCGGACGGCGCGCCCTCGGGTCCGGGGCGCAGGTCCTTGACTTGCATGGCGCAGCTGGCGGCCGGCTTCGGCGGGCCGCCCACGACCTCGACCAGGCACATGCGGCAGTTGCCGGCGATGGACAGTCGCTCGTGGTAGCAGAACCGCGGGATCTCGATCCCGGCCAGCTCGCAGGCCTGGATCAGGGTCAGGTTCGGATCGACCTCGATCTCGGTCCCGTCGATCTTGATTGTCCGCAATTCTGCCATGATTTCATCCTTATCTGGCACTCAGCAGCGATCCCGCGATCGTCTGCCGCGCGATTTCGTCCCGCCCGAGGCGGCAGAAGGTGTCCGGCTGCCCGTTCACCACGCCCCTGTCGCGCATGTATCGGTCCGCCTGCGCGTAGATGCGGCTGCGCTCTTCCCGGCTGTCGAGGAAGGCGTCGATCTGCGCCTCGGTGTAGCCCTGGTCCAGCGCGTGACGCTTCAGCGCCCGCGCCTCGCGGAAGGCCCGCACCATCCGCGCGTCGATCGAGGGGCAGCCACGCCGCACGAGGTCGGCCACCCGCGCCTGCACCAGGCGGTCGGTGATGTAGCTGTTCTGCGCCAGCGGCACCTGGGCGGCGGCGGTGGCGGTGGCGGTGGCAGGGCCGAGGCTGGCGACAAGCGCGGCAGCGGCGATGAGAGAGCGGAACATGGCACTATCCTTCCGGTGATGATGTGCCTCCACATAATCACCGGTCCGGGCTTTCGCCCGACACGAGCGCGTGCGCGCCGCGTGATGTCCCGCCGCCGCGATCATTCCGCCGCCATCGCCCCCATCCGCCCGGTTTTCTTGGCCTTCAGCCGGTCTTCGATCTCGCCGCGGAAATTGCGGATGAGACCCTGGATCGGCCAGGCCGCCGCGTCGCCGAGCGCGCAGATCGTGTGGCCCTCGACCTGCTTGGTAACGTCCAGCAGCATGTCGATCTCCTCGACCTCGGCCTCGCCGGTCACGAGGCGGTGCATGACGCGCATCATCCAGCCCGTGCCCTCGCGGCAGGGCGTGCACTGCCCGCAGCTCTCGTGCTTGAAGAACTTCGACAGGCGCCAGACCGCCTTGATGACATCCGTGTCCTGGTCCATCACGATCATGCAGGCCGTCCCGAAGGACGAGCGCAGATCGCGCATCCCGTCATAGTCCATGATCGCACCCTCGCACTGCTCGGCCGTCAGGACCGGGCACGAGGCGCCGCCGGGGATCACCGCCTTGAGGTTCTTCCAGCCGCCGCGCACGCCGCCGCCATGCTTCTCGATCAGCTCCTTCATGGGGATCGACATGGCTTCCTCGACCACGCAGGGCGTGTTGAGGTGGCCGGTCAGCCCGAACAGCTTGACGCCGGCATTGTTGGGACGGCCGAAGCCCGCGAACCATTCCGGCCCGCGCCGCAGGATGGTCGGGACGACCGCGATGGATTCGACGTTGTTCACCGTGGTCGGGCAGCCGTAGAGGCCCGCGCCCGCCGGGAAGGGCGGCTTCATGCGTGGCATGCCCTTCTTGCCCTCGAGGCTTTCCAGAAGCGCCGTCTCCTCGCCGCAGATATAGGCGCCGGCGCCGTGGTGCAGGTAAAGGTCGAAATCCCAGCCCGAGCCGGCGGCGTTCGCGCCCAGAAGCCCCGCGTCGTAGCATTCGTCGATGGCGGCCTGCAGGGCCTCCTTCTCGCGGATGTATTCTCCGCGCAGGTAGATGTAGCTGACATGCGCGCCCATCGCGAAGCTGGCGATCAGCGCCCCCTCGATCAGGGTATGCGGGTCGTGCCGCATGATCTCGCGGTCCTTGCAGGTCGCGGGCTCGGATTCGTCGGCGTTGATGACCAGGTAGGACGGGCGGCCGTCGCTTTCCTTGGGCATGAAGGACCATTTCAGGCCGGTCGGAAAGCCCGCCCCGCCCCGGCCGCGCAGGCCCGAGGCCTTCATCTGCTCGACGATCTTGTCGCGCCCGCGCGCGAGGATCTCGGCGGTGCCGTCCCAGTGGCCGCGCTTCTTCGCGCCGTTCAGGCTGCGGTCACCCATCCCGTAGAGGTTGGTGAAAATGCGATCCTGATCTTTCAGCATCCGTTCCTCGATCCTCTCAAACCGGCGTCACGCATTCCTGCGCCGCCAGATACGCCAGGTCACCAGAAGCGACCAGACAAATCCCGCAAGGGCGGCGAGGTCGGCCAGAAAGGCCCACTCCGCCGCCCATTGATACTCTGCCCCCAGGGCCTGCACCAAGAGCCAGATCACCATGGTCGCGGCGATGACGATGGCCACCAGCCGCATCTGCCTCGCATCCTGATCGACCGGCCGGTTCATCCTGCCCTCGCTCCTGAAGCCCGGGGGGCCCTACTTCTTGTCGCCCTCGCCGCGGACCTCGGTCTTGTCCTCGTCGGCGCGCGCCCCCGCCGGCTCGCGGGCCGAGACCGGACGCGCGGCCGAGCTGGCCGGCGCTTCCTGCTTCGTCACGCCGGTGCTGTCGACCGGGCGGTTCTCGGAGGGATGCGGATCGGACTCGTCCACCGTGTTCTCGCCCGAGCGGTCGTCGGCGGCCGCCTTCGGCTGCTGGCGCACCCACTTCGTGAGGATCGGCACCTCGGTCCCGTCGATGCGCTTCAGCGTCTCGCCCAGCTCGGCCGCCAGGGTCACGCTGGCATTGCGCTCCTGCTGGCCCTTCTGCTCGGCAAGGCTAGTCAGCCCCGCCGCCGGCTCGGAGGCGAAGCGGCCCGTCTGCGAGCCGGGGGTCGGAACCTCGCCGGCCGACATGCGGTCGATCAGCGCCTCGAGGCTCTCGGGCGTCAGGTCCTCGTAATAGTCCTTGCCGATCTGGGCCATCGGCGCGTTCGCGCAGGCGCCGAGGCACTCGACCTCTTCCCAGCTGAACTTGCCGTCGGCCGACAGGGTGTGCGGCGTCGGCGCGATCTTGCGCTTGCAGACCTCGATCAGCGCCTCGGCGCCGCAGATCATGCAGGTCGTGGTCCCGCAGATCTGGATGTTGGCAATCTTTCCAACAGGTTGAAGCTGGAACATGAAGTAGAAGGTCGCGACTTCCAGCGCCCTGATATGCGCCATGCCCAGAAGGTCCGCGCAGTATTCGATGGCCGGGCGGGACAGCCAGCCCTCCTGCTCCTGCGCGCGCCACAGGATCGGGATGATCGCGGATTGCTGGCGCCCCTCGGGATACTTGCTCATCTGCGCGCGCGCCCAGGCCAGGTTGGCGGGCGTGAAGGTGAAGCTGTCCGGCTGGACAGGGTGAAGGCGGCGCAGCATCAGCGGTCAACCTCTCCAAAAACGATGTCCTGCGTCGCGATGAGGGCCGGCACGTCGGCCAGCAGGTGGCCTTTCGCCATCCAGTCCATCGATTGCAGGTGAAGGAAACCCGGCGCGCGCAGCTTGGCGCGGTAGGGCTTGTTGGTGCCGTCGCTGACCAGGTAGACGCCGAACTCACCCTTGGGCGCCTCGACGGCGGCATAGACCTCGCCGGCCGGGACGCGGAAGCCTTCGGTGTAGAGCTTGAAGTGGTGGATCAGGCTTTCCATGTCGCGCTTCATGTCGCCGCGGGTCGGCGGCGTGATCTTCCCGCGCGCCAGGATGTCGCCCTGCCCCGCCGGCTCGCGGAGTTTCGCGATCGCCTGCTGCATGATCCGCGTCGACTCGCGCATCTCCTGCATCCGGCAGAGGAAGCGGTCGTAGCAGTCGCCATTCGTGCCGACCGGGATCTTGAAGTCGAACTCGTTGTAGCACTCGTAGGGCTGGCTGCGGCGCAGGTCCCAGGCCATGCCTGAACCGCGCACCATGACGCCCGAGAAGCCCCAGTCCAGCGCGTCCTGTTCGGTCACGACGCCGATGCCGACGAGGCGCTGCTTGAAGATCCGGTTCTCGGTCAGCAGCGTGTCCAGATCGTCCAGCAGATGCGGGAACTTCTCGCACCATGCCTCAAGATCGTCGATCAGGTCGGGCGGCAGGTCCTGGTGAACGCCACCGGGCCGGAAATAGGCCGCGTGCAGGCGCGCGCCCGAGGCACGCTCGTAGAAGATCATCAGATCCTCGCGCGCCTCGAAGCCCCAGAGCGGCGGGGTCAGCGCGCCGATGTCCAGCGCCCCGGTCGTCAGGCCCAGCAGGTGGTTCAGGATGCGCCCGATCTCGCAATAGAGCACCCGGATCAGGCTGGCGCGGCGCGGGACCGGCGTGCCGGTCAGGCGCTCGATGGCCAGGCACCAGGCATGTTCCTGGTTCATCGGCGAGACGTAGTCCAGCCGGTCGAAATAGGGCAGGTTCTGCAGGTAGGTGCGGCTTTCCATCAGCTTCTCGGTGCCGCGATGCAGCAGGCCGATATGCGGGTCCGCGCGCTCGACGATCTCGCCGTCCAGCTCCAGCACCATCCGCAGCACGCCATGCGCGGCCGGGTGCTGGGGGCCGAAGTTGATGTTGAAGTTCCGCAGCGACTGCTCTTGCGTCTCCATGTCGCTCGAGCTGTCGTCGTACTGGTTCTTGCGGATGTCGCCGTCCATGGCCTTACCCCTTGCTCTTCTCGTCGCCGGGCAGCACGTATTTCGCGCCTTCCCACGGCGAGAGGAAGTCGAACTGGCGGTATTCCTGCACCAGCTTCACCGGCTCGTAGATCACGCGCTTCTCGGCCTCGTCGTAGCGCACCTCGACATAGCCCGTGGTCGGAAAGTCCTTGCGCAGCGGATGGCCCGTGAAGCCGTAATCGGTCAGGATGCGGCGCATGTCCGGGTGTCCGGTGAAGAGGATGCCGAACATGTCGAACACCTCGCGCTCGAACCAGTTGGCCGAGGGGAAGATGCCGGTCAGCGAGGGCATCATCTCGTCCTCGCGGATGGCGACCTTCACCCGGATGCGCTGGTTCTGGTACATCGACAGCAGGTGGTAGACGACGTCGAAGCGCTGCGCGCGGGCCGGGTAGTCCACCGCCGTAATGTCGACCAGCGTCGAGAAGCGGCACGAGCCGTCGCTGCGCAGGAACTCGATCAGGTCGATGATGCCGTTCTGGGTCGCGGTAATGGTCAGATCGCCGTTGCGGACCGCGGCATCGGCGACGGTGTCGGGGCGGCGGGCGCGGATGTGCTCGCCCAGCTGGTCCAGCGCGTCGAGATCGGGATAGGCGATCATCATTACCTCACCAGCGTGCCGGTGCGCCGGATCCGGCGCTGAAGTTGCAGGATGCCGTAGAGCAGCGCCTCGGCCGTCGGCGGGCAGCCGGGGACGTAGATGTCCACGGGCACGATCCGGTCGCAGCCGCGCACCACGGAATAGCTGTAATGGTAGTAGCCGCCGCCGTTCGCGCAGCTGCCCATGCTGATGACGTAGCGCGGCTCGGGCATCTGGTCGTAAACCTTGCGCAGCGCGGGGGCCATCTTGTTGGTCAGCGTGCCGGCCACGATCATCAGGTCGGACTGGCGCGGCGAGGCGCGGGGGGCGGTGCCGAAACGTTCCACGTCGTAGCGCGGCATCGAGGTGTGCATCATCTCGACGGCGCAGCAGGCCAGGCCGAACGTCATCCAGTGCATGGACCCGTTTCGCGCCCAGTTGATGATGTCCTCGGTCGTGGTCAGCAGGAAGCCCTTGTCCTGCAGCTCGCGGTTGAGGCTGGCCGTCGCGACCTCGCGGTCGGGACCGGCCGTGTTGGCTCCGGTCATCACGCCCATTCCAGCGCCCCTTTCTTCCATTCATAGGCAAAGCCGACGGTCAGGACGCCCAGGAAGACCATCATCGACCAGAAGGCCACGTCGCTGATGCCCGACAGGCTGACCGCCCAAGGGAACAGGAAGGCCACTTCCAGATCGAAGATGATGAACAGGATCGAGACCAGGTAGAAGCGCACGTCGAACTTCATCCGCGCGTCGTCGAAGGCGTTGAAGCCGCATTCATAGGCGCTGACCTTCTCGGGGTCCGGGTTGCGGACCGCGATGACGACGGCCGAGAACAGCAGAATGAGGCCGAGCGCCGCCGCCATCCCCATGAAGACGAGGACGGGCAGATAGTCCTGCAGCAGGTTTTGCACGGGCGATGATCCCCTTGTCGGTCGCGGGGATCGATGGCTCCCCCGCGACGGTTGGCTGAGTGCCGTTTAGACCCGGCACGGCGCCGGGTCAACGGGCGCGGGCCGCAGAACGCCCGGCGATTTGATGCAAATGGCGACGATGGCCGGCTGAACCACAGGTTGCACGGCGGCTGCGTCACTCGGCGAAAGATGGGCCCGTCCGGGCGCTGCATCAACCCCGCACGGGGCGCCGACGCTGCGGCATGGCGCCGCGATCTTTCCGATTTAAGGGAAGGTGATGGTGCGGTCGAGAAGACTCGAACTTCCACTCCGGTTAAGGAACAGCGACCTCAACGCTGCGCGTCTACCAATTCCGCCACGACCGCATCCGGGCAGTTCCGGCCTGATAGCCGAGCGCGCGGGGCTTGGAAAGGGGGGTCTGCGGAAAAAAGCGCGCGCGCTTCGCCATTGACGCGGCCGGCGCGGCGGGACAGATGCGGCGCATGGTGGAATGGATCAACAGCCGCGGGCTTGTCAGCCACGAGGAGGCCGTGGCCTTCATGGAGGATCGCGTCGCGGCCATCCACGAGGGGCGCGCGGACGAGGCGCTGTGGCTGCTCGAGCATCCGCCGCTTTATACCGCCGGAACGAGCGCCCGCGCGGCGGACCTGCTGGACGCGCGCTTTCCCGTCATCCCGACCGGGCGCGGCGGGCAATACACCTATCACGGGCCCGGCCAGCGCATCGTCTATGTCATGCTGGACCTCAACCGGCGCGGCCGGGACGTGCGCGCCTTCGTCACCCGGCTCGAGAGCTGGGTCATCGCCGCCCTCGCGGAGTTCGGCATCCGCGGCGAGATCCGCGAGGGCCGCGTCGGGGTCTGGGTCGCCCGCCCCGACAAGCCGCCCCTGCCCGACGGGTCCATGCGCGAGGACAAGATCGCCGCCATCGGGATCAAGCTGCGCCGGTGGGTCAGCTTCCACGGCATCTCGATCAATGTCGAGCCGGACCTCGCGCATTACGGCGGCATCGTCCCCTGCGGCATCAGCGGGCATGGCGTGACCAGCCTGGTGGATCTGGGGCTGCCGGTGACGATGGACGATCTGGACCTCGCGCTGCGGCAGACCTTCCCGGCCGCCTTCGGCTGAGGCCGCTTCATCACATTTGCATCCGTGCGACCTTTCGGTGGCTGGAAACGGCATCTGCCGCGTTTATAGTCCGTGGCGGGAAAGACCGCCTGACAAGGTCTAGCGAGGTAAACACATGAAAGCCTTCATCACCGGCGCCCTTCTGGGCGCGACCCTAGCCGTTCCCGCCGCCGCGCAGTCCGGGGACGTGGCAGCGGGCGAATCGGAATTCCGCAAATGCCGCGCCTGCCACATGATCCAGGACGCCGACGGCACCGACATCGTCCGCGGCGGCGCCACCGGCCCGAACCTGTGGAACATCATGGGCGCGCCCATCGCGCATGAGGAGGGCTTCCGCTACGGCGAGGGCCTGCTGGCCGCGCGCGAGGCGAACCCGGACTTCACCTGGACCGAAGAGGAGATGGTCGCCTACGTGACCGACCCGACGGCCTGGGTGCGCGAGAAGTCGGGCGACGCGTCGGCCCGCTCGAAGATGACCTTCAAGCTGAACCGCGGGCAGGAGGACGTCGCCGCCTACCTCGCCAGCGTCTCGCCCGACTACACCCCCGGCGGCGCCGCGGAAGCCGGCGAGGCGGCCGAGGGCGAGGCGGCTCCCGCGCAGTAACGGCACGGCCATCACGGCGCTGCGGCAAGCTGCCGCAGCAGAAAGATCATCAGCGCCCCCGGCAGGGCACTATCCTGCGGGGGCGTTCTCCATCCAGACCATCGTGACGCATTGCCCGGTCGGTGTCGCTGGTCTAAAGAACGCGTGATGATGCCGGTCCGTCAGGCCGGCCCTGACGGAATCTTGAGGGAGTTCGGGTATGGCAGACGCAGCCGCACACGGCCACGACGACCATCATGACCAACGCGGGTTCTTCACCCGCTGGTTCATGTCCACCAATCACAAAGATATTGGCATCCTTTATCTTTTCACGTCCGGCATCGCGGGTTTCATCGCGGTCGCCTTCACGATCTACATGCGCCTCGAGCTGCATGAGCCGGGCGTGCAGTACATGTGCATGGAAGGCGCGCGGCTCTTTGCCGACGCGACTCGCGAATGCACCCCGAACGGGCATCTGTGGAACGTCCTGATCACCTATCACGGCGTGCTCATGATGTTCTTCGTCGTGATCCCGGCTTTGTTCGGCGGTTTCGGCAACTACTTCATGCCGCTGCAGATCGGCGCGCCGGACATGAGCTTCCCGCGCATGAACAACCTCAGCTACTGGCTCTATGTCGTGGGCCTGCTGCTGGGCGTCGCCTCGCTGCTGTCGCCGGGCGGCAACCAGCAGCTGGGCTCGGGCGTGGGCTGGGTGCTCTACCCGCCGCTGTCCACCAACGAGGGCGGCTACTCGATGGACCTCGCGATCTTCGCGGTCCACGTCTCGGGTGCCAGCTCGATCGTCGGCGCGATCAACATCATCACCACCTTCCTGAACATGCGCGCCCCCGGCATGACGCTGTTCAAGGTGCCGCTGTTCGCCTGGTCGGTCTTCATCACCGCCTGGCTGATCCTGCTGGCCCTGCCCGTCCTGGCCGGCGCCATCACCATGCTGCTGATGGACCGCAACTTCGGCACCAACTTCTTCAACCCGGCCGGCGGCGGCGATCCCGTGCTCTACCAGCACATCCTGTGGTTCTTCGGCCACCCGGAGGTGTACATCATCATCCTCCCCGGCTTCGGCATCATCAGCCACGTCATCGCGACCTTCTCGAAGAAGCCGATCTTCGGCTACCTTCCGATGGTCCTCGCCATGGCCGCCATCGGGATCCTGGGCTTCGTCGTGTGGGCGCACCACATGTACACGGTCGGGATGTCGCTGACCCAGCAGGCCTACTTCATGCTGGCCACCATGACGATCGCCGTGCCCACGGGCATCAAGGTCTTCTCGTGGATCGCGACGATGTGGGGCGGCTCGGTCGAGTTCAAGACGCCGATGCTCTGGGCCTTCGGCTTCCTGTTCCTGTTCACCGTGGGCGGCGTCACCGGCGTCGTGCTGAGCCAGGCGCCGCTGGACCGCGTCTATCACGACACCTACTACGTCGTGGCGCACTTCCACTACGTGATGTCGCTCGGCGCGGTCTTCGCGATCTTCGCCGGGGTCTACTACTGGATCGGCAAGATGTCGGGCCGGCAGTACCCGGAATGGGCGGGCAAGCTGCACTTCTGGATGATGTTCATCGGTGCGAACCTGACCTTCTTCCCGCAGCACTTCCTGGGCCGCCAGGGCATGCCGCGCCGCTACATCGATTATCCGGTGGAATACGCCTTCTGGAACGCGATCAGCTCGTGGGGCGCCTATCTGTCCTTCGCCTCGTTCCTGTTCTTCATCGGGATCGTCTTCTACACCCTGTTCGCCGGCAAGCGCGTCACCCAGAACAACTACTGGAACGAATACGCCGACACGCTGGAATGGACCCTGCCCTCGCCCCCGCCCGAGCACACGTTCGAGCAGCTGCCCAAGCGCGAGGACTGGGATCGCAGCCCGGCGCATTAAGGGACGGCTGATGCCTTACCAGTGGACAACGAATGCGGCCCCGGATCAGTCCGGGGCCGTTTTGCATGAGCTGAGGATCTGGCCGCACCGCTCGCTGCCCCGGCGCGGCTTCGCCTGGTTCATCGGCGTGACGGCGGCGCTGCTGCTGCTGCCGCTGCTGGCGGTGCTGGGAACGGCCGTGATGTGGGGGGTCCTGCCCTTCGCCGCCTTGGCCGTGGCCGGCGTCTGGTTCGCGATCCAGAAAACCTACGAGAGCGGCGAGGCGCTGGAGGAGCTGCGGCTCGACCGCCGCCTGCTGACGGTGCGCCGCTTCGATCCCGGCCGCCCCATGCGCGAATGGCAGACGAACAGCTACTGGGTCCGCGCAGCCCTCAGGAAAGGCCCGGTCGAGGCCTATCTCACCGTGACCGATGGCCAGCGCGAGATCGAGCTGGGCGCCTTCCTGACCCCCGACGAGCGGCGCACGCTCTGCGAGGAGCTGACGCGCACGCTCGGGACGGTCAGGGGCTGAGCCTCAGTCCTTCTTCTCGGGCAGGCCCTTGCGCTTGGTCGAGGCCATGTGGTCCAGCGCCTCCTCGGACATGCTCTTGTACATGTCCTTGGACGCGCCCTTCAGGTCCTTGACCTTCGTCTCGCCGCGCTTGGCCGAGAGGGCCGCGCCGGCCGCGCGTTGCTGGGCTTTCGATGATGCGGGCATGGGCCACCTCCTGCCGCTGAACGCGGCGCGGCGGCCCTAGGTTCAGCCCATCAGCCGCGCCTTGACCAGCGGGCCGACGGCGCCGAAGTCCATCTGCCCGGCATGCCGGTCCTTGAGCGCGCCCATCACCCGGCCCATGTCGCGCAGCCCGGTCGCCTCGAGATCCGTGATGGCCTGCGCGATCGCGGCCTCGGTCTCGTCCGCGTCCATCTGGCGCGGCAGGAATTCCTGGATGATCCGGATCTCGTCCTCTTCCTTGCCCGCCAGCTCCAGCCGCCCGCCCTCCTCGTAGGCGCGCGCCGATTCTTGGCGCTGCTTGACCATCCGCGACAGGATCAGCACCAGGTCGGCCTCGGTAAGGGTGCCGTCGCCGTCCCCGGCGCGCGCGGCGATCTCGCGGTCCTTCATCGCGGCCGAGATCAGGCGCAGCGTCGAGAGGCGCGCGCTGTCCTTGGACTTCATCGCCTCCTTGGTGGCAGCTTGCAGCTTGGCTCGCAGTTCCATCTGGCTTCTCCCGGCTGGCGGATGCGGATCGTTGGCCCGCCGATGTAGTCTGCCCGGCCCCGCAGATCAAGCTGGCGCTCGGTGCAGGCCTGCGGCGGGTTGACCTTGCGGGGCCCGCCCTCTATCCACCGGCTGATTTCAGACCAGAGGTGCCGAGATGGCCAAGAAACCGACCGCCTGCCTGGCGCTAGCCGACGGAACCGTCTTCTATGGCCAGGGCTTCGGCGCCCCCGGCGAGGTGGTGGCCGAGCTGGTCTTCAACACCGCGATGACCGGCTACCAGGAGATCATGACCGATCCCTCCTATGCCAGCCAGATCGTCACCTTCACCTTCCCCCATATCGGCAACACCGGCATCACGCCCGAGGATGACGAGGCGCCCGACCCGGTCGCCAGCGGCATCGTTGTCAGGTGGGACCCGACCGATCCGTCGAACTGGCGCGCGGCCGGCGATCTGGCGGGCTGGATGGCGCGGCGCGGGCGCATCGGCATGGGCGGCGTGGACACCCGCCGCCTGACCCGCGCGATCCGCCAGCAGGGCGCGCCCCATGTGGTCCTGGCCCATGACCCCGACGGGAACTTCGATCTGCCCGCGATGATCGCGAAGGCGCGGGACTGGAAGGGCCTCGTCGGCCTCGACCTGGCCAAGACGGTCAGCTGCGCGCAGAGCTACCGGTGGGATCAGGGCGCGTGGGAATGGGGCAATGGCTTCGGCGCCGCGCCCGAGGGCAAGCCCTTCAAGGTCGTGGCGCTGGACTACGGCGCGAAGCGCAACATCCTGCGCTCGCTGGTGGCCCACGGCGCCGACGTGACGGTCCTGCCCGCCACCGCCACCGCCGAGGAGGTGCTGGCGCACGAGCCCGAGGGCGTGTTCCTCTCGAACGGTCCTGGCGATCCGGCGGCCACGGGCGAATATGCCGTGCCGATGATCCAAGGACTGCTGGACAAGGACCTGCCGATCTTCGGCATCTGCCTAGGCCACCAGATGCTGGCGCTGGCGCTCGGCGCGAAGACGGTGAAGATGGGCCACGGCCATCACGGCGCGAACCACCCGGTGCGCGACGTCGAGACAGGCAAGGTCGAGATCACCTCGATGAACCACGGCTTCGCCGTCGATTCCCAAAGCCTGCCGCAGGGCGTTCTCGAGACGCATGTCAGCCTCTTCGATGGCAGCAACTGCGGCATCCGCATGGAAAACCGTCCGGTCTTCTCGGTCCAGTATCACCCCGAGGCCGCGCCGGGGCCGCAGGACAGCCTCTATCTCTTCGAGCGATTCGCGGCCTCGATGCGCACGCGCAGGGCGTAAACGCGAACCGATGACGAACCCCTGCGGAACATCGCCGCGGGGGTCGCCGGCTTAACCTCCTGTTAAGCATGGATGTGCCACCACGAGCCGATCCAGAAGGAGTCCGCTCATGGCACAGGCCGCTCTGACCGACCGCGAGGCGAAGGTCGACCCGCAGGATGGCGGCGTCGTCGTCGCCGGTCCGACGCTTGCGCCGCGCAGCCAGCTTCCGCTTGGCCAGATCCTCGTCGAGGATGGCGCGGTCGATCCGGGCAACCTGCTGAAGGCCACGGTGATGCGGCGGCGCGAGAATGCGCGGCTCGGGCAGATCCTGCTGGGCAATGGCTGGGTCACCCCCGAGGCGCTGGCCCATGCGCTGTCGCGCCAGTGGCGCACGACGACCGTCGATCCGGTCCGCAGCCCGGCCGACCCGCGCCTGATCGACGCGGCCGGCCCCGGCTTCTGCCTTCGCCACGCCATCCTGCCCTGGCGCCGCATCGGCGGCGTCACCTGGATCGCGACCGCGCGCCCGGACGACTTCACCGCCCTTCTGCCGCAGCTTCCGGCCGAGTTCGGCACCGTCCGCATGCTGCTCTGCACCGAGACCGAGGCGGCCGAGGGCGTGCTGAACAGCCGCAAGACCCGCCTCATCCGCGAGGCGGAATCGCGCGTTCCCGCGGCCGAGAGCTGCCGCACCCAGAACCAGGTCCGCACCAGCCGCATCGCCGTCGCCCTGCTGGGACTGCTGGTCCTGGGGGCCGCGCTGGCGCCGGCGCTGACCACTGGCCTGCTGGTGGCCTGGGCGGTGCTGACGCTGCTGACGCAGAGCGGGCTGAAGCTCATGTCCTTCCTCGCCGCCCGCCGCGTCCGCGCCGATGAGGGCGCCGTCGCCGCCGCCATCGCTCAAGGCGCCATGCCCGCGCCCGAGATGGACGCGCCCCTGCCCCTCATCTCGGTCATGGTGCCGCTGTTCGAGGAGAGCGACGTGGCCGGCAAGCTGGTCGCGCGGCTCGCGCGGCTGGAATATCCGCGCGAGCTGACCGACATCCTGCTGGTCATCGAGGACAGCGACCACGTCACCTCCAAGGCGCTGGAGGGGGCGCAGCTGCCGTTCTGGATCCGCGTGGTGCGCGTGCCGGACGGGCCGATCAAGACCAAGCCGCGGGCGCTGAACTACGCGCTGAACTTCTGCCGGGGCGAGATCGTGGGCATCTGGGATGCCGAGGACCGGCCCGATCCCGACCAGCTGCACAAGGTCGCGCGCCGCTTCCACTTCGCGCCGGCCGACGTCGCCTGCCTGCAGGGCGCGCTGGACTTCTACAACCCGCGCACCAACTGGCTGGCCCGCTGCTTCACCATCGAATACGCGGCCTGGTTCCGGGTGCTGCTGCCGGGCGTCGCGCGGCTCGGCCTCGTCGTCCCGCTCGGCGGCACGACGCTGTTCTTCCGCCGCCCGATGCTGGACGAGGTCGGGGCATGGGACAGCTGGAACGTCACCGAGGACGCCGATCTCGGCGTGCGCCTCGCGCGCCGCGGCTACCGCACCGAGATCCTCGAGACGACCACCGACGAAGAGGCGAATTGCCGCGCCCTGCCCTGGGTCAAGCAGCGCTCGCGCTGGCTCAAGGGCTATGCGATGACCTGGGGCGTGCACATGCGCGACCCGGTGCAGCTTTACCGTGAGCTGGGGCCGCGCCGCTTCTGGGGCTTCCAGGTCCAGTTCCTGGGCGCGCTGTCGCAATACCTGCTGGCGCCCGTCCTCTGGAGCTTCTGGCTGCTGACGCTCGGCCTGCCGCACCCGCTGCGCGGCCCGCTGGAGGGGATGTGGGGCGGGTGGGCGATCCCCCTGCTCTTCGGGCTCTTCGTCGCCTCCGAGGCGCTGTCGATCTTCGTCGGCATGCGCGCATGCCGCGGCGCGAAGCACCGCCACCTGATGGCCTGGGTGCCGAGCCTGCATTTCTACTTCCCGCTCGGCTGTCTCGCCGGCTGGAAGGCGATCTACGAGGTGGTGACCAAGCCCTTCTACTGGGACAAGACGGCCCACGGCCTCTTTGTCGAGGCCGAGGCGGCGGCCGCCGATGCGCCGCTGGTGCCGGGCATGGTGTCGATCCCGCTGGTCGGTCAGATCGGCGGCATCCGCCTCGAGGAGCGGGCCGCCAACATGGAGGCCGTCCGGCCCGCGCCCGCCCGCGAAGCGCCGGCCGCCGAAGCGCCCGCTGCTGCGCCGCAGGAGCAGCCCCTGCGCAAGCTCGCGGGCTGAGCCCGGCCGCGCCCGCCTAGGACGCGGCTGGCGCGGGCGCCAGAAGACCGTCGATCAGGCCCTCGGCCTCGCGGATTTCGGTATCGAGCTGCGCGCCGAGCGCGGCAAGATCGCCGGCCCCCGTCTCGCGCAGCAGGAACTTCTGCCCGCCCCGGCCGAGCGCCTCCATGTCCAGCGCCCGCTCGGTCAGAAGCCGCCCCGAGGCGTGCAGGCGCCAGAAACCGCGCCAGATCGAGGCAAGCCGCGCCGCCGCCTCGGGCGTCAGAAGCCCGGCGCGCTGGCCGGCCCGCAGCTGCGCCAGCGTCGCCCGCGCGGGATCGCCCGCCCGCAGCGCGCAGGACTGCGCCAGAAGGTCGATGTCCTGCAGTCGCCCCGGCCCTGTCTTCGCCTCCCATCGGCCGTCCGGCCGCTTGGCGGCAAAGAGCCGCGCCCGCATCTCGGCAAGGTCGGGCATGACCCGCGCCGCCGGTCCGGCCTGGCGCAGCACCGAAAGGCGCAGCGCCTCGACCTCGTGGCCCAGATCCTCGGCGTCGGGGCCAAGGCCCGCCACCACGCGGGCGCGGGTCAGGGCCAGATGCTCCCAAGTCCAGGCCTCGGTCCGCTGGTAGTTCTCGAAACTCTGGATCGAGGTCGCGACCGGCCCCTGCCGCCCCGAGGGGCGCAGGCGCATGTCCACCTCGTAAAGCCGCCCCTCGGCGGTCGGTGCCGAGAGGGCCGTGATCAGCGCCTGCGTCAGCCGCGCGTAATAGGGCCGTGCGCCGAGCGGGCGCGGCCCATCCGACCCCTCGGCCCCGGCCGCGTCGTAGATGACGATGAGGTCGAGGTCCGAGCCGGCGTTCAGCACCCGCGCGCCAAGCGAGCCCATCCCGAGGACGACGGCGCCCCGCCCCGGCGGCGGCCCGTGCCGCAGGGCGAAGTCCGCGGCCGTCACCGGGGCGAGCGCCGCGACGCAGGCATCTGCGAGGTCCGCATATTGACCGCCCGCCTCGTCCGCGTCGATGAGGCCGCGCAGGTGGTGCACGCCGATGCGGAACTGCCATTCATGCGCCCAACGCCGCGCCGCATCCAGCGCACGCTCGTAGCCGCCCTGCGGGCCGCGCAAGGTCGCGGCGAGCGCCTGATCCAGCTCGGATCGAAGGCCGGCGGCTCCGGGCCAGGGTGCGAAGAAGCTGCCGCCCAGCACCGCCTCGAGGACCGAGGGGTGGCGCGCCAGGTAGGCTGCAAGGCCCGGCGCGGTGCCGCAGATGTCCACGATCAGCTCGATCAGCTGCGGGTTCGCCTCGAAGAGCGAGAAGACCTGGACCCCGGCCGGCAGACCCGCGAGGAAGCTGTCGAAGCGGGCCAGCGCCTCGGCGGGATGCCCGGCCTCGGCCATGCGCGCGAGAAGCTGCGGCTCGATCCGGCGGAAGATCTGCCGCGCCCGGTCCGAGCGCAGGGCGGGATAGTCCTGCCAGCGCGCCACGATCGCCTGCGACTCCTCGGACAGGTCGGGCATGGCGGCCGCGGCCTCGCAGGGGGCGAAGAAATCCTCGGTCAGCGCGTGCACCCGCTCGAGCCGGGTCTTGAGGCGCGCGCACCACGCCTCGGGATCGGCCTCGCCCATCAGCGCCGCGATGCCGGCCAGCGCCTGCGGATCGCGCGGCAGGCTGTGGGTCTGCGCGTCGTTCACCATCTGGATGCGGTGCTCGATGTCGCGGTGCTCGCGGTAATGGGCGATCAGCTCCTCGGCCACCTCGCCCGGCACCCAGCCCTTCGCGGCCAGCGCACGCAGCCCCGGCGCGGTGCCGCGGGTCCGCAGGTCGGGATCGCGCCCGCCCGCGATCAGCTGGCGGGTCTGGGTGAAGAACTCGATCTCGCGGATGCCGCCGCGGCCGAGCTTCATGTTGTGGCCCGCGATCTCGAGCCGGCCGCCGAGGCCCTTGTGGTCGCGGATCCTCAGCCGCATGTCGTGGGCGTCCTGGATCGCCGCGAAGTCCAGATGCTTGCGCCAGATGAAGGGGCGCAGCTCGCGCAGGAAGCGCTGGCCGGCCGCGATGTCGCCGGCGGCCGCGCGGGCCTTGATGAAGGCCGCACGCTCCCATGTGCGGCCCTCGGCCTCGTAATAGGCCAGCGCGGCGGCGGCCGAGATGCAGACCGGCGTCACCGCGGCGTCCGGGCGCAGGCGCAGGTCGGTGCGGAAGACATAGCCATGCGCGGTGACGTCCGAGAGCGTCGCGGCCATCTTGCGCGTGGCGCGGATCAGCGCGGCGCGCGCCTCCATCTGGTCGGCCTCGGCATAGGCGGTCTCGTCGAAGAGCACGATGAGGTCGATGTCCGAACTGTAGTTCAGCTCTCCCGCACCGCCCTTGCCCATGGCCAGCGCGAAGATGCCGCCCGCATCGGCATCCGTCGGGGGCAGTTTGCCGCGCCGCGCCTCGGCCGCGACATGGGCGCGCAGGGCAAGGTCCACCGCCCGGTCCGCAAGGTCCGACAGCGCCCCCGTCACCCGCTCCAGCGGCCAGACGCCGCCCAGATCGGCCAGCGCCGCCAGCAGCGCCACGCGCCGCTTCGCCCGGCGCAGCGCGATGTCCAGATCCGCGGGGGCCAGCGTCTCGAGGCCCTGCGTCTCGTCCGCGACGACATCGTCCCGGTCCAGCCCGGAGGGGAGCCACGCGGCCTCCTTCCGGATCAGGTCGGCGAGGTAGGGGCTGCTGCCGGCGGCGCCCGCGATCAGCTCGCGCAGGCGCGGCGGCAGGTCGGAAAAGAGGTCGGCGGCGTCACGCCCGCGGGCCGGATCGATCGGCAGGGGCAGGCGCGTGATGCGGTCGGCAAAGCTCATGCGGCGGAGAATGCGGCCGGGGCCGTGGCCCGTCAATGGCCTGCCACGGCCGGATTCCGCATGGATCGTCGCATTAACCCTTTCCCTTCTTGGCCCGTCAGGAATTCGTTGTTAGGCTCCGTCCGAGAACAGGCAGGCGAACCGGCGCGCAGTCCCGCATGAGCGAGTATCAGATCATCGATTTGCCGACCGGGTGGAGCTGATGCGCCACACGCTGCCCCATGCCCCGCAGTTCTACGTCACCGCGCCCCAGCCCTGCCCCTATCTGCATGGCCGGGCCGAGCGCAAGCTGTTCACCGCCCTTCAGGGCGAGAACGCGGCCGAGCTGAACAATGCCCTGTCGCGCCAGGGCTTCCGCCGCTCGCAGAACGTGCTCTACCGGCCCAGCTGCGAGAGCTGCGTGGCCTGCATGTCCGCGCGCATCCGGGTGGCGGATTTCCAGCCCTCGCGCACGCAGCGCCGCGTGGCCGCGCGCAGCGGCGCGCTGCGGCGGCTGGCGACCAGTGCCTGGGCGACCGAGGAGCAGTTCGATCTCTTCCGCCACTACCTGGACAGCCGGCATGCCGATGGCGGGATGGCCGACATGGACATCTTCGAATTCGCCGCCATGATCGAGGAGACGCCGGTCAAGACGCGGGTCATCGAGTACCGCTGCGCCGCGGGCGAGCCGGGCCGGATCGCGCCGGGCGACGACCGGCTGGCCGCCGTCTGCCTGACCGACGTGCTGGATGACGGCCTCAGCCTCGTCTACAGCTTCTACGATCCGGGCCTGCAGGCGATGAGCCTCGGCAGCTACATCATCCTCGACCATATCGAGATCGCGCGCGCGGCGGGCCTGCCCTATGTCTACCTGGGCTACTGGGTGCCGGGCAGTCGCAAGATGGACTACAAGGCCCGGTTCAACGCGCTCGAGATCTACAAGAACGGCGCCTGGCAGGACATCGGCAGCCCGGCCGACCACTCGAGCGAGGCGCACCCGCTATCGGTCGATCCCATCGTCGAGCAGGTCGCCCGGATCGCCCTGCCGCAGTTCGACCGCTAGACCGGGCCGCGCAAGATAATTTCAAACTTCGGCCGCCCCGCGTCATTTTATCCACCTGCGGCCATTGACCCGGCCGGGGCGGCTGCATAGTTTGCGCCGACGCCGCGGGTGCATCGCATCTGCGGCGGATTGATCTTGTGATGGAGCAAAGTCATGTCCCGAATGATGACGGGTGCGAGAATGGTGGTCGAGGCGCTGCGCGATCAGGGCGTCGATACCGTATTCGGCTATCCGGGCGGGGCGGTGCTACCGATCTATGACGAGATCTTCCAGCAGAACGACATCACCCATGTCCTCGTCCGCCACGAACAGGGCGCAGTCCACATGGCCGAGGGCTATGCCCGCGCCACCGGCAAGCCCGGCGTCGTGCTGGTGACCTCGGGCCCGGGCGCCACGAACGCGGTCACGGGGTTGACCGATGCGCTGCTCGACTCGATCCCGCTGGTCGTGCTGTCGGGCCAGGTGCCGACCTTCATGATCGGCACGGACGGCTTCCAGGAGGCCGACACGGTCGGCATCACCCGCCCCTGCACCAAGCACAACTGGCTGGTGAAGGAGACGAGCAAGCTGTCCGAGACGATCCACAAGGCCTTCCACGTCGCCACGTCGGGCCGTCCGGGGCCGGTGCTGGTCGACATCCCGAAGGACGTGCAGTTCGCGACCGACGCCTATGTCGGGCCGAAGCAGATCGAGGTGCCGACCTACCAGCCCGTCAAGAAGGGCGATTTGGCCGCGATCACGCGCCTCGTCGAGCTGATCGAGCAGGCCGAGCGGCCGATCTTCTACACCGGCGGCGGCGTCATCAACTCGGGCCCCGCTGCCAGCCAGCTGCTGCGCGAACTGGCGGACGGAACGGGCTTTCCCGTCACCTCGACGCTGATGGGGCTGGGCGCCTACCCGGCTTCGGGCAAGGGCTGGCTGGGGATGCTGGGGATGCACGGCACCTACGAGTCGAACCTCGCCATGCATGGCTGCGACCTGATGATCAACGTAGGCGCCCGCTTCGACGACCGGATCACCGGCCGCATCGCCGATTTCAGCCCCGGCTCGGTGAAGGCGCATATCGACATCGACCCCTCCTCGATCAACAAGGTCGTGCGGGTGGACATTCCCATCGTGGGCGATGTCGCGCATGTGCTGGAGGACATGCTGAAGGTCTGGAAGTCCCGCGGCCGCAAGGTCAACCGCGAGGGGCTGGCCGCCTGGTGGCGCCAAATCGGCGAGTGGAAGGCGAAGGACTGCCTCGGCTACAAGAACAGCGACAAGATCATCAAGCCGCAATACGCGATGGAGCGGCTGGAGGCGCTGACCAAGAACCACGACCGCTACATCACGACCGAGGTCGGCCAGCACCAGATGTGGGCCGCGCAATATCTCGGGTTCGAGGGACCGAACCGCTGGATGACCTCGGGCGGGCTTGGGACGATGGGCTACGGGCTGCCGGCCTCGATCGGGGTGCAGATGGCGCATCCCGACGCGCTGGTGATCAACGTCGCGGGCGATGCGAGCTGGCTGATGAACATGCAGGAGATGGGCACGGCTGTGCAGTTCCGCCTGCCGGTCAAGCAGTTCATCCTGAACAACGAGCGTCTCGGCATGGTGCGCCAGTGGCAGCAGCTGCTGCATGGCGAGCGGTACAGCCAGAGCTGGTCGGACAGCCTGCCCGATTTCGTCAAGCTGGCCGAGGCCTTCGGCTGCAAGGGCGCGCAGGTGCGCGATCCCAAGGACCTGGACGACGCGATCCAGCAGATGCTCGACTATGACGGCCCGTTCATCCTGGACGTGCTGGTCGAGAAGCACGAGAACTGCTTCCCCATGATCCCCTCGGGCAAGCCGCATAACGAGATGCTGCTGGGCGAGGCGGTGACGCAGGGCGTGATCGAGTCCGAGGGCGCGGTGCTCGTCTGACAGCACGCCGGGGGGCCAGCCCCCCGGACCCCCCGGGATATTTCAGCAAAGAAGATAAAGGCGCGGCGATGAACGCATTGAACATCCAGAAGGGCATGTCGAGCCATTCGGCCTATGACCTGCGCGATCCGAATTCGCAGATCGAGGAGAGCCACACGCTGGCGATCATGGTCGAGAACGAGCCGGGCGTGCTGGCGCGCGTGATCGGCCTCTTCTCTGGGCGCGGATACAACATCGACAGCCTGACCGTGGCCGAGGTGGATCACACGGGCCACCGCTCGCGCATCACCGTGGTGACGCGCGGCACGCCGTCGGTCATCGAGCAGATCAAGGCGCAGCTGGGGCGGATCGTGCCGGTGCACGAGGTCCATGACCTGACGGTCGAGGGGCCGTCGGTCGAGCGGGAGCTGGGTCTTTTCAAGGTGCGGGGACAGGGCGAGAAGCGCGTCGAGGCGCTGCGGATCGCCGAGATCTTCCGGGCCAACGTGGTCGACTCGACGCTGGAAAGCTTCGTCTTCGAGCTGGTGGGGACGTCGAGCAAGCTGGACGCCTTCGCCGACCTGATGCGGCCGCTCGGGTTGAACGACCTGGCGCGGACCGGGGTGGCGGCCTTGGCACGCGGCGCCTGAGCCGCGGCGCGCGGCCTTAGCCGGCCGCGCCGATGCGGGGGAACGCGCAGGCCGCTTCGTCGGCGGCAGGCGCCGGGCGGATGTCCGTGCTGCTGACGACGCGCAGGTGCGTCGGCTCGGCTGCGGCGGTGGGCTTGGCGTCGGCCAGAAGGCGCGGCAGGTCGGGGCAGCACTGTTCCGAGATCAGGGTGACGCCGCGCGCGTGGCGCAGGCTGCCGAGCGTTTCGGTCTCGAGCTCGACGAGATCGCCGGGGCGCGGCCAGGAGGCCTCTGCACTGGACAGGTTCTCCCGACCCTGCAGGTAGGCCAACGTCGCCTGGTCCTCGCACCAGATGATCGCCTTCTCGCGAATCTCACTCGCCCAAACGACCACCCCGATCATCGGCGCCCCTTCCTGTCAATCGGCTCTAACAACCGCCGGTAGTGTCAACCTGAAAGTCCATTCAACCAGAACTCGAGCGAACTAAAGCAGAAATCCGCCGATATGGAAGCTTTAATTTAACTTCTTGTTGAGATTCTTTCACCCTGCGGTTGCTGCGCCGCACTCATCCTCAAGTAGTGCAGACGATTTGCGCGCTCAGCGGGTGCGCCCGGCCTGCACGTCTCCCACAGCGCGAGCGACCTGCGCGATCCGCTGCCCGCGCGAGGGATGGGTGCCGAGGATGTGGTTCCCGGGATCGGGGATTCGCTCGAAGAGGCGGGCGCCGTTGACCGGATCGAACCCCGCATTGAGCGTGATGATCGAGCCGAGATAGTCAGCTTCCAGCTCCCAGTCCCGCGAGTAGTAGCGCGAGCCGACCGAGGCGCCGACCTGCTGCGCCCGCTCGACCGCGGCGGTATCCCCGCCATAGGCCGTCGCGATGCTGCCCAGCACCACCGCCGCCGCCGTCGCCGCGCCCGAGCGGCGGTCGAGGTGGTTCAGGATGTGGTGCGCGGCTTCGTGGCCGACGACGAAGGCGATCTCGTCCGCGTTGCGGGTCTGGGCGATGAGCGACAGGGTGAAGCCGACGATGGGCCGGCCGTTGCGGTCGACGGTCTGGAAGGCGTTGGGTTCGAGCCCCGGGCGGTCGTCCACCACGAAGGTGAAGTCGCAACTGATCGGGCGCGTGCGGCGGGCGAAGCATTCCTCGCGCACGGCGGGCTCCATCCGGCGCATGACCTGCACGAAGGTCCGGGCGGCGGCGTCGGGCGTGCCGGCATGGGGGGCCGACGGGGGCGGTAGGCCGCGGATCGGGCCGGCCGGCGCGGTGACGGGCGCGTTCACGGGCGGTGCGGCCGGCGGCATGTCCATCGGCAGCGGCGCACAGGCCGCCAGCGCCAGCAGTCCCGCGGTGAGCGCCGCCATAAACCGTCCGCGTTTCAAGATCATGGCGCCCGCCTCGTTCCCTGCTTTTGGCAAATATCCTATCCTGCGGGAACGCGCCGCGCAAACCCCGGCGGCTTGCCCCCGGGGGCGGATCACGCAATTGTCGGCTCCAGTAAGAGGAGAGCCCGATGTTCACCATCGAACACGATTTCGACGCCACGGTCATCACCCTCATCGACGAGGCCGAGCCGAACACGCGTCCGCTGAACGAGGACGTGGTGATCCTGTCCTTCGACGACCGCGTCGTGGTCGAGCAGATGAGCCCCGAGGGCGACGAGGTGGTCCGGGTCGTCTTCACCATGCACCAGCTGACCGAGCTGCGGCTGGCGCTGAACCTGCCCGAGGGGAACTATCGCCTCGAGCAGCGCGACGGAAAGGGCCTGTGATGCCCACCGCGAACGACGCCGCCCTCGCCTTCCTCGCCGCCCGCCGCTCGCATCCGCCGAAGCTGCTCGCTGCGCCCGGACCGGACCGCGAATCGCTCCTGCGGCTTTTGACGCTGGCCGCCCGTGTGCCCGATCACGGCAAGCTGGAGCCGTGGCGATTCGTGGTGCTGGAGCGGGCGGCGCTGGACCGGCTGGCGCCGCTGCTGCATGCGGCGGTCCTCCGCGACGGCCAGGACCAGGCGGCGGCCGACAAGGCGGCCTCGGCTTTGGCCTCGCCGGTCGTGGTGGCCGTGATCCACACGCCTGTCGAAAGTGCGAAGATCCCGCTCTGGGAGCAGCAGCTCTCGACCGGCGCCGTCTGCCTCAGCCTCGTGAACGCGGCGCTGGCCGAGGGCTGGGGGGCCTGCTGGCTGACCGGCTTCGCTGCGACAAACCGCGACTTCGCCGAGGCGCATCTGGGCCTTGGACACGGCGAGATGATGGCCGGGCTGATCCATATCGGCAGCAGCACGGCGGCGCCGCCCGACCGCCCCCGCCCCGACATCGCGGCCAAGACCACCTGGCTTCAGCCGTGACGCCGCTGCGCGCGCTGCTGCTGGGCTGGCAGGACCTTCTGCGGCCGCAGGTCCTGCGCCTCGTGCTGCTGGGGGTCGGCTTGACGCTGCTGCTCTTCGCGGCGCTTCAGGCAGGGATCTTCTGGCTCCTGCGCCTGTGGGTGCCGGGCGGGCTCACGCTGCCCTGGCTCGGCCAGCTCGAGTTCGGCGCCCTTCTGTCCTGGGGCTCGCTGGCCCTCTTCCCGCTGCTGAGCATCTTTCTGATGGCGCCGGTCGCGGCCGGATTTGCCGGTCTTTTCGCGGAAAACGTCGCCGAGGCGGTCGAGCGCATCCACTACCCGGACCGCTTGGGCGCCTCGCTGGACTTCTTCGACGGGCTGCTCGAATCGGCCGCGGTGGTGCTGGCGGTGCTGGGCGTGGCGCTGCTCTCGCTGGTGCTGACGCCGTTCCTCGGACCCTTCGCGCCGGTGCTGTTCTACGGGCTGAACGGCTGGCTGCTGGGGCGCGAGTTCTTCCAGATGGCCGCGCGCCGCCACCTTTCCGAGGCCGGCGCGCATGATCTGCGGCGCGCCCATTCCGGCAAGGTGCTGGCGACGGGCGTGCTGGTGGCGATCGGGCTGACGATCCCGATCGTCAACATCGCGCTGCCGCTGCTGGCGGCCGCGGCCTTCACGCATCTCTTCCAGATCGTCAGCGGATCAGCTGGTCGAGATTCGCGATATCCGCGCGGGTGATCGTGCCGCTGAAGATCACATAGGCGATCGCCGCCCACATCAGCGCCGTGATCGCCGTCGTCAGCGCCAGCTTGCGCCGCCACGGAACGCCCGCCGGCGCGCCCTCGTGCGTGCCCAGAACGACCTCGCCCGCATCGGCCTGGCTGCGCTGGCCGATCGGCATGACCACGAACAGCGTCAGGAACCACAGCGAGGCGAAGAGGACGATTCCACCGGTCAGGTTCATCAGACTTGCTCCAATTCGACGAGGCAGCCGTTGAAGTCCTTGGGATGCAGGAACAGCACCGGCTTGCCATGGGCGCCGATCTTCGGCTCGCCCGTGCCCAGCACGCGCGCGCCATCGGCCTTCAGCCTGTCACGCGCCGCAAGGATGTCCTCGACCTCGTAACAGATGTGATGGATGCCCCCGGAGGGGTTCTTGTCCAGGAAGCTGCGGATCGGGCTGTCCGGTCCCAGAGGGTGCAAAAGCTCGATCTTGGTGTTCGGCAGCTCGATGAAGACCACCGTGACGCCGTGGTCCGGCTCGTCCTGCGGATCGCGCACCGTGGCGCCGAGCGTGCCGCGATACTGAGCCGCCGCAGCCGCGAGGTCCGGGACTGCGATGGCCACGTGGTTCAACCGTCCGATCATCTGCGCCCTCCATCGACGGCGGCTTTTTACGCGCTTTGCGCGGCCGGCGAAAGGAAAACCGCTTCGGTTAACCTGCCGTTAGCGATTCGGGGCTCTACTGCGGGAAAGCGGATGAACGAGGGTGTGAAGATGTTGACGCAGACGCAGAGCCAGGCCGATAAGCCCTTGCCGATGTGGCGCTTGTCCATGCCGCGCCGCCCCCTGACTGGCCTGACGGTGCTGGTGGTCGAGGACTCGCGCTTCGCGTCCGAGGCGGTGCGCCTGCTCTGCCTGCGCTCGGGTGCGCGCATTCGCCGCGCCGACTGCCTGCGCTCGGCGGCGCGGCACCTGCAGACCTACCGGCCGGCGGTGGTGATCGTCGATCTGGGCCTGCCCGACGGCGACGGCGCCGGCCTGATCCGAAAGATGCACGAGACCCAGCCCCGCGTGCCTGTGATCCTCGGCATCTCGGGCGATCCCGATGCCGCCGGGGCGGCGCTGGCGGCCGGGGCGGACGGTTTCCTAGCCAAGCCGATCGAGAGTCTGGCGGCCTTCCAGCAGGCGATCCTCTCGGCCCTGCCGGTCGAGCAGACGGGGTTCGGCCCGCGCATCCTGCCCGACGACATGATCCAGCCCGACCAGTCGGGCCTGCGCGACGACCTGGCCCATGTGGCCGAGATCCTGGCCAGCGCCGAGGATACTTCGGCCATCGACTACATCGCGCGCTTCCTGGCGGGAGTCGCCCACTCGGCCCATGATCCGGCGCTGGAAGAGGCTGCAAGCGCCCTCGCCCGCGATCATCAGGCAGGAAACGCGCTGGCGACCGACCTCGCGCGGCTCAGCGGCATGGTGCATGACCGCCTCGCCCGCGTGGCCGAGATGTAGGGCTACTCCTTGGGCAGGGCGCGCAGCCGCAGCTCGCGCATCTGCTCGTTGGTGGGCTCGGACGGGGCGCCCATCATCAGGTCCTCGGCACGCTGGTTCATGGGGAACATGATGACCTCGCGGATGTTCTGCTCGTCCGCCAGCAGCATCACGATCCGGTCGATCCCCGCCGCGCAGCCGCCATGGGGCGGGGCGCCATAGCGGAACGCCTTGACCATGCCGCCGAAGCGCTTCTCCACCTCGGAGGCCGGGTAGCCGGCCAGTTCGAAGGCCTTGAACATGATCTCGGGCTTGTGGTTGCGGATGGCGCCGGAGATCAGCTCGTAGCCGTTGCAGGCGAGGTCGTACTGGTAGCCCTTGACCGCCAGCGGATCGCCCGCCAGCGCCTCCATCCCGCCCTGCGGCATCGAGAAGGGGTTGTGGCTGAAGTCGATCTTGCCGTCGTCGGTCTTCTCGTACATCGGGAAATCGACAATCCAGGCGAACTTGAACTGGTTCTCGTCGATGAGGCCCAGCTCGCGTCCGATCTCGTTGCGGGCGCGCCCGGCCACCGCCTCGAACTGCTCGGGCTTGCCGCCCAGGAAGAAGGCCGCGTCGCCCTCGCCCAGACCCAGCTGCACCCGGATCGCCTCGGTTTTCTCGGCGCCCAAAGCCTTGGCGATGGGGCCGGCGGCTTCGGTCGAACCATCCTCGGCCTTGCGCCAGAAGATATAGCCCATGCCGGGCAGACCCTGCCCCTGCGCAAAGGCGTTCATCCGGTCGGCGAACTTGCGGCTGCCGCCCGTCGGCGCGGGGATCGCCCGAACCTCGGTCCCCTCCTGCTCCAGCAGCTTTGCGAAGATCGCAAAGCCCGAGCCGCGGAAGTGGTCGCTGACGACCTGCATCTCGATGGGGTTACGGAGGTCCGGCTTGTCGCTGCCGTATTTCAGCAGGCTCTCGGCATAGGGGATCAGTGGCCAGTCGGCATCGACGCGGCGGCCGCCGCCGAACTCCTCGAAGAGGCCCTGGATCGCCGGCTGGATCGCCGCGAAGACGTCTTTCTGCTCAACGAAGGACATCTCGAGGTCGAGCTGGTAGAAGTCGGTGGGCGAGCGGTCGGCGCGCGGGTCCTCGTCGCGGAAGCAGGGCGCGATCTGGAAATACTTGTCGAAGCCCGCGACCATGATCAGCTGCTTGAACTGCTGCGGCGCCTGCGGCAGGGCGTAGAACTTGCCCGGATGCAGGCGCGAGGGCACCAGGAAGTCGCGCGCCCCTTCGGGCGAGGAGGCGGTGATGATCGGCGTCTGGAACTCGGTGAACCCGGCGCCCCACATCGCGTCGCGCAGCCACTTGATGACGCGCGAGCGCAGCATGATGTTCGCGTGCAGGCTTTCGCGGCGCAGGTCCAGGAAGCGGTAGGCGAGGCGCGTTTCCTCGGGGTAGTCCTGATCGCCGAAGACCGGCAGCGGCAGCTCGTCCGCGGGGCCGAGGATCTCCAGCTCGGTCGCGTAGACCTCGATCTCTCCGGTGGGCAGCTTGGGGTTCACGAGCGCGGCGTCGCGCAGCTTCACGCGGCCGTCGATGCGGATCACCGTCTCGGCGCGCAGCTTCTCCATCGCGGCGAAGGCGGGGCTGTCGCTGTCGGCCAGCACCTGCGTCATGCCGTAATGGTCGCGCAGGTCCACGAACAGCACGCCGCCATGATCGCGCACCCGGTGCACCCAGCCCGACAGGCGGACGGTTTCCCCGGCATGGGCGGCTTGGAGGTCGCCGCAGGTATGGCTGCGATAGGCGTGCATGATCGGTCCCCACTTGTTCAGCCCCCGCAGAAACAGCGGGCGCGTGGGGAAGTCAACCGCTCAGAACGGGCGCTGCACGTTGCCGGTGTAGAAATAGGCGCCCATGCCTACGGCGAACAGCATGTTGCCGGCGACGGCGTGCAGGACAAAGGCCGCCGGGAAGCCGTAGCGCAAATAGGCCCGGCCGAAGATCCAGCCGCCGACAAAGGTCATCAGCGCGACGATCCAGGACCAGTACATCAGATGCGCAAAGGAAAACACGAAGGCGTTCAGCGCGATGGCCGCCTTGCCGGCGGGCAGGATGGCGCCGTAGCGATGGAAGAACAGCGGGCGGAAGATCAGCTCTTGCGGCAGGGCCGAGAGGATCGGGTAGAGCGCGAAGATGACCAGCAGGAAGTCCGGCCGCGCCTGCAGCAGCAGGAACAGCGATCCCGGCCGGGTCCAGGACAGGATGGCCCAGCCCGCGACAAGCGTCGCCAGTGCGATGCCCGCCACCTCGAGCCAAGGGATGCGGCGCCAGCCGCGCACCAGGCTGCGCCAGCGAAAGCCGCCGGTCAGCCACAGAAGCAGCATCCCGGCCAGACTGAAGACCGCGAGCGCGGTGAAGAGGTGCCCCGGCGGCAGGAACAGCGCGATGGCCAGCGGCGCGCCGAAGTAGAGCGCCGCGAACTCAACCATCAGCCAGCGGCGCGGGGCTACCGCACCATGCGTCTCTGCAACCATTGCGCCCAATCCGCAGCCGAACCGACGAAAGCATTGATGTCGGTGTCGCCCCTGATCCCGGGGACGATGCCGGTGCCGGTGTATTGCCAAAAGGTCCAGCGCTGGCCCGGATAGGTCACACTGGGATGGTCCGCGACCGAGCGCAGCCAGAACTCGGCGTTCATCTGGCCCATGCGGTTCTCACGGTAGAAATCGACGGTGGTGTAGATGACGGGACGCTGGCCGTAGTGGCGGCCGACGATCTGCATGAAGATCTCGGCCTCGCGCTGCACCTCGTGCGCCGGGGGACGCCGGGGACAGTTGCGCGAGTTGGTCCATTCGAGATCGAGGACCGGCGGCAGCGAGCCCGCCTCGCGCGGGACGTTGCGGATGAACCAGGCCGCCTGCTCGGCGCCCGTGCGGCAGAAGTAGTAGAAGTGATAGGCGCCGCGGGGAATGCGGGCCTGGGCCGCCTGGCGCCAGTAACGCTGGAAGTTCGGATCGGAATGGTCCCCTCCCTCGGTCGCCTTGATGAAGGCGAAGCTGATGCCGGCGTTGCGGACCTGCATCCAGTCGATGTCGCCCTGCCAGCGCGAGATGTCGATGCCGTGGACCGCGTGGCCGTAGGGCGCGCCGTTGCGCCAGGGATGCGGCTTGCGATCGCCTAGCTGGGGATTGGCGCCCGGCCCCGGCGCGACCTGGTAGCCGCCTCCGTAGCCCGAGGGGGGATACCCGCCACCGCCGCGCGGCGGTGTCCGCGCACATGCCACGGCCACCGCCAACACCAGTGCGCCAAGCACCAGTTTTCCCAGATAGTTCATCCTGCCCCGCCCTTGTCTGTTCGTGAGACTTTGCTTCGCCATGCTTTGCGCATGATTGTTGCCGTTATCTCAGGAACAGCGGGCGGTGTCACCGCATGAGCCAGGTCACGAAACCGTCAGGAGGGATGACGGATGATCGCACAACCTCCGGGTCAGCGTGCCTCAGTTCAGCGGCGCGGTGACCGGATCGACGCCCGGAGCCGTCGAGGGCGCCGTCTCGCCCGGAGCCGTCGCGCCCGAGGGGGGATCGACCGTCCCGGCCGGAATACCGGCATCGGCAGGCGTATTGGCGCCCGGCGTCACCGGCGGTTCGGTCGTGTCCGAGCGGCCTTCGGCATCGCCGAGCGGCATGTCGGCGGGGGGCGGCGTGTTGGCCAGCCCGTCGCCGCCCTCTTCGGGAACGCCGGGGCGGAACACCCAGAACGCGAGCAGGGCGGCCAGAAGGGCTACCGCGATCGCGATGATCGCAGGCTTGTGCCGCCGCGCCGCGCGCTCCGGCTCGTGGTTGTGGGACATGACGTCCTCCTTGCAACTCGTTGGTTGTCAAGCGAACGCCACCTCGCCGGGGTCAGTTCCGGTCCGGCACCAGCTTTCCGGGGTTCAGGATGCCGCAGGGATCGAGCGCCGCCTTGATCGCGCCCATCACCTGCCAGGCATCCCCGTGCTGCGCCGCCATGAGGCCGCGCTTGCCGGTGCCGATGCCGTGCTCGCCGCTGATCGTGCCGCCGACCTCCAGCGCGCGCTCGGCCATGCGGCGCGCGATGGCCTTGGCGGCTGTCAGCTCGGCCTCCGAGGCCGGATCGACCAGCAGCAGCGAGTGGAAGTTGCCGTCGCCGACATGGCCGACGATGGGGCCGATCATGCCCGCCTCGGCGATGTCGCGGGCGGCGGCGGCCACAGCTTCGGGCAGCTGCGACATCGGCACGCAGACATCGGTGACGACGCCTGCGGCACCCGGTCGCAGCGCAAAGGCGGCGTGATAGGCGCCGTGCCGCATCCGCCACAGGCGCGCCCGGTCCTCGGGGCTGGCCGCCCAGTCAAAGCCGGTCGCGCCGAACTCGGTGGCGATCTCGCCGAAGCGGGCCGCATCCTCGCGCACCGCGCCGGGCGAGCCGTGGAACTCGACCATCAGATGCGGCGTCTCGGGCAGGCTGGCGCCGGAATGGAGGTTGAAGGCCCGCGCCGTCGCCGCGTCGACGAACTCGATCCGCGCCATCGGGATACCGCTCTGGATCGTCGCGGTGACACATTCTACCGCCGCCTCAAGGTCGTCAAAGCCGCAGACCGCCGCCGCGACCTCCTCGGGCTGGCCGTGCAGGCGCAGGGTCAGGCGGGTGATGACGCCGAGCGTGCCCTCGGAGCCGACGAAGAGCCCGGTGAGGTCATAGCCCGCGCTGGATTTCGCGGCGCGGGTGCCGGTCTGGATGATGCGGCCGTCGGCCAGCACCACTTCCAGCGCCAGGACGTTCTCGCGCATGGTGCCGTAGCGCACCGCCGTGGTGCCGCTGGCGCGGGTCGAGGCCATGCCCCCGAGGCTGGCATCCGCCCCCGGATCGACCGGGAAGAACAGGCCCGTCGCCCGCAGCTCGCGGTTCAGCGCCTCGCGCGTGACGCCGGGCTGGACATCCACCTGCATGTCGCCCGCCCGCACCTCGAGCACCCGGTTCATCCGGCTGAGATCGAGGCTGACCCCGCCCTGCGTCGCCAGCGCATGCCCCTCCAGCGAGGTGCCGGTGCCCCAGGGGACGACCGGCACGCCGGCCGCCGCGCAGGCCGGCAGGATCTGGGCGATCTCCTCGGCCGTTTCGGGGAAGAGGACGGCATCCGGCGCAGGCGCGCGGTGGAAGCTTTCCGAATGGGCGTGCTGGTCCAGGTCGCCCCTGGCGGTCGAGAAGCGCGGTCCCAGCAGCGCCTGAAGCTGGCCGGCCAGCGCCTCGGGCAGCTCAGCCACGGCGCATCGAGCCCATGCCCAGCACCCGCGCGCGCTTGCGCGGGTCCGCGTCGAACAGGGCCGCCAGCTGCTCGGTGATGGCGCCGGCCAGCTGCTCGGCGTCGGTGATGGTCACGGCGCGGCCGTAATAGCGCGTGACGTCATGGCCGATGCCGATGGCCAGCAGCTCGACCGCGCGCTTCTTCTCGACCATGGCGATCACGTCGCGCAGGTGCTTTTCCAGGTAGTTCGCCGGGTTCACCGAGAGCGTCGAGTCGTCCACCGGCGCGCCGTCCGAGATGACCATCAGGATCTTGCGCGCCTCGGCGCGCTTGACCAGCCGGCGATGCGCCCATTCCAGCGCCTCGCCGTCGATGTTCTCCTTCAGCAGCCCTTCCTTCATCATCAGGCCAAGGTTCGGCCGCACTCGCCGCCACGGCGCGTCGGCGGGCTTGTAGATGATGTGCCGCAGATCGTTCAGCCGCCCCGGCTGCGCGGGCCGCCCGCCGGCCAGCCAAGCCTCGCGCGCCTGCCCGCCCTTCCAGGCGCGGGTGGTGAAGCCGAGGATCTCGACCTTGACGCTGCAGCGCTCGAGCGTCCGCGCCAGCACGTCGGCGCAGATCGCGGCGATGCTGATCGGCCTGCCGCGCATCGAGCCAGAATTGTCGATCAGCAGCGTGACCACGGTGTCACGAAACTCGGTGTCCTTCTCGACCTTGAAGCTCAGCGGCGTTGTCGGGTTCGCCACCACACGCGCAAGGCGGCCGGCATCCAGCACGCCCTCTTCCTTGTCGAACTCCCAGCTGCGGTTCTGCTGGGCCTGAAGACGGCGCTGCAGCTTGTTGGCAAGGCGGCTGACTGCGCCGCGCAGAGGCTCGAGCTGCTTGTCCAGATAGGCGCGCAGGCGCTCCAACTCGGCCGGGTCGGCGAGGTCCTCGGCGCGGATTTCCTCGTCCCATGCTTGGGAAAAGACCTTGTATTCGGCGCTGGCCTCGCTGACCGGGGGCGGCTGGTCGGGGGGCATCTCGGCCTCGGGCATCTCTGCCTCGTCGGCGAATTCCTCGTCCGAGCTGTCGTCCATGCTGACCTGGGCCTGACGCTCGTCCTGCGTCTGCTCCTGGCTGCGTTCGGGGCTGGCCTCGGCGTCCTCGCTGTCGTCCTGGTCGCGGGCCTGGTTGTCGCCGGCCTCCTCGTCCTGCTCGGCGTTCTCGTCGCCCTCGTCCTCCTCGGGCTCGTCGGGGTCCTCGCCCAACTGGTCGCCATAGCCGAGATCGCTGATGATCCGGCGCGAGAGGCGCGCGAAGCTGGCCTGATCGGCCAGCGCGGCATCGGCATCGGCCAGCGCGCCGCCAGCCTGCTGCTCGACAAAGGGGCGCCAGAGATCGGCGACATGTTGGGCGCCGGCGGGCAGCGCGCGGCCGGTCGCGGCTTGGCGCAGCAGGTAGCCCGCCGCCACCGACAGAGGTGCGTCGGCGGGCGCCTTGATCTGGGAATAGCCTTTCTTTTCAGCCTCTACGCCGATGCGCGCATCGATGTTCGACAGCGCGCCGGGCATGTCGCGGGCGCCAAGCGCCTCGCAGCGGGCCGTCTCAAGCGCCTCGTAAAGCTCGCGCGCCATGGGGCCGGCGGGGGCGTAGCGGCTGTGGGTGGCCGCGTCGTGGTGGCGCAGCTTCATAGCCAGCGCGTCGGCGGTGCCGCGGGCCAGCAGCACCTCGTCCCGGCTCATGCGGCGGCTGACCTGCGGCAGGCGCATCGTGTCGCCCGCGACCCCGGAGGGGTCGGCGCTGAAGGTCACGTTCAGCTCGTGCTCGCCCGAGAGGGCGCGCGTCGCCTCGGTCAGGGCCTTCTTGAAGGGGTCGGCGGGGTTGTCGCTGTTCTTCATGGCCTCATCATAGACCACCCCCGGCGGGGGCCCGCAAGAGGCCCGCGCCGCCCGCACCGAGCGGGCACCGGGCGCGCACCGCGCATGCACCGGATGTGCACCGTTCGTGCACCGTTCCCCGGCGCACAGCGCCTGTGCGGGGCCGGCGGCAACCGGCGCAGGGGCGGCGCGTTGGACGGCGGCGCAAGTTCACATGGAGGACATCATGGCCAACCCGAAAATCGCCGTCATCATCAGCTCGACCCGCGAGGCGCGGTTCGCCGACAAGCCCGCCGCTTGGCTGATGGACAAGGTCAAGGATCATGCCGAGCTGGATTTCGAGCTGGTCGACCTGCGCGACCAGGACCTGCCCTTCTTCGACGAGAAGGCCTCGAACCTGTGGATGCCGTCCGAGGACCCGCGCGCGGTCGCCTGGCAGCAGAAGCTGGCGGGGTTCGACGGCTTCATGTTCGTGGTGGCCGAATACAACCGCAGCATCACCGGGGCGCTGAAGAACGCGCTGGACCAGGCCTACAAGGAGTGGAACCGCAAGCCGATGACGGCGCTGGCCTATGGCAGCCTCGGCGGGGCGCGGGCGATGGAGCAGCTGCGCCTCATCTCGATCGAGTTGCAGATGGTGCCGCTGCGCAACGCGATCCATATCGGCGGGGGCGACTTCTTCAAGGTCTCGCCGCTCGGGCAGAACGCGCCGATCAGTGAGATCGAGGAGAACCTCAAGGGCGCGCTGAAGGGCACGCTGGAAGAGCTGACCTTCTACGCGAAACTGCTGAAGGACGCGCGGGTCTGACGCGCCGCAGGCGAGGCGCGCCGCGCGCCTCGCCCTATCCGGCGGCGATCAGCTGGCCTTGGCCGCCGCGCTTTCCGGCAGTTCCTCGTCGAAGAGGCGCTGGTAGAACTCGGCCACGGTCTGGCGTTCCAGTTCGTCGCATTTGTTGAGGAAGGTCAGGCGGAAGGCGTAGCCCACGTTGCCGAAGATGCGCGCGTTCTGCGCCCAGCTGATGACCGTGCGCGGCGACATGACCGTGGACAGGTCGCCCTGCATGAAGGCGGTGCGGGTCAGGTCGGCCAGCGTGACCATCTGGCTGATCGTCTTGCGGCCCTTCTCGTTGTTGTATTGCGGCACCTTCGCGAGGACGATGGCGGCCTCGGCGTCGTGGCTGAGGTAGTTCAGCGTCGCAACCAGCGACCAACGGTCCATCTGGCCTTGGTTGATCTGCTGGGTGCCGTGGTAGAGGCCTGTCGTGTCGCCGAGGCCGACGGTGTTGGCCGTGGCGAACAGGCGGAAATAGGGGTTCGGGGTGATGACCTCGTTCTGGTCCAGAAGGGTCAGCTTGCCGTCTGTCTCCAGCACGCGCTGGATCACGAACATCACGTCCGCCCGGCCCGCGTCGTATTCGTCGAAGACGATGGCGGTGGGGTTGCGCAGCGCCCAGGGCAGGATGCCCTCGTGGAAGACCGTCACCTGCTTGCCGTCCACCAGCTTGATCGCGTCCTTGCCGATCAGGTCGATCCGGCTGACATGGCTGTCAAGGTTCACGCGCACGCAGGGCCAGTTCAGCCGCGCGGCCACCTGCTCGATATGCGTCGATTTGCCGGTGCCGTGATAGCCCTGGATCATGACGCGGCGGTTGTAGGCAAAGCCCGCCAGGATCGCCATCGTGGTGTCGGGGTCGAACTTGTAGGTGCTGTCGATCTCGGGCACGCGCTCGGTGCGCTCGGCAAAGCCCTTCACCTTCATGTCGCTGTCCAGGCCGAAGACCTCGCGCAGGTCGATCTCCTCGGTGGGTTTCGCGTTCATGTCCAGCATTGCCGTGGCCCTCTCCAACATATCGCCGGCATTAGTCGCGCATTCGCCGGGCACGCGCAAGCGCGCGCCGGTCGCGGGGTCGCGCATTCGCCGGGCACGTGCAAGCGCGCGCCGGTCGCGGGAAGGCAGGCGGGCGCCGGCTGACCGGAGGGGGGCCGCGTTGACGCCCCCGGCACACATCCATAAGCTGCGCCCGAACGAGATCCGAGGGGCGCCCGTGAGCGATCAACGCCGCAAAGAGCTGGAAGACCTGATCGCGCGGGTGGCCCTGGGGGACCGCGCGGCCTTCGATGCGCTTTATGACGCCACCTCGGCCAAGCTGCACGCGGTCTGCCTGTCGGTGCTGAAGGACCGGCCCGAGGCCGAGGAGACGCTGCAGGAGGTCTATATCCGCATCTGGAAGAGCGCGGCGCGCTACAGCGCGAACGGGCTGTCGCCGATGACCTGGCTGATCACGATCGCGCGCAACCGCTCGATCGACCGCCTGCGCTCGCGCAATTCCGGCCCCTCGACGGCGCCGGCCGAGGCCGCGGCCTCGGTCGCCTCGGCCGAGCCCGGTCCCGAGACGGCGACGATCCGCGCGCAGGAACGGCAGATGCTGGACGAATGCCTGGCGCAGCTGGCCGAGCCGCAGGCGGGCGCGGTGCGGGCGGTCTATCTGGAAGGCATCACCTATGCCGACCTAGCCGAGCGCGAGGGCAAGCCGATCAATACCGTCCGCAGCTGGCTGCGCCGCAGCCTCTTGCGGCTGAAGGACTGCGTGAGCCAATGAGCGACGAGACCACACCGCTGAGCCCGCCCGAGGAGGACGAGGCGCTGGCCGCCGAGCTGGCGCTCGGGCTGCTGGACGGGGCCGAGGCCGAGGCGGCCGTGCGCCGGCTGCAGGACGATCCGCGCTTCGCCGCCGCCGTGCGCGCCTGGCAGGAGCGGCTGGCGCATCTGGCCGAAGGGCTGGTGCCGGTCATGGCACCGGCCCGCGCGCGCCAGAACATCCGCGAGCGGCTTGGCCATGCGGTCCCGCCCCTCTCGACCGATCCGGGCGCCCGCACCGCCTGGTGGCGCGGGCCCGTCGGCGCGATCCTCGGGCTGGCCGCGGTCGCCGCGGTGGCGCTGCTGCTCGTCCTGCCGGGCCTGCGGGACGGCGCGCCCGACCCGGCCGTGCCGGGCTATCAGGCGCAGCTGGTGGCGGCGGATGCCGATCTTGCGGTCAGCGCCACGGCGCGCGGGCGCGAGATGGAGGTGGCGCTGGAGCGCGGCCCCGCCCCCGCCGGCCGGGATTGGGAGATCTGGTGGATCGAGCCCGAGGGGGGCGCGGTCATCTCGATCGGCCTCGTGCCGCGCGAGGGGGTCCTGCGCCTGACCCTGCCCGAGGGGCTGGAGCTGGAGGACGGCGTGCAGATCGCCCTTTCGGACGAGCCCGAAGGCGGATCGCCCACCGGTGTCGCGACCGGCCCGGTGGTGGCCGTCGCCCCCCTCACGCGACTGTGACAGGCTGACGCAGCACCCGAACCGGATTCCCTCCGTGTCTGTTTGCACCGGGCGCAGACAAGCGCCCTTGCAACTTACCCGGAGGACTTATGACCATGAGCTTCACGAAATTCGGCGCGTCGATCCTGGCTGGCGGCATGATGCTGGCCGCTCCTGCCCTGGCCCAGAACACCATGGTCGGCGGCGCAGAGATGCTGCCCGAGCGCAACATCGTCGAGAACGCCGTGAACTCGGCCGACCACACCACGCTGGTCGCCGCCGTCCAGGCCGCGGGACTTGCCGAGACGCTGTCGGGTGAAGGCCCGTTCACCGTCTTCGCGCCCACCAACGCCGCCTTCGAAGCCCTGCCGGCCGGCACCGTGGAAAGCCTGCTGGAGCCCGAGAACCTCGAGACCCTGCAGACGATCCTGACCTGCCACGTCGTGGCGATGGAGGCATTCTCGCCGGCCGTGGGCGACCTGATCGCCGCCGGCGGCGGTTCGGCCGAGCTGGAGACCGTGGGTGGCTGCACGCTGACCGCCTCGATCCGCGAGAGCGACAACGCGCTGCTGATCACCGACGAGAACGGCACCGAGGCCGTGGTGAACATCCCCGACGTCGACCAGTCGAACGGTGTCATCCACGTCATCGACGCAGTGCTGACGCCCGCCGCCTCGTAAGCGGACCGCGACACCGCGGGGGCCGCCCCCCGGACCCCGCGGCTGGCCCGCATCCGCCCCCCGGATGCGGGCTTTCTGCTGCCCCGCCGGCGGCGCCGCGCCGCCGCCCCCAAAGATCGCCCTTGCCGAAGCCGCGGCACCGACGCCAGATGGCCCGCGGCAAACCGCCGCGGCATCGACAGGACGTCACATGAGTGGGCTGATCGCGCTTCTCGACGATATCGGGATGATCTCGAAGATGGCGGCGGCGTCGCTGGACGACGTGGCGGCGCACAGCGTCAAGGCCGGGGCCAAGGCCGCCGGGGCGGTCATCGACGACGCGGCGGTGACGCCAAAATACGTCCACGGCTTCGACGCCAGCCGCGAGTTGCCGATCATCTGGCGCATCGCCCGCGGCTCGCTGTTCAACAAGCTGGTGATCCTGCTGCCGGTCGCGCTGGCCCTGTCGGCGTTGCTGCCGGCGGCGATCCCGCCGCTGCTGATGCTGGGCGGCGCCTATCTGTGCTACGAAGGCGCGCACAAGGTCGCGCATTGGTGGACCGGCCATCACGACGCCGAGGCGCATGTCCATCCCGAGGAGGACGGCCCCTCGCTGGAAGAGACGCGGGTGGCCGGCGCGATCAAGACCGACTTCATCCTCTCGGCCGAGATCATGACCATCGCCCTCTCGACCATCCCGGTCGAGGACAGCCTGGTGATGAAGGCGGTGATCCTGTTCGTGGTAGCCGTCGCGATCACCGTCGCCGTCTACGGCGTCGTCGCGCTGATCGTGAAGGCGGATGACGTGGGGCTGCATCTGGCGCAGCGCGGACGCGGCCTTGTCGCGGCCCTCGGGCGCGGGATCGTGCGCGTCATGCCCGGCGTGATGACGCTGCTGACCGTCGTCGGCACCGCCGCGATGATCTGGGTCGGCGGGCAGATCATCACCCACGGCCTCTACGAGCTGGGCTGGGGCGCGCCGCATCACTTCATCGCCCACATGGCCGAGGAGGCCGCCCACGCCGTGCCCGCGGCGGCCGGCCTGGTGCGCTGGCTGGTGACGGCGGCGCTGGACGGGGTGATCGGCCTCGCGCTTGGGCTGGCGCTGGTGCCGCTGGCGATCCATGTCCTGAACCCGCTGATCGAGCGCACCGTCAGCCCCTTCTTCAGGCGCCTGCGCGGCGGAAATGGTGCAGCCAAAAAGAATTGACCGGCCGATCAATTATTGTCACCCTTCCGTCGGGAGACGGTTGCAGAAGCGTCACATTGCGCCGCTAGGCGGGACGGCGACGAGCAACCCACATGGGGAGAGAGACAATGAAACGGATTTGCAGCGTTTCCGCGCTGGCGCTTGTGGCCTCGGTCGCCAGCGCCAATGCCCAGACCACGGTCGAGTGGTGGCACGCCATGGGCGGCGAACTGGGCGCCCGGCTGGACGAGATCACGCAGGGCTTCAACGAAAGCCAGGACGAATACCGGGTCGTGCCCTCCTACAAGGGCACCTATCCCGAGACGATGACCGCCGCGATCGCCGCCTTCCGCGCGAACCAGCAGCCGGCCATCGTGCAGGTCTTCGAAGTCGGCACGGGCACCATGATGGCCTCGGAAGGCGCCATCGTGCCGGTCTACCAGCTGATGGAAGAGCATGGCGAGGGCTTTGATCCCTCGGCCTTCCTGCCGCAGGTCGTGGCCTATTACACCGACACCGACGGCAACATGCTGTCGCTGCCGTTCAACAGCTCGACCCCGATCATGTATTACAACAAGACCGTGTTCGAGGCCGCGGGCCTCGACCCCGAGCAGCCGCCGCAGACCTGGCAGCAGGTCGAGGAGTTCAGCCGCCAGATCATGGAATCGGGCGCCGCGCCCTGCGGCTTTGCCAGCCAGTGGGTCAGCTGGATCCAGACCGAGAACCTTTCGGCCCGCCACAACCAGCCCATCGGCACCGAGGAAAACGGCTTCGGCGGCCTCGACGCTCGCCTTTCGCTGAACGGCGAAGTGCAGGTGCGGCACTGGACGAACCTGAAGGAATGGGCCGACGAGGGGCTGTTCCGCTATGGCGGCCCGGTCGCCGGTGACAACGCGCCCCCGGCCTTCTACGCGCAGGAATGCGCGATCTACATGGCCAGCTCGGCCGCCCGCGCGGGAGTCATCGCCAACGCCACCGACTTCGATCTCGGCTTCGGGATGCTGCCCTATTACGATGATGTCGAGGGCGCGCCGCAGAACTCGATCATCGGGGGCGCGACGCTCTGGGTCCTGTCGGGCAAATCGGACGAGGAATATGCCGCCGTCGCGGCTTTCTTCGACTACCTGACCCAGCCCGAGGTGCAGGCCGACTGGTCCGAGCCGACCGGCTACCTGCCGATCACGCAGGCCGCCCTTGACCTGTCGACCGAGCGGGGCTTCTTCGACGAGAACCCGGGCGCCGATACGGGGATCAACCAGATCACCCAGAACGAGCCGGCCGAGAACTCGCGTGGCCTGCGCTTCGGCAACTACGTCCAGATCCGCGGCATCATCGACGAGGAGTTCGAGCAGATGCTGGCCGGCAACAAGGACGCGCAGGGCGCGCTCGACTCGGTCGTCTCGCGCGGCAACGAGCTGCTCGAGCAGTTCCAGGCGCAATACCAGTAAGCGGTTCTTACCGCATCGCAGGGGCCGCCACGGCGCGGCCCCTGCTTTCGTTCAGCCAAAGGCCCCCGGATGAAGCGCACGATCTTCAACAACAAGCTGCTGCCCTGGCTTCTGCTGGCGCCGCAGCTGGCCATCACCTTCGTCTTCTTCCTCTGGCCCGCCGCGCAGGCGATCCGGCAGAGCTTTTTGCGCCAGGACGCCTTCGGCACCCGCACCACCTTCGTGGGCGTCGAGAACTTCCGCCGGCTGCTGAACAGCCCCGAATACCTGAACTCGCTGCAGGTGACGGCGATCTTCGCGATTTCGGTCACGATCCTGTCCATGGGGCTGGCGCTGCTGCTGGCCGTGGCGGTGGACCGGATGATCAAGGCGCAGAGGGTCTACACGACGCTGCTGGTCTGGCCCTATGCGGTCGCTCCGGCCGTGGCGGGCATCCTGTGGTGGTTCATCTTCAACCCCACCATCGGGATCATCCCCTACATGCTGGCGCAGGTCGGCTATAACTGGAACCATGTCGGCAACCCGGCCGAGGCCATGACGCTGGTCGTCATCGCCAGCGCGTGGAAGCAGATCAGCTACAACTTCCTGTTCTTCCTTGCCGGACTGCAAGCCATCCCGGCCAGCTTGCGCGAGGCCGCCGCCATCGACGGCGCGGGCCCGGTGCGGCGCTTCTTCGACATCACCATCCCGCTTCTGTCGCCGACGACCTTCTTCCTTCTGGTCGTGAACATCGTCTACGCCATGTTCGACACCTTCGCGGTCATCGACACGACCACGCGGGGCGGCCCGGCGCAGGGGACCAACATCCTAGTCTACAAGGTCTATTTCGACGGCTTCGTCGGGCAGAACATGGGCAGCTCGGCCGCGCAGTCGGTCTTCCTGATGCTGATCGTCATCACCCTGACCGTGATCCAGTTCCGCTACATCGAGAAGAAGGTGGCCTATTGATGATCGAGAACCGTCCCTTCCTTCACCTGATGGCGCATGTGATCCTGATCGCCGGCGTCTGCATCGTCGCGCTGCCGGTCTGGGTGGCCTTCGTCGCCTCGACCCACGGGCCGACCGACTTCATGCGCGGCACCATCCCGATGTGGCCCGGCCCCCATTTCGTCCAGAATTACAGCCGCATGCTGGACCGCGGGCTGGCGACCAGCGGCACCCCGGCCGTGGGAACGATGATGCTGAACAGCCTGATCATGGCGCTGTGCATCGCGGTCGGGAAGATCGTGATCTCGGTCCTCTCGGCCTTCGCCATCGTCTATTTCCGCTTCCCGTTCCGCGGCCTTGCCTTCTGGTGCATCTTCATCACCCTGATGCTGCCGGTCGAGGTGCGGATCGTGCCGACCTTCCAGGTGGTCGCGGATCTCGGGATGCTGAACAGCTACGCCGGCCTGACGATCCCGCTGATCGCCAGCGCGACGGCGACCTTCCTCTTCCGCCAGGTCTTCCTGACCATCCCGGACGAGCTGACCGAGGCCGCCCGCATCGACGGCGCCGGCCCGATGAAGTTCTTCCGCGACATCCTGCTGCCGCTGTCGCGCACCAACATCGCGGCGCTGTTCGTGATCCTCTTCATCTACGGCTGGAACCAGTATCTCTGGCCGCTGCTGATCACGACCAGCGCCGACTACTACACCATCGTTGCGGGGATCAGGCGCATGGCGGATGCCGTGGACGGCCTGCCGCAATGGCATCTTGTCATGGCGACCGCGATGCTGGCCATGATCCCGCCCGTCGTGGTGGTGATCGGCATGCAACGCCTGTTCGTCAAAGGCCTCGTCGAGACGGAGAAGTAACGTGGCATCCATCACCCTCAGCAATCTCGGCAAGAATTACGGCGGCGGCGGCAACGCGGTCACGGGCGTCAACATCGACATCCAAGATGGCGAGTTCATCGTGCTGGTCGGCCCCTCGGGCTGCGGCAAGTCCACGCTGCTGCGCATGGTCGCGGGGCTCGAGAGCATCTCCGAGGGCGAGGTTCGCATCGGGGACCGCGTCGTCAACCAGATCGAGCCCGCCGACCGCGACATCGCGATGGTGTTCCAGAACTACGCGCTCTACCCGCATATGTCGGTGCGCCAGAACCTCGCCTATGGCCTGAAGAACCGCGGCACGCCCAAGGCCGAGATCGAACGGCGCGTGAACGAGGCGGCCGAGATCCTTCAGATCGGCGCCTTCCTCGACCGCAAGCCCCGCGCCCTGTCGGGCGGCCAGCGCCAGCGCGTCGCGATGGGCCGCGCCATCGTGCGCGAGCCGGCGGCGTTCCTCTTCGACGAGCCGCTCTCGAACCTGGACGCGAAGCTCCGCGTGACCATGCGGCTCGAGATCAAGCAGCTCCAGCGCCGGCTCAAGACGACCTCGATCTACGTCACCCATGACCAGCTGGAGGCGATGACCCTGGCCGACCGTCTGGTGGTGCTGAACGGCGGCCGGATCGAGCAGATCGGCACGCCCTTGGACGTCTACCGCCGCCCCGCCTCGACCTTTGTCGCCGGCTTCATCGGCAGCCCGGCGATGAACCTGATCGACGCCCGCGCCGTCCCGCACCTGCCGGGCACCGCCCATGCCGGCACCGTCGGCATCCGCCCCGAGGACCTGACCGTGGCCCCCGACGGCCCCATCGAGATGCAGGTCATGGCGGTCGAGGAATTGGGCGCGCAACGACTGATCCACGGGCTGACGGGCGGCGAGAAGATTACCACCACCCTGCCCTCGGACGCGCCGCTGACGGACAGGATGCGCCTGAGCTTCCGGCGCGAGCAGCTGCATCTCTTCCAGCGCGAGACGGGGCGGCGTTTGGACTAAAACGTGAACAAATCGCGCTTGCCCTCGGCCAGCGCGATGCTACCCTAGGGCGATCCAGATCGGGAGCCGCCCATGTGCCTCTGCCTCCACGCGTCCCACCACAACCCTCTGCACTGCATCGTCCCGCCCTACATGCTGCGGGTGATCGCCCTGCGCGGCGACCCCGAGACCGCCGCCATGGCGCGGATGCTGCTGGCCGAGGACGAGGCGATGCGCGCCGAACGCGCCGCCCATGCCAGCCCCCCGCCCGAGGGCGCGCCTGGCCTACTGCCCGATCCCGACATCTGCTGCCCCGACCGCCGCATCCATGACGGCGAGGGGCGCGCCGCCCTGCCCGGCCGCCTCGTCCGCCCCGAGGGCGCGCCCCCGACCGGCATCGCCGATGCCGACCTCGCCTATGATGCCTCGGGCCATGTCTTCGCGCTTTTCGCCGAGGAATACGGCCGCAACTCTCTGGACGGGCGCGGGATGCCGCTGGTCGCCACCGTCCGCCACCGGCAGAACTACAACAACGCCTTCTGGAACGGCGAGCAGATGGCCTATGGCACCGGCGACGGAAAGATTTTCCGCACGTTCCTCGACCTGTCGGTGATCGGACACGAGATGGCCCACGGCGTCATCCAGCACTCGGGCGGCCTCATCTACGAGAACCAGTCGGGCGCCTTGAACGAGCATGTGGCCGATGTCTTCGGCGCCCTCTCCGAGCAGCGGGTCCTGCGGCAGAGCGTCCATGAGGCCGACTGGCTGATCGGCCGCGGCATCCTGGCCCCCGGCATCGACGGGCGGGCGCTGCGCAGCATGAAGGCGCCCGGCACGGCCTATGCGGACGACCTTCTCGGCCGCGATCCGCAGCCCTGGCACATGGACGGGTTCAACACGACGACCGACGACAATGGCGGCGTCCACATCAATTCCGGCATCCCGAACCACGCCTTCTATCTCTTCTGCGCCTATCTCGGCGGCCCCTCCTGGCACCTGCCCGGCCGCATCTGGTACCGCGCCCTGCAGGAGCTGAACAACCCGATGGCCTCGTTCACGGACTGGGCCGACCAGACGCTGCGCACCGCCAGCACCCTCGCGGGCCAGGGCAGCCACGAGCAGCAGATGCTCCGCCGCGCCTGGACGCTTGTCGGCATCCGCGTCTAGGCGTAGCGTCGCGGCCAAAGGAGGCCGCGCATGGAGATCGAGATCAGCGCCGCCGGCGGCTTCGCCGGCATCGCCGCTGCCGGAATGCACAAGCGCATCGATCCCGACGCGCTGGCCCCGCCGCTCGCCCGGCAACTGCGCGAGGCCTTCGCCCCCGACGCCCTGGCCCGCATTGCCGCCGCCCCCTGCCGGACCTGCCCCGACGGCCTCAGCTACCGCATCACCGTCACCGAAACCGAAACCCGCAGCTTCACCCTGCGCGAAGGCCAGCTGCCCCCCGAGATGCTCGACCTCATCGACCGGCTCTGAGCCCGCTCATCTTCTGTGCCCAAATATCCGCGGGGGAGCCGCGCGCTGCGCGGCGGGGGCGGCAGCCCCCTGCCCTCTATCCGCGCAGGAACACCGCCAGATCGGCCACATTGGTCCCCGTCGCGCCCGTCTCCATCAGATCGGCGGCCGCCGCCAAGGCCGGGGTGGAATCGTTCCGCGCCAGCACGTCCTCCAGATCCAGCCCCGCCGCCGCGATCCGCCGAAGCGTGCCGTCATCGACGATCCCGCCCGCCGCCTCGCCAGGCCCGTCGCGCCCGTCGCTGCCCATCGCCGCGAAGACCCAGGGCCCCGGAAGGTCCGATGCCGCGCGGGCGAAGCGCAGCGCCAGTTCCTGGTTGCGCCCGCCCATCCCGTCGCCGGTCAGCCGCACCGTCGTCTCGCCGCCGAAGACCAGCGTCGCGCCGGGCGCCGCATCGCGCACGACCTCCAGCAGCGCCCGCGCGCATTCCTCGACATCCCCCGCCAGCGGCACGCCACCATCTGCGGCACCGGCCGCGATCATGGCGGCGACGCTCTGCCCGTTCGAGCCGACGAGGATGTTGCGCGCCGGTGGCAGCGCCTCTGCCGCGCGGGTGCCGGAAAGCGCCGCCTGCACTGGCCCCGGCAGCCGGTCCCAGATCCCGAGCCGCCGCGCCATTGCCGCCGCATCGGCCACCGACCCGATGGGCGAAACCGTCGGGCCCGAGGCGATGACGCGCAGATCGTCGCCCGGAACGTCCGAGAGGATCAGGGCCGTCACCGGCGCCCGCGTCGCCCGCAGCCAGCCGCCGCCCTTCAGCCGCGACAGCGCCTGCCGCACGAGGTTCGTCTGCGTGATGTCCGCGCCCGAACCCAGCAAAAGGCGGTTCACCTCCTGCTTCTCCGCAAGGCTCACCCCGTCCACCGGCGCGGGCAGCATCGCCGAGCCGCCGCCCGAGATCAGCGCCAGCACCCTGTCCGCCGGTCCGGCGCGGTGCAAGAGCGCCTCGACTTCGCGCGCGGCGGCCTCGCCCGCCGCGTCCGGGACCGGGTGGCCCGAGGCGAGGACACGCGCGCGGGCCAAGGGTGCGTCGTTGCCGCGATTGGTGATGACCAGCGCCTCGGCCTCGGGCAGCGCCTCCAGCGCCGCGGCCGCCATCGCGCGGGCAGCCTTGCCGAGGGCGATGACGGTCCAGCCTCCGCCCGGCCCCGGCGGGTCGGCCAGCACATCGGCCATGTGCGCCGCCACGGCACGGCCCGGATCGGCGGCGGCCACGCCCGCCTGCAGAAGCGCCATCACCCTGTCCCGCATCGCGTCCTCCCTTCGCGCCCATGAAAAAGGGCGCCCCGAAGGGCACCCTCTCATCCTCAGCCTCGGCGTCAAGGCGTCAGCGATCGCGGTAGTAGTCGTCGATCTGGCGGTCGGCCTCGTCCTTGGTCCAGCCGTATTTCTCTTGCAGCTTGCCGGCCAGCTTGTCCTTGTTGCCGTCGATGACGTCGAGCTCGTCATCGGTCAGCTCGCCCCATTTCTCCTTGGTGGCGCCCTTCAGCTGCTTCCATTTCCCCTGGATGATATCCCAGTTCATGTTCTGCTCCGTCGCTAGGTGAGTTATGAAATGTCAACTCACAGCGCCGGCGGCAGGTTCCTCTTCATCCGCGCGGAGCGACCACGACATCGCGCATCGGCTGGCCGTCGCGGAAGGCCGTGAGATTCGCCAAGGCGCGCAGCGCCATGTCCGTGCGCGCCTCCTCGGTCGCGGTGCCAAGATGGGGCAGCAGGGTGGCGTTCGGCGCGTCGATCAGCGCCTGCGGCACCTTGGGCTCGCGCGCATAGACGTCGAGGCCGGCGCCCGCGATGCCGTGGCTGGTCAGCGCCGCGATCAGCGCGTCCTCGTCCACCACGTCGCCGCGGGCGATGTTGATGAGCACGCCCTGCGGCCCAAGCGCCGCCATCTCGGCCGCGCCGATCATGCCGCGCGTCGCCGTGCCGCCCGGCACCGCGATCACCGCCACGTCGCTGAGGCGCAGAAGTTCGTGCAGCGTCTCGACCTGCTCGGCCGGGAAGTCCAGGTTCGAGACGGACGAGCGGTTGAAGAAGCGCACTTCCATGCCGAGGCCCAGATGCGCGCGGCGGGCGATGGCCTTGCCGATGCGGCCCATGCCGACGATGCCCAGGCTGCGCCCGGTCACGCTGCGGCCCAGAAGCTGCGTCGGGTTCCAGCCGGGCCACTGGCCGGCGCGCAGGATCCGCTCGCCCTCGGAGGCGCGGCGCAGGGTCATCAGGATCAGCGTCAGCGCGACCTCGGCGGTGGGGTCGGTCACCACGTCGGGCGTGTTGGTGACGGCGACGCCGGCGGCCTCGGCGGCCTTGACGTCGATGTGGTTGTAGCCGGCGCCGAAATTGGCCAGCAGCTTGCAGCGCAGCCCGCCGCCCGCGAAGGCGCCGGCCGAGAAGGCATCGCCGAGCGTCGGCACGATGGCGTCATAGGCGCGCAGCGCTTCGGCGGCCTCGGCCTCGGTCAGCGGCGCGTTGTCGCGGAAGGTGGCGTCGAATTCGGCGCGGACGGCAGCGGCGCCGCGTTCGGTCATGGGGCGTGTGACGAGCAGTTTCAAAACAGGCGTCCTCCGTTCGGGACCGGCTGGTCCGGGGCGATCAGGACCACCTCGCCATCCGGGTCGGGCACGCCGAGGACAAGCACCTCGGACATGACCGGGCCGATCTGGCGCGGCGGGAAGTTGACGACGCAGAGCACCTGCCGGCCGACCAGCGTCTCGGGCGCGTAGTGGCGGGTGATCTGGGCCGAGGATTTCCGCTCTCCCAGCCCGCCCACGTCCAGCCACAGCTTGATGGCGGGCTTTCTCGCCTCGGGGAAGGGCTCGGCGCGGGTGATGGTGGCGGTGCGGATGTCGACCTTCAGGAAGTCGTCGAAGGTGATGGTCATTCGGCGCGCCCCAGCTCGCGCCCGCGCTCGGCGGCGGCGCGGATGGTGCGGGCCATCAGGGGCGGCAGGCCGCTCTCGGGGTCCATCAGGTGCCTGAGCCCCGCCGCCGTCGTGCCGCCGGGCGAGGTGACGTTCTCGCGCAGCTCGGCCGGGTCGGCATCCTCGTGCACCGCCAGCGCGCCCGCGCCGGCGACGGTCACGCGCGCAAGCTCCAGCGCCATGTGGCGGGGCAGTCCCTCGGCCTCGCCGGCGGCCGCCATTGCCTCGATCAGGTGGAAGACATAGGCCGGGCCGCTGCCCGACAGGGCGGTGACGGCATCCATCTGCGCCTCGTCGTCGAGGCGCAGGGTGCGGCCGACGGCGCGCATCAGCATCTCGGCCAGGGCGAGATCGGCGTCGCCCGCGCGGGCATTGCCGATCAGGGCCGAGATGCCCTGCCCGATGGCCGCAGGCGTGTTCGGCATGACGCGGACGATGGGCGAGGCCGGGAAGCTGCGCTCGAGGGTGGCGATGGTGGTGCCGGCGGCGACCGACAGGACCAGCGTGTCCGTCAGCGGCGGAAGCCCGGTCAGCGCCTCGGCCATCATCTGCGGCTTGACGGCCAGCACCAGCACGGCCGGGTGCGGCAGCAGCGGGGCGTTGATGCGGAAGCCCTTGCGCTGCCAGTTGTCGGACAGGCGCGGGTCGATGATGGTGACGGCCTCGGGCTCGAGCTTGTTCGCAAGCCAGCCCTCCAGCATCGCGCCGCCCATCCGGCCGCAGCCGACCAGCACCAGCCCGCGCTTGTTCACATCGTCGAAATCGCTCATTGGCTCCCTCTCCCCTGCGGGGCCGGACGCCCCCTCAGGCCCGTCCGTAGGTTTCCCCAAGGGCGATGTCCAGCGCGGCGGCGGGGGCGGTGTTGCCCCAGCCCACCAGCTGGAACGAGGGGTAGAACCGCTCGCAGGCCATCAGCGCGCCCGCGATCATCGTGTCCACCTGCTCGGCCGAGGCGATGGCGTCGCCTGCCAGCACCAGCCCGTAGCGCCAGACCATCAGGCGCTGCTGCGCCCAGAAGGTGAAGCCGCCGTCCCAGACCTGGTCGTTGGCAAGGTTCAGCGTCTCGTAGATCAGCGGCAGGCGATCGGCCGGCGGGTCCATGTCGAAGGTGCAGATGAGGCGCAGCACCTCCTCGCGCGGGGACCAGGCGAGGGTCAGCGAGTAGCTGCGCCACTGCCCCTCGACCACCATGGCGATCTGGTCGTCGGCGAGGCGGTCGAACTCCCATGCGTGGTGGTTGGCCACGGCTTCGACGATGTCGATGGGGTGGATGTCATCGCTGGCGATGTAAGGGTCGGTCTGTGCCATGCCTGCCTCCTGCCGGGCGGGCCGGGCTGCGGTTCTGATGCCGCTATGCCTTGTCCGCCGTCCCATATCGGGCGGGGTCGCCCGAATGTTCTCACCATATATCGTGGGGAACGGCGCGGCGCGTGTAAAGTCATATTTCGTTAACGCGTTGTGTCCACAGGCGGGCGGCGCTACCAGATGACGGGTGTGGATAAGCCGGAGAACACCAGATGCAGCGGGACCACGGGGGCGATCTGGACCGGGCGCGGCGCGAGTTCGGCGCCGGCGACTGGATCGACTTGTCCACAGGCATCAACCGCCGCCCCTGGCCGGTCCCGGCGCTGCCGCCCAAGGCCTTCACCGCCCTTCCGACGGCCGAGGCCGAATCGGCGCTGGTCGAGGTCGCGGCGCGCTGGTTCGGCTGCCCAGCTTCGCATGTGCTGCCGATGGCCGGCGCCTCGGCCGCGATCCAGCTGCTGCCGCGCCTTCTGCCGCGCGGCCGGGCCGCGGTGCTGAGCCCCAGCTACAACGAGCATGGCGCCAGCCTCGCCGCCGCCGGGTGGCAGGTCACGCCGGCGCCCGATCTGGCGGCGATGGAGGGGGCGGACCTGGCCGTCGTCGTGAACCCCAACAACCCGGACGGCCGCGAATGGCCGCCCGCGCGGCTGGCGGCGCTGGCCGCAGGCGTCGGCACGCTTGTCGTGGACGAGAGCTTCGCCGATCCCCGCCCGGACCTGTCGCTGGCACCGGCCCTGCCGGCCAATGCCGTGGTGCTGCGCAGCTTCGGCAAGTTCTGGGGGCTGGCCGGGCTGCGGCTCGGCTTCGCGCTGGCGCGGCCGGAGCTGCTGGCGCGGCTGCGCGAGGCGCAGGGGCCCTGGGCGGTCGGCGGCCCGGCGCTCGAGATCGGCGCACAGGCGATGGCCGACGCGGCCTGGGCCGATGGCGAGATCGTCTATCACAGCGAGGCGAGCCTGCGCCTCGACCGGCTGGCGACGGGCGCGGGCTGGCAGGCCCTGGGCGGCACGCACCTCTTCCGGCTTTATGGCACGCCCGATGCCGGCGCCGCGCAGGCGCGGCTGGCGCGGGCGCGGATCTGGACCCGGCGCTTCCCCTATTCCCGGACCTGGCTGCGGCTCGGCATTCCCGGCGATCGCGGCGAATGGGACCGGCTGGCCGCCGCGCTGCAGGGGTGACTGGGCAAGGCCGCGCGGATGCGGCAGAGTTGAGACGAAAGGAGCCGCCATGCGACCCGCCCTGCCCCTGATCCTCGCGCTTCTCGGCGCCCCCGCGCCCGCCGCGGCCGATGCGCCGATGGTCATCCTCGACCGCGGCCAGCTGCCCTTCGATCTGGGCCCCGGACATCCGGCCAACAACCCGGCCCGCGCCAGCAACGCGCCGCACGCCGCGTGGAACTCGGCGGGCAACACGGCGAACTCGTCGCAGGCCTGGGAGAACCGGCCCTCGAACCCCGCCAACGAGCAGCGGCTGATCTTCACGGCCGATGGCGAGGTGCGCGGCTACTATGCCCAGAACGCCGGCGGGGTGCTGAACCTCTTCGACGTGAACGGCCGCCGCATCGCCTACCGGCCGGCGCGAGGGACGCGCAGCCTGTTCACCACGGCAGGGCAATGGTGCGGGACGGTCGACCAGAGCCGCGGCGGCATGGTGCTGGCGGTGACGCCGGAATGTGCGCGGGACTTCCTGCGGCACTGACGCGCGATCGTTACACGAGCGTCCTAGAGACAAGGCCCGACACCCCGGAGAGGATCATGGACGACGCCGCGAAGGACTGGCTGGAAGCCGAACTGCAGGAGACGCTGGACGAGGACATCGAGATCGAGCTGGAGGACGCCGTCCTCTCGGCCGAGATTCGCCGCATCTACCGCAGCCATCACCCGGACCAGATGGACCGCAAGCTCTATTTCCGCGAGCTTTTGCGCCTGCAATCCGAGCTGATCCGCCTGCAGGACTGGGTGAGCTACCACAAGGAGCGGGTGGTCGTCCTGTTCGAGGGCCGCGACAGCGCCGGCAAGGGCGGCGCGATCAAGCGCATCACGCAACGCCTGAACCCGCGCGTGGCGCGGGTCGTGGCGCTGCCCGCGCCCTCGGACCGGGAGAAGACGCAGTGGTATTTCCAGCGCTACGTCCCCCATCTGCCGGCGGGCGGAGAGATCGTCCTCTTCGACCGCAGCTGGTACAACCGCGCCGGCGTCGAGCGGGTGATGGGCTTTGCCTCCGAGGACCAGGTCGAGCAGTTCTTCCAGGACGTGCCCGAGTTCGAGCGAATGCTGGTCCGCTCGGGCATCCGGCTGGTGAAGTACTGGTTCTCGGTCACCGACGAGGAGCAGCAGATGCGCTTTCTCATGCGCATCCACGATCCGCTCAAGCAGTGGAAGCTGTCGCCGATGGACCTGCAGAGCCGCGTCCGGTGGGAGGCCTATACCAAGGCCAAGGAGGAGATGTTCGAGCGCACGAACATCCCCGAGGCGCCGTGGTACATCGTGCCCGGCAACGACAAGAAGCGCGCCCGGCTGAACTGCATGAGCCACCTTCTGTCGATGATCCCCTACGAGGACGTGCCCCATGACGAGGTCCGCCTGCCCGAGCGCGTCTTCAACCCCGATTACGAGCGCGAGGTGCTGCCGCGCGAGCTGTATGTCCCGCAGCTGTATTGAGACGCGGTGCAAGGGGGGCCAGCCCCCCGTCGCCTGCGGCGACTCCCCCCGGGACATTTCCGCACAGAAGATGGGGGCAGCTTGCCTTCCGGGCGGAGCATCCTAGGTTAGGCTTATGTTCAGAGATCTATTGGCTCGGCTGACGGGCGAAACGCAGGCGCCGGAGCTGGACGGCGAGGATGCCGAACTGGCCATCGCCGCGCTTCTGGTGCGGCTGGCCCGGTCGGACGACACCTATCGCGAGGTCGAGAAGGCGCGGATCGACCGCATCCTCGCCTGCCGCCGCGGCCTCTCGCCCACCGAGGCCGCCGCGCGCCGCGCCGAGGCCGAGGAGCTGGAGGCCGGCGCCTCGGACACGGTGCGCTTCACCCGCCAGATCAAGGAGCGGATCGGACTGGAGGATCGCGCGGGCGTGATCGCCGCCATGTGGGAGGTCGCCTACGCCGACGCGCAGCGCGGCCCGGACGAGGAGAGCCTGATCCGCCTCGTCGCCAGCCTTCTCGGCATCACCGACCGCGAAAGCGCTGAGATCCGGCAGCAGGTGAAGGCGCGCATGGGCCTGGCGCCGTAGCAGCCCTCATCTTCTGTGCCTAAATGTCCCGGGGGTCGCCGGCGGTTCGCCACTGGTTCGAGAACCAGCCGGCGACGGGGCAGAGCCCCCGGCCGTCGCGGGACGCTAGAACCCCAGCCTGTCCCGCAACCCGTACCAAGCCATGCCCGCGACCAGCAGCGGCTGGCGCAGTGCCGCGCCGCCGGGGAAGGGGCGCGTCGGAACTGCCTCCATCACGTCGAAGCGCTCGGCCTGGCCTGCGACGGCCTCGGCCATGATGCGGCCGGCCATCGTGGCCAGGGCGACGCCATGGCCGGAATAACCGCTGGCCGAGAGGCAGTTCGGCGCGGGGCGCGCGAAGCAGGGTATGCGGTTCATCGTGATCGCCAGCGTGCCGCCCCAGGCATGGGTCAGCGCCACGTCCTTGAGCTGCGGATAGACCGAGAGCAGATGCGGGCGCACCTTGGCCCTGATGTCGTCGGGGAAGCGGTAGGTGACCGTCTCGCCGCCGCCGAAGATCAGCCGCCGCTCCTCGTCGAGGCGCCAGTAGTTGACGACGAACTTGGTGTCGGCGGCGGCGGGGCGCTGCGGCAGGATTTCGGGGAAGCGATCGCCGAGGGGCTCGGTCGCGGCGATGTAGTTGTTGATCGGCATGACGCGGGCGGCGATCTTCCGGTCGAGGCTGCCGAGATAGCCGTTGCAGGCGAGGATGACGTGCTCCGCGCGCAGGATGCCGTCGGAGGTGCGGATCGTGCTGGGGGCGCCGTGATCCAGCGCTGTCACCTCGCTCAGCTCGTGGAGGACTGCGCCGGCCGCTTCGGCCAGCCGCGCCATGCCGACGGCCAGCGCCAGCGGCTGGACATGCGCCGCGCCGCTGTCGAGATCGCCTCCGGCGTAGGCCGCGCTGCCGAGCGTGCGCGCCAAGGCGTCTCGGTGCAGCGGCGTCACCTTGTCGTAGTCGTAGTGACGGGCGAGGTGGTCGGCGAGCTGGCGCGCGTGCTCGACCTCGGCGGCGCTGCGGCAGGCATGAGCGATGCCGAGCGTGGTGGGCACGCCCGCCTCGGCGGCCAGCGACAGGGTCAGGGCCTTCGCCTCCTCGCCGATGTCCCAGAGGCGGCGGGCCGTGGCGCGGCCGAATTGCGCCTCGAGCCAGTCCACCTCCTGCCGCTGGCCCGAGCCGATCTGCCCGCCATTGCGGCCCGAGGCGCCGAAGCCGATCCGCTGCGCCTCGAGCAGCACCACGTGGTAGCCGCGCCGGGCAAGGTGCAGGGCGGCCGAGAGGCCGGTATAGCCGCCGCCGATCACCGCCACGTCGGCCCGCGCCTCGCCCTGCAGCGGCGGGCGGCGCGGCGGCTCGCCGGCCTGCGCGGCGTAGAGGCTGGGCGGGTAGGCGCCCGGACTGTCGTTGAGGTGCAGCAGGTTCATACGTTAAGCAGCAGGTGTTCCCGCTCCCACGGGCTGATGACCTGCAGGAACTCCTTGTATTCGTTGCGCTTGACGGATTCGTAGACCGCGGTGAACTCGTGGCCGATGACGCCGCGCATGGCCTCGTTCTCGATCATCAGGTCCAGCGCGTCGCCGAGATTGTAGGGCAGCTCGTCCTCGGACATGTAGGCGTCGCCGAGGCATTCGGCGCGTGGGTTTTCCGCCTCCAGAAGGCCCAGATAGCCGCAGGCGAGGCTGGCGGCGATGCCGAGATAGGGGTTGCAGTCCATGCCCGCCAGCCGGTTCTCGATGCGCCGCGACTCGGGGCCCGAGATCGGCACGCGCAGGCCCGTGGTGCGGTTGTCGCGGCCCCATTCGAGGTTGATGGGCGCGGCGAAGTCGGGAACGTAGCGGCGGTAGCTGTTCACGTAGGGCGCCAGCAGCGCGACGGCGGCCGGCAGGTGCTTCTGCATCCCGGCGATGAAATGCAGGAAGGCGGGCGTCTCGCGCCCCTTCTCGTCGGAGAAGATGTTCTTCCCCGTCGCCAGATCCGTCACCGAATGGTGAATATGCATGGCGCTGCCCGGTTCGCCCTCGATGGGCTTGGCCATGAAGGTCGCGAAGCAGTCGTGGCGCAAGGCCGCCTCGCGGATGAGGCGCTTGAAGTAGAAGATCTCGTCGGCCAGGGCGACGGGATCGCCGTGGTTGAGGTTGATCTCGACCTGGCCCGCGCCGCCCTCTTGCAGGATGCCGTCGATCTCGAAGCCTTGGGCCTCGGCGAAGTCGTAGATGTCGTCGATGACCTTGCCGTATTCGTCGACGGCCGACATGGAATAGGCCTGCTTGGCCGCCGCGCGCCGGCCCGTGCGGCCCATCGGCGGGATGATCGGCTGGTTGGGGTCGATGTTTCGCGCGACGAGGAAGAACTCCATCTCGGGCGCGACAACGGGCTTCCAGCCCTTCTCCTCATACAGCTTCACGATGCGCTTCAGGACGTTGCGCGGCGCGATGGGGACGGGATTGCCCTGCTGGTCCATTGCGTCGTGGATCACCTGGATGGTCCAGTCCGCGGTCCACGGCGCGGCCGTGGCGGTGGTGTAGTCGGGGCGCATGACCATGTCGGGCTCGGTGAAGGCACCCGAGGGGTTGTCGGCCCATTCCCCGGTGATCGTCTGCAGGAAGATCGAGTTGGGCAGGTAGAATTTCTCCTGCCGCACGAATTTCGAGGCGGGCATGGCCTTGCCGCGGGCGACGCCGGCGATGTCGGCGACGATGCATTCCACCTCGTCGAGGCGGCGGCCGGCCATGAAGTCGCGGGCGGCCTGCGGGATCTGGTCGGTCCAGTCGCTCATGCCGCGCCCTCCTGAAGCTGGCGGGGCGCCTTGAGGAAGGCCTCGATCCGGTCGGCGATGGCCGAGGAGGAGCGCGCCTGCCCCATCCGCGCGGCGGCGCCCTCCAGCAGCTCGGGCGGCACGACGCCCTTGGCGCGGGTGTCCATGAGGCCCTGCACGAAGTCGTCCTGAAACTCGGGATGCGGCTGCACGGTGAAGGCGCGGTCGCCATAGACGAGGGCGGCGTTCTCGCAGGCCTCGTTGCGGGCGGCGACCTCGGCGCCGGGGGGCAGCTGGACCACCTGGTCCTGATGCCAGGCATTCAGCTGCAGGGGCGTTCCGTCGAAGTCGTAGTCATGCGTGCCGACCACCCAGCCGCCGGGATGCTTGACCACGCGCCCGCCAAGGGCCTGCGCGATGATCTGGTGGCCGAAGCAGATGCCGACCAGCGGGACGTGGGCGGCATAGGCGCGGCGGATGAAATCCTCGAGCGGGGGGATGAAGGCGTGATCCTCGTAGACGCCGTGGCGCGAGCCGGTCAGCAGCCAACCCTCGGCGTCATGGACACCGGCCGGAAACTCCATCGCCTCGACATGCCAGGTGCGGAAGGTGAACCCCCGCCCGGCCAGCAGGCGCTGGAACATGTCGGGGTAGTCGCCCATCTCGTCCTTCAACTGGGCGGGCGACTGGCCGCATTGAAGTATGCCGATACGCATGAAAAACCTTGCAGTTGCGGATTGCGCTCAAGGTAGTCGCCCGGCACCGGGGCCCGCAAGGGGTCCTGCGGCCTTTGGCTGGCTGGCCCCTGCTCCGCGCTTTCGCTACGCTTCCGGGCAAAGCCGAAAGGAGTGCCCATGCCGCACCTGAATCCGCAGATCGACCCCGAGGGGCTGGACGAATTCTCGGTCGTCTTCACCGACCGCTCGCTGAACCACATGTCGGCGCGCTTTCAGGGCGTCATGCGCGGCCTCTCGTCCACCCTGCGCGAGGTTTATGGCGCGGCCGAGGTCGCGATTGTCCCTGGCGGCGGCACCTACGCGATGGAGGCCGTCGCGCGGCAGTTCGGCCGGGACGCCCATGCCCTGATCGTCCGCAACGGCTGGTTCAGCTATCGCTGGAGCCAGATCTTCGACGCCGGCGGCTTTGCGCGCGAGACGACGGTGGTGATGGCCCGCCCGCAGGGGAACGCGCCGCAGCCCGCCTACGCGCCCCCGCCGGTGGAGGACGTCGTCGCCCGCATCCGCGAGACGCGCCCCGATGCGGTTTTCGCCCCGCATGTGGAAACCTCGGCCGGGCTGATCCTGCCCGACGACTACATCGCGCAGCTGGCCGAGGCCGCGCATGAGGTCGGCGCGCTGATGGTGCTGGACTGCATCGCCTCGGGCGCGATCTGGGTGGACATGGCGGCGACGGGCGTGGACGTGCTGATCTCGGCCCCGCAGAAGGGCTGGTCGGCCTCGCCCGCCGCAGGTCTGGTGATGCTGTCGGCGCGGGCGGCCGAGCGGCTGGAGCGGACGGCCAGCGACAGCTTCGCGCTGGACCTGAAGAAATGGCGCGCCATCATGAAGGCCTACGAGGATGGCGGCCACGCCTATCACGCGACCATGCCGACGGACGCGCTGACGGGGCTGATGGCGGCGATGGAGGAGACGCGCGGCATGGGCTTTGACGCCGCGCGCGAGGCGCAATGGCAGCTGGGCCGGCTGGTGCGGGATGAACTGGCCGCGCGCGGCGTCCGCTCGGTCGCGGCCAAGGGCTTCGAGGCGCCGGGCGTCGTCGTCAGCTACACCGCCGATCCCGAGATCAAGTCGGGCCGCGCCTTTGCTGCCAAGGGGATGCAGATCGCGGCAGGCGTGCCGCTGGCGGTCGAGGAAGGGGCGGACTTCTCGACCTTCCGGCTCGGGCTCTTCGGACTGGACAAGCTGAAGGACGTGGAGGGCACGGTCGGCCGCCTGCGCCGGGTGCTGGACGAGGTGCTCTGAGCCTTGCCCGCGCCTGCGCCCACGGCTAGCACGGGCCGGCAGCAGCAGGAGGCGCCGATGACCCTCACCATCCGTCCGGAAGACCCGCGCGGCGCGGATCTGGACCTTCTCTTCCAGCGCCACGCCGCGGCCATGCAGGCAGAGACCCCGCCCGAGTCGATCCACATGCTGCCGCGCGAGGCGCTGGCCGTCCCTAGCCTCACCTTCTTCGTCGCGCGCGAGGGCGGCGCGCCCGTGGCCATGGGCGCGCTGAAGCTGCTGGACGGGGACGAGGCCGAGATCAAGTCGATGCATGTCCTGGCCGAGCATCGCGGCCGCGGCCTCTCGCGCCTGATGCTGGCCGCGCTTCTGGATCACGCCCGCGCCGCCGGCCTCCGCCGCCTGTCGCTGGAGACCGGCACGCAGCCGGGGTTCTCGGCGGCCCGCGGCCTCTACGCCTCGGCCGGCTTTTCCGACTGCCCGCCTTTCGGCAGCTACCGGCCCGATCCCAACTCGCATTTCATGACGCTGGAGCTTGGATGATGCGTGCCCTTCTCCTCTCGGCGCTGTTGGCCGGCCCGGCCGCGGCCGAGCCGCTCGCCGTGACCTTCCTCTGCGAGCGGGAGGTCCGCGTGCCGGTGGTCTTCACGGACGAACTGGCGGTGGCCTGGATCGAGGACGGGCTGCGCGTGATGCCGCAGGCCATCTCGGCCTCGGGCGCGCGCTACCGCGAGGCAGGGGCGGGCTACCAGCTCTGGACCAAGGGCGAGAGCGCGACGATCAGTCACGGCCCCGAGGACGCGGACGCGGTGCTGCTGTCCGAGTGCACGGCCGCGCGATAGGGCTTCCCGCCGGCCCCGCCCGGCGCTAAGAGGGCAGCACGTGCGGCCCCGTAGCTCAACTGGATAGAGCAGGCGACTTCTAATCGCCAGGTTGAGGGTTCAAGTCCTTCCGGGGTCGCCAGTAGCAGAAATGTTTGTTTATATTCAGCGGGCTGCGTCGCGGTTTCCAGCATGGGCCGGAGCGGTTTCCAAATTCGCTTCATCTTTGTGCTCGGATTGCCGCCGCTACCGTTTTGGAACATAGTAGCGGCCTCACGATTAGGAGTTTTTGTAGATTTCGCTCGTAGGATGGTGGACTGTAGATGAAGGATGTGCTCAGCAGCCGCTTGGGCCGCCCAAGGTCTAGACCTGGAAGAAGTTGACGGGGGAAAACATGACGCACAAGGAACCGCTGTCGCCGCTCGGCGCGCAGCTTGCTAGCCTGATAGAAACGGGCCTCGTGAGCTCCAATCCCTATCCGCTGAACGACTTCCCTTCGGCCATGTTGGTTATGCCGGTGTTTGATAGCACCAGCACGCGCAATCCCAACATGGCCCAGCAGGAGGTTTTTTATGCCGAATTGGCACGACATTCTCGGTGAACTGCACGAACATGCGACCACTCACAGCGTCGCCGCACAAAACACCCTTGATATAGTTCGGCGTAAGTATCTACGAGCTCTATCTGATCTGACTGGACGAAACGTCATCGCGTACTACTCTGGCTTTTTGACGAAGCCTGGCGTCCACGGCACCGACATCAATGATGACGACATGAACGCCTTTATGAGCTGCATTCACGGAATGGAGCGAGCAAGGGGTCTTGACCTAATTCTGCACACTCCCGGAGGCGGAATTGCTGCGACGGAAGCTCTGGTTCATTATTTGCGTCAGATGTTTGGACAAAATATTCGCGCCATTATTCCGCAGATCGCGATGTCTGCCGGAACAATGATGGCGCTTTCCTGTCGCGAGGTTGTGATGGGCAAGCAGTCCTCGCTTGGTCCAATCGATCCGCAGCTGGGAGGCATCCCTGCGGATATTGTTGTTAAAGAATTTCAGCGTGCGTACGCGGAAATTCAGCAGGACCCAGTGAAAGCACACGTGTGGGCGCCTATCCTAAACCGGTACACTCCATCGTTCCTGACGCAGTGCGAGAACGCTATTAGTTGGTCCAAACGCTTCGTGCAAGAAGCGTTGGAACGTAACATGCTTGCGGACCGTCCAGACAGGACCCAGTTGGCCGAAGCAATTGTTAACGAGCTGTCAGACGGGATGGCCAATCGGGCTCATGATAAGCATCTTAGCATCCAGCATGTGCGCGACTTAGGGATTGCGACGATACAGCTGGAAGACGATCCGCAGCTTCAGGACGCGGTTCTCACAGTGCATCACTGCTTTTCACATACGATGGCAAGTTCAACCGCTATCAAGATAGTTGAAACGCATGAAGGAAGAGCCAACATCAGGCATGTTGCTCAACAGATGCCACAACTACAGATGATGCAGCCTCAGCAAAACTAATATGCCTACTCGTGGGGCGATGAGCCGCCGGCTAGTAAGCTGGACAACACCGGTGCGCAAAGCCTGATCATTGCAGTTGCTTCAGGCTTTTGCTTGACCGGGAGAACTAAGTTGCTCCGGCTCGGCGCGAGTTAGCATCCTACGGCGGTCAGCGGCCTTCGAATATCGCTGTACTTCGGAGAGCGTTTCGTGCCCTGTCCAGGCGGCGATCTGGTGCCCGGTCGCACCGGCTTCAGCTAACGCCTGAGCTCGCGCCTTACGGAGCCCGTGCGCTGACTTCTCAGTGGCAATCCCTGCTTCCGTTGCCGCCTGCGAGAACCAGCTGCTGAAGGCCTTCTTCGACCTGGAGGTGCCGTGGGCTGTGACCAGCCATGTCATGTGCCGGGGCGCGGCGGCGATTGCGTCTTTCAGGTAGGCGAGATCAGCGGCCATGCTCGAGGCGAACGACGGAAGAGCTCGAAAGAACGGGATCGAAACTTCGCCGCCGGTCTTCTCCTGGCGGAACGTCAGCCAGCCGTCGCGCGTCACCATGCCCGGGCCGAGCCGCACCAGATCGGCCGCGCGTGCCGCGGTCCAGTAGGCCAGCTCCATCGCGAGTCGCTGAGGCGTGCCAATGGCCCAGTGCTCCCGGAACTTCTCGACATCCGACTTGGTCCACGGCGTGAAGCCGTCGGTCTTGCGGATGCTCCGCTTCTTGACCTCGGCCGAGGGGTCCTTGGAAATTGCCCTCGTCTCGCGCGACCAAGACAAAAGACCTCGCCACGTCTTCAGCCGGTTGTTCGCCGGGTGGGGCGCGAGCTTCCCGATGTCCGCTTCGATGTGGGCGGCCCGGAGATCTGCGAGCTTCGCGCTGCCCCACACATCGGCGATTCGGCTCAGATGCCGACGGCGCTGGTCTTTCGTGCTGCTCGCCAGCTGAATGAAAGCGGGGCTGCACTGATAGGCGGACACGGCTGCTGCGATGCTGCCAGGCGCGTGCTTTCGTCCCTTCTGTAGCGGATCCGCGCTGGCCATGGCAGCCGCATAGGCCATCAGAAAATCTGCGCTGTCTCTCGGGCTGTCGGGCAGCCGCACCATCTTGTGGCCGGGTATGGCCAGATAAGTGAAGGTCCGACCGTTTGGCTTGGCGACTGTCTTGAGGTGCTTCAGCCGCACTGCATTGCCCGCAGGATTTCGTCGCACGAGTTTACCTCCTCCGCCTCGCCCTCAGTGGGCAGGCTCGAGGCGAACTCGTCAAGCACCAGGCGGTCGTAGAGGCGCTTAGCGCCGAGCATCTTGCGCGGGATGGGCAGGCCGCGCAAAGTCGTCTCGCTGACGCCGAGATATGCTGCGGCCTCTGGCGTCGGCAGCAGGCGCGGCGCGAATGAGATGTCCTGGCGCGGCATCAGACCGCCTCCTTAAACTTTTCGGTCTCGTTGCCCCAGTTCGACCACCCTGCCCGCTTCTGCCGGCTGAAGACCTCGATGCGCCTGGCGTGCGGCATCAGCTTCTCGGCGGCGGCAAAGGCTTCCTCAGGCTTGCGGCTGTGCTCGCGGATCTGACCCACGATCACCGACCTGACGCCCTTCGTGGTCTTCGGCGCGCCTCGGGTCGCGATCAGGAAGGGCTCGCCAGCGCCGCGCAGCAAGTAGCCGGTGCCCATGTTCAGCTTCCCATTCTTGGTCATCTTCACCCAGTGACCGCCGGTCTTGTACTCGAAGCCCCACGCCTGGATCACGCTCAGTGCCTGCGGCAGCATCGTGTTCAGGCCCCAGAGCCAAAGCAAGCTGTCCTTAGCAGCCAAGGCGGAGACGGGCAGTTCGCGGATCTCATCGATCGACATGCAAGCGTACTTCGATTGCGGTGACTTCCCCTCGCCCTTCTCGGTGCGCATCTCATAGCTCCAGGGCGGGTCGGCCATGATCAGGTCGAAACCGCCGAAGGGTCGGAGCGCGTGGAACTGGCGAAGGGTTGAGGTCATGGCAGCAGCGCCCCGATCATCTGGACGCGCTGGAACGGCGAAGCGGATCCATAGCTCTCGGCGGTCATCGCTTTGCTTTTCGTGTCTCGCGCGCGGTGTGCTCAAGCCGAGCTACGGCCATGACGGTCGGCTTGAGCTCGGCCGGCGCCGCATCGTAAGCCAAGGGCGACCAGCGCCCGGCGAGGCGTGGCAGCATGCCTTTGGGGATTGGTGTCCAGTTCGTCGGGTCCGTGTTGGTCTTGTCTCCGTCCAGGCACTTCAACACATAGCCCTCCGGCACCGGTCCGTGGGCCTTCTCCCAGAGATAGCGGTGTTTCTGCACGGGACGCGTGTCGGCCCCGGTGTGAGGGTTTCGCTCAGCCACGATCAAGATGACGTAGCCGTCCTTGGCGTCGACGCGCTCGTGCCCGGGGCCGCGATAGTTCGCCGGTTGATGGCCGGCCTTGAACATCGTCGCGCGGGTCTTGGCCTTGACGTGTTCGGGCATACGCCTGCCCTTGTTTGGCGGCACTTGCCCCTTCACAAAGCATCCGGTGCGGCCAGTCTCCCACCCCTTCCTCAAACAAAGTGCCTTCAGCGCGTCGGGCGTGACATCCTTTCGCCTCCAGTAGGCGCAGAACATCGCGTGCAGCTCGGCACGAGGCATCTCCTTGCGCGCCTCAATCCAAGCGAGCTCTTCCGGCTCGTAGGTGATGGCGCGCCCCTTCATTCGCTCTTGCCGATCTGCGGCAGCATGGGCAGAACCGCTTGGCCATGATCGGCAAAGAGCTTGGCCGCCCGCAGCTGCAGGTCCGCGTTGCTGACGACCTGGTCGGCGACCGCGACGATCGCGCTGGCACGCTTTGCCTCGCTCTCGATCTCCTCGGCCGAGAGGCTTTCGTCGTTCAAGCGCTCGAGTGCCGCGAAGAGGTGATTGTTCAAATCCCCGAGCTTGTTCTTCATTGCTGCATTCCTTTCTTCGGCTCGACGTAGCGGCCTTCGACGCGCGCCAGATATTCGCGCAGCATGGCGATCATGTCGGCGCGCTCGCCGTTCGAGATGTAGTTGACGCGGCCGCCATCGATCTTGCCGAACTCGGCCGTGAGCAGAATGAACGCGAGCTGCCGCGGCCTGCCCGGCTTGCGCCGGCCGTTGAGTTTCTCGTCGATGACAAGGGCTAGCCGGTTCATGCGCTGCACGTACTGTGCCTGGATCGGATCACTCATGCGGCCACCTGGGCAAAATTCGCTTCGTTCCATTGCCGCCGCAGCAGGCGGCCACCCTCGTGCCGGTAAAAGGCCGGCTCCTGCACCTTCGGCGTCAGCACCTCGATGCAGGTCCAGCACTGGCCTTCAGGCAGTTCGATGATCCGGTGCATCCAGCCGGCGGTGATGATGAACGAGTCGTTTTGGTGCCGGGGAGCGGTTAACACCCGTCCGTCTGGCAGCAGGATCTCTTCCATATAGCTGCCCTTGAGGATCGTGCTGCGGAACTCCCACGGATGATCGTGGTAGTCGCCGAGATCTGGTGCGGTGAAGTGGTGCAGGACGCCGAGTCCGGGGACGTGGACCTTCAGCATGTGCGGGCCCATCCGCTCTTGCGTGATGTCGAGCATGGTCACGGGGTGATCTCCAAAGTCGATGACGCGCATCCGCTGCGGTCGGAATTGCAGGTGAGGAAGGGCGCGCTGGCCTGCGCAGGCGCGCGCTCGCATGCGGTAAGCGCCAAGGTGCAGACGAGCGCTGCCAGCGCCGTGTTGACCAGGTCGTCCAGGGGCGGCGCCTTAATCATGCCGGCACCCCGAGAAACGACCTGGCGTCCACCATGTCTTCGAAGCCGACGCTGCTCGCGAACTCCGGCTTGATCGGCATGTCCAGCGCCGACGGCCGCAGCGCGCGGACCCACTTCTGCCCGCGTAGGGCAGCGCTCAGGCTTCGGCTCGGCACGTCAAGCATCTGGGCCAGCTGCGCCATCGTCAGATTGCCGTCATGCGCCTGACTGATCTGCCAAGCGCGGAAGCGGAGGGCGGCCATGCGCGGGTTCATCGTGCCTCCTCGACGGCCGCAGGACAGTCCGCCCGGCTGACCTCTGCGCAGGCTGAGGGCATACGGCCCGCGCCGGCAAAGGCCGTAGTGGCCACTATCCAGAGCATCCAGACGATCACCGCGCCCAGAGCGTAGATGAGGAAGGCGGAGTAGAGACCGCGAGCAAAGCTGCCGGTGTCGTCATCATCGTCCAGGCGGCGCTGCCGCAGATCGGGATCCGCGCTCATGCCGCACCGCCTTCCGGATCGGCCGGGCTGGTGGTGTTGGCGGCGCGGTGCCGTTGGCGCGGGGTTGATCCGCGCTCGCTGACAAGGATGCTCCAGGCGGCGCGGCGGATGAAGGGCCCGGCGGCTGCTGCCAGCTCGGGGTGGGTCACGAGGAAGCGCGCTTTAGCCTGAAGGGCTTGGGAACGCTGCTGGTCGGCGTAGGGCATGGCCGTGGGCTCCATCGGGTTGCGATAGGAGCAAACATGCTTGTAGGGTATATGCGCGTCAAGGATATTTATTCCTGTTACGCATATTTCTACTTAGAGGCAGTCATGGGAGAGGCAACTCACCCGACCGTGGCGGGTTGCTGCCACTGTCGATGTTCGCTTATCGTTCTACTTGCAATTGAGGGGATGAGATGCCGCAAGAAAGTAGTGAATTTGCTCACATCGTGCGATCGCTCAGCGATGGCTCGCTGGATCAGCTTCTTGAGCGGCTACTTGTGCTTCGATCTGAACGAGGCGTGCCATCTCAAGCCATGCCTGCCGACGCGACTCAGGAAGATCACGGAAGACCGAGATCAACACCTCTTCGACTTCCGTCCGTTCGTCAGTAAAGAGCGCTGGTAGCTGCACCTGCAGGGCGTCTGCAATTTGTCGAAAAAGCGCCAACGGCGGCCCCTCATCTCCCTTTTCTATCCTGGAAATGTGCGGCTGTGTGACCCCGACCATGTCGGCCAAGTCGTTCTGCCTCAAGCCTCGTGCTTTCCGTAACCGCGCGATGTTGTTCATCGCGTCATTCTCATGCGGAACCCACGGCAAGTCGAATACGCCCGGCGTATTTTTATGCTTGACCGGCATATGCGTGTCGCGCATACACTTACCTCATGATGACACTTGGCGAATATCTGCGCGCAAGCGGTACCCGACAGGAGGATTTTGCCTCTCGTGTGGGTGTTACTCAGGCGACCATCTCGCGGCTCGTACGCGGCGTTGCGTCGCCGAGCATCGACATGGCTGCAGCCATTAAGGCGGCAACCGGAGGCGCCGTGGATTTCGAAGCCTGGGTCACCAGTTCCCGTGCTGCAAATTCCTCCAACCAAGAGACCTCTCATGCACAATCCTCGTCCGACACTGCGTCCGACGCAGCCTAGCCGACTGCGTTCTGAAAAGTCCCATGTCAGCCCCTTCGAGGGGCGCGGCCGCAGTCGAGAGGCTGCGCGCCGTGTCCATCACCGGATCAACCCGGACCGCGAGGCGTTCCTGCGCCGCTGGTCGCTGCTAATGATCAGCAGCTTCTCCAGTCGCGAGATCTGCGCGGTCCATTTCGACGTCACGTTCCAGACCGCCTGCAACTGGTTCGACGGGAACTGCTCCCCGTACGGGCATCACGTCGACCATGCGGTGCGGACCCTGCCGCGCTACGTCGAGATCATGACCGGAAAATGATGGGCGTCGGGCTTTCAGGTTGCCCGGGGCGGGGAGTCCGGTCGGGTCGCAGCACCTGGCCGCTGGCGCTGGCAACGGCGTTCGGTGCACCCCGCTACGATCTCGGCCGCCTCGGGTGTCGGAACACCGAGATCGTGGAACCTGCGGCTGGCCCGGCCGAGAGCTGCCGCAAGGCGGTGGGGCAAACTTCAACCGTTTCGGTGCCTGACTGCTTCGCGCCGACCACTGGCGCGGCGGCCTGACCGCCGCGTCCTTTTCTTCCCCATCCGCGCGGCCCCTCTGCGCGGCTACCGGGGCGCCGGCATCCCTCCTCCCGATCGGCGCCCCGGGTCCAACCTGATGAGGCGAGCATGCAGACCCCGCACCGCAGAATTGCAGCCATGCGCTTCACGCTCGCCGTGGCCATGCAGGCAAAGCTCGGCACGCCGGAACCCGGTGCGCTGCGTCTCACGGTGATCGCGGTAGATCGAGAATTTCCGCCTGACGATCCACTGCGAGTCGCCTTGCATGAGTTTGCCGATCGCATGTCTTGCACGCCCCTCGACCAGTTCGAGATGCAGGCGGCTGGTGAAAAGCTTTTTGATGCCGTGCGCCGCGCAACCTGGCCGGTCTGCAGCCGCGCCGACCTGGAGGCGTGAGCCATGTCGTTGAAGCTCACCCACTGGGACCGCGCACTGATCCATGGCCTCGGAGTCCTCTCCCGTCCGCCGCTGATCATCAACTCGCAAGATCACCGCATGCTGGAGGAAATCGTCAGCACCTGCGCCGAGCGCGCGAGCCCCCTGCCCTGCCTCGAGCCGCTGATCGCATGCGCCGCAAGCGTCCACCCGGACGCGCGGCTGCATCGCGGTGCAGCGCATCAGCTGGCAGACGCCATGAACGAGTTCGACCGGTGGGCGCTCGGCGCCTACTGGGACGCAGCCCGGGGCGTGAAGTGACTCTGCGCAGCGGACACCATGCGGCGGCTTGCCGGCGTCTTTGGGCGTCCGTGCTCCTCTCCGCGATCAGCGACTTCAACGCCGAGCATGATCGCAAGGCAAGATCTCCGCAGGGCGGCGGCCGAGTCCTCGAGGCAGCCCGCCGCTACCTGGACAGCAAGGACGGCCAGACCATCGCCGCGCGCGCCGGGATCGAACTGAACGTTGCCTCGGCCTTGCGACTGATCGCGCTCCCGCGGCGCGAGTTTTCGAAGCTCCTGCTGGCCCGGCAACCGGCGGAGGAGGCGAGCGATGACGCGTGACGATGGTCGCCTGCAGCTGGCCCACCAGGTGCCGATGAATGAGCTCGTCGATCGGCTCGCCATTCCTTCGCTGCGGCGCGCTGGCGCAGAACTGGTCGGGCCCTGCCCGAGCTGCGGCGGCACGGACCGCTTTGGCGTGAACCTGCAGAAGGCCGTCTTCCTTTGCCGCCGCTGCGAAGCCAAGGGTGATCAGGTCGCGCTGGTGCGCCTGGTGCTTGGCCTCGACTTCCCGGCTGCCCTGGACTGGCTTGTCGGCGCGCCGCAGGAGCTGACTCGAGAGCAGCGGGCCGAGCAGGCGCGGCGGGCGGCGGCGCACAAGCGCGAGCGAGAGGCCGAGGCCGAGCGCCGTCGGTGCCTTGCCATCCGCCAGGCGCGCGAGATCTGGAATTATGCGCTGCCTGCCGATGGGACGCTGGTCGTGGATTACTTGGCGCGGCGCGGCCTCACCGTACGCGCAAACGCCCGGCTGCCCCGCTGCTTCCGGTACGAACCGGCCGCGCGCCTGGTCGTGGCAGACGACAGCCGGCGCGGCGAATATGTGACGGTGCATGAGGGCCCTGCCATGCTGGCGGCCATCCAGGGCCCCGACCACAGCATCACAGGCGTGCACCGGACTTGGATCGACCTGGACCAGCCTAAGGGCAAGGTCGTTGCACGGCACCCGAAGAAGCCGGACGAGCTGCTGCCGTCGAAGAAGGTCTATGGCAGCAAGAAGGGTGGCGCCATCCGCATCCATACGCCGATCGAGATGGAGCACCTTATTATGGCCGAGGGCATCGAGACCACGATGTCCGCGATGATCGGGGGGCCGCGCGGCCGAACCGGTTACTGGGCAGGCGTCGACCTCGGCAACATGGCCGGCGCCCGCAAGCTTGGCCCCGGCCTGAAGTACGCCGGTATTCCCGACCTGACGGACCAGGAGGCCTTCGTGCCCCCGGCGAGCGTGAAGCACCTCGTCTACGTCCAGGATGGCGACAGCGAGCCCAAGCTGACCAAGGCGAAGCTTCAGGCTGGCCTGCGTCGTGCGATGGCGCTGCGCCGCGGCCTCACCGCCAAGATCGTCCACCCGGGCGATGGCATCGACATGAACGACCTGCTGATGGGCGCAGAACCCGTCTGCAAGGGGGACTGATGAGCAACGACGGTATCGAGAAGGTGCGCGCGGCCATGGCCGCAGGTGAGACAGTGGATCTGCCCGAGGATATGGACCTGCCGGACGAGGGCGACCAGCAGCCGGACCCACAGGATCCCGGCGCCAGCTACAACTCGGACACCCCCGCGCCCCCTGATGCCGATGGCCCGAATCCTCCTCGCGACTGCGCCCATTTCCCCCTGAACGACTTTGGCAACGGGCAGCGCTTCTACTGCCACTTCGGCGAGGACGTCCTGTGGGTGCCTCGGGTCGGCTGGTTCGTCTGGTCCGGCACCCGCTGGCAGAAGGACGCGGACGAGATCGAGGCGCGCCGCCGGGCGCAGAAGCTCAGCTCCCTGATCGAGCAGGAAGTGCCCTACCTCGTCCTCGAGGAATGGCAGATGGAGAAGCTCGGCCAGCTGCGCGCGGTCCGGATTCGCGCCCGTGAGCTCGACGACGTCATCTCGCGAGGCGGCGAGGAGGCCGAGGCGGCGCGTACCGAGCGCGACACGCTTTCGGCGCGCCTGGCGGACTTGGCGAACCTCGAGAAGGTGCTTACCAGCAAGCGGAAGGATCATAGAGGCTTTGCGAGGACCTCGGGCAACACGGCCCGTATCCAGGCTGCGATGACCGAGGCGCAAACGAGCCTGGCGCGGCCGCTGGACTTGCTCGACGCACAGCCGCTCGATGTCAACTGCGCCTCCGGGGTGCTGCGCTTTTCCGTCGATCCAACCGGCGACATGGGCTTCGGCCCGGCCGGCACGGTGCAGCTGCTCGAGCACGCCCGCGACCTCTACGCCACCAAGATCATGCCGGTCGAATTCGATCCCCGCGCCACCTGCCCGATCTTCGACGCCTACCTGCAACGGGTCCAGCCGCAGCCCGAGATGCGAGGCTTCCTTCAGCGCTGGCTCGGCCTGAGCATGACGGCGCTGACTGGCGAGCAGAAGCTGTGTTTCTTCTACGGCGGCGGCGCGAACGGAAAGTCAGTCCTCGTCGACCTGATCGCCCGGATGATGGGAGACTATGCCAGCACCGCCAAGATCGAGTCTCTGACCGGCCGCAACAGGCGTGGCGGCGGAGACGCCACGCCCGACCTCGTTCCGCTGATGGGCGCCCGCTTCGTCCGGGCCTCGGAGCCTGAAGAGGGGGAGAAGCTGCAGGAAGGCATCATCAAGGAGCTGACCGGAGGTGAGCCAATGCTGATCCGTGCGCTCCACAGCGACTTCGTCGAGGTGAAGCCGATCTTCAAGCTGACGATCAGCGGCAACCACAAGCCCGAGATCCGCGGCCTCGATGACGGGATCTGGCGCCGTGTGCTCCTGGTGCCATTCGACGTCCAGATCCCGAAGCACGAGCGTGACCCGAACCTCGGCGACAAGCTCTGGGCCGAGCGGTCCGGCATCCTCAACTGGCTGGTCGAGGGGCTTCAGTCCTACCTCGTAAGCGGACTCCAGGAGCCGGCAGCCGTCCTCGATGCCACCCGCGAGTACCGCGAGGAGTCAGACCCGATCGGCATGTTCCTCGACACCGCCTGCGTCGTCAGCGGTGATCCGGCCGATAGCCTCTACACGAAGGACCTCGTGGCCGCGTTCAACTTCTGGCTCGACCGTCGCGGCGAAGGCCAGTGGGGCGACAAGACCATATCTCGGCGCCTGAAGGAGAAGAGCCGCAACTGGCGAAGTCCTAAGACAGGCAAGGGCTTCACCGACCGGAAATCGAGCGGGATCATGCGCTACGACGGGATCCGCTTTGCCGACACCTTCAGGAAGGACCTGCCAACCGATATCGATGGCCACGTCACCTGGACAGGGGCGCGGCGTGGGTAGCGGCCCGAACCTCTACCTGTGCGGCCATGGCCGGCCCTGCGACGTCTGCGAGGGCGCCGGCTACACCCGGTGCTGGCCGATCGGCATACCGGAGCGCTGCGAGCCGTGCGGCGGGCGCGGCCGCGTTCCAGTGCCCGTCGCCGAGATCGTCGCGAAGATGAGGGAGGATGCCGGCCGGTGGCACTGGCCGGCCTTCGATCAGGAATGCGCAGGCCCCCGCACCCCCCTCTCGCCTGTTGCGATCAGGGAGGTAATTCCTCCCTGCAGGGAGGATAGGGAGGACAGGGGCGCGGGGTGTGGATGTAGCAAAATCAGGGGGTTCGGGGGCGTTGAGGGAGTGTAGGGAGTGTAGGGAGGTAATTTGCGACCTACGCATATGCGCGCGCGCGCGGAGTAAGAGGGTCAGATGGAGATGTCTCTCATATGCGTTAGTCCGGAAATATCCTCCCTACACTCCCTGAACGCTTCAACCTCCTGTTCTCCCTGACTTATTCCCTTTCTCTATCCTCCCTTTTTCCTCCCTCACTTTTTTCAGAACCTCCCTGTCCTCCCTGAACCTAGAAGACAAGAAACAACGGGTAGTAGAACCATGGTTAAGAACCACAAAATGAAGGATCACGGGCGGGACCAGGGGATGACCTATCTGGATCGGATGGCGGCAATGGCCGAAAAGCAGCCCGAGAACCGGATCGCAGCGGAGGCGGCGCGGCTGCGGGCGGCCGCGGCAGCGTGCTCGATCCCCGATCGCTGCGGGCCGGACATCGCGCCTTCCCCGGCCCGCGGTGGCTTTGTCCTGGCACGGCAGGTCGAACTGCTGCCGGTCGGCTCGGACAAGGTGGAGGCCGTGCACCGCGGCTACGGCGGCAGGTCGGCTATCCGTGCAGCTGATGTCTTCGACGCCATGCTGGCAGCCGCTGCTCGCGCCAAGCGCCCTGCCCCGCTGACGCCGGGCCAGATTGCCATCGGGCGGCGCTACGGCCACCTGGTTGAGCTGCTGGCGGCTGATGGCACAAAGCTGTCAAGTCTTGAAGCCTCATTCGGAAGTGGCGCTGGTCGCGACTGGATGGATCTGCGGATGGAGTACACGGCCGAGCTGGAGAGGATGCGCCTCCGCCTCGGTGATGAGCCAGCAATGGTGCTGCGCCGTATCCGGCCGTCGCAGCGTGGCCGTGTCTTGGCGCCCGGCGAGCGGGCGCCCTACATCTTCACGCGCCGCGAGTTGATCGACGGCATCTGCCTGAAGGGCTACAGCATCAAGCAGGTTCTGGCGCTGTTCAGCTGGCAGGACAATGGTCGCAACGCCAAGGCTGCGCTGGAGGCGTTGAGCGGGGCGTTGGATGCCATGATCGGCTACCGGTCGCAAAAAACCTCTTGACCAGTTATGGCGCTCTGTGAGACCAGAATCACTATTATCCAGACGTGCGCCCGCAGGGATCATCCCCCGCGGGCGCTCGTCTTTAGGAGTGGTGCAGCCAGACGTTTGAGCCCGGAACATTCTTCGCTGGCGCGGGGGCCTGCAGACGGTTCATCAAGTCGCGATACTGGCTGTTGTGCCCATAGGCGCTGATTGCGGTCATGATAAGCTGCCAGTCTGCAGTGGTCAGGGGAAGTCGGGAAACTGGAACTTGTTGAGCAGGGAACACGGAACACCTTCTGGTTACTCTTTACCCGTCTTACCTACTCTCAGGTTGTCACATCCGGAAGTTGCCCTTTTGCACAGGGTATTCGCGTTACTCCGCAACTTCCTCGCTCATTTTGATAGGCTGCTGACGGGAGGGCGCTGCTCGTGCGCAGGATGAAGCAGCTCACGCCGCGCGGGCGCCAGATGAAGCCGCGTGGCGCTGACACGCCCGCACCCGTCCGAGCGAGGGACCGCGTCGATACCTGGCGCCGCTGGTACAAGACACCGCAATGGAAGGCGCTGCGGTGGGAGGTCCTGGTGCAGGAGCACTTCACCTGCCGACGGTGCGCGCATGTTGGCGAGAGCCGGGAAATGGTTGCGGACCATGTGCAGCCGCACCGCGGAGACTATGAGTTGTTCTTTGATCGGCAGAACCTGCAGTGCCTATGCGCGGGCTGCCACAACAGCGACAAGCAGAGGGAAGAGCGGCGCGTCATTCCGGCGTAGGTTTACGGCAGATGCTGCGGGGCCATGTGGATCTCCAGATCACTCAACTTCAGCCCCTTCGCCATGGGGTGCGAGTGCAGCAATGCTGCGGCAACTGCGAGCTTCATTGGCTCAAGGCCGGCATCCATGGCGTCAACAATGGATGCTGAGACAATCTCAGCGCCATCGGACTTCCTAATAACGAGATAATCAAAGACCTGCACTAGAACCTCCTCTCGTGCTGATTGATGATCGCTGATTATGAGCACCGAATGATCAGCGGGGCTACTGCCACCTTCGCCGGAGATGCGGGGTGCAGAGCGGATCTCTCGTGAGTACTGCAGCCGCCGGGCCGGCCCTTAAAATATCACTTGGTCTGCCCGATCTGATCAGAAACTGTGCAACCAAAAAAAGCCTGCATGAGAGGGGGGTGGGTCAAAAGTTCGGAGCACCTGAGCGCCACGACCCACGTCCCCCTCAGCCGGAGATTTTTTTCTGATGGACGCGAAATTCGACCTCTTCGGCAACCCGGTCCGGCCGGGCCGGGGCGAGCGCGGCCGCCCCCGGTTCGAGGCGACGCCGGAAATCGCGAACAAAATCAGGCTCGGTCTGGCACTCGGCTGGTCGAACGATCGCATCGCGAACGGCGTCGGGATCTCGGCGGCGACGCTGAAGCGCTATTTTAGAGCCGAGCTCAAGACGCGGGACCTGGCGCGCGACCAGCTGGACCTTCGCCGGTTCGAGCTGCTGATGGGAGAGGCGAACAAGGGCAACGTCGGCGCCATCAAGGAACTAGGCAAGATGCTGGAGCGCAATGACCAGATGGTCGCCGGGCGCAAGTTCCAGGATGCGCAGGACGCTCCGCCGGCCGAGAAGCCGGAGAAGCCGCTCGGCAAGAAGGAGGCAGCGCAGAAAGCGGCCGAGACCGCCGGCGGCGAAGGCAGCCTCTGGGGGTCGGACCTGACGCCGGGCTACCGGCGCCCGAACTGACATGAACGCGCCGATCCGCGACACGGCCTGGTCAACGGCAATGCCGGAGTGGGTCGACCGGCTCATGTCGCGGCAGAGCCTCGTGCCTGCGCTGCCCCTCTACGACGAGGTCGCAGAGAAGGCGCTGCGGATCTTCAAGCGGCTCCGGGTGCCGGACATCATCGGCACGCCGACCTACGGCGAGGTCTGCGGCGAGTGGGTCTTCGACTTCGTCAGGGCCATCTTCGGAAGCTACGACCCGGTCACCAAGAAGCGGATGCTCCGCGAGTTCTTCCTCCTGGTGCCGAAGAAGAACGGGAAGTCGTCGATTGCCGCGGCCATCATGGTCACGGCGATCATCTTGAACGAGCGCCCGCTCTGCGAGCTGCTGCTGATCGCGCCGACGATCAGCGTGGCCGCGATCAGTTTCGACCAGGCGGCGGGCATTATTGCGCTGGATGCTGATCTGAGTGCGATGTTCCACGTCCAGGGCCATTCGCGGACAATCACGCACCGGCTGACTGGAGCCACGCTGGTCATCAAGGCGGCTGATCCAAAGGTGGTGACTGGCACGAAGGCAGCCTACGTGCTGATCGACGAGCTGCACGAGTTCGCCGAGATGTCGCGCGCCGCGGCCGTCATGCGGGAGATCAAGGGCGGACTCGCGGCGCGGCCAGACGGGTTTCTGCTGACGATCACCACGCAATCGAAGAAGCCGCCTGCAGGCGTCTTCAAGGCTGAGCTGTCGAAGGCCCGGGCAGTGCGGGACGGAGACATCGCCCTGCCCCTCCTCGCGGTGCTCTACGAGCTCCCGTCCGAGATCGCGAAGGACGGAGGCTGGAAGGACCCGAAGACCTGGCCGCTGGTCAACCCGGCGCTCGGGGCCTCGGTCCAGCCGGAGTTCTTGGCGGACGAACTGATCGCGGCGGAGGCCGAGGGGCCCGAGGCGCTGATGCTGCTCGCCAGCCAGCACTTCAACGTGCAGATCGGCCTCTCCCTTCGCGCTGACCGCTGGCCCGGGGCGCCGCACTGGGAGGATTGCGGCGACGAGGAGCTCACGCTCGAGCGCCTGATTGACCGCAGCGAGGTCTGCGTGGTCGGCGTCGACGGCGGCGGCCTCGACGACCTGTTCGCGCTGGCGGTCATCGGCCGCGAGCGAGAGACGCGGAATTGGCTCCACTGGGCTCATGCCTGGGCCTTTCCGGAGGTGGCTCAGCAGCGCAAGGAGATCGCCTCGAGGCTGGCCGACTTCGAGAAGGCGGGGGAACTGACATTCTGCCACCAGGTGGGGGACGACGTCAGTGGCGCGCTCCGGGTCATCCAGCGCCTGGAAGCCGCGGGCCTCCTGCCACTCGAGAGCCCGGCGATCGGTCTCGACGCGGCCGGGATCGCCGAGCTGCTGGACGAGCTGGACGAGGCGGGCTTCGGCGAGGACCGTTGGATCAGCGTCGGCCAGGGCTGGAAGCTCCAGCAGGCTGTCCTGACGCTGCCCCGCCGGATGAAAGACCGCCGCTTCATCCACGGCGCTTCAAGCCTCATGGCCTGGAACGTCGGCAACGCCAAAACCGAGCTCAAGGGGAGCAACTACATCGTGACGAAGCAAACCGCCGGAAGCGCGAAGATCGACGCCCTGATGGCGACCTTCAACGCCGCGATGCTCATGTTTGGTAATCCCGAAGCTGCCGGGCCGTCGATCTACGAGACGCGCGGGATCAGGCTGGTCTGATGGGCATCCTGGGATGGCTCGGATCGCTCGGCCGCAGTGAAGCGCCAAGCGCAGGCCCGGCGCCGGCCCTGGCGGCCCGTGCGTCGTTCGAGGGTGCCCAGTTCGCAAGCCTGAACGATCCTGCGCTGCTCCAGCACCTGCGCGACGGCGGCCTGACTCAGAGCGGCGCCACCGTGACGCCGGAGCTGGCGCTGAAGAACACGGCCGTCTTCCGCTGCGTCTCGCTGATCTCCTACTCGATCGCGATGCTGCCGCTTCATCTGCACCGGAACGGCGCTGAGAAGGAGAAGGCGACCGACCACCCGCTTTTCCGGGTGCTGCACCGCAAGCCGAACGACTGGCAGACAGCCTTCGAGTTCCGGCAGCTGATGCAAAGCTGGGCGCTGATCGAGGGCGACGCCTTCGCCGCCAAGGTCCGCCGCGGCGACCAGGTGATCGGCCTCCTGCCGATGGACCCGAGGCGGATGAGTGTCGAGCAGCGCGACGACCTCTCGGTCTGGTACAAGTTTACGCCGCCCTCGGGCGGCCACCGCTGGCTTCCAGCGCGCGACGTTTTCCACCTTCGCGGCTTCACCCTCGACGGCATCCGCGGCCGCTCCCTGCTCAAGCAGGCCGCCGAGGCGATCGGGCTGGCGCTGCAGGCAGAGAAAGCGGCGGCCCGGCTCTTCCGCAACGGCATGATCGTCGGCGGGGCGCTCGTGATGCCGCAGAACCGCAAGCTGTCGCAGGAGGCCTATGACCGGCTCCTCGCGAGCATGGAGGAGCGGGAGGGATCGGAGAACGCGCATCGCTGGATGATCGCCGAAGAGGGCATGGAGCCGAAGCCGTTCAGCCAGTCGGCGCAGGGCAGCCAGCATCTCGAAATGCGCAGCCACCAAGTGGAGGAGATCGCGCGGATCTTCGGCACGCCGCGCCCGCTGCTGATGGTCGACGACACGTCCTGGGGCTCGGGCATCGACGTCCTCGGGCAGATGTTCGTGCGCTACGGCCTCAACCCGTGGTTCGAGGCCTGGGAGCAGGCGATCTGGCGGTGCCTCCTCAGCGAGCGCGAGCAGGACCAGTACTACGCCAAGTTCAACGCCGCAGCCCTGCTCCGCGGCAGCATGAAGGACCAGGCCGATTTCTTCGCCCGCGGGCTCAGCGTCAACAACCAGCAGTCGTTCCTGCACCAGGAAGAGGTTCGAGACTGGCTGGACTTGCCGCCTCGCGACGACTTGCCGGGCCCGATCACCAGAAAGGAAGAGCGCAATGACCCTCCGCGCAGCACCTGAAATCAAGGCCGCGCGTCCGCCGCAGGTTCAGGCCTTGGAGCCGTCGCCGCAGATGCTGGACAAGTGGCAGTCGAACATCCGGGCGGCCGACAGTGACCGGGCCAACGTCATCAGCATCCTCGACATGATCGGAGAGGACTACTGGTCCGGCGAGGGCGTCACGGCAAAACGGATCTCGGCCGCGCTGCGCTCGATCAAGTCGGATGAGGTGATCGTCGACATCAACAGCCCCGGAGGCGACTTCTTCGAGGGCGTCGCGATCTACAACCTACTGAGACAGGACGAGCGCCGGATCACGGTGCGTGTGCTCGGCCTCGCTGCCTCGGCCGCGTCAGTAATCGCCATGGCCGGTGACGAGGTGCAGATCGGCCGCGCCGGCTTCCTCATGGTCCACAATGCGTGGGTCGTCGCGGTCGGCAACCGCCACGACATGCGCGAGGCGGCGGCGACGATGGAGCCTTTCGATGCAGCGATGGCCGCAGTCTATGCGGACAAGGCCGGCGTCGACCGCGAGAAGGCAGCGGAGTGGATGGACGGCGAGACCTGGTTCAACGGCGAAGACGCCGTGGCCGCTGGTCTCGCGGACAGTCTCCTGACGGCCGACATCGAGGAGCGCGAAGGAGCTGGTACAAACGCCCTCCGCCGCGTCGACACAATCCTTGCGAAGTCCAATGTTTCTCGGTCCGAACGCCGCGCGCTTCTGGCCGAGATCACGGGTGGCATGCCTGGCGCTGCCGCCCGCGTCACGCCGGGCGCTGACGCCGAACTGGCTGCCCTCGCGCAGTCGATGATCAACACGCTCAGAAAGTGAGGAACACGATGAGCAAGCACTTTTCCCCTGCCCGTCTGGCGGGCGGGATCCTCGCTGTGCGCGCTGACGCGTCCGGCGACCCCAAGAAGATCTTCGCCGAGCTGAACAAGGCGTTCGAGGATTTCAAGTCCGAGCACAGCCAGCAGCTGAAGGAGCTTAAGGCCGGGCAAGACGACGTGGTCCGGCAAGCCTCCATGGCGAAGATCGAGGACCGCCTCGGCAGCCTGCAGTCGGCCATGGATGCACAGGCGGCGCAGATGACCGCCCTCCAGATCGGCGGACCCGGCACCGACGGGCGCCCGACCGATCCGGAGTACACTGACGCCTTCAGCGCCCACTTCCGCAAGGGCGAGGTTCAGGCGGCGCTGAACAAGGGCGCATCCGAGGAGGGCGGCTATCTGGCGCCGGTCGAGTGGGACCGCACAATCACCGATCGCCTGGTCGAGGTCTCGCCCATGCGGCAGATCGCGACCGTTCAGACGATCTCCGGCACCGGCTTCAAGAAGGTCTTTAATCAGCGCGGCATGGGATCGGGCTGGGTCGGCGAGGTCGCGCCTCGCCCGGAAACGGTCACGCCCGAGTTCGGCGTGGTCACCTACACCCCGGGCGAGATCTACGCGAACCCGGCGGCGACGCAGCAAATGCTGGACGACTCGGCCATCAACCTCGACGAGTGGATCGCGAACGAGGTCGAAAGCGAGTTCGCCTACCAGGAGGGCCTGGCCTTCGTCGCGGGCAACGGCGTCAACAAGCCCTACGGTTTCCTGACCTATGTCGAGGGCGCCGCAAACGCCGCCGCGCATCCCTTCGGCGCGATCCGGGCCATCACCACGGCGTCCGCGACCGAGATCACCGGTGACCAGCTGCTCGACCTGGTCTACGACCTGCCGGGGGCGATGTCGCAGAACGCCCGGTTCGTGCTGAACCGCACCACGCTCGCCCGGATCCGCAAGCTGAAGGATGGCGAAGGCAACTACCTCTGGCAGCCCTCGTTCAGCGCCGGGCAGCCGCAGACGCTGCTGGCCTATCCGGTGACCGAGATGGCGGCGATGCCGAACGCTGTCGCCGGCGCCGTGCCGGTGGCCTTCGGCGACTTCCGCCGCGGCTACCTGATCATCGACCGGACGGGCGTCCGGGTCCTGCGTGATCCGTTCACCAACAAGCCCTACGTGCACTTCTACACCACGAAGCGCGTCGGCGGCGGGCTGCTCGATCCGCAGGCGCTGCGCGCGCTGCGCATGGCTGCCTGATCGCAGGCCGTGCGATGAACCTGCCGGATCCCGTCGTGCGGGGCTCGGCATTTGGTCCAACAGAGGAGCCACGATCATGGCGAAGAAGGAAGACGACAAGGCGAAGGCAGCCGACGCGGCGGGTTCCGCAGCTGCCGATCTGGCGCCGGCGACGCAGATGGAGCATCCCTCCGGCGCGATCATCGAGCCGGAAGCGATGCAGGCAATCGACCTTTCCCACGAGAGCGTCGATGCCAACCCTCGCGAGGGCACGACGGTCGAGCAGAACCAGATCGACTGGAACGACGCCAAGCGGGCGAAGCCGCATGACGCGGATTTCGCCGGAGAGGGGCTCGACACGACCGTCTACGGCAAGGACGGGCAAGCCTGATGCGCCTCACCCTCCTCGAGGCTCCAGCCGAGCTGATCCGCCTCGAGGAGGCCAGGCGGCAGTGCAAGATGCCGTCGGACCCCGAGATTGACCGCGACCTGCAAAACGCGATCGACGCCGCTGTGTCTTACCTCGACGGCTATCGCGGGATCCTGGGGCGATGCATCGTGACGCAGAGGTGGCAGCTGGACGTCCTCCCGCCGGCCGGCAGGGTGAGGCTCAGCTTCCCGGACGTGAGCGAGATCCTCGTGCAGTCTGCTGACGGAGAGGACGTGCCGCATAGGATTGAGCATCACCAGACCGGGGCCGTCATCTGCACGCGGCGCGGGCTTCCGCTCCGGATCATCTTCACCGCGGGCTTCGGTCCGCCCGAGGCTGTACCTGTGGCGATCAAGCGCGCTGCGCTGATGCTGGTCGCGCACTTCTTCAAGAACAGAGGCGATGGAGGTGCTGCGGCAGGGATCCCGGCGGAAGTCGAAGCGCTCATCTCACCCTTGCGGGTTTGGCGCGTATGAACCTCGGCGACCTCTCCGTCCGCATCACGCTGCTCGAACCCTTTCAGTCGCGGGACGAGGACGGCCTGATCACGCAGCACTTCGAGGAGCGCGGCGATGTTTGGGGAAGCATCCAGCATCGCCCGGGCAGCGAGGCGTTTCAACAGGCCCGCATGGCGGCCCGGGACCCCGCCACCGTCGCTGTGCCATCTACGGAAATCACGCGCCGCATGTCCTCCGAGTGGGAAATCAAGGCCAACGGGCGCCGCTACCAGATCAGGGGGAACCCGTTCCTGTCGCAGGACCGCGCCTTCGTCCTGTTCCAAGTTGAGGGGCGGCGGAAATGAGGGCGGGCCGCGCGCTGCGCCGCGCGATCATCGCCCGGATCGAGGTTGAGGTGCCTGACCTTGAGAACAGGGTCAGCGACCAGGCGGTGGCGGCAACGCCATACCCTTACTGCACCCTCGGACCCAGCAACTGGACGCGGCAGGACGCCGACTGCATCGACGGGCGGATCTGGTCGCTGCAGGTGGACATCTGGCACAGCAAGGCCGCCAAGGGCGCGGTTGAGGATCTGGTCGATGATGTCGCGGCGGCGCTGGAAGAATGGGAGGTCGATGGCTTTGCCATGCACCCGTTCCGCGTGACGCTGGCGCAGACCCTGGAGGATCCGAGCGGCGACCTGCACGGCGTGGTTCAGATCGAGGCAATGGTGGAGGACGCATGAGCTGGGTCGAGTTCACCGACAACTTCCGCTGGCGCCCGCATCCGGGTGTGGTGACGCGCTACAGCGCCGGCCAGCGCCTGCGGGTCACCCGGCGCTGCGCCGAGGCGGCAGTCGCCAGGGGCGCGGCAGTCATCATCAGCAACGGCAAGAAGGCGGCAGGGCATGGCGCGCGGCACGACGATCCGGGGACTGGCCAAGCTGCAGAAGAAACTCGACCGGCTGCCGGGGATCGCGAAGGCGACGATCCGGCAGAAGATGGCGGAAGCCGCCGACGAGATCGTGGCGATGATGAGGTCTCTCGTCCCGGTTCTGAAGGAGCCTGACGCCCGCCGCCGTGCCGGTGCCCTGCGCGACAGCATCGGCTGGACCTGGGGTCAAGCGCCGAAGGGCTCGATGGTCATTGCCGCGATGAAGGGCGCGGGCGCCGGCGGCGACCTGACAATCACGATCTACGCAGGTAGCCGCGACAAGAGCCGTGGCCCGGATGATGCCTTCTACGCGCGGTGGGTGGAGTTCGGCACAAAGAACATGCCGGCCCAGCCTTACTTTTATGTCAGCTACCGGGCGAACAAGCGTCGCGCTGGCCGCAAGATCCGGGGTGCCGTTCGCAAGGCAGCCAGGAGCGTCGCCGCGGGCCAGTAAGGCCCCGGATCACTTCACCCCCCCCCGCCCGCCTGACCGGCGGGCTTTTTTATGGAGGCCAGCACCATGGCAGTTGCGCCAGTCAAGGCGACCACCGCGCGCTCGAAAAAGTATTTCGTGCGCCTGTCCGACGGGGCCGCCACCCCGAACTTCGTTGCCCCCTGCGGCTTTACCGAAAAGTCGTTCACCCGGTCCAAGACCTTCGGCGAAACCGTCACCCCCTACTGCCCCGGCGCCGAGGCGGAGGACCAGGTCGATTGGGTCGAGCGCGACACGATCTCGCTGACCGCCTCGATCTCGGGCCAGGGCGTGATGGCGCAGCAGTCGGTTCCGATGTGGGAAGCGGCCCTGGCCAACCCCGAAAGCATCGAATGCGAGGTCGAGGTCGAATGGCCGGACGGCAGCAGCGATCTTTACACCGGCCGCTTCCATGTCGAGAGCCTGGAGCTGGGCGCCCCCAACGGCCAGCGGGTGACGGCCAATGTCGGGATGCAGTCAGATGGCCCAATCGTACACACCCGGAATGCCGCCTGATGTCTCGCAACGCGCAGGTGACGCTTGATTGGGCGGACGGGACTTACCCGTTCGCCCTCAAGATCGACCAGCTGGCCGAGCTGCAGGACAGGACCGGCGCCGGCCCCTGGTATATTCAATGGGCGCTGGAAGCCGCGCTGATGGCCCGCGCGCTCGGCGTGCCGCCGCCCAAGGACGCCAGCCCGGCCTATGTCATCGAAACCATCCGCCTCGGGCTGATCGGTGGTGGCATGGAAGCGATCGCGGCATTGAAGAAGGTCCGCGACTATGTCGGGCCCGGTCAGATCAACGAAAACATCCAGACGGCCTTCGCGATCATCGGCGTGGCGCTGCAGGGCGTGCCGGAGGATGAGCCGGAAAAGCCCGAGGCGGGGGACGGGACGAGCTCGAACCTCTCCCCCGCGGGCGCATCCGCTTCGCCCAGCTCTTCGGCACAGGCGCAGCCATCGGGATGAGCCCGGCCGAGGTCCGGGCTTGCTCCCTCTGGGAGTTTGAGGCCGCCGCTGCCGGTTGGATCTCGGCCAACTGCCCCGAGGACAAGGGCAGCATCACGGCCGAGGAAGAAGACGAGCTGTGGGAAGGGCTAATTGACCGGGCCTGCTAGCGCGGTCAATCTGCTAGGTCTGCAGCACTGCTGATGAAGTCAACCTTGGCGCCATCCAGAGCAATCGAGCACTGCCGAGGGTCATCGGCGGCCTGCCCCAGATACTCCATATCGCGCTTGTACTTCGTGTACTGTTGGTAGCCGATCGCGGGCCTTCTGGTCAGCGCGCCGATGCCTTCGATCAGGAAGTCGCGATGCTCCCGCCACTCATAATGGTGGCTGTCTCGCATTGCATCTTCGCACATCGCGACCAGGTAGCCGTAGAAGCGTGCTGCTTTCCCAAATGCTTCACCTTCTGGCGCGTGTGCGGAACTGGGCGAGGCTAGCGCTACGCTGGCCGCCAGGAGGGCAATCCTTTTGATCATCATGAGATCCCAATGGCAACTGATCTGGAAAAGCTGGTTGTGCAGCTCTCGGCCGATATCAAGGGCTATGAGCGCGAGATGCGCAAGGCGTCCGGCGTCACCAACCGCCAGGCGCGGGAGATCGAGAACCGCTTCCGCCAGATGAACCGGAACCTTGACGGGATCGGCGCAAGCGCGGCGCGCTCGCTGATCGCGCCCTTTACCGGCATCGCGGCCGCGCTCGGCGGCCGCGAGCTGATCCGGATGACGAGTGCGTGGACCGACCTGACGAGCCGGGTAAACAACGCGGCAGGCAGCATGGAGGCTGGCAACGACGTCATGAAGCGCGTCAGTGAGATGGCGCGGAGGACATATTCAGACCTGACGCAGACTGCAGAAGGTTACTTGGCCTTCTCTACCACCCTCACCGAGCTCGGGGTGTCTACGTCGCAGCAGCTGGACTTCGTCGAAAGCCTGAATAACGCGCTGGTGGTGTCGGGCGCCAAGGGGCAGACGGCGGAGCGGGTCATGTCTGCGCTGTCAAAAGCAATGGCGCTCGGCTCGCTGCAGGGCGACAACCTCAACACCGTGATCGACAGCGGCGGGCGAGTTTCGCAAGCCCTCGCAGAGTCGATGGGCGTGACCACGATGGAGCTGCGCAAGCTCGGCTCCGAGGGGAAGATCGGGCGCCGCGAGATCCTCGGCATCGCGACGGAGATGGAGAAGCTGCGCGCCGAAGCCGCTGAAATGCCCGGCACGATCCAAGACGGCTTCATGCTGCTGAACAACGCCTTGTTCGAGTACATCGGCACTGGGGACGATGCTGTCGGCATGTCACGGCGCATCGCTGAAGCCTTGGAGTTGATCGCCGACAACTTCGACACGGTTGCCGATGCCGGCCTGAAGGTTGCAGCGGTGCTGGCGGCGGCCTTCATCGGCCGGTCGATCGGCGGGATGATCGCGAAACTCGGCACGGCCACGGGGGCGCTGTTGCGCTTCGCGGCGGCCATGCGGGCCGCGGGCACCATCGGCTCGATCGGAACCTCGATTGCCGGCGTCGGCGCCGCGGCGGGACCGGTGGGTGCCCTTCTGGCGGGCGTTGTCGCGGGGGGCATGATCATTGTGTCGGATCGGGCACGGGACGCGGAGGCGCGCACGTCCGAGTTGCGCAAGGAACTTGAGGATCTTGGGCTCTATGCGCCCGGGGTCGCGACCGACATCAATGATCTGGCCGAGTCGGTGGATGGCATTGGCACCGAGGAGCAGCTCGAGCGGATCGCCCGTTTGAAGCGTGGCCTAGAGGATCTGAAAGGCACTGGCGGCCTTGGAGAACTGCTTTTCGGTGACTCCAGCGAGCTTGGCAAAGTCATCGCGGACATGGATCAAGCAGCTAGCTGGCCGTGGCTCAACGGCATCCTGAACGACTTTGAGCAAAGTGATGCGCCGATCATGAAAGTGCTTCGCGACCTCGCGCGGGAGTTCAAAGACGGGAAGGTCACCGCCGAGGAGTTGGCTGCGGCAGTCGCGCAGGTTGACCTCTCCAGTCTGAGCGACAAGGCGGCAGGCCTTGTGGCCGAGCTTCTCGACGTGTCCCGCGCGGCGGACGGTGCAACGACCTTGCTGACAGGCCTCGAGGCGAGCCCGGCGTTTGAAGCGGCCGCTGCTTCGGTTGCCGACGCCCGCCAGGAGATGGAGCGTTTGGCAGCATTGGAGGGCTTTCTAGCTCCTATCCAGTCTGAGATCGCCGACCTGATCCGTGATTTCGAGGACGGGCAACGCAGCGCCGACGACACAAAGGCCGCGCTGCAGGCGATCGAGCGCGCCAACCCCGACTTCGGCCCCTTCATCTCGAAAATCATCCTGGCGATCGGCTGGCTGCAGAGCCTGCGGGCCGAGGCCGTGGCCGCCCGGGCGGCGACGGCCTCGGTCGGCGGCGGCGCGGGAGCGGGCGAGGATGAAGGAACGGTTGACGAGAGGCAGGGCGCCGCCACGGCCGCCTTTATCGCAGAACAGGAGCGGCTGAACGGCCTTTCCCGCGAACGCCAGGACATCGAGCGGCGCACAGCCCGCATCCTTGATGAAGCGGCCAAGGCGGGCGCGGCCCTGACCGCGGAAGAAGCGGAACGCCTGGCCATCGCCCAGGCCGCGGCGGATGCCCGTCGCGGCGAAGAGGGCCGCGCGGCCCGGGGTGGCGGTGGCCGTGGAGCCCGCGGCGGCGGCCGGTCCGGCCGGGGCGGCGGCAAGCCGCGGACCGACTACGCCGACGAGGTGATCAAGGTCCGGGAGGCCATCCGCGCCCATGAGGACGAGGCCCGCGCACTGAACGAGTCGGCGCTGTCGATTGAAGGCTATGCGGACGTGCTGACCTATGCGCATAAGCGCATGGAGCTGCTGGTCGCGGCGCAGAAGCAGGGGCTTTCGGTCACCCCGCAGCTGTCGGCCGAGATCGACCGGCTGGCGCAGGAATATGTCACGGCGGGCATGGCGGCCGATGAGGCCCGCGACCGTCATGATCGGTTCCAGAGCGCGCTCGAGGATTTCCGGGGCACGCAGGAAAGCGTCTTCAAGGGGCTCATTTCGGGCGCGGACAATTTTTCCAGCGCTCTTTCCAAGGTCGCGGGGAAGCTCGCCGACATGGCCGCTTCCCGGGCCTTTGATGCGATCTGGAACGGCGGCCTCGGCCAGGCGTCGGGCAACTTTATCACCCGCTTCCTGGGGTTTTCGGCGGGCGGTTATACCGGCCCCGGCGGCAAGCATGACCCCGCGGGCATCGTCCACAAGGGCGAGTACGTCATGGATGCGGAAACCGTGCGCCGCGCGGGTGGGCCTGCCGCCTTCGACGCATTGCGCGGCCGCCTGAAGGGCTATTCCGGCGGCGGCTATGTGGGGCCGGCGGTCCCGCGCAGCGCCATCGCAGCGCCGGGCGACGTGCAGCCGCGCGTCATCATCCACAACAATGCGCCGGGCGTCGAGGTGACCCCGCAATACACCACCAGAGGCGAGGTGCAGCTGATGATCACCAAGGGCATCGGCGCCAGCCAGCGCGCCGCCGACGATCAGCGCTATCTGGGGGGTTGAGCATGGATGTTGCATTTCCCTGGCCGTGCCGGATCGTCAAATGCGTGCCCAAGCTGGAAGGCCTGCGGCACGAGCCGTTTGTGAACATCGACGGCGAGCCCTTCGCGCGGCCGACGCTTAACGGCTTCTGGACGGTGGAAATGGAGGTCCACGCGCGAGGGCTCGATCAGCAGCGAGCGCTGTCCGGCTTTGTCACCGCCATGTCGGGCCATGCCACCTGCACCCTGCCGATCCCCAGCACCTGGCGGGCGCTGGACGGTGCCGGCCGCCGGTATTCGGGGCTCTATGGCGCGCGGAGCCCGCAGGGCTTCGCATCCCCCCCGTTTAACGGCTTTACCTTGATCTCTGCGGCCCGCCGACGCGACAGCTTCATTGACATCCAGAAGCGCCCGCAGGCGCGGATCCAGTTCGGCGATCACATCAGCCTCGGAGACCGGCTGCACAAGGTGGTGGGCGCCGCCGAGCTGGACGGAAACCCCGACCGGGTCCGGCTGTCGCTGATGCCGAACCTGCGCGCCGCGTATCCCGCGGGCACGGTGGTGGTGGTCGACCAGCTGCGCCTCACCGTGCAGATGCAGACCGGCGATCCGGTGGACCCCGGCCGGGGCCTCTTCAAAGGCACGGCGCTGCGCCTGGTCGAGACGTTCTGATGTCGATCCATGACATTCCCGACGAGGATCTGCGCCGCGGCAACATCGCCTGCACGATCCTTTGCCAGATGGATTTTGCCACCAACCCGCAGCGCTGGTGGCTGGGCTATGGCCCGCTGACCGCTGGCGGGGTTCTTTACAAGGGCACCGGCGACGTGATCCAGATCTCGGCGCTGGAGCTGACCTATGGGATGAGCGCCGGCATGGTCCGGTTCTCGATCCCGAACGCCTCGGCCGAGATGGTGGCGCGCTGCGACAACCAGGAGGCCGAGGTAAACAACCGCCCCTGCCGGATCTTCTATCAGCTGTTTTCCTCCGTTGAGGAAGGTGACCAGCACCGCGGCCGGCTGATCGGAACGCCCATCAGCATGTTCGTGGGCCGAATGCGGGACATGCGCAGCACCTCGCAGAACGGCGCCCGCGAGATCGAGCTGGAGGCCTATGGCCGGCTCAGCCGCCAGGGCAAGCCGCCCTTTGGCCGCTGGACCGACGCCGACCAGCGCCGCCGCTATCCCGGCGACACCGGCCTCGGGCTGCTGCCCTCGCTGAAAGACAAGGCCATCACCTGGGTGCCGGGCGGGTGATCCGGGAGGCACGCGAGGCCGATATTCCCCGGATCATCGGCATGGTCGAGCAGCTGGCCGCGGCGGTGAACGGGCCGCAAAAGGTCTGCCGGATCCGCACAGGGGAAACCCTGTCCGGGCTGATCACGCGGCCCGATGGCGGGGTTTGGATCTCGGAGCGCGGCTTCATCGCCGGGGTTATCACGCAGACCATCATCAGCCCCGATCCCGTAGCGGTCGAGCTGGGCTGGTGGGCGGCCGATCGCAGCGGGCTGCGGCTGCTGAGAGCATTCGAGGCATGGGCGCGGGGTCACGGCGCCACCCTTATCAAGCTGTCCTGCAATGGCGGGCCGGCGCAGCAGATACTTGAGCGCTCGGGCTACCGGGTCGCGGAAATCCAGATGGTGCGATGAATGGCAGTCTTTTCGGCGATCGGGGCGGCGCTTTGGGGCATCGGCTATGCGGTCGGATTTCTGGGCGCCGTGGCCGGGCTGTCGACAGCCACCATCCTATCGCTGGCCAGCGCGGTGTCGAGCTTTACCATCGCGGCCACGATGACGGCCGTCCAGCGGGCGCTGTCGCCGCGGGTGAACGTTCCGCAGCAGGAGATGCAGGCAGTTCTCAACCAAACGGACGCGCAGCGGCGGGTTTATGTCGGCCAGAACCTGGTCGGCGGGATCCGCGCCTTGTTCGAGGTCAAGGACGGCGTGCTTTACCAGCTGGTGCTGGTGGCGCATGGCCGGATTGAGGGGTTTGATCGGTTCTGGATCGATGGCGAGCCGCAGACCTTGGCCAATTCCCTCGACTGGTGGGGCAAGCCGCAACCGGTGCGCTATCCGACCGGCACCGACAAGGAGGGTTATGTGAATGTCGTGACCCGCAACGGCAGCGGTCAGGGGGGCAGCTATCCCGTGCTGCTGAGCGAGTTCGACATCTGGACAGAAGCCCGCCGGCTGCAGAACCAGGCCACGTTTCTGGTCGGATCCAAGGCCCCCGGGCAAGAGGACTTCGTGAAGGTGTTCCCGAAAGGGCACCAGACCCTCTTTCAATGGGAAATCAAGGGCCGGCAGATCTATGACCCGCGAAACGGCCAGACGGTTTACAGCGACAACGCGGCGCTGGTGACCGGCCATTACCTGCGCCACCCTGACGGGCTGAAGCTCGACCAGTCCGAGATCGACTGGTTAAACGTGGCGGCCATGGCGGATGTGTCCGACATCGCGGTGCCGCAGCAGCTCGGCGGCTCGGAGCCGTCTCTGCGGCTTTGGGGATATTGGACGCTGGACGAGGATCCCCGCGCGGTTCTCGATCGCATGGGCGCTGCCTCGGGCCTGCGCGCCTACGAGACACAGACGGGCCAGATCGGGCTGATCGGCGGCCCTTACGGCACGCCGTCCATGACGCTGACCGCCAAGGACATCCGCGACATCCAGACCCGCGCCGCGATCAGCGAGCGCGAGGGCTACAACGTCCTGTCTGTTCACTACATGAGCGCCCTGCACAATTACGAGGTGATCGAGGTCGATCCCTGGCGCGACGAGCCGCGGCTGGAGATCGAGGGCGAGATTGCCCAAGAGCTGCGCATGGAGATGTGCCCGAACCGCAGCCAGGCGCGGCGGCGGGGCAAGCAGCAGATCCATGACGACAACCGCGGCCGGGTCGAGGTGATCACCAACCTGGTGGGGCTCAAGGCGCGCTTTCCGCGCTTTGCCGGCCAGCGCCACACCATCCTGCTGGACTACCGGCCCGAGGACGGATCGGGCCGGGTGATCGCGGGCGAGTTCGAGGTGCTGGATCACAAGTTCGACCCGGTGAGCCTCGAATGCCGGATCGTTCTGGCGCCGGTGAACCGAGCCTGCCAGGCCTGGACGCCGAGCGAAGAGGGCAGCGTGCCCGAGCTGCCGGCCTCGGACGCGGCAGACGGGCCGCCGCAGCTGATCGCCACGGCCGCGCAACGGATCCGCGGCGGCACCGCCAGCCTGGTGGTCGAGGCCGAGGCCCTTGGCCGCGATGATCTGTCGGTGCAAGCCCGCTACCGGCTGGCGGGAACAAGCCGCTGGACCAGGATGGCGACCAGCGACCTGACGGCCGAAAGCGGCGTGGTGTCGGATGGCGGCAGGTACGAGATCGAGGCCCGCTGGCTGGGCGTGTTCGAGGGGATCGCGCCCTGGATCTCGCTCGGCACGGTGGCGGTGCAGATCAACAGCACGCCGCCGGCCGCGCCGACCAGCCTTTCGGTTGTCCCCGGCGGCGGCGAGGCGCTGGTGCGCTGGCGCAACCCGCCTGCGAACTTCGCTCAGGCCCGCATCTATCGCGGCACCAGCGCGATCTTCTCGGCCGCCATCCAGATCGGCACAACTGGCGGCGCGATCGGGCAGTTCTCGGAATACCCGGACGCCACCATCGATCCGGACCAGAGCTATTACTATTGGGTGGCCGCCGCCAACCAGTCCGGCGTCGAGGGCCCTCCCGCCGGGCCGCAGACGCTCGCCTGATCTCGACCATTCCGCCGCCGCTGCGCGGTTCTTCTGCACAAGGGTTCCTTATGGCATTTCTCCGCACCACGGTGACGGGCAGCATTGCGCTGCCTGACGGCTCGCTCATGCCCGATGGGGCGAAGATCATCTTTACTCTGCGTGGGTGGGACAAGAACGAGGATACGGTCGCGGCACCCGGCCCGATCGAGGCCACGGTGCAGAACGGCACCATCTCGGTGCCCCTGCTGCGGACGGCCAGCAACGCCCGCCAGACGACCTATGACGTTGGCTATGCCTACTGGAACCCTGACGCCAGAAAGACGGTGACGGGACAGCTTGGCGCCATTGCCATCTCGGGATCGGCGAGCCGCAACATCGCCGATCTGCTGGCGCTTCCGGCGCCGGTTCCCAATGTCCCGGATGCGCTGGCGCAGGCGCTGGCAGCGGCGGCGGATGGGATTACGGCTGCCAACAGCGCCAACGCCGCCGCCATGATGGCCCTTGTCGGCACCGGCCGCGGCTTCGATACCGTGCAGCAGATGCTGTCCAGCACGATCACCTATGGCCTCAACAGCATCACGCATAACGGGCAGACGGTCAGCCTGACGGTCGCGGCAGGCAATCGGTGGGGGGCTGGCGGGTTCAGCTACGAGGTAGCAGCGCCGGGGGCCGCCAATCACCATCTGACGACTGACGGCGGGGTCAAGCTGCGCGTCCTGCCTGTTGTTGGCGGCACGCCGCCGGAGGCGTTCGGGGCGCTGCGGGGGGGCGCTGATGATACAGTTGCCCTGCGTGGCTGGCTGTCGTTGGGTGGCGATTTGGTGTGCGAGCCAAACGCGGTCTACCGCTACACCAGATACTTGAGTCCGGTCAGCGGCACTTTCATCCGAGGAAACGGGGCAATGCTTCTGGCCGATAGTTGGGGGCTAGACGCCGGCCAGGATACCGACTGGAAGAAGCGCGCGAACTTCCTGCTTTGGGGCATCGCGGGCTTCCACGCCCATGACATTCACTTCTTCTGTGATGTGGACGCTCGCCCGCTAGAAACGATTGGGATTGGGCGGGTTGGCGTCACGGTCTATGCAGCCAACGATATTCACTTCCTGCGCTGCTCGTCCAAGGTGAGCGATGCAGTCACGACAAACTTCTTCATCCCCATCGACCTGCACGGCGGCAACATTGACGGCTTCTCGTGGAAAGAGGGCTGGATCTACGACAATGTGCGCCAGGGCATGTGGTTCCGGTCATTGGGAGGCACGAGCACAGTCACCCGCAACGTCTGGTTCACCGACAACGAGGTGGTTGTGAAAAACAGCCAGGACGAAGCCCTGGCAATTTTCGGAGTTCAGGGCGGCATTGAAAACGTGTGGGTCGAGCGGAACCGCTTCATTGATCTGGGCGAAGGCGAGATGGCGACGGTGTTTGTCAGCACGTTCGGCACAGGCCAGCCGTCGGCTTACCCAAACTCCTATGTGCGCAACGTCTGGTGGCGCGACAATACCATCATCCTGCGCGGCGGGGCGACGACTGCGGTTGTCTCCATTGGCCGTCCAGACAACACGCCAGCGCAGTGCCAAGACGTCCACTTCGTCAGTAATACGCTGCACGTCGCCAACATGGCCCCCGGGGCGTTCATCCTTCGGCACGGTGCCGGGCTGCGGAACCATTGCGACGGCAACACGGTCCTGTCGCTGGACAGCGCGGCTTGCCTCGGCGCCGTCACGGGAGACTGGGACACATGCGCGGGCAACACGCTTGACGTGTTCGCTGACTTTGCCATCTATGCCACGTCTTGCCCGCTTCCGGGCAACACGATCATTCAGCGCAACCCGGCTGGCTATGCCTTCCGGCATAGTGTGAGAGGCGCTGTTTCGGGCGGTAAGATCACCACGCCACGGCTGTTTTTCCTGAGCCTGTCAGATGGGATTGCGCAAATCTCGGACAATGAAATCACCATTACCGGAGACCGCATCGCTTACTTGAACGTCGGCGCGGGGCGCACGGGCGGGCTGCGGCTGTTTAACAACCGGATCACGATGACGGCGGCGGCAACGCTGTTCGAGATGCTGAACGCGGCCACGGGGACCAGCGAGATTGTTGGAAACCGTTTTAGCGGCATTGTGCCAGCCGACTATGCGATTGGGCAAAACATGCCGTTTAAACGCGTGGAAGGAAACGACTGGTTTGGCGTCTCAGATAGGTTCGCCTCCGCAAACCCGCACCAGTCGGCCAGCTGGACGCGCATGTTCCCCAGAGGCTGCGTTGTCGCGAACGAGGCGGCTGCGCCTGCCGAGGGGGCAGCGATTATGGGCTGGATGAAAGCGGGGACCGGCACGACCAGCGCGGCTTGGCTGGCTCTAACGGTTGCCGCCTGACCGCTGCGACAGCGTGGCGGAACAAACAGCAGAACATGGCCCGCCGTGCCCGGGCCGTTCTCACGTTCAACACCAGGAGGCTGCATGCCTGACGATCCGAACCTGTGGTGGCGGGCGGCCGCCAGCGCGCGCGTGAGGCGGCTCTTGATCGCGGATCGCTGCGGCACGCCAGGCATCGCCTGACTAGAAACTCGTAAACAAAATCGGCGTGCCGCAGCGATTCGGCAGCTGGGCTGGCTGCAAGAAGTAGCTAGGCGATTTTCCGCCAACGAGTCCGGTTGAAAATAACGCCGGGAAATCTTCTCAGGGATGATCCGAGAGAAAGATCAATCGACTGCGTCAGACGGTTGATGATGCTTTAGGCGCAATTCACTTAAGGCGGAGGCCGCGATGCCTGACGATCCGCAGCTCTGGTGGCGCGCGGCTGCTAACGCACGCTCTCCGGAAGTCTGGGCGGGAATACTTGCCGGCATGATCTACGTCTACAACAAGTCGCCCCTGCCAGCCCGCGGCGCCCGCGCGGCGGAAGCGATGGTCAGCGGTTTGCTGGCATATGCCACAGGGGAGTGGGTCGCTGCCTGGGCGGGCGTTCACGAGGCCATTGCGGTGATCCTGCTGGCCTCGCTCGGCTACCTGATCCTCGACGTGGCCCGCTCGCTGGTTGCCGATCGACAGATCCTGAAGGAAATCCTCATCAAGCGCTTGGGAGGCCGAAATGGCTAAGTGCACCCACCTTGCCGCCGCGATCCAGCGGCACACCACGGCGGGATCGCTGCTCCTGCTGATGTTCTCGGTCATCATCTTTGGGCCGAGGCTCTGGGACACGATCCGAGGCGAGCCGTGGATCGAGAACAAGCTCGCCATCGTCCAGAACAGCTCCGGTGCCATCGTGGTCGAGGACGCGATCCTCACTCGCGGCGCGGTTCATGGTCTGCGAGCCAATACGGTCGAGGCCGAGGATGGCTCGGTCCTCTGCTCGACCGAGCATCACAACACTTGGCTGGGCGAGCGGAACCGCTTCTGGCGAATCCAGGCATTCACCGGCTGCCCGCCGCCATCCGATCCCTACCGGATCTGCTCGCGCTTCGTCATCGCCTCCGACAGCGGCCGGCAGCGGTACTTCGGGCCGTTCTGCTCGGGTTTGGCGAAGCCGGAGTAGCGCTCTAGCGCACCCGCATCCCGTCGAAAGGAGAACATCTATGACAGAGGCGCGCACCTTGCTCTCTCGGTCCTGCTGTCGGCGCCTTAGCGGCAGACCGAACGAAGAGTTCCGGTGGTCACTGGCTTTCGATGGCCGATCTTGGTGTTCGGGCGTCATCTGTGCCTTGGTTTTTCAACACGACGTTTCTGCATGGATCCTATTACTGATCCCAGTTCTACTATTCAGAATGAAGACACTGATGAAGTGACCAGGGAGCTTAGATAGCAGTTGGAGTTACGAACTAGAAACGTCGTCAAGCCCACGGAAGCTCTGAGTGCGCGCGAGAAATGTAACGCAGCGGCGTTGAGCCAACTCGCTTGTAGCTCACTGAGGTGGAAGGGGCAAAGCTGATGGCCGCAGCTGCACCAGCGATCAACGCTCCACTAATCGAGAGCCCCTGGAGGTATGCAGCGGCACCTCCCGTAATCGGCGCCAAGATGTTGAAGGACCCGGAAAGATCGCCGAGTTTGAAATGTAGCCCCGAATCCTTCGCTGCTTTCAGGTGATCTTCTGCCGCTTTCCTGAAGCTTTCCACTTCAGCATCGATAAGCAGTTCACCATCACCCGCTTCTTGGATCCTGAGGATCATATCTTCGATGTGCTGCCGCAGGGCTAGCATCTCGTCTTTGCGTCGTTCCTTGAAGTGCAGGATCTCTTCGAACGGCACTTCAGCCGAGGGTATAGGAATACAGGAGGTGAAGTTGATCATCCCCGTTTGGTTCCTTCCGCCTCCCAGCACGTCTATGCCATCCGGGCCACTCAATAGGCTCCAGGTATTCGGATGCTGCTCTTCATAGGCCCGAAAGAGAGTGGCATAAGCCTCTGCAAGACCCATACCGATTTGACCATTGGATTCGACAGTTGTTTTCCTCGCTACGCCGAGCGCAACGAGTTGATCGGGGATTACCGACTCAAGGTTGATGGATGTGTTCATCGGGAAGTCGAAGGCATCCCACATCAGCAGGCCGGCTCGGATACCTTGTGCAGAAAAGTCGCCCATTCTTAGGCTGCCCTTTGCTGGGTCGATCGTCATCATTGGGGGGACGATCAACGCTCGAGCTCCTGAGGCTAAATCACTTTTCTCGAACCCAAGTTGATGGATCGCAGGACCATTAACCACCGGCTGCTCGGTTCGAGTAGTAACTGTTCCAGTCACATCGCGCGCAACTAGGCTCGACGAACTCAGCAAGTTTCCACAAATCGTCGGTCTCATCTTCCCTCAACCTCAAGGCCTCTGGCGAACCGTAAATTCCACCCTGAGCGTGAACTACGCAAGCCCTCACACCGCCCGCTTCGCCCCGCCCTCGCGCGGGGCTTTTTCATGGAGAATGGTATGACACGCGAAGCCATCCGGTCGATCCAGACCGGGCTGAACACGCTTGGCCACGAGCCGGGCCCGATCGATGGGCTGTTTGGTAACAGCACCCGCGGCGCTGCCGAGCGCTGGCTCGCAGCCGGTGGGAAGGCCGCGGCGGCGGCTGCCCCTGAGCCTGTCGCCGCGGCTCCCAAGCCCTTGACCTCGGCCATGATCTACCAAGGTGCCAAGCGGCACCCCGTGCGCGAGATCATCGTCCACTGCGCTGCGACGCGGCCGGACTGGATGGCGGGGCGCCCGCTCTCGGAGAAGGTCGCGGAGATCCGGCGCTGGCACCGTGCGAACGGCTGGAGCGACACCGGCTATCACTGGATCATCGACCGTGATGGGAAGGTGCTGCCGGGGAGAGCCGAGACGGTCGTCGGAGCCCATACCGTCGGCAAGAACAGCGGAACGATAGGGACCTGCCTCCTCGGCGGCCATGGCTCGGCCGAGACCGATCGCTTCCACCAGCACTACACCCCGCAGCAGGACATCACCCTGCGCCAGATGATCGCCGCGATCTCGTTGCGGACGAGCATCCAGCGCGTGAGCGGCCACAACGAGTACGCCGCGAAGGCCTGTCCGGGCTTCAACGTTCCCCTCTGGCTGAAAGGATAGACCATGTTCTCCCTCCTCCTTCTGGCGGCCATTGCCGCACTCACTATCTTCCTTGTGCGCATGTTCGTACGGCCGGTCTCGCTTTCCAGCGTGTTCCGCGCGGTGTTCATCGCCCCGCTTATGATCCTGCTTGCGCTTCCGGCAGTCGCGCAGGAAGCGGGCGCTCCAGGCTTCATCGAAGCGATCCTGCCTCAGCTCCTCGAGCTCTTGGGCATTGTCCTTATGTTCTTCCTGACATGGGCCAGCGCTCGGTTCACGAGGCGCACTGGCATTGAGATCGAAGTGCGGTACCGTGAGGCAATGCACTCGGCGCTGATGACCGGCGCCCATCTTGCCTTGAACCGGCAGCTGAATGGGCCGGCCGCGATCGACCTCATCGTCACCCATGTGCGCCAGTCGGTGCCGGACGCGCTAGGCAAGCTGAAGCCGAGCGAGAACATTCTCGGGCGCTTGGCGGAAGCGAAACTGCAGGAAGCCGGTGACAAGCTGGCTCGCGAGCTGAACCGGGTGATCGGGAGCTGACGACGGCGCCGCTACGGGCGGGGCTGCCGGCGTGGCGGCGCTGCTTCATTCCGCAGCCTGGAGGGCTGTTCATCCCGGCACAAAGCTGCATATCTTCCCAGCTCACAGACAAGCGTGGAGATGCACTATGCGCAGCGAAGGTGAAGGCGTCAGCCTCAACTCGATCGAAGCCCTGAATGGGCAGATACAGGCGCTAGAGGTGATCATGATGCAGATGATCCGTATCATCGCCGAGGGGAAGCAAGGCGAGGACGCATTTGCGACGCTGGCTCGAAGTCTTCGGGCGGAGGCGACCGCGATCGCGATGATGCCGGGCGATTTGGGTAGAGCAGCTCGCGCCAGGCTGGACATGTTCGCGGGATTTTGTGAGGCGCCATCGCGCGGGGTCTAAGGCTGGACTTCGGCCGGCCAAGCCCTCAGATCAGGGTATGGCGACGTGGACCCGCAAGCGCACCTTTGATCCTGATCTCGAGGATTGGGTAGTCCTTCGGGATGGCCTGATGGTCGGCCGCGTTTACCTCGATGATCTGCAGCTGAACGCGCCCGGCATCGAAATGTGGGAGTGGTCGGTGATCACTATGCCGGCTCGAAGTGGACTGGCGTCATCGTTGGAAGAGGGGCTGGAGAAGGTGCGGGAGCTGGCCACTGACGATTGGGGGCATGAGCCTCACGGCTGGCCAGACGATCGGTAGGCCGCCCGCTACTACCAGCAGTCGGTTTCTAGAGGTCAATGCAAGTAATTGATTTCCCATGGAGCGCCAGAGGCTAGTTTTCTCGTCCAAGTCGTTGATCAAACTGACTTGAGGCACTTCTTCCGGGGTCGCCAAGGTGCGCCGTGCAAATGCAGCGATCTGCTGCGCGGATGGTCCGCATCCGGCCGGCCGGTCTCGCGGCCGCCTTTGTCGGCAAGGTCGGTGTTTCATCCGCTTGTCTCGATTTTCCGCGATTGCTAGCTTGGTTCGGCACCGCGGCGAACGGCGGGGACGACAGGGGACAGATGCCACAGATGCAGCCCGGCCGACCCAGGAGCATGGCGACGCTGCGCGTCGGCAGCCTCGTGCTGCCGCTGATCGCGAGCCTGATCTGGGGCCTCATCACCTATATCGACGAACGGCAGGGCGCCTACCGGCAGGCCGAGGAGAACGTGGCCCTCGTCCGGCAATATGCCGAGCGGGTCGTCCAGACGCAGACCATCTTGCATGACGCGGCGCTGGCGCATGTCCGCAACGGGGCGGGCAGCGGCTATCTGCGCGAGGAAGGGTTCCACCGCTTCCTCGTCGAGATCGAGCGGCGGCAGCTGCTCTCGCAGGGGATCGCGGTCGTCGCGCCGGACGGCGTCGTCGTCGCCTCGAGCCGCAGGTTCCCGGTCGACGTCACCTTCGGGCAGCGCGATTACATCGACGCCATCGCGGCCGGACATACGCTGTTCTTCGACCGGCTGGTCGTCCAGCCGGGCGGCGAGGATGCGCTGGTCGTCGCGCAGCCCTTCGAACATGACGGATTTCAGGGCGTCATCGCCTCGGCCATCGCCATCGAGGCGATGCGCGGCTTCCTGCACGGCGTCGCGGCGCAGGAGCAGGAATCGGCCTCGCTGCTGCGGGACGACGGCAAGCTTCTGGTCCGCAACGTCCCGACGCCGCCGCTGTTTCTTGATGCCGCATCGCCGGCGCGGCAGGCGATCCTGTCGGCCACCGCGGGGCGCTACCAGGCCGTCGCCGCGTCGGACGGGGTCGAGCGGCTCTATGCCTTCAGCAAGCTGGACGGCCTGCCGATCTACGCCAATTTCGGGGTCCCGCTGCGGCTGGTGCAGCTGGGCTGGGCGAAGCGGGCCGCGCCGGTCTGGCTGCTTCTGGCGACGGTCGGCCTGTTCTCCTTCGTGCTGTCCGGGCTGGTCGAACGCTCGATGCGGGTGCGGCTGGCCCATCAGCAGCAGAGGCGGCTGCGGCAGGAGGCCGAGGCACGGGCCGAGCAGCAGCAGCAGTTCATGCGCGAGCTGAACCACCGGGTGAAGAACAACCTCGCGATGGTCGACAGCCTGATCGCGATCCAGCTGCGCCGGAACGGCCAGATCGACGCGCAGGAGCTGCGCGCCCGGATCGCGGCCATCGCGGATGTGCACGACCTGCTCTACCAGGCCGCCGGGGCGCAGCGGCTGGACCTTGGCGAGCTGCTGGAGCGGATCGGCCGCAGCCCGGCGCTGGTCCCCGCCGAGCGGGGCATCGCGTGCCGGCTGACGCTGGAGCGGGGGGTGATCGTCGATGCCGGCGCGGCGACGCCGCTGGCGCTGGCGGTCGTCGAGCTGGTGACGAACGCGGTGAAGCACGCCTTCCCCGACAGGCGGGGCACGATCGCCATCGACCTGCGGCGCGGCGCCGGGACGGCCGAGCTGAGCATCGCCGATGACGGGGTCGGCATGACGCCGGAGGGCGGCCGCAGCTCGGGCATCCGCATCGTCGAGGCGCTGGTCGCCCAGGTCGGCGGGGAGGTGCGCCGCGAGGACGGCAACGGCACGCGCTGGCAGATCACCTTCCCGGCGCCCGATGCGGCGCCCGGCCAGGAGGCGGACGCGGCGGAGGCGGAGGCGCCCGCTAGAGCTGCGGGCGCAGCCAGCTGAACAGCCAGTCGCCGAGGCGGGTCGACCACGACCGGGCTTCCCACTCGGCCAGGGTGACGGGACGCGCGGCGGCCAGGTCGGCCTCGAACATGGCAATCTGATCGGCGGCGAAGGCGGCGTCGAAGACGTTGAGGTTCGCCTCGTCGTTCAGGCGGAACGAGCGCTCGTCGAAATTGGTCGATCCGACCGAGCTGAGGACGTCGTCCACGATCATCAGCTTGGCGTGCAGGAAGGTCGGCTGGTATTCGTGGATGCGCACCCCGGCCTCGAGCAGCGGCCCCCAGAGCGCGCGCGAGGCGCGGCGGACGGCCGGCTTGTTGATCTCGGGGCCGGGCAGCAGGATGTCCACCTCGACCCCGCGCGCCCGCGCGGCGACAAGCTGCGCGATGGCGATGTCGTCGGGGACGAAATAGGGCGTGGCGATGCGGATGTTGCGCTCGGCCGCGGCAAGGGCGGTCATCAGCATCATGTGGATGTAGTTGCGGCTGCCGGTGCTGCTGGTGGCGAGCTGCGCGACCATCTCGCCCGCGGGTTCCAGGGCTGGAAAGAAGGCGTCGCCGTGCAGGATCTCGCCGCTGTCCTCGACCCAGTTCGAGACGAAGGCGCCCTGAAGCATCGCCACGACCGGCCCGGTGATGCGGTAATGGTTCTCGCGGAACTCCTCGGGGTTGCGGGCGTCGCCGCGCCATTCGTCGGCGATCCCGACCCCACCGGTGAAACCGACCCGCCCGTCCACGACCAGCAGCTTGCGGTGCGTGCGGTTGTTGATGCGGTCGATGGTATACCAGCGGATCGGGCGGAAGCGCGTGATCTTCACGCCCGCCGCCTCCATGCTGGCCAGCAGGTCGGCGTCGATGGGGACCGAGCCGACCCAGTCCATCAGCACCCGGACCTCGACCCCGGCGCGGGCGCGTTCGGAGAGCGCGTCGGCGAAAGCCTCGGCGATCTCGCCCGACCAGTAGACATAGGTCTCGAAGTTGATGCTGCTGCGCGCGCCGCGGATCGCTTCCAGCATGGCCGGGAAGATGCGGTCGCCGTTGCGCAGCGTCTCGACGCGGTTGCCGCCGAGGTGGTTCGAGCCGAAGAGCCCGGCCATGCTGCGCGCGAACTGCGGGTCCGAGGCGGCGACGACGGGCGGCAGCGCGTCCCGCAGCTCGCGCCGGTCCGGCATCAGGTTCAGCGCCGCCACGACCGACAGCGCGGCCCCCAGCAGCACCGCAAGGACGATGCGCACCCGCCGCGTCAGCATGGGGCGCAGCCCGGCGTCAGCGGGGGGGCGGGCAGTCGGTCGGTGGCGTGCACGTGCTGTCCTTCGGGTTCCGGGCGGGCCTGCCCTGAATGGCCGCAGGAGGCGGCGGCTTCAAGCGGCAAGGCGCGCGGGCCCGCGCGGGCCGGACATGAAAAAGGCCGCCGGAGCTGATCCGGCGGCCGAACTGGTGAATGACGGCGGGTCAGTCGGCCTGCATCGCCTCGATGGAGATGCTGACCTCGACCTCGTCCGAGACGGCGGGGGCGAACATGCCGAGGTTCCACTCGCTGCGCGTCAGCGTGGTGGTGGCGTCGAAGCCCAGCCACGGCTTCTGCTCCATCGGGTGGGTGCCCTGCTGGTTCAGGACCGTGTCCAGCACGACCTCTTGCGTGACGCCGTTCAGCGTCAGATCGCCGGTGATCAGCGCGGTGTTCTCGCCGGTCACCTCGATGCCGGTCGAGACGAAGGTCACCTCGGGCGCGGCCCCTTCGGCGCCGAAGAAGTCGGGCGAGGCGAAATGCTCGTCGCGGCCTTGGAAGCCCGTCAGCAGCGAGGCGACGGGGAAGGTCGCGTTCACCGACGAGGCGGCCGGATCCTCGGCGTCGAAGGTGATCGTGCCGGTGATGTCGCCGAACATGCCGGTGGTGGTCGAGAAGCCCAGGTGGTCGTAGCTGAAGACGATCTGCGCGTGCGAGGTGTCGATCGTGTATTCCTCGGGCGCGGCAAGGGCGGCACCGGCAAAGGCGGTCAGCGCGGCGGCCGAGGTCAGGACGGTCTTGAGCATGAATTGTCTCCTTGATGATGGGTGCAAGATCGTTCGAAAGGCTTCGGTGCGCAATTCACGATGGCTGAACATCAGGTGTCATCTGGCGCACAGAACCCTAGCGGGTGGCGGTCAGCTCGACGGCCAATTCGACCGGGAAGCCGACCGTCGCCTCGTCGTCATAGCCGGTGCCGACCTGCCAGTCGCGGCGGTCCAGGCTGGCGCTGCCCTGCATGCGGGCCGTGTCGCCGTCCAGCTCGAGCGTGAAGGGCAAGGTGACCGGAACGGCCGCGCCCTTCAGCGTCAGCGGGCCATCGGCGATGTAGCCCGCGCCCTCGGGGCGGATGTCGGCCTCGAAGACGGCGACGGGGTGGGCCGCGACGTCGAAGAAGGCGGCGCCGCGCGCCTGCTCGGTCACCGTGCCGATCGAGACGCTCTCCATGTTGATGCTGACGCGGACCTGCCCGAGGCCGCTGTCCGGGTCGAAGTCGATGGCGGCGGCCCAGTCCGAGAAGCCGCCCGCGACCTTGGTCCCCATCTGCCGGACGGTGAAGCCGAGCGTGCCCTCGGTCACCTGCCATTCCGAGGGGCCGGCCTCGGCGGTGGCGGCGGCCTCGGGGGCGGGCTGCTGCGTGGCGACGGCAAAGCCGGTGCCGGCGGCGAAGATCGCGGCGGCCAGCAGCGCCGGCAGGACATGCCCGCCCTGCGTGCGGCCGCTGCCCGCCGGCCGGCCCAGCAGCATCCGCGCCAGCACGCCGTCGCGGTCCAGCAGCGCATGTTTCAGCGCCCCCGCGACATGCAGCGCGATCGCCGCCATCAGCAGCCAGGCAAAGAGGTGGTGGATCGCCGCGAAGGTCAGCGCCAGCGCCGGCGATTTCGGCACCAGCGGCAGCCCCTGCCCGAGCGGCCAGAGGATCGGCGCGTAGCCCTCGGTCGCGGCATGCTCGATCCAGCCGGTGACCGGCACCAGCACCAGCGCGGCATAGAGCAGCCAGTGCACGGTCTCGGCCGCCAGGGTCTCGGCGCGCCGGTCGGGATGGACCGGCGCGGGCCGGGACTGGGTCACGGCCCAGAGGATGCGCAGCAGCGCGACGGCCAGCAGCGCCACGCCGAGCGTCTTGTGCAGCGAGAAGAGCTGCACCTTCAGGGCCATCTGCTCCAGCGGGGCGCGGTTGGCGGCAAGGCCGAGGCCGATATTGGCGAAGATCAGCAGGGCCGTCAGCCAGTGGAAGGTCCGGGCGACGCCACCATAGCTGCGGGTTGTGTTGGTCAACATGGCTGCCTCGTGCTGCTGCTGCCCTTCGATATAGCGGACCCTGCCCGCCGGCGGGATGGGGCATGATGCACAGGGGTTGTGCGCGGGGGCGCGCAAGGGCGCACGCGGAGGTGGGATGGGTGCGGGGGGCGGCGCGGCGTCACCGGAAGTCGCGGGTTTTCACGCTGATGCTGTCCAGATGCAGGTCGCGAATGTACATGTCGCGCGGCTTCGGCCCCTGGCTGCGGGGATCGGGGGGCGGGGCGCCGCGGTGGAACTCGTCGCCGCGCCCGTGCGGCAGGGGAAAGGCGCCCTGCTGGCCGACGCTGGCAAGCTCGGCCGACAGGTCCGTCAGGCGGTGGGCGACCAGGTGGACGACCTCGCCCGCGCGCTGCACGCGGCCCTCGACGCCGATCATCCCCGCCCCGAGGACGATGCGGCGGTGCATGTCGAAGACCTTGGGCCAGAGGACGAGGTTCGCGATCCCCGTCTCGTCCTCGAGCGTGATGAACATGACCCCCTTGGCCGAGCCGGGGCGCTGGCGCACCAGCACGAGCCCCGCGACCTGGGTCCAGCGGCGGTTCGGCGCGGCCATCGCCTCGGCGCAGGTGCGGATGCGGCGCTGCGCGAGACGCTCGCGCAGGAAGGCGACCGGGTGGCGGCGCAGGGTCAGGCCGGTATGGGCGTAATCCTCGACCACCTCGCGCCCGGCGGGCATGGGGCGCAGGGCGACGGCGGGTTCGGGCGCGGGTTCGGGCGCGGGCGCGGCGGCAAACAGCGGCAGCTCCTCCTGCTGGCCGCGGATGGCCCAGAGCGCCTCGCGCCGGGCCAGGCCGTAGGCGGGGCGGAAGCCGTCCGCCTCGGCGATGGCGGTCAGGGCGGCGGCCGGAACGCCTGCGCGGCGGCAGAGATCGGCGGCGGTCGCGGCGGGGCGGGCGGCGATGATCCTGCGGGCATGGGTTTCGGCCAGGCCCTTGACCATCCTGAGGCCAAGCCGGACGGCGAAGCGCTCGTCCCCCGGATGGCCCACCGGCTCCATTGTGCAGTCCCAGTCCGAGTCCAGGATGCAGATCGGGCGGATCTCGACCCCGTGGTCGCGCGCGTCGCGGACGATCTGGGCAGGGGCGTAGAACCCCATCGGCTGGCTGTTCAGCAGCGCCGCGCAGAAGGCGTCGGGGTGCCAGCACTTCAGCCAGGCCGAGGCATAGGCGATCAGCGCAAAGCTGGCGGCGTGGCTTTCGGGAAAGCCGTAGGAGCCGAAGCCCTCGAGCTGGCGGAAGGTGCGTTCGGCAAAATCGCGGTCGTAGCCGCGCGCGACCATGCCGTCGATCAGCTTGTCCCGGAAGGCGCTGACGCCGCCGGTGAACTTGAACGTCGCCATGGACTTGCGCAGCATGTCGGCCTCGCCCGGGGTGAAGCCCGCGCATTCGATGGCCACCCGCATCGCCTGTTCCTGGAACAGCGGCACGCCGAGCGTCTTGCCCAGCACCTTCTCCAGCTCGGGCGTCGGGTATTCGACCGGCTCCAGCCCCTCGCGGCGGCGCAGGTAGGGATGGACCATGTCGCCCTGGATCGGGCCGGGCCGGACGATGGCGACCTGCACCACGAGGTCGTAATAGGTGCGCGGCTTCAGGCGCGGCAGCATCGCCATCTGCGCCCGGCTCTCGATCTGGAAGGTGCCGAGCGTGTCGGCCTTGCGGATCATCGCATAGGTGCGCGGGCATTCGGCCGGGATGGTGGCGAGGTCGTAGTTCTGGCCCTTGTGCCGGCCGATCAGGGACAGCCCCTTGGCCATGCAGGTCAGCATCCCGAGCGCGAGGATGTCCACCTTCATGAACTTCAGCGCGTCGATGTCGTCCTTGTCCCATTCGATGATCTGGCGGTCCTCCATCGCAGCGGGCTCGATCGGGACCAGCTCGTCCAGCCGGTCATGGGTCAGCACGAAGCCGCCCGGATGCTGGCTGAGGTGGCGGGGCGTGCCGCGCAGCTCTTCGGCCAGTTCCAGCGTCATCCGCAGCCGGCGGTCGGCGGGGTTGAGGTTCAGCTCGCGCAGCAGGCTCTCGGGGATGCCCTCTTCCGACCAGGCCCAGATCTGGGACGAGATGGCGCGGATCACGTCCTCGGGCAGGCCGAGCGCCTTGCCCACGTCGCGCAGCGCGCCCTTGGTGCGGTAGCGGATCACGGTGGCGGTCAGCGCGGCGCGGTCGCGGGTGTAGGTCTTGTAGATCCACTGGATCACCTCTTCCCGCCGCTCGTGCTCGAAATCCACGTCGATGTCGGGCGGCTCGCGGCGCTCCTCGCTGATGAACCGCTCGAACAGCAGGTCGTTGCGGCCCGGATCGATCGAGGTGATGCCGAGGACGAAGCAGACCGCCGAGTTCGCCGCCGAGCCGCGCCCCTGGCAGAGGATGTCCTGGCTGCGGGCGAAGCGGACGATGCTGTGGACGGTCAGGAAATAGGGCGCGTAGTCGAGCTTGGCGATCAGGCGCAGCTCGTGGTTGATCGCGGCGGTGACCTCGGGCGGGATGCCCTCGGGATAGCGCTCGGCCGCGCCCTGCCAGGTCAGCGCCTCCAGCGTCTCTTGCGGGCTGCGGGTCGGGTCCTGGCGCTCCTCGGGGTATTGGTAGCGCAGCTCGTCCAGCGAGAAGCGGCAGCGGCCGGCGATCTCGGCCGTGCGGGCCAGCGCCTCGGGGTAGCGCGGGAACAGGCGCGCCATCTCGGCCGGGGTCTTGAGGTAGCGGTCGGCGTGCCGCTCGCGCCGGAAGCCGAGCGCGTCGACGGTGGTGTTGTGGCGGATGGCGGTCACCACGTCCTGCAGGATGCGGCGCTCGGGCAGGTGGAAGAGCACGTCGTTCGTCACCACGGTCGGCACCTGAAGCCGCGCGGCCAGCGCGTTCAGCTGGTGCAGGCGCAGCTGGTCGTTCGGGCGGCGGCGCAGGGTCAGGGCCAGATAGGCGCGGTCCGCGAAGGTCTCGCGCAGGCGGCGCAGCTGCAGCGCGCAGCTGTCGTCCGCCATGTCGGGGATCAGGATGGCCAGCAGCCCCTCGGCATGGGCCTGAACGTCCGGCCAGTCGAGGTGACAGGCCCCCTTCCCCGCCCGCCCCTTGCCCAGGGACAGCAGGCGGCAGAGCCGGGCATAGCCCGCCCGGTCCATCGGATAGACCAGAAGCGACATGCCGCAGCGCAGGTCCAGCCGGCAGCCGACGATCAGCCGCAGGCCGGTGTCGCGCGCCGCCTCATGCGCGCGGACGATGCCGGCGAGGGAGTTGCGGTCGGTCACCGCCAGCGCCTGCATCCCCATCGCGGCGGCCACGGCGAACAGCTCCTGCGCCGAGGAGGCGCCGCGCAGGAAGGAGAAATGCGAGGTGACCTGAAGCTCCACGTAGCTCATCGGGGCATCCTCCTCATCCGAAGACGCCGTGCAGGAACCAGTCATGCGAGCCGGTGGCGCGGTCCTCGCCGTCGCCCTGGCGGAAGATCCAGAAGCGGCGCCCGGCCTCGTCCTCGATGCGGAAATAGTCGCGCACGGCCTGCGCCTCGGCCTCGCGCTTCCACCATTCGCCGAAGATGCGTTCGGGCCCGTCGGCGCGGGCGACGCGGTGGCGGATGCCGCGCCAGGCGATCCAGGCCGGGGGATGGTCGGGCAGCAGCGCCATCGTCTCGATCCGCTCGGGCCGCGGCAGAAGGCGCGCGGGGCGGGGCCAGTGGTCGGGCCAGCCCTCGGCGATCTCGGACAGGGGCGCAACGCGTGTGACCGAGCGTTCGGGCACCTCGCTGGCGACAGGGGCGAGGCGATAGACGGCGCGGGCGCCGACGCGGTTGGCCAGCACGTCGATCAGCCCCGAGACATCGGGCACGGCAGGCTCAAGCAGGCTGGTGGCCTGGCGGGGCGCCAGCGGCTCGGCGATGGTGGCGGTCAGGGACATGATCTCGATCCCGAAGCCCGGGTCGATGGTGGTGATCTTGTCGCACAGAAGCCGCGTCAGCCGGGCGGGGTCGCGCTGCGGGGCGGCAAGGCCGATGCGGACGGGCTGGGCGTGGCTGTCCACCCGCCAGCAGATCAGGTCCAGGCGGCGGGCGCCGAGGCCGCGCGCCTCGAGCTGGCGGCAGAGGTCGCGGACAAGCTTGCCGATGTAGCGGGCGATGGTCTCGGCCGCGCCGATGGGCTCGGCGAAGGCGCGGCGGGCAGTCGCCAGATCGGCGGGGCGCAGCGGGTCGATCGGCTCGCCCCGCGCGCCAAGGGCCTGGTCCAGGCGGCGGGCGATCTCGGGGCCGAAGCGGCGGGTCAGCGGCGCGCGGGGCACGGCCAGCAGATCGCCGATGCTGGCAAAGCCCAGATCCGCAAGCCCGGCAAGCGTCGCCGGGCCAAGGCGCAGCGCGGCCAGCGGCAGGGGCGCCAGCGCCTCGCGCAGCGTGCCGGGCTGGGCGATGGTCAGCGCGCCGTCCGGGCCGTGGCGGGCCAGCGCATGGGCGGCGCCCCAGGTGTCGGCCAGCGCCAGCCGGGCGGTGATCCCCGACAGGGCCAGCCGGCCCAGCACCGTCTCCAGCATCGCGGCCTCGCCGCCATGCAGGTGGTCGGCGCCGGTCGAATCGATCACCACCCCGTCGGGGGGATCGACCGCCACCACCGGCGCGATGCGCTGCATCAGCCACAGGGCCAGCCGTTCCAGCCCCGCCAGGTCGGCCTCGGGGTCGGCCGGCTCGACCCTGAGGTCCGGGACCATGGCCTGCGCCTTGGTGACGGGCATGCCGGGGCGAAGCCCAAGCGCCAGCGCGCCCTCGCAGGCAGCGGTCACGATCCGGCGGCTGCCCGCCCGGCCCGTCAGGATCAGCGGCGCCGCCTCTGCGGGCGCCTTATCCGTAAGCGTGCCGCCCGCCCGCCGCAGCCGGTCGATCGGCCACATCGGCAGGCAGACCGAGATGACCCGTGCCATCGCAAGCCTCCAGTTCCAGATCCACGCTTTCCCCCGCCCGCGCCCGGATCAGCTCGACCAGCCAGCGGGCGCGGCCGAGGCCGGGCACGGGCAGCGGGGCCGAGGGCAGTTCCGAGATCCGCCAGCGCGTCATCGCCGCCGTGGGCTGGCCGAAATCGGCCGCATCCGCCTGCCGCCGCCAGCGGCGCAGCACGAGGCCCGTCGTGCCCGAGGCCTTCGCCGCCAGGTGCAGGCGGCGCGAGGCGGTCATCGGCAGCCGCCCCACCTCGGCCACCACGGCGGCAAGCCCGCCATGGCGCAGCCCCTCCTCCATGCAGGCGAGGACCGAGGTCTCGTCCCCCGCCTCGACATGGATCACCCGGTCGGGGGGCAGGCCCGCCAGCGCAAGGCCGGGCGCGAAGAGATCGGCGCGGGTGACGCACCACAGCACCTGCCCCGGCAGGCGCGCCGCGATCCCGGCGGCAAATCCCGCCGCCGCCGCGCCGTCCACCGCCGCGCTGCCGCCCCCCGCCACCTCGTGCAGGCAACCCACCGCCAGCCCCCCCTGCGGCAACCGCCGGTCCAGCATGGGAATGCCGAAAGGCAGCACCGCACGTGCTTGCGCCCCGCCCTCGAGATGGGCGATGCGGGCGCGGAGCGCGGCAAGGGAGGCGGCAGAGGCGGGCATGAGGGGCCAAGCGTCGAGAGGGAATCTTAGTTCCCGTTTTGTTCTCATGCGCCCGCGGAGTCAACGTGTGCTTCGGCATAGTCGGAGAAAGGTCCGCCTCCGTCTCCGGCCGCCCCGCCCCGCCCGCGCGGGAGCGGCGCGCTCAGGCCAGCCGCAGCACCCCGGCCCGGCCGCGCTTGTCCGGGCCCCTGCCCAACCGCTCGGCCCGTCGCTCGGACCGCAAGATGGTGTGGTAGATCGCCGGCACCCCGATCAGCGTCAGGATCGAGGCGAAGCCCAGCCCCGCCATGATCGTCACCGCCATCGAGGCGAAGAACGGGTCCCAGATCAGCGGGATCATCCCCAGGATCGTGGTCGCGGCGGCCAGCGTGATGGGCCGCAGACGGCTGACGGCGGCCGCCTCGATGGCCTGCGATTGCGGCAGGCCGGTCTCGTCCTTCAGCAGGTCGATTTCCTCGACCAGCACGATGGCGTTCTTGATCAGCATCCCCGACAGCGACAGCAGCCCCAGAAGCGCGGTGAAGCTGAAGGGCAGCCCGGTGCCCAGAAGGCCGAGCGCGACGCCGTTGATCGCCATGGGCACCACCGCCCAGATCACGAAGGTCTGCCGCAGCCGGCCGAAGAGGAGCAGCGTCAGCAGGAACATGGACCCGAAGGCCAGCGGCATCTGCCGGCCGAGGCTGGCCTGCGCCTCGCCCGCGCTTTCGAATTCGCCGCCCCATTCCATGCGGTAGCCGGCGGGCAGCGGGATCGCCTCGATGGGCGCGCGCACCTCGGCGAAGGATTCGGGCGCAAGGGTGCCGGGAGGAGAGAAGCCCTGGACGGTGATCGTCGGCACGCGGTTGCGCCGCTCGATCAGCGTGTCGCGCACGGCGATCTCGAACCCGTCCAGCACCTGCGTCAGCGGCACGTAAGCCCCGGCGACGGGGGAGTGGATCAGCTGGTCCTCCAGCGGCGCCTCGCCGAGGCGGCGATCGGCCTCGGCCCGCAGGATCAGGGGGATGGCGCGGTCGGCCTCGCGGATCTCGCCGACGCGCAGTCCGTCCGTGGCCACGGCGATGGCATCCGCGACGTCGCCGCGGGCGATGCCCAGTTCCTGCGCGCGGGCCTCGGCATAGACGGGGACGACCGAGGCCTCGCGCTCGCGCCAGTTGACATGCTCGGTCATCAGAAGGTCGGTCTCGTTCTGGAACACCTCCAGCGCCTGGCCGGCCAGCGCGCGCAGCGTGTCGGGATCGGGTCCGCTGAAGCGCACCTCGACATCGGCGGTCACGGGCGGGCCGTAGATGATCTGCTGCACCCGCGTCTCGGCCCAGGGCATGGCCTCGGCGGTGAAGGCGGCAAGGTCGGCGCCGATGGCAGGGATCAGCAGCGGGTCGCTGGCGCGGATCACCAGCTGGCCGTAGGACGGATCGGGATCGGCAGGCGCATAGGTCAGGATGAAGCGCGACAGGCTGTCCCCTGCCGTGGTCGTCACCGCCGTCACGTCCGGCCGGGCCAGAAGCCAGTCCTCGATCCGCGCCAGATCGTCCAGCGTCGCATGGATGCCGGTGCCCTGCGCCGCCTTGTAGTTCAGGTAGAACAGCGGCGTGTCGGCGGGCGGGAAGAACTGCTGGCGGACATTGCCGAAGGCGGCGACGCAAGCCGCCGTCGTGCCGACAAGGCCGATGATGACCAGCCAGCGCAGGCGCAGCGACAGCCGCACGAGGCCGCGATAGCGCCGGAAGATCCAGCCGTTATAGGCTTCGCCCGCCTTCAGTGTCCCGCGCTTGAAGAAGATCTTGCCCAGAAGCGGCGTCGCCGTGACCGAGATCAGCCAAGACAGCAGCAGCGACAGACCAACCACGGCGAAGAGCGAGAACAGGAACTCGCCTGACGAGTCCGGGCTGAGGCCGATGCCCGCGAAGGCGAGGATGCCGATGACCGTCGCGCCCAGAAGCGGAACCTGCGTGCGGGCGGCGGCGTGCTGGGCGGCGTCCTCGGCGCTGTCGCCCTGGGACATGCGCTGCTCCATCCCCTCGGCGATGACGATGGCGTTGTCGACCAGCATCCCCATGGCGATGATCAGCGCGCCAAGGCTGATGCGCTCGACCTTGATGTCGAAGAAGGCCATCAGCATCAGCGTCGCCGCGACCGTCAGCAGCAGCGAGCCGCCCACGACCACCGCAGCCCGCCAGCCCATGAAGAGGGCCAGGACGCCGATCACCACGCCCACCGACAGCGCAAGGCTGAGAAGGAAGGAGCGGTTCGCCTCGTCGACCACGCGGTGCTGCTGGTAGATCGGGTTCAGCTCGACCCCCACGGGAAGCTGCGGGGCGAGTTCCGCCAGCCGCGCCTCGACCCGCGCGCCGACGGTCACGATGTTCTCCGAGGTCAGGCCCGCGACGGCCAGGGTGAAGGCCTCCTGCCCGTTGTGGCGGATGACGTGGCCCGGCTGCTCGACCTGCGCCCGCTCGGCCGAGGCAACGTCCAGAAGGCTGATGACGCTGCCCTGATAGCCGAGCGACAGCTCGGACACGGCGCGCAGGCTGTCGCCCTGGCCCGGCGGCTCGATCCGAAGGCGCGCGCGGGCGTCATTGGCCGCGCCCGCAGCCAGCGTCTCGCCCACCGTCGCCAGCTCGCCCGCCAAGGCGCTGGCGGGCAGGCCGAGGGCGGCCATCGTGTCGGCATAGGGCTCGACGAAGATCGCCTCTTCGGGCAGGCCGCGCAGTTCGGCATCGGCAACGCCGGGAATGGCCAGAACCTCGCGGCGCAGGAAGCTGGCGATGTCCCACAGGTCCGCGTTGCTGTAGCCCGGCGCGGTGATGGCGAAGTAGAGGCCGAAGACGTCCCCGAAGGAATCGTTGACCGTCACCGGCCCCGCACCGGCGGGCAGGCGGCCGCGCACGTCGTCGATCCGGTCGCGCAGGTCGTCCCAGATCTGCGGCAGCTCGGCCCCGCCATAGATGTCCTTCATCTCGACCTCGACGATGGACAGGCCAGGGCGGTTCGAGGAGGTGATCGTGTCGACCTCGCCCATCTTCTGGATCTCGGATTCGATCGCCTCGCTGACCTGCGCGCCAACCTCGGACGCGGTGGCGCCGGGATAGGGCGTGACGATCAGCGCGTTCTTCAGCGTGAAGGTGGGGTCCTCCAGCTTGCCGACGGTGGCATAGCCGACCAGCCCGCCGATCAGGCAGAAGAGGATCAGCACCCAGGTGTAGAGCGGTTTCTCGACCGAGCGGCGGGCGATGTTCATGGCAGGGGCCTCAGGACTGCTGGCCAAGGTCCAGGTAGCGCCGCACCAGGGCGCCGTCGCGCAGCATGTGCCCGCCGACCTCGACGATCTCGGTGCCCGACTCCAGCCCGAAGACGGTCAGCGCGGTGCCGTTCTCGGACGCGAGCCGGACGGGCAGAGCGCGCAGGCGCAGGCCGTCGCCCTGCGGCTCGACCGCATAGACGAGGGCCGAGCGGTCGGGCGCGAAGACCACGGCGCTGGCCGGCACGACAAGGCCGCCCTCGGGCTGGCGCTCGGTCACGGTGACGGTGATGCGGGTACCGGGGATCAGGCTCGCGGCGGCGGGCTGGGGCAGCTTCAGGCTGACGAGGTAGCTTTGCCCGGTGCCGGCGGTCTCGGCCGCGAACTCGGCCAGCTCCAGCGGGACGGGCGCATCCGTGCCCGGCAGGACGGCCGAGAAGCGCACGGCCTGAAGGCGGTTGCTGGCGGTCAGGATGCGCTCGGGCAGGTCGATCTCGGCCCGGACCTCGGACATGTCGTGCAGGCGCAGGATGGGCTGGCCCGGCTCGATGACGCTAAAGGGCGCGGCGATCCGCCGGGCCACGATCCCGTCGAAGGGGGCGTGCAGGGTGGCCGCGTTCAGGTTGCGCGTCGCATCCTCCAGCGCCACGACGGCCAGATCGCGGGCGGTCTCGGCATCCTCGAGCTGCACGCGGGGGGCGACGTTGCGGTCGGCCAGCTCGGTCAGGCGCGCCAGGTCACGCTCGGCCTGCGTCAGGCCCAGGCGCGCGCGTTCGAGGGCGCGCTCCAGCGGGGCAAGGTCCAGCCGGGCGATCACCTCGCCCTTGCGGACCGGGTCGGCGCCCGAGGGGCCGAGATAGTCCAGAAGCCCGCCGACCTCGAAGGCCAGGTCGACCGTCTCGCGCGCGGCGATGCGGCCGGGGAAGCGGCGCATCCGCTCGAGGCCGGACTGGCCGGCGACCACGGTCTTGACCATGGGGGCCAGCGGCGGCTGCGGGGATGCGCCCGCGGCGGGCCCCTGGGCCAGGACCGGCGCCGCGGTCAGGGCAGCCAGAAGAAAGGCGGTCACGAAATGGCGACATGGCTGGAACATGAGGGATATTCCTGCTGAAACTGCAATGAGACGAGAATCAACCTACCGTTCGGTAGGTAGATGATGCCAAAGCGCGGAGGAGTCAATGGACGGGCGCGACGAGTCGCCGACGGTCAGTCGGCGTCACGAGATCCTGCTGGTTTCGGCGGCAGAGTTCATCCGCAGCGGCTATGCCGGCACCTCCATGAGCAAGATCGCCCGCGCGCTCGGGATGCAGAAGGCCAGCCTCTACCACCACTTCCCCGGCAAGGAGGATCTGTTCGTCGCCTGCATCGACGAGGCCTTCGCCGGCACCCATCTGCGCCTCGAGGCCATCGCGGACGACGCGAGCCTCACCATCCGCGCCCGCTTCGAGGCGGCGCTGGACGAGCTTTACGCGATTTACCTTGGTCAGGAGATGGGAATGATGCCCGCCCTCATCGCCGAGGCCGCCGCGCGCATCCCCGCCATCGGCGAGCAGTTCTTCGACGGGCTCTTCGCCCAGCAGGACGCCGCGATCATGAAGGTGATCGAACAGGGAGTCGCGGCCGGCGAGTTCCGTGTCGAGAACCGCGAGGCGCTGGTGCACATGATCTTCGGCCCGATCATCATGGCCAGCATGTCCGTGCAGATGTTGTCGGGCAGCTCGCGCCGCGACTGCCTGGTGCCCTTGGACGAGCTGCGGCAGGGGCACAAGGCGATGCTGGTCGCCGCGATCACCCGGACGAACTGAGCCGGCGGGCAAGTCCGCAGGCGCGTAAGTCGGATCGAGGAAGATAAGATTTGGTGGAGCCAAGGGGAGGCTAAACCGAGGAGCCTGAGACCCCTAGAACCAGCTATTATTGACTTTTCTGCCCCATATGCTATCAGCATGACGCTATCAGCATGGCGCGGAAAGGTGGCCCAATGGCAGGCAAGAGCAGCAAGGGCGCGAACCGCCTTCTCCTCCTAAGTCGCAACGTGTGGTGGTTCCGCCAGCAGGTCCCGGCAGCCGTCCGCAAGGTGATCGCGGGGCCGCAGTTCATCATGGTCAACCTGCACACCGCTGACGTGATCGAGGCCAAGAAGCGCCGGGATGAGCTGGAAGCGCAGACGGCTATGCAGTTCCGCCAGATCAAGATGGGCCGAAGGACAACCCTAGAGCTGCCCGGCTGGAAACCCTCAGGCCCCCGCAAAGCCGCAACACTCGGGCCTTCCGAGCGGGGCGCCATCTGGCGAGAGACCTTGGCGGCATACGAAGACGCGGACGATGACGAGGCTCTGAGCTTTGCTCGCAGCGTTGCCGAGGATGAAGCCGACCAGCTCCGCAACGACACCCAGCGCCGCGCCTTTGCGGATGCCCTCACGGGGCGCGAGGAGGTTGCCCATCACCTAGACACTTACCTGTCCACCGCAGGGCTTGCCCCGAAGACCACTGAGGAGCGCCGAGGGCTGGTCATGAGGTTCGCCCGGTGGGCCACCGACAAGGGCCTGACGCTGGACCGCATCGACCGCAGACAGGCGGGCAAGTATGTGGGGGAGGTCATCGACCCCATGCACCCCGTGACGCAGAAGAAGCACCTTACCTCCCTGCGCTCCTACTGGAAGCACCTCGCCCGCCGCGGCCACATCGACCTGCCGCCTGGGATGCCCTTGGATGACGGGTGGCCGTGGAACGGGCAGCAGACGGTGAAGACTGGCAAGCGCGTGGAGCGGGGCAGCAAGAAGGAGGAGGAGCGGGCCTTCACTGACGAAGAGGTCAAGAAGCTCCTCTACTCGCCGTGGCCCATGAAGCGGCCGGAGTGGGAGAGTCAAATCAGGGATGCTCTCATCATTAGCCTGTTGTCCGGGATGCGGCTTGCGGAGGTGCTGACCCTGTGGGTTGAGGACGTTCACGATGGGGTCTTCGACATCCAGCAGGGCAAGACCGAGGCGGCAGCCCGCAAGGTGCCCATTCACCCGGACCTAGAGGAGATCGTTAAACGGCGCGTCGCAGGCAAGACCGGGAAGGACTGGCTGTTCCACGGCTTGAAGACCGAGCGGGACCCAGGCGACACCTTCGGAAAACGCTTCAAGAGGTTCCGCGAGGGCGTCGGAGTGGATGACAAGCGCGAGGGCACCAGACGGTCCCTCGTCAACTTTCACTCGGCCCGGCGCTGGTTCACCACCAAGGCGAGACATGCGGGGCACCCAAGGGAGACCATAGCGGAGATCGTGGGCCACGCCGCGGACAAGAAGGACGTGACCTTCGGGGTGTATGCGAAGGGTGCCTCGGAGGTGCAGCGGAGGGCTTGTGTGGGGGACGTGAAGTTGCCTGTGAGGGAGTGACCTCAGGTCGAGTCTTGGTCACTCCCAGGGGTTCGTTAGTGGCAGTGAACGGTGCCTGTGCTGTTGTCCATGTGGCAGCACTGGCCCGGAGGGGAGGACTTACGGCAGCCGCCCCCATGTGCGACGGCAGCTGTGGTGACCGACGACAGGCCAAGGATGGCCAAGCTCGCTGCGATAATGACGTTCTTCAAGAAAACCTCCATCATACTGATGCCAAACTTGTTGGACTCATCCGCAAGTCGTCGGCGCGCCCTTTGCCACAACTTCTTGCCAGTTATCGCCTAGCTGCTCGCGGGCAGAGAGGGCGTTCTTTGCTTCCGGGCTACCCTCCGGCACGACGCGCACCACCATGTCCTGCTTGTGGTTGCCGCTCCAGAAATCAGAGTTGTGCGAGTCGCCTGCCAAGACGAACTTGTCGTGGCCGCGCCGAATCACCTCAACCGATGCGCTCTTGAACGCAACATTGCGGGCACCATTCGGACCGCAAGCCGGTGCCGCTTGAGTGGCGACCTTGAAAGTGTCCTTCGACATCGGCTGGATCGAGGTTTGCGCGCAGGCTGTGACGAGGAGGAGTGCCCCCGCTGACAGAACAGATACTAACTTCATCTTGATACACCTTAACGGAAATTACGCGGCGGAGTTGACGCGCCACCTCCAGCTACACGGTTTTGTGAGGCGACATATCGACTTTTTTGTCAGTGTTTTAACGAGCCGTGCTGGGTATGGCAGAGCGGCCACATCTACCTGAGCGTGTGCCGCTCGGCCTCGGTCGGCTCCTCGTAGACAGGTGCCTCCTTCGGCTCGGGCCGCTGGGCCTCCTTCCACTTGGCGTGAAGGCCCCGCACGGTGCGGACGCGAGGGTGCAGCCTCCGGGTCTCTTCGAAGGCTGCCTCGTCGGCGGCGGCCCACATGGCGGCCTGCTGGTCGCCGGGGTGGATGTCCTTATCCAAGTTAGATGAGGTGAGCCACCGCCCAAAGCCCCGATCATCTGAGGAGAACAACTTCCGCCCCTCGTTCAGGGCAGCCCCTTAGACCAACCACCCCTCCAGCATCTTGTCCTCCCCCGCGGCCACCATGCGGAGACCTTGGCGGGCAGCTTCGGCAAGACGCTGGGTTTCCGTGAGGGAGGGGCGGCTAAAGACCATCATCAGATGCTTCTTCTCGCCTAGGTCTGTGTGGAGGAGGCTTTAATACCAGCTCTTTCCGCAATCCATATCGAACATATGATCCTGCTAATCGAAGAGGAAACCAACAACTAATCCCAGAACAACAAGAATAGCTATGGCTCCAAAGAACGCATCGACCAACGCCGTTCCTGACCTTTCCTCCACGTCGCCTTTCAGCGCCAGCTTGTTTCTTTGCTCAATTCTTTTTCCAAGTTCAATGTTCCGTCTTCTCTCCTCCCTTTCTTCTTTTTCCCTGGCTTTAGCTAGTGATAATTGCTTTCGTTCATTCTCCTGCCTGCTTTTCCTCTCTTCTTTGGCTGAAGAGATGCCTTCACGAACTCTCCTAGGAATATCTCTCAGATTGTCTCTTTTTATTTGCTCCACACGAAGTTTGATATATTCAAACCTCGCTTTATCCTCGTTGCCTTCAGAAAGCACATACGCCTTTGCCAGCAGAGCGCGGTCTACGATCCCGCTTCCATATTCACTCAGCGCGCGCCGGTATAACTCTTCATCTCTTGCCACAACCATCGACCCCTAATTTCAACTTTCAGCAGGCATCTGTTATCATCATAATCGTCTAGGTTCCAATGCGCCGACCACAGCAGGAGCGTGCTCTTTCATCCTGTCCTCATAGCCTGACGGGTGGGCGACCATACCAAGCATCAAATTCTCCGCAAAGACTTGTTTGGTAGTTTTGTCCGGTTTGGCGTTAGCGTGCGGTGCCGGAACATTTTGCCGCACAGTTATGGGAGTTAGAGATAGATAGAGAGGAACGCGCGTTCCCCCGTAGGGTGCCCCTCCGTGTGCGCCAGAAGGTGCCCTTGAGATGCCCTCCGCACCGATGTCTCCACTTGCGGGATAATCCCATTTGTGTAGCTAAAACAATACTTTACATGATAATTAACCTAGGCGTATGGCTTGAGGAGGCGCCGAGAATGCGCCGCTTTCACAGCCAGGGACAGAACTCAATGAACATCCAATTCTCCGCCGACATCTGCCTCACCAGCTGCTACATCGAGACGCCCAACTGGGAGTTCACCCTTTGCAGCCGTGCGTATGCTGACGAGGTGCTTTGTAGCTGGGATGCTGGCTTGATCGCCTACGATCTGGAAGTGAACAGCGCGAGGGGCTGGCAGCGGAGCCTGCGGTTGTCCTTTGTGGCTGCCTTTCTGGTTCGCCGTTGAGGCCACCGAGCGGTTCACCAGCCGAGACCCCAAGGGCTGCATCGGAGACGGCGCGGCCTTTCTCTTTGGCAGGCTGTCTCACACGGGCAAGGTCTAGTGACTCATGGCTTCCGAGAATGCTGCCTGCTGGTTTTGCTGCGTCTCACAAATTCGCTTGAAGTTTTGAGACAGCCCTCTCATGTTGTCTAAGACCCATTTGAGAAGGATCGAGACCATGATCGTTGGATACGCCCGCACCTCCACCACCGACCAGAAGGCAGGACTTGAGGCGCAACTTCGGGACCTCCGCGCGGCATGCTGCGAGGACATCTACCAGGAGGAGGTATCCTCGGTTGATACGGCGAAGCGCGAGAAGCTGGCCGAGGCCCTCCGCTTCATCCGCAAAGGGGACGTTCTGGTTGTCTCCAAGCTGGACCGCTTGGCTCGCTCCGTCGCCCACCTGAATGAGATCGTGAAGGAGATCGAGGGCAAAGGAGCCAGCCTCCGCATCCTCGACATGTCCATCGACACGGGCACCCCGAACGGGCGCCTGATGTTGAACCTCCTGGGCAGCATCGCGCAGTTCGAGCGGGAGATCATGCTCGAACGCCAGCGCGAAGGCATCGCCAAGGCCAAGGCCGAAGGCAGATACAAGGGCCGCAAACCTACTGCCCGCGCAAAGTCCGAGGAGGTGCTGCGAATGGTGAAGGAGGAGGAGCTGCCTGCAGCCGAGGTGGCGAAGCGCCTGGGCATCAGCAGGGCGAGCGTCTACCGGGTGTTGGCTGATCGAGCGGCGGCGCGAGGCTGATCGAGAACGGGACACGATCATCCCCACCTTGTGACACAACGACCCACGACGGACTGCCCGCCCGCCACTTCCCCTCTCAGAACCCGCCACAGACCCCTGCGGTCCCCTCTCAGGACGCCCGCCAGGCCAAGCCCGGTGCCTACCCGCCCGGCAACCTTCACGAGCTGCCAGCGGTGCCCCGCACGGTGCTCATGGAGGGGCCGAGACAATCATCCCCACCTAGTGACGTAACAGAGCCGGAGGACAGCCCGATCTACGCCCATCGCCTGAAACGCCCGCAGGACGCTGCGGTGCTCCCTCAGGAAGCCCGCGAGGCCAAGCCCGGTGCCCACCCACCCGGCCGCCCCTAGAGGCCGCCAGCGGTGCCCTGCACGGTGCTGACTGAGGATTCAGACGATCATCCCCACCTAGTGACGTAGCAGACCCGGAGAACGGCCCGCCCTAGGCCCACCGCCTGAGATGCCCGCAGGACGCTGCGGTGCCCCCTCAGGACGCCCGCGAGGCCCTCGCTGCACCCCAACCCACCGGGGAACCTCTGAAGGCCCTCAGCGAGTCCCTGCGCGGCATCCACCGCCCCTCGCAACGCATCCCGTCACAATATCCCCACCTTATGCACAAAAGAACCCGAACGGGTTGATGCCGCCTGCCGGTTTTTCACGGTCTCACCCCGAAACTTCCCGGCCGCAACTGAGTGTGTGGGCGTCAGTGGGCTTTCAAATCCGGTCCCCGCGCCAAGTCCACCCTTAGCCCACCTCCGCGAACACCTGCTGGCCCATTGCCAGCGGTCCCCTTTTCGCATCCCGTCACCACATCCCGAAGGACACCACGCCAATGGCCAGCAGAGCCAACCGCCGCAATGACGGCAGCAACCCAATGTTCATCTCCGACCTGCGCCAGCTCACCGCGCGTCATCTCCCGGAGACCATCGGACGAAGCCGAGATGTTACCGAGTGGTCCACCACCAGGATGCGCCCGGAGGTGGCCACGGTCATCGACGCCCTGACGCAGCGCCATGCAGATGCCACCGGCCGGGAGATCACCAAGAGCGAGATCATCGCCGCGGCGCTCAACCTGTCTTTGCCCGTCCTCTCTGCCCATGTCTTCCCCGTTCGGGGTGCCCGGTAGTGGCCTTGGACGCGGCACCGCAAGACAGCGGAGACCCGTTCTGCCCGAAGTGCGGGGTTCAGTTCGCACCACGACGAAGCAACCAAAGGTTCTGCGATAGGGAGTGCCAGAAGGCTGCCACCCGAAACAGCGCCAGAGGTTCCCGGAAGGCGGAGAACGCGCAGCGCAATCGAGACCACCACGGCCGAGCTGCCACCCTCTGCTACGACCTCAACCGGATGCCCGCGTGGCAGCGCCTGCCGTTCGTCTCTCGCCTCATCGTGGCCGCAAAGGATGGGGACGCGAAGTTGCGGAACATCCTCACAGACCCCAGCCTGCTAGGCGCGGACAGATCATCCGGCATAGGCAAGCTCTATCCCGACAGCCACAACGCCGACGTGCTGAACATCGCCAAGGAGGCAAATGCCTACTGCCGGCAGCGGTGGGGCATCAGCATCAAGACCGCCCTCGGGTCCACCTGCGCGGTTCAGATCGAAGCGGAACCCGAGGCGCACCTTCAAGGCCCCACCAAGGAGACCTACTGGCAGCGGCTCAAGCGCGAGGGGAAGCTCGGCTTCAAGGCGCAGCCCGTCACCGGCAACTATGACTGGCGCGAGCTGGCCCGCGTGATGCGAGACCCCGGCTGGGGCCGCTACTGGCATGTTGACGAAGCAGCCGCCGAGGCTGATGCCCGCTAATCCGCCCTCCGCATATATAATATAATAGGGAAACCCTCTGGGTGGCCCTGAAGGGGCTGAACTTCATCGCGGTCACCATCAAGGGAAGCACCCATAGAGGTGCCCCATGAGGCAGCCTGAAGGGACGCCTGCCTTCGGCAAGGTCAGCTTCAGATTGACCTCATCGCACTACGGTAGCGGCTCAACTTCGTGAAGATCATCTCATTGGGTCTTCGACGCGGAGCGTCCCCCGAACGCCTACCATGAGCATCACCTGAAGGCGCATCCGATTTTATCGGGGCCAACTTCAGGGACTCCTCATCTTCCCACCTAAAGGACCCACTTCATGCCCCACCCCCGCACTGACACAGCATGGCTCCTCGTTCGCCGGGCCACCAACATGAGCGACGAGACCATCATCGACGCCACCGGCATCCCCGCGGAGACCCTTCAGGAGATGCGCCAGAGGTCCCGTGAGATGGCCGAGATGGGCCATCGACCGCGCGGCCACTGGACACGCGATCAGGTCCGCGCCGGGGCCATCTTCGTGACCGACCGCGCGGGGCAGCCGGAAGGGTGAACCTGTCATGTTCCCCCTGAAGGACAGCCTACGCTTCCCGCCGTTCGGCTGGCCTGAGCTTCCCCCGCAGGTGCCCCCAGCTCCGCCACCACCTTCACCCACACCCTCGACAACACCGTAACGCGCGCCCCGCAGGTTCTCCTGACGGGGCCTTTTCATGCCCAGAAAGTGACACACCATGAACGCCATCCTCCGCCAAGCCTTGAGCATCCAGCCGCAGGAAGCCCCTCAGGCACCCGCGCTGTCCGACCTCATCCCCGCCCGTGCCCGTGCCCTCGGGTGCATCGACTTTGAAGACTACTGCGACCTCATCGACCGAGAAGCCACCGCTCACCTATCGGGTGCCAACTTGGTTCGCATCTCCCGCCTCCGTCAGCAGCGGCGCCCCCGCGCCTTCTTCGACCGCAACTATGGTCTGCATGGTCTCTCCGTCTGCCTGAACCGCAACCGCACGATGTTCGCAAAGGTCGATGCGGCCGACTGGATCGAGATGCAGGAGATGGGGGCTAACGGCCTCTGGCAGGGTCTCGATACCTTCTACGGCATCTACGTCTACACGGCGCTGCCGTTAAAGCGCCAAGCCGCCACCGAGAAGGTCCCCACAGCGCGCCTCATCCTAGATCTGAAGCCACATGAACAGGTGCGCTTCCTAGACGGAGACCCGCTGAACCTTCGCCGCTACAACTTGGCTGTCAGTGAGCAGTCGTCCATTGGGCGGCCGGCCCGTCACGATGCCCGTCAGGTTGCCCAGGAAGCAGCCGCACACCGCACCGAGATGGTCTCCTCCCGCCGCACCTTCGACGCCCTCCGGTAACCAGCACCCACACAGGCCGCTTCTGGTGGCTGTGGAGTGGGAAGTTCGGGGAACCTCTCAGGCACATTCACCCCGAATAGGGAACCACCCTCCACGGCCTCCCGAGGCGGCCTGCATCACGCGCGCCTCATCAAGAACCCCATCAAGATCATCTAAAGGAAACCCCATCATGGGCACCGAATACAACGCCTTCACCGACACCTTCAGCAACGCCAGCTTCAGCAACGGCCCCGCCAAGGCTGCACCAACCTACGAGGTTGGCAGCGGCGGCCGCGAGCTGACCTTCCGCACCGATAACCGCACCGGCCAACAAATCGGCACCCTGACACACGACGGAGGCGGAGAAGTTCGCAGCAGCGACTTCGCGCGCGGCGCCGGGATCGAGCGCTCCATCCTCAGTCCCACGGGCAGCCCTGTGATGAACCGCAGCTACCAACCCAGCGACACCGTTGAAGTGGGTGGGCAGCGAATGGCCCTCAGCATGGCGGCGAACCTGGGTTTTGTTCGCATGGATGGGCAGGGCGGATACTCTTTTAGCGGCAATGGCGACGAGGCCCGCGCCTCGGGGGCAGCCGATGAAGGGCAGCCGCAGGGGCAACAGGACGATGCACCCGCGAGTGACACCTTCCGCGCCTCCGACGAGGCCGAGACGGCGCTGACGAGCCTGACGCAGACCCTCCCCCACGATGCCCAGATGGCCGCGCTTAATGTGATGGTGGAGACCGGCGACATTAGCCAGGAGATGGTCACGCGCATGGCCGAGCGGAGCGGGCAAGACCCGGCAGCCCTGGCGCAGCAGATCGAGCAGACCCGCGCTGGCTTCTACGACGCGGTGATGAGCCGCATGGGCGGCCTCGGGGTCCATGACGACGAGTTGTTCGGCCAGTTTGTTGAGGGCGACCCCGCATTGACCCGGCAGATGCAGCAGGCCGTCAGGGATATGATGGTCCAGAACGACGCCTCGGGCTTCGATGGCCTTGCCCAGAAATTTACTGCGGCCCTCGACCGCATCGACCCGGATGCAGTCATGGACGCGCTAGACGCCTCGGGCATCAAGCACCGCCGCGGCGATGGGGGCACCATCCTGATGACCCTGCCGGGGACCGGAGAGGTTTCCTATCGGGAAGCCGTGCGGATGGGTCTCGTCAAGGTCTCCCGCGCCTGAGCTGAGGCCGCGGAATATTTCAGCAAAGAGAACCGAGGGGCTGCCTGAGTGCAGCCCCTTTTGCATTTTCGGTTTTAGTTCACCCCAGTTGCGCCACTACCCGCAAGGCCGTTTCGAGCCGAGGCTATCGCGCTTCCGCCGAGAACAACCTTCTCCCTTGGTCGCTCTGAGCCGTCGCACGCAGAGCCTTCTCCTGCCGCTCGCGCCACAGGCGGGCGTTGTTGCGCAGCTCAAGCGACCTGATCAAGAACTTATGCATCTTCAACCATCGCCAACGCCGGCGTCTCAGCAGTGAATGCGGGCGCAGCAAGAGCGGTTGGTCTGAAGTAGACTACCGACCCGCGGCAGCACGACCTCGCTCGACAGGATACTCATGCTGCTTGCAGCCATTCAGCAAAACGTTGGCGGCGCTGCGGACCACGAACACCAGGCCCTCCCTCCATGAAAGCATCGTCCGCGACATAAACAGTATGTAACTGACGCAATGTTGGGTTAGCATGCCAAGGATGACAATGAATGGCTTCAACCCAATGCCCGACATTCAGCGCAACGCTAACTATTTCGAAGTTCTACGCCGACTTGCTGCCGCAGGCAGTACATTGCTTGCGCTAGCCGCAGTTCCATCATCCTCTTACTCACAAGAATCTCCTTCCGCAAGAGAGATGCTTCAGGTAATTGAACAGATGCTGGAAGACGAATTTGGGCAAGCCGAAGGCGATCTAGCCGATCTTCCAGTGGTGGCAGGTTCGGCGGTAAAGGAGATGTACGGCACCCATATCCAGTTGGATATTCATCGGCAGTATATCGAGGATGTGCTAGTTCAAAAGCTGAATGAAGTTCCCTTGCTTTATGAAGTATACATAGGCTGTGACGGTAATTCTGGATACGCTTCCCTCAACCTCGATCCATCTTCACCCTTAAGGGGGGCCTACGAATACCTCCTGCTCGTGGACTATCTAAGGTTTACGTTTGATGTAGCTAATGTACCTCGCAGTCGATACGAAGCATGGATCAATGCTCAAATAGATGCAGCACAAAACCTGATCAGTCATAATGATGGTGATGCACATGGTGATCTGCAGCGTGCAGCGCTTGAAGCAACCGAACTATCATACCAGCTATACACCGAGGGCTTGATCGGTAAACCACTGTTGTTCTTTTCAGAACCCGCTTGCGGGGGTTCCCCCAGCTGGCCCGTCGTGAGTTTTAGCACAGAACCTCCAAATGCCCGGCTGTATTTACTTTCTGAGTTTGAATTTCGATTGTGCATCTTCGGCGGCAATGAGGGGTTTGACATTGAGGCTTGCCAATGGAGAGATGTCGACGTGGTCGCAGGGGGATTGCAGATCGCAGGGACCTTTATGTACATTGGAATATGGTCAGACGGGCGGACGCGCACCGGGCGCATTTTCGTTGACCCCGCCCGACCCTCTCCCGATGATCCATACGTGATCAAGTTCTAAAATGTCGGGCCTTGATGACTTCAAGAAAACCCTCCGTGAATTTCGCGGCCTTGCGCTTTGGGCAACGGCTGGAACAGGGTTACTTCCTATCCTTGGCCACTTCGCTGAAGTAGCGCCAGTATGGCCGTCGAACTCTGCTCTACTGACCTCAATCTGCATTCTCATAGTTCTGGCTCTATGTTTTCAGACACTTCGGTCGGCCCCGAAGAAACGAGTAACCCGAGTCATGTTTGTTAGCTCTGGGATCATGTTCTGGATGCTTGGAACATACCTTGTCCTGTCCCTACAATTCGTGGTGAGCGTTGGAAGACCGTCTCAACGTATCGTATTAGGATGCGGATGGAATGAGCTGACGCGCGATGTGGCAACGGAATTCGGTGCCCGCCCATCAGTGTCCTGCCCCGGCAACTACAGAAGACTTTTGGCTGCTGCAGAATACGATTCCACAGCGATCTATGAGATTTGGCCACTGACGGCTATAAAATTTATCACTTTTACTTCGTGGCTTATGTTCTTTTGCGGCTTTTCCATAGCCGTCGGCGCCTTCGTCATTCACCAGATGCGGGTTCGGTGAAACTGCTTTGTCGCATCCGGAATCCCGGGGTGATAAGTCATGCCGTCAGGTGGTTGCCACAGGTCTTAAAGAACCGTCCCGCGGGAGAACGACCCTAGGAACATGCCCGCGATGATAACCAAGGAGCCTTGGAAGTCCGTCTTCCAATTCCGCAGCTTCATGCTGGCGTCCTACTCGAAGCAGCTTCTTTCGGGCATCCATCACCGTGACTGGGAGACCTTCTCCTCCTTCGCAACGTCCACGCACTTCGGCCGCCTGTTCTATGCCGAGCAAACGGTGGTGAACGCCCAGGGGCGGGCAGACAGGTAGGACTATCTCGAATGGCGGCTGTCCCCGGAAAGCATCGCCAAGGCATCCTTCCAGCGGGCCGGATTTAGGTCTCTCATTTCGCTGGGAGTGGACCCTCACCGGGATGAACGGGATGGGGCCTGTCTTCGATTTCCCGTCCAGCGTCCTGGCAAGCGGCGTCTGGGGCAACCCGACGTGGGACCCGATGCAGGGCGTTCAGAGGGGCCTTGAAGGCATCGTCGCGCCGCTCGTGAACAGTGACCACGAGGTTTCCCAGCACGACTACCGGGCCATCACCTCAACGCTGATGTTCCAGAACGCCTTTGGGATTCGCAACGCACTGTCGGCGCTTAGGGTTGACCTCCCGCGCTACTGAACTTGACTCTGACCCCTCTCAACAGAACTATGAGGGGTCGGTCCCACTATGTCGCCCTCTAACCAACGAAGGTACCTACTGTCGTATTCTGCGTCGGTAAGCTCTGCGCGGGGCCAATGCGGAGGGCAAGTGGCGTGGGGCACGAGAACACTCCCATCGCCGAAAGTGTGATCAAGTAGCTCGACGGGAAAAAGCATCCCAGAATGGTCCGTGCCGAAAACACTCTTTGTTCGCAGAAGCCTGATGTTCCTGAACCTCAATCCCCATACGAGACGCTGACTCGCGTCTGCGTTGTCCTTTCCGAAGTCTAACACGATTCCGAGCAGATCACCGCTGATCGTCGCGGCATTAAGTGAGGCACTCATAAAGAAAGCTCTGTTGACTTCGGTTCCTCTTCTGTTGGGCAAGAATTGAAGGGAACTTCCCTTAAGCTGGGTTTTTACCAAATGGGTATGGGAAAGTCTGACGCCGGCGAGGTTACTGCTGTTCAGATCGGCATATGACAGGTCTGCTGAATCAAGTTTCGCGCGTGAAAAGCCAGCTCTTGCGCCGCTTATCCAGGTAAGCTTTGCATTTATGAGATTGCAGTATGAGAAGTCAGCATCTGCGCAGAACGCCCCCTCAAGCAAGCTTTCTTTCAGATTAGCATGTGCAAAGCGCGCCCTCGTGAGATCGCATCTCCTCAGGTTAGATTGCGACAGGTCAAGCCTGTAGCCAATGCTCCCACCGTCCGGGTGCTGCTTCTCAATTCCTATTTGTGTTAAGCTGCGCCGGCCAATCACTGTCAGTGCCAGTTGTATATCGCTTCTTGGTCGCTCTAGCTCCATAATCCACTTGTATGGCGGATTCTTGATCTTCTCTCTCAGGGAGTTCTCGTCAACGCCTTCAGGATACATTCCGAAAGTTGCTTTAGATGCAGGCGCGTTGTGTCTTACGTATGCACACAGGATTTCCATTACTCGAACATGGTCGCGACCATTGTCATGTCTCGTAGAATCTTGAGCAATTCTCTCTAGTGAAAGTATTGCTCCTATACGGACTTCGATGTTCGGAGATGTCTCCTTGAAGACCTGCCACGGCCCCTCAATTCCGATAGCCTCATTCTCTTCAATTTCGACACCTTCACCCTGCCACTGGATCAATGTCCGCTCCTCAGGCCAAGTAGAAATCGTGGCGTACCATCCCTCGTCTGTTTCTTCCGTTTCGTCATTCCAATACTCACGCCACGACTTCAAGCCCATCCGCGTTCTGGGCTGGTCTTGAAGCTGTTTCGCGGCTTCTACATGGTACAAGACTCTCTCCGGCTGGCCAGTCCATATCGTAACCGGCCGACCAATTCGTTCGACCGCCTTCTCGGCGCCTAGTTGCTCGACCGCTTTGCTGATGCGATCGGTCATATGGCCCTCCTTTTGAAACATGACCGATTGCTGCTTGAGTATCGTTCCCCAAATAACTAAGGGCGCGCCTAGGAAAGCAGCAATAAGGGCGCCCGTACTAAGTGTTGTGGTCCCAGATGCAAAGATGGTCTTGGCTAGAAGAACGATCGCTGCAATCAGCGCAAGGAAAAATAAAAGCCCGATGATTGCACTCAAGAGCGGTCCAAGCGGGCGCGCCACGTTCCAGTCAGGCGTGTTCGTGATGCCGAGCCAATCCGTAAAGCTTTCGGCTCTCTTTGAATGCTTGTTCATCTGAATGTTCCTGAGCAACTTCAGTGACGCTAGACGGCAACTGCACATGCCTCAAGTCAGCCGCTATCGCGTGATTTGCATACATAACGGAGGGTCCGCGCATAGTGGACCTGCTATCAGCATGGCACTATCAGCGCATCAGCATCTTCCAGATAACTGGCTGATAACACAACGAAAGATGTAAATGGTGGAGCCAAGGGGAGTCGAACCCCTGACCTCTTGAATGCCATTCAAGCGCTCTACCAACTGAGCTATGGCCCCACCGGAGGTCCGCAGCGGCGCCGTGCGTCGGCTGCGTGAGGGGTCGTATAAGGACGGCCCAAAATGGCCGCAAGGGGAAAAACGACGGGTGCTGGAAGTTTTCATCGGGACTCGCGGACGCCCTGCACCGCAGGCCAGCGCCTGCGCCGGGCGGTCCGCAATGGAAGCCGCCCGGGCATGGAAAAGGCCGCGCGGGTGGCGCGGCCTTGGCGGGATTCACGATCTGACAGGGACGGGATCAGTCCTCGTCGGTGTCGGCGACGTCGGCGATGTCGTCCAGCGACACGTCGGCGTCGTCATCGTCCTCTTCCAGCAGGTCGTCGTCCAGCTCGCCCGCATCATCGGCGATGTCGTCCTCGTCATCCACCAGCGCGTCGTTGCTGCGGGCCGCCACCTTCTCGGGCACGATCGTCTTGCCGCGTCCGTCCGTCAGGCTCTCCAGCGTGAACTGGTTGCCGCAGGCGGGGCAGGTCATCGGGTTGGTGCGCAGGTCGTAAAACCGGGTCGCGCAATGCGGGCACAGGCGTTTCGTGCCCCATTCCTCTTTGGGCATGGTAATCTCCTTCAGCCGCGATTAGGGAAATCCGGCGACCCCCTGCCACAGCGGCCAAAGGGTGTCAAAGGCTTTCTCTGGCAGGCCGCGGGCTGCAAGGCAAGGGGGCAGGCGCGATGCGCAGCATCACCATCGAGGGCGGCCTGACCGTCGCGCTCCGCCGCTCGGCCCGTGCGCGGCGCATGGTCCTGCGCGTGCCCCATGCGGGCGGCGAGGCCGTGCTGACCCTGCCGCTGCACGCGCCGCTGGCCGAGGGCGAGGCCTTCGCCCGGTCCCGCCGGTCCTGGCTGGAGGCGGCGCTGACGCGGCGTCCGGCGCCGCGATGCGTGGCGCATGGCGCCCTGCTGCCGGTCGAAGGCCGCCCGCTGGCCGTCACCCCCGCCCCTGCCCTGCGCGCGCCCCGGATTGAGGCGGACGCGCTGCTGGTGCCCGAGGCACGGCCGGCCGGCCCGGTCGTCGCCGCCTTCCTGCGGCAGCTGGCGCTGGCGCGGCTGCGGCCGGAATGCGACCGGCTGGCGGCGCTGCTGGGGCGCGAGGCGCGGGCGATCGTGCTGCGCGACACCCGCTCGCGGTGGGGCAGCTGCACGAGCGACGGCCGGCTGATGTTCAACTGGCGCCTCGCGATGGCGCCGCCACAGGTCCTGGCCTATGTCGCCGCCCACGAGGTCGCGCATCTGGCGCATATGGATCACTCGCCCCGCTTCTGGGCCGCGGTCGAGCGGCTGATGCCCGGCCACGCGCCGCAGCGCGCTTGGCTGAAGCAGAACGGCGGCGGGCTGATGCTGTGGCGCTTTCGCGATTGACGCGCGCCCCCTTTGTGATCACACCTGCGCCATGACGCCCGCCGATCCCGCCGCGCATGAGCGGCTCTACCGTTCCCTGCGCAGCCGGATCATGCTGGGCGAGTTGCCGCCCGGCAAGGCGCTGACGCTGCGCGGCATCGCACGCGAATACCACCTGTCGATGACCCCCGCGCGCGAGGCGGTGCGGCGGCTGGTGGCCGAGGGCGCGCTGAGCCTGTCGGGATCGGGCCGCGTCGCGACGCCCGAGCTGTCGGACGAGCGCATCGAGGAACTCGCCGCCCTACGCGCCCTGATCGAGCCGGAACTGGCCGCCCGCGCCCTGCCCCGTGCCCATTTCGCGCTGATCGACCGGCTGGCGACGATGAACGGCCGCATCGCCGACGCGGTCGAGCGTCATGACGCGGTCGGCTACATCCGCTGCAACCTGGATTTCCACCGCATGCTCTACCTGCGTGCGCAGGCGCCGGCGATGCTGGCCATGCTCGAGACGATCTGGCTGCAGCTCGGCCCGACGATGCGGGCGCTCTACGGCCGGGTGAAGCGCAACGAGCCGCCGCGCCACCACCGCATGATCCTGGCCGCGCTGCGGGCCGGGGACGAGCCCGCGCTGCGCCTGGCGGTCCGCGCGGATGTCACGCACGGACTGCGCCACCTGACCGGGCCCGAAGGGCGCGGCTAGCGCGTCCGGCGCGGCGCGGCCTCCGGCTCGGGGGCGCCGCCCCGCGTGCCCGGCCGCAGCACCTTCAGCGCCGCGCTGCCGAGAAGCAGCATTGCCATCGACAGGTCCGCCGTGGGCGATTGGGCCGCCACCGGCGCCCGGCCCGGACCGCCACGGCGCGACCCCGCGCGGTCCTGATCCTGCCGCCGCGACCCGGCACGCCCGGCATCGGTGGTCTCGCCCCCGGCCGGCGGCGGCGTGTCGGCCTTGACGGCTTGGCGCTGGCCCATCGGCTCGGGCGCGCCGGTGGTGGTGTCGCGCGCCGTCTGCTGCTCGATCTCGGCGTTCAGCTCGGCCCCGGCCAGGATCACGAACGAGGACAGCCACATCCAGGTCAGCAGGACGATGACGCCGCCAAGCGTGCCGTAGGTCTCGGTATAGCTGCCGAAGTTCTGGACATAGATGGTGAAGGCGGCCGTGCCGATCATCCACAGCGCCGTCGCCGCGACCGCGCCCACGCTGACCCACCGCCATTTCGGCTCGGCCCGCGACGGCCCGAAGCGGTAGAGCGCGGCCAGCGCCAGCATCACGAGGACCGCCATCACCGGCCAGCGCAGCAGGCCGACGACCGTCTCCAGCACCGGCGGCAGGCCGAACATGCCGATCAGCGAGGGCAGCAGGATCATCAGCCCGATGCCCGCGGCCGTGCCGAGGATCGAGGCAAGGGTGATCGCCAGCGCCGTCAGGTACAGCTTGACCATGCCCCGAGTCTCTTCCTCGTCATAGGCGATGTTCAGCCCCTCCATCAGCGTCAGAACGCCCTTCATCGCGCCGTAAAGCGCCACCGCGATCCCGAACAGCGCCACGAGGCCCGTGCCGGTCTGGTCGCCCGTGGTGACCTTGACGACCTGGTCCTGCACGATCCCGGCCGCCTCGGCGGGCAGGACCGCGGCGGCGCTTTCCAGCTGGCCCGCGATGTCGGCCGGATCGAGGATCAGCCCCGCGATGGACACCAGCGCCGCGATGGCCGGGAAGATCGAGAGGAGCGCGTAGAAGGCGATCCCCGCAGCGACGACCGAGATATGGTCCTTGGCGATCTCGTCCTTGACCCGCCAGAGGATCTGCTTCCAGCCGCCGGAGGGGATGCCTCGGGGCGTGTCGGCATCCGCGCTGGACCCAGCAGTCCTGTCACCTTGAGCTTGTCGGGCCATGGCCTCGTCCTTCTTCTTGCCGGGCCAACCCGTCTCGGGCGCACCCGGATTGCGTGCGTGATCTGTGCCCCCAATCGCCGGCAGAGGTGTTTGTTCCCCCGGCCGCCGCTTCATCTGCCGCTGGAACAAAGGAGGGGCGGCGCGGTTCTCACCCCCATGTCACGACCCGGACGCCGCAGGAGCGGCGCCGTCGTTCCACGAACGGGGAGGATTCCCATGACTTCAGACCAGCACCACGGATCGGCCGGAGGCGACGAGCTTGGCCTTGGCGAGTTGAAAGAGCAGGCCAGCCAGAAGGTGTCGCAAGTCGCCGACAGCCTGAAGCAGGAGGCCGCGCGCCGCGAGGACAGCATCCGCGACAACCTGTCGAAGCAGGCGGACAGCCTCGCCTCGGCCCTGCGCTCGGCCAAGTCCGAGATCGACCCGCAATCCGGCATCGGCAAGATGTTCGACTATGCCGCCGACAGCGTCGGCAGCATGGCCCACAGCCTGAAAAGCGCGGACACCGCCGAGATGGTGGACAGCGTGCGCAGCTTCGCGCGGGAACGTCCGGGCGCCTTTCTGGGCCTCTGCGCCCTGGGCGGCTTCGGCGCGGCGCGCTTCCTGATCGCAGGCGCCCCTAGCGCGGGCCGCAGCACCGGCACCGGCATGACCGGCAGCCATGGCCGCACGGGCAGCCAGACGGGTCTTGCAGATCGCAGCGGCGCCAGCCTCGCCTCGCAGCAGCAAGGCGGACAGGCCAGCATCCACGGCCACGGCAGCGGCGCGTCCGGCGGCACCAGCGGCAGTCACATGGGGAGCGCGGGAAGCGCCAGCCCGACCGGCAGCGGCATGAGTGGCGGCAGCGGCTCGGGCATGAGCGGCTCGGGCACCACGGGCAGCGGCACCACCGGCAGCGGCACGGCTGGCAGCGCCACGGGCAGCGGCGTCGGGGGCGATCTCGTCGGCAACATCGGCGGGAACTCGACGGGCACCGGCAGCAGCAGCGGCGCCGAGAAGGCGCGCGTTCCGGGCTACGGCAACGCACCCGGCACCTCGGGCACGGGAGGCGGACAATGAGCGATCGCACCGCAGATCTTGGCCAGACCGGCACCCGCAGCCACAACCCTGCATCACTGGCCTCGGAGGCCCTGCGCCTGTCGGGCGATCTGGTCCGCAAGGAGATCGCCCTCGCCAAGGCCGAGATGGGCCAGAACGTCCAGCGCGCCGGCGTCGCGGTGGGCTTCATCGTCGCGGCTGCCGTTATCGGTATCGTGACCATCAACGTGCTGGTCGCGGCGCTGGTCGCGGCCTTGGCCGAGACGGACCTCGGCCCGATCTGGAGCGCGGTCATCGTCGGCCTCGTGCTGGCGCTGCTGGCCTACATCCTGCTGCGCAAGGGGATGAGCGATCTCAAGCCCGAGGCGCTGATGCCGTCCCGCACCGTCCAGAACGTCCAGCGCGACGCACATGCCATCAAGGAGGCATATCATGACAAATGAGTCCCAGGACCCCGCACTGATCGAACGCGACATCGAGCAGGACCGCAACGCCCTGCGCCGCACGCTCAACGACCTGCAGGACGAGCTGTCGCTGGACGGCTTCGCCCGCCGCGTCACGGACAAGTTCCGCGAGAACGGCGGCGAGTGGGCCAATTCCGCCAGCGAGGCGGCGCGGTCCAATCCGGTCGCGCTGGCCCTGACCGGCGTCGGCCTCGCCTGGCTGATCTTTGGGCGCGGCTACGACCCGACCCACCGCCAGGTCAGCCACGATGTCCCGCGCCGTCGCACCGCGCCGGATCGTGACTGGGACCGCGCGACCCGCAGCTACGGCGCCAGCGGCGAGTTCAGCGACCGGACGGGCGGCAATGGCGGCAGCGTCTCCTCCGCCTCGGGCGGCAGCGACGCGTGGGGCGGCAGCGCCTCGACCGAAACGGGCCATGCGTCCGGCGGCAGCGGCGGCAGCGGCGGCACCTCCAGCCGCGACCAGCATGACAGCATGACCGACCGGCTGCGGCGCAAGGCGCATGACTGGCGCGACAGCGTGTCGGACAGCTCCAGCCAGCTGCATGACCGCCTGAGCGCCGGCACCGAGGATCTGAGCGATGAGGCTCGCCGCCGCGTCACCGAGGCGCGCCGCCAAGCGCTGGAGGCGCGCGATGCCGCCGCCCGCAAGCTGCGCGCGGGCAGCCGGACCGTCTCGGACGGCTATGACCGCGAGCCGCTGCTGTTCGGCGCCGCGGCCCTTGCGGTCGGCGCGGGTCTAGCCTGCCTACTGCCCCGCACCCGGCAGGAGGACGAGCTGCTCGGCAGCTACTCGGACCGGCTGTTCCACGAGGCCGAGAGCATCTTCGAGGAGGAGAAGGCCAAGGTGCAGGGCGTCGTCTCGGCCGGCCTCAGCGAGGCGAAGTCGGCCGCCGCGCAGGTCACCTCGACCGTGAAGGATGAGCTCGGGAAGAACCTCGACAACAACAGCGGCAGCGGCGGAAGCGGCGGCAGCGGGACCAGCGGCAGCTCGACCAGCAGCGGAACCAGCAGCGGCACGTCGGGTGCGGATGCAGGCTCCGGCACAAGCGTGGCCTCCAGCTACTCGGCCGACCGCCCCGGCTCGTCGCTCTAGAAACGGCCCCTTCGGCGCGCCGCGACAGCTTCGCGGCGCGCCACCTTCAAACGCACCTGTTGCGGGGCCGCCGGGGCATGATCTGGTGCCGGACGCGTCCGACGCTCGGTCACTTCGGCAGGCGCACCAAACAAGACCTGCAGCGCATGAGCGCCCTGCCGCCACGAGCGCGGCAGGGTGCATTTCCCGCATGGGCAAGCGCGTGCGGATTGGCGATAATGGTCGACCCCTTGCAGATCGAAGGACCAGGACCCTGCGCAAGACCAGTTTCCCCGGCGGCATCGACGCCTCGGACGGCGACGTTCCGGGGCATTGCACGCGCGCGCTCGATCCCGGCTCGCATCCGGCCCCTCTTCCTTTCGCCCGGCCCGACATCGGCGAGGACGAGATCGCCGAGGTCGTCAGCTGCCTGCGCTCAGGCTGGCTGGGCACCGGCCCGCGCTGCGCCCAGTTCGAGGCCGACTTCGCCACCCATCTCGGCGGAGACGTGGCGTGCATCTCGGTCAATTCGGCCACCGCCGGGCTGCACCTGGCGGTCGAGGCGTTCGGCATCGGTCCCGGCGACGAGGTGATCGTCCCCGTCCACACCTTCACCGCCACCGCCGAGGTCGTTCGCTACGTCGGCGCAGATCCCGTCTTCGTCGATGTCGAGCCTGGAAGCCTGAACATCGACGTCTCGAAGATCGAGGCAGCGGTGACGCCGCGCACCCGCGCCATCATCCCGGTCCATTACGCGGGACTCGCCTGCGACATGGCCGCGATCCTGAAGATCGCCCGGCGCCACGACCTGCGCGTCATCGAGGACGCGGCGCATGCCCTGCCGACCACCTTCAACGGCACCCGGATCGGCGCGCTCGGGAGCGACGCGACGGTCTTCAGCTTCTACGTGACCAAGACGCTCGCCACCGGCGAGGGCGGGATGCTGGTCACCCGCAACGCCGAGGTCGCCAAGCGGGCGAAGGTCATGCGCCTGCACGGGATCAACCGGGACGTCTTCGACCGCTACCGCACGGGCGGGAACTGGTACTACGAGGTCATCGCGCCGGGCTTCAAGTACAACCTGACCGACATGGCCGCCGCCATCGGCCTGCACCAGTTGCGCCGCCTGAACGAGATGCACCGCCGCCGCCAGCAGATCGCCGAGGCCTATCTCGCGCGGCTCGCGGACCTGCCGCTGCGCCTGCCTTTGCGCGCACGGGCGGGCGATCTGCATTCCTGGCACCTCTTTCCCGTCCGCCTCACCGAGGGGGCCGGGCTCAGCCGAGACGCGCTGGTGGACAGCCTGGCCGCCGCTGGCATCGGCACCAGCGTCCACTACATGCCGCTGCACCTGCACCCCTACTGGCGCGACAGCTGCCACCTGGCGCCCGAAGGCTTCCCCGTCAGCACCGCCGCTTATGAGGCTCTCGTCAGCCTGCCGATCTACAGCAAGATGACGGACGAGGACGTTGATCGCGTGATCGCGGCCTGCCATGACGCGCTTGGCCGGGAGACTGGTCGATAAGCGCCATTCTGTCTACCTGCCGCTGCACCGCAGCTTCACAATGGAAGGAGCAGACGCCAAGAGGAAAAGCCGCTTCACGAATGGGGTGGCAGGATGGCTCCATAAAGGCTGCGGAAGCCCGAAGAGCCGAGCGTCGGCATGATCAAGCAGCAGGAGGCCGGAGTGGCTACGGCGGAAGCATGGCGGCGTCATAGGCTCGGCTCCGCCTGATGCTGCTCGACGGGGTGGTGTAGCTGGCGCTGAAGGTCGCGGTGATCCTCGGCGATGGCCTGTTTGATCAGGATGCTACGGCAGGCATGCTGATGACGGGATTTTTGCCCCCGGCACGCTGTTCTCCAGCGTCTGTCGCATGCTCGCCGGACAGCCCATTCATCTCCCTGTTCGAGAAGCGGTGCCGACGAGGCGGATGACGGCTGCGTCTCCTACAAAGATGCCGACGACGCCGGTGTGCCGCTTGATTTCGCCGCTCACCTGCCCAATCGGGTTGGTCGCGCGCAGCATGGCTTGATGCTTCTTCGCGAAGGACATGCAAGCCAGGCACGTCGTACTAGGCGTCATCCATGAGGCTGGTCAGCTTCGGCACCCTCGGGCCAGATCTGGTCGGCGACGGCGCGCCCTGTGGTGCTGGCAGCCTCGGCCGTGTCTTGCGCGAGGGTGATTGCGATGAAGGCTGAGACGACACGCCGCCTGCTCTTGCCGAGATAGTTGAGGACGTTGCGTTGGACGCGGACACGGCACCGCTGCCAGGAAGCGCTGAGCACCTTCAAGGCCGCAGCCCAATGTCTTCGTGAAAGTCGTTGATGAAAAGCTTCACGCCCCGCAGGCCGCCCAGCGTCAGCTAGGGCGTGATGTCCGTTCAGGTTAGTTGGGCATTCGGATGTGCCGATATCGAGACCTAGAATCTCGCGCCGCTCGTCCGGGTTGTCGCCGATGGCGATGATGCCAGCCACCAAGAAGATTCTCATCGGTCCAAGCTTGTCCGACGCTGCCCTCCTCAGCGGCATGCCAAGATCGCAGAAAGGCCGGCTTGCGCCGGCCGTTCGTCATTCGCTGTCCCTCGCCAGGTCAGATACGGTCGATCTGCGCGTCGATGGCCGAGGCGACCTCGCGGCGGATGACCACGCGGAGGTTGCGCGAGAAGCGCTCGCCAAGCTCGCCCAGCAGCTCGGCCCGGATCATCTCCTGCAGCTCGGCCTGCATGCCCTGATCGACCGTCGCGCGCAGGCTGGCGCGCAGCTCGTCGCGGATCATGCCTGCAAGATCGCCCCGCAGCTCGTCGCGGATGCGGCTGCCGATCTGGCCCTGAAGCTCGGACTGGACGGCGATTGCCAGCTCGGCATGGGCGGCTGCCCGCGCCTCGGGCAGCGCCTCGGCCAGAAGCTGCTGGCGCAGCGGCTCGCGCAGCTCGGCCAGCGAGGTCTCGATCCGGGCGGGCAGGATGCTGTCGAAGCCGCGCGCCAGCTTCGCCTCGGCATCCTGGGCGAGCCGCGCCTCGATGGCCGCGGCCATGGCCTCGAGCCGGGTCGCGACGGGACCCGACAGCGCCGCGTCGATGCCCTGATCGAGGCGCTGGTCCAGCTCGGCCGCAACGCTGCGGCGCAGCTGCACGCTCTCGATCTCCATCTTCGCGGCGAGCGCGGTCTGAAGACCTGCATCAAGCTCCGACTGGAGCTGCGCCTGCAGCCCGTCGATGCGCGGCAGCAGAAGGTCCGGCAGCGCCTGTTCGATGCCGTCGCCGATCAGCTGGTGGACCTCGGTCCGTATCTCGGCGCAGCCGGCGGCGAGGTCCTGCCGCAGGCTGGCCTGCAGGGCGTCGCGGGCAGCCTCGGCCGCCACGGCGAGCGGCGCGGGCAGCGACGCATTCACCGCCGCGGGCACCAGCTGCTGCAGTTCGAGCTGCAGCCCCGCGCGAACCTCGGCCATCTGCAGCGGCAGCGTCGCCTCGATGGCGGTCGGCACGGCGATCTGGACCTGCTGCTCCAGGGCGTCCTGCATGAGCGACAGCCCGGTTTCCATCTGGGGCGGCAGCGCGGAGGCCACGGCCGCGGGAACCAGCTCGCGCAGCTCATCCGACAGCTGGACCTGCAGACCGCGAAGCCCCGCGTCCAGCGGCGCGGGCAAGCTGGCCGCGATAGCCTGAGGGACCATCTGCTCGACCTGCTTGCCGAGCTCGGAGGTGGCGACCTCCATCCCCGCGGCCAACTGCGCGGGCAGCGTCTGCTCGAGCCGCGCGTTGATCTGGTCGCGGAGATCCGCGAGCCCCTGATCGAGCCGCCCCGGCAGCGACAGATCGATGCGGGTCGCGACCTCGCCCTCGACCTGGGTGCGCAGTTCGGCGCGCAGCTCGTCGCGCAGGGCCGAGGCGCGGGCGTCAAGCCGCGCCAGTTCGTCGTCCAGCCGCTCGGTCAGGCTGTGGCCCAGCTCGGACAGGAGCCGCCCGCGCAGTTCCTGCCCCTCGTGCTGCACGAGGCCCGGCAGGGTGCCGCGCAGGGCAGCGGCGGATTTGTCGATATGCGATTCGAGCCGCTCGGCCAAGGTCTCGGTCTCGTACTGGACCTGCCGCGGCACCGTCGCCGAGACGATGCCGGTCACCCGCTCCTCGAGCCCCTCGTGGAGGCGGGCGCGGTGACGGTCGAGCGCCTCGCCGCCCAATTCGCGCTGGACCAGCGGCTCGAGCCGGGACTGGACCTGCTGCTCGATCAGCAGGTCGAGGAGCTCGCGCGTCGAGGCCTCGTCATGAGCCGGCAGGGCCGTGGCGGCAGGTGCGGGCGGCACGAGCCGCGCCTCGGGCGCGAGCTTGAGGGGGGCGGTGCCGATGATCTCGTCCTCGTCGATCTCGTCGAAGAGGCTGCCCATGCGGCGGGCAAGATCGTTCTGCGGGCGGACCGGCTTGTCCGCGACAGGGCGCGGCGCGTCCGGCGCGTTGGCCAGCGTGCCGAGCGGCCAGCCGTCGTCGGCGGCAGGAGGTTCGGTCGGGCTGGCCGGGGGTGCGGCGCGGTCGACGCCGGCCAGCTGGCGGGCCAGCGCCGGGTTGCCGCCGTGGCGGCGGGCGAGAAACTCGGCGCCGTCTTCCTGCGCGACGCGGTCGCGCAGGGCCTGCAGGCGATCGCGGGCGGCGGAGAGGGCATCATCCTCGGCGATCAGGCGGCGGATGTTGTGCAGGACGTTGCCGAAACCCTCGGCCGCTTCGGGATCGGCGGCGGCCGGGGTTGGACGCAGGAAATGGGGGCGCGGGTCAGACATGACGGCCCCCGGACAGGCGGGAGGCGTCAGTTCCCCCGACCGATGGCGCGCAGGACGCGATCCAGGCTTTCGCCCTGCTGACTGGTGGACGGCGCATTTCGCACCGCGTTGTAATACTGCGTCGGGTCATAGGTCGGGATCCCCAGGTTCAGGTTTTCTACCGTCAAGAGACCCATAGCAGCCAAGAGTTGATAATGTGCTAACTGGAGGTTGGACTCGGCCGTGATCCGGTTGGCCCGCGCCTCGAGCAGCGACTGTTCCGCATCCAGCACGTCCAGCGTCGTGCGCGCGCCCAGCTGCGCTTCCTCGCGCACGCCGTCATAGGCCTGCTGGGCGGCCGAGATCTGCTGGTCGATGGCGCGGATCTGCGCGCGCGCGACATCGATGTTCGCCCAGGCCTCGCCCACGGCCAGCGCCACCTGCCGCGAGGTCTGCAGAAGGCCGGACCGCGCCTGGTCGCGCTGCGCCATGGCGCTGCGATGCGTCGCGGACAGACGGCCACCAGAATACAGCGTCTGGTTCAGCTCGATCCCGATCTGCGAGGAGTTGCGCGTGCTATAGTCGCCAAGCGTGTTCGGGCTGCGCGTGACGCCGACCCCGGCATTCGCCGTCAGGTTCGGGCTGCGTTCGGCGGCGGCGGCGGCGACCCTGATCTCGGCGGCGGCGGCCTGGCGCTGCGATTGCAGGATGGCCGGGTGGTTGCGCTGCGCGATGGCGCGAGCCTCGTCGGCCGAGGGCGGCAGCTGCGGCAGCGGCGGCGGCGCGGCCAGGGCGCCCGGGCGGCGGCCGGTCGCCAGGACAAAGGCCTCGCGCGCGATCTCGAGCTGGCCCTGCGCGGCCGCAAGGCTGGCTTGGGTCGCCGCAAGCTGCGCGTCGGCCAGCGCGACATCGGTCACCGTGATCTCGCCCACGTCGAAGCGGTCCTGCGCCGCCTGACGCTCGCGGCCGAGCACGTCGACCGAGTTCTGCTGCAGCGAGACCTGCTGGGTCGCCTCGCGCACGTTGAAGAAGGCCTGCGTCGCGTTCAGCAGCACGTCCTGCTCGATCGAGACGAGCGCCTGGCGCGTGGCCAGCACCAGCTCCTTGGCGCCGTCGATCTCCAGCTGCGAACGTCCGAAGTCGTAGAGCGTCAGTGATGCCGTCAGCGAGACCGAGCTGTTCCTGAGGGTGGGGGAGCCCTCCGGGCGCTGCACCGTGTGGCTTGCGGCCCAATTTACCACCGGGCGCAGCCGCGACAGGGCGATGGCCACGTCCTCGTCCGCGGCGCGCAGGACGGCGCGGTTCTGCTCGATCAGCGCGGAGTGGCGGTAGGCGGCGACCAACGTGTCGGCCAGCGATTCGGCCTGCACCGGAAGCGCGAGACTAAGGCCCGCCGCGGCTGCGAGCGCCAGCCGGCGCAGCGCGCTCACAGCGAGAACCCGGGCGCGCGGGCGAAGGCGTCCAGCACCGGCGCCGTGGCGTTGAAGGCGTAGCGCCAGCTGGTGCGGCCGTTGATGCGGTGCCCGATGCGGGCGACGCCGAGCGCGCCCTCGATGAAGACCGCGCCGATCCGGCCGCCGTCGCGCAGCTGCGCCAGGATCGCCTCGGGGACCTCCTGCACGGCGCCCTCGATCAGGATCACGTCGTAGGGCCCCTGCTTCGGGGCGCCCTCGGTCAGCGGTGCGGTCAGGACGGCGGCGTTGAAGATGCCCCCCTCGGAGAGGCGCCGTTCCGCCTCGGCGGCAAGATCGGCCTCGCTCTCGATGGCGACGACCGCTTCGGCCATGCGCGCGATCACCGCGGCCGAATAGCCCAGCCCGCAGCCCAGGTCGAGAACCAGCTCGCTCGGCTGGATGTCCAGCATGTCCAGCAGCTTGGCCAGCGTCCGCGGCTCCAGCAGGGTGCGGCCGTGACCGATGTCGAGGTTCTCGCCCGAATAGGCCACCTGGCGCAGCGCAGCGGGGACAAACTCCTCGCGCGGGACGGCGAGCATCGCCTCGATCACCGGCAATTTCGTCACGTCGCTGGGGCGGACCTGGGTATCGACCATCATCGTGCGCCGGGCGGCGAAATCGGTCATGTTAGGGAACCTCTGCTCGAGCCTTGTCCCGGCCGTATTGCCATGTTTCCCCTGCCTCGGCAACGCCGCAGGTCGGCGCCACGCCCCCTTCGGACGGCGCGCCGGCGAGACTTGCGCCGCCCTTCGCCATCCGCTATGTCGTCCCCACTCTTGGCGGCGGGTTGGCGGAGAGGTTACGCACCGGATTGCAAATCCGTGAAGACCGGTTCGATTCCGGTACCCGCCTCCAGCATCACGCAGGGCCTTGGGCCGCGGCGCGTCAGATAAACAAATATCAACTCTGTTCCCGCTCGCGGGCGGGCGGCGGGCTGCTATCCTCAAGGTTGCAGAACGTGATGACTCCGGTACGCGCGATGACCGCAACCCTTCGGCCTGGCATCAACATCTACACCCGCGCCATCGACGGCGTGACGGGGATGATGGCCGCGACCGGCGCCGCGCCGCCCCTGCGCGACGTGGCGCGCGAGATCGCCGTGCCGCTGGATCAGCTCCGCCGCGTCTTTCCCGACGAATGCGCCCTGCTGGCCGCGATGGCCGAGAACGCGATGCTGCTGTTGCACCACACCTTCATCGAGGTGATCACGCGCGTCGATCCCGACGACCCGGTCGCCCAATTCACGGCCCTCGCCGACGCCTATGTCGAATGGGGCGTCCGCTACCCGCGCGAGTTCCGCGTCATCGGCCAGATGCCCGCCTCGATCTTCGAGGCGAACGCCCAGTTGCTGCGCTACGAGCAGTCGATCCACGAGCTGATGCTGAAGATCCTGCAGCGCGGGCGCGAGCTGGGCCTCGTCTCGGCCGGGGGCGACCTGCAGACCTTCATCTCCCTCGCCCATACCTACGCCTATGGCGTGGTCAGCAAGATGCTGATGGGCGACCTGGCGCGCTGGAATCCCGGCATGACGGACCGCGAGGCGGCCCGTCACAACCTGCACGTGTTCATCCAGCAGTTCCTGCGGGTCGGCGCCTAGCCCTGGCCGCCCCCGGCGGAGCTGTCGGCATCGCGCACCTCGACCTCGGGGCGGTCGAGGCCCGAGGACTGCTCCTCGTGCCAGTTGCCGTCCTCGTCCTGGTACTGGATCGCCTCGGACGGGCCGGGGATCTCCTGGCGCGCGGCGGCGTCATGGGCGGCGGCGGTCGCCTCCTCCTTTGTCGCGTAGGTCTCGGAGAAGACGTCGTCCAGCTTGTAGGCCCAGCCCCCGTCATGGGCGACGATCTCGTAAACGATCCTGGTCATCTTGGTCCTGCCTTGCAATGTGTCCGCCAAGCCAAGGCGGCCGCCCCCCTTGCGGTTCCAAGGGCGGCCATCGCGAGGCGGCTTGCAAATCGATCCGGCGCGGATCATTCCGGTGCGGCTGCGCAGAAGAGGGGGCTGCGGATGATCTACCAGGCAACGACCCGAGTCGCGGAGGCGGCCCTGCGCCTGCGCGCGGCGCTTGGCGGCTCGGCGGCGCTGCGCGAGCGGCTGGTCGCGGGCGACGCGCCGGCGTCGGCCGCGATCTGGGTGCACGGCGCCTCGGTGGGCGAGCTGACTTCGGCCCGGCCGGTGATCGAGGCGCTGGCCGAAAGGGCCTCGATCCTCGTCACCGCCAACAGCGAGACGGGGCGCGACATGGCGCGGGGCTGGGGCCTGCCGGCCCGGCTGGCGCCGCTGGACCTTCCCGGTGCGCTGGACCGTTTCCTCGCGGCGGCGCATCCGCGCGTGCTGGTCACCGTCGAGAGCGAGTTCTGGCCGCTGCGCTCGCGCTATCTGGGCCAGCGCGGGATCGCCCATGCGATGATCGGGGCGCGGATGTCGGAACGCTCGGCGGCGACCTGGGGGCGGCTGCCGCGGATCATCCGCCCGATGCTGGGGCGCATCGCCGCGCTTTCGGCGCAGGACCAGGCCAGCGAGGCGCGGCTGCTGGCCTTGGGCCTGCCGGCGCGGGCGCTGATGCCGCGGCTGGACCTGAAGCTGCTCCAGCCCGCCCGGCTCGTGCCGCCGCCGGCCAGCGCGGCCCGCGACGGGACCATCCTCGCCGCCTCGACCCACCCCGGCGAGGACGAGCTTATCCTCGATGCCTTCGCGCAGCTGCGCCGGCAGCGCCCGGGCCTGCGGCTGATCCTCGCCCCGCGCCATCCAGCCCGCGCGGACGCCGTCGCGGCGCTGATCGCCGCGCGCGGGCTGCCGATGCTCCGCCGCAGCGACAGCTGGGCCGAGGCGCCGGACGGGGGGGTCCTGCTGGCCGACACCCTCGGCGAGATGGCGCGGTGGTATGCCGCGGCCGGGATCTGCCTCATCGGCGGCTCGCTGGCCGATCATGGCGGCCATACCCCGTGGGAGCCCGCGGGCATGGCCTGCGCGCTGCTGCACGGCCCGAACGTGTCGAACTTTACCGAAAGCTTCGAGGCGCTTCACGACCGGAACGCCGCGCTGGCGGTGGGGCCGGAGGATCTGGCCACGGCGATCGCGCGCCTTCTGGACGATCCCGCCCTGGCGCGCCGGATGGGAGAGGCCGCGCGGGCGCTTCTGAGCGCGCGCGCGGGCGATCCGGCAGCGCTGATCGGCCGCATCGCCGATCTTGCCAGCCTCGGGCCGGATGCCGATATGAAAGGCATGTGACAGGAGCGACCAGATGATCCGCTACGCCTTGCGCTGCGAGAAGGGGCATGACTTCGACGGCTGGTTCCGCTCGTCCGAGGCGTTCTCGGCCATGAGGACGGCCGGTCAGGTGACCTGCGCCGCCTGCGGCAGCGCCGAGGTCGAGAAGGCGCTGATGGCGCCGGCCGTCGCGGCCGACACGCCCGCGCCCCGGCCCCTGGCCGAGCCGCGCAACCCGCAGGAGGCGGCGCTGGAACGTCTGCGCCGGCATGTCGAGGAGACCTCGGACTATGTCGGCCTGAGCTTTGCCGAGGAGGCGCGCGCGATCCACGAGGGCGAGCGCCCCGCCCGCGCGATCCACGGCGAGGCGCGCCCCGAGGAGGCCCGCAAGCTGCTGGAGGACGGCATCCCCGTCGCCCCCCTGCCCTTCCTGCCGCGCCGCCGCGCGAACTGACGGGCGGGCAGGCTGGCGGGCTGGCGGGCTGGCGGGCTGACGGGCGGGCTGGACCGGTTGCCGGGGGCCGTCCGCCCGCCGTCGCCGGCCTCGCAACCCCTTGCGGATCATCCGGCCCGCCCCTACAAGCCCGCCGAACATAACCCTTGGCTGGAGGCCCTTGATGCCGCTTCTGGTGATGAAATTCGGCGGCACCTCCGTGGCCGATCTGGACCGGATCAGAAACGCCGCCCGCAAGGTGCAGCGCGAGGTCGAGCGTGGCTATGACGTCATCGTCATCGTCAGCGCCATGTCGGGCAAGACGAACGAGCTGGTGGGATGGGTCGAGCAGACCTCGCCCCTGTTCGATGCGCGCGAATACGACGCCGTCGTCAGCTCGGGCGAGAACGTCACCGCCGGCCTGATGGCCCTGACCCTGCAGGAGATGGGCGTGCCGGCGCGCAGCTGGCAGGGCTGGCAGGTGCCGATCAACACCACCGCCGCCTATTCCGCCGCCCGCTTCGTGGACATTCCCCGCAAGAACCTTGACCAGAAATTCGCCGAGGGCTTCAAGGTCGCGGTCGTCGCGGGCTTCCAGGGCCTTTCGCCCGAGGGGCGGGTGACGACGCTCGGCCGCGGCGGGTCCGACACCACCGCCGTCGCCTTCGCCGCCGCCTTCGGGGCCGAGCGCTGCGACATCTACACCGATGTGGACGGGGTCTACACGACCGACCCGCGCATCACCTCGCGGGCGCGCAAGCTGGACAAGATCGCCTTCGAGGAGATGCTGGAGCTGGCCTCGCTTGGTGCCAAGGTCCTGCAGACCCGCTCGGTCGAGCTGGCGATGCGCTACAAGGTACGGCTTCGGGTGCTGTCCTCCTTCGAGGACACCGACGAGAATTCCGGCACGCTGATCTGCGATGAGGATGAAATCATGGAATCGAAAGTCGTCAACGGCATCGCCTCGTCGCGCGACGAGGCCAAGATCACGCTCGTGACGGTCGAGGACCGCCCCGGCATCTCGGCCGCCATCTTCGCGCCCCTGGCCGAGGCCGGGGTGAACGTGGACATGATCGTGCAGAACATCTCGGAAAAGGATTACGACGATCACCCCGGCTCGGTGACCGACATGACCTTCTCGGTGCCGATCAACCAGGTCGAGCGCGCGAAACGGGCGATGGAGGAGGCCAAGGCCGCCGGCGGGATCGCCTATGACGAGCTGGTCGTCGACACCGAGGTCGCCAAGGTCAGCGTCGTCGGCATCGGCATGCGCAGCCATGCCGGGGTCGCCGCGCGGATGTTCAAGGCGCTGGCCGACGAGAACGTCAACATCAAGGTCATCTCGACCTCCGAGATCAAGATCTCGGTGCTGATCGACCGCAAGTACATGGAACTGGCCGTCCAGGCGCTGCACGACGCCTTCGAGCTGGAGAAGGCCTGACCGACCCCGCGGCGGCCGGCCCGGCCGCCGCACCCCCGGCAATTTCTGCCGGCCGACCCGTTTTCGAAGCAGTCTTTCTTAATGCCCGATCGCCGCTTTTCCGCGCGCCGCACTGCCGTTGCCCCGACGCCCCTGCCGCACATGGCTTGCGCATGAGCACGGCTTCGATACAACGGCAGAAGACGCACCCGAACGACCCGCCAGATCAGGACCCGATGCCCGACCGCACCGAAAGCGACTCGCGCAAGCTGCTGCGGCGCCTCAAGGAGATTTTGGGCGCGCCGGGCGGCGGGCAGGACCGGCTTGACCGGATCACCCGGCACATCGCGCAGTCGATGGGCACCGAGGTCTGCTCGATCTACCTCTTCCGCGACCCGCAGACGCTGGAGCTGTGCGCCACCGAGGGCCTGCGCGCCGAGGCCGTCCACCAGACGCGGATGCGCCTCGGCGAGGGGCTCGTCGGCCGCGTCGCCCGGACCGGGCGCAACGTCAACACTGCCAACGCCCCCTCCGAGCCAGGCTTCCGCTTCATGCCCGAGACCGGCGAGGAGGTCTATTCCAGCTTCCTCGGCGTGCCGATCCAGCGCGTGGGCGAGCGGCTTGGCGTCCTGGTCGTGCAATGCGTCGCCGCCCGGCAGTTCAGCGAGGACGAGGTCTACGGGCTCGAGGTCGTCGCGATGGTGCTGGCCGAGATGACCGAGCTCGGCGCCTTCCAGGGCGGCCAGTCCGACAGCATGCCGCAGGCGCACCGCTTCCCGCAGATGTTCCGCGGCGCCACCGGGCAGGAGGGCGCGGCCGCAGGCCATGTCTGGCTGCACGAGCCGCGGGTCGTCGTCGCCAATCCCGTGGGCGACGACCCCGAGAAGGAGCTGCTGCGCCTCAACGAGGGCGTCGAGCGGCTGCGGAGCACGGTGGACAAGATGGTCGCCGCCGCCGACATGGGCGGTGAGGGCGAGCATGCCGCGGTGCTGGAAGCCTACCGGATGTTCGCCCATTCGCGCAGCTGGCTGCGGCGCATGGAAGAGGACATCCTGCTGGGCCTGTCAGCCGAGGCCGCGGTCGAAAAGGAGCAGTCCACCGCCCGCGCCCGGCTGGAGATGGCGGCCGATCCCTACCTGCGCGACCGCCTGCACGATCTCGACGACCTGTCGAACCGCCTGCTGCGCATCCTGACCGGCCAGGGCAGCGACACCGGGGCCGAGATGCCGTCGGACCCGATCCTCGTCGCGCGCAACATCGGCCCGGCCGAGCTTCTGGAATACGGCCGCCGCCTCAAGGGCGTGGTGCTGGAGGAAGGCTCGGTCGGCAGCCACGCCGCCATCGTCGCCCGTGCCCTGGCCATCCCGCTGGTGATCCATGCAAGCCGCATCACGACCGAGGCGCTGAACGGCGATCAGATCCTGGTCGACGGTGATCAGGGCGTCGTGCACCTGCGCCCCGAGGAAAGCGTCCTCAAGGCGTTCCTCGACAAGATCGCGATGCAGGCCGCCGCGCAGGACCGCTATGCCGGGCTGCGCGACCTGCCCGCGACCGGAACCTGCGGCACGACCATCCAGCTCTACATGAACGCCGGGCTGATGGCCGACCTGCCCTCGCTGGAAGGGTCGGGGGCCGAGGGGGTCGGCCTTTTCCGCACCGAATTGCAGTTCCTCATCCGCAACCACGTCCCCCGCCGGGCCGAACTGGCGGGGCTCTACCGCCGGGTGCTGGACAACGCGCAGGGCAAGCCCGTGCATTTCCGCACGCTGGACATCGGCTCGGACAAGGTGCTGCCTTACATGAAGCCGCAGGACGAGCCGAACCCCGCGATGGGCTGGCGGGCGATCCGGGTCGGCCTCGACAAGCGCGGCATCCTTCGGATGCAGGTGCAGGCGCTGATCCGCGCCTCCGTCGGGCGGCCGCTGCACGTCATGTTCCCCTTCGTCGCCGACATCACCGAATACGAGGCCGCCTACCGCATCCTGATGCAGGAGATGGCGCGCGAGCAGCGGCTCGGCCACGAGATGCCGAGCGACATCCGCGTGGGCGCCATGCTCGAGACGCCGTCGCTCGCCTATGCGCCGAAGAAATTCTTCGAGATGTGCGACTTCATCTCGGTCGGCGGCAACGACCTCAAGCAGTTCTTCTTCGCCGCCGACCGCGAGAACGAGCGCGTGCGCCGCCGCTATGACACGCTTAGCACCTCGTTCCTGGCGCTGCTGCGCCAGATCATCGCCCGCTGCGACGAGGCGCGCGTGCCCCTGTCCTTCTGCGGCGAGGATGCGGGCCGGCCGATCGAGGCGCTGACCTTCGCCGCGCTCGGCTTCAGGCGGCTGTCGATGCGCCCGGCCTCGATCGGGCCGGTCAAGCACCTCATCCGCCGCGTGGACCTGACCGAACTGCGCGCCGTCATCGACGAGGCGCAGGAGAGCGGCCTCTCCAGCATCCGCGGCCCCGTCACCGCCTGGCTGGCGCGGCAATAGGCGGACTGCAGCGCGCGCGGGCAGAAAATCGCTGCAAATGCTTCCGTAACGGCCATTGCGCCGCGCCCGCTTGTTGTGCTTAGGCGGCGGACCTATAAGACCACCGATCCTGCGAGACATCCCGAACATGAAGCGTCGCCAATTCCTCAATGCCGCAACGGCACTGGCTGCCGGAGGGGCGTTCGTCGCCCGCCCGGCCGAGGCCCAGGTCACGGCTCAGGCCACGGCCCCGGTTCAGGCCAATGCCGCCCCCGAGTTCATCGGCCCCGCCCTGCCGCGCCCCTTCGGCTTCGAGGACGTGGCCGCGCTGGCGGCCGAGCGTGCCGGCCGCGTCTACCAGCAGCCGATCTCGGAACTGGTCGGCAGCTTCGCGAACCTCAACTACGACCAGTACCGGGCGATCCGCTTCCGCCGCGACCGCGACCCCTGGGCCGGCTCGGACCGCTTCGGCATCGACCTGCTGTCGCCCGGCATGATCTACTACGAGCCGGTCAACATCAGCATCCTCGAGGCCGGCGTGCCGCGGGCGCTGCGCTTCGATCCCTCGATGCTGGAATTCGATCCCTCGCATTTCCCGGACGGCGCCGACCTTCAGACGGTCGGCGACATGGGCTGGTCGGGCTTCCGCATCCGCACCCGGCTGAACCGTCCCGACCGGATGGACGAGTTCCTGGTCTTCCAGGGCGCCAGCTACTTCCGCGCCGTGGCGCGCGGCACGCTCTACGGCCTCTCGGCCCGCGGCCTCGCGATCAAGACCGGCAGCCCGGACGGCGAGGAATTCCCGCTCTTCACCGATTTCTGGATCGCCGAGCCCGCCGCGGGCGAGGAGGCCGTGCGGATCTACGCCATCCTCGACAGCAAGTCGGTCGCCGGCGCCTTCCAGTTCGACGTGACCCCCGGCACCCAGACCATGGTCCGCACCTACATGGCGCTGTTCCCGCGCGTCGACCTGCGCGAGACGGGCATCGCGCCGCTCACCTCGATGTTCTGGTTCAGCCCCGCGAGCCGGCGCGCGGTGGACGACTACCGCCCCGCCTGCCACGACAGCGACGGGTTGCAGATGCACACGGGCGCGGGCCAGGCCCTCTGGCGCGGGCTGATGGCGCCGCGGCAGCTTCAGATCTCGTCCTTCGTGGACGAGAACCCGCGCGGCTTCGGCCTGATCCAGCGCGCCCGCGACTTCGGCACCTACCAGGACGCCGAGGCGATGTATCACCTGCGCCCCTCGGCCTGGATCGAGCCCGAGGGCGAATGGGGCGCGGGCGAGGTGCGGCTGGTGGAGATCCCGGTCGAGAACGAGTTCAACGACAACATCGTCAGCTACTGGGTCCCGAAGGAGCCGATGCTGCGCGGCATGCGCCACGACTTCGCCTATCGGCTCAGCTTCGCCGCCCTGCCCCCGGCCGAGATGCCGCTGGCGCGCGTCCGGCAGGTCCGCTCGGGCCGCTCGATCAATGTCGAGACGACGCGCAGCTACATCATCGACTTCGACCTCGAGATGTTCCGCGAGACGCTGCCGCAGCTCCGCGTGACGACCTCGGCCGGCACGATCGTGCATGCCTATCTGAAGCCCCTGGTCGATCGGGACGTGCTGCGCCTCGCCTTCGAGTTCGACCCCGAGCGCGCGCCCTTGGCCGAGCTGCAGGCGGTGCTGACCGACGATGAGGGCGCCGCGCTCAGCGAGACCTGGCTGACGCGCTGGACCGCATGAACAGCCTGTCCCCTCTGCCCGCCGGCGCCGGCGCCCTGGCCGTCCCGCCCGAGGCGCCGCTGCCGATGCCGGTGCAGGATTTCCGCGCCCCGCCCGCCGGCGGCCCCGCCCGCCGCCTCAGCCCGCTGCGGGTCTGGCTGGCACGGCTTGTCGCCTTCGGCGGGACCGCCGCCATCGCCGTCATCGGCTTCTGGCAGATGCTGGAGACCTTCGGCGAGCCGACGCCGCTTCAAATCGCCTTCCTCGTCCTGTTCGCGCCGACCTTTGCCTGGGTGGGCTTTTCCTTCTGCGCCACGCTGGCCGGCCTCTTCGCGCCGCGTCTGACCACGCCCGCGGCGCCCGGCCACGCGCGGGTCGCGGTGGCGATGCCGGTCTATCACGAGGACGCGGCCGCCAGCCTCGGCCTTCTGGTCGCGCTGGCGCGCGAGCTGGCGGCCGAGGGGATGGCCGAGCGGGCCGAGATCTTCGTGCTGTCGGACAGCCGCGACGCCGCCTTCGCGGTGAACGAGACGCTGGCCGTCGCCGCCGCGCGCGAGATGTCACCGCTGCCCATCTGGTATCGCCGCCGCACGACCAACGAGGATCGCAAGTCCGGCAACATCGCCGATTTCCTGCGCCGGTGGGGCGGGCGCTACGACCAGGTCGTGGTGCTGGACGCCGACAGCATCCTGTCGGGCGCCACGATCCGCGCCCTCTCGGCGCGGATGGAGGCCGATCCCGAGCTGGGCCTGATCCAGACCATGCCGATGCTGGTCGGGGGCGAGACGATCTTCGCGCGCCTGACGCAGTTCGCCGGCCGGGTCTACGGCCCGATGATCGCGCGCGGCGTGTCGGCCTGGTCCGGGGATACCGGCAACTACTGGGGCCACAACGCCATCATCCGCACCCGCGCCTTCGCGGCCGCCTGCGGGTTGCCGCGCCTGACCGGGCGCCCGCCCTTCGGCGGCACGATCCTCAGCCACGACTTCGTCGAGGCCGCCGCGCTCTGCCGCGCCGGCTGGAAGGTGCGGCTGGACCATGACCTGCGCGGCAGCTTCGAGGGCTGCCCGCCCACCCTTCTGGACATGGCCGTGCGCGAGCGGCGGTGGGCGCAGGGGAACCTGCAGCACCTGCGGCTGCTGTCCATGCGCGGCATCCGCGGCATCAGCCGGGCGCATTTCCTGATCGGCGTGATGGGCTTTCTGATGAGCCCGATCTGGCTGGCGCTGATCCTCGTCGGCCTCGCGCTCTCGGCCACGGTGCTGCTGTCGACGCCGGAATACTTCCCGAACGCCTATCAGCTTTTCCCCGCCTGGCCGGTCTTCGACAGCCGCCGGATGCTGTGGCTCTTCGTCGCCGCGATGGGGCTCTTGCTGCTGCCGAAGTTCATCGCGACCTTCCGCGCCTGGTGGCGCCCCCTGGCGAAGAATTCGGGCGGGCGCGTGCGCATCTTCGCCAGCGCCCTCTTCGAGACGGTCCTCTCGGCCCTGATCGCGCCGGTGCAGATGCTGGTCCAGACCCGCCAGATCCTCGAGATCCTGCAGGGCCGCGACAGCGGCTGGAACGCGCAGGTCCGCGCCGGGCACATGCCGGGCTGGAGCACCGTGCTGCGCCACCACTGGTCGCATGTCGCCCTGGGCGTCGCGACGCTTCTGGTGCTGTGGCGCTTCTCGCCCGTACAGCTGATCTGGCTGACCCCGATCCTCGCCGGCCTGATCCTGGCCCCGCTGACCACGCGCCTCTCGGCCAGCCCGCTCTTCGGGCGGTGGGCGCGGATGCGCGGCCTCCTGGTCACGCCCGAGGAGCGCGAGCCGCCCGCGATCCTGACCGAGGCCGCCGCCATCGCCCGCCACCTGCCCGCGGGCGTCGCGGGGCGCGAGGGGCTGCTGCGGCTCGGCCATGATGCGGCGCTGATGCAGCGCCATGTCTCGGTCCTGCCCGCCGAGCCGCAGGACCTGCCCGTCGCGCTGCGCCTCTCGCGCGTCACCGCCGCCGCCAAGATCGCCCATGCCGCCAGCCGCGCCGAGGCGCTGGACTACCTGGACGCCGCCGAGACCGACGCGCTGGTCGCCGACCCCGCGCTTCTGGCCAGCTGGGCCGCGCTGCCGGCATGAACCGCCTCGTCTGGCTGGACATGCTGCGCGGCTACGCGCTGGTCAGCATCATGGTCAACCACATGCCCATCTCGGTCATGCGGGGGGCGACGCTGCCCAACTTCTCGATCTTCGACGCCTCCGAGCTGTTCGTGCTGCTCTCGGGCTTTCTCGTCGGCCTGGTCTGGCGCGGCATCGAGGCGCGCGAGGGCCGGCGGATCGCGCAGCGCCGCTTCGCCCGCCGCGCCTTCGAGGTCTGGCGCGCCATGATCCTGGCCGCGCTGCTGATGGCCCTGCTGTCCGCGGCGCTTCTGGCGCTCGGCTTCAAGCACACGGCCATCTGGAACCAGTACGCGGCCTGGGTCATCGACAACCCGCTCGGCTATGCGGGCGCGGTGGCAAGCCTGTGGCTGCAGCCCAACATCGTGGACGTGCTGGCCGTCTACGTCATCCTGATCGCGCTGGCGCCGCTGATCGTGCCGCTGATGCTGCGCTGGCCGTTTGCCGTGGCGGCTACCTCGGTCCTCGTCTGGTGGTTCGGCCCGCAGCTGAACGCGCTGATCCCGAACCACCGCAACCAGGGCGGGCTGCTCTTCAACCCCTTCGGCTGGCAGATGCTGTTCTACAGCGGCGTCGCCCTCGGCCTCTTCCGCGCGCAGCTGATGGCCCGGCTGCTGCCTTGGCGCCGCCCCGTCACGCTGCTCGCCGTGCTGATGTTCGCCTTCGGCTGCACGATCGTCATCGCCGCCCGCATCGGCGAGCCTGCCCTGCCCCTGCGCGAGGCGCTGAAGCTGGTCTATGGCAGCATCGACAAGTGGAGCCTCGACGGCACGCGCTACCTCGCCATCATGGCCGCGGCCTGGCTGGTCGCGGTTCCGCTGGCGCCGGCGATGGACCGGCTGGCGCGGACGAAGCCGGGGGTCTGGCTGCAGCAGATCGGGCGCGGCGGGCTGTGGTCCTTCACTGCCTGCGTGCTGCTGTCGGTCCTCGGCGACGCGCTGCAGATGAACCCGCCCGACCAGCCGGTCGCGGCGCGGCTGGCCGTGGACCTGTGGTGCTGCGCCGCGCTGTGGTGGCTCTCGGTCATGTGGCTGCGACATGGCGATCCGTGGCGGCGCGCGCGCAAGGCGCGGCGGCCGGTGGACGCGGCCGGCACCGCGACGCCATGAAACTTGTTCCGGCCCGCGCCATCGGCTAAGCGGACGCTCACATGCACCGGAGGAGGAGCCGACGTGCTGGACCTGACCGCCCTGCGGGCCGAGCTTGCCGCCCATTACGATCTGGCGCCCTCGGTCGCCCTGGCCGAGGAGATGGCGGATCTTCACGCCCGCATGGGCCGCGCCGTGCCCTTCCCGGACTGGGCCATCGCCGCGCCCTACGTCGCCGCGATCAACCGCCTCAAGGCCGAGCGCGGCGCCGTCGTGTTGGCGCATAACTACATGACGCCCGACATCTATCACGGCATCGCCGACGTGGTGGGCGACAGCCTGCAGCTGGCAATCGAGGCGAGCCGCGTGGAGGCCGGGGTGATCGTGCAATGCGGCGTGCATTTCATGGCCGAGACCTCGAAGATCCTGAACCCGGCCAAGACCGTCCTCATGCCCGACATGGAGGCCGGCTGCTCGCTGGCCGAAAGCATCACCGCCGAGGGGATCGCGCAGATGCGGGCGCGCTATCCCGGCGCGAAGGTCGTCAGCTACGTCAACACCACCGCCGAGGTGAAGGCGGCGTCCGACATCTGCTGCACCTCCTCGAACGCGGCGCAGATCGTGGCGGCCATGCCCGGCGACACGGTCATCATGACGCCCGACAAGTGGCTGGCGCAGAACGTCGCCAAACTGGTGCCGCAGAAGCGCATCGTCTGGTGGGACGGGGCCTGCATCGTGCACGAGCGCTTCACCCCGCAGGACCTGCGCGACTTTCGCGACTGGCATCCGGGGCTGCAGATCATCGCCCATCCCGAATGCCCGCCCGATGTCGTGGCCGAGGCCGATTTCGCCGGTTCGACCGCGCATATCATCGACTTCGTGGGCCGGACGCGGCCGGAAAAGGCGATGCTGGTCACGGAATGCTCGATGGCCGCGAATATCGCGGACGCGCATCCCGAGGTCGAGTTCCTCGGGCCCTGCAACATGTGCCCCTACATGAAGAAGATCACGCTGGAAAAGGTGCTCTGGTCGCTGCACTCCATGACCGGGCAGGTCGAGGTTGACCCCGCCATCGCCGCGCCCGCGCGGCTGGCGGTCGAGCGGATGATCGACCTCTCGCGCAAGCTGGCGGCCTGATCCGGTGACCGAGACGGGGCGCGTGGTCATCGTCGGCGCGGGCCTCGGAGCGCTCTATGCCGCGCTGGTGCTGGTGCCGCGGCCGGTGCTGATGATTTCGCCCGATCCCTTGGGCCAGGGCGCCAGCTCGGCCTGGGCGCAGGGGGGCGTCGCCGCCGCGATGGCCGCGCCCGACAGCGCCGGCTGCCATGCCGCCGACACGATCCGCGCCGGCGCCGGCACCGTCGATCCCGCCATCGCCGCGCTGGTGACCGAGGAGGCGCGGGCCCATATCCTCGAGCTGATGCGGCTCGGCGCGCCCTTCGACCGCGATGCGTCGGGCGGCTTCGTCCTCTCGCGCGAGGCGGCGCACAGCTTCGCCCGCGTGGTCCGGGTCAAAGGCGATCAGGCCGGGGCCGAGATCATGCGCGCCCTCGTCGCGGCCGTGCGCGCCGCTCCCTCGGTGCAGGTGCTCGAGGGGTGGGTGGCGACGGGGCTGTGTCGCGACGCGGGGCGGGTCAGCGGCCTGCGGCTGGCGCGCGCGGCAGGCTCGGCCGAGATCGCGCTGGCCGCGCCTGCCGTCCTGATCGCGGGCGGCGGGTCCGGGGGGCTCTTTGCGGTGACGACCAACCCGCCGCGCATCCGGGGCGAGGCCGTCGGCATGGCCGCCCGCGCCGGCGCGGTGATCGCGGATGCCGAGTTCGTCCAGTTCCACCCGACCGCCATCGCCAGCGGCGCGGACCCCGCCCCTCTGGCGACCGAGGCGCTGCGGGGCGAGGGCGCGCGGCTGATCGACGCCGCCGGCCGCCGCTTCATGCGGGACCTGCATTCCGATGCCGAGCTGGCCCCGCGCGACATCGTGGCCCGCGCTGTCTATGCCGAGACGCAGGCGGGCCGCGCCCCCGCGCTGGATTGCCGGATGGTGCCCGACCTCACGACGCGCTTTCCCGCCGTCGCCGCAGCCTGCGCCCGCGCGGGCATCGACCCGGCGCGCCAGCCGATCCCGGTCGCGGCCGCCGCGCATTACCACATGGGCGGGATCGCGACCGACCGCGAGGGGCGTGCCAGCCTGCCCGGCCTCTGGGCCTGCGGCGAGGCGGCCTCGACGGGGCTTCACGGCGCGAACCGGCTGGCGTCCAACGGGCTTCTCGAGGCGCTGGTCTTCGCCCGCCGCGCCGCGCTGTCCATCGCGGCCGAGACGGCGGCGGGGGATGCTGCGCCGGTCAACCTGCCCCGGCCCACTGCGGTGCCGCTGCCCGATCCGGCGCTGATCGTCCGCCTGCGCCGCGCGATGACGGCCGGCGCCGGCGTGCTGCGCGACGCCTCCGGCCTGTCCCGCGCGCTGCGCGAGATCGCGGACGTCGAGGCCGAGGCGGCCGGTCAGCCGCAACTCCTGAACATGACCGCCACCGCCACGCTGATCTGCGCCGCCGCCCTCGCCCGCCGCGAAAGCCGCGGCGCCCATGCCCGCACCGACCATCCCGCGACATCGCCCGAAGCGGCCCGCAGCCGCATGACCCTGACCGAGGCCGCGCTGCTGCGCGCGGCAGACGCACACCAACCGGAGCCGACATGATCCCGCCCCTGCCCGACATGATCCTGGAGCCCCTGGTCCGCGCCGCGCTGGTCGAGGACCTCGGCACCAACGGCGATGTCACCACGCGGACCGTCATCCCCGCCGGCACCCGCTACTCGGCCCGCATCCGCGCCCGCGAGCCGGGCGTCGCCTCGGGGATGCAGCTCGCCGCGATCGCTTTCCGCCTGATCGAGCCCGGCTTGCGGCTCGAGGTATCCCATCCCGACGGCAGCGCCTTCGCCGCCGGCGACACGCTGGCGGTGATCGAGGGCGAGGCCGCCGCGATCCTCTCGGCCGAGCGGGTGGCCCTGAACTTCGCCGGCCGCATGTCAGGCATTGCCACGCAGACGGCAGCCTTCGTCGCGCAGACGGCGGGGACCGCGGCGCGGATCACCTGCACGCGCAAGACGACCCCGGTCTGCGGCTGGTGGAAAAGCAGGCGGTGCTGCATGGCGGCGGCTTCAGCCACCGGGTCTCGCTGTCCGACGCGATCCTGATCAAGGACAACCACATCGCCGCCGCCGGGGGCATCCGCCCGGTGCTGCAGGCGGTCAAGGCGCGCGCCTCGCACATGATGCGCGTCGAGATCGAGGTGGACCGGCTGGACCAGCTGGCCGAGGTGCTGGACGAGGGCGGCGCGGACGTGGTGCTTCTGGACAACATGGACACCGGCACCCTGCGCGAGGCGGTGTCCATGGCCGCGGGCCAGGTGGTGCTGGAAGCGTCGGGAAACATGCGGCTCGAGCGGATCGCCGAGGTGGCGGCGACCGGGGTTGGCTACATCTCGGTCGGCGCGCTCACCCATTCCGCCCGCACGCTGGACCTGGGGCTCGACTTCTAGCGGGTGAGCCAGGCGGTCTCGTCGTTCTCCTGCCAGCCACTGCGGTGCAGCAGCGGCGTGTCGTCCTGGAACTCGGGCCAGCCGATGCAGAGCCAGGCGACGAAATGCCAGTCCTCGGGCACTTCCAGAAGCGCCTCGATCCTCGCCGGATCGAGAATCGAGACCATGCCCACGCCCAGGTTCTGCGCCCGTGCCGCCAGCCACAGCGCGAAGACCGCCATGCTGACCGACTGCTCCAGCGTCGCCGGCATCGTCTGGCGGCCAAGCCCGTGGCCCTGCGCGGGATCGGCCGCGCAGAAGATCGCCAGCTGCACCGGCGCATGATCCAAGCCGGCCAGCTTCAACGCCTGGTAGCTGTCGCGCCGCTCATTGTCATATCCGGCGGCGGCGGCCTCGTTGCAGCGCAGAAAGTCGTCGCGCACGTCGGCCCGCAGCCGCGCATCCTCGACGCGGATGACCCGCCAGGGGCGCGAATTGCCGACCGAGGGCGCCAAGGTCATCGCCTGTTCGAGCCGCGCGATCAGCGGCTCGGGCACGGGGTCGGGCCGGAAATGGCGGACATCGCGCCGCCAGCGCAGCAGCGTGATCAGCCGCTCGACATCCGCCGCCTGAAACTCCATGCCTGCCTCCCGCCGCCCCCTGGTGACCATGCCGCGCCGGGCGGGCGCGATGCAAGCCGTCGCGGGGCGAGAGGCGGCCGGCTTCAGCCCGCGTCGGCCATGTCGCGCGCGATCTGCGCGTGCTGGACGACCGTCCATTCCTCGTGCTCGATCCGCCGGTAGACTGAGGTGCAGGCCGCGCGGAAGCGCGTGTCGCCCTTGTGGGCATCGACCTCGTAGCCGACGACGATCAGCCCCTCCTGCGGGCGCGAGATGCTGCGGTTCGAGAAGCTGACCTCGTCCCATTCCGGCGTGCCGGTCACGGCCTCGACGGCCGCCTCGCCCTGGAACAGGTAGGGCGCATGGCTCAGGGCCATGATGCATTCCGGATCGACGCGCTCGTGATAGCGCTCTTCCGAGGCTTTCCAGAGACCCGTCTCGAAGTTCCACACGCGATCATCATCCATTGGCCTGTCCTCATCTTGGCCTTGCTCAACCGAAAGCCGCTGATGCGGTTCCCTCGCCGCCCGTGCCCCTGCCCCCGCCGGAACCATTGCCGCAGCGCTGCGTCTTCTTCCCGGTCAGCAACGAGCGCAGCATGGCATCCGTCACCCACCCGCCGATCCTCGGCCGCCCCCTCCCCTGCCCCGCCATCCGAGAGGTCGTCGTCGCGGTCCCCGTGCGGAACGAGGCGCTCCGCCTGCCGAAACTGCTTGCCGCGCTGGCCGTTGCTGCGGCTGCAAGCCCCGTGCCGGTCACGGTGCTGATCCTCGCGAACAACTGCACGGATGACAGCGCGGCCATCGCCGCGGCCTTCGCCTATCCGGCCCTGCGCGTCGAGATCGCGTGCCGGCAGCTTGCCGATCCGACCGCGGGTCTGGCCCGGCGGCTTGCCTGCGACATGGCGACGCGGGACGGCGCGCTGATCATGACCACGGATGCGGACGGCGTGCCGCATCGCGACTGGATCGTCAGCGCCCTGGCCGCGGCAGAGGCCGGGGCCGAGGTCGTCTGCGGCCGCATCCGCGCGGACCTGCGCCGCGCCCTCTTGACGCCCTGCGCGCGCCGGGTGGCGCAGCTCGAGACCGCCTATAGCCGCCTGCTGCACGAGACGCGCCATGCGATCGAGCATCTGCGCGGCCGTGGCCGCACCGCCCAGCCCCATTACACCGAGGCCGGGGCCTCGCTGGCGATCCGCGCCGACAGCTACCTGAGGATCGGCGGGATGCCCGACGTCCGCTCCAGCGAGGACCGCGCGCTCGTCCACCGGGCCGAGCAGAACGGGCTGAGGATCGACTACGTGCCGCAGATGATGGTCACCGTCTCGGCGCGGCTGCGGGGCCGGGCCGAGGGCGGCATGGCCGAGACGCTGCGCCGGCGCCTGGCCGAGCCGGACCCGCTGGTGGACCAGGCGATGCTGCCGCTGCCGGTGATCCGCCGCCTCTGGGATGACGCCGTGGCCGGCAGGGGCGATCCCTATCCAAGCCGGGCCGCGTCGGGCGACTGGAGGCGGCTGCGCGCCTCGGACCTCGAGGCCACCCTGCCGCATCTGCGGGCCTTCGTGCTGTCGGATGTGCGCCCGCTGATCCAGGGCGCGGTGGCCGCGTGAGCCGCGTCGCGCATGCCGTCCGGCTGGTGGCCGAGGCGCCGGGCGACGGCGCGGACGGCCCCCCGGGCGCAGCCCTCGCCGCCGCGCTTCGTGCGGGCGGCCTGTTGGAGGTCGAGCTGAGCACGCTTGATCTGTTCGAGGCGCTGACCGGCATCGGCGCGGCCAGCCTGTCGGCCGGGCGCATCTTCGAGGGCCATGTCAACGCGCGCAAGCTGCTGGACCTCTATGGTAGCCCCCGCCCCGGCCTTGGCGGGATCTGGGGCGCCGACGGCCCGGACCCGGTGCGAGTGGACGGCGACAGGCTTGCCGGGCAGAAGCTGTTTGCCAGCGGCGCGGACGTGCTGGACCATGTCCTCGTCTCGGCGCGCCGCGAGGAAGGTCTGCAGCTCTTCCTCATCGACAGGCGGCGCCTGGCCGGGCGGCTGTTCCCGGGCGAGTGGCATGTCGCGGGGATGAAGGCCACCGCCTCGGGGCGCTGCGATCTGGACGGTCTCCCGCTGGCCGATGCCGAAGCCGTCGGCGGGCCGGGCGACTACCTGCGCGAGCCGCATTTCCAGGGCGGCGTCTGGCGCTACGGCGCGGTGCAACTGGGCGCGATGCGGCGGCTGACCGCCATCACCGCCGCCCAGCTGCGCCGCCGCGGGCACGAGGCCGCGCCCCTGCAGGCTATGCGGCTGCGGCGGATGGTGACCGCCTGCGAGACGGCGCGGCTGTGGCTGTGGCAGGCGGCCGAAACCGTCGAGGCACCGGGCGCCGGGCCCGAGGCGGCCGAGGCTTCGATCCTCGCCCGGCTTGTGACGGCCGAGGCCGCGGTCGAGGTGCTGAACCGCATGGACGAGGCGCTCGGCGCGTCCTCCTTCGCCACGGGGCACCCTGCCGAGCGCATCCGCCGCGATCTTGGCTTCTACATCCGGCAGGCGAACCCGGACCAGCTGGCCCTGGACGCGATGGCGCGGATCATGGCCGATCCGGACCGCGCCGCGCGGTGGATCGGATGAGCGGGTTCCTCGCCGCCCCGATGCCTTGGATGTCCGTGCCCGAGCTGTTGCAGGGCCGGCCGCTGGTGGTGATCGCGCCGCATCCGGACGACGAGACGCTCGGCTGCGGCGCCCTTGTCTTCGACGCGGTGGCGGCGGGCGTCGCGACCTCGGTCATCTGCGTGACGGATGGCAGCCGCTCGCATCCCGGCTCGGCCAGCCACCCGCCCGCGCGCCTCACAACATTGCGCCGGCGCGAGATGGAGGCGGCGACCGCCACCCTCGGGGCGACGCTGCACTGGCTGGGCCATCCCGACTGCGCGGTGGACGAGACCGCGGACATCGGCCCGCTGATCCCGCAGGGCGCGCTGGTGCTGGCCAGCTGGGAGGGCGATCCCCATTGCGACCACGAGAGCGTCGCCCGGATGGCGAAAGCGGCCCTGCGGCCGGACCTGGCGCTGGCCTTCTACCCGGTCTGGGGCCGCTTCGGCGACCGGCAGGCCGAGGGCGCCCGCCGTCTGCGCGCCTCGCCCGAAGCCCGGGCCGCCAAGGCCCGCGCCCTCGCCTGCCACGCCAGCCAGATGACCCGCCTCATCGCCGACGACCCGTCGGGGTTCGTGATGGAGGATTGGCGGCAGGCCCATTTCCTCGAGCATCCGGAGATCATCATTGCCGCGCCCTGAGGTCATCGCCCATCTGAACCGGCTCTATGACGACAGCGACGATCCCTGGGATCACCGCGCCAGCCCCTATGAGGCGGAGAAGTACCGCCGCACGCTGGAGGCGGTCGGCCCCGGTCCCTTCGCGCATGCGCTGGAGATCGGCTGCGGCATTGGCGAGCTGTCGCGCCGTCTGGCACCGCGCTGCCGTCGGCTGACGATGATGGACTGCATCCCCAAGGCCGTCCGCGCCGCGCGCACGGCCGTGGCCGGCCTGGATCATGTCGAGGTTCTTCTGGGCGCCGCGCCGCAGGAGCTTCCTCCCGTCCGCCCCGACCTGATCCTGCTGTCCGAGGTGCTGTATTTCCTGACCCCGAGCGAGATCGAGAGCCTCGCTGCATGGATCACCCAGGCCGGCACGGGCACCGTCGTCGCGGTCAACTGGACCGGGCCGACGGATGAGGAGCTGACCGGCACCGCCGCCGTGGCCGAGCTGGCGCGCCACCTGCCGTTGACCGAGACCCGGAGCTTCGCCGGCTTCCGCATCGACCGGTTCGCGCCCCGCACCGGCTCGGGCTGAAAGCGCCCCGCGCGACCTAACTTTTGTTGGCGCGGGCGGAACAAGAGAATGAAGCACGTCATTCATTTCGGTGACACCCTGAAAGGATCTGCCGTGGACCGATACACGCCCTATGCCCTTGTGGTGGACGACGACCCGATCATCCGCATGGACGCGCGCGCGATCCTGAAGGATGCCGGCTTCAGATGTTTCGAGGCCGCCACGCCCGAGCAGGCGTTCGACATCCTTGATCGGTCCGGTAAAAGCATCCGGCTGCTCTTCAGCGACGTCAACATGCCGCCAAGCGATCTGACCGGCTTCGATCTGGCCCATCGCTGCGCGCGCGACTGGCCCGAGATCAGCATCCTCATCGCCTCGGGCGGGGTCACGCCCGAACCCGGCGACATGCCCGAGAAGGCCGAGTTCATCACCAAGCCCTTCAGCGCCGATGTCGTGCGCGAGCACCTGCGCAGACTGCTGCCCGACGGCCGCCAGCCCACCCCGCTGCGGGAGCAGGCGTCCTCCGACTGACCGCGGACCGCCTGCTTTCTCAGCGGGGGCGGCCGCCCCGCCGATGGTCGCAGGATGAAGATGCCACGGAACGCCTGCGGACGAAGGGGGTTTGGCTAGGTCGCGCGGGCACGACGCCGGGCGCCAAGCAAGAGGACAAGCGACATGTCGAGCATCAGCCACGGGCGGGGACAGGGCGGAGAGACGCAGCAGAGGGGCGGCGAGGCGCTGACCACCAACCACGGCGTGCCCATCTCGGACAACCAGAACAGCCTCAAGGCCGGCGCGCGCGGGCCGGTGCTGCTGGAGGACTTCGTCCTGCGCGAGAAGATCTTCCACTTCGACCACGAGCGCATTCCCGAGCGGATCGTCCACGCCCGCGGCTCGGGCGCGCATGGCTATTTCGAATGCACCGACCCGATCCCCGAGTTGACGCGCGCCGGGGTGCTGGCCAAGGCGGGCCGGACCGAGGTCTTCGTGCGCTTCTCGACCGTCGCCGGCGGGGCGGGCAGCGTCGACACACCGCGCGACGTGCGCGGCTTCGCGGTCAAGTTCTACACGGACGAGGGCAACTGGGACCTCGTTGGCAACAACATTCCCGTCTTCTTCATCCAGGACGCGCTGAAGTTCCCCGACCTGGTCCACGCCGTGAAGATGGAGGCCGATCGCGGCTATCCGCAGGCCGCCAGCGCGCATGACACGTTCTGGGACTTCGTCTCGCTGATGCCGGAATCCATGCACATGATCATGTGGACCATGTCGGACCGTACGATCCCGCGCAGCCTGCGGATGATCGAGGGCTTTGGCGTGCACACCTTCCGCCTTGTCAACGACGAGGGCCGCTCGACCTTCGTCAAGTTCCACTGGAAGCCGAAGCTGGGCCTGCAAAGCCAGGTCTGGAACGAGGCGGTGAAGACCGCCGGCGCCGATCCCGACTACCACCGCCGCGACCTGTGGGAGGCGATCGATTCGGGCGACTTCCCCGAATGGGAGCTGGGCATCCAGACCTTCGACGCCGAATGGGCCGCCGCCCAGCCCTATGACGTGCTGGATGCGACAAAGCTCATCCCCGAGGAGGACATCCCCGTCCGCATCGTCGGCCGCATGGTGCTGGACCGCAACCCCGACAACTTCTTCGCCGAGACCGAGCAGGTGGCCTTCCTGCCCTCGAACGTCGTGCCCGGCATCGACTTCACCGAGGACCCGCTGCTGCAGGGCCGCCTCTTCAGCTATCTAGACACGCAGAAGTCGCGGCTCGGGACGACGAACTTCCACCAGATCCCGGTGAACGCGCCGAAATGCCCGATGCACAACTTCCAGCGCGACGGGATGATGCAGATGGCCGTGCCGCGGGGGCGCGCCAATTACGAGCCGAACAGCCTGGCCGAGGCGGGCGAGGATCCCGGACCCCGCGCCTCGGACAAGGGCTTTGCGACCTACCGGCACATGACCGAACTCGGCAACGAGCCAAGCGAGAAGCTGCGCGTGCGGCCCGAAAGCTTTGCCGATCACTACAGCCAGGCGCGGCTCTTCTACCGCAGCCAGACCGAGGTCGAGCAGCGCCACATGGCCGACGCGATGGTCTTCGAGCTGTCCAAGGTTTCCCTGCCGCATGTGGTGGACCGCGTGCTGTCGCATCTGCGCGTGATCGACGAGGACCTCGCCGAGGAAGTCGCCGAGGGGCTGGCCGAGAGCCTGCCGGACGCGGCCGAGCCGGCAAAGGCGCCGGTGACGATGAAGCCCTCGGACGCGCTCTCGATCGGCAAGCGGGCGCATTACAGCCTGAAGGGCCGGAAGGTCGGCATCCTCATCGGCGACGCGCCCGATCAGGACCGGCTGGCCGCGGTCGTTGCCGCGTTGAACGAGGCCGGCGCGAAGGCCGTGCTGATCCACAAGCAGCGCGGCAAGGCCGACGAGCAGCTGGCCGGGCAGCCTTCGGTCTTCTTCGACGCCGTCGCGCTGGCGATGTCGGCCGAGGACGCAGGCATGCTGGCCCGCTACAAGCCCGCCATCGACTTCGTCTCGGACGCCTTCGCCCATTGCAAGGCCATCGGCGCGGACGAGACGGCGGCCGCGCTTCTGGACGCCGCGGGGGTCAAGCGCGACGCGGGCGTGGTGCCGCTCGAGGCGGCGGGCTTCGCCGAGGCCGCCTCGCGCCGCTACTACGACCGGGAAGAGGCGCTCTGGTAACGCACGCGGTTGTAACGCACCACGGGGGGGCGCCGGGTCAGGCGCCCTTCCAAAACGGGTCCAGCAGCAGAACCGCGGTCGTGCCGCCGATCAGGACGGCCATCGCGCGATGGACAAGTCGCACGTGGCGCGGCCGGCGCAGCAGCCGCTGCAGGCGGCAGGCCAGCAGGATATAGGCCCCGAAGACGAGGCCGGGCGCGACCGCCGTCACCGCGGCCGCGCCGAGGATGGTGGGCCAGCCGCCGTTCCCGCCGTGAAGGCCGGCGGGCAGCAGCGTCACGAAGAAGAGAAGGCTCAGCGGACTGGCCACGCCCGCGGCAAAACCCGCCGCGACATCCCCGGCCTCCGAGGCACTGCGGCGCGGATGCCGCTCTGCCGTCACCGGGATCGGGGCGGTGTTCCACATCTGCAGCACCACCGTGACGAGGTATCCGACGAAGATGATCTTGGCCGCCAGCAGCGGCGCGCCCGGAAGCCCCAGCCAGAGCACGAGGCCGCTGGTCACCGCGGCCAGCGTCGCGAGCTTGCCCAGGATCACGCCGCCCGCGAAACATGCGGCGCCGCGCCGGTGTCCCGACAGCGCCCGCGCCATCAGGATCGCGACGACCGGGCCGGGCGCGGCCGCGACCAGCCCGAGCGCGAGGGCATAGGTGAGAAGCTGCATGGCGCGGCCTCCGGACAGCACGCACGGGTGGCTAGAGCCGCGCGGCGCGGGTGGACCGCTCGCCGCAGCTCCAGCGGTCGACCTGCCACTCGGGATAAGCGGCCTGCCAGCGGGCGACCTCGGACTGGCCCGACATCATGCAGGTCAGCAGCGACACCTCGGCGGGATCGTAGAGCTTCGAGAACTCGCGGCATTGATCCTGCAGGCAGGCGATGATGAGAAGTTCCAGCACGGCGCGTCTCCTTGTCATGAAGGGGAAAGAAGGGGGCCGGCGCGTCAGGCGGCGCGCAGGCGAGACAGCATCAGGTCGGCGCGCAGCCACAGCGCGTAGCAGACCAGCAAGGTGGCCTGCTGCGTGAGGACCGCGGCCGGGGCGTCGCCCGCCAGAAGGCCCGCACCGACCCCGATCAGGGCCGGCAGCCGGCTGGCGACGACGGCGAGGCGGAACGGATCAAAGGCCGGCAGGCCCCCGAGCCGCAGGATCAGGCTGGCGTCCGGGCGCAGGGCGCTGCCGAGCTTTCCGCCGAGGAGCAGCAGCGTCGATGCGATCCCGAGGGCGGCGTTCCCGATCAGCACCAGCGAGACGCACAGAAAGATTGCCGCCACCGCCGACAGCCCGTCGCCAAGGCGGATCGCCCCGATCGACGGCCCGCCCGGCTGCCGCCAGGCGCGGAAATAGGCCTCGCCGCTAACGAAGAAGATCAGCATCGCGACCGAGATCGCGGTGGCCGACGGGCTGCCGATCAGGAACTCGCGGATCGCCGGCAGCAAGCCGCCCGGCGCCTCGGCGCCTTGGCCTGCGCGGATGGCCAGCGCCGCCGAGACGGTGAAGGCCAGGATGTTGCCGATGTTGTAGTAGCCGCCCGGCCCCTGCATCCGCCGCACCAGCCCTTCGGGCAGGGCGCGGCGTCGCGCCGGGCGCAGGTCGGGGGCAATGATTGTCTCTTCGCTCATGTCGCTCTCCCGTGTTGGCCGCGCGCAGGCGGCTCGCCTTTGGCATCGGGGGGGGGCGCCGCCGGCAGGGCGCCGGCGACGGGGACGCTTGGGAATGAGGGCGAGAGACCCGGCCGCTTCCGCCGGCGGCCCTCTGCCATGGGCTGCGGCGGCGGAAGCGCGGTTGCGGGCCGAACCAAAGGCGGCGGGTCGGTGCCGACCGGAAAAACCGTCAACCACCACGCAAGATGCACCGTCCCGCACGCCGTCGATCGAAGGCCGCGCACCCGGTCGCGCACATCAGGAGCAACTGTGGCCGATCACCGGGTCGTTCTTCGCCTTCGCGGCCCGGTTATCATCCGGTCCGCGAATCAAGTTGTGCCATGCCGGCGTGAAAGCGGCGTGAGAGCGGCGTGAAAACCTCAGAGGCCCGAGCGGGTGACGCCCAGAAGCCCCATGCGCCGCAGCGTCAGCACCGGGTAGTCGGGACTGGCCATCAGGGCGAGGCTGAAATCGGGCTCGGCGCGGCGCAGGGCGGCCAGCGCATCGGCCGCGCCGGCCTCGTCGCCGCGGTGAAAGCGCAGGGCGGCCAGCGCGCGCAGCGCCGGGCGGCATTCCGGCGCATGGGCGAGGGCCGCGGCCGCCGCGGCCTCGGCCTCGGCAAGGCGCCCAAGGCGCAGCTGCGCCACCATCAGGCGCAGCCGCCAGCTGGGCTGGCCCAGCATCGCCATCGGCCCGGCATCGGCTTTGACGATGGTCATCAGCGCATCCCGGTCGCGGCCGGCATCGTTCAGCGCCTGCGACAGCGCCAGATGCGACATGTCATGGCCCGGCGACAGGCGGCAGGCCAGCCGCGCCAGGTCCAGCGCCGCCGCCACCTCGCCGCGCAAGGACTTCAACAGGGCAAAGGTCGATAGCACGATGGGATCGGTCGGCGCGGCCTCGAGGGACTGGCGGCAGAAGGCCTCGGCCTCGTCGGCGAGGCTGCGGGGGTCGGCGCCCTGCCGCTCGATGATCAGCGTGTAGCGCAGGAAGGCCTGCAGCGCGCGGGGCACCGCGCCCTCGGCCTGCTGCAACCTGCGGTCCGCGGCCAGCAGGCGGCGGCGCGAGAAGGTGAAGAGATCGGGGACCGGATAGCGCAGCCCGCCGCCCGCCCCGCTCTGGCGCGCCGCCTGGATCATCGCCGCCGCCAGGACGCTGCCGAGCCGCCGCATGTCGGGCAGGCCGGGCGCAAGCGCATCGCTCTGCGCCCAGAGCTGCGCCCCCGTCCCGAGATCGCGCAGCGCCGTCATCATCAGCGCCCGCTCGCCCTGCCCGCCAAGGCACCAGCTCTCGACCAGCAGCCCCTCGCCGCCGTCGGGCGCACGGATGATCCGGGCGGGGATCAGCGGGGCGGCGCGGGCCGCGGCCTCCTGCAGCACGATCTCGGCCAGCATCCGGGCCTGCGCCCCCTCGCCCCGCGGCTCGCAGAGGACCAGCGCGGCAAGCTCCGGCACCGGCACGCGGTCCTCGAGCGCGAGGCGCATGTCGCGCAGCCAGTCCTCGAATTCGGGATCGTCGATCTCGAGGCCCTGGGCGAACTCGGCCACCTGCCCCGCAAGCCCGGCGCGCGGCCGCAGGTCCACCTCGACCGCCGCGGGATCCAGCCCCACCCACCCGTCGCCGCCGACCAGCGCGCCCTCCAGCGCCTGGCGCAGCTCGCGCAGGGCCTGGCGCAGGCTGGCCGAACTCTGGACCGGCGGGCTGAGGCTCCACAGCCGGTCCTGAAGCTGCGCGCGCGCCATGCGCAGGCCGGGCGCGGTGCCCAGAAGCGCCAGCATCCCGCGCGCCTTGCGGCCACGCGGCGTCACGTCCCTGCCCTCGGCAGTGACGAGGTTGACCGGGCCCATGAGCCGCAGCCGATGGCGCATCACCGAAGGCTCCTGATGAATGCTCGCGCGCATGTTACCATAGCTCACGCGAATCGAGGCGTGGAACGCGCCCGTGCAGAGGGAAGATCCGATGTCCTTCTCGAACGCCCAAAATGCGCAGAACGCGCAAAATGCCCAGAACGCGCAGAATGCCCAGGCCGAGGGCGCGGGCGGCGTCAGCGCCATGATGGCCCAGGCCCTGCTGGTGGCGCGCGAGGCGCTGGCCCCCATGACCGAGGTCGCCGTCACCGCGCCCGGCGCACCGCAGGCGGACCTTGCCGCGCGGCTGCGGCGGATCGAGCCGCATTTCGCGGTCGCCGCGCTTCTGTCCGAAGCGACCGAGGGGCTGCGGATCGCGGCCACGGCCGAGGCGCTGGTGATCGAGGCGCCAGGCGGGCGGCTGGTCAGGATCGCGCCGCCGGACGCGGAGCGCTTGCAGGACGAGGTGCAGCTGGTCGCCGGCTATGCCGATCTGCGCGCCGAGCGCATGGCCGAGATCCTCTGCCAGACCGATCAGGTCCTGCCCTTCTTCTCGTCGATCCTGCCCATCGCGCCGCGCTGGACGCCCTGCACCCTGCTTCTGGCCTCGGCCGCGCTGGATCTGGCGACGGTGCTCGTCCAGCGCGCGAAGCTGGGCTTCGCGCTGCCGCGCCCGCATGTGCTGTCGCCCGACATCCAGCCGATCATCCCTTGCCCCGGCCATTCAACCTTCCCGAGCGGGCACGCGACGCAGGCCTTCGCGCTTGCGGGCGTGCTCGCGGCCCTCAGCGGCGCCGCCTCGCCCGCCCTTGGCAGCCAGCTGGACCGCGCGGCGGCGCGGATCGCGACGAACCGGACGGTGGCGGGGCTGCACTTCCCGTCGGACAGCGCGGCGGGGGCGGCGCTCGGACTGGCCGCCGCCCGCTGGCTGGTCGCGCGGGCGACCGGCGGCACGGCGCCCGACATCACCTTCGACGGGGCGCAGTGGGGCGAGGATGCGGCCGCAGGCTCGCGCGACTTCCACCTGCCGGCGTTCTGGGCCGCATGGGAGGCGCAGAACTGCCTGACCCATGCCGAAGGCGGCGCCGCCGAGAAGGCGCCGCTTCTCGCCGCGACCTGGTCCGCCGCGCATGACGAATGGGAGGGGCGATGGGGCTGACGCCGCTCATCTGGCAGCCCGCCCCGCAAGCTCATCTGACGCGGGACGACGACTGGCCGCTGGTGGATGACCTCGTGAAGGGCATGCAGCTTGCCGTGGGGGACCCCGAACGCGCGGCCCGGCTTGAGGCGCTGCAGGCGCTGATCGACGCGGCGTTCAACCCATGATCATCAAGCAATCCCTCGAGCTGTTCACCGCGATCCTCGACAGCATCCCGGCGCTGCTGCCCGCGCAGGCACTGGCGGTGAAGGGCGCGCCGGTGGCGGAAGAGGGGCCATTCCTCGACCCCGCGGCCCATCCGCCAGATGCGGGCCAGGCCGCCATCGTCGCGGTCATAGATTACGCCATCCCCTTCGCGCATCCCCTCTTCACGACGTCCGAAGGCCACAGCCGCGTCGCCTCGATCTGGCTGATGGAGGCCGCGCGGGCCGAGCGCCGCGCCGACATCGCCTTTGGCCGGGAACTGCGCGGCCCGCAGATCGACGCGCTGCGGCGGGCGGGCGATCCCGATGCCGCCTATCGCGCCTGCGGGCTGATGCAGCCGGGCGGCGTCTTCCAGATGGCCCATGCCGCCAGCCACGGCGCGGCGGTCGCGGCGCTGGCGGCGGGGCATGATCCGCGACAGGGGCGCGGGCGCGACTTCCCCATGCTGGCCGTCTCGCTGCCCAGAAGCGTGCTGGCCGAGACGACGGGCAGCCTGTCGGGCCTTTTCATCCAGGCGGCCGTGGTCTTCGTCATCGCCCGCGCCCGCGCGCTTGCCCGCGAGATGTCCAGGGTGGCGGGCCGTAAGGTGGCACCGCCGCTGGTCGTGAACCTCTCGCTCGGCGTGACGGCGGGGGCGGATGACGGAAGCGCGCTGCTGTCGCGCCTGCAGGACGCGGTCACGAAGATCAGGAAGTGGGAGCTGGGGCCGATCTTCTTCGTCGTACCGACCGGCAACAGCCGGCAGGCCCGGCTGCGGGCGAAGCTGCAGCAAGGCGGCAGCATCGGCTGGCGCATCCCGCCCGCCGATCCGACCCTGAACGCGCTCGAGATCTGGGGGGCGGCCGGAGAGCCCGCGCCGCGCCTTGCCCTTTCCACGCCCGACGGAAGGCAAATCGCCGTGCCGCTGGACCAGACGGGTCAGGGCGTGGTCGAGGACGGCCGGGGCGCCCGGCTGGCGCGGGTCGTCCTTCAGCGCCGGGGCGGCGACGCGGGGCGGGCCTGCCTGACGGTCATCGTGCCGCCGACGCTGCCGGAGGCCGGCAAGGCCGCGCCGCCCGGCCTCTGGAAGCTGCACCTGACCGAGGCAGGTGCCTCGGGCTGCGACCTCTTCATCCACCGCGACGACCGGCTTTCGGGCTTTCGCGGGCAGGGCCTGCAATCCTCGTTCGTCCATGCCGACCACGCCCCGCGCACTGCGTCGGGGCGCTGGCCCGAGCGCGACAGCCCGCCCCTCGGCCCCATCCGCCGGAACGGCACCGCCAGCCTTCACGCACGGGGCGCGCAGCAGATCCGCGTCGGCGCGACGCTCGCATGGCCGCCGGGACGGCTCAGCGCCTATACCGGGCTTCTTTCGAATGGCGACGGGGGCGACATCACCGCGCCGGCCGATGCAAGCAGCAACGTCTTCGGCATGACCCTGCCCGGCATCGCGCCCGCCGCGTGCCAGCGCCTGAGCGGCACGAGCCTTTCGGCCCCACAGGCGACGCGCTGGCTGGCGGAGGCCCTGGCGGACGGCGCGGATGCGAGAAGCCGCGCCGATGTCGTCAACCTGCTCGCCGCCGCAACGCCGCCGCCCGATCTGGGCCTGCCGGATCTGCCTTGGCGCTGCGGCTTTCCCCTGGACCCAGGTCGGGCGGACGTCACGCGGCGATGAACTCGCGCACGAACTCGGTCGCGGGCTTTGCGCGGATGTCCTGCGGCTTGCCGATCTGCTCGATGCGGCCCATGGACATGACGACGACCAGATCGGCCAGCTCCATCGCCTCTTCCTGGTCGTGGGTGACGAAGACGGTGGTCAGGCCGGTCTCGTCGTGGATGTCGCGCAGGCCTTGGCGCAGTTCCTTGCGCACCTTGGCGTCGAGGGCGCCGAACGGCTCGTCCAAGAGCAGCATGCGCGGCTCGATGGCAAGGGCGCGGGCCAGCGCCACGCGCTGGCGCTGACCGCCCGAGAGCTGGGTGGGGTAGCGATCGCCGATATGGGGCAGCTGGATAAGGTCCAGCAGCTTCAGGACGCGGCGGTCGATCTCGGCCTTGTTGGGGCGCGCGGCGCGGGGGCGCGCCCTGAGGCCGTAGGCGATGTTCTCGAAGACCGTCATGTGCCGGAAGAGCGCGTAGCTTTGGAACACGAGGCCCGCCCGCCGTTCCTGCACGGTCATGCCGGTCGCGTCCTGGCCGTTGAAGAGCACCCGGCCCGAGGTCGGGAACTCGAGGCCCCCGAGGATGCGCAGGAGCGTCGTCTTGCCCGAGCCCGAGGGCCCCAGCAGCGCGACCAGCGCCCCCGAGGGGATGGCGAGGGACACGGGATGCAGCGCGGTAGTGGCACCGAACTCCTTGGCGATCTCGTCGATGTCGATATGCATGGAGGGGCTCCTCAATGGCGGCGGGTGGCGGCGAGCTGGTCGGCGTGACGCAGCTCCAGCACGGTTTTCAGCATCAGGGTCAGGAGGGCGAAGCCCGTCAGGAGCGCGGCCATCGAGAAGGCCGCGACCGAGAGATATTCGTTGTAGAACATCTCGATGGTGATCGGCATGGTCGCGGTCTGGCCGCGGATCTTGCCGGACACGACGGCGACGGCGCCGAACTCGCCCATCGCGCGGGCGGTGCAGAGGAGCGTGCCGTAAAGCAGCGCCCACCGGATGTTCGGCAGCGTCACCGTGCGGAACACCCGCCAGCCCGAGGCGCCGAGGGTCAGCGCGGCCTCTTCCTCGGAGCGGCCCTGCTCGATCATCACGGGGATCAGCTCGCGCGCGACGAAGGGGAAGGTCACGAAGACGGTGGCCAGCACGATGCCGGGCACGGCGAAGACGATGGGAAAGCCGTTCGCGACCAGCCAGGCCCCCATGGCCGAGTTCGCCCCGAACAGCAGCACGATGCAGAGGCCGGCGACCACCGGGCTGACGCTGAACGGCAGGTCGATCAGGGTGATGAGGAAGGCCTTGCCGCGGAAGTCGAACTTGGTGATGAACCAGGCCGCCGCGATGCCGAAGATCGCGTTCATCGGCACCGCGATGGCGGTGATCAGCAGCGTCAGCCGGATTGCGGCCTGCGCGTCGCGGCTTTGCAGGCTTTGGACGGCCGCGCCCCAGCCCCGCACCAGCGCCTCGGCGAAGACGGCGACCAGCGGCGCGCCGACCAGCAGGAGAAGCCCGCCGACGGCGATCAGGATCAGGGCAATGCGGGCAGGCGCGCTTTCCTCGGTGGCCGAGCGGAAGCGGCGCTTGCCCGGATGGGCCGTGCGGTGGAGGTTCAGGGCGGCGTCAGACATGACCGATCCTCCGGCGAGACCAGATCTGGATGAGGTTGATCGCCAAGAGCATCGCGAAGCTGATGACCAGCATGGCGATGCCGATCGCGGCGGCGGCGTTGTAGTTGTATTCCTCGAGCTGGATCACGATCAGCAGCGGCGCGATCTCGGTCCTGAGGGGAATGTTGCCGGCGATGAAGATGACCGAGCCGTATTCCCCGACCGCGCGGGCCAGCGAGAGGGCGAAGCCCGTCAGCGCGGCCGGCATCAGCATCGGCAGGATGACGTGGCGCATCGTGTGGGCGCGGCTGGCGCCGAGCGTGGCGCTGGCTTCCTCGACCTCGGACTCGATCTCCTCGATCACCGGCTGGACGGTGCGGGTGACGAAGGGCAGGCCTACGAAGACCAGCGCCAGCCAGATGCCCCACTGGGTATAGGCGATCTTCCAGCCGATCTCGCCGGCGAGGCTGCCGAGAACGCCGTTCGGGGCGTAGAGCGCGGTCAGGGCGATGCCGGCCACCGCCGTCGGCAGGGCGAAGGGCAGGTCCACCGCCGCGTCGATGATGCGCTTGCCGGGGAAGCGGTAGCGCACCAGCACCCACGCAAGGATCACCCCGAAGACGAGGTTGAAGAGCGCCGCCAGGAAGGACAGGCGGAAGGACAGCCACAGCGCGGCCCATGTGCGGGGGCGGTTCACCACCTCCCAGATGCCGGCGGCGCCGAAGCTGGCGCCCTTGGCCAGCAGCGCGCCGATGGGCAGGATGACGACGAGCGACAGCATGAACAGCGTGATCCCGGCCGAAAGGCCGAGACCGGGGATCGCCGTGCGCTGGATGAGAGGGGCGCGGGTGGCCATCAGCGTGTCACCGTGCCACGTAGATCTGGTCGAAGATCCCGCCATCGCCGAAGTGCTCGGGCTGCAGCGTGGCCCATCCGCCAAGATCGTCGATGGAGACCAGCTCCAGCTCGGGGAAGCGGGCGACGTCCTCGGGATCGGCCGCGCTGTCGTCCCATGCCCGGTAGAAGTGCTTGAAGGCCAGCGCCTGCCCCTCGGGCGTGTAGAGATAGTTCAGATAGGCCTCGGCCAAGGCGCGCTGCGCGTCATCGGCGATGTTGCCCTCGACCAGCGCGACCGGCGGCTCGGCCAGGATCGAGAGGCTGGGCACCACGATGTCGAACTGGTCCTCGCCCAGCTCCTCCAGCGCCAGATAGGCCTCGTTCTCCCAGGCCAAGAGCACGTCGCCGATGCCGCGCTGCGCGAAGGTCGTGGTCGAGCCGCGCGCGCCGGTGTCCAGCACCGGGACATTGGCGAAGAGCTGGCCGACGAACTCCTGCGGGTCGCGGCCGTTCTTCTCGGCCCAGGCCCAGGCCGCGAGGTAGTTCCAGCGCGCCCCTCCGCTGGTCTTGGGGTTCGGCGTGATGACCTCGACGCCCTCGTTCACCAGATCGCCCCAGTCCTGGATGCCCTTGGGGTTCCCGTCGCGCACGAGGAAGACGATGGTCGAGGTATAGGGGCTGGAATTGTGCGGCAGCTTCGACTGCCAGTCGGCGGGCAGCTTGCCGGTATCCTCGGCGATGCGGTCGATGTCGCCGGCCAAAGCCAGCGTGACGACCTGCGCGTTCAGCCCGTCGATCACCGCCCGCGCCTGTGCGCCCGAGCCGCCATGGCTGGTCTCGATCGTGGGGGCCGGGTTGCCCTGCGCCTCCCAATGGGCGGCGAAGGCCTCGTTGAACTCGCGATAAAGCTCGCGCGTGGGGTCGTAGCTGACGTTCAGCAGGCTCTGGGCCTGGGCGGCGGGGGCCAGCAGGATCAGGGCGAGGGCGGCGGGGCGGAGGAACATGGGCGGGTCCTTGTGAGGGGCGGCTTGTGAGGGGCGGGGGAGGATCGGGGCGCTGCCCCCGCAGATGTCCGGGTGACGGTGACGGGGCGGCCTAGATGCCCATCGGGGCGAGGCGGCCGGTCGGGCGGATGCCGGATGCGGGCGGGCGCGATCCCGGCATGGCATGGGCGGGGACCATGGCCGGGGCCGGAGCCAAGGTTGGGGCCGGGGCGCGGAGGCCGGTGAGGATGGCGATGATCTTCATGTGGGCTCCGTGAGTGGTGGTGGTCAGCGCGTGGCGCCGGGCAGCGGCTGGACGCGAGCGCTCCAGATGCGGGGGTCGCGGCCGGCCAGAAGCTCGGCCGCGGCACCGTCGGGATCGCGGCTGAGCGCGACGAGCGCAGCGCCGTTGACGCGGTGCGGCCGGCCGGTGCGGCGGTCGATCAGGGTGATGGCGCAGAGCGGCGCACGGGCGGCAGAGGCACGGGCGGCAGGGGATTGTCGCAGGGGCATCGCTGGATCCTCTTGCTCGGGGCGCGGCAGGTGCCGCTTCATGAGCACAATTAACGACAGGGAAGGTCGTCTTTAGCAAGAGAAATAAATCGGCTGATTTAGTCGTGTTTGGAGAAGATCATTCTCCGGCGCAGGCGCGCCCTTAGGCGCCGGTCAGCTCGCCCGCGATCTCGTCGCTGCCCAGCATGTCGGCCAGGGTCAGGCTCTCGATCAGGATCAGGTAGGACCAGAAGACCTCGGCGAAGACCTTGCGCAGGCGGCAGGTGGCCTCGTCGGTGCAATCCTCGCAGCGCTGATAGGCCCGGCGCGAGAGGCAGGGCAGCGGCGCGATGGGCCCGTCGATCAGGCGCAGAAGCTCCGAGATCGAGATGTCCTCGGCCTTCTTGATCAGCATGTAGCCCCCTGCCCGGCCCCGGATCGAGGCGACGATGCCGGCATTGCGGATCTCGAGCAGGATCTGCTCGAGAAAGCGCTTGGGCGCACCCGAGCGGCGGGCGATCTCCTCGATGGTCAGGGCCTCGGGGCGCGGGCGGGCGGCCTCGTCGCCAAGAACGAGCAGGGCCTTGAGGGCATACTTCATTTTCTGCGTGATCATGCCCGGCCGCTCCGCGTCATCTTCCCTTGCAATCATAGGGGCATATGCCGGAAAGCGCCAGAAAAGACGACCGGGTGCCGCGGCTTTTCGTCGAATAACGACAATTGCGCTAGACATTAACATGATTCGTGGCATCCTCGGGCGCAAGAGGAGAGGATCATGCCCCAGGACGAGACCCGCACCGCCTTCGCGCTGGACCTGATCGACCGCAAGATCGTGGCGGCGCTGATGGCGGATGCGACCACGCCCATCGCCCAGATCGCCGAGAAGGTCGGCCTGTCGCAGACCCCCTGCTGGAAGCGCATCCAGAAGCTGGAGGCCGCGGGTGTGATCCAGCGGCGCGTGGCGCTGGCCGATCCGGCCAAGCTGGGCTTCGGGCTGACGGTCTTCGTGGGCATCGAGGCGCCGGATCATTCCGCCGAGTGGCGCGACGCCTTCGCCAAGGCGCTGACCGGCCTGCCGCAGGTGATGGAGGCCTGGCGCATGGCCGGCGATGTCGATTACCTCCTCCGCGTCGCCGTGCCGGACATGGCGGCCTATGACGCCTTCTACCGCGCGCTGACCGATGCGGTGGCGATCAAGAACGTCACCTCGCAGTTCGCGATGGAGCGGCTGCGCCACACCACCGCCTACCCCGTCAACACCCGCGACCGGTAGAACCCTGTTCCCTTCTGGGCGTGATCTTTGGAACCCAAATACACGACCATCATTGTAGTGTTATGCGAGATAAAGGAGAGCGCCATGAGCTGGACCACCAAGACGCAGCCCAAGACGATCATCGTCCCCGGCCTCGACGGCTCGCCCGCGCCCCACTGGCAGGACTGGTGGGCGGGGACCGATCCCGACGCCATCCTGCTGGAGACGGGCGATCCCGCCCGGCCCGTCCGCGAGCTGTGGCAGGCGATGCTGGCCAGCCAGGTGCTGCGCCACCCCGGCTGCATCCTCGTCGGCCACTCGCTCGGCGCCGTCACCATCGCCCATCTGCTGACGCGCTGGCCGGACCTGCCGGTGCGCGGGGCGCTGCTGGTCGCGCCGGCCGATCCGCTGATCTCGGCGCGCACGCGTCCCTTCGGCGCCCTGCCCCGCGGCCGCTTCGACATTCCCGCCACCGTGGTCGCCAGCCGCAACGATCCGTGGATGGGCTTCGAGCAGGCCCGCGAGGTCGCCTCGGGCTGGGGCGCCGAGCTCTACGATCTCGGCCATGCCGGCCACATCAACGTCGCTTCGGGCTTCGGCCCCTGGCCCCGCGGCAAGGCGCTGCGCGATGAGCTGATTGCCCGGACCGCCCGCCCCTCCTGGATCACCCGTCTCAGGGGCGCCCGCACCGCCTGACGCCATCGCAGCCCGAAAGGAGCCCGCCATGTTCGACCCGACCACCGAGGCCCATCTGCGCCGCCTGCACCAGCGCCCCGCCCCCGGCCGGCGCGAGGTGATCGTCCCCGCCGCCATCGCCGTCAACCTCGCGCTCTGGATGGCCGTCTTCGCCACCGCCCTCTGATCCCGCCGCCCCCCCTGATCCCGCCGCCCTTAGGAGGATGCCATGAAGATCGAGACGTTCCCGCCCGCACCCGCGCCGCGCATCGCCCATCTGCCCCATGTCCTCATCATCGGCGGGGGCGCCAGCGGCGTCCTGCTGGCCGCGCATCTGCTGCGCGATCCGGGCGCGGGCCTGCGCGTCACCGTGATCGAGGGCCGGCACATGCTGGGCTGCGGCATCGCCTATTCGACCGCCGATCCCGGGCACCTCCTGAACACCCGCGCCGGCAACATGAGCGCCTTTCCGGACGATCCCAGCCACTTCCTGCGCTGGCTGGCCGCGCGCGGCGAGGCGGCGGACCCGACGGGCTTCGTCAGCCGCGGCACCTATGGCGCCTACATGACCGAGCTGCTGGCGCCCCTGTCCGCGGACGGGCGGCTGCACTGCATCCGCGCGACCTGCCTCGATCTGACCCATACCGCCCGAGAGGTCGCGGCGCATCTGGACGACGGCCGGGTGATCCCGGCCGACCGCGCGGTGCTGGCGACCGGCCATGCCGTCCCCGAGCCGGACCCCGAGGGGCTGGTCCTAGGCGCCTGGCAGGCCGCGCCGCCGCCGCCGCCGGCGGGGCGCGTCGTCATCATCGGCTCGGGGCTGTCGATGGTCGATCAGGCGGTGACGCTGCTGAATGCCGGCCACAGGGGCGAGATCGTCGCCATCTCGCGCCGCGGCCAGTTGCCCCGCGTCCATGCGCCGGGCACGCCGCTGGAGATCAGCCGGGCCGAAGTTCCCTTGGGCGCGCCGGTCAGCTTCGTGATGTCCTGGCTGCGCGGCCTCGCCGCCCGGGCCGAGGCGCAGGGCGGGACATGGCGCGACGCGGTGGACGGGCTGCGCCCGCACCTCACCGCCCTCTGGCGCGCCATGGACGCGGCCGAGCGCGCCCGCTTCCTGCGCCACGCCGCCCCCTGGTGGGAAGTCCACCGCCACCGCCTGCCCCCTGAAAGCGCCGCGCCCATCCACGCCGCGATCCGCGCCGGCCGCATGCGCCTCCTGTCCGGCAGCTTCCTCGGCGCCCGCCGCGAGGGCGCGATCCTGACCGCCGACTGGCGCCCCCGCGGCACGGCGCGCACGCTCGGCCTTGAGGCCGCGCGAATCATCGACTGCCGCGGCATCCGCCGCGATCCGGCCGAGAACGCCACGCCCCTCATCGCCGCGCTCCTGGCCCGAGGCGCTGCACGGATCGATCCCCTCCGCCTCGGCCTCGACATCGCCCCAGACTGCGCCCTCATCGACGCATCCGGCCACCCCGACCCCACCATCCGCGCCATCGGCCCCGCCTCCCGCGCCGCCTTCTGGGAAATCACCGCAATCCCGGACATCCGGCAGCAGGCTAAGATGCTGGCCGAGGAACTTGCAGCGAGACTGGTGGAGTAGACGTCGTCCAGGTGCGAGCCGACGAGGCCGACAGCACCCGCTCAAATCGCCTCTTCTTCTTCGTGCTGAACTGGCAGCTGGCCTTGCTGCGGCAGATCGTGGCCAAGGATGTGGCCGCCTCGGCCCGCGTGGTGATGATCGGCGACCCGGTGGCCGAGCGGATCTTTCCGGACGCGGGCCTGCTGCTCGCCGGCGGCCTCGCAGGCGCCGCATCCGGACTGGCCGCCGCCGTCATCGCGCATAGCCGCATTGGCATGCGGATCGAGGTGACGCCCGAGCCGCTGGTTCTGGCTTTCGCCCTCTCCTGCCTCGTCGGGCTTACCTTCGGCATCTACCCGGCCTGGCAAGCCTCAAAGAAGTCGCCGCTGGAGTCGCTGCGTCAGGACTGAATCCGTCGGGCGCATCGGCGGCTGCGGCAGTCATGCCCTGCTCCCGGTTTTTCACCCACCTCGGGCGGATGAGGACGCGCACCTGCGGTTGCTCCGCCGCCAGTGCCAAGCAGTCGCTTGGCTACACGATCCTGTAGCCGGGCAACGTCGCTTGCTGCGCTGGACGGGCTAGCTCATCAGATGCGCGACCTCTGGCGCGGCGACGAACCTCCAGGCGCGTCGGGGGCCGGCCATCACGTTGAGGTAGTAGAGCTCCATCCCGTGCGGCGCGCCGCAGGGGTGGTGGCCGCGGGGCACCAGAACGACGTCGTGATCGCGCACCGCCATCACCTCGTCGAGGCTGCCGTCGTCGGTATAGACCCGCTGGACCGCCCAGCCCGTTGCAGGGTTCAGGCGGTGGTAATAGGTCTCCTCGAGGTAGGTGATGCGGGGGAAGTCGTCCTCGTCATGGCGGTGGCTGGGATAGGAGGACCAGTTGCCCGCCGGGGTGAAGACCTCGGTCACGAGGAGGCTGTCGCACCAGTCCTCGGCCTCCATCGCGATGTTGTTGATCCAGCGGGTGTTGCTGCCCTCGCCACGCTGCGTCAGGGTGATGCCGTGCGGGCCGATCCGCCGCGCCTCGTGCCCGCCGCGCCCCGGCGCCGAGCAGACGGCGATGGTGCAGTCGGTCACCGCCTCGGCCGCCCAGTCCTGCCCGTCCGGGACGTAGAGGCAATGCGGCGGGGTCTTCTGGAAGACGTCCATCCGGTCGCCCAGGGTGCCCCAGTCCTGCCCGGCGGCGCAGATCTGCGCCTTCCCTTCGACCATCACCAGGATCGCCTCGCGTCCGCCCGTCGCCTCGGCCGCGCGATCGCCGGCGCGGAGGCGATGGAGCGAGAAGCCGACATAGCGCCAGCCGGCATCGGCCGGGGTGATGCGGTGCACCTCGCCATGGGCGCCGAAGGGTCTGCGCAGAAGATGTGCCATGCCGGCTCCTTTCCCTTGCCGTCAGGCCGCGACGGACTGGCCGAGCCCGGCCTCGCGCGCGGCCGCCTTGAGGGCCTTAAGCCCCATCGACTGGTAGTGCAGCGGGCTCCGCTGCTGCGGGTCCTGCTCGGCCTCGATCACCAGCCAGCCGTCATAGCCGGCCTCGGCAAGGATACGCAGCAGGGGCACGAAGTCGATGGCGCCCTCGGGATCGCCCGGCACGGTGAAGGCGCCGGCCAGAACGCCCTGCAGGAACGAGAGGTTCTCGGCCCGCACCCGCTCAGTCACCTGGCGGCGGATGTTCTTGGCGTGGAAATGGGCGACGCGCGAGACGTGGCGGTGCAGCACCTCTTCCGGGTCGCCGCCGCCGAAGGTGCAGTGGCCGGCATCGAAGAGGAGATGCGTCGCAGGACCGGTCGCGGCCATGAAGGCGTCGATTTCTTCGGGACTCTCGACCACGGTGCCCATGTGATGATGATAGGCCAAGGTGATGCCCTTCCCCGCCAGGTAGGCCGCGAACTCCTCCATCTTGGCACCAAACTCGGCCATTTCGGCCTCCGTCAGGCGCGGCCGGTCGTTGACCGCCCTTGCCGGATCGCCATGCACGGTGTTCGAGCATTCGCACACGATGCAGACCTTGCAGCCATTCGCCTTCAGCTTCGCCAGATGCGGCTGGACCGCCGCGATTTCGTCCCGGACCGAGCGGGTGAGCAGCTCGGTCGAGTACCAGCCCGAGATGAAGCGCAACCCGTATTCGCCCAGCAGCGCCTTCAGCGCCTGCGCGTCGTCCGGCCAGCGGTGGCCGTTCTCGATGCCGTCGAAGCCGATCTCGCGGCCAGCCTCGCGCAGGATCTGCTCGGTCGGGATATGGGCGCCGATGGACTGGTCGTCGTCATTGGCCCAGGCAATCGGGTTGGTGCCGTAAAGGATCATGGTGCGCCTTCAGTTGATCAGGGCCTGCTGCGCGACATGCTGGATGTAGCGCGCATAGGCTTGTTTGAGGGTGTCGGTCTCGCCCACCTCGGGAACCGCCACGTCCCAGAAGTGGCCCGCTGCCTCCAGCCCGTCTCCGGGGCCGGGGCGGGCGGTGGTCTCGATCACGATGACGGTCGGGATGTCGCGGCCCCGCGCGGCGCGGATCTGGTCCTGCAGGTCCGCCAGATCGCCGGCTTTCACGGCATGTGCGCCCATGCTAGCGGCATGGGCGACATAGTCGATCTGCGGCTGCGCCTCGATCCGGCAGTCAAGGTAGAGGTTGTTGAAGGCCGCGCCCCCGGAATGGGCCTGAAGCCGGTTGATGCAGCCATAGCCGCGGTTGTCGGTCAGGATGACCGTGAACGGAATGCGCCGCATCACCGCCGTCGCCAGCTCGCTGTTGGCCATCATGTAGCTGCCGTCGCCGACGAAGCACAGGATGTCGCGTTCCGGTCGGGCGAGCTTCAGGCCCATTGCGCCGGCCACCTCGTAGCCCATGCAGGAGTAGCCGTATTCCATGTGGTAGCCGTGCCGGCTGGCCTGCCAGAGCAGCTTCAGCGCCCCGGGCATGGTGCCGGCGGCGCACATGGCGATGCCGTCGGGCGCGGCCGCCTGCACGGCGCCGATCACCTGCGCGTCGGTCGGCAGGCCCGCGGGGGTGGTCGCGCAATGGGCGTCCACCACTGCCAGCCAGTCGGCTCGGGCCTGCGGGTCGGCGGCGTCGAAACGCAGACCCTTCAGTTCGGCCGCCAGCGCCTCCAGCGCCACGCGCGCATCGGCGAGCAGCGTCGCGGCGCCGTGCTTGCCCGCGTCATGGGTCTGCACGTTCACCCCCAGGATGCGCGCCTTGGGGAAGAGCGTGCGCGAGCCGGTGGTGAAGTCCTGCAGCCGCGTGCCGACAGCGATCACCAGATCCGCCTCCTGCACCGCCGCGTTGGCCGCGGCCGAACCATCGACGCCCGCCGCGCCGAAGTTCATCGGATGGGACTGCGGCAGGGCGGACTTGCCCGCCTGCGTCTCGATCACCGGGATGTTGAGGCGGCTCGCGAAGTCCCCGAGCGCATCCTCGGCACCGGAGTAGATGACGCCCCCGCCGCAGATCAGCACCGGCGCCTTGGCGGCCCGGATCATGGCAGCCGCCTCGGCCAGTTCGGCCGCATCGGGCGCGGGCCGGCGGATGCGCCACGTGCGCGGCATGAAGAACGCCTCGGGCCAGTCATAGGCCTCGGCCTGCACGTCCTGGCAGAAGGCGAGGCAGACCGGGCCGCACTCGGCCGGATCGGTCATCACCCGCAGCGCGCGGGGCAGCGCGGTCAGCAGGTGCTCGGGCCGGGTGATGCGGTCGAAATAGCGCACCACCGGGCGGAAGCAGTCGTTCGCGCTGACGGTCCCGTCGCCGAAGCTCTCGACCTGCTGCAGGACCGGATCGGGTCGACGGTTCGCGAAGACGTCGCCTGCGATGAACAACACCGGCAGGCGATTCACATGCGCCAGCGCCGCCGCCGTGACCATGTTCGTCGAGCCCGGCCCGATGGACGCCGTCACCGCCTGCGCCCGCCGCCGGGCCTTGCCCTTGGCATAGGCGATGGCGGCGTGCGCCATGGTCTGCTCGTTCTGCCCGCGCCAGGTGGGCAGCGCGTCGCCGATCCCGTGCAGCGCCTCTCCGATACCCGCCACGTTGCCGTGCCCGAAGATCGCCCAGACCCCGTCGATGAAGCGCTCGCCCTCCTCGGTCATCTGCACCGAGAGCCAGCGCACCATCGCCTGCGCCGCCGTCAGCCTGATCGTTCCGCTCATCTGCGCATCTCCTGCGTGGTCTGTCGTGGCGGGCACGGCCTCGCCTTCGCTCAAGGGCCGGTTCATGCCGCCACCTTCGCCGCAGCGCGGGCATTGTCCCAGAGGCCGCAGAGGCGGCCGTAGCGGCTGGCCATCTCGGTGACCGCCCCGGCGTCGTCCATCTTGCCGGCGAACCAGTCGCGCGCAACCGTCCCGAAGATCGTCCGCCCGACAGCGAAGCCGCGCACCAGATCGAAGCTGGCGGCGACCTCGAAGCTGGCCGCCAGCTCGGCCTCGGGCGCATCGAGGCCGAGGACCACGATACCGCGCGTGTGGCGGTCGTGATCCTCGATGGCAGAGATGGCCTTGGCCCAGGCCGTTCGCGAGGTCAGCGGCTCCAGCTTCCACCAGTCGGGGTAGATGCCGGCGGCGTAGAACTGCCGGATCAGCGTGGCGGTCGTGTCGTTATCGACCGCGCCGACCTTCGAGGGGATGATCTCCAGCAGGAACTCCAGCCCGCTCCGGCGGGCGGCGGCGTAGAGGCGGCCCACCGTCGCCTCCTGCTCGGCGCGCAGGGCCGCGTCGTCGTCCGGATGGCAGAAGCAGAGCACCTTGACCACGTTCTCGCGCACCCACTCGCCAAGCCCGCCGCAATCCGGACCCAGCTCGGGCTCAAGAGCCAGCGGCCGCGAGCCGGGCCATTCCGCCGGCCGCCCGATCCAGAGGCCGGTGCCCGAGGCCGCGTGCAGCGCCTCGCGCCCGATGCGGCTGTCGCAGAGGATGCCATAGCCGCCCTGCCCGTCCTGCACCGCCAGCGCCGCCTGAAGGCAGAGGCGCTTGAAGGCCCCGCCCTTCTGCGGCGTGTAGCCCTCCATCGCCTCAAGCTGCATCCGGTGGTCGAACGCGAAAACGCGCATCGTCGTCCAGTCGCCGCCCATCCGGCCCTGCCGGTTCGTCGCCCAGTGGATCTGCTCCAACGCGGCGTCGTTGCGAAGGTCGGGGCGGATCACGCCGCGCGACAGGAAGAAGCGCAGTTCCTCCAGCGAAGGGTAGGCGGGGGTGCAGCCGTGGCGGCTGACGGCGAAGGCGCCGCAGGCATTGGCATATTCCAGCGCCTTCGGCCAGGGCTCGCCATCCAGCCAGCCCTTCAGGAGACCCGAGAAGAAGCCGTCGCCGGCGCCCAGCACGTTGAAGACCTCGATGGGAAAGCCGGGGCCGGCCTCGCCGTCGTCCAGGCTGTCCGGGATGGGGCCGGTGAAGGCGACCGCGCCCTTGGCGCCGCGCTTGCAGACGAGCGTGGCGTCCGAGACCGCCCGCACGGCGCGCAGCGCCGCCAGCGTGTCGGTGCTGCCGCCGGCGATGTGGAACTCTTCCTCGGTGCCGACGATCAGGTCGAAGAGACGCAGCGTCGCCTGCAGCTTGGCTGTCACGGCGGCGCTTTCGACGAAGCGGCTCTCGCCCTCGCCGTGGCCGGCAACGCCCCAGAGGTTCGGGCGGTAGTCAATGTCCAGCGCCGTCTGCGCGCCGTGCTTGCGGGACAGCTCCAGCGCGCGCATCACCGCCGCCTCGGTCCGCGGATGGCTCAGATGCGTACCGGTCGCCAGCACGCAGCGCGCCGAGGCGATGAAGCCCTCGTCGATGTCCGCCTCGGTCAGCGCCATGTCGGCGCAGTTCTCGCGGTAAAAGATCAGCGGGAAGCTGTCCTGATCGCGGATGCCGAGGATCACCAGCGCCGTCAGCCGCTCGGGGTCGGTCGCCACGCCCCGCACGTCGACGCCCTCGCGGATCAGCTGCTTGCGGATGAAGCGGCCCATGTGCTCGTCTCCGACCCGCGTGATCACGGCCGAGCGCAGGCCGAGCCGCGCCGTCCCGCAGGCGATGTTGGTCGGGCTGCCGCCGATATACTTGGCGAAGGACCCCATGTCCTCCAGCCGCCCGCCCACCTGCTGGCCGTAGAGATCGACCGAGGACCGGCCGATGGTGATCACGTCAAGCGTCTTCATCGCAGTGCTCCTTCAAGATGAGCGCGGGCGCGAACGCCCGCCGCCGTGGTCAGAGCGCGGACCGGATGTGGTCCATGCTGGTCTTCAACGCCGCCTCGGGATCGGCGGCCTCATGCACCTCGGCCGCGAAGGGCTCGAAGCTGAACGGGCCGTTATAGCCCGCGTCCAGAAGTGCCTTGATCTGGGGCAGGTTCTCCAGCCGGTCGGCGCCGTCAACCAGCACGCGATGCGCGTCCAGCATGTCCTCTACTGCCACGTCGGGGTCCGTCACGCCCGAAATATGGACGAGGCCGGTCCAGTCGGGGAAGAACTCGGTCTCGCCGGCCAGGTGATGGTGGAAGGTGTCGTGCATCAGCTTATAGACGCCCTCGCCCCCTGCGGCCTTGATCGCCTCGATCAAAGTGGACTTCTTGCGCAGGGAGGAGATCGGGAAGCCCAACGGCTCGACCAGGCCCATCAGGCCGCGTTCTTCGAGGATCGGCTTCATCGCCTTCAGCGCCGCCACGAGGTCATCGAACGCCACCTCGGTGCCGTCATTCAGCGGGCACATGACCAGGGCCTTGGCGCCTGAGGCCCGGGCATAGTCCGCCATCCGCGCCGCGCGGCCCGGCAGATCCCCGGACCAGACGTTAAAGGGGTAGAGCGCGTTGATCGACAGGATAGTGATGCCTTGGCGTTGCGCCTCGGCACGCACCTCGGCGGGGTCCGTGCTGCCGAGCACATCGGGCAGGTCGTTCCGGATCTCGACTTCGGTCGCGCCGAGCCGGCGGACCATCTGGAAGAAGTCGGCCAGCGGCAGGTTCGGCGCCGAGATGTGGTTGATCGCAAATCGCATGGCGGTCTCAGTCGTAAAGCGCCGGGCGGGCCGGCAGCGTGATGGGGATGATCTGGCCGGTCTTCTCCTGCGCCTCGACGCAGGCATCCGAGCTGATGGCGGCGACGTAGCCGTCCCAGCTGGACGGCCCCGAGGCGGTGCCTTGCGCTGCGGCCTTGATGAAGTCTGCCAGCTCGACATCGTAGCTGTCGACGAAGCGGTCCTTCCAGTCGGTCATGATCGGCGTGGACAGCGCCGCGTTCTTGCGGGTCGTGATGTTCATCGGCTCGGGCAGGTTCGCCAGACCCTCCTCGCCCACGACCTGGCACTGGATGTCATAGCCGTATCGGCAATTCACGAAGATCTCGACGTCGATGCGCACGCCCTTGGCCGTTTCCAGCAGGACGATCTGCGGGTCGGCCAGCTTGCCGTGCGCGTGGCTGGACTTGCGCGGGAAGACCACCTGTGCCGAGACATAATCGTCGTCCAGCAGCCAGCGGAACACGTCGATCTCGTGGATCAGCGTGTCGTGGATCGCCATGGGCGTCACGTAATGCTCAGGGACCGTCGGATTGCGGTGCGCGGCATGGACCATCAGCGGGGTGCCGATCTGGCTGTCCACGACCTTCTTCAGCATCTGGTAGCCAGCGTCATAGCGGCGCATGAAGCCGACCTGCACCAGGCGCTTGCCCGCCGCCACCTCGGCATCGACGATGCGCTTGGCGCCTTCGGCCGTGGTCGCCAGCGGCTTCTCGCAGAAGCAGGGCTTGCCCGCGGCGATGGCGGCCAGGACATAGGCCTCGTGCGTGGAGCCGGTCGAGCAGACCAGCACCGCGTCCACGTCGTCCGCGGCGATCAGCTCCTCGCCTTTGTCGTAGACCATCGCATCCGGCGCCAGGTCCGCCTGCACGGCCCGCGCCGCCGCCGGGTTGTAGTCGCTGAGCGCGACGATCTCCGCGCCGGCCAGCACCTGCGCGATGCGGCGGGTGTGGTCGCGGCCGATCATGCCGGTTCCGATGACACCAATTCTCAGGGTCATGTCTGTCTTCCTATTTCCAGTATGTCGCGACGTAGCGCTTGGTTTCGTCCAGCATGAAGCGGGCGCTGTCCTCGGCCCGGTCCTCCCACCCGAAGACGCAGTTCGACAGGACGCCGTCGAACTTCATGTCGGCGAGGGTGGCGAAGAAGGAATCCCAATCGATCTCGCCCTGCCCGAAGTCGAGGTGCTGGTGCACGCGCACCTTGGCGCCCGGCGGGTTCACGACATAGCGCAGCTGCGAGGACTTGGTGTGGTCGTAAGTGTCGGCCAGGCGCACATGGACCAGATGGCCCTCCGTCGCGCGCAGGTTGGCGACCATGTCGGGGCCATAGAAGAAGGTGTGCGGCGCGATGAACGACGCCTTCACGGCCTTGGAGTTGATGGTCCTGATGATGTCCATCGCCGGGGCGATTTCTTCCAGCCAGTCCTCGGGATGGGCCTCCAGCGACAGGGTCAGGCCCTCGCGCTCGAGGATCGGGACCAGGATGTCCATCGCGCGGAAGAACTGGTTCTCGCAGGTCTCGGGGCGGTGCAGGCCAGAGCGGTCGTTCAGGCTGCGCTCGGGGCTGCCGCCGCGGCCGAACTCGCTGACGAACATTGGGCAGTCCATCTCGACCGCGATCTGGATGGCCCTTTTCCAGTTGTCGATCGCCACCTCCCATTCGTCGGGATAGGGGCTGGCCCAGCGATACATCGGTTGCAGCGTGGCAAGGCCCAGGCCGTGATCCTTCAGCGCCTTCTTGAAGCTGGCGATCCGCTCGGGCCAGACCTTGGGCCGCGTCCACCAGGACAGGAAATCGGGGCGCGGTGACAGCTCGACATGATCATAGCCCAATTCGGCAACCTTGCGGCAGGTGTCCTCGAGGGACAGGTGGCGGATCATGTGCGGATCGAGCGCGTGTTTCATCTTGTGCGTTCCTTGGCGGTTCGGCGGGCGGGGCAATCTGGTGCCCCGCCCCTGCGCGGGGGGGAGGATGCCCCGCGGTTCGGTCGGTGCAGGACGAGGATCGATCAGGCCTTCTTCATCTTCTTCCGCTGCCGATAGGTGTCGGCCACGACGGCGGCCACAATGATCGCGCCCTTGATCATCTCCTGGTAGTAGGCGTCCAGCCGCAGGAAGGTGAAGCCCGAGATGATGACGCCGAAGATGATCATCCCGATCGAGGTGCCGATGATCGAGCCGCGCCCCCCGGCCAGCGAGGTGCCGCCGATGACGGCCATCGCGATGGCGTCCAGCTCGTACATCATGCCCATGCCGGCCTGCGCGGTCTGGCCGCGTGCGGCGACGACGATCCCGGCCAAGGCGGCCAGCGTGCCGGCGACCATGTAGAGCTTGACCAGATGCGTCTCGACGTTGATGCCCGAGACGCGCGCCGCCTGCGGGTTGGCGCCGATGGCATAGGTGAACTTGCCGTAGCGGGTGTACTTCATCGCGACGTGAAAGATCGCGGCCACGGTGAGGAAGATGAGGACCGGCATCATGCCCGCCCCGAGCGAGGCGAAGCTGTCGGTCGGGAAGCTGACCGGCTGGCCCTTGGTGTACCATTTCGCAAAGCCGCGCGCCGTGACCATCATGCCGAGCGTGGCGATGAAGGGCGGGATCTTGGTATAGGCGATGAGCAGCCCGTTGATGGTGCCCGCAACCGCGCCGCAGGCCAGCCCGATCAGCACCGGCACGATCACCGGCATGTCGGTCAGGGCCGGATAGACGGCGCGGGCATAGTCGCCAGCCTGCGCGAAGCTCATCGAGACCATCGCCACCGCACCAACGATCGAGCCCGAGGACAGGTCGATCCCGCCCGAGATGATGACCTGAGTCACCCCCACGGCGATGATCCCGATCACCGAGACCTGCAGGATCATGATCTTCAGCCGGTTGATGTTGCCGAGGAAGGTCTGGCCCTGGAAGATCCAGCCGAGGATCTCGAAGACCAGCGCGATCCCGATCAGGACCAGCAGGATGTTAATTTCGGACGGCAGCTTGCGATGCGCCTTGGGGGCGGCGCGTTCGGCGCCGAGTGTCTGGGTGGCCATCAGGCTTCTCCTCTCATTTCGCCGCAAGTTCCATGACGCGCACCTGGTCGGCTTCCGCCCGGTCCAGGAAGCCGCTGACATGGCCCTCGTGCATGACCATGATCCGGTCCGACATGCCCAGAACCTCGGGCAGCTCGGACGAGATCATCAGGATCGCCACACCCTCGGCAGCCAGCTGGGTGATCAGGCGGTGAATCTCGGATTTCGCACCCACGTCGATGCCGCGTGTCGGCTCGTCGAGGATCAGGATGCGCGGCTTCGTCAGCAGCCAGCGCGCGATCAGCAGCTTCTGCTGGTTGCCCCCGGACAGGTTCGCGACCGTCTCGGCCAGGTTCGGGGTCTTCACGCGAAGCTTGGCGCAGAACTCTTCGGCGAGGCGATTGACCTCGCGCTGGTTGACGAAGCCGCGGTTGTCGACCTTGCCCGAGGACAGAAGCGCGACCTGGATGTTCTCGATGCAGTCGAGGTTCAGGAAGCAGCCGGTTTCCTTGCGGTCCTCGGTCAGGAAGGCCATGCCGTGGCGCATCGCGACGGGGGGCGACTTGATGTCCACCACCGCGCCGTCGATCAGGATCTGGCCGCTGGCGGCCGGCGTGACGCCGAAGACCGCCTCGGCGACATTGGAGCGGCCCGAGCCGACAAGCCCCGCCACGCCCAGGATCTCGCCCCGGCGCAGGGTGAAGCTGACATCCTCGAAGACGCCGGGCAGCGTCAGGTTTCGGACCTCGAGGATCGTCTCGCCGATCTCGCAGTCGATCTTGGGAAACAGGTTGGTGATCTCGCGGCCGACCATCATCTTGATGATTTGGTCGCGCGTCACCTCGGCGGCCGGGACGGCCGCGATGAACTTGCCGTCGCGGAAGACGGTCAGCTCGTCGGCGATCTCGAACAGCTCGCTCATCTTGTGGGTGATGTAGACGATGCCGACGCCCTTGGCGCGCAGGTCGCGGATGATACGGAAGAGATGCTCGACCTCGGTCTCGGTGATCGCGCTGGTCGGCTCGTCCATGATCAGCACGTCCGAGTTGAACGAGACCGCCTTGGCGATCTCGACCATCTGCTTCTGCGCGACGGTCAGATCGCCGACCATCTGCTCGGGCGCCAGCTTGATGCCGAGATCCGTAAAGAGATCGCGCGTCATCGCGGCCATCTTGCCATGGTCGATCAGCCCGAAGCCGTATTTCGGCTCGCGCCCGATCCAGATGTTCTCGGCCACGCTCATCGTGTTCATCAGGTTCAGCTCCTGATGGATCATCGCGATGCCCGAGTTCAGCGCGTCCAAGGGCGTGCGGATCACCAGCGGCCTGCCAGCGAAGCGCACCTCGCCCCGGTCTGGGGTGTAGACGCCGGCGATGATCTTCATCAGCGTGGACTTGCCCGCGCCATTCTCGCCCATCAGGGCGTGGACGGTGCCCGGACGGATCTTCAGCTGAACGTCGTCCAGCGCCACGACGCCGGGGAATTCCTTGCGGACGTTGTCCACCTCGAGGATGTATTCGCCCGCATATGCGCCGCGCGCCGGGGCGCCCGCTCCGTCTAGCATGGTTGCTCCTCCCAAAGCGAAGCCGGGTCCGCGGCGTGCGGGCCCGGCCGGCCGTCAGTTCTGGTAGTCGGCCAGGTTGTCCGGGGTCACCAGCTCGAAGGGAACGTAGACCTTCGATTCGACCTCTTCGCCGCGCGACAGCTTCAGCGCCGCGTCGACGGCGCCCTGACCCTGACCCGCGGCGTTCTGGAAGACCGTCACGTCCAGATCGCCCGCCTGCATCGCCGCCAGCGCGTCGGCCGTCGCGTCAATGCCGCCGACGATCACCTCATCCATCGCCACGCCCGAGGTCTTCAGCGCCTGGATCGCGCCGATCGCCATCTCGTCGTTGTTGGCGATGACCGCATCGAACTCGACCCCGGCCGAGAGCCAGTTGGTCATCAGGTCGGTGCCCTGGGTGCGCGACCACATCGCGGTCTGCTCCTCGACGATCTCGATGAAGCTGCACTCGTCGGTGGCGATTACGTCCTTGATGTCCTGCGTGCGCATCCGCGCGGCTTGGTTGGACAGCTCGCCCATCATCACCACGGCACGCGCGCCCTCGCCCTTGCCCTGTTCCTGCAGAAGGCGGCAGATTTCCTGCGTCTGCAGCGTGCCGGATTCCAGCTCGTTCGAGGCGACGAAGGCTTGGCCCTCGGGCAGGTCGTCCACGTTCACCGGCTCGCGGTTCACATAGACCAGCGGGATGCCGGCTTCGGCGGCGAGGTTCGACATGGCGACGGTCGCGTCGGTGTCGACCGGGTTCACGATGATCGCGTCCACGCCCGAGGCGACGAAGTTCTGGATCTGGTTCAGCTGCCGGCCGACATCGTTCTGCGCGTCCTCGATCTGCAAGGTCACGCCGTCGAGGCCGGCGGCATAGTCCTGCATCCCGTTCCGCAGGACGGTCAGGAAGTTGTCGTCGAACAGCGCCATCGACACGCCGATGTTCTCGGCCGAGGCCGCGCCGGACATGCCGGCCAGAAGCGCCGTCGTCACCAGGAATTTCTTCACGTCTTTCTCCTCCACTGCGGGCGCTTGACGCCACGTTTGCCGGACGCGGCAGGGCGCAGCCGCCCGCCCGAGGGGCGGGCCTGGTGTCAACCCGGCCGTTGTCGCGAATGCAGCGCCTCTTCTCTCCCTGCGCCGCTGCCGTGGATCATTGGCCCGTGACGCCGTTGCGTCAACGAGAAGAAGGGGCAGTTCCCATCATCCATGATGGAATGAAGCCGGCCTCATGATGGAATTACCTCATGAACTCGCTTTCCGGCGTCCAGACCTCGCCGGGAAAGAACCGCTGGCCCGGCGTCTCGGACATGCCCTTCTCGGCCACGGCGATCATCGCGCCGATCACCTCCTCGGCCAATTGCCGGATCGGGGTGCCAAGCACGATGCTGACGACGTGCTCCTGCAGGCCTATCTGCGATTCGGGCGTCAGCTCGTTGACGATCAGCACGACATGGCTGCCGGCCCGCGCCTCGCGCACCGCTTGGATGGCGCCTTCCATGCCTCCGCCGGCGACATAAAGGCCGACCAGATCGGCGTGCCGGTTCAGCAGGTTCACCGTCGCCTCGTAGGTGAGCTGCCGCGTCTCGAGGTTGATCTGCGTGTCCAGCAGCTGGAACTGAGCCGCGGCGTCGCGGAAATAGCTGCGAAAGCCCGTTTCGCGCAGCTCGTGGCCGTGAAAGCGCGAGCCGCCGATGAACAGCGCCACCTTCCCCGGCTCGGTCGCCAGCTTCGAGATGAACCAGCCCGCGATCCGACCCACCTTCAGGTTGTTGGTGCCGAAATAGCTGTCCCGAACGCCCTGCGCGAAATCCGACAACAGCGAGAAGACGGGCGTCCCCGCGCCGCGCAGTTCGCGCACCGCCTGCGTGACGAGGTGATGGTCCAGCCCCGTCGCCGCGATGGCCTCCACGCGCCCGCGCAGGCTCAGAAGCGTCTCCGCCAGCTCCTCGGGCTGGGCTGTCTCGACAAAGCGCGGGACGATCTGGACGCGGCGCTGCGTCTCGGCCCGCGCCTGCTGCTCGAAGGCTGACAGCATGTTCTGGTAGAACCGGTGCCGCGGCTTCTGCAGCACCAGGCCGAGGCGCATCTCGGGCCGGTCCGCCAGCATCCGGTGACGGATGACATTGGCGGCGTGATAGCCGATTTCCTCGGCCGCCTGATGAACGCGGCGCACGGTTTCCTCGCGCACCCGGAGCCGCCCGTTGAGGACACGGTCCACGGTGGCGGTGCTGACGCCGGCGGCTTTCGCCAGATCGACGATGGTAGGTCTGCCCATCACGCCTCACATCAAGGATCGCATCATTCCTACCATCGGCGGACGGGTGCGCCGCAAGAGCGATCAGCAATTCTCGCGCATCACGATCCGCAGCGGCGTGAATGGCACGACCGGTCCGTCGGGCACGCGGCCGTGGCGGCGCGCGATTGCGGCAATGGCCGTCTGGATTTCCAGCGCGGGGTCCTGGTCGATCAGCGCGTCGATGGCGCCTGAGGCCAGAAGCGGGCGGCTGTCCTCCGTCAACTCATGCCCGACCAGCACCACCTCTTGCGCACGGCCTCGCGCCGCGAGCGCAGCCGCGACGGCGGACGCGCCGACCGCCGCGTTGTAGATCGCCCGGATGCCCGGATGTCGCTGCAATTCGCGCCAGGTGAGGTCGGCGGCGAGATCGGCCTGATCGTGGCTCTCGACGCGGGCCACGACCCGGCAGGTCGGGTAGCGTGCGGTCAGCACCTCGTCGAAACCGGCGACGCGCTCGGCATGGCCCAGCATCGACAGATGACCCGCGATGACAAGGACCTCGCCCCCTGCCGCGCCGAGAAGCCGGCCGACCATATCGCCCGCCACGCGCCCGCTCTGGCGATTGTCGGGGCCGACATAGATCGCGCCGGGGCAGCGGATCTCGGTGGCCAGCGTGACGACGGGGCGGCCGGCCGCCACCAGCCCCGCAAGTCCCGCCGCCAGCCGGTCGTCATGGGCGATGCAGAGGATCACCGCATCGTGCCGCGCCGCCACCTCCTGCACCCTCGCGATCTGCCCGGCGGTCAGACGCGGCGCGATGTGATGGATGCGCGTCTGGATGTTGTAGGGGTTGGGGCCGTGGTTCTCGGCCTCGATCGCGGCATGGAGCGCGGCATGGAACGGGTTTTCGGGCGACTGGACTCCGCTGGCACTGCGGCTGAGCTCGCGACCGCTCGAGTATCGCCAGGCACTTCCGGGTAAACTCCTCGATCAGGTTGAGCAGGCGGATGCTCTCCCCGTCATGGGTCCGGCTTTCGACGAGGTCGTAGGACCAGGCTTGACCAGGTCGCTCAGGCCGCAGAAGAATGCACGATCAGTCGTTTCATCAGAGCCGTCGCCCCCCCTTTCGAGTGCTTCTGCGGGACCTTCAGCTTCGTCGGGAAGCGTCCCGCTGGGGCCTTCCCTGATCCTCCTCAGTCCCGCCGCCAAATCCGCACGACCCGCTTCACGTTCACGACCCAGCCCGCGTGACACAGCAGGGCCGCAGTTTGTCGGTAGCCATAGCGACCATACTGGAGATGCAAGCGCGATGATGTCAGCGGTAACCGCCTCCTCGTCGGGGCGTCCGAGCGAAACCTTTCTCTTGAGTCGAGCAGTTCTGGCCAAGCATACGGTAAGCGAGCCGCTCGGATACCCCAAACTACCGCCGGACATGGTCGACGCAACGGCGGCGGCGGGCGCGGCTAAGACGTTTTCGAGGCGTTCGGCCTCCGGCCTCACCGCGCAGGATCAGCTTCTCGAGCGTGAGGTCCGGCACTCCTTCAACCGCTTCACCTAGTTCGTCTCGAGCCCAATATACTTCTTGCGCCACCGGTGGTAGGTGAACTGCGTCACGCCGATGTAGCGCACCGCCTCGGCCACCGACGGCGCCTCGCCCTGAAACCACCCGCCGACCACCAACCTTAAGCCGGCAGACTCGCGTTATGAACGAGGGACCCACACGGCTAGGTCAGTTGGTGGATTGATTCATCGGCGGGGTGCCTGCGGCTCGGATCAAGGACCGGCTCGACGTGGCCTTCCGGCGCAAGGAGGCGCTGGAGGCGGAACTGGCTGTTGCCCCTGCCCCCGAACCCTTGCGGTTCCACCCGGGCATGTCGGCGGCCTACCGCATGCGGGTCGGGCAGCTGATCCGGGGCCTCGGCGAGGCGGACCAGGACGAGGAGGCGAAAGAGGCGCTGCGGGCGCTGGTCGAGAAGATCGAGCTGGTGCCGGAGGAGGACGCGGACGGGAAGCCCGCCTTGGCGATCCACCTCCACGGGGCGCTGGCGGGTCTGCTGAACCTGGCCACGGGGCGCCCCATCGCGCAAGCGGCCGCCGGTCATGAGCAGGCGCCGAGATGCCAGAAAGCCTCTGGCGGTGAGGCGGGAGGCTTCGATCTTGCTGGGGAATTAGTATTGGTTGCGGGGACAGGATTTGAACCTGTGACCTTCAGGTTATGAGCCTGACGAGCTACCGGGCTGCTCTACCCCGCGCCATTGGTGTCCTTGATCGGAAGTGACGTCGTTCGAGAGAGATGCGTTTCTTTCCAGGTCTGGCGGTGACCTACTCTCCCACGTCTTGAGACGCAGTACCATCGGCGCAGCGGCACTTAACGGCCGAGTTCGGGATGGGATCGGGTGTTTTGCTCGCGCTAGGGCCACCAGACCGGGAAAGAAACGCTCAGCGTGCGGGGCCTTTCGGCGCCCGCGTGTTGTCCAAGGATGTTCCTGGGAGGAAGTCAGGGCTGCTGTTGCAGCTGGTCTG
>NZ_FMVT01000010.1 GCF_900102505.1 Paracoccus tibetensis | reverse complement strand
CGGGGCGGCCTTTTTCCTTGGCGGAAGGGTGCGGGGGGCGCGCCTCAGCCCTCGGCCGCCGCCTTGTTGACGCCGCCTTCGGCGATGCTGGTCATGTGCTCGTCGCCGCTGCGCGTGTTGTCGAGGCAGTCCTGCAGCGCCGCCGCGTCCTCCTTGTGGCCGAGGCGGTTGGCGAAGGTGCGGACCGAGCCGTAGCCGGCGATGGCGTAATGGGTCAGGCGCTGGTACTGCGTGATGATCGCCGCGTCCTGCACGTCATCATCGCCGAAATCGGCCTCCAGCCCGTGCTTGCGGGCCTCGGTCACCAGGCCTTCCATGCCCTTGCAATGCTCTCCCGTGGGATCGACGCCGTGGCGGCCGCAGATCTCCGAGATCACCTGCATGCCGCGCGCGATGCCCTGGACGCCGGAATTCAGCGCTTCGGCGAGATCCTTGTTCTTGGCGGCGCCGGCCAGTTCCGAGGTCACGGCCTGCGACTGGTCGCACGCCGAGTACAGATCCTGAAGCTGGTCGATGTAAAGGTCGTGCAGATTGTTGATGCTCATTGCGGTGTCTCCTCAAGACGTCGATCGGCCGTTCGGGCCTGTGCGCCTCAACCCGCGGCCCCGCCCTGCCGTTCCCCGCGCGGCAGCCCGCCGCAGCCGAAGCCTAGGCTTGACAGCGGGCGCTTGCCGGTCCAGCACTTGCCTCCCGGCCAGATTCACATCCTGCAAGCATGAGGCTGAACCATGTTCGCCTGGTTCGAACGGCGCATTGACCCCTATCCAAGCGAGACGCCGGCGATGCCGCCGCGCTCTCTGGTGCGCTTCGTGCTGCATTACAGCCGCGGCGCCATCCCCTGGCTGGTGCTGCTGGCGCTCGGCTCGGGCGCCATCGCGCTGATCGAGGTGATGCTGTTCGGCTATCTCGGCGAGCTGATCGACCGGCTCGGCGACACGCCGCGCGACCAGTTCTGGGCGCAGGAAGGCAGCCGCATCGCCTTCATGGCGGTGGTGCTGCTGCTGGTGATGCCGGTGCTGAACCTCTTCAGCTCGATGATCCTGCACCAGACGCTGATGGGCAACTTCCCGCAGCGCATCCGCTGGCAGGCGCATCGCTACCTGCTGCGCCAGTCCATCGGCTATTTCCAGGACGAGTTCGCGGGCCGCATCGCGCAGCGCCTCATGCAGACGGCGCTGGCGGTGCGCGAGGTCGCCATGAAGCTGATGGACGTGGGCAGCTACGTGCTGATCTACTTCATCGGCGCGCTGGCGCTGGCGGCCAGCCAGGACTGGCGCCTCGCGCTGCCCTTCGCGGCCTGGGCCGCCGGCTACGCTGCGCTGCTCTGGTGGGTGGTGCCGCGCCTCGGGCGGGTGGCGCAAGACCAGGCCGATGCCCGCAGCGCGATGACCGGGCGCATCGTGGACAGCTACACCAACATCGCCACCGTGAAGCTGTTCAGCCATTCCGACCGCGAGGAGCGGTGGATGCACGAGGGGATGGACCGCTTCCTCGGCACCGTTCACCGGCAGATGCGCCTGTCGGCGACGCAGGACATCGTGCTGAACGTGCTGAACGTGGCGCTTCTGGGGGCGGTCGCGGGCCTCGGCCTGTGGCTCTGGTCCGAGGGCGCCATCGCGGTGGGCGCGGTCGCCGTGGCCGTGCCGCTGGCGATGCGGCTGAACAACATGAGCCACTGGATCATCTGGGAGTTCGCGGCCCTCTTCGAGAACATCGGCACGGTCCGCGACGGCATCTCCAGCCTCGCGCTGCCGCGCGAGGTGCGCGATGCGCCCGATGCCCGCCCGCTGCTGCCGGGGCCGGGCGCGGTCAGCTTCGAGAACGTCACCTTCCGCTATGGCGGCGTCGCGGGCAGCCGGCCGCTGCCGGTGCTCGAGGACCTGACGCTGGACATCCGGCCGGGCGAGCGGGTGGGCCTCGTCGGCCGCTCGGGCGCAGGGAAGTCCACGCTGATCAACCTGCTGCTGCGCTTCCACGACATCGAGTCCGGGCGCATCACCATCGACGGGCAGGACGTGGCGCGGGTGACGCAGGACAGCCTGAGGGCGGCGATCGGGGTGGTGACGCAGGACAGCTCGCTCCTGCACCGCTCGGTGCGCGAGAACATCGCCTATGGCCGGCCCGATGCCACCGACGCGCAGATCGCGGACGCCCTGCGCATGGCCGAGGCCGAGGGCTTCGTGCCTGGCCTGACCGACAGCCACGGCCGCCGCGGGCTGGAGGCTCATGTGGGCGAGCGCGGCGTGAAGCTGTCGGGCGGGCAGCGCCAGCGCGTCGCCATCGCGCGGGTGGCGCTGAAGGACGCGCCGATCCTGATCCTGGACGAGGCGACCAGCGCGCTCGACAGCGAGGTGGAAGCCGCGATCCAGTCCCGTCTCGAGGTGCTGATGCAGGGCAAGACGGTGATCGCCATCGCGCACCGCCTGTCAACCATCGCGGCCATGGACCGGCTGATCGTCATGGACGGCGGCCGGATCATCGAGCAGGGCAGCCACGCGCAGCTTCTGGCGAGCGGCGGGCTTTACGCGCGCCTCTGGCAGCGGCAGTCGGGCGGCTTTCTGGACATGGACGCGCCGGAAGCCGAGGAAAGACGCGCCTGAGCGCTGGACAGGCGGGCGCCGCGCCTGCCAGTCTGGCGCAAAGGGGGACGCATGACCGACAGCACGCTAGATCCGGCCCATCTGGTCGAGACCGAGGAGGGCCTGCGCGCGCTCTATCCGGCGACGCACGAGATCGCGAAGCAGAAATGCCTTCCGCATCTGGACCGGCATGCGCGCGACTTCATCGCGCGTGCGCCGTTCCTCTGCATCGGCACGCAGACCGCGGAGGGCCGGGCCGATGTCAGCCCGCGCGGCGATCCGCCGGGCTTCGTCAAGGTGCTGGACGCGCGCACGCTGCTGATCCCGGACCGCCCGGGCAACAACCGGCTGGACACGCTGTCGAACATCATCGCCTCGCCTGCCGTGGGCCTTTTGTTCATCGTGCCGGGCTTCGACGACACCCTGCGCGTCAACGGCACCGCCCGGATCACCCGCGATCCGGCCCTTCTGGCCCTGATGGAGGTGCAGGGGCGCCTGCCGCTGGCCGCCATCGCGGTGACGGTCGAAGAGGTGTTCCTGCACTGCGCCAAGGCCTTCCGCCGCTCGAGGCTGTGGGACCCGGCGCAGCAGCAGGACCGGCGCGAGATGCCCTCGCTGGTCCAGATCATCCTCGACCAGACCACGGGCGCGCCCGAAGACCCGGCCCAGCAGCGGGTGCTGGACGAGGGGCTGGAGAAGGCCTATCGCGAGTCGATGTACTAGAGCTGGTCGAAGATCTCGTCGATCCCCAGGACGACCGCCCCGGCCAGGACCGCCGCCTTCAGCCAGTGGCCCTGCGGCATGCCGTCCATCTTCAGATAGGCCAGGTGCCCGGCGCGGAAGGCGAGCCGCGTCAGCTCCAGCCAGGCGCGATAGGGCAGCACGGTCAGGTAGCGCGTGACCGGGTATTTCGCGGCCTTGATGTCGTTCTGGATCTGCGAGACGGCCTCGTCCCGTTGCAGCGTCGGCACAGGGTCCACGAAGGCCGCCCGCAGCCCGTCCAGATATTCCAGGTCGAAGGCGATGTCATAGGCCAGCCGCATGGGCATCAGCTTGCCGGTGATCCATTCGGCCGCCGCGCGGTTGATGACATAGGCCCCCGCGCCCTTCTCGCGCGTCAGCGCCTTGGCCAGCCGCCGCCCGCCCGGCAGGGCGCGGTAGCCGTATTTCGGCCCCTCGTTCACCGTGCTGAGGCGCAAGATGTCCCAGCTGCCGTCCTGCATCGCCGCCCGCAGGACGGGCAGGAAGTCGGGCGCGAAGCTCACGTCGTCCTCGAGGATCAGCGCATGGCTCGCCTCGCTCGCCAGCAGACGGCGGGCGCATTCGACATGGCTGAGATAGCAGCCGACCTCGGCCGGGATCACGCGGCGGCCGTGGAGGTGGCGATAGGACCACGCGTCGAAATCCCGATGCGGGAAGGTGAGGGCGCTGCCGTCCACGGCCGGCACCCGCTCGAACGGCAGGCCGGCGGCGGCCAGCTTCTCCTCCATCCGCCGCAGCCGCTCGGTCGCGCGGTCGAGATTGATGAGATAGGTGTTCAGCCCTTGCGGCAGGAAATGCGGGACCATAGGCGGCTCGATCTGGGACGGTCCCGGTGCCTTGGCGTGCGGGGGCGGATTCTGTCAAGAACATCCTGCAGCACCCGGCGCCGCTGCCGGCAATGTGAAAAGGCCCCGGATCATCCGGGGCCTCTCCGTCGGTGCTGGCGGATTTACTGCGCCTGCGCCAGCAGGTCCGTGATGCGGCGGACCGAGGCGCGACGGTTCTCGCGGATGTCACCCTCGGCGCGCACCAGCAGGAACTGCTCGCCGTAACCTTGCGTCACCAGGTTTTCCGGCGGGACCTGGAAGTACTCGGTCAGCGCCAGCGCGACCGACTCCGCCCGGCGATCCGAGAGGGCCAGGTTGTAGGCTTCCGAGCCCACCGTGTCCGTATGACCCTCGATCATGAAAATCTCGCGCGGGTTGGCGCGCACCTGCTCCTGGATGATGCGGCCGAGCGAGGCAAGCTGCTGGGCCTGGTCCGGACGGAGCGCGGCCGAGCCGGTGTCGAAGGTGATCGCCTCGATGTTGACGGGGGCGACCAGCGCGCGGACTTCCGGGATGTTGCGGATCTGCGACAGGGTGAACTGGCGGTCCGTGACCGTCTCGCGCTGCAGGGCGACGCGCAGTTCATCCTCGTTCAGGCCGCGCTGCGCCGGCACCGGGGCGGGCGCGGGCAGGGTCGTCACGTCCACCGGACGCACGTCGGCGGTGTCGTCGATCAGCCGCGTCTGCGTGCCGTCGGCCGAGACCAGCGTGCGGCGCAGAACGTTCAGGTTGGCATCGCGGATGGTGATGACGCGGCTGCCATCGGCGCGCGTGACGATGGTGCGCGACGAGCCGTCGTCGAAGTTCTCGGTGGTGACGGTCGAGCCGGGCTGGCGCAGCAGCGCGACATCGTCCCGGATCACCTCCTGGCTGCCGTCGGGGCGCGTCACCACGATCCGGTCGGGCGCGCTGAGGGCGACCTGCCGGTTGTTGTTCAGCATCGAGCCGACAGCGACCGCGCCAAGGCCCAGCAGAAGCGCACGGGTCAGGTCGTTGCTGCTGCCCGAGCCGCCGGACTGCGCCTGCGGCTGCGCCTGAGCTTGCGCTTCCGCTTGGGCATCGCGGGCCTGCTGCTGGCCTTGCGTGACGGCAGTGGCGAGCGCGTCGCGCAGGCTGGACGTGAAGTCCTCCGAGGAGGAGCGGCTATTCTCTTCGGTCACCTGCTGCTCGGTCACCTCGCCAGAGCCTTCCTCGGCCTCCAGCGCGGCGGCGCTGACCGGCTCGCTGGCCTCGGCGGCCTCGCGCGCGACTTCCGTCTCGCGCGTGTCCTCCTCGGCGGCGCGCAGGACCATCTGGCCGTCCTCGACGCGGTACATCTGCGCCTCGGGCGCGGCGAGACGGAAGACGCCCTGCTCGCTTTCCTCGATGACGACGCCGCGCGGCGTCAGGAAGCGGTTCCCGGCGGCGGTCAGAGCGGCCAGCGACAGGCCGGCGGCGGCTTCCTCGCTCAGAACCTGCGCCAGTTCGGGCTGGGCCGCCGCGCGCTCTTGCTGCTGAGTGTCGGTGGACAGATCAATCGAGCCCTCGGCCGAGGCGTCCGCGGTGGCGGTTGCATCGGCCTCTGCGGCCGGGGCGTCGGCGGCATCGTCCTGACCGGCCAGAGCACGGGCAAGGCTGTCGACCAGGCTGCTGTCGTCGGCAGGCGCATCCGCTGCCGTATCCGTTTCGGTGTCCGTCGCCTCGGCCTCGGGCGCGGCATCGGTCGCCAGAGCGTCGGCCTCGGCTGCGTCCTCGGCAGCCGCCGTTTCGGCGGCAGGCTCCGTCGCCGGAGCTTCGGCCGTATCGGTCTCAGCCGTGTCCGCCTCGGGCAGCGGTGCCTCTTCGGCGGCCGTCACGGCGGGTTCCGCCGGCTCGGGTTCCACGGTCTCGGTCTCGGCGATTTCGGCTTCGGCTTCGACGTCGGCACTGCCGTCCGCCTCGGCCGCCAGCGCCGCCTCTAGATCCGACACCGAGGCGGCGTCGCCCAGTTCCTCGGACTGCGCCGTCACCGGCTCATCCGCCAGCGCGTCGGCGGCGGTCAGCTCCTCGGCGCTGTCAGCCTCGGGCTCGGCTTCGGTTTCCTGCATGTTCAGGTCGGCGCCGTCCTGCGGCCCGTCCTCGGGTTCCGCCTCGGCCGTGGCGGCCGGAACGGTGACATTCGCGAGCACGATCTGCCCCGAGTCGGACAGGTCGACCTCCAGCCCGCCGGGCGTCAGCAGGGCCACGTCGTCGGCGCAGGGGCGCTCGCCGCCATCGGCGCATTCGAGATCGTCGGCCTGAAGTCCGGTCGCGAGTTCCGCCTGAAGCGCGGCGTCGTCGGCCGGGCGCTGCTCGGCCTGTGCGGCGATGCGGCCCTCGACCTCGGCGTCAGGGATCCGCAGTTCGGCATGGGCGAGGTGCGGAGCCAGCAGCGACAGGCAGGCCGCGATTGCGGTGCTGTTGTGAATGATGCGGCGCATGGGTTCTCCTTCCCGAAGGATCGTCATCTGGTTGACCACCTAACAGGCTGGAAACAGAAGGGTTCCCCACAAGCGCGTGTTCGCCGCGCGATCAGCCGACGCGTTAGCGCTTGCGTCACGCCGGCTCGCGAAGCCGCTACAGGCCGTCGCAGCCGCGCATGTGAAAGGGCGGCCCTAGGGCCGCCCTTGAAGAAAGCCGCAAGGGCTGGGCGCGCGGCCTCAGACGCCGTCGCCGACGAAGGCCTTCTCGACCACGAATTCGCGTGGGTCCGAGTTCGCGCCTTCGTTCAGGCCCAGCCCCTCCAGCACCGCCTTCACATCCACGTTGAAGGCCAGGCTGCCGCAGATCATCGCGCGATCCTCGGCCGGGTTGATCGGCGGCAGGCCCAGATCGGCCAGCACCTTGCCCGAGGCGATGTTGTCCGTGATCCGGCCCATCAGCGGCGAGGCTTCCCGCGTCGTGGTCGGGTAGTAGAGCAGGCGCTTGGCAAAATCGTCGCCATAGATCTCGGTCAGCAGCGGGTCGGTCCGCAGGTTCGCGACAAGCTCGGCGCCATAGGTCAGCTCGTCCGCGGTGCGGCAGGTGTGCATCATGATGACCTGCTCGAAGCGCTCGTAGGTCTCGGGATCGCGCATGAGGCTGGCGAAGGGCGCGATGCCGGTGCCGGTCGCCAGGAACCACAGCCGCTTGCCGGGCAGCAGCGCGTCGAGGACCAGCGTGCCGACGGGCTTGGGGCGCAGGATGATCTGGTCGCCGGGCTTGATGTGCTGGAGGCGCGAGGTCAGCGGCCCGTCCGGCACCTTGATGGAATAGAATTCCAGCTCGTCGTCCCAATTCGGCGAGGCTATGGAATAGGCTCGCAGGATCGGCTTGCCGTTGTCGCCGGGCAGGCCGATCATCACGAATTCGCCCGAGCGGAAGCGCAGGGACGCCGGCCGGGTCACGCGGAACGAGAACAGGCTGTCGGTCCAGTGCTTCACCGCCGTCACGGTGGCGGCGTCGGGAAGGGTCGGCTTGGCCTTGGCAGCCTCGGTCACGGGCTCGGTCACGGGAATATCCAGCGTCATGTAGGGTCCTTGTCGTCTATCTGGGGAAGCGGAGTGGGCGTCAACCCGCCAAGGTGGCGCGGTGATCCCAGTCCTTCCAGTCGGCGCGGGCGCGCCATTGATCCTGCGGCTGGCGGGCGGCGATGTCGGGCGCGACCTGCACCTCGTCGAAGCCGACCCGGCGGGCCATGGCGTATTGGTCCGCGATCAGCCGGCCGGTGGCGCGCAGGCGCCCCTTGTAGCCCAGCTCGCGCAGGCGGCGGGCGAGGCTGAAGCCGCGCCCGTCGCTGAAGCTGGGAAAGTCGATGGCCAGCAGCTCTCGGTCCAGATGCTGCTCGAGATCAGCCAGCGGCGTATCGGGCGCCAATGTGACGGTCGCCTCGCGGTCCAGCGGATGGAAGCCGTCGTCGCGGGCGAGGACGGGCTGGCTGTTCAGTTGCTCGCTCATGCCGAGACCTTTCCGCGGACCATGCGCCCGCCGATGAAGTGGATGCCGCACTCGGATTTCTCCTGCCCGCGCCAGCGGCCCGAGCGGGGATCTTCCCCCGGCGCCACGGGCGAGGTGCAGGGCGCGCAGCCGATGGACGGGTAGCCCTTGGCGACCAGCGGATGACGGGGCAGGCGGTTCTCGATCATGTAGTCCTGCACGTCCTCCGGCCGCCAATGCGCCAGCGGATTGACGCGCAGGCGGGCCGGGGGTTCCGGCTCGAAAAACTCCAGCGCGGCGCGCTGGCCGTTCTGGAAGCGCTTGCGGCCGGTGATCCAGGCGTCATAGCCCGACAAAACGCGCTCCAGCGGCACCGTCTTGCGGAAGTCGCAGCAGGCGTCCGGGTTCACCTTATGCAGCGTGCCGTCCGGGTCATGCGCGGCGATCTCGGCTTCGGAGGCCGTGATGACCTGCACGTTGGTCAAGCCCAGCTTCGCCGCGACCTCGCGCTGGTAGTCCAGCGTCTCGGGGAACAGCATCTGCGTGTCGATGAAGAGGACCGGCAGGCCCGGCGCCACCTTGCTGACCATGTGCAGCAGCACGACCGATTCCGCCCCGAAGGACGAGACCAGCGCGACCTTGCCCAGGTCGGGATCGGTGACGGCGCGGCGCAGGACCTCGATCGCCGCATGGTGGCGGTAGCGGTCGTTCAGCCGCCCCGCCCGCGTGTCGAGGTTGCCGTCAAGCATCGGCTTGCGCCGGGTAAAGGGCGGCCTTGAACGGCGCTTGGCCGAGCCGGCGATAGGCGTCGATGAAGCGTTCCGAGGCGTCCTCGCGGACCTCCAGATAGGCGCGCAGCAGGCGGTCGATGGCCGGCACGACCTCTTCGGCCGGGAAGCCCGCGCCCGCACGCTCGCCGATGGCGGGGATGTCGTAGGCATCGCCGCCGAGCGTGATCTGGTAGTTTTCCACCCCCGCCCGGTCGAGGCCGAGGATGCCGATATGGCCCAGATGGTGATGCCCGCAGGCATTGATGCAGCCCGAGATGCGGATGTTGAGGTTTCCGATCTCTTCCTCCAGCCCGGCGGCGCGGAAGTGGTCGGCGATCTCCTCGGCGATGGGGATCGAGCGGGCGGTGGCCAGCGCGCAGTAGTCCATGCCGGGGCAGGCGATGATGTCGCTGGTCAGGCCTGCATTGGCCGTCGCAAGCCCCGCCTCCTTCAGCGCCGCGTAGAGCGCGGGCAGGTCCGACTTGTGGACATGGGGCAGCGCGACGTTCTGGTCGTGCATCACGCGCAGGTCGTGGTGGCCGTAGCGCTCGGCCAGGTCGGCCAGCAGGCGCATCTGTTCGGCCGAGGCGTCGCCGGGCGTCTGGCCGGGCGCCTTGAAGGTCACGACGACGCTGGCATAGCCGTCGACGCGGTGCGGATGCAGGTTCGTGTCGGTCCAGCTGCGGAAGGCAGCGTTCGCGGCGCGCTCGGCCTCAAAGCCGTCGACCGGCGCGTTGCGGAACGAGGGCGCGCGGAAGCGGTCCTTGAAGATCGCGAGCGCCTCGCGGTCGGCGCCGTGGAAGTCGCGGCGGCGGGCCTTGAACTCTTCCTCGATCTCGGCGCGCATCGTGTCGAGACCGCGCTCGAGCACGGTGATCTTGATACGGGCCTTGTACTTGTTGTCGCGGCGGCCGCTGAGGTTGTAGGTCGCGATGATCGCCTCGACGTAGGGCAGCAGGTCCTCCTCGGGCAGGAAGTCGCGGACGACCTGGCCCAGTAGGGGGGTGCGGCCGAGACCGCCGCCGATCCAGACCTCGAAGCCGGTCTTGCCGCCGCGCTCGATCAGGCGCAGGCCGATGTCATGGGCCGCGATGACCGCGCGGTCCTTGGCGCCGCTGGAGATGGCGATCTTGAACTTGCGCGGCAGGAACTGGAACTCGGCATGGTCGGTCGACCAGCTGCGCAGCAGCTCGGCATAGGGGCGGGGGTCCGCGACCTCGTCGAAGGCGGCGCCGGCGAAGGCGTCGGTGGTCACATTGCGGATCGTGTTGCCGCTGGTCTGGATCGCGTGCATGCCGACGGCGGCCAGCGCGTCCAGCATGTCCGGGATGTCCACGAGCTTGGGCCAGTTGAACTGGATGTTCTGGCGCGTGGTCCAGTGGCCGTAGCCCTTGTCATAGGTCTCGGCCAGATGGGCGAGGGTCCGCATCTGGTCGGGGCTGATCGTGCCGTAGGGGATAGCGACCCGCAGCATGTAGGCGTGCAGCTGCAGGTAGACGCCGTTCATCAGGCGCAGCGGGCGGAATTCCTCTTCCGTCAGGCTGCCGTCGAGGCGCCGGGCGACCTGGGCACGGAACTGCGCCGCGCGGTGCTGGACGTAGTCGGTCTCGACGGGGCGGACGTCAAACATTGGCGCTCTCCGGTTTCTGGGCGCAATCGGCCTGGATGCCGTGGAAATAGTTCGAGGGGCCCTTCTGGCGGAAGGCCTCGCGGAAATGGACCGGCTCGGGGCCGTTCGGGCCGGCCTTGGCCTCGACCAGGTAGGGGCCGACGACCTTGTCCGACTGCCCGACCGCCTTCAGCAGCGCCAGCTCGGCGATGGCCTCGTCCTCGTAGAGCGTCGCCTGGCGGGGGTCGGGGGTCCAGCCCTCCTCGCACATCCAGACGTTGAAGCCTTCGCGCAGGTCGTTTGCGGTGATGACGCCCGGTCGGCCGGGCTTCGGGGTGAAGGCTTTGCTCATCGGTCGGACCTTTCCGTTGGTCTGTTCTATATAGAATTTCGTTCTGGATTCTTGCGAGTCCCGCTGCGAAATAAGGATGAAGGCCGCAAGAGGGTTTCGCCGATGGAACCGGGTTCCGCAGATTTGACCAACCCGCAAACGCCTGTCCGGCTGGACGAGGTGGACCGCAAGATTCTGTCCCTGCTGCAGCAGGATGCGAGCCTGTCGCTGGACCAGATCGCCGACCGGGTGGGGGCCTCGAAGACGCCGGTCTGGAACCGGATCCGCAAGCTGCGCGAGGCCGGGGTGATCCGCCGTCAGGTGGCGATTCTGGACCCTAACGCGCTGGGGCTGGAGGCCTGCTTCTTCGTCCTGATCCGCACGAGCGAGCATGACAAGGACTGGGCCGCGCGCTTCCTCAAGGCCCTGCGCGAGCGCGAGGAGGTGGTCGAGGCGCACCGGCTGGCGGGCGACATCGACTATATCCTGAAGGTGCAGGTAAAGAACGCGCGGGCCTATGACCGCTTCTACCAGTCGCTGATCGGCGAGGTGAAGATCCACAACGTCACCGCGCTGCTGTCGATGGAGGAGATCAAGGCGACGAGCGCCCTGCCGATCCCGCAGGCCGGGCGATGAGCGGGTGGGTCATCTGGCACAAGCCGACCTGCTCGACCTCGCGCTTCGTGCTGGGCGCGCTGCGCGAGGCGGGGATCGAGCCGGAGGTGCGAGATTACGCGGCTGATCCGCCCTCGGAGGCCGAGCTGCGCGCGGCGCTGGCGCAACTCGGGATCGGCGCGCGGGACCTGCTGCGGCGCAAGGAGCCGCTGTATCGGGAGCTGGGGCTGGCGGACGCGACGCTGGACGAGGCGGCGCTGATCGCGGCCATGGCGCGGTATCCGTTGCTGATCGAGCGGCCGGTGGTGTTCTCGCCCGGCGGCGCGGTGCTGTGCCGGCCGAAGGAGCGGGTGTTCGAGGTGGTTTTGCGTCCCGCGGCCGCCGGGGGCGCTTCGCCCCCCGGACCCCCCGAGGATATTTGATGACCAAAGCAGGGGAGGGTGGCGCTTGACCGAGATGAGCGTGTTCTACGAGATCGCCATCCTGATCCTGCTGGCGGCGGGGGTGGGATTTCTGGGCCTGCTGGCGCGGCAGCCGCTGGTGGTGGCCTTCATCGCCGTGGGGGTGCTGGCGGGGCCGGACGTGCTGGGGCTGGTGCAGTCGACGCATTTCATCGAGGTGCTGAGCCAGATCTCGATCGCGGTGCTGCTGTTCCTGGTCGGGCTGAAGCTGGACCCGGGGCTGGTGCAGAGCCTTGGGCGGGTCGCGGTGGCGACGGGGCTGGGGCAGGTGAGCTTCACCGCCGTGATCGGCTTCGGGATCTGCCTGGCGCTTGGGCTGGACCCGCTGACCTCGGTCTATGTGGCGGTGGCGCTGACGTTTTCATCGACCATCATCATCGTGAAGCTGCTCTCGGACAAGCAGGAGATCGGCGCGCTGCACGGCAAGATCGCGCTTGGCTTCCTGATCGTGCAGGACATCTTCGTGGTGCTGGCGATGGTGACGCTGTCGGCGATGGGCGTCGGGATGGGCGGGGGCGGCTCGGCTGCCGATGTCGGGCTGGTGCTGCTGGGCGGGATCGTCATGGTGGGGCTGGTGGTCCTGTTCATCCGGCACGGGGCCGACCGGCTGCTGCGGCCGATGTCGCGCTCGCCCGAGCTGCTGGTGATCTTCGCGGTGGGCTGGGCGGCGGGTCTGGCGGCGCTTGGCGATGCGCTTGGCTTCGGCAAGGAGCTGGGCGGGCTGCTGGCGGGGGTGTCGCTGGCCTCGACGCCCTATCGCGAGGCGATCGGCGCGCGGCTCGCGTCGCTGAGGGACTTCCTGCTGCTGTTCTTCTTCATCAACCTCGGGGCGGGGCTGGAGCTGTCGGCGCTTGGCGGGCAGCTTTGGCCGGCGCTGGTGCTTTCGCTCTTCGTGCTGATCGGCAATCCGCTGATCGTGCTGGCGATCATGGGGGCGCTCGGCTATCGCAAGCGGACCGGGTTCCTGGCCGGGCTGACGGTCGCGCAGATCTCGGAATTCTCGCTGATCTTCATGGCGATGGGGATCGCCATCGGCCATGCCCAGCCCGAGGCGATGGGGCTGGTGACGCTGGTCGGCCTCGTGACCATCGCGGTCTCGGTCTACATGATCACCTTTTCGCACAAGCTCTACGCGCTTTGCGAGCCGCTGCTGGGCATCTTCGAGCGGCGCGGGGCGGGGACGGCCGAGGCGGCGGTCGCGGATGCCGACGCCGGGGCGCATGACGTGATCCTCTTCGGGCTAGGGCGCTACGGGCGGCAGATCGGGCAGCGGCTGGCGGATCGGGGCCTGAGGGTGCTGGGCGTCGACTTCGACCCCGAGGCGCTGGAGGCCTGGCGCCGCAGCGGCCAGCCCGCCGCCTATGGCGATGCGACAGACCCGGAATTCGTGGCGCATCTGCCCTTGGCTGGGGTGCGGGCGGTCGTCTCGGCCGTGCCGCGCGAGCGGGGGGCGCTGACGGAAAGCGATCCGCAGCTGACGCTGCTGGACGGGCTGAAGGCGGCGGGCTTCACGGGCCGCATCGCGCTGTCGGCGCAGCACGATGCGGAAGGCGCGCGGCTGCGCCGCCATGGCGCCGACATCATCCTGCGGCCCTTCGAGGACGCGGCGGATTTCGCCGTCCGGCAGGTGGTGGGCGCCTAGGACCAGAAGCCGAGGGCGCGCAAGATGCCGATGGCGAAGCCATCGGCGATCCAGAGGGAGAGGGCGATCTCGACCGCCAGCGCGGCCATGAGGATCGGCAGGCCGCGCATCCGCAGCGCTAGGAGCGCGCCGGCGGCGACCGCCAGCCCGTCCGCCATGGCGTTGAGGATGCTGTCGCCGGAATAGGTCAGCGGGTCGAACGGGTCGTAGTTGAAGGCGGCCACGACCGGCGGCAGGTTCTCGACCAGCTCCCAGATGGTGCTGCTGACGATGGCGGCGCCCATCAGTGTCCAGGGCCCCCAGTCCGGGCGGATCCTGCGGACCAGCGCGATGACCAGCATCCCCGAGACGAGATGCATCAGCGTGTAGGGGTCCAGCATCACCTGCGAGTTCAGCGCCGGATCGTCCGGCATGGCCCAGATCAGGCCGCAGTCGCAGCCAATGGGCCGGCCGAGCGCCGCGAAATAGGCAAGCTTGACCGCCATGGCGCCGACCAGCAGCGCGATGGCACGCTGCCGGGCGCCGAGGCGGGGCGGGGCTGCAAGGGCGTCGCGCCCGAACGGCGCCGAAGGATCATGTCGCATCGCCGGCCACTCTAGAAGCGGCTTCGGCGGGGGCAAGGGGACTATTTGTCCGTCATTCGTCCACGACGTTCAGGATGCGCGGCAGGGCCGGGCAGGGCAGAAGCTGGTTCTTGGCGACGTCGGCCAGCGTGTGGTTGTGCAGGAAGACGTAGACATGCGCCGAGAGGCTTTCCCACAGCCGGTTCGACAGGGTCTGCGCGCGCGAGCCCGAGATGCCTCCGGACGCCCCGGCGCCGATATGCATGGCGCTCACCGTCTCGTCCACGGCCTCCAGCACCTCGGCGATGCGGATGGCCTCGGCCGCGCGGGCGAGGCGGTAGCCGCCGCCGGGGCCGCGGACCGACGCGACGAGCCCCGCGCGCCGCAGTCGCACGAAGAGCTGCTCGAGATAGGGAAGCGAGATGTCCTGCCGCTTCGAGATCTCGGCCAGCGAGGTCAGATCGCCGCCCTTGGCGATCGCCAGATCCGTCAGGGCGATGATGGCGTAGCGGCCCTTGGTCGATAGCTTCATCACGCTCCTCCGTCGGTGTTGCGGGGCCCGGCCGCTGCTTCTGTTGACGCCCGGCGCCCATGCGGGCTATGCCCGCGCTCGCAGGTTTCTTGCGAAGGCCGCCCGGCTCTCCCAGATATCCCGTCTAGAAGCCCCGCGACGACGCGTCAAGAAACCCGACCGCCCCGTAAAGGATGACCATGCCAGAGCTGATTTTCCCCGGCCCCGACGGCCGTCTCGAAGGCCGCTACCATCCCCAGCCCGGCAAGCCCGACGCCCCAATCGCCATCGTCCTGCACCCGCATCCGCAATTCGGCGGCACGATGAACAACCGCGTGGTCTACAACCTGCACTACGCCTTCCACCGCATGGGCTTCACGGTCATGCGCTTCAACTTCCGCGGCGTCGGCCGCAGCCAGGGCGAATTCGATCAGGGCATCGGCGAGCTGTCGGACGCGGCCTCGGCGCTGGACTATCTGCAGGCGATGAACCCCAACAGCAAGCATTGCTGGGTCGCGGGCTTCAGCTTCGGCGCCTGGATCGGGATGCAGCTTCTGATGCGCCGCCCCGAGATCACCGGCTTCGTCAGCGTCGCGCCCCCGGCGAACATGTACGACTTCAGCTTCCTCGCGCCCTGTCCCTCGTCGGGGCTGATCGTGAACGGCACGGTGGACCGCGTGGCTCCGCCCAAGGACACGCACGCCCTTGTCGGCAAGCTGCGCGAGCAGAAGGGCATCACGATCACGCATGAAGAGATTGAGGGCGCGGATCACTTCTTCCGCGACGACGAGGTGCACATGAAGCCGATGATCGACCTGGTGCAGGGCTATGTGCGCCGGCGCCTGACCGAGAGCAGCCGCTGACCGCTGCGGGGGCTGCCGCGATGCTGACGGCGCGGCTGGACTTCCTGGCCGAGGCCGACCGGCTGAAGTCGGTGACGCGGGCCAATGTCCTCATGGACCTGTCGCGGCCTGAGAACAGCGCCGAGCACAGCTGGCACGTCGCGCTCTACGCCCTGGTCTTCGGCGCCAGCGACCGCGCCATCGCGATGATCCTGATCCACGACCTGGTCGAGATCGACACCGGGGACCAGCCGATCCACCTGGACCACGACGCCGCCGCCTTGGCCGCGGCCGAGGCGGCGGCGGCGCGGCGTATCTTCGGGATGCTGCCGGCGCCCGAGGACCTGGCGCCGCTCTGGCACGAGTTCGAGGCGGCGGCGAGCCATGACGCGCAGGCGGCCAAGCGGATGGACCATGTCCAGCCGATGTTCCAGGTGCTGCAGGCGCCCCGCCCATTGCCGGACCATGTCCGCATCGTGCAGGAGAACCTCACCCGGGGGCGCGCCGCCCGCCTCGCCGATGAGTGGCCCGAGGTGATGGAGGCAGCGCACGCGTTGCTGAACGCGCGGCAAAGCGTCGCGGGCGATCTGGGACGTCGGCTGGCATTCCTGGCCGAGGCGGACGCGCTGAAATCCGTGGACCGCGCCAGCCGGCTGATCAATCTCAGCCGGCGCGAGAACAGCGCCGAGCACAGCTGGCACGTCGCGCTGCACGCGCTGGTCCTCGCCCCGCTGGCCGACCCGGAGGTCGCCATCGGCCGCGTCATCCGCATGCTGCTGATCCACGACCTGGTCGAGATCGACGTGGGCGACGTGCCCCTGCACGCGGCGGGCGGCACGGCCCATTCTGCGCCAGAGATCAAGCAGGCCGAAGCCGCCGCGGCCCGGCGCATCTTCGGCCTGCTGCCCGAACCGGACGGCGCGGCGCTGCTGGCGCTGTGGGAGGAGTTCGAGACCGGCGTCACCCGCGATGCGTGCTTCGCCCGCGGCCTTGACCGGCTGCAACCCGCGCTTCTGAACCTTCGCGGCGGGGGGCATGGCTGGCGCGAATTCGAGGTGACGCTGCCGATGCTCGAGGCCCGCTACGGCCCGCCCATCACCGCGGCCTCGCCGGCGCTTTGGGGCTGGCTGCATGCGCGGCTGCTGGGCGTCTTCGCCTGAGGGCCGCGGCGCCAAGGCGGAACAAGACCGGCGTCGCGGGGTTGTGCTGTCCTAACGTGACCTGCACGACACCCAATCAGGAGTTCAACATGACCCCCAAATCCGTTGCGTCGCCGCTTGCGATGGCCGCCGCCGCCGTTCTGGCCTTCACCCCTGCCGCGTTCGCCCAAACCACGACCGTCGGCACCCAGGAAATCAACGCCGCCGACCTGCCCACCGTGACCACCCATTGCGAGGCGCTGGTGGGCCAGTCCACGGTCCAGACGACCGGGCTCGACCCGAACTCGGGCAACCCCGACGCCGAGGAAGAGGCCCCCGAGGGCGTCGCCCCGGCCGGTGCGACCGACCTCAGCGCCTCGACCGAGCCGACCACCGCGGCCAATTCGGGCAACATCGACCAGGAGGAAGTCGCGCCCGAGGGTGAACTGGCCCAGGTCGACGCGAGCCCCGCTCCGGTCGAAACCGACGCCGCCAGCGGCAACATCGACGCCGCCGACAGCCAGGTCGAAGTGAACCTCGACGAGATCACGCTGGCCGATTGCCAGGCCGCCGGCCTCGTCAACTGACGCAAGCCAGCGCAAGCCTTAAAGCCCCGGGAGCGATCCCGGGGCTTTTTCATGTCGGATGTTATTAGCCTAGGCCCTGCCGCATGCCGATGCTGGCCGCGGACGCGCAACGCGCGTCAAAGCCTTAGGAAAACAGCGGCCTCTGGTTGACCATGTGGCGCTGGACCATGCGCCGCACGCGCGGGCCGCGGACGAGGTGGCGGGCGGCCGGCGGGGCGGCGTCGAGCCGCAGATGGGGAAACAGGATCTCGATCTCCGCGACGGCATCGGCCGACAGGGCGCGCAGCGCCTCCGGCCCGGTATAGAGCGACTCGGTCGCGGCCCCGTTCGACAGCACCACCTCGTGCCGATCGAAGAGCAGGTGGTGATAGGACACGCCGTCCGCGTCCTCTTCCACGGCGATGCCTGGAAGCTCGGTCAGCTGGATCACCGGAACCAGAAGCTCGCGCGCGCCGAACATCCGTGCGGCGATGCTGGAGCTGACCAGGACGCGGTGCTGCGGCGACAGCCGCAGCGGCAGCGACGGCGTCTGCGGCGCAAGCGCGCCCGCTTCGACACGGACCGGGCGCAGGTGGGGCAGGGCCGTCAGCTCGGCGCGGCTGAGGGTCGAGACCCCGCACCAGCGCAGCGGCTGGAGCCCGTGATCGCGGGTCATCACCAAGTCCCCCGGTTGCAGCTCCTCGACCGGGCGATCGCCGGTGGCGGTGCGGATCAGGGTGCCGGCGCAGAAGCACTTGATCCTCAGGTCGAAGATCGTGGGCGAGAACGAGACGAGCGCCACGTAAACCTCGGGGCCGAGCGGCGTCGCGCCGAGGATCTCGACCGACTGCAGCTCTTCGATCTTGTCCCAGGCCGGGACGGTGTCGCGGGCGGGGCGGAAGAAGATGTCGCCATTGCTCATCTGCATCAGCACGCCCGTCTCCTTGCGGATGGTGCCGTCCGGCAGGGTCAGGGCATAGGTGACGCTGGCAAAGCCGGTGATAACCTTGCTGACCTCGCTTTCGGCAGAGGGCGAAGCGTAGCTGAGGACCGTGGCCGTGGACGGGGTCGTGTACCAGTTGTAGGTCGTGCGGAAGACCTGGGTCTGGACGCCGTTGAACGTGCCCGTAGTTGCGGTCCCGGTGAGGACGACCGGCTTGATCTGCGCCTGCCCGGTCGCGCTGTGGCCGATGAGCGGCTGCAGCTCTTGCAGGGTGACGGGCGTGGCCGGGTCGATGTTGAGCTGCGGCAGATTGCCGAACCACATCCACGTCACTTTCTGCATTGGAACACCTCGGCCACCGGGAACTGGAACTGCACCCTCCTTACCCCGGGCGCCCCCGCCGCCCCGAATCTATTCCCCGGCGCATTTGATGCGAATGCCCGTCAAGCCCAGCCTGCACCTGGCCGGCCGCGGCAGGCATACCATCGCATACCGGCTTTCCAATGCAGGGCGATGGGGGTATAGGCAGTCCGAATTCATCAATGCCAAGGGGGCCCGCAATGTCGAAGATCAAGGTCGAAAACCCCGTCGTCGAGCTCGACGGCGACGAGATGACCCGGATCATCTGGGACTTCATCAAGCAGAAGCTGATCCTGCCCTATCTGGACTTGGACCTGAAATACTACGATCTCGGCATCGAGGAGCGTGACCGCACCGACGACCAGATCACCGTCGATGCGGCCGAGGCGATCAAGCGCTACGGCGTCGGCGTCAAGTGCGCCACGATCACCCCGGACGAGCAGCGGGTCGAGGAGTTCGGCCTGAAGAAGATGTGGCGCTCGCCCAACGGGACGATCCGCAACATCCTCGGCGGCGTCATCTTTCGCGAGCCGATCATCTGCAAGAACGTCCCGCGGCTGGTGCCGGGCTGGACGCAGCCGATCATCGTCGGCCGCCACGCCTATGGCGATCAGTACCGCGCCACCGACTTCCGCTTCCCCGGCAAGGGCAAGCTGACGATCAAGTTCGTCGGCGACGACGGCCAGGAGATCGAGCACGAGGTCTTCCAGTCGCCCGGCGCCGGCGTCGCCATGGCGATGTACAACCTCGACGAGTCGATCCTGGACTTCGCGCGGGCCAGCATGAACTACGGCCTCAGCCGCAAGGTGCCGGTCTACCTGTCCACCAAGAACACCATCCTCAAGGCCTATGACGGCCGCTTCAAGGACCTGTTCCAGAAGGTCTATGAGGAAGAGTTCGCCGACCAGTTCAAGGCGGCCGGCATCCACTACGAGCATCGCCTGATCGACGACATGGTCGCCTCGGCGATGAAGTGGTCGGGCGGCTATGTCTGGGCCTGCAAGAACTACGACGGCGACGTGCAGTCGGACACGGTCGCGCAGGGCTTCGGCTCGCTCGGGCTGATGACTTCGGTGCTGATGACGCCGGACGGGAAGATCGTGGAATCGGAAGCCGCGCACGGCACGGTCACGCGCCACTACCGCGAGCACCAGAAGGGCAACGCGACCTCGACCAACTCGATCGCGTCGATTTTCGCCTGGACCGGCGGCCTCAAGCACCGCGCGAAGCTGGACGACAACACGGCGCTGATGAACTTCGCCAGCACGTTGGAGAAGGTCACCGTGCGCGCCGTGGAAGACGGTCACATGACCAAAGACCTCGCGCTGCTGGTCGGCCCGGACCAGAAATGGCTCACCACGATGGGCTACCTGGAAAAGGTGGACGAGTACCTGAACAAGGCGCTCGCCTAAGATCGACGGCCGGGCCAAGCGCCCGGCCTCTTTCTTTGCGGCCCCGGCTGCGCTAAGGGGCTGCCATCCCAGATCAGGAGCCGCGCCATGAAAGCCGCCGTCGTCACCTTTCCCGGATCGAATTGCGACCGCGATCTGGCCGTCGCCTTGAAAGCGGCCGGTGCCGAGGTCGTGCGGGTCTGGCACAAGGACAGCGCGCTGCCCGAGGGGATCGACCTCGTGGGCGTGCCCGGCGGCTTCTCCTATGGCGACTACCTGCGCTGCGGGGCCATCGCGGCTCATTCGCCCATCGCGGGCGCGCTGCGCGCCCATGCGGCGCGGGGCGGCTACATGCTGGGCATCTGCAACGGCTTCCAGGTCCTGACCGAGCTGGGCCTGCTGCCCGGCGCGCTGATGCGGAACGCGGGGCTGACCTTCCTCTGCAAGCCGGCCAAGCTGCGGGTGGCGACGGCAGAGAGCGCCTTCACTGCGGGCTATGCAGCGGGGCAGGAGATCACGATCCCGGTCGCACATCACGACGGCAACTACCAGATCGATCCCGAGGGGCTTGCCGCGCTGCGGGCCGAGGACCGCATCGCCTTTACCTACGTCCCGGCGATGAACGGCTCGGTCGCTGACATCGCGGGGGTTCTGTCGGCCAACCGCCGCGTCCTCGGCATGATGCCCCATCCCGAGCGCGCGGCCGACGCCGCAACCGGGGGCGAGGAGGGCGCGCCGCTCTTTCGCGGACTGGTTGAATCGCTCGTCCGCGCCTGATCCGTCGGGTCACCGGAACGCCCTGCGGCTTGAGAAGCGGGGCGCTTGCGCGTAGATTGCGCCAGCCATCTGGTGCGGGGTTGCCGCGCGGACAGGCTCCGGGGGGGTGATGGCTCGGCGCGCGAAGATCGACGACGACATCGAAAGCAGGACGAACGGCCGGCGGGATTTCACCGCCCGGCTGAACGGCCAGTGGTGGCTTCGTGCCGCCTTGGCGCTGCTGTTCCTGGGCGCCGCCGCGACGATCTGGACGACGAACGCCTGGCTGACGGAACGGTTTTCCGAGAACACGCGCGTGCGGTCGGAACTGCGCCTCGCGCTCTATACCGGCAACCTGATGTCGGAGCTGCAGCGCAACTCGGTCGTGCCGCTGCTGCTGGCGCGCGATCCGGCGCTGATCGGGGCGCTCAACGGCAACGACTTCTCGACCACCTCGGCCCGGCTGATGACCGCGCAGAAAGAGATCGGCGCCGCGACGATCCGGCTTCTGGATGCCACGGGCCGCGTCGTCGGCTCGACCGACCGCTACCAGATCAGCGCCAACATGTCCGCCGCGCCCTACTTCGTCGAGGCGCTGCGCTCGCGGGATACGGTCTTCTCCGTCTCCGAGCAGGCCTCGGGCGCCTATGAGTTCAGCTATTCCCGCGCCGTCGTGGCCGAGGGGCGCACGCTCGGCGTGATCGTCGTCGGCGCGGACCTGACGCGGCTCGAGCGGTCCTGGGCCGGGATCTCGGACGCTGTCGCGGTGACGGACAGCGAGGGCAACATCATCCTTTCGACCGAGCCGCGCTGGCGGGGGCTGACGCTGCCGCAGGCGCTGGCGGTGCGCTCGGCCCCGTCCGCCATCCAGCGCGCCTTCCAGGTCACCGCCGACTGGACCAGCCAGCCGGCCGACGCCTATCTGCAAGGCCGCGCCGTGATGCAGTCCGACGCGCGGGTGCCCTTCCGCGGCTGGCGCATGATCAGCTTCACCGCCTATTCCAGCGTCCGCGAGCGGGTGAACGCGATCCTCGCGCTGCAGATCATGGGCTTTGCCATCCTGCTGGCCGGGACCTTCTGGGTGCTGTCGCGCCGTGCCCGGATGCAGTCGGTCGCCTACATGCGCGAATCGGCCGACCTGCGCGCCCTGAACGCCCGCCTCACGCGCGAGATCGCCGAGCGCGAGCGCGTGCAGAAGGAACTGCGCGTGGCCGAGCAGACGATGCAGCAATCCTCGAAGCTGGCGGCCCTGGGCGAGATGTCGGCCGGCGTCAGCCACGAGCTGAACCAGCCGCTGGCCGCGATGAAGACCTATCTCGCCGGGGCGCGCCTGCTGCTGCAACGCGGCCGGCCCGAGGAGGCGCTGTCCTCGTTCCAGCGCATCGACGACCTGATCGACCGCATGGGCGCGATCACACGGCAGCTCAAATCCTATGCCCGCAAGGGCGGCGAGGCGGTCGAGCCGGTGGACCTGCGCGCCGCCGTCAGCAGCGCGCTGACGATGATGGAGCCGCAGCTGCGGACCCGCCCCATCCGCATCATCAGGAACGTGCCGCGCCAGCGGGTCATGGTCATGGCCGACCGCATCCGGCTGGAGCAGGTGCTGATCAATCTGCTGCGGAATGCCGTCGATGCCGTTCACGGCCGGCCAAACGCCCAGATCGAGATCACGGTCGAGGCCGGCTCTCACGCCTATGTGTCCGTCAAGGACAACGGTCCGGGTGTCTCGGACCTGGAAAAACTGTTTGAACCCTTCTTCACCACGAAGAAGCCGGGCGAGGGGACCGGGCTGGGCCTGGCCATCTCCTCGAGCATCGTGGCCGATTTCGGGGGCAGGCTGACCGCGCATAACGAGACCGCCGATGCCGAGAATGGCGGCGGCGCCGTCTTCCAGGTCGAGCTGCCGCTGCACGCCCCCACCGAGACACGTCCGGCGCTGGCCGCCGAATGACCAAAGAGAGGAAGAAATGTCCCGCAAGTTGAAGATTGCCATTGTGGACGACGAACCTGACATGCGGGAATCGATCAGCCAGTGGCTGGTCCTGTCCGGGTTCGAGACCGAAACCTATGCCAGCGCCGAGGATGCGCTGAAGATCATCGGCCCGGACTGGCCCGGCGTCGTCGTCAGCGACATCCGCATGCCGGGCATGGACGGGATGGCCTTCCTCAAGCGCCTGATGCAGCTCGACAGCAGCCTGCCGGTCATCATGATCACCGGGCATGGCGATGTGCCGATGGCGGTCGAGGCGATGCGGATCGGCGCCATGGACTTCATGGAAAAGCCGTTCAATCCCGACCGGATGACGCAGCTGGCCAAGAAGGCCACGCAGTCCCGCCGCATGGTTCTGGACAACCGCGCGCTGCGCCGCGACCTGTCGGAAGGCCAGCAGGTCATGTCCAAGCTGATCGGCACCAGCCCGGTGATGGAGCGTCTGCGCGAGGACATTTTGGATCTTGGCCAGGCCGACGGGCACGTCCTGATCGATGGCGAGACCGGCACCGGCAAGACGCTGGTCGCCCATGCGCTGCACGCGGTCGGCCCGCGCGCCTCGAAGAAGTTCGTCCCCGTCTCCTGCGCCGCCTACAACGACGAGGCGCTGGCCGCGCGGCTCTTCGGACCGCTGGAGGAAGGGCTGCCGGCGGTCGAGGAGGCGCGGGGCGGCACGCTCTGCCTCGAGGACATCGAGGCGCTGTCCGAGGCGATGCAGGCCCGGCTGCTGGCCTTCATCTCCGAGCAGGGCACCCCGGCCGAGACGCGGATCATCGCCATCTCGAACGCGCGAGGCGAGGGGCGGCGGGCCGAGGATTCGCTGCGGCCGGACCTCTTCTACCGCCTCTCGGCGCTGAAGATCACCCTGCCGCCCCTGCGCGCGCGGGGCGAGGACATCCTGTCCCTGTTCGCGCGCATGACCGAGCAGTTCAGCGAGGAATATGGCTGCGAGCCGCCGCAGGTCAGCGCGCAGGAAGCCGCGCAGCTGCTGCAGGCCCCGTGGCCCGGCAACATCCGCCAGCTGATCAACGTGGCCGAACGGGCCGTGCTGCAGAACCGGCGCGGCTCGGGCTCGATCGCCTCGCTGCTAATGGCGGATGGCGAGGACAACCAGCAGGCCACCACGACCGAGGGCAAGCCGCTGAAGGAATATGTCGAGAGCTTCGAGAAGATGCTCATCGACAACACCATGCGGCGCCACAAGGGCAGCATCTCGGGCGTGATGGAGGAGCTGTGCCTGCCGCGCCGGACGCTGAACGAGAAGATGGCGAAATACGGGCTCCAGCGCGGCGACTACCTCTAACGGCGCACTTGCGCGGGATGGGCGCGGCGGGTTAGTCCCGCGCCCATCAGGGAAAGGCGCGACATGTCCGAGACGAAGCTTCACCCCCGCACGCAGGCGGTCCACCACGGCACCCGCCGCAGCCAGTATGGCGAGATGGCCGAGGCGATCTTCCTGACGCAGGGCTTCGTCTATGACAGCGCCGAAGAGGCCGAGGGCCGCTTCCAGCAGGCGGGCCCGGACGAGTTCATCTATGCCCGCTACGGCAACCCCACGAGCCGCATGTTCGAGGACCGCATCGCGGCGCTGGAAGGGACCGAGGACGCCTTCGCCACCGCCAGCGGCATGGCCGCCGTCAACGGCGCCATGTTCGCCATGTGCAAGCCTGGCGATCACGTCGTCGCGGCGCGGGCGCTGTTCGGCTCCTGCCTCTATGTGCTGGAGCTGCTGGCGAAGTTCGGGGTTGAGGTCAGCTATGTCGACGGCACCGATCTCGATCAGTGGCGCGCGGCCATTGGGCCTTGCACCAAGGCCGTCTTCTTCGAGAGCGTGTCGAACCCGACGCTGGAGGTCGTGGACCTGAAAGCCGTCGCGGACCTTGCCCATGCGGCGGGCGCCACGGTGGTGGTGGACAACGTCTTCGCCACCCCGGTCTTCTCGCGCGCGGTCGAGCTGGGCGCGGATGTGGTGATCTATTCGGCGACCAAGCATATCGACGGCGGCGGGCGGGCGCTGGCCGGCGTCATCTGCGGCACGCGGCATTTCGTGCGCGAGGTGGCCGAGCCCTACATGAAGCACACGGGCGGGGCGATCAGCCCCTTCCACGCCTGGATCATGCTGAACGGGCTGCAGACGATGGACCTGCGCGTGCGGGCGCAGGCGGCGAGCAGCGCGACGATCGCGGCGGCGCTGCAGGGCCACCCGGCGCTGTCGCGGGTGATCTATCCGGGCCTGGCCGACCATCCGCAGCACGCGATCGCGATGGAGCAGATGGGCTCGGGCGGCACGATGATCGCCATCGACCTGCATGGCGGCAAGGAGGCGGCCTTCGCCGCGCTGAACCGGATGCGGATCGTCAAGATATCGAACAATCTCGGGGACGCGAAATCCATCGCCACCCATCCGGCGACGACGACCCACCAGCGCCTGACGGACGAGCAGAAGGCGCATCTGGGGATCACCCCCGGCCTCATCCGCCTGTCGGTGGGGCTGGAGGATGCGGGCGATCTGATCGCGGACCTGCACCAGGCGCTCGGCTGAGGCGGGCGCCGCGACAATCCGTCCGGGGTCTGGTTTCCGGAGGATCATCTTCTATATCCCTGTGGCCCCATCCGGAGGTTGCCATGACCGAGATCCGTCCCCTGACCCCCGCCTATCCCGCCCTGGCGCGGGACTACGACCGCAGCTTCCGCGTCACCGACGACTACAAGGCCGGGCTGCCCGACCTGCAGAACGGACCCGCCAGCCTGATCGTCGGGGCGCGCGCGCCGATCCAGCATGTCGGCATCTCGAACTTCCGCCTGCCGATCCGCTACCTGATGCGCGACGGCGGCGAGATCACGCTGGAGACCAGCGTGACCGGCACGGTGAGCCTGGAGGCAGACCGCAAGGGCATCAACATGTCCCGGATCATGCGCTCGTTCTACAACCACTCGGAACATGCCTTCAGCCTGTCCGTGCTGGAGGCGGCGCTGCAGGACTACAAGATCGACCTCGGCTCGCTGGACGCGCGCATCCAGATGCGGTTCTCGTACCCGATGCGGGTCGAGTCGCTGCGCTCGGGCCTGTCGGGCTGGCAGTACTACGACATCACGCTGGAAGTGGCCGAGCACCAGGGCCAGCACCTGCGGAACATGCATATCGACTATGTCTATTCCTCGACCTGCCCCTGCTCGCTGGAGCTGTCGGAACATGCCCGCCAGACCCGCGGTCGGCTGGCGACGCCCCATTCGCAGCGCTCGGTCGCGCGCATCTCGCTGGTCATGGCCGGTCCCGAGCGGCTGTGGTTCGAGGACGTGATCGAGCTGTGCCGCCGCGCGGTGCCGACCGAGACGCAGGTCATGGTCAAGCGCGAGGACGAGCAGGCCTTTGCCGAACTTAACGCGGCGAACCCGATCTTCGTCGAGGACGCGGTGCGGGCCTTCGCCGCCGAGCTGCAGGCCGAGCCGCGGGTCGGGGACTTCCGCGTGGTCGCGAGCCATCAGGAATCGCTGCATTCCCACGACGCGGTGAGCCTGCTGACCAGCGGGACGACCTTCGCGCAGGCCTCGCTGGACCCCGCGACCTTCATGGGGCTACGGGCCTGATCTCTTGCGTCCCGCGACGGCCGGGGGCGCTTCGCCCCCGTCGCCGGCTGGTCCTCGGACCAGTGGCGCACCAGCCTGCGACCCCCCGGAGGATATTTTCGCACAGGTGATTTCTGCGCCGGAAGGGAACGGATGAGGAACAGAGGCTTTCCTCGCCGCCGCGGCGCGCTTATGTTGGGCGCATGGACCTGATCGACGAATCCGACCGCGGGGCGCGGGTGCCCCTGTCGCAGCGCGCCGTGGCGGCGCGGCCTGCCCCCTATCTGGACGGGCTGAACCCGGCGCAGCGCGCGGCGGTCGAGGCGCTGGACGGGCCGGTGCTGCTGCTGGCCGGGGCGGGGACGGGCAAGACGCGGGCGCTGACCACGCGGATCGCGCATCTTCTCATGCTGGGCCGCGCGCGGCCGGGGCAGCTGCTGGCGGTGACCTTCACCAACAAGGCGGCGCGCGAGATGAAGGACCGCATCGCCCGGCTTCTGGGCGAGACGGTCGAGGGGATGCCGTGGCTGGGCACGTTCCACTCGATCAGCGTGAAGATCCTGCGCCGCCATGCCGAGCTGATCGGCAACGGGCAGGTGCATCTGAAGCCGTCGTTCACGATCCTCGACACGGACGACCAGATCCGGCTTCTGAAGCAGCTGCTGTCGGCCGAGAACATCGACGAGAAGCGCTGGCCCGCCCGCCAGCTGGCGCATCTGATCGACGGCTGGAAGAACCGCTGCCTGACGCCATCGAACCTGCCGCGGGGCGAGGGCGAGGCCTTCGACGGGCAGGGCGGCAAGCTCTATGCCGCCTACCAGGACCGGCTGCTGACGCTGAACGCGGTCGATTTCGGCGATCTGCTGATGCATTGCGTCATGCTGTTCCAGGCCCATCCCGACGTGCTGCGGCAATGGCAGGACCGCTTCCGCTACATCCTCGTGGACGAATACCAGGACACGAACGTCGCGCAGTACATGTGGCTGCGGCTGCTGGCGCAGGGGCATCGCAACATCTGCTGCGTGGGCGACGACGACCAGTCGATCTATGGCTGGCGCGGCGCCGAGGTCGGCAACATCCTGCGCTTCGAGAAGGACTTTCCCGGCGCAGAGGTGATCCGGCTGGAGCAGAACTACCGCTCGACGCCCGAGATCCTGGGCGCGGCCTCGGGCCTGATCGCGGCGAACCAGGGGCGGCTTGGCAAGACGCTGTGGACGGATGCCGCGCCGGGCGAGAAGGTGCGGCTGATCGGGCATTGGGACAGCGAGGCCGAGGCCCGCTGGATCGGCGAGGAGATCGAGGCCTTCCAGGGCGGCCACCGCGCCGCGCTTGGCCGGGTCAGCCTGAACGACATGGCGATCCTCGTGCGCGCGTCCCACCAGATGCGGGCCTTCGAGGACCGCTTCATGACCATCGGCCTGCCCTATCGCGTCATCGGCGGCCCCCGCTTCTACGAGCGGCAGGAGATCCGCGATGCGATGGCCTATTTCCGGCTGGTCGTCAGCCCGGACGACGACCTGGCCTTCGAGCGGGTGGTGAACACGCCCAAGCGCGGCCTCGGCGACAAGGCGGTGCAGACGGTGCAGCAGATTGCGCGGCAGAACGGCGTGAACCTCCTCGAGGGCGCGCGGATCGCCGTCGAGGAGCAGCAGCTGGGCGGCAAGGGCCTCGCGAACCTGCGGGACTTCGTGGCGCTGATCGGACGCTCGCACATGGCCGTGCGCGACGGCGCGCCGCATGTGGAACTGGCCGAGCGCATCCTGGACGAGTCGGGCTACACGGCGATGTGGCAGAACGACAAGTCGCCCGACGCGCCCGGCCGCCTCGACAACCTCAAGGAGCTTGTTAAGGCGCTGGAGGAGTTCGAGAACCTGCAGGGTTTTCTCGAGCATGTCTCGCTGGTCATGGACCGCGACGATGGCGAGCAGGCCGAGCAGGTCAGCATCATGACGCTGCACGGCGCCAAGGGGCTGGAGTTCCCGGTCGTCTTCCTGCCGGGCTGGGAGGATGGGCTGTTCCCCAGCCAGCGCGCGATGGACGAGCTGGGCACCCGCGGCCTGGAGGAAGAGCGGAGGCTGGCCTATGTCGGCATCACCCGGGCCGAGCGGCTGGCGACGATCAGCTTCGCGGGCAACCGGCGGCTCTATGGGCAGTGGCAAAGCTCGATGCCGTCACGCTTCGTCGACGAGTTGCCCGAGGAGCATGTCGAGGTGCTGACGCCGCCGGGCCTCTATGGCGGGGGCTACGGGGCGGCGATGGCCTTCGCCGGCGCCGCGCCGGCGGGCGGGGCGATGCATGACCGCGTGGCGCAGGCGGATGTCTACAACTCGCCCGGCTGGAAGCGGATGCAGGCGCGGGCGAGCGAACGCAAATCCCCCGTGGGCCGCACGCCGGTGACCATCGATGCGACGCCGGCGGCGCGCTTCGCCGTCGGCGACACGGTCAGCCATGCCAAGTTCGGCACCGGCAAGATCATGGGCATCGCCGAGGACACGCTGACCGTGCAGTTCGACGCCGGCTTCAAGAACATCAAGGCGGCCTATGTTCAGCCGGCCGGGGGCGGGGACGACGTGCCCTTCTGAGCCGGGTCGGCGCGGCTTCTCGTGCCGCTATCGGCCAGCCGCTTCAACCGGGCGCCAAGCCCGCGCGGGCGGGCGCGGACCCGCTCCAGCGCGCGGGCATATTCGGCGTGGATGTCGATGCCGGGGTTCTGGGCCTCGAGCCGCAGCAGGCGGAAATGGATCTGCGCCACGCGCTCGTAATAGTCGACGAAGGCGAAGTTGATCGCCGCGCCGGTGGCCGCGCCAAGCACCGGGATCGCCTGCGCCCCCAGCTTCGTGGTCAGCCTTGCCGCAAAGCCGCTGGCAAAGCGCGAGATCAGCGCCGAGACGGTCTGCCCGTTGGTCAGGACGCGGTTCGCGAGGAAGGACTTGGCGGCCGCGTCCCCGCCCTCGCCGGGCTCGCCGAACTGGAAGACGGCCAGGCATTCCAGCCGAACCTCGGGATCGGTCGTGTCGAAGCCGTGCTGCCGCGCGACCTTCTGGATCGAGTTGAAGATGACCGTGGTCGAGGCGATCAGGTCCGGGACGATCCCGACCAGCCCGAACCAGCCGCCCGTCGCGCCCGACAGGACCGCGGCGGCGCGATTGGCGATAAGGGGCGAATCGCGCACCACGCTGACCTGATCCCCGCGCCCGGACAGGTCGTAGAGCTGGCGGAACGCGCTTTCCAGCACCGTCTCCAGCGCGACGGGCGAAAGGTTCAGCACCGTCGTCGCCGCCCCTTCGGTCATCCGTCCCACCGCCTCGACCCCGCGCATCAAGAGGCCGCGGCTCTCCAGCTGCGTGGCGGCGATCCGGTCCAACTCGGCGCGCAGGGCGGCCTGGGGATCGAGGGGCAGCGTCATCTTTGCTCTCCTTGCCATGACCCCGTGCGGGGCGTCGTCCGTGAGGGATCAATCCGCCGGCCGGCCCTTGGGTTCAGTCGGCCCATTCGGGATCGGTGGTAAAGGCGATGGTCAGCCAGCGGTCGGGGCTCTCGCCGCCGATCGCCTCGCCGATCTCGTCGCGGATGGCGTCCCATTCCTCTAGCGGGCGGGCGGGCGCGCCGCGCGGGACGATGAAGAACAGTTCGATCTGGCGGCCGCGGCCCACACGCGCGACATAGGCGCGGTGATCGGTGAAGCCGTGGCGGGCGGCGATCTCGGCGGCGATGGAGTCGATGCGGGCCTTCATCTCGGGCGGGGTGATCAGCAGGATGTCGGCCAGCGCCCGCCGGATCGTCGGGATCGGCAGGGGCAGCATGACCAGGCAGACCAGCGCCAGGATCGCGGGGTCCACGTAGGGCGACATCCAGTCGAGCGCGGTTCCCTGAATCAGCCAGCCAAAGAGGAAGGCGGCCAGCAGCGCCCCGGTCAGCGCGGCGGACATGGTCCAGCCCTTCACGTCCAGCGCGACGAAGCTGGACCGGATGGTCCGGTTCGCCCGGCGGTTCTTCAGCGCCATCAACGCCGCGACCACGACGACGATCGCGGCGTAGAGGATCGCCTGCCCGAAATCCAGCTCGCGCCCGCCCGACAGCAGGCTGCTGACCGCCGTCACCAGCGCGTACAGCGCAGCACCCGTCAGCAGGACGCCGTTCACGCCCAGCACCATGGGCTCCAGGTGCCAGAAGCCCATGGTGAAGCGGTGGGCCAACCGCGCCTGCCGCCGCTCGGCCATGGTCTGGGTGATCAGCATCGAGACGACCAGCGCCACCGCCGTCATCGAGGCGTCGATCAGAGAATAGATCCCGTCGAAGATGATCGAGGCCGCGCCGCTGGCGATCCCGAAGCCGATCCCGACCACCGCCAGCACGAAGGTCATCGCGATGGAAAAGCGCAGCACCCCCTGCTCGGTCGGCGCGGCGCGGCTGGACGTGGCGTCGGTCATCTTCTTCATGTCCCCCTGCCTCGCCCCAACGCCGCTGCGCCTTGCGCGGTTCAGCCGCAGGCGGCGTGTCGCAAATCGAGGTGATCCTGCCGCAACCCGTCTTGAGCCGGACGTGCCGCCGCCGCATTCTCTGCCCCGAAACGACAGGAGCTGCCATGCCCGAAGCCCCGACCTCCGGCCGCTATTCCGTCTTCGCCCTCGCGCGCGAGGCGCTGCGCCAGCACACCGGCTGGCGCCGGGCCTGGGCCAGCCCCGAGCCGCGGAACCGCTACAAGGTCATCGTGGTCGGCGCGGGCGGGCACGGACTGGCGACGGCCTACTATCTCGGCAAGAACTTCGGCATCACCGACATCGCGGTGCTGGAGAAGGGCTGGCTGGGCGGCGGCAACACGGGGCGGAACACGACGATCATCCGCTCGAACTACCTGAAGGACCCGTCCGCGGCGCTCTACGAGAAGGCGCGCAGCCTCTACGAGACTCTCAGCCAGGACCTGAACTACAACATCATGTTCAGCCCCCGCGGCCTGATCATGCTGGCCCAGACCGAGCACGAGGTCCGCGGCTACCGCCGCACCGTCCATGCCAACACCCTGCAGGGCGTCGCGACCGAGTGGATCGAGCCCGCCCGCCTCAAGCAGCTGGTCCCGATCATCAACCTGGACGGCCCGCGCTACCCGGTGCTCGGCGGGCTCTACCAGGCCCGCGGCGGCACGGCCCGACACGACGCGGTGGCTTGGGGCTATGCCCGCGCCTGCAGCGACATGGGCATGCACATCATCCAGAACTGCGAGGTCACCGGCGTCGAGACCGAGGGCGGCAAGGTCCGCGCCGTCAACACCTCGAAGGGCCGGATCGGCTGCGACAAGCTCGCCATCGTGGTCGCCGGCCATTCCAGCCAGCTGGCCGAGATGGCCGGCTTCCGCCTGCCCATCGAAAGCGTCGCGCTGCAGGCGCTGGTGTCCGAGCCGATCAAGCCCTGCATGGATGTCGTCGTGATGGCGAACACCGTTCACGGCTATCTCTCGCAATCGGACAAGGGCGAGATGGTGATCGGCGGCGGCACCGACGGCTTCAACAACTTCACGCAGCGCGGCTCGTGGCACCATGTCGAGGAGACCGTGCGGGCGCTGATCGAGACCTTCCCCATGCTTTCGCGCCTCAAGATGCTGCGGCAATGGGGCGGGATCGTGGACATGACCGGCGACCGCTCGGCGATCCTCTCGGCCACCCCGGTCGGCGGGATCTTTGTCAACTGCGGATGGGGCACGGGCGGCTTCAAGGCCATCCCCGGCTCGGGCTGGGCCATGGCCGAGCTGATCGCGAAGGGCAGTCCCGGCCCGCTGGCCGCCGATTTCGGCCTCGGCCGCTTCCGCGAGGGCCGGTTCATCGACGAATCCGTCGCCGCCGGCGTGGCGCATTAGGCACGGAGCCGCGCATGAGGACGCTGTCCGGAACTCCCGCCCAAGTTGTCGCATTGGATTGTCATCATTCGGAAAACCGAAAGGGACATCCATGGCTGACCGCAACAACAACGGCCTCTACTTCATCGTCGGCGGCATCGTCGTCGTCGTCGCGCTGCTCTTCTTCTTCATGTCCGGCAGCAACACCGGCACCGGCACGGTCGAGACCACGGCCCCTGCCGCCGGCGGCGACACCGTCATCATCGACACGCCCGACACCGGCGCCGCGGCCTCGCCCGACGTCTCGGTCGAGCCTGCCCCGGCCGATCCCGCGACCACGCCCACTCCGGCAAACTGACCGCTCCGGCTTCGGTCTTGAAATATCCACGGGGGTCCGGGGGCAGTCAGCCCCCGGTTTCCGCCTGACCGCAGGTCAGGCAGGTCTCGCCCGGCGCGTCCGGTGCGGGGCTCTTGTCCGTTCCACCCCTCCGACCAAGGCGCCGCCATGCTGATCCTGACCTGCCCCTGTTGCGGCGTAGCAGCCGAGGAAACCGAGCTTCAGCCCGGAGGCGAGGCGCATCTGAAGCGCGTCGGCCCCGGTGGCAGCGACGACGAGTTCGAGGCCTATCTCTTCGCCCGCAAGAACCCCAAGGGCGTCCATTTCGAGCGCTGGCGCCATGCCTATGGCTGCGGCAAGTGGTTCCTCGCCGCCCGCTGCACCGCCACGCTTCAGGTCTTCGGCACCTACAAGGCGCAGACTCCGCACCCGCCCGCCGAGATCGTCGAGAAGATCCGCGAAGCCCGCCCCGACTGGCAGCCAGACTGGAGCGCCGAATGACCCACACGCCCCCCTTCCGCCTCTCCTCCGGCGGCCGGCTGATCGACCGCGCCTGGCAGGTTCCGTTCCGCTTCGACGGCCGCCACCTCAAGGGCCTGACCGGCGACACCATCGCCTCGGCGCTCTTGGCGAACGGCCAGATGCTCATGGGCCGGTCCTTCAAGTATCACCGCCCGCGCGGCCCCCTCGCCTCGGGCGCCGAGGAGCCGAACGCCCTCCTCGGCCTCGGCCAGGGCGGCCGGTTCGAGCCGAACCAGCGCGCCACCACCACCGCCCTGACGCAAGGCATGGTCCTGCGCCCGCAGAACTGCTGGCCCTCGCTCGACGCGGACATCGGCGCGATCAACAACTGGCTGGCGCCGCTGCTGCCGGCGGGCTTCTACTACAAGACCTTCATCCAGCCGCGCCCCTTCTGGAAGCATCTCTTCGAGCCGGTGATCCGCCGCAGCGCCGGCCTCGGCCGCGCCCCGACGGAAGCCGATCCCGACCGCTACGAACAGGCCTACGGCTTCGCCGACGTGGTCGTCGTCGGCGGCGGCATCGCCGGGCTGGAGGCCGCGCGCGAGGCGGCCGAAGGCGGCGCAACCGTACTGGTGCTGGAGCAGTCCCCGGTCTGGGGCGGCCGGACGCCGACCGACCATCCGGGCGGGCAGGGCGCCATCGACGCGCTGCTGGCCGACCTGCGCGCGCGGAAGAACGTCACCCTGCGCCGCAACACGATGGCGACGGGGCTCTACGACCACGGCTATCTCATCGCCCGCGAAGCGCTGGCCGATCATGACCCGAACCAGGGCATCCCCCGCCAGCGCCTCTGGCGCATCCGCGCGGGCCATGTGATCGCCGCCACCGGCGCGCTGGAGCGGCCCCTCAGCTTTGCCTGCAACGACGTGCCGGGCGTGATGCTGGCCTCGGCCGTGCGCGACTTCATCGCGGATTATGGCGTCGCCCCCGGCCGGCGCATCGTCGTCGTCACGAACAACGACGACGCCTATCGGACCGCGATCATCGCCAAGCGTGCCGGGCTCGACGTGCCCGCCATCATCGACGCCCGCCACAACCCGGCCGGCGCTCTGCCGGACGAGGCACGCGCGCTCGGCATCACCGTCCTCGGCGGCACCGGCATTGCCAAGGTCAAGGGCCACCGCCATGTCGAGGCGGTCGTCACCTGCGCCTATCACGGCGAGGGCGCGCCGCTTCAGACCATCGACTGCGACGTGGTCGCCATGTCGGGCGGCTGGTCGCCGGTCGTGCATCTCTACAGCCATTGCGGCGGCAAGCTCACCTGGGACGAGGCCGGCGCCATGTTCCGCCCCGACCCCGACCGCCCGCCGCTCGGGCCTGACGGCAAGGGCAACGTCACCTGCCTCGGCGCCGCCAGCGGCAACCTGACCTGCGCCGGCGACCTGGAGCATCCCGAGGCGCCCATCATGCCCGTCTGGGTCATGCCTGCCCGCGCACCCTACAAGCTGCGCGCTAAGATGTGGCTCGACTTCCAGAACGACGTGAAGGTGACCGACGTGGAACTTGCCGCGCGCGAGGGCTACGCCTCGGTCGAGCACACCAAGCGCTACACCACGCTCGGCATGGCGACGGACCAGGGCAAGGTCAGCAACATCAACGGCCTCGCCGTCCTGTCGGGCACGCTGGACCAGCCCATCGCGGCGACCGGCACCACGACCTTCCGCCCGCCCTACACGCCGCTGACTCTCGCCACCATCGCCGCCGAGGCCAAGGCCGAGGCCTTCCAGCCCCTCCGCAAGAGCCCGATGCACAGCTGGCACGAGGCCCACGGCGCCAGCTTCGAGCCCATCGGCCAATGGCGCCGCCCCTATGCCTACCTGCAGGGGACCGAGGACCGCCACGCCGCCGTCCACCGCGAGATCCTGGCGGTCCGCCGCGGCGTCGGCACGCTGGACGCCTCGACCCTCGGCAAGATCGTGGTGAAGGGCCCGGATGCCGGGCGTTTCCTCGACATGCTCTACACGAACATGATGTCGAATCTCGGCATCGGCAAATGCCGCTACGGCCTCATGTGCAACGAGAACGGCTTCCTGATGGACGACGGCGTCGTCGCGCGCCTCGCCGAGGACACCTGGCTCTGCCACACCACCACCGGCGGGGCCGACCGCATCCACGGCCATATGGAAGACTGGCTGCAATGCGAATGGTGGGACTGGAAGGTCTACACCGCCAACCTGACCGAGCAATACGCCCAGGTCGCCGTCGCCGGCCCGCAGGCCCGCACCCTGCTGGAACGCCTCGGCGGCAGCATCGACCTGTCGCCCGAGGCGCTGCCCTACATGCAATGGGCCGAGGGCGATCTCGCCGGCATCTCCGCGCGCATCTTCCGCATCAGCTTCTCTGGCGAACTGAGCTTCGAGATCGCCGTTCCTAGCAATCGCGGGCTGGAGCTGTGGGAGCGTCTGCACCAAGCCGGCCAAGACCTCGGTATCACCCCCTACGGGACCGAGGCGATGCATGTCATGCGCGCCGAGAAGGGCTTCATCATGATCGGCGACGAGACCGACGGGACCATCATCCCACAGGACCTGGGCCTCGAGTGGGCCATCTCGAAGAAGAAGGCGGACTATATCGGCAAGCGGGCGCAGTCGCGGCTGCACATGAAGGACGGCAACCGCTGGAAGCTGGTCGGCCTCGAAAGCCTCGACGGCCGCGTGATCCCCGACGGCGCCCATGCCGTGGCCGAGGGCACGAACGCCAACGGTCAGCGCAAGGTGCAGGGGCGCGTCACCTCCTCCTACCACTCGCCGACGCTGGACCGGCCCATCGCGATGGGCCTCGTGCACCACGGCCCCGCGCGCATGGGTCAGGTGCTGGACTTCCCGATCCCCGGCGGCGGGGTGATGAAGGCCCGCATCGTGGACCCGGTCTTCTACGACAGGGAAGGGAGCCGCCTTCATGGCTGAGACGCTCGCCACCATCGCCCGCATTCCCGGCCTCGGGATGCTGACCATCCGCGCCGACCTCGCCCGCGCCGGCGAGGCGCTGGCCGAGGCGGCCGGCCTTGGCCTGCCCGACACCACGCAGATCACCACCGACGGCAGCCGTTCCCTCGGCTGGATGTCCCCCGACGAGCTGCTCCTGATCCTGCCCGAGGCCGAACTGCCCGAGGCCCATGAGGCCCTGACCCAGGCCCTGATGGGCGAGCACGGCCTCGTCGTCGACGTCTCGGACGCCCGCGCCGTCTTCGACGTGACCGGCCCGCACGCCGCCGACGTCATCGCGAAGCTCGCCCCCGTGGACGCCGCCCACCTGCCCGAGGGACATCTGCGCCGCACCCGCATGGCCCAGACCGCGGCCGCCATCTGGCGCATCCAGGGCGGCTTCCGCGTGATCGGCTTCCGCTCCACTGCCGACTACCTGGGCCTCATCCTCACCAATGCCGCGCTCCCCGGCAGCACCCTCGCCCCGCGCTGATCATCTTCTGTGCCGAAATATCCTCAGAGGGGGGAATTGGCCGTCAGGCCAAGAGGGGGGCGCGAGCGCCCCCTTCGCGCCCCGGCCGCGGCGCGGCGAGGAACCGCCCCCGCCCCCTTGCGTTGACCGGGCGAATGCGCGACCGTGCCGCCGGCCAAGGTTGCAACCTTCTTGAAAGGACAGGAAAATGGCTTTCACGCTTCCCGATCTTCCGTATTCCCACGACGCTCTGGAAAGCGCCGGCATGTCGCGCGAGACGCTGGAATATCACCATGACAAGCACCACAAGGCCTATGTCGACAAGCTGAACGAGCTGGTCCAGGGCACCGAGTGGGAAGGCAAGTCGCTGGAGGACATCGTCAAGGGCACCTACCAGCCCGGCGCCGTCGCCCAGAACGGCATCTTCAACAACGCCAGCCAGCACTGGAACCATGCCCAGTTCTGGGAGATGATGGGCCCGAACAACGCCGCCATGCCGTCCGAGCTGGAATCCGCGATCAAGGACAGCTTCGGCTCGGTCGATGACTTCAAGAAGAAGTTCACCGAGGCCGGCGTCGGGCAGTTCGGCTCGGGCTGGGCTTGGCTGGTGAAGAACGCCGAGGGCGGTCTGGAAGTCACCAAGACCGAAAATGGCGTGAACCCGCTCTGCCACGGCCAGACCGCGCTGCTGGGCTGCGACGTGTGGGAGCACAGCTACTACATCGACTTCCGCAACGCCCGGCCGAAATACCTCGAGAACTTCCTGTCGAACCTCGTGAACTGGGAAAACGTGGCCTCGCGCATGTAAGGCGCAGGCACCATCCGCCCTCCAAGGCCCGCCCGTCCGGCGGGCCTTTCGCGTTGCGGATCAGGGAACCAGCCCGTGATCGGGCGCGCCATTGGCTTTTCCGCCGGCCGCGGTGTATGACGCTCGGCAACACGACCGACAACACCTGACGAAGGCGGCCATGGCCAACCAGAACGACAGCTTCATCGACGAGGTGACCGAGGAACTGCGCCGCGACCGGCTCTACGCGGCTTTCCGGCGCTACGGCTGGATCGCGATTCTGGCGGTCCTGCTGCTGGTCGCGGGTGTCGTCTGGCGCGAATACAGCCGCAGCCAGGACCGCGCTGCGGCCGAGGCCTTCGGCGACGAGATCCTCGCGGCCGAGGCCAGCGGCGATCCGGCGGCCATCCTGGCCGTGGACCCGCGCGGCTCGGAAGGGCGCGAGGCGCTGGCGGCGCTGCTGGCCGCCTCGGCCCGGGCCGATGCGGGCGACCGCGCCGCCGCCGCCGAAGCGCTGCGGGCCCTGGCGGCCGATGACGCGGCCGCCCCGCAGGACGACGTGCTGCGCGAGCTGGCGCAGCTGAAGCTGGTGATGCTGGCCGGCCCCGAGATGGACCCGTCCGAGCGTGACGCGATCCTCACCCAGCTCTCGCGCGCCGGCGCGCCCTTCGAGCTGTTGGCGCTGGAGCAGAAGGCCGTGGCGCTGATCGGCGCGGGCCGGACCGAGGACGCGCTGACGCTGATCGGCCAGATCCAGCAGCGCGAGGGGCTGAGCGAAGCCTTGCGCCGCCGCCTCTCCGAGATGATGATCGCCCTCGGGGAAGAGCCCGGCGTCGCGACCGACACCCAGTTGCCGGGCTGAGCGGCGCGAAGACCAACAAGGACGAGGGAGAGCACGGCATGATCCTGACCTTGCGCACCGGCTTGACGCTGGCCGCCGCACTGGCGCTGACGGCCTGCGCCGACCGGGACATCATCCTGCCGGGCGAGCGGCTGGACCCGCTTGCCGTGACCTCGCCCGACGGTCCCGCGGTGGAGGGTCCGGCGGGCATCACCACGACCGCGCTGTCCCTCGCCGCGCCGCAGACGAATGCCGAATGGACCCACCGCGCCGGCAATGCCGCCCATCAGCCCGGCCACGTGGCGCTGGCGCAGGGCACGCGGCTGCAATGGTCCGCGCCCATCGGGCAAGGCGACAGCCGCCGCCACCGCATCACCTCCGAGCCGATCATCGGCGGCGGGCTGATCTTCACGCTGGACAGCCGCGCGCAGGTCACCGCGACCGCGCCGAACGGCGGCACGGTCTGGACCGCTGACGTCACCCCGGCGCTGGAGGCGCGCGACAGCGCTTCGGGCGGCGGTCTCGCCTACGAGGGCGGCCGCGTCTACGCCACCACCGGCTTTGGCGAGCTGGTCGCGATGGACGCCCGCTCGGGCGGGGTGCTCTGGCGCCAGCGCGTCGGCGCCCCCATCGGCGGCGGGCCGGCCGTGCAGAACGGCACCGTCTATGTCGCCGACCGCAACAACGTGGGCTGGGCGGTCAACGCCGCCGACGGTCGCGTGCTGTGGCAGAACTCGGGCACGCGCTCGGGCTCGGGCGTGATGGGCGTCTCGGTCCCTGCGGTTGCGGGCAACGCCGTGATCTTCCCCTTCTCCTCGGGCGAGCTGCTGTCCGTGGACCGCGCCACCGGGGTCACCAACTGGAGCGCGCAGATTGCCGGCACCCGGCCCGGCCGCTCCATCGCCGTGATCCGCGACATGACCGGCGATCCCGTCGTCGCGGGGGCCCGAGTCTATGCCGGCACGTCGGCCGGACGGATCGAGGCGGTGGACCTGGCCTCGGGCTTCACCGACTGGTCCGCGCGCGACGGGGCGAACAGCCCGGTCGTCGTCGCGGGCGGCGCGGTCTTTGCCGTCAACGACCAGGCCGAGCTGATCCGCCTCGACGCCGCGACGGGCGGGGTGGTCTGGCGCCAGCCGATGCCCTATTACACAACCGACCGGGTCCGCCGTCAGGACCAGATCCACGCGCATTACGGCCCGGTGCTCGCCGGGGGGCGGCTCTACGTCGCATCAACGGACGGGCTCTTGCGGATCTTCGATCCGGCCTCGGGCGCGCCGCTCGGGCAGGCTGCCATCCCCGGCGGAGCCGCCGCCGCCCCGGCCATCGCCGGGCAGACCCTTTACGTCGCCTCGCGCAGCGGCCAGTTGCACGCATTCAGATGACATTCACCCTCGCCATCGTCGGCCGCCCCAATGTGGGCAAGTCGACCCTCTTCAACCGTCTCGTCGGCAAAAAGCTGGCGCTGGTCGACGACCAGCCCGGCGTCACCCGCGATCTGCGCGAGGGGGCGGGCCGGCTTGGCGATCTGCGCTTCGTCGTGATCGACAGCGCCGGCCTGGAAATGGCAGAGGATGACAGCCTGCAGGGCCGCATGCGCCGCCTGACCGAGCGGGCGGTGGACGAGGCCGATGTCTGCATGTTCGTCATCGACGCCCGCGTGGGCGTGACCGCGGCCGACGAATACTTCGCCGAGATCCTGCGCCGCCGCGCAAAGCACGTCATCGTTGCCGCCAACAAGTCCGAGGGCAAGGCGGGCGAGGCCGGCGCGCTCGAAGCCTACAGCCTCGGCCTCGGCGAGCCGCTGCGGATCTCGGCCGAGCATGGCGAGGGGATGGACGACCTCTATCGCGTCCTCATGCCGCTGGCCGACCAGATCGAAGAGGAACGCCCCGCGCCCATTGAGGCTGTCACCGACGTGGACCTGTCCGACGAGGATGCCGAAAGCGGCGAGGGTTCGGAAGACTGGCGCCCCTCGGCGGCGCGGCCCCTGCAACTGGCAGTGATCGGGCGCCCGAATGCGGGCAAGTCCACGCTGATCAACAAGATCATCGGCGAGGACCGCCTGTTGACCGGTCCCGAGGCGGGGATCACCCGCGATTCGATCAGCGTCACGACCGAGTTTATGGGCACGCCCATGCGCATCTTCGACACGGCCGGGATGCGCAAGCGCGCCAAGGTCACCGACAAGGTGGAAAAGCTTTCCGTGGCCGATGGGCTGCGCGCCGTGCGCTTCGCCGAGGTGGTGGTGGTCCTTCTGGACGTCGCCATCCCCTTCGAGCAGCAGGACCTGCGCATCGCGGACTATGCCGAGACCGAGGGCCGCGCCGTCGTGGTCGCCGCGAACAAGTGGGACCTCGAGGAGGACAAGCCGCACAAGCTGAACGAGCTGCGCGCCAGCTTCGAGAAGCTTCTGCCGCAGCTGCGCGGCGCGCCGCTGGTGACCGTGTCGGCGCAGACGGGCAAGGGGCTGGACCGGCTGCACGCCGCGATCCTGAAGGCGCACGAGGTCTGGAACCGCCGCGTGCCGACCGCGCGGCTGAACCAGTGGCTGGGCGTGATGACGGAAAGCCACCCGCCCCCTGCGCCGGGCGGGCGCCGCATCCGCCTGCGTTACATGACGCAGGTGAAGACCCGGCCGCCGGCCTTCGTGGTCAAGGCGACGCATACGGACCAGATCCCGGACAGCTACCAGCGCTATCTCATCAACGGGCTGCGCGCCGATTTCGACATGCCCGGCACGCCGATCCGGCTGTTCTTCCGCGACCAGGGCGCGAAGAACCCCTACAAGGCCAAGGCCGACAAGATCGTGCAGTCCGGCGCGCTGTCCAAGCACAAGGATCGGCAGAAGCCGAAGGGCAGCTAGTTCCGCCTCAGGACGCGGCCCGCACCAGCACGCTCGCCATGCCCGCGATCCCCAGGATTGCGGCCAGGGCGATGGTCGGATCGGTGCCCATCGTGGTGACGGCGAGCGCGCAAAAGGCCCAGATCAGCGCCGCCGAATAGCCGATGCTCTGCCCGATCCACAGCTGCGCGGCCATGCCGAAGGCGGTCGCGGGCAAGATCGAAAGGGCCGCGACCCACTCCATCGGCATGGAAAATCGCGTGCCGATCACGGCCGCCAGCCCGGCCGAGGTCACCGCCGTCGCCCAGCCCCCCAGAAAGCCCAAGGCCGGCCTCTGCCGACCCGCGCCGCGCCGTGCGGCGAGCACGGCCGCGGTGGCGGCCAGCGCCATCAGCGCGGCAAGCCCGCCCGGCGCGTGCGGGAAGATCCAGGGCGCCGCCGACGCCGCGGCCAGCGCGACCAGCAGAAGCGGGCGGATGGCCAGGACGCGGCGCCCGTCCGGCTCGCCCGGATCGATCCACTGGCCGATGGCGTCCAGCGCGACCGTCGCCCAGACTGCGATCAGAAGCGACCACATCAGCGGGTTCTCGGGCTGCAGGTAGAGCCGGCTGATCGCGGAGGCGGCGATCGGCTCGGCATCGATCATGTCCGGCAGAAACGGGCCGGTCATCTGGCTGCCGTCCATGACGGCGCGCGGCGACATCCAGTCCGCGGCGGCATAGATGGCGCCGGCGATCACGAAGACCGCCGCCGTAAGCCCATGCAGGATGTCGCCCAGTCTGCTCATGCCCCCGGAACGCGCGGCCGGCAGAGGCAGTTTCCGCATCTTGCGCGACAGGTCAGATAAGTTGACCTTCCGCCGAGATCGCCTCGGCGCCGCCGAGGTAGGGGCGCAGGGCGGCGGGCAGGCGGACCGAGCCGTCGGCCTGCTGGCCGTTCTCGACCACGGCGATCAGCGCGCGCCCGACCGCAAGGCCGGACCCGTTCAGGGTGTGGACGAACTCGGGCTTGCCACCCTCTGCCGGGCGGTAGCGCGCGTTCATCCGCCGGGCCTGGTAGTCGCCGCAATAGCTGACGCTGCTGATCTCGCGGTAACGGTTCTGGCCCGGCAGCCAGACCTCGAGATCATGCGTGATCCGCGCCCCCGCGCCCATGTCGCCGGTGCAGAGGACAATGGTGCGATAGGGCAGCTCCAGCGCCTCCAGCACCGCCTCGGCGCAGCGGGTCATGCGCGCGTGCTCGGCCAGACCGCTTTCGGCGTCGGTGATCGAGACCATCTCGACCTTCTCGAACTGGTGCTGACGCAGCATCCCGGTGGTGTCGCGCCCGGCGCTGCCGGCCTCGGAGCGGAAGCACTGGCTGTGCGCCACCATGCGGCGGGGCAGGGCGGCCTGATCCAGCAGATCGCCGTGAACGGTGTTGGTCAGCGTCACCTCCGAGGTCGGGATCAGCCAGTAGCCCTCGCGCGTCTGGTAGCTGTCCTCCCCGAACTTCGGCAGCTGGCCGGTGCCGACCATCATGTCCTCGAGCACGAGAACCGGGGTCCAGGTCTCCTCTAGTCCGTGCTGGGTGATGTGCAGATCGATCATGAACTGCGCCAGCGCCCGGTGCAGCCGCGCGACGCTGCCCTTCAGCACCGTGAACCGGCTGCCCGAGAGCTTCGCGCCCGTGGCGAAGTCCATGCCCGGCCTGATGGCGGGGATGTCGAAATGCTCGACCGGCTGGAAGTCCAGCGCGCGGGGCGTGCCCCACCGGCGCAGCTCGACATTGTCCTCTTCGCCGCCGCCGTCCGGCACGCTCTCGAGCGGCAGGTTCGGGATGGTCAGCAGCAGATCGCGCAGCTGCCCGTCCAGATCGCCCGCCTCGGCCTGCATCCGCGCCACGTCGGCCTTCTTCTCGGCCACCAGCACGCGCAGCCGCTCGAACTCGGCCTCCTCGCCACGGGCCTTCGCGGCGCCGACGTCCTTGCTGGCGCGGTTCTGCTCGGCCTGCGCGGTTTCGGCGGCCGAGATGCGTTCGCGCCGCGCGCCGTCCAGCGACAGGATCTGCGAGGTCAGCCCCGTCAGCCCGCGCCGGTTCAGCGCGGCCTCGAAAGCCTCGGGATTGTCGCGGATGGCGCGGATGTCGTGCATGTCGTCCCTCTCAGGTTGTTGCCGCTTCCCTAGCCGAAAGGCACGGCCCGGCAAAGGGCTTCAGAGGCCCGCCTGCCGCAGCAGGTCGCCCAGCACCGGGTGGAAGTAGCGCTGCCCGACATAGCCCTCGATCCGGCCCAGCTCGACGCCGTTCCGCAGAAGGATGAAGCTTGGCGTGATCCAGGGCCTGCGGTCCAGCGCGAGGCCGTCGGGATAGGGCCCGTCCAGGTCCACCTCGAAGATCGGCGCGATACGGCCGGCCGGGCTGGCGGCATAGCCCGGGCCGATCTCGCGCTTCCAGGCGGCGCAATAGGCGCAGTGCCGGGCGGTCACCATCATCAGCTGCACCCGGTCCTGCGCCAAGGCGGGGCGCGCCAGAAGCAGAAGGGGCAGGGCGAGAAGCTGGCGGCGCGTCGGCATGGGGGCAGACTACGCCCGGCCGGGACAGGCGAACAGTCACATGCGCGGGATGGACGCGCGGGCGGCGCTGGTCCAAGGTCGGCCCGCTTGAGCTTGGACGATGATGACCAACGATCCGCTTCTTCACCCGCTTCTGGATGGCGACCGCCGCGCCCTGTCCCGCGCGATCACGCTGGTCGAATCGACCCGGCCCGATCACCGCGACCGCGCGATGGCGCTGCTCGCCGCGCTGCCGGACCGGCAGGCGCTGCGGATCGGCCTGTCGGGCACGCCCGGCGTCGGCAAGTCCAGCTTCATCGAGGCGTTCGGGATGATGCTGACCGGGCAGGGGCTGCGCGTGGCGGTGCTGGCGGTGGACCCGTCCTCGACCCGCTCGGGCGGCTCGATCCTCGGCGACAAGACCCGGATGGAGCGGCTGTCCCGCGACCCCCGCGCCTTCATCCGCCCCTCGCCCTCTAGCGCCGTCCTCGGCGGCGTTGCTCGCCGCACGCGCGAGGCGATCCGCCTGTGCGAGGCCGCCGGCCATGATGTCGTGCTGGTGGAAACCGTGGGCGTCGGCCAGTCCGAGGTGCTGGTCGCCGGCATGACGGACCTCTTCGTGCTGCTGCTGGCCCCGGCCGGCGGGGACGAACTGCAGGGCGTCAAGCGCGGGATCATGGAGGTGGCCGACCTGATCCTGGTGAACAAGGCCGATGGCGAGCTGCTGGCCCCCGCCCGCCGCACCGTCGCCGACTACGCGGGCGCCCTGCGGCTTCTCAGGAAGCGCCCGCAGGACCCCGACGGCTTCCCGAAGGCGCTGCCCGTCTCGGCCCTGACCGGCGACGGGCTGACGCGGGCCTGGGACGAGATGCGGGCGCTGGCCGACTGGAGGCGCGAGACCGGCCATCAGGATCGCGCCCGGGCCGCGCAGGCGCAGGACTGGTTCACCGCCGAGCTGCGCGCCGCGCTTCTGGCCCGGCTGCAGACGCCCGAGGCAAAGGCGCAGGTGGCGGCGCTTGGCGCGCGGGTTGCGGCCGGCGCGCTGCCCCCGGCGCTCGCGGCGCAGCAGGTGCTGGACTGGCTCGACGGGACGTAGATGTCCTGCCCGTTTCTGCGTCCCGCCCGGCCGCCGAATCGACTAGAAGAAACGCAAGGAGCAAAGCCATGCGTGATCTTCCCGGCCATGACCAACTTTACGCCGCGCTTCTGGCGCGCGATCCCGCCTATGAGGGGCAGGCGCTGGTCGGCGTCACCTCGACCGGCATCTTCTGCCGCCTGACCTGCCCGGCCCGCAAGCCCCGCCCCGAGAACTGCCGCTGGTTTGCGGATGCCGACGCCGCCCGCACTGCCGGCTTCCGGCCCTGCAAGCGCTGCCAGCCCGGGGGCGAGGCGCCCGCGCTGGTCGCCGCCCTCACTGCGGCGCTGGAGCAGGACCCCACGCGCCGCTGGACCGAGGCCGACGTGGCGGCCCTCGGCCATGACCCCTCGACCGTGCGCCGCCTCTTCCGCCGCCAGTTCGGGCAGAGCTTCCTGCAGATGGCCCGCGCCGCGCGCCTGCGCGCCGGGGCGCAGGCACTGCCCGAAAGCGTGATCGCGGCGCAGCTGGATGCGGGCTTCGAATCGGCCTCGGGCTTCCGCGCCGCCTTCCGCCGCCTCTTCGGCCATGCGCCGCAGGAGATGCGCGGGCCGGGCGTGGCGCTTGCCGACTGGATCGACACGCCGCTCGGGCCGATGATCGCCATCGCCGACGAATCGCACCTGCACCTGCTGGAGTTCACCGAGCGGAAGGCGCTGCCGCAGGGCCTCCGCCGCATCTCGGCGCATCTCGGCGGCCGCCTCGGCCTCGGCCGCACGGCAGTGACGGAGCGGACCGAGGCCGCGCTGGCCGCTTTCCTCGCGGGGCAGGACGGTCGGCTCGACCTGCCGCTGCGCCTGCACGGGACGGCCTTCCAGCAAAGCGTCTGGCAGGCCCTGCGCCAGATCCCGCCCGGTGAGACCCGCAGCTATGCCCAGCTCGCCGCGGCCATCGGCGCGCCCACGGCCACCCGTGCCGTCGCGGCGGCCAATGCGGCGAACCGGCTGGCGCTGGTCGTGCCCTGCCACCGGGTGATTGGCGCGGACGGGCAGCTCTCGGGCTATGCCGGAGGCGTCTGGCGCAAGCGGCGCCTGCTGGAAATCGAAGCCGCCTTCGCCCGAAAGGCGCGCGAAGCGGGTTGACGGCGCGGCCTTGGCGCTGTAGTCACCCGCGAACGGAATTCCGGGCGCTGCCTCGCGGCGCCCTTTCACATTGGGACGGACCCTGCCGGGACCGCCCGCATAGCTGAGACGAAGGAACACACCATGTCGCGCGTCTGCGAACTGACCGGCAAAGGCCCGATGAGTGGCAACAACGTCAGCCACGCCAACAACAAGACCCGTCGCCGGTTCCTGCCGAACCTGAACGACGTCACCCTGCTGTCCGAGAAGCTGGGCCGCGGCTATTCGCTGCGCATCTCGGCCGCAGCGCTGCGTTCGGTCGACCACCGCGGTGGGCTGGACGCCTTCCTCGCGAAGGCCAAGGACACCGAGCTGTCGGACCGCGCGCTGAAGATCAAGCGCGACATCGCCAAGGCCGAGCAGCCCTCGGCCTGAGCCGAGCCGCCGCCATGCTGCCGCGTGACCCTGCCCGACCGGGCGGGGTTTTTGCGTTCTCGCGAGCGGCGAGAGGTCGCGCCGTCTTGCGCGGGCGTCGTGCTGACACCTTCCTCGACCACAGCTATGCTGCGGCGATGTTGCGCCCGCTGACCGCTGCCCTGATCCTTCTCGTCGCCCTGACGGCCATCGGCCTTGGGACGGCGCGCGGCACCGTGCGGATGGGCGAGAGGATCGTCCTCTGCACCGGGCAGGGGCTTGTCGTTGCCAGCCGCCCCGGCCCGGATGATCCCGCGACGGCCCATGTCTGTCCCGACATGGCTCTTCTTTTGCTGGCCGCTCCGGGTCCTGCGGAAGACGCCGCTCCTCTGATGGCATCCGCCGCGCGCCTGCACCTTCCACCCCAACATGCGGCTGCGACCCCTAATCATGTCGGCTGTCCATGCGCTCGCGGCCCGCCTGCGCGACCGTCTCGCACGCTTGCCTGACACGAGAACAAGGATGACGAAGATGAAGTCGATGACACTCGCCGCCGCTGCGACACTCTTGCCGCTCGCCGGCCTCGCTGCAGATCTGACGGTCGAAGATGCCTACCTGCGCAGTGCGAATCCCATGACCGGCGCGGCCTTCATGCGGATCGACAACCCGGGCGAGGCTGCCTGCATGCTGACGGCCGTCACGTCCGACGTGGCCGAGCGGATCGAGCTGCACACGCATGAGGAGGAGGACGGCGTCATGCGCATGCGCCGGATCGAGGGCGGCATCGCCATCCCCGCCGGCAGCGCGGTGCAACTGGACCGCGGGGGCGATCACGTCATGCTGCTGGGCCTGACGCGCTCGTTGGCCGATGGCGACCGGGTCGCGTTCCAGCTGGATCTTGGCGACTGCGGAACGCAGGAGGTGGAGGCCGTCGTGGACAACACCCGCGATGCCTCTCACGCTGCCGAGGGCGCAGATCCCCACGCGGACCACAGCGGGCACTAGCCTTGCCCTTCGTCGCGCCGCGAGGGGGTGCGGCTGTCGGCATGGCTGCCCGGGCATGCGGTTTCGGGCATCCGGCCCGTGTGCCTGCACGACGCGGCGCCGCTGAAGGCTCCTTCGCGCGTTCTGCCGATAGAGCTCTCTCGTGCCACGAACGGCAGCCATGGCGGCACGTGTCGTCCGCCTTGCGGCCAAGGGGCAGATCGGCTGCGCCAGCGAACATCCATGTGAGTTGCATCGGAACCATCGCGGCGTGTATCGCTTGACCAACTGACAAAGACCGAGGGACATCCATGAACCGCCGTCAGATGATGAAGCTTGCCCTGCCGCTGATCGCCCTGCCGTCGCTGGCGGCGGCGCAGACCGAAGATCCCTACGCGCCGACCGAGGTGGCGATCCGCGATGATTTCGAGGTTGGCAGCATCGTCGTCGTCAGCCGCGACTTCTATCTCTACCATGTCGTGGCACCTGGCCGAGCCGTCCGCTACGGCGTCGCCGTCGGCCGCGACGAGCTCGTCTGGAAGGGAAAGGCCACGATCGGCCGAAAGGTCGAGTGGCCCAGCTGGCGCCCGACGCCCGAGATGATCGCCCGCAACCCGGCCGCCTACGAGAAGTACAAGGACGGCATGCCTGGCGGACCGCAGAACCCGTTGGGGGCCCGCGCCCTCTATCTCTACAATGACCGTGGCCAGGACACAGCGATCCGGATCCATGGCACGACCGAGCCCGGCTCGATCGGCCGCGCCGTGTCAAACGGCTGTCTGCGGATGCGGAACGAGGCGGTCATGAGCCTCTATGACCGCGTGCCGTTGGGAACACCGGTCTACGTCTTCTGAGGCCGGCTCGCGGGGAACTGTCCAAGCTCGCTTAAGCCAAGCGCCGATGCTGGACGACCGGCCAGTCCGAAAGCCAGGTCGAGCCTGCACAGCCGGGCGAGGAAGAAGCGCCCGCGCGATCGCGCGCGCTTCGGCCGGTTGAAGGGCGATGATCCTCATCAAGTTGGTAATTTTGCCTTCCGCAGGTGCTTGGACCTGCGTAGCGCTGCCAGCTTTATGGTCTGGAAGCCGCCGCACCGTTCAGCGGCAGCTCCCGTGCTTTCAGGATAGATCCGTCAGAATTCCGCCAGACTGCGGCCACCTCCGCCCGCCACGCGGAGCGACGTGACGTCCGCCGCTGGTGCCGAAAGCGCATGCCGTGCGACGTGCTGGACCCGAGGCGGTCGGGCGCTGCCTGTCTGGAAGCCGGCAATTTCTTGCAGAAGCTCGTTCGACTGCTGCTGCAGCGCGGCCGCGGCGGCATTGGTCTCTTCGGCGACGGCGGCGTTCTGCTGCGTGACCTGATCCAGCTGGTTCACGCCCGTGTTGATCTCGCCAAGGCCGATGGACTGCTCCTGTGCCGCGGCCGCGATGGCGGTGATCTGCTCCGAAACCTCCTGCGCCTTGCTCAGGATCTGGGCAAGGCTCGCGCCCGTGCGCCCCACCAAGGCCGAACCGGTCTGGACCTGTGCCGTACTTTCCGAGATCAGCGATTTTATCTCGCGAGCGGAATCGGAAGCGCGCTGCGCCAGCCCGCGCACTTCCGAGGCGACGACGGCGAAGCCTCGTCCGGCCTCGCCTGCGCGGGCGGCCTCGACACCGGCGTTCAGGGCCAGCAGGTTGGTCTGGAACGCGATGTCGTCGATCACGCCGATGATACGGGTGATCTGCTCGGACGATTTCTCGATCCCCTTCATGGCCGCGACCGCGTCCTGCACCACGGTAACCCCGCTTTCCGCGATGTTGCGGTTCTCCCGACTGACGTGCTCGGCACTGCGCGCACGCTCAGCGGTCGAGCGCACGCTTTCGTTCAGCTCGTTCAGTGCCGCGGCCGACTGTTCCAGCGTCGCGGCCTGCGCCTCGGCGCGTCCCGACAGGTCCTGCGCGGCCGACGAAATCTCGGCCGAGCCGTTTCGCACCTGATCCGCCACATCGGAAATGCGCCCGAGGGTGCCCGAGAGAGAGTGCAGCACGCTGTTATACGCCGCGCGAAGGGTGTCGTACTCCGACGGAAAGGGATCGCTCGCCGAACTGGCGATGCTCTGAGTCAGGTCTCCCTTCGCCAGCCGGTTCAAGCCGTCGCCGATGTCACGCACCACCCGGGCCTGGCGGCGCATCTCGTCCTCGCGCCGTGCGGACTGTTCATCTTCCGCGATCCGGGCAGCTTCGGCCAGGCGCAGTCGCTCGAGCTCGTTCTGCTTGAACACCTCGAGGGCGCGCGCCATCTTCGCCAGCTCGTTCGACCCGTCGATCCCGTCGATCTGGACCGACAGATCGCCGTGAGCCAGGCGCTCGGTCTGATCGGCGCTCCGCGAGAGCCGCCTGGACAGCGGCAGCGCAATGCCTGCCGCGATGGACGCACCCAGCACAATGGCGGCCAGAACCCCTGCAAGGATCGACAGCGTCGTCCCGCGCATGATGCTGGCGGCCTGCGCATCGAGATCCAGAGCGGTCCGCCGCTCCTCTTCCTGAATGACTGCAACCAGTGCCTTCACCTCGGCGGTAGTCTCGTCGAGGCGTTGCAGGGCCGCACGCGCGTCCAGCTCCACATCGCGCAGCTGCTCGGCCAGCGGCCAGAACGCGGCCACGCCACCGGCAGCTTCTTCCAGTTGAGCACGCTCGCCTTGGTTGATCGTCATGCCCCCCAAGCGGTTGATGGCCTGCTGCGCTGTATCATACTGGGGACGGGCACTGTCGAAGTCCTCCTGCGTGCCGCCGCCAATGAAGCGGTCAACGCGGACTCGCGCGACCAGGAAGGCCTCGGAAGCCGAAAGGGCGAGAGAGGCTTCCTCGTTTGCAGCGCGGCGTGCCAACGCGTCTTTCAGCGCGCCGAGGGCGCGGCGGCTCTGGGTGCCGATCGCCGCGAGTTCCCCTTGAAGTCGCGCATGTTCCAGCCGGCGTTCGATCAGCGCCTGTGCCTCAACCTCGTGGCGGTCCTTGAGCTCGACGAGGTCGCGGGCGTTCGTGCTGCCCGTTGCGGCAAGCTGTGCCGCCTTCTCGCGCGTGGTCGTCATCGCCGTGATGACATTCTCGCCTTGTTCCGGTGTGCTGTCCGTCATGAAGCGCAGCACGGCTTGACCGGCAAGTGCAACATCGGTGGCGATGTCGGATGCCATGACGAGCTGTGCGTTCGCCTCGGCTTCCTTGACGGAGACGTCCTCGAGATGATTGAGCCGGGTCCAGAAGAAGGTGCCGAGCAGGATCAGCATCAGAATGACGAGACCGAAGCTGCCGGCAACCTGCGTTGCGATCTTGATGTTCTTGAGCATGGGGTGACCTTGTCCGTGAGCTGCGTCGATATGTTCAGTAGGAGGTGACCGCGCGGCGGGCCTCGGAAGCAGGAGGATCCAGAGCAGCCCCGACATCCGTCAGGGACGGCAACTCGTCGAGATCGCTCCAATCGGCGGGACGCGGCGGGGTCAGGAAACCGAGAAGCGTCGCCGTCAGCTCGTCGCTCCGACGCGCGACCGCTGCGGCCGAGGCTTGGTTCTCGCCGGCTGCATCGGTCGTCTCCCGAGTGCTCGCCTCGACCTTGGAAAGGGCTGCCGCGACCTCGTTCAGGCCAAGCTCCTGTTCCCGGGTGGCCGCCGATATGGCCTCCATGAGGTGGCGCATCTCTTTGGCTGAGGACACGATCTCGTCGAGTGCCGCCCCGGCACGGCGCACCAGGCCGGAGCCCGCGGAGACCTGCCCTTCCGAGGCCGAGATGAGGCCGCGGATCTCGCGGGCGGAGGTGGAGGCGCGTTCGGCCAGGCCGCGCACCTCGGTGGCGACAACGGCAAAGCCTCGGCCGGCCTCGCCCGCGCGCGCTGCCTCGACGCCGGCGTTGAGCGCCAGCAGGTTGGTCTGGAACGCGATGTCCTCGATCACGCTGATGATGCGGGTGATCTGCGTGGAAGAGGCCTCGATGGCCTGCATGGCCGCCACGGCCTCCGCAACGATATTGCCGCCCGACGTCGCGCGCTCCTCGTTCGCACGCGTAGCTTGGGTGGCGTCTTCGGCCTTCTCCCGCGCACGAGAGACAAGTGACGCCACGCGCACGACCGTTCCGTTGCTGCTGTCGAGCATGTCCACCTGCTGGGCCGAGTTTCGGGAGAGCTCGGCTGCGCGCTGTTCGATGTCATTCGCATCGTGACGCACCGCGTCCGCGATCGTGTCCACGCGCAGGAACAGGCTGTCGATCTGCTCCAGCAGCTGGTTGTAGCCAAAGCGCAGCGTGTCGAATTGAGGTGGAAAGGGATGATGCGCCGGGCTGTCGATCGGCTCCTTGAGATTGCCGGCTGCCAGTCGGGCAAGTCCGGCCTCAATCTCGCGCACCACCCGTGCCTGCGCCACAAGCACGGCCTCCTGCTCGCTGGCATGCGCACGCTCGTTCGCGGCCTGCTGCCGCGCAAGCTCGTCCGCAGTCGCGCGCGTCGCCTCCGACTCCTGCAACGCGGCCGCAGCCTTGGCACGGCTTTGCGCAAGAAGCGTGCAGAGGCCCATCAGGGCTGTCGCCTCGATCGCCAGGATGGCGGCATGCAGGGCCGTGCGGCCGAGGTCCAGCCCGCCCTCGAAGACGGCGCCGGGAATGATCATGTTCACCAGCGCATGGTGAAAGGCCACGAAGGCGGTGAAGGTCGCGATGGGCCTCCAGTCACAGAAGATCGCGAGTGCGGCCAGACAGGCGAAGAAGAGCATGTGCAGATCGCCCTGCCACACGTGGCCGCGCATCTGGTAGACGAGCATCGCGACCGACGTGGCGAGCGTGGCGGCAGCTGCCATCTGCGAGCCGACGTCCATCGGAGCACGGCGGAGGACGACCGTCACCAGCGATGCCAGCAGCAGGAGTGCGCCGAGCGGCACGATGTCCGGGCGGCCCAGAATGTTCGAGATTGAGAGCCCGGCAAGGACCAGCATCCAGTGCAGGACAATGAGTCCGGATGCTCCCCACCACGCGGTGGCTGTTTCGGGATTTGCTGATCTCACTTGGTACATGATGAACACTCCGATCTAGAGGCGGGCGAGGCAGGATGCGCCGGGTCCGGCGCGAAGTTCCAGGAAGGGCAGGGCGCGCCGGATGCTGCCCGCCTGTGCCTCCGGCCCAGAGGGGCCCAATGTAACCTTCCAGCCGCCCCATGAGATGTCCTCTACCGACCGACCTGTTGCCACCGCGTCCGCGACGGCCGCCTCCGGCGGCACCCAAGGCGCGTAGATGCGCATGACGGTGCGATCGCTCTCGGATGGCTGGAGGTGGAGCAGGGCGAGCACCGAGAGGCCGATCGCCCCAATGAGGAACACCAGACGGCGCGGAGTGGTGGGCGCAGGGCTCAAGTCATTTTCAGAACAGCTCGACATGGCCCACCGTCGGAATGGTCGGAACCTCGCTGCGCGGCGCTGCCTGTCCGACGAGTTGCACCTGAACCCTTCCGGTGCGCGGCCAGAAGCGGATACGCCGGGCCTGCGTGCCGCACAGGTCGCTGGCGATGAGCGCGATCCCTTCCTGCCGCAGGAAGCTTCGGGCAGCTTCCGCATTGCGCGCCCCGATGTCCGGCAAGCCGCGCATCATCCTGGCGCCGCCGAAGAGCTTCGCTTGCAGGCCTCCTCGCGATGCGCCCCGCCGAAGCAGGGCATTTACAAGCCGCTCCATCGCAGCGGCGGCGTGACGATGGTCGGGCGCACCGCTCCCGGCGTCCGGCAGCAGGAAATGGTTCATGCCTCCGACGCCGCGCGCCGGATCGCTGATGCAGGCGGACACGCAAGAGCCGAGCACGGTCGTGATGATCGCGTCGGACTCGTCGGTGACGGCCTGCTCGCCCTGAACGACGTGGATGAGGCGCATCTCGCTGCTGTTCACGTCGCTTGGCCTCCCACGGCATCGTCACGCAGCAATGCGCGCGCGATCTGGTCCAGAGGCAGCACCTGCTGCGCGCCTCCACGCTCGACAGCTACGCGCGGCATGCCCCAGACCACTGACGTCTGCTGGTCTTGCGCGACGGTACGCGCGCCGGCGGAGCGCAGGGCCACCATGCCATCCGCACCATCCGCACCCATTCCTGTCAGCAGCGCCGCGCTCACCTGGACCCGCGGTGCAACTGCGGCGGCTTCATGGAAGAGCACGTCAACAGACGGGCGGTGGCCGCTGACCGGATCCAGCGACAAGAGGCGGAGCCGAAGGCCGCCGCGCGACGAGATGCCCACATGCTGGTCCGGCGCCGCCGCAACATAGACAGTGCCGCGGACAAGCGGAGCTCCGTCAGTCGCCGCCACGACCCGCGGCGACAGCGCTTGATCGAGCCGCCGGATCAGACCCTCCGCAAATACTGGGCGGATGTGTTGGACCACGACGGTGGGCGGGCAAGAGGCATCGAAACTCTGCAGCACGGCCTCCAAGGCCGAAACGCCCCCTGTGGACGCGCCGAGACAGATGATATGGCGCACCGCCTGTTCGGAACGGGCCATGGCGGCAACAGCAGCGGGCGCGATCTTCAGTGGCTTCGAAGGCGCAGGCGATGTCTGCCGGGATCCGGTCAACATCTCGATCAGCGCATCCTCGTGTGGAACGCGCTCGGCCGCGGAGTCATGATCTAGCGCGCCAGTGCCGTAGACGATCACGCGCGCGCCTATCATCTGCGCGACATCCGCGAGAGGCGCAAAGTCGCGAAGGGCTGCCATCTCCGCGGCAACGGCAATGACCGTCGGCATGTCCCGCTCCATAAGCCGATACACCTCGCTCAGCGTTGCGGCGCTGGACGGAGCCTTGGACGTCGCTTCCTGATAGCGCCTGAGCACGTTGCTGCGGCGCATCGAATTCGGATCGGCGATGAGAAGAGCCGCTTCTGGCACGGACATGCTCCGGTTTCTGACCAGACGAAGATGCCCAGAGAAGATGAAGAATTCCCAAACGCTGCAACGACTTGTTGGCGAAAATGCGAAGCGTTTCACGCAACGGTTTCTTAACTTGGCGGTGCTATCCAGTCAGCGTCACAATTCATGACGAGGTTTGCCGTGCCGTCTCTCAGCCTGCCAGAAGCGCTGGACCGAACAACCGTCTCAGCTTTCGCCAGCACCCTCCTGGCCTCTCGTGGCGAGGCATTGCTGCTCGATGCAAGCCCACTGCGACGGCTTTCTGCATTGGGGCTTGAAATGCTGGTGTCGGCCAGCAAGCAATGGACCGACGACGGAAAGGAGTTTCGCATCGACGGCTGGCGCGACGACGTGGCCGGAGTCCTTGAGCAGCTTGGCGGCAACGCTTCCATGCTAAACGCGGAGCGGATGTCGTGAGCGCGCGCATTCTGGCTGTCGACGATTCGCCGACCATTCGGGCTCTGGTAGGCCGTGCATTGCGGACTGCGGGCTACGAGGTCTTCCTAGCGTCGGACGGTGTCGAGGGCGTCGGATCGCTCAAGGATGTCGAGCCGGAGCTGATCATCACGGATATCAACATGCCGCGCCTTGATGGCTTCGGATTGATCGAGACGGTCCGGGCCAGCGCCGACTATGGATCCGTACCCATCCTCGTGCTGACGACCGAAAGTGGTGCCGACCTCAAGGCGCGTGCCCGCGCCGCCGGGGCGACCGGGTGGATCGTCAAGCCATTCGACGATGCCCAACTGGTTAGCGTCATTGCACGCGTCTTGGGAAAGTGAAGAAGATGAGCGATCTGGATGAATTCCGCGACATGTTCTTTGTCGAGTGCGACGAGCTTCTGGAGGTCCTGGCGACCGGGCTGCGCCGCATGGAAGATCCCCTGTCCGACAAGGAGACTGTACATGGGGTCTTTCGCGCCGTGCATTCCATCAAAGGGGGCGCCGCAGCGTTCGCGCTGACCGAGCTCGTCACCTTCGCCCACCGCTTCGAGACGGTCCTGGATCAGGTTCGATCGGACCGTCTCAAGGCGACGTCGCAAGTGATGTCAGTCATGCATCGTTGCTCGGACTGCCTGTCGGATCTCGTGTCAGCCGCACGGCAGCAACGCAGCCCCGATCCGCAGAAGTCGGCGGTTTTGCTGGTCGAACTGGAAGGGCTATTGGCGCCCGAAGAAGAGGCTCCGGCCGACTTCGGGTTTGTCCCGATCACGATCGCTCTCGAGGAGCCCGACAGCACTGAGTTCGGGGAAATCTACAACATCCGGTTCACGCCCCATGCGGACCTATATCGGTCGGGAAATGAGCCGGCGGCACTTCTGAATGCTTTGCGGAAGCTGGGCGAGGCGACCGTCCAGATCGACAGTGCCTCAATCCCTCCGCTCAAGGACTGGTCGGCAGAGGAGCCGTCGTTGTCGTGGCAGGTCGAGTTGAGCCACTCGGGCAGTAAGGACGAAATTGCCACCGTATTCGACTTTGTTGAAGACTGCTGCGAGCTGAGCATCGAACGTAAGGCTGCTGAGATGCACCCGGCTCTCGATCAGGCGCCGCTGGACATGGAAGCTCCCACGAAAGCTGCTCCGACCGATGAAGGCGCAGCCACGCCGTCAACTGCGGAAGGAACGCCTTCCGCCCGGGACGGAGCCGCAGGTGCCACAATCCGCGTGAGCCTGGATCGCGTCGACAGGCTCATGAACATGATCGGGGAGATGGTCATCAAGGAGGCCATGCTCTCGCAGGTCATCCGCACCGCGAGCTTGAACGAGGATCCTGACGTGAGCGCCGGGCTGGATGCAATCCGACAGCTGGCTGGCGACATCCAGGAGAGCGTGATGGCCATCCGCGCACAGCCTTTAAAACTGGTATTCCAGCGGATGCATCGGATAGCGCGTGAAACATCCGATGCAACCGGAAAGCCCGTTCGTATGGTCACGCTTGGCGAGCAGACCGAGGTCGACAAGACGGTCATCGAGCGCCTCGTCGACCCGCTGACCCACATGATCCGCAACTCCATCGACCACGGCCTGGAGGATGCGCTGACCCGTCAGCGCCGGGGCAAGCCACAGGAAGGGACAATCACGCTCTCGGCGGCACATCGTTCGGGCCGAGTGCAGATCGAAGTTTCCGACGACGGCGGGGGGATCGATCGGGCGCGCGTGCGGCAGATCGCCGAGGAGAAAGGACTGATTGCACCCGGTCTTGCGCTGACGCCGGCTGAAATCGACCAACTGCTGTTCTTGCCTGGATTCTCCTCGAAGCAGGAGGTGTCTGCTCTGTCCGGCCGAGGCGTCGGTCTGGATGTCGTGCGACGTGAGATCATGGCGCTCGGCGGACGGGTCATGATCAACTCGGTGGAAGGCAAGGGCACGACCTTTTCGATCGCCCTTCCCCTGACGCTCGCGGTGCTTGAGGGGATGCTGATCCAGCTGGGCGATCAGACGATGGTTCTTCCGATCACGGCCGTGCAGGAAACGTTGCGACCAAGCGCGTCGATGCTTCATTCGGTCGGGCAGAGCGGTCGGCTCCTCGCTAGTCGTGGCGAGCTGATCCCGGTGATCGACCTCAGCGGCGTCTTCGGGCTTCCGCGAACTGAACTTGAAGCTGATGACGGCATCCTCATCGTCGTGGAGACGGACAGCCAGCGGCGCGCGGCATTCCGCGTCGACGCGATCTTCGATCAGCGGCAGGTCGTCATCAAGAGCCTCGAGCAGAACTACGGACGTGTTCCAGGCGTGTCGGCCGCAACCATCCTAGGGGACGGCAAGATCGCGCTGATCATCGATCCCGAGGAGATCGTTCTGTCTTCATCTAGCGACCACAACCGTGCGGCCATGGTCCGCGCAGCCAACGGGTGACACATGCTCCAATCGATCTCGCACAACTCAGTCGGCAAGAGCGACGTCGTCGCCTTCAAGCTCGCTGACCAGGACTTTTGCATCGACATCGGCCTTGTCCGTGAGATCCGCGGCTGGACGCCGACAACGGTGCTTCCTCACGCACCGGATTACGTCAAGGGCGTCATCAACCTCCGCGGTGCGGTCGTGACCGTCGTGGATCTGTCCGCGCGACTGGGCTTCGGCCCTGCGGATCCATCGCCGAGACATGTCGTCATCATTGCGATGCATGCTGGCCGCGTGGTCGGTCTGCTGGCCGACCTGGTGTCCGACATCGTGACCGTCAACGACGAGCACATGCAGAGCGTGCCTGACCTCGCCTCCGACCCCTCCCGCGAGTTCATCTCCGGCATGATCACCTTCGATGACGGCCGCATCCTGCGCAAGATCGACCTTGAGCAGTTGCTGCCTGCCTCCCAAGGGGGCGAGGCGTGATCACCACCCCGCCCGAGTTGACCCAGGCACAGTTCCGGAAGCTCGCCGACATCATCCATGCCGACAGTGGCATCGTCATCAACGAGGCAAAGAGAAGCCTTCTTGTTGCGCGCATCAACCGGCGCCTCCGGATTCTGGACCTTCAGGACTTCGGTGCCTATTGCCAGAAGCTGGATGGCGCGGACGGCGCCCAGGAGCGACGTCACCTCCTCTCGGCGATCACAACGAACGTCACGGCATTCTTCCGCGAGCCTCACCACTTCGACGCCCTCTCGAGCGAGATCCTGAAGCCCCTCATGGCAGATGCGCGCGCGGGCAAGCGGGTACGCTTCTGGTCGGCGGCTTGCTCTTCCGGCGAGGAACCCTATTCGCTCGCCTTCACGGTGCTTGAGGCTTTGCCCGAGGCGGCGCGTCATGACGTCCTGATCCTTGCATCTGATGTCGATCCTCAGATGGTGCGGCGGGCCGAGGAAGGTCTCTATGCCGAAGATGCCGTGCGCGTTCTCGGCCCCGAGCGCAGCCAGCGCTTCATGGTCCGCCGTGACGATGCCTACGCCGTGCGTGACGACGTGAAGGCCATGCTGCGCTTCGTCGAGCTGAACCTCCATGCGCAGTGGCCCTTCACGGGGAAGTTCGACGTCATCTTTTGCCGCAACGTGACGATCTACTTCGACGGTGAGGCGCGGCGGCGGCTTTGGCAGCGATTTGCGGGCCAGCTGAACGAGGGCGGGACGCTGTTCATCGGCCATTCCGAGCGCGTGGATGGACCCGCCGCCGAATTGTTCGAGCTCGTCGGAACCACACAGTACCGGCGCAACGCCGTGCCGGTGCAGACAACAGCGTCTTGAAGGAAAGTGCCATGCCTCTGAAATCAAATCTGCATGTCATGGTCGTCGACGACATGGCCATCAGCCGAGCCTTGGTCGAGCAGGCCCTGGACTGGGCAGGCATCACCAACGTGCAGTACGAGTCTAATGGCGAGGCAGCGTACAGGCGGCTTGCTGCGGCGCCGGTTCACCTGGTTATCTCCGACTATAACATGCCAGGAATGGACGGGCTCGCGCTTCTGGAGGCTCTGCGCCAGACGAAGAGCACGCAGCGCATCGGCTTCATCCTCATCACGGGCACCGCGACACGGGAACTCATCGAGAGAGGTCAGCGCGCGGGCATGAACAACTTCATTGCCAAGCCTTTCACGAAGGAGTCCCTGCTGCGCACGATCGAGACGGTGACTGGAAAGCTGCAATGATGGCCGGGAAGCTTGCCGCGGATCCGGACGCAGCGGCGCTGTGCAGCCTGCAGGACGCCGTCAGGCGTGCGGCGGAGGAGGCAGCGATCTGGGCCGAGAGCGTTGCAGCGCTGGAGAGGCAGATCGAGAAGCGGGGCTCTCACGCGAGCCTCCTCACCGAGTTGCAGAGTCTTGATCGGGTTCGGCAGGGTCTTGCTGGATTGACGACGTTCCTGCGGATGGTGGCGGATCGCGCAGATCCTGCTTTGCCTTTCCCTGTCGGGCCGATTCTCCGCGTCCTCGACATGGAGGAGCAGGCTTCTCGTCTGGCGGGTCGGGGCGTCACGCGGCAGGCGGGAGCAGAAAGCTCAATCGATCTGTGGCACGAGTAAGAACCGGATTTACCGAAGAAGCGTCATTGCAGCGTGACACAGGCCGCGCGAGACACGATGCCTCAAACCAACCAGGCATACCGCATTGCCTGATCCATCGGTCCCGCGCGCCGCAGGCCTTACGCGGCTGCACGTCTGCGTCGACAGACATGCGAGACGAGCCCGCTGTCCTTTCCACAGCAGGCTGCGGAAAGCAGCAGATGCCTCACGCCCCGCCGTCGCGCAGGAAGCGTCGCAGGATCGTCTCCAGCTTTGCGGCGCCGAGAGGGGCCATGGCCTTGGTGTGCTCGTGGCTGATGGACTCGGTCGAGAGGCCAGCGCCCATGTTCGTCATCACCGAGATCGCCGCGCAGCGCAGGCCGAGGAAGCGCGCCAGGATGATCTCAGGAACCGTCGACATGCCCACCGCGTCGGCGCCGAGCACCCGCGCGGCGCGGATCTCGGCCGGGGTCTCGAAGCTGGGGCCCGAGAACCAGCAATAGACCCCTTCCGGCAGCTCGATCCCCTCGGCCGCCGCCGCCGCAGAAAGACCCGCGCGCAGGCCGGCGTCATGGGCCTCGGTCATGGGCACGAAGCGCCGCTCGTCCTGCTCGCCAATCAGGGGGTTGGTGCCGGCAAAGGCGATGTGGTCGCTGAGCAGCATCAGCGCGCCCGGCGGGATGTCCTGGCGCAGCGAGCCCGCCGCGTTGGTCAGGATCAGGCGCCGGCAGCCCAGAGCCTCCAAAACCTCCAGCGGCAGGCGCATGGCGTCGGCGCGGCCGGTCTCGTAGTAATGGGCGCGCCCACCCAGGACCGCCACCCGTCGCCCCTCGAGCTCGCCGATCACCAGTTGCGGGACATGGCCCGAGACGCCGGCATGCGGGAAGCCCGGCAGGTCGGAATAGGGGATGGTCGTTCCCTCGACCTGGGCCGCCAGATGGCCGAGGCCCGAGCCGAGGATCAGCCCAAACTCGGGCGCGGCATCCCCGGTCCGGGCGCGGATCAGGCCGGCGAGTTCAGCGCTCTTTGACATAAGGCTCTCCGCCCGCGCGTGGCGGGATGGCGCGGCCGACGAAGCCCGCGAGGATGATGACGGTCAGGATGTAGGGCAGCGCGTTCATGAAGGCCGAGGGGATGGTGATCGCGCCGACGGTCAGGTTGGGATAGAGGATCGCGACCGCCTCGAGCAGCGCGAAGAGGAACGTCGCGACCAGCGCCTGCCAGGGTTGCCAGCGCGCGAAGATCAGCGCGGCCAGCGCAATGAAGCCGCGCCCGGCGGTCATGTCCTTGACGAAGCCTGCCGAGAGGCCCGTCGCGAGATAGGCGCCCGCGATCCCGGTCAGCAGCCCGCAGATCGCGACGGCCGTGTAGCGCAGCCGGGTCACCGAGACGCCCGCCGTGTCGACCGAGGCCGGGTTCTCGCCCACCGCGCGCAGGCGCAGGCCGAAGCGGGTGCGGAACAGCACCCACCAGGTGATCGGCACGGCCAGCAGCGCGACGTAGACGAGCGCCGAATGGCCCGACAGCAGCACCGAGTAGAGCGGGCCGATCACCGGCACGTCGCGCAGCGCGCCGGCGAAGGGCAGGGTGATCGCCTGGAAGCGCGCCTCGCCGACCAGCGGCGGCGTGCGCCCGCCAAGCGCGAAGGCGTTCTGCCCGATCAGCACCGTGAGGCCCGCCGCCAGGAAGTTGATCGCCACGCCCGAGATCAGCTGGTTGCCGCGGAAGGTGATCGAGGCGAGGCCGTGGACCAGCGACAGCACCATCGCCCCGCCGATCCCCGCGATCAGCCCCAGCCAGGCATTGCCGGTCAGGAAGGCGACCGAGGCGGCGGTGAAGGCCGACATCAGCATCTTGCCCTCGAGCCCGATGTCGAAGACGCCCGCGCGTTCGGAATAGAGGCCCGCGAGGCAGGCCAGCAGCAGCGGCGGCATCAGCCGCAGGGCGCTGTTGATCCCCTGCATTGCCGCCGCGTAATCCGCAGCGACCCAAGTCAGGCAGATCGCCAGGACGATGATCGCCGTCAGCCATTCCCTCAGCTTCATCACGCGCCTCCGCGGCTGCGGCGGGCCGCCAGGAACAGCCGCTCGAGCGGCATCCGCACCATGTTGTCCAGCGCCCCGGTAAACAGGATCACCAGCGCCTGGATCACGACGATCAGCTCGCGCGGGATCGAGGTCCAGAGCGCCAGCTCGCCCCCACCCTGGTAGAGGAACCCGAAGAGCAGCGCCGCCAGGAAGATGCCGAAGGGGTGGTTGCGGCCCATCAGCGCGACGGCGATGCCGATGAAGCCCGCGCCCTCGACCGCGTTCAGGACCAGCCGGCCGGCCTCGCCCATGACGTTGTTGATCGCCATCATGCCGGCCAGCCCGCCCGAGATGAGCATGGCGATCACCGTGATCCTGACCGGGCTGATCCCGGCATAGATCGCGCCGCGCTCGGACCGGCCGAGGGCGCGGATCTCGAAGCCGAGGCGCGTGCGCCAGATCAGCAGCCAGACGAGGATGCAGGCCAGCACCGCCACGAGGAAGGTGACGTTCGCCGGCGTGTTGCGCCCCCAGAGGATGCCGACCGAGGCGAGGATCTCGGACAGGCTCGGCAGGTTCGTCTCGGCCGGAAAGCGGGCCGAGGCGGGGTCCATGCTGCCCACGGGGCGCAGCAGGCTGACGAGGATGTAGTTCAGCGCGGCGGCGGCGATGAAGTTGAACATGATCGTGGTGATCACGATATGGCTGCCGCGCTTGGCCTGAAGGATCGCGGGGATGAAGGCCCAAGCCGCGCCGAAGAGGGCGGCGGCGAGCATCGCGACCGGCAGCGCCAGCCCCCAATGCGGCAGCGGCAGGTACAGCAGCGCCAGCGCGACGCCAAGGCCGCCCATCGCCGCCTGCCCCTCGCCGCCGATGTTGAAGAGGCTGGCATGATAGGCGACGGCCACCGCCAGCCCGGTGAAGATGAAATTGGTCGCGTAGTAAAGCGTGAAGCCCCAGCCATAGGACGAGCCGAGTGCCCCCTCGACCATCACCGACAGCGCCTCGAGGGGGCTCTCACCGATCGCCAGGATCACCAGCGCCGAGATCGCCATCGCCAGCACAAGCGAGATCAGCGGCGTCAGGATGACATCCGCCCATTTCGGCATCTTCTCCATCAGGCGGACCCTTCCGGCAGTTCTTCCACATGCGCCTGTCCCGGCGGGATGCCGGCGCTTTCCGGGATGTTGGTGGTGTCGGTGACGCCGGCCATCAGCAGGCCCAGCTCGCCGGTCGTCGTCTCCGACGGCAGCCGCTCGCCCATGATGCGGCCGTCGAACATCACCGCGATGCGGTCGGCCAGCGACAGGATCTCGTCCAGCTCGACCGAGACCAGCAGGATCGCCTTGCCTGCATCGCGCAGGGCGACGATCTGCTTGTGGATGAACTCGATGGCGCCGATGTCGACGCCCCGCGTGGGCTGGCCGATCAGCAGCAGGTCCGGGTTCCGCTCGATTTCGCGCGCCACCACGATCTTCTGCTGGTTCCCGCCCGAGAAGTTGCGCGCCGCCAGGTGGCAGTCGCGGGGGCGGACGTCGAAGCGCTCCATCTTGGCCTGCGCGTCGCGGCGGATGGCGTCGTTGTCCATCAAGAGGCCGCGCTGGAACTCGGGCGCGTCCTGCCAGCCGAAGGCGACGTTCTCCCAGGCCTTGAAGTCCATGATCAGCCCCTCGACCTGCCGGTCCTCGGGGATGTGGCCGACGCCCTCGCGCCGCCGCTGGCCGGAATCGCAGCCGCGTCCGGTCAGGGGCAGGGGCCGGCCGTTCATCCGCACCTCGCCGGTGACGCGCGCGCCCTTCTCGGGATAGCCGCCGAGGATCTCCAGAAGCTGCGTCTGCCCGTTGCCGCTGACCCCGGCGATCCCTAGGATCTCGCCCGCGCGGATGTTCAGGCTGATGCCGCGCAGGCGCTCCACGCCCTCGTCGTCGACCATCGTCAGGTCGCGCACCTCCAGCACCGGGGCCTGAGGCCGCGCCGGCGCCTTCTCGACGTTCAGCAGCACCTTGCGGCCGACCATCAGCTCGGCCAGCTCCTCGGGGCTGGTCTGCGAGGTCTGCACGGACGCGACCATCTCGCCCCGCCGCATGACCGAGACATTGTCCGTGATCTCCATGATCTCGCGCAGCTTGTGCGTGATGAGGATGATCGTCTTCCCCTCGTCCCGCAGCCCTTCGAGGATGCGGAACAGGTGATCCGCCTCGGCCGGGGTCAGAACGCCCGTCGGCTCGTCGAGGATCAGGATGTCGGCCTGCCGATACAGGGCCTTGAGGATTTCCACCCGCTGCTGGTGGCCGACCGACAGCTCGTCGATGGTGGCGTCGGGATCGACGTTCAGCTGGTATTCGGCGGCCAGCTTCTTCAGCACGCCCCGCGCCTTGGACAGGGACGGCCGGAGCAGCCCGCCATCTTCGGCCCCGAGGATGATGTTCTCGAGCACCGTGAAATTCTGCACCAGCTTGAAATGCTGGAAGACCATGCCGATGCCGGCGCGGATCGCGGCCTGGCTGTCGGGGATCGTGACGGGCTTGCCGCCGACCAGGATCTCGCCTGCATCGGGCTTGTAGAAGCCGTAGAGGATCGACATCAGCGTGGACTTGCCCGCGCCGTTCTCGCCGATGATGCCGTGGATGGTGCCGCGCGGCACGCGCAGGTCGATGTTGCGGTTCGCCTGCACCGCGCCGAACGCCTTCGAGATGCCACGCAGCTCGATGGCAGCGGGGGCGGCCGCATCCGGCCGCCCCCCTGTCGCCTGGCCCGTGGCCCTCATCAGGAGGCCGGGCAGCTGTTGTCGGTCATGAAGTCGTGGACTTGGATCTCGCCCGAGACGATGCCGGCGCGCGCCTCGTCCACGGCGGCCTGCATCTCGTCGGTGACCAGCTCGGCATTGGCCTCGTCGATGGCCACGTCGACGCCGCCAGCCTCGAGGTTCATCACCCGCACGCCCGGCTCAAGCTCGGTGCCGGCGCTGAAGGCCTCGTAGACGGCATTGTCCACGCGCTTGACCATCGAGGTCAGCACCTGGCCCGGATGGAGGTGGTTCTGGTTGCTGTCCACGCCGATCGACAGGATGTTCTCGTCGGCCGCCGCCTGCAGCACGCCGATGCCGGTGCCGCCCGCGGCCGCGTAGATCACGTCCGCGCCCTGCGAGATCTGCGCGCGGGCCAGCTCGCCCCCGCGCACCGGGTCGTTCCAGGCGGCCGGCGTGTTGCCGGTGTAGTTGACCAGCACCGTGCCCTCGGGCTGCGCCGCCTTGAAGCCCTGGGCGAAGCCGCACTGGAACTTCTGGATCAGCGGGATTTCCATGCCGCCGATGAAGCCCGCCGTGCCCGATTCCGAGGCCATCCCAGCCATCACCCCGGCGAGGTAGCTGCCCTCTTCCTCGGTGAAGACGATCGACTGCACGTTCGGCTGCTCGACCACCATGTCGATGATGGCAAAGCGCGTGTCGGGGTAGTCGGCCGCGACGCTGTTCAGCACGTCGCCGAAGGCGAAGCCCACCATGACGATCGGGTTCGAGCCGCTCTCGGCCAGCCGGCGCAGGGCCTGCTCGCGCTGCGCCTCGGACTGCATCTCCAGCTCGCGATAGGTGCCGCCGGTCTCCTCCGTCCAACGCTGCGCGCCCATGTAGCCGGCCTCGTTGAAGGATTTGTCGAACTTGCCGCCAAGGTCGTAGATCAGGGCCGGATCGGCCAGCGCCGCGCCGGCACCGAAGGCCGTCAGGGCGGCGCCCGCCAGAAGCGTTCTCGTCAGGGACATGAAGGACCTCACCATGTGTTTTTCTGCGGGCGATTCAATGCGCCCGGCCGATGGCTGCGATTAGGGCGCATCGGTCTGGGCCGGTCAACTGCCTTCTTGCCGGCGACGCAGCGGCAGTCGCATCACAAGCGCGTCGCTGTCCGGGCCGTAGTAGTTGCGCCGCCGTCCCGCCTCCTGCCAGCCCGCCTTGGCATAAAGCGCCTGCGCCGCAAGATTGTCCGCGGCGACCTCGAGGAAGGCCGTCTCGGCGTCCAGAAGGTTTGCGCGCGCGGCGAAGTCCCGGGCCAGCGCCGCGCCGATGCCGCGCCTGCGGGCCTCCGGCGCGACCGCCAGGGTCAGCAGCTCCGCCTCGCCGGCGATGGCGCGGCCCAGCAGGAAGCCCGATTGTGTTTCCAGCAGGAAGGCGCCGCGCGTGCGCAGCAGGTCGGCGAACGCGGCGGCCGACCATGGGCGCGGCCGGTCGGTGAAGCAGCGCGCGTGCAGGGCCGCCAGTGCGGCCGGGTCCGCCGTCACGGCAGGATCAGGGGCGCCGCCTCGCGCGGCGGGGCCGCATCGGCCGGCCGCAGGTAGAGCGGGGCGGGGCGGGGCAGGTCCGGCAGATGCGCGCGCGCGGCGGCGATGCGCGCCACGGCCACCGCCAGCGGAACCGCCGGCGCAGCCGGCGCGGGGCCGGGCGGCAGCACGCCGTCCGCAGCCTGCTGCGGACGGCTCCCCCGGCTGGCCTCGTCCGGGCCGCCCCGCTCGCAGACTGGAAAATCCTCCCAGATCAGCGCGCCGCCGCGCCCCTCCAGCGCCACGCGGCAGGGGCGCGGCAGCCCGAAGGCCGCCGCCTCGGTCGCGCTCACGCCCACCGCCGGAACGCCGAGCGCCAGTGCAAGTCCGCGCGCCGCCGCGACCGCCACCCGGATGCCGGTGAAATTGCCGGGCCCGACGCCGACGCCGATCGCGCCCAGATCGGCATAGCCCAACCCCGCCTCGGCCAGCAGCGTCTCGATCATCGGCATCAGCCGCTCGGCCTGGCCCTTGGCCATCGGCTCGACGCGTTCGGCCAGGATCGCCTCCCCGCGCAGCAAAGCGGCCGCGCAATGCGCGGCCGATGTGTCGAAGCCCAGGACGATCCGGTCAGGCAACAGGCCGGACCTCGATCACTTCCGGGATGTAGTGCCGCAAGAGGTTCTCGATCCCCATCTTCAACGTCAGCGTCGAGGAGGGGCAGCCCGCGCAGGCGCCCTGCATGTGCAGGTAGACAATGCCGCGGTCGAAGCCGTGGAAGGTGATGTCGCCGCCGTCCTGCGCCACTGCCGGCCGCACGCGCGTGTCCAGCAACTCCTTGATCTGCCCGACCACCTCGGCATCCGGCCCGTCATGGGCGGCGTGGCCCGAGCTGTCCGGCTCGGCCCCCTCCAGCGCCGGAGCGCCGGACTGGTAATGCTCCATGATCGCGCCCAGGACCGAGGGCTTCAGGTGGTCCCAGACCGCCCCGTCGGCCTTGGTCACGGTGACGAAGTTGCGGCCCAGGAACACGGCCGAGACGCCCTCGACGGCGAAGATGCGCCGGGCGAGCGGCGAGGCTGCGCCCTCCTCGGCCGAGGTGAAGTCGGCCGTGCCGCTGCCCAGCACGTTCTCGCCGGGCAGGAACTTCAGAGTCGCGGGATTGGGCGTGGTCTCGGTCTGGATGAACATGGCGGAACTCCTTTGGCCTCGATATGGCCCCGGCCCCGCCCTGGGTCAAGCCGCGCGGGGCGACGCGGTGCGGGCGCGAAGCCGTCCCGCAAGCCGCAGCAGCCCTCAGGTAATCGCCTCCAGCCGCTCCTTCGAGAGCGAGCCGGGCACGATGGTGATCGGGCAGGGCAGCGAGGCCGGATCGCGCAGCATCCGCGTCAGAAGCGGGTTCTGCGCGCCGCTCTCGCTGCTGAGGCCCAGCACGACGATGCCGATCTCGCCATCCTCCTCGATCTGCGCCAGCAGCTGCTCGGCCGGGTCGCCCTCGCGGATGACCAGCTCCGGCTCGACCTTGGGGCGCGAGCGCATCCACTTGGCGAAGACCTCGAAATGCGCCTCGATCCGCTCGCGGGCCTCGGCGCGCATGACCTCGGCCACCCCGAAGCCGTGCTGGATGTCCTCGCCCGAGATGACCGCCAGGATCACCACGCCGCCGCCGGAATTCGACGCGCGCATGGCGGCGAAGCGCATGGCGTTCAGGCATTCGCGGCTGTCGTCCAGCAGGACCAGGAACTTGCGCATCCGAGCGGTTCATCCTCCGATTGAGCGACCGGCCCGTCGGCCGGGTCGCGCGGCGGGGCTCAGAGTGGCCGATGTGCCATGGCTGCGCAAGGTATCGCTGACATTGACCCTCCGGCAGTTCCCATTGCGCCGGGCCTGTGCTACCGCAAAGTTTACTCGATCAGACAGAAGCGGATGGCGACGTGACGATCCACCATGACTGGGACAAGTCGGACGGCGCGCGCCTCGGGGCGCTGACCGCGCCGCGCATGGCCTGGTTCATCGAGGGTGCCGCCGCGCCGGGCGTCAACCCGATGCCCGCCTCCAAGCGGGTCTTCGACATCGTCCTCGCCCTCGTCCTCCTGGTGCCGCTCTCGGTCGTGATGACGGCGGTCGCGCTGCTGCTCCTGGTGCTGCAGGGTCGGCCGATCCTCTACGCCGCTCCGCGGATGCGGGGTCCGAACCAGCCCTTCATGCACCTCAAGTTCCGCACCATGCTGCACCAGAAGGATGACAGCGGCGTGACGGGCGGACACAAATCCTGGCGCATCACACCGGTTGGCAAGTTCCTGCGCCGCACGCGCATCGACGAGCTGCCGCAGCTCTTCAACATCCTGCGCGGCGACATGAGCTTCGTCGGCCCGCGCCCCACGATCCGCGAATATGTCGAGCGCTATCCGGCCGTCTACGCCCAGGTGCTCAAGAGCCGCCCCGGCGTCACCGGCCTTGCCACGCTGATCTACCACCAGCACGAGGACCGCATCCTCGCCCGCTGCAAGAGCGCCCGCGCGACCGAGGCCGCCTATGCCCGCCGCTGCCTGCCGACGAAGCTGAAGATCGACCTCATCTACCAGCGCAACCGGACCTTCGCGCTGGACATGTGGATCATGTGGCGGACGCTGCGAATCGTGCTCTGGCGGGACGAGAAGCCCCGCCGCCGCGGCCGCTAATCCCCGAACGGGTCGCTCGGATAGACCGCCTCGGTCAGGTAGAGCCCCTGCGGCGGGCAGACCGGGCCGCAGGCGGCGCGGCTGCGGGCCGCGAGCGCCTCGGCCACGCGCGCGGGCGGCCAGGCGCCGGCGCCCACCCGCTCGAGCGTGCCGACGATGCTGCGGACCTGATTGTGCAGGAAGGACCGCGCGCTCAGGTGGAAGCGGTATTCCATGCCGTGCGGGACCTCCAGCGCCTCGATCCTGATCTCGTCGAGCGACTTCACCGGGCTCTTGGCTTGGCACATGGTCGAGCGGAAGGTGGTGAAGTCGTGAAGTCCGACCAGATGCGCCGCCCCCGCCCGTATCGCCTCGAGGTCCAAGGGTTGCAGCACCTGCCAGACCCGCCCCCGCTCATGCGTCACCGGCGCCCGCCGCGAGATCAGGCGGAACGTGTAGCGCCGCCCCGTGGCCGAGAACCGCGCGTGGAAATCTTGCGGAACCTGAGCCGCCGCGAGCACGGCCACAGGTGCGGGCTTCAGGTGCCAGTTCAGCGCCTCGGAGAGGCGGAACGGGTCCCAGTCCTTCTCCAGATCGGCATGCGCGACCTGCCCCGTCGCATGAACGCCCGCATCGGTCCGCCCCGCCGCCGCCACCCGTGCCCCGGCGGCGAAGCCCGCATCCAGCCGCGCCAGCGCGGCCTCCAGCGCGCCCTGCACCGAGGGCTGGTCGGCCTGCGCCTGCCAGCCGGCGAAGGGGCCGCCGTCATATTCGATCTTCAGGGCGTAGCGCGGCATTACTCGCGCGGCACCTTCTGGCCGGGGAAGGGCATGGCGAGCAGCTGGTCCAGCGTCTGCGCCTCGTGGCTCTGCAGCTGCGGCCGGTCTTCGGGGGCAAGCGCGGTCGCAGCCCCGGTCAGCCCCTCGCGGGCCAGCCGCTCGCGCAGGACCGACATCTCGATGTCCAGCGCCGCCCGGTCGCCCTCGGCCAGCTTGTCGGCGCGGGCGAGGAAGTCCCGCTCCAGCTCGTCCAGGAACGCCAGATACTGCGCCCGCACCGCCTGGTCCTGCGTGCGCGCATAGAGGTCCGCGAAACGCACCGTCGCATCGCGCACGCCCATCAGGTACACGCCCAGATAGCGCCGGGCCGAGGACAGCCCGCCCGGGTTTTCCCGCAGCCGGTCGAAAAGGTGATGCACGGCGGCGGCGAACAGCTCGACCCGCGCCTCCAGCCGCCGGTCCCCGGCGCGGGCGATGGCGTCCGTGGTCTGGCGCAGATAGCCCTCGGCCTCCTCGATCATCCGCTGCGCGCGGCCCTGCTGGAACTCGTCCACCCCGGCCGCGCCCTTGTCGCGCATCGGATCGGTCCCGAAGGCCAGCACATGCAGCGCCAGCCCCGCCGCGCCGACCAGCGCCGCGTCGGGCATCATCCCCGGCGCCGCGACCGCGAGCCCGAGGCCGCCGCCCGCCATGACGCCTCCGAAGAGCTTCCTCGGGATCGCCGGCCGCTTGGCGACGCGACGTGCCTCATAGGCGGCCTGCGCGATCAGCCCCTCGCGCGTCATCCACATGCCGCTGGCGATGAGGCCGAAGGCCGCGAGGTCCGTCACCATGCCCGTGGCGCCCTGGAAGAACGCCCCCAGCACCATCGGGAAGGCCGCGACGGTGATCCATTTCGGCCGCCCCTCGTGCGGATGGCGCGGCACCGGCGGCGGCGCGGGCCGGCCCTGCGGCAGGTTGTTGCCGAGGATGCTGTCCCAGAGGCCGCGCGCCATCAGCCCGCGAACCCCGCATAGAAGGTCAGCAGCACCAGAAGGTAGAAGCAGAGCCTTTGCCGGGCCGTGGTGGACATCGCAATTCCTTTCCGGGACGTGGTCCGCCCCTATATCGGCACCAGCGCGGCGATTTCAAACGCCCTTGGGAAACAGCCGGTCCAGCGCCGCCTCCAGCGGGGCGGGGTCGGCCAGATGCAGCCGCACCGGCAGGGCCATGACCTTGCGCCGGAAGGCGCGGGGCAGGCGGGCGGCGTCCTTTTCCGTCGTGACCAGCTGGGCGCGGGTCATCCGCGCCTCGGTCTCGAGCCGGGTCAGCAGGGCGGGGGTGAAGGGCTGGTGATCCTCCAGCGCCTCGGCCCGGACCAGATCGGCGCCAAGGGCGCGGAGCGTGGCGAAGAACTTCTCGGGATGCCCGATGCCCGCGAAGGCCAGCGCCCGGTGCCCGCGCCAGTCGAATCCCATCTGCAAGGGCCGCAGCTCGGCCCGCAGGTGCGGCGGCGCGCCCGGCGGCGGGGCAAAGGCCGCCTGCGCCGCCTCGGGGCCGATGGACAGCAGCAGGTCGGCGCGGGCCAGCCCGACCGCCACCGGCTCGCGCAGCGGCCCGGCCGGCAGGCAGAGCCCGTTGCCGAAGCCCTTGGCCGCGTCCACCACGACCAGCGACAGGTCATGCGCCAGCGCCGGGTCCTGGAAGCCGTCGTCGAGGATGATCGCCTGCGCCCCGGCCTCGGCCGCCGCCCGCGCCCCGGCCAGCCGGTCCTTCGCCACCCAGACCGGCCCGAAGGCGGCCATCAGCAGCGGCTCGTCCCCCGTCTCGGCCGCCTCATGCGTCCGCTCGTCGACGCGCAGCGGCCCCGTCGCCGTCCCGCCATAGCCGCGCGAGACGACATGCGCCGCCACCCCGCGCGCGGCCAGCGCCATCTGCAGATGGATCACCGTCGGCGTCTTGCCCGTCCCGCCCGCGTTCAGGTTGCCGACGCAGATCACCGGCACGGCCAGGCGCGCGCGCGGCCCGCCGGCCAGCCGCCGCGCCGTGGCGCGGGCATAGGCCGCCCCAAGGGGTGCCAGCAGCCGTGCGCGCAGGCTGGGGGGGCGGCGGAACCAGAAGGCGGGGGCGCGGCGGATCATGCGCGGCTCCGCGTCGGCGCGGCATCGCGCGCCAGCGCCTCCAGCGCGGCATCGGCGATGCGCATGGCGACGCCGGCGCCGCCGGTGCTGACGCGCCAGGCGTTGTGGGCGAGGCCGGCGATCAGCTCGGGCGAGGTCAGCTCGGCCACCGCCAGCGCCAGCTCCTCGGCCGCGCCGACATGGCGGGCGGCCTGCGCGCGGTCCAGCTGCTGCCATTCCGTCGCGTGGCGCCCGGTTTCGGGCCCGTGGACGATGGCCGAGCCGAGCGCGGCAGGCTCGAACGGGTGGCGCGCGGCGGCGTCGTCGCCGCTGAGCGTGCCGCCCATGAAGCTGACCGGCGCGAGGCGGTACCACAGGCCCAGCTCGGTCACCCCGTCGGTCAGGTAGACCTGCACCTCGTCCGTCGGGTCCTCGTCCTCGGTGCGGCGGGCGGTCGCCATGCCGCTGGCCTCGATCCGCGCGGCCAGCGCGTCGACGCGGCCCACATCTCGCGGGGCGAGGATCAGCAGCGCCCGGTGCGAGCGGCGCAGCGCGGCCTCGTGGGCGGCGAGCACCGCGTCCTCCTCGGCCTCGGGCAGGGCGGCGGCGAACCAGGCGTGGCGACCGTCCAGCATCGCGGCCATGGCGGCGCGCTCAGCCTCGGCGCAGCGCAGCGGCTCACGGATGTCGGTGACGGGGCCGGGCATGGCAAGCCGCGCGGGCGCCACGCCCATGCGGCGCGCGGCGGCCTCGCTGGCCTGGTCGGTGACCAGCACCGCCGACATGCGCTGGATCAGCTGCCGGCGCATCCGCGACTCCAGCCCCAGGCTCAGCCCGAGGGTTCCGCCGCCGGCATCCAGCCGCGCCTCGGCCAGCACGACGGGCAGGCCGCGTTCCTCGGCCCCCGCGATCAGCGCCGCCGGCAGGGCCGAGCCGAGCAGCAGCAGCGCCCGGGGTTTGCCCTCGTCGAGAAGCCGCGCGACGAGGTCCGGGTCCTCGGCCGCGTCCGCGCCCTCGGCCGTCGCCAGGCGGATCAGCCGCAGGTCGGGGCGCAGCTTCATCAGCCGCCGCGTGACCTGCGCCTCGGCGCCGGCGGCCTCGGGCGCGACATGCAGGATCAGCGCCGGGCCGCTGCCGGCCGGGATCGCGGGCAGGGCGGCGCCGCCCCCCCGCCGACCGCGCAGGTGCAGCCACAGGCCCAGCTGGCCCAGTCCCGCGCCGGACATGGCCTCAGCCGCCCAGTTCCTCGGTCGGGCTGACCTCGCGCTCCTCGTCGCGCAAGCGGTGCAGGTGCGCGATGAAGTAGCGGGTATGGGCGCTGTCCACGGTCCGCTGCGCCTCGGCCTTCCAGGCGGCGAAGGCGCTGGCGTAGTTGGGATAGATGCCGACCATGTGGATCTGGCTGGTGTCGCGGAACTGGGTGCTTTGCGGATCGACAAGCTCGCCGCCGAAGACGAGGTGCAGGCGCTGGTTCATGTGACCTCCGATGGGTGCCGTTCGGGCGCGACCCTAGCCTGCCGCACCTGCAAGATGAAGGCTATTTGCGGAAAATGCCGCGCATCGCGCGCTTGCCCGGACACGGGCGGCGGCGTAGGGTGCAGGAAATCGGGCCAGAAGGCCGAAGCCGAATCCGTCAGGGGCGCGCGTGGGGTGCGACTTGGGGGGAGGGGGCCTCGGCCGCAGCGCCGGGGCCCCTTTTTCATGGCGTATCGCCTGCGCCTGCCCTCAGGCGCTCTCGCCGGCCAGCTCCATCATCACGGCCCATTCCTCCTCGGTCACCGGCTGCACCGACAGCCGCATCGACGTGACCAGCGCCATCTTCGCCAGCCGCGGCTCGGCCTTGACCGTCTCCAGCGTCACCGGCTGCCGGAGCGGGCGCACCGCCTTGACGTCCACGCATTCCCACCGCGGATCGTCCGTGCTGCTGTCGGGATGAACCTCGGCCGCGACCTCGCAGATGCCGACCGCCTCCTTGCCGATGTTCGAGTGGTAGAAGAGGCCCAGATCGCCGACCTTCATCGCCCGCATGTTGTTGCGCGCCTGGTAGTTGCGCACACCGTCCCATTCCTCGCCCGCATCGCCCTTGGCGACCAGGTCGTCCCATCCGAAGACATCCGGCTCGGACTTGAAGAGCCAGTAGGCCATCAGCCGATCACCTTCTTCCACTCGACGATGTCGGTGAAGGCGAAGAGCCCGGCCGCCTTGTAGGGATCGCCCGCCGCCCAGTCCCGCGCCTCCTGAAGGCTGCCGGCCTCGATCACCAGCAGCGAGCCGCGCATCTCGCCCTCCTCGATCAGGGGGCCGGCCATGCGCAGCCCTTCGAAGGCCTTGAGAAAGGCCAGATGCGCATCGCGCGTGTCGAGGCGGGTTTGCAGCGCGCCGGGCTTGTCCCGGCAGATCACGGCGAAAAGCGGCATCATTCCTCCTTCAGCGGGCGGGCCAGCAGATGTTCCATGGCTTTCTCGACGGAAATCGCGCCTCCCGCAAGCCGCGCGACCATCGCGGCGAGCGGCAGGTCCAGTCCCTCGGCCGCGGCCAGCCGCGCCAGCGCCTCGGCCGTCGCCGCCCCCTCGACCGTCACGCCCGTGTCAAAGGCCTCGCCCGCGCCGAGTGCCCGGCCGAAGCGGAAGTTGCGCGACTGCTCCGAGGAGCAGGTCAGCACCAGGTCCCCGAGGCCCGAAAGCCCGGTCAGCGTCTCGCCCCGCGCCCCCAGATGCACGGCGAGCCGGGTCATCTCGGCAAAGCCGCGCGTGATGATCGCCGCCCGCGCGCTGTCGCCGAGGCCGGCGCCGATCACCGCGCCCGCCGCGATGGCCATCACGTTCTTCAGCGCCCCGCCCAGCTCGGCCCCGACCACGTCCGTCGTCCGGTAAAGCCGCAGCACCGGCGTCGCCAGCGCCTCCTGCAGCGCCGCGCCCGCCTCGGGGTCCGCGCAGGCCAGCGTCAGCGCCGTCGGCAGCCCCCGCGCGATGTCGGCCGCGAAGGAGGGGCCGGTCAGCACCGCCACCACCGCCTTGGGCGCGGCCCCGGCGATCAGCGCGGACGGCCCGCGCAGCGTCCCGAGGTCGATCCCCTTCGCAGTGCTGACCAGCCGCTTGCCGCCCATCCGCCCGCCGTGCTCGGCCAGGAAACCGCCCAGCTTCTGCGCGGGCAGCGCCAGCAGCAGCGTGGCGGCGGCCAGCGCCGCGTCCAGATCCTCGGTCACCCGCACCGGCGCCGGGACCGCGACCCCTGGCAGGCGGGGGTTCTCGCCCTGCCAGTCGATGCGCCGGCCCCAGAGCGTGACATCGCCCTTCGCCGCCAGCGCCACGGCGAGCGCCGTGCCGAAGGCGCCTGCGCCCAGAACCGCGATCATGCCTTCGCCCCCTTCTTGCCGCTGCCCAGCATCGGCGCGGCGCCTTGGTCCAGCGGCCAGCGCGGCCGCGCGACCAGGTCCATCCCGTCGCGCGCGCCCTCCCGGAACCGCTCGATCCCCGCCCAGGCGATCATCGCGCCGTTGTCCGTGCAGAGCCGCAGCGGCGGCGCGAGAAAGCGGGCGCCGGCCCGCGCCGCCACCTCCTGCAGCGCCGCGCGGATCTGCGCGTTGGCCGCGACCCCGCCTGCCACCGCCAGCACCGGCACCGGATGCGCCGCCAGCGCCCGCCGCGCCTTTTCGGCCAGCACCTCGGCCACGGCCGTCTGAAAGGCCGCGCACAGGTCCGCCCGGTCCCGCTCGCGCAGCCCCCCCTGCGCCGCGATCAGCGCATCGCGCTGGCGCAGGGCGGCGGTCTTCAGCCCCGAGAAACTCATGTCGCAGCCCGGCCGGTCCAGCAGCGGGCGCGGCAGGGCGATCCGCCCGGCATCCCCGTCCCGCGCCGCCGCCTCGACCGACGGCCCGCCCGGCTGCGGCAGCGCCAGGAGCTTGGCCAGCTTGTCGAAGGCCTCGCCCGGCGCGTCGTCGATCGTGCCGCCGAGGCGCGTGAAGTCCTCCGGTCCCCGGACCAGCAGGAACTGGCAATGCCCGCCCGAGACGAGCAGCATCAGGTAGGGAAACTCGACCCCATCCGTCAGCCGCGGCGTCAGCGCGTGGCCGGCCAGGTGGTTGACGCCCACCAGCGGCAGCCCGGCCCCCGCCGCGATGCCCTTGGCGCACATGACCCCGGCCATGACCCCGCCGATCAGCCCCGGCCCGGCCGTCACCGCCACCCCCGCCAGATCGCGCAGGCCCAGCCCCGCCTCGGCCAGCGCCTGCTCCACGACAAGGTCCAGCCGCTCGGCATGGGCGCGGGCGGCGATCTCGGGGACGACGCCGCCGAAGGCCTCGTGCAGCGCCGTCTGGCTGCTGACCACGTTCGACAGGATGCGCCGATCCGCCGTCACCACGGCGGCGGCGGTGTCGTCGCAGCTGCTCTCGATGCCGAGGAAGATCAGCTCGCCCATCCTTGCCCTGTCCCTGCGCCGCCCTTACGCCTGAAGCGCCTAGCACCCGAGAAGGGATAAGCCAATGCCGCCGCCCCTGCTGCTGACCCGCCCCGAGGCCGACGCCCGCCGCTTCGCCGCGCTGCTGCCGGGCTGGCCCGCGGTCATCGCGCCCATCCTCAGGATCGAGCCCGTGGCCCATGACGCGCAGGCGCTGGCCGAGGCGCCGGGCCTCGTCTTTACCTCGGCCCATGCGGTCCCTGCGGCGGGCGCGGGGCGGGGCCGCCCGGCGATCTGCGTCGGCGCCCAGACCGGCGCGGCCGCCCGCGCGGCGGGCTTTTCCGTGACCGAGGGGCAGGGGACCGCCGCCAGCCTCCTACCGCTGATCGCGGCCGCCTCCGTGCCGCTGATCCATCCGCATGGCCGGCACCTGGCCCGCGCGCTGCCGGTGCCGGGCATGGTGGTCTACGACCAGGTGCCGCAGCCCCTCGGCGCCGAGGCCGAGGCGCTGCTCGCGGGCGCGGCGCCAGTGATCCTGCCGGTCTTCTCGCCTCGCTCCGCGCGGCTTCTTGCCGAGGCGGTCGCGACCGCCCGCGCGCCCCTGTGGCTGGCCGCGATCAGCGCGGCGGCGGATGACGCCTTCGCGGCCCCGGCGGCGCAGCGGGCGCTGGCCCCCGCACCCTCGGCCGCGGGGATGGTCGCGGCCATCCGCGGGCTTGCCGCAGCGGAACGAAGTTGAGAAGGGCGGGTTGAGCAGCAGGCCGGCCCTCATTAGGCTGCGCCGAGCCGCGCTGCCGCATATCGTTGCGGGCGTGATACGGGGACCAGACGTGACGAAGCCAACCAAGCCACAGCCGACCAAGCCGCGGAGCCGCAAGCCCGACACCGACAACCCCTCCGGCACGGATACCGCGATGGACGCGGCATCCGCCGCGCCCGAGACATCCGCGACGCCGCGGCCGCTTCCGGCCGCGCCCGGCACGCTGTCCAGCACCGAGATCGGCGCCGGCAAGCCCGCCCAGGCCGGCCAGCCCGGCGAGATCAGGCCCATCGAATCGACCCTGGTGGGCGCGGGCGGCGGCCTGCCCGCGGCCGCGCCCAAACCGGATGCGGCCAAGTCGGCGTCGGCCAAGCCGGAGGCTGCGAGCGCCGGACCGGCCCCGGATCGTCCGAAACCTTCTTCGACCGCAGTGCCGCCCGCGACGGCCCCGGCTGCGCGCCGCGAGACGCCCCGCCGCGGCGGCTTCCTGCCGCTGGCCTTGGGCGGCGCCGTCGCCGCCGGCCTCGGCGCCGCGGCGGCCATCCTCGTCCTGCCGCAGCTTCCGCCCGAATGGCAGCCCGCCGGCGGCGCCGCGCCCGAGGCCGCCGCCCCCGAGGCCGCGCCCGTGGACGAAGAGGCGATCCGCAGCATTGTCGCCGCCGAACTCGCCGCCCGGCCCGCGCCCGAGCCGGCCGCGCCCGGCGAGGCGCAGCTTCCGCCCGAGATCGCCCAGCAGCTCGAAGACCAGGCGCAGCGCCTGGCCGCGCTGGAAGGCGCCGAGGCCCCCGAGCAGCCCGATCTCTCGCCGCAGATCGAGCAGCTGACCCAGCAGCTCGCCGCCCAGGCCCAGCAGATCGAGGAGCTGGCCGCCCGTCCCGCCTTCGACGCCGAGGCCACCACCGCCGCGCAGCAGCAGATCGAGCAGGCCGCCGCCGAGGCCGAAGAGCGCCTTGCCGCCGCCCAAGCCGAGGCTGATGCCCTGCAGGCCGCCGCCGCAGAAAGCACCCGCCGCGCCGAGGCCGTCGCCGCCATCGCCGCGCTTCAGGCGGCGCTGGACGAAGGCGTGACGCCCGAGGACGCGCGCCAGCGGCTAGAGGCCGTCGGCGTCGACTCGCCCGAGGCGCTGAACGCCCCGGTCGCCAGCCTGGCCGAGCTTCAGACCGGCTTCCCCGAGGCGTCGCGCGCCGCGCTCCGCGCCTCGTACCAGACCGAAAGCGCGCAGGGCGGCGGCAACGTCATCACCAATTTCCTGCGCGCCCAGACCGGCGCCCGCTCGGTCGCCCCGCGCGAGGGGGACGATCCCGACGCCATCCTCTCGCGCGCCAATGCCGAGATCCAGGCCGGCCGTGTCGCTCCTGCCGTTGACGAGCTGGCCGCCCTGCCCGAACCCGCCCGCGCCGCCCCCGCGATGGCCGACTGGCTGACGCGGGCCGAGGGTTACATCGCAGCGCAGGCGGCCCTGTCCGACCTGTCGGCGCAATCGAATTGAGGACCGCCCGATGCTTCTGTCGCTGCTGAAAATCCTGTTCTTCTTCGCGGTCGTCCTCGCCCTCGCTCTCGGCGCCACATGGCTGTCCGAAACCGGCGAGATGCTGCGGATCGAATATGGCGGGATGGAGTTCGTCCTGACGCCCGTGAAGGCCGTGGTCGCCCTTCTGGTCCTCGTGATCCTGGCCTGGCTGACCGTCAAGCTGCTGGGCCTGCTGGTCGCCTTCCTGCGCTTCTTGGCCGGGGACGAGACCGCCATCAACCGCTACTTCGCCCGCTCGCGCGAGAAGAAGGGCTACGCCGCCTTCGCCGAGGGGATGCTGGCCGTCGCCTCGGGCGAGGGCAAGCTGGCGCAGGACAAGGCCGCCAAGGCCGCGAAATACCTGAGCGAGCCGCACCTGACGAACCTTCTGGCCGCGCAGGCGCACGAGACCGCGGGCGACCGGCAGAAGGCCATCGCCGTCTACCGTGACCTGCTGTCGGACGACCGCACCCGCTTCGTTGGCGTGCGCGGCCTCATGCGCCAGAAGCTGGCCGAGGGCGACACCCACAAGGCGCTGCTGCTGGCGCAGAAGGCCTATGCCCTCAAGCCCCGCCACAAGGAGGTGCAGGACACGCTTCTGGACCTGCAGACGCGCGAGCATGACTGGAAGGGCGCCCGCAAGACCCTCAAGGACAAGAAGGCGCAGGGCGATCTGCCCAAGGACGTGGCCCTGCGCCGCGACGCGGTCCTGGCGCTGCAGGAGGCCAGCGAGGTTCTGGCCAAGGGCAACTCGATCAGCGCCCGTGAGGCTGCCATCTCGGCCGCCAAGGCCTCGCCCGACCTGATCCCGGCCGCCGTTCTGGCGGCGCGCAGCTACATCGCGCAGAAGGACTTCCGCAACGCTTCGCGCATCCTCGAGAAGACCTGGAGCGTGCGCCCGCACCCCGATGTCGCCGCCGCCTATGCCGAGATCGTGCCGGACGAGACGCCGGTCGCGCGCCTTAATCGGTTCGACCGCCTCATCAGCGCGAACCGGGACCACGAGGAATCGCGCCTTCTGCAGGCCGAGCTGCTGCTGGCGGCCGAGGACTTCCCCGGCGCCCGCCGCGCCCTTGGCGATCTGGCCGAGCGGCATCCGACGGTGCGAACCCTCTCCATCATGGCGGCCGTGGAACGCGGCGAGGGCGCGGACGACGCGGTCGTGCGCGCCTGGCTGACGCGGGCGCTGAGCGCCTCGCGCGGGCCGCAATGGGTCTGCGACAAGTGCCACAACGTGATGCACAACTGGGCGCCGGTCTGCGACAGCTGCAACGGCTTCGACACCCTGACCTGGCGCGAGCCCGACACCGAGCTGGCCCGCCCCGCCGCATCCTCGACCGGCTCCGAGATGCTGCCGCTTCTGGTCGGCCGCGACAGCAAGCCCGCGCCCACGGCCGGGCAGGGCGAGATCCCCGACCTGTCCGAGCCGGTCCAGCCGCACCCGCCCGGTCCCGCGGCGCCAGAAGGCCGCCCCGCCGCTGCATCGCGCGCCCCGCGGGTCGCGCCCGGCATGGTCCCGCGCGAGTCCGACTACGACGACGGCCCCGAGCCTTCGCACACGGTGACGACTCCGCAGGCGTCCGCTCCGGCGCATGGCGGCGCCGCACCCGCGGCCCCAGCAGCGGCAAGCCCCATCCTGGCGCCGGTCCCCGAAACCGCGCCCGAGGAAACCGAGGCGCCCGGCGCTGTCCCCGAGCTGCGCCTGCCGGACGATGCCGAACCCGCGCCCGCCCCGGTCCTGCCGGCGGACGTGCCCCGGTTCGAGCGTGCCGGCCGCCCCGAGCCGGCGCTCGGGCCGACGCCCGCGCCGCTGGACGAGCCGCGCATGGTCCGCCCCGATGTCGAGCCGCTGGACGAGCCCGCCTGGACCGAGGGCAAGCCCCGCCGCTGAGGCTCAAACGACGCGCGGGCAGGTGAAAAATCTGCCCGCGCCCCCTTCCCCCCCTCGGCGGAAGGTGCTATCCGCCCTCCACAGCCTGGACGCCGCTGTAGCTCAGCTGGTAGAGCACGTCATTCGTAATGATGGGGTCGGGGGTTCGAGTCCCTTCAGCGGCACCAGGTTGCATTCCGCCACGCACCCGCGCTTCGGCGCCCGTGGCCCCCTCTCCCTCAGGATTGACATCGACAGCCCGTCCGTCGCAGCACGGTAGCGTGCCGAGCTTTGCCCGAAGGAGATGCCATGACGGTCACGCATGAGGACGAGCTGGACGGGCTGAAGGCGATCGGCCGCATCGTCGCGAACACGCTTCACGCCATGACCGCCGCCGCCCGGCCGGGCATGACCACGCGCGAGCTGGACGAGATCGGCGCGCGCCTTCTGGCGCAGGCGGGCGCAGTCTCGGCGCCCCGATCCACCTACGGCTTTCCCGGCGCCACCTGCATAAGCGTCAACGAAGAGATCGCGCATGGCATCCCCGGCGAGCGGCGGCTTGCGGCGGGCGATCTGGTCAACATCGACGTCTCGGCCTCGAAGGACGGTTACGTCGCGGATACCGGCGCCAGCTTCTGCCTCGGGCCCGCGCGACCGGCGCTGCGCCGGCTCTGCCGCGACGGCCGCCGCGCGATGCAGGTTGGCATCGCCGAGGTCGGCCACGGCAAGCCCCTGGCCGGCATCGGCAACGCCATCGGCGCCTTCGCGTCCGGGCGCGGCTATACGCTGATCCGCAATCTCGCCAGCCACGGCACGGGCAGGGCGCTGCACGAGGCCCCCGAGGAGGTGCCGACCTGGCCAACCACCGGCGACCGGCGCCGCATCCATGACGGGCTGGTGCTGACGGTCGAGCCGTTCCTGTCGCGCGGCGGCAACTGGGCGGACACCAGGCCCGGCGACGACTGGACCCTCTACAGTCGGCCCGTCGCGCCGGTCGTGCAATACGAGCACACGGTCGTCGCCACCCGCCGCGGCCCGGTCATCGTGACCCTGCCGGGCTGAGGCGGGGGGCGGCGCTACGCGCGCGGCCCGACGATCCCGCGATAAAGATCCAGCATGTCCTGCAGCGCCGGCGCGATGCCGTCCGGCGCAGCCGCCTCCCAGGCCCGCCACAGGGCCGATCCGGCCTCGTAGCCCTGGGGCAGGGCGGCGGTGCTGCCAAGGTGCAGGGGGCCGGGCGAGAGGCCATGTCCCGGCCTCACCTCAGCCCGCGTCGCCGCGGCCAGCGCCCGCAGATGCGCCAGCCCCTCGGCATGCCCAAGCGCCGTCAGCGCGTCCGCCGCGCCGTGCTGGAGGGCAAGGACGATCCGCTCCTCGGTGGCGTCGATGAAGATCGCGACGTAAAGCCCGCGCCGCATCGAACGGGTCACATGCGGGGCGAAGAAGGCCATCCACGGCACGGCCGCCCAGCCCGGCGCGCCGGTGCTGGCGCGGACCAGCAGCCGCTCGGGTCGATGCGCCACCGCCGCGCGGGCGATCTGCGCCAGCTCGACGCGGAAGAAGCGGGCGAAGGCGCTGCCCGCCACCGGCCCGGCGCGGGCGGCGCCGTAGCCCCGCGCGGCGAGGGCCAGCGCCTCGGGCAGCGTCAGACCAGCCGCCCTTCCTCCATCGCCGCGCGGACGAAGCCGGCGAACAGGGGGGCGGGCGCGAAGGGCTTGGACTTCAGCTCGGGATGGGACTGCACGCCGATGAACCACGGGTGGTCGGCATATTCCACGACCTCGGGCAGCCGCCCGTCGGGCGACATCCCCGAAAAGCACAGGCCCGCCTTTTCCAGCTGCTGGCGATAGGTCGCGTCGACCTCGTAGCGGTGGCGGTGGCGGTCCTCGATCTCGGTCGCGCCGCCATAGATCTCGGAGATGCGCGAGCCCTCGGCCAGGATTGCCGTGTAGGCCCCAAGCCGCATCGTGCCGCCCTTGTCGTCGCCGACCTTGCGCTTCACCGTGTAGTTGCCCTGCACCCATTCCTTGAGGTGGTAGACGACCGGGGTGAACCGCGTCTTGCCGGCCTCGTGGTCGAACTCCTCCGAGCCCGCGTCGGGCATGTCGGCGAGGTTCCGCGCCGCCTCGATCACCGCCATCTGCATCCCGAGACAGATGCCAAGATAGGGCACCTTCTTCTCGCGCGCATAGCGGGCGGCGGCGACCATGCCTTCCGTCCCGCGCTCGCCGAAGCCGCCCGGCACGATGATGCCGTGATAGCCGTCCAGAAGATGCGCGCCCTCGCCCTCCAGCTTCTCGCTGTCCACCCAGTCCGCCTTGACCCGCACCCGGTTCGCCATCCCGCCATGGGTCAGCGCCTCCGAGATGGATTTGTAGGCGTCCTCGAGCTGCGTGTACTTCCCGACGATGGCGATGCGGACCTCGCCCTCGGCGTTCTGCAGCCGGTCCATCACGTCCTCCCACCGCGCCAGGTCGGGGCGGGGGGCGGGGCTGATCGCGAAGGCATCCAACACGGCCCGGTCGAGGCCGGCGCGGTGATAGGCCAACGGCGCCTCGTAGATCGTCTTCAGGTCATAGGCCGGGATCACCGCATCGGGCCGTACGTTGCAGAAGAGCGCGATCTTCGCCCGCTCCTTCTCCGGGATGGGATGCTCGGAGCGGCAGACCAGCACGTCGGGCGCGAGGCCGATCGACTGCAGCTCCTTGACCGAGTGCTGCGTGGGCTTCGTCTTCAGCTCGCCCGAGGCCGCCAGATAGGGCAGCAGCGTCAGGTGCATCAGGATGCACTGGCCCCGCGGGCGCTCGTGGATGAACTGGCGGATCGCCTCGAAGAAGGGCAGGCCCTCGATGTCGCCGACCGTGCCGCCGATCTCGCAGAGCATGAAGTCGACCTCGTCCGCGCCGATGGTCAGGAAGTCCTTGATCTCGTTGGTGACATGCGGGATCACCTGGATCGTCTTGCCCAGATACTCGCCCCGCCGCTCCTTCTCGAGCACGTTCGAGTAGATCCGCCCCGAGCTGACGCTGTCCGTCCGCCGCGCCGACACGCCCGTGAACCGCTCGTAATGGCCGAGATCGAGATCCGTCTCGGCGCCGTCATCGGTCACGAAGACCTCGCCATGCTCGAAGGGGCTCATCGTGCCGGGATCGACGTTCAGGTAGGGGTCCAGCTTGCGCAGCCGCACGGTGAAGCCGCGGGCCTGGAGCAGCGCGCCCAGGGCCGCCGAGGCCAGCCCTTTGCCAAGGCTCGACACGACGCCGCCGGTGATGAAGATGTAACGCGCCATGAGGCCCCCGTGATCTGTCAGTCAAGCTCGACGCGGGCCGCCGGGGCGACAGGCATCACGGGACCCAGCAAATACCCGATTCGCCTGTCAGCCGCAACGGACCGCAAGTTGATGTGGGCCGGCGCAGCGCCGCCCCAAGAAGTGGTGTTGTCTCAGTTGGCAGGCGGCGCGGTGACCTCGCCCGCCGGCGCCGGCGCGGCAGGTGCCGCAGCCTCGGGCGCGGCCGGAGCCGGAGTTTGAGTCGGAGCCGGAGCCGGGGCAGGGGCGACCACGTCGGCGGCCGGTGCCTGTGCCGGGGCGTCCGCCGCCGGCGCCGCGGGCGTCACCGGCTCGGCCGGCGCCGGCGCAGGCGCTGTGGCCTCCGGTGCCGCCGCCTCGGGAGCCGCCGCCGCGGGCGCCTCGGCCTCGGGGGCGGGCGGGGTCAGCGGGTTGCCGGCCGTCGTCGGCGGCGGGGTGTAGGCGGGCAGACCGGGCAGCGTCGGGGCAGGTGCCTGCTGGCCGGCAGGCGCGCCGATCTGGTCCATGATCGAGCCGGTCGTGGCCTGCCGCGCCGCCAGCACCGTCAACGCGAGCGAGGTGCAGAAGATGGCGACGCCGAAGATCCAGGTGAGCCGCGTCATCGCGTTGGCCGCCGCGCGGCCCGACATGACGCCGCCGCCACCGCCACCGCCGCCCATGCCAAGGCCGCCGCCCTCGGACCGTTGCAGCAGGACAACCCCGGTCAGCAGCAGGGCAAGGATCAGATGCACGGTCAGAATGACGTTTTCCACGGCTTTCGGCCTTTCATTTGCGGACGGGCCTATCTAGTCACGGGCGATCATGTTGGCAAGCAAGAGTGTCCCCATGCCCGAAGGGATGAAATGCCCGCGCTGATGATCCAGGGAACCGGCTCGAACGTCGGCAAGTCGCTGCTGGTCGCGGGCCTCTGCCGGGCGGCGCTGCGGCGCGGGATCAAGGTCGCCCCCTTCAAGCCGCAGAACATGTCGAACAACGCCGCCGTCACCGCGGACGGGGGCGAGATCGGCCGCGCCCAGGCCCTGCAGGCTCGCGCCTGCGGGCTGGAGCCGCTCACCGACATGAACCCCGTGCTCCTCAAGCCCGAGACGGAACGCGGCGCGCAGGTGATCCTGCACGGCCGCGCCATCGGCCGGGCCGAGGCGCGCGACTACCAGGCCCTGAAGCCCCGCCTGCTGACCGGGGTCCTCGACAGCTTCGCCCGCCTGACCGCCGCCCACGACCTTGTCATCGTCGAGGGCGCCGGCAGCCCGGCCGAGGTGAACCTGCGCCCCCGCGACATCGCCAACATGGGCTTCGCCCGCGCCGCCGGCGTGCCCGTGGTGCTGGTCGGCGACATCGACCGGGGCGGGGTGATCGCGCAGATCGTCGGCACGCAGGCCGTGATCGACCCCGAGGACGCCGCCATGATCCGCGGCTTCCTGATCAACAAGTTCCGGGGCGACCCGCGCCTCTTCGACGACGGCTACCGGATGATCGAGGCGCGCACCGGCTGGCGCGGCTTCGGCGTGGTCCCCTGGTTTCCCGGCGCCCACCGGCTGCCGGCCGAGGACGCGGTGGACCTGCGCAGCGGCCGGGGCGAGGGGCTGCACGTCGTCTGCCTAACCTTCTCGCGCATCGCCAATTTCGACGATCTCGACCCGCTGGCCGCCGAGCCGGAGGTGCGTCTCACCATGCTGCGCCCCGGCCGGCCGATCCCGGGCGACGCGGACCTCGTGATCCTGCCCGGCACGAAATCGACGCTCGGCGATCTGGCGTTCCTGCGGGCGCAGGGCTGGGACATCGACCTTGCCGCCCACCACCGGCGCGGCGGCCACGTTCTGGGCATCTGCGGCGGCTTCCAGATGCTGGGCCGGCGGATCGAGGACCCCTCGGGCGCCGATGGCGTCACCGGCGGCGCCGAGGGCCTCGGCCTTCTGGACGTCACCACCGTCATGGCTCCGGACAAGCGACTGGAGCGCATCGCCGGCACCGCCCTCGGCCAGCCTGTCACCGGCTACGAGATCCACATGGGCCGCACCGCAGGCCCCGACTGCGCCCGCCCCTTCGCCCATCTGCCGCAGCCCGACGGCGCGATCAGCCCGAACGGGCGGGTGACGGGCAGCTACCTCCACGGCCTCTTTGCGGGCGACGCCTTCCGCGCGGCCTTCCTCGCGCGCCTTGGCGCCCCCTCGCAGCCCGGCTTCGAGGCCGGGGTCGAGGCCGCGCTGGACGATCTGGCGGGTCACCTCGAGGCGCATCTGGACGTGGCGGGCCTGCTGGCCGTTGCGCGCTGATCGTTAATGATGCGTGCGTTGTCGGTGCACGTTCGGTGTACGCGCCGTGCACCCTTTGTGACCGCCCGGTGCTGGACGAAACGGGGCCGGCGCGCTACCTGATGGGCCATGGAACACGCAAAGCCGCCCCTGACCCTCTACCTCGCCGCCCCGCGCGGCTTCTGCGCCGGCGTCGACCGCGCGATCAAGATCGTCGAGATGGCGCTCGAGAAGTGGGGCGCCCCCGTCTACGTCCGCCACGAGATCGTCCACAACAAGTATGTCGTTGACGAGCTTCGGGAAAAAGGCGCGGTCTTCGTCGAGGAACTGGACGAGTGCCCGCCCGACCGGCCGGTGATCTTCTCGGCCCATGGCGTGCCCAAATCCGTCCCCGCCGAGGCGCAGCGCCGGAACATGGTCTATGTGGACGCGACCTGCCCGCTGGTGAGCAAGGTCCATATCGAGGCCGAACGCCACTTTGCTGCCGGCCTCCAGATGGTGATGATCGGGCACGAAGGCCACCCGGAAGTCATTGGCACGATGGGACAATTGCCTCCCGGCGAGGTGGTCCTGGTCGAGGATGTGGCCGATGTCGCCACCGTCGAGGTGCGCGATCCGCAGCGCCTCGCCTTCATCACCCAGACCACGCTCTCGGTCGACGACACCGCCGCCATCGTCGCCGCCCTTCAGGCCCGCTTCCCCGCCATCACCGGGCCGGCGAAGGAGGACATCTGCTACGCCACCACCAACCGCCAAGCGGCGGTCAAGGAGGTCGCGCCCAAGGTCGACGCGCTGCTGGTGATCGGCGCCGAGAACTCGAGCAATTCCAAGCGCCTGGTCGAGGTCGCCCGCACCGCCGGCTGCGGCTATTCGCAGCTGGTCATGCGCGCCGCCGACATCGACTGGCGCGCGCTGGAGGGCATCCGCAGCGTCGGCGTCACCGCCGGCGCCAGCGCCCCCGAGGTGCTGGTGAACGAGGTCGTGGACGCCTTCCGCGCCCGCTTCGACACGGTCGTGGAGCTGGTCGAGACGGCGGTGGAGCGCGTCGAGTTCAAGGTGCCGCGGGTTCTGCGGGAAACCGCCTGACGGCGAGGGAAAGCCGGGGGCCAGCCCCCGGACTCCCAGGGTATTTCGGCAACGAAGAAGAGGTCAGGGGTGCGGCTCTATTCGATGCCCTCGTCGGGCAACAGCTACAAGCTGCGGCTTCTGCTGGCGTTCCTGGGACGTGAGGTCGAGATGGTCGATGTCGAGGCAGGAAGCGCGGCCTTGGCGTCGGCGAAGGCCGAGGGGCGGCTGCCCTTCGGCAAGGCGCCCGTGCTGGAACTGCCGGACGGGCGGCTGCTGCCCGAGTCGAACGCGATCCTCTGCTGGCTGGGCGAGGGCACGCGCTTCGTGCCTGCCGACCCGCTGGAGCAGGCCGAGATGCTGGGCTGGATGTTCTGGGAGCAGAACAGTCATGAGGGCGTGATTGCCGTGCGGGCAGCGCTTCGCTGCTATCCCCACCGCAGGGCGGAAGCCACGCCCGACCGGATGGCGGCGCTGCTGGAGGCGGGGCATGGGCTGCTTGCCATCATGGAGCGGCGGCTGGCGGGGCGGGACTGGCTGGTGGGCGCGGGTCCGAGCCTTGCCGATATCTGCCTTTACGCCTACACGCACTCGGCCGGAAGCCGGGGCGGGTTCGAGATGGAGCGCTTCCCCCATGTCCGCGACTGGCTGGATCGGGTGGCGGCGCTGCCGGGATACAAGGGGCTGCATGACTGAGCTTTTCGCATGGACCGACGGCGCCTGCAGCGGCAATCCCGGACCGGGGGGCTGGGGTGTCCTGATGCGCGCGCTGGAGGGCGAGGCGGTCCTGAAGCAACGCGAGTTGCAGGGGGGCGAGGCGGCCACCACCAACAACCGCATGGAGCTGATGGCGGCAATCAGCGCGCTCGAGGTGCTGACGCGGCCGACGAAGATCGTGATCGTGACCGACAGCGCCTATGTGAAGAACGGCGTCACGCAATGGATTCACGGCTGGAAGCGGAACGGCTGGAAGACCGCCGACCGCAAGCCGGTGAAGAATGTCGAGCTGTGGCAGCGGCTGGACGAGGCGCAGAAGCGCCACGAGGTCGAGTGGCGCTGGATCAAGGGCCATGCCGGCCATCCCGAGAACGAGCGCGCGGACGAGCTGGCGCGGGCCGGCATGGCGCCCTTCAAATGAACGTCGCGGCGCTGGTGACGGCGCTGGATTACGGCTCGGTGCTGATCTTCGCGCTGACCGGGGCGCTGGTGGCCAGCCGGGCGCAGCTGGACCCGGTGGGCTTCATCTTCATGGCGGCGCTGACCGCAGTCGGCGGGGGCACGCTGCGCGACCTCATCCTGAACCGCGAGGCGGTGTTCTGGGTCGCCGAGCCCTCCTACGTGCTGCTGGCGGCGGGGGCGGCGCTGGCCGTCTTCTGGACCGCGCATCTGATCGAGAGCCGCTACTCGCTGCTGGTCTGGCTCGACAGCGTCGCGCTTGCCGTGGCGGTGGCCGCCGGGGCGGGGGTGGCGCTGGAGATGGGCTCGCCGCCGGTGATCGTGGTCATCATGGGGATCGTGACGGGCACCTTCGGCGGGCTGATGCGGGACGTGGTCGGCAACGAGCTGCCGCTGGTCCTGAAGCAGGGCGAGCTTTACCTCACCGCGGCCTTCGGAGGTGCGCTCGCGGCCGTGCTGCTGGTCTGGACCGGCGCGCCGCGGCCGGTCGCGCTTCTGGCTTGCGCGCTGGTCGTGTGGGTGCTGCGGGCGGGCAGTTTGCGCTTCGGCTGGAAGCTGCCGGTCTATCGGCCGCGTCCGCCGCGGGATCGCGGCTGAGGAACATCCCCTCGCGGAGGGGGTTGGGGCGCCGTAACAGGAGGCATCCATGAGCCAATCGCACACCACCAAGGATCACGACACCATCCGCAAATGGGCCGAGGCCCGCGACGGCCATCCCGCCAAGGTCGATACCGGCGGCGAGGGCGGCATCCTGCGGATCGACTTCGGCGAACCCGAGGACAGCCTGACCCAGATCGAATGGGACGAGTTCTTCGAGATCTTCGACGAGAACGGCCTTGATTTCCTCTATCAGGACAAGGCCGCCGATGGCGGGACCAGCCGCTTCAACAAGTTCGTGAAGGGCTAGCGGAGGCCGGTCACCGCAAGAGAGGCGGCCCGCCGCGGCCGGCGTCGATGTTCTGGGTTCCGGCCCGCAGCCCCTGGCCGATGCGGTGGGCGAGCTGCGACCAGGCCCGCGCGCTCCACGGGGGCAGGGTGCGGCGGAGCGACTCGTCGAAGAGCGCCAGCCAGATCGCGAAATGCTCGGGTCGGACGTTGCCGGCTGCCAGATGCGCACGCATCGGGCTGCCGTTGTAGCCGGCCTTGTGCAGGATCGCGCCCTGCCAGAAGGCGGCGATGCGGTCCTCATGCGCGGGCCAGTCGCCGACATGCTCGGCGAAGATTGGGGCGAGGATCTCATGCCGGCGGACGGCGGCGTAGAAGGTCGCGATGACCTTGCGGATCTCGGCCTCGGTGATGTCGAAGCGGGGCGGGATGGTCTCCATCCCCCGCATCTGGCGCGGGCGCGCGGCGGTTGCAAGGGGGCGGGCACGGGCATAGAAGGGCCGCCCGGTCGCAGCCCACCCGGTCAAAACAGGAGCCTCCATGAGCCACTACACCGACACGCTGACCCAGCTCGGCAACGCCACGTCCCTACCGCGATCGCCCGAGGAGGCGGTGCTGGAGCGTGTGCCGAACCCGCAGGCGGGCACCGCCTTTGTCGTGCGCTTCACGCAGCCCGAGTTCACCAGCCTCTGCCCGCTGACGGGTCAGCCTGATTTCGCGCATCTGGTGATCGACTATGTCCCCGGCGACTGGCTGGTCGAGTCGAAGTCGCTGAAGCTGTTCCTGGGCAGCTTCCGCAACCACGGCGCCTTCCACGAGGACTGCACCGTCGGGATCGCCAAACGGCTGGTGGAGCTGCTGGACCCGGCCTGGCTGCGGATCGGGGGCTACTGGTACCCGCGCGGCGGGATGCCGATCGACGTCTTCTGGCAGACGGGTGCGGCGCCGGCGGGGGTCTGGGTGCCCGATCAGGGCGTTGCACCCTATCGCGGGCGGGGCTAGGGGGCGCTGCCCCCGTCCCGTGCCGGGACTCCCCCGGGATATTTAAGCACAGAAGATGGGGGTGCTTGCGGGGGGGCCGCGCCGTTTCTATAGAGGGCGCATGAGATTTCAGGGACAGGCCCGGCGAATTAGCGGCCCGGTGGCGTGAGGGTTCGCGCTGCCGGGTTTTGCCCTGCCTGATCTTCCAAGGATGTCCCCCATGAGCGACGCGACCCCCGATTACCGCGACACCGTCTTCCTGCCGCAGACCGACTTTCCCATGCGCGCCGGCCTTCCGCAGCGCGAGCCCGACTGGCTGGAGCGGTGGGCGCGGATCGGCGTCTACGACCGGTTGCGCGAGCGCAGCGCGGGGCGGGCGCCCTTCGTGCTGCATGACGGGCCGCCCTATGCCAACGGGCATCTGCATATCGGGCACGCGCTGAACAAGACGATCAAGGACATTGTGGTCCGCTCGCACCAGATGATGGGGCGGGACGCACGTTACGTGCCGGGCTGGGACTGCCACGGTCTGCCGATCGAGTGGAAGATCGAGGAGAAGTACCGCAAGGAGGGCCGCGACAAGGACGCGGTCGACGTGGTCGAGTTCCGCCAGGAATGCCGCCGCTTCGCCGATGAATGGGTGGCGATCCAGCGCGACGAGTTCCAGCGACTTGGCATCACCGGGGCCTGGGACCGGCCTTACCTGACGATGGACTATCACGCCGAGGCCGTCATCGCCGCCGAGTTCATGAAGCTGGTGATGAACGGGGCGCTCTATCAAGGCAGCAAGCCCGTGATGTGGTCGCCGGTCGAGAAGACTGCGCTGGCCGAGGCCGAGGTCGAGTACAAGGACCATACCAGCCACACGATCTGGGTGCGCTTCGTCGTGCTGGGCGAGGGGGCGCTGGCGGGGGCGACAGTCGTCATCTGGACGACGACGCCCTGGACCATCCCGCAGAACCGCGCGGTGGCCTTCAACCCGGCGATTGGTTACGGGCTCTACGAGGTCGTGGCGGTCGCGGAGGGCTCGACCGCCGTCGCGGGCGAGCGGCTGGTGCTGGCGGATGCGCTGGCCGAAGGCGTGATGGCGCAGGCGAAGGTCGTCGAGGGCCGGCGCGTCGCCGATGTTGCCGCGGGCGATCTGGAGGGGCTGGTCATGGCTCATCCCCTGCGCGGCGTCGAGGGTGCGGCGGGCGAGTGGGACTATGACGTCCCCATGCTGCCCGGCGATCATGTCACGGACGACGCGGGGACGGGCTTCGTGCACACGGCCCCGAGCCACGGCGACGACGACTATCAACTGGGCCTGCGCTTCAAGCTGCCGATGACATACAATGTCGAGCCGGACGGTAGCTACCGCCGCGATCTGCCTCTGTTCGGAGGCGAGGCCATTATCCTGCCGGACGGCAAGGACGGGCCGGCCAATGTCAGCGTCATCAAGCAGCTGGCCTGGGCCGGGGCACTGCTGGCCAAGGGGAAGATCAAGCACTCCTACCCGCACAGCTGGCGGTCGAAGGCGCCGCTGATCTACCGCAACACGCCGCAATGGTTCGCCGCCATCGACAAGCCGCTGGAGGACGGGATGGGCCAGCATGGCGCGACGATCCGCAGCCGGGCCTTGACCTCGATCGATAAGCTGGTCGCGTGGTGGCCGCAGTCCGGGCGCAACCGCATCCACTCGATGGTCGAGAACCGCCCGGACTGGGTGCTCTCGCGCCAGCGGGCCTGGGGCGTTCCGCTGACCTGCTTCGTCAAGCGCGGCGCCAAGCCCACGGACGAGGGCTTCCTGCTGCGCGATCCCCGCGTCAACGACCGCATCACCGCCGCCTTCGAAACCGAGGGCGCCGATGTCTGGTATCGCCCGGGCTTCAAGGCTCAGATGCTGGAGGGGATCGTCGATCCCGAGGACTATGAGCAGGTCATGGACGTGCTGGACGTGTGGTTTGACTCGGGCTCGACCCATGCCTTCGTGCTGCGCGACCGCGAGGACGGGGCGCCGGACGGGATCGCCGATGTCTACCTGGAGGGCACCGACCAGCATCGCGGCTGGTTCCAGTCGTCCCTCTTGCAGGCCAGCGCGACCAAGGGCCGCGCGCCCTACCGGAACGTGGTGACCCACGGCTTCACGCTGGACGAGAAGGGCATGAAGATGTCCAAGTCGCTCGGCAACACCATCGTGCCGGCCGAGGTCATCAAGCAATACGGCGCCGACATCCTGCGGCTCTGGGTGGCGCAGACCGACTACACCGCCGACCAGCGGATCGGGCCCGAGATCTTGAAGGGCACCGCCGACAGCTACCGCCGCCTTCGGAACACGCTGCGCTTCCTGCTGGGCGCGCTGGCGGGTTGGGACGAGGCAGAGCGGGTCCAGCCCGCCCAGATGCCCGAGCTGGAGCAGTGGGTGCTGCACCGCCTCGCGCAGCTGGATCACCAGGTCCGGCGCGGCTACGAGCGCTTCGACTTCCAGGGCGTCTTCCAGACGCTGTTCCAGTTCTGCACGGTGGATCTGTCGGCCTTCTTCTTCGACATCCGCAAGGACGCGCTCTACTGCGACGCGCCCGAGGCGATGCGGCGGCGGGCGGTGCGGACGGTGATGGACATCGTCTTCCACAGGCTGGTCACCTGGCTCGCGCCGATCCTGCCCTTCACGATGGAGGATGTCTGGCTCTCGCGCTTCCCGTCCGAGGATAGCAGCGTCCATCTGCAGGACTTCGCCGAGACGCCGGCCGATTGGCTGAACGAGCCGCTGGCCGCGAAATGGGACCATGTCCGCCGTGCCCGCCGCGTGGTGACCGCCGCGCTGGAGGTGAAGCGGTCCGACAAGACCATCGGCGCCAGCCTCGAGGCCGCGCCGGTCGTGCATGTCGAGGAGCCCGAGATGCTGAAGGCGCTGCGCTCGGTGCCCTTCGCGGACCTCTGCATCACCTCGGACCTCGTGCTGACGGCCGATCCGGCCCCGGCCGAGGCGTTCCGCATGGGCGATGCGCCGGGGATCGGCGTGGTCTTCGAGCTGGCGGATGGCGAGAAGTGCCAGCGCTGCTGGAAGATCCTGCCCGATGTCGGCACGCACAAGCATCCCGGCACCTGCGCCCGCTGCGACGCGGTCCTTGGATGAGACGGGCTTGAGTGTGGCGGGCCTGGATGTGGCCGGCCTGAGCGAGGCGGACCTGCGCGCGGCGATCCTCGCGCAGGCCGCCCGGCTCCGCCCTGGAACCACCTGCTGCCCGAGCGAGATCGCCCGCGCCCTGTCTGTGGACTGGCGTCCGCTCATGGCGCCGCTGCGGGCGGAGGCGTTCGCCTTGGCGGCGGACGGGCGGCTGGTGGTGACGCAGAGGGGCCGCGTCGTGGGGCCGGATGCGGCAGGACCGATCAGGCTCGGCCGGCCCGAGGCAGAGGCGCCGTAGGCGGCTCGCCCCGATCCGTCAGACCAGCCACCAGCCCTTCGCCTTGATCTGGTTGCGGATCGCCCGCTCCAGCCGGGGCAGGGAGGCACCGTCGAAGATCGGGCGGACCTTGTCGCGGCCCTTTCTCTGGTAGATCAGCTTTCGCGCCGGCTCCCAGTTGCGCAGGACCTGCTTGATCTCCTTCCCGGCCACCGCGTCCTCGAGCAGGGCGATCTGGCCCGGCGCGCCGAAGACGTAGAGAAGGGGCAGCTTGCGGTAGTGAAAGCTCGCCTCGCCGTCCAGCGCGGCAAGTGCGGGGCCGGGGCGGCCGCCACCGAGGCTGTGCACCACCAGCGGCAGGATCACCTGGTCGAGCCACGGCTCGAGCGTCTGGCAGGCCAGCTCGTCCTGCGGATCGTCCCGCACCTCGCGCGCCCAAGTGAGGAAGCGCCGCCCGAACTCGGCCGGATCCGGCCCGAGGAACCAGCCCGCGTTGAAGTAGAGATACCGCTCCCAGTGCTCGTCGGGCTGGCCTTCGTCCAGCGATGTCTCGAAGTCCAGCCCGAAGCGCCGATAGAGCGAGCGCCAGATCCCGGTGAAACCCGGCCCATAGGCGGGGGGGACCGGCCAGGTCCCCTCTCGCCGCATCGAGGCCGTCGGGCGCGAGACGTCGATCCCGTCCAGAGGTCCGGTGATCAGCGTGTCGGTGTCGAAGAAGATGAACGGCTCGCCGGCCGGCAGCAGCGCCAGCGCCTCGATCTTGTTGCCTTGGGGGTAGGCGGCGCCGAAGACGGTCGCGGTGAAGGGCAGGATCTCGCCGCCGAGCCCGGAGATGACCGCGCGCCCCTCATCCGAGAGCCGCGTCTCATGCCCGCTCCATGCCCCGACCGGCTGCGGCTCGGCCACGATCACGCGCCCGGCAAAGCTTGGCGAGGCGCGGCGCAGGCTGGCCAGGAAGATGATGGCCTCAAATTCCAGCCGGCCCGCCTGCGCCACGATCAGGATGTTGAAGGCAGGACTTGGAGGCATCGGATCAACCTGAGGATGTGGAGTCTGGATCTTGATACCGCTGATCGTCCCGATGAAAAACCCGGAACGCGACATGCTGGACGCGAAAATGCCGGGAACTGCCCGGCGAGCGTAAAAATCAGCTGTCATGGGGGGAAAGTGGTGGGCGACCCTGGAATCGAACCAGGCGTGGGTCTCCCCGGCGGAGTTACAGTCCGTTTTTGCTGGCTTCTAGCGGGTCCTCATCTTCCCGAATAAGCAGACATCGGCTTGCGTTTTCGGGCACTTCGCTTCTAAATGTCCGTCACGAGCCCCCGCCGTTTCTACGTCAGGCGCTTACAGATTGCTTACATGGCGGGCCGGATGACCGAGAAAAGACTGAAGTTGACGAAGACGAGCGTCGCCGCTCTTGCCGGCGAGCCCGGGAAGCAGTGCTTGATCTGGGATAGCGAGATCCGGGGCTTCGGGCTGCGCATCGCGCCTGGCGGCGCTAAGGCCTATGTGATGCAGCGCCGTGTCGGCAGGCAGACCCGCCGCGTGACGATCGGCCGGGCCGACGACATCTCGGCCGAGGCAGCACGGAAGAAGGCGACGATCCTGGCGGCCGAGTTCGCGAGCGGTGTTGATCCGGTGGAAGCCAAGCAGGCCGCGGTCAGAAGCGCCCTCACGCTGCGGCAAGCGATGGAGGCCTACGTGAGCGCCCCGAAGAAGAAGGGCATCGGCAAGGGGGCGGAGAAGAAAGCCCGCACCCAGCGCGACATCCGCGTGGTGTTCCAGAGGAAGTTCGACGACTGGCTAGACAAGCCGCTGACAGAGATCACCGAAGCGATGGTGAAGGAACGGCACGCAGGCCTCGCCAAGGCCTCGCCCGCGCAGGCCAACCTAGCCTTCCGCTACCTACGCGCTGCGATGAACAACGTAATGGCCGACGTCGACGAGGGGCAGGCGCCGATCATCAAGGCAAACCCGGTGACGCGCCTCAACAGGACAAACCAGTGGGCCGACGTGCGGCCGGCAAAGGGCCGCATCCCCGACAAGGAAATCCCGGCGTGGGTCGAGGCAGTGAAGACAGGGCTGGACGATCTGGCGCTGGGCTCAGAGATGCGCGACGCGCTACTGTTCATGCTGCTGACAGGCGCCCGGATCGGCGAACTGCTTGGATCGAAGGCCGACGGCTACCCGCCGTTGCGCTGGGCCTCTGTAGACCTGCGGCGTGAGAAGGTGACGTTTCCGGATACCAAGAACCGGCTCGACCATGAACTGCCGCTGCCTGCGCAGCTGGTGGCCCTCCTGAAGCAACGGAAAGAGCGGGCTGGTCCGCAGTTCGTCTTCAGCGACGACAAGGGCCGGCTGCCCGCGGACCTGCGCCCGGCGTTCCGGCGGCTGGCGACCCTGACGGGCATCAGTATCACGGCGCACGACTTGCGCCGCACTTTCGCCAGCACAGCGAGCAAGCTGGACATCTCGACGTTCAAGGTGAAGGCGCTGACGAACCACATCAGCGGCAACGACGTGACGGCCGATTATGTCGAAGTAGAGTTCGAAGACCTGCGAGAGGCGATGCAGAAGATCGCGGACCACATGCTGCGGATCCCTCCCGAGCCAGAGGCCATCGACGATTAGAAAAAGTGACCGCACCTTATCTCTCGAGGCCCAGCATCCCTTATGCCAGAAAAATCTAACAGACGCGCCACTTCATAATCTGACATACAACAATGTTGATTAAGGCAGCGGCGACAAAGCTTTAGGTGCGGCTACCTGACACGCTAGTCGCACCAAGTTGTATGTCATAGTAAAATCAGAGACTTAAGGGGCTGCGAGGATTGACAATGCGCTAGTTTGCGTCCATTATCGGTCCTAAGGTTTCCCGAGAAACCGACGTCGCCACGGACGGATGAACAGGATTTACAGGATACAACGGAGTTAACTGCTCGACCTGAAAGGGCGAGCGGCCGCGGCACTCAACGATTAACGCGAGGCAAACATGCGCCTCTCGCTGGAGTAATGCCGATGGCTAAAGCGCAGCTATATTCAACGGGCACTGAATTCGAACAGCCGGCAGCGGCGACACGATCGATAACCCAAGAGACCGTTCCAGTCGCGCGGTTGATCAACCAAGAGATCGCTGCCGGCCTTCTTGGCGTCTCGCCTAAATGGCTCGAGCGCGATCGCTGGGCAGAACGGCGCATCCCATATGTCAAGATCGGCCGTCTGGTTCGTTACCGGGCCAGCGATATTGCGGCATATATCGACGCAAACACCCAGGGCGCCGCATAAAGAAAACCGCCACTCCGGGAAAGGAGCGGCGGCGGTATATCAGTGCTGCTCTGATAATATGACGCCTATCGCTCTTGCCCGCAAGGCTTGAGGGAAGAATGACGTACGAGAACAAACCGCAGAGCCGCCAAACGCGGAAGGCTCATGACACGCGCGCGGCGAAACGCCTCATCGCTGAGATGACGGTGATGGGCTTGGATGGCGAGCGACGGCCATTGCGCAGCCCAACGGCAGCGAAGGTGATCGAAAGAGGCACGCGACAACTGTTCCTGCGCGGCGGCGAACCTTTCGCAATGCAGATTTCGCATAAGGAGGCAGCCGCCTTCTTCACGGAGGACGTCGACCAGGAAAGCCGGTTCGCCATCGCTTTCGCGATCGACGGGAACTGCCGGCCATATTGCACCCTACCGGTCGAAGCGTTTCGTGCCGCTGATCATGACGGGCCCGCGCCATCCGCTCGTGCCTTGGTAGAAAAGGCCGAGCAGTTGGCGTTCCGGTCCCTATTCAACGAGGCGATGGGGCTCTGGCCGCACATGCTCGCCCGCGACCCGGGGGCGGATGCATGACCGGGTCGGAACAGAACGAACAGCTGGCAGGCGCGCTGGACGCTGCCAAGCGCGGCTGGCATGTCTTCCCGGCCCCGCCGGGCCAGAAGAAGAGTCACAAGAGCGCTGCCTTTAGCGGCGGGCGCCTCTGGGGCGCGACAAAGGACGTCGAAGAGATCGCTGACGATTGGTCCCGTTGGCCGGCGGCGAATGTCGGCCTGCCGACCGGCAGGATCAACGGCTTCTTCGTCGTCGACCTCGACACCGCGGACGGGCATGGCGTCGACGGCCTGGGCGGCTTCGCTCTCATGGCCGACGCCTTCGGCCTGCCCGACACGGTGACGGCGGGAACGCCTTCTGGCGGACGGCATCTGTATTTCCAATGCCCCGACGACGTGCGGATCTACAACAGCCAAGGCGCGGTTCTTCCCGGCGTCGACGTGCGCGGCGAGGGCGGGATGGTCCTTGCCCCTCCAAGCGTGAAACCGGGCGTCTCGGCCCCGTACAGGTGGATCAACGCCCCCGGCGAGTATCTGATCGCAGAGTGCCCTGCTTGGCTGCTGAAGGCCTGTCTGGAGGCCTCTGCGAAGGCGCTGCGGCCTGCGCCCCGAAGTGTCACCGCGGCACCCGCGGTCTTCGGGCAGCGATCGCCCGCCGGCAAGACAGCCGAAGATTACGAACAGCTTATCGAGCAACTGGCGGAAGACGGCGCCAAGCACGCGGCGGTTCGCGACGTCGCCGCCAGCATGGCGGCGCAAGGATGCACGCCGCAGTTCGTCGAAGGCTTCATCCGGCATCACTGCCCGGTTTGGGATGACAACGTCGAAAACAGCATCCGCAGCGCGTTCGAGAAGTTCGCGGAAGATGAGGTGGCGCAGCACTTTGCCGGCGATCCTGTGGACCTGTGGGGACGGTTCGACCCGCCGGCGCTGCCGTCAGGATTGCTGCCCGAGATCTTAGAGACGTTCGCCCGGACGCAGGGCGAGCAGATGGGCGCGGATCCTGCGGGGCTGGCAGTTGCGGCTCTTGTGACCTGTGCCGCAGCCATTCCCGATCGGATCAAGGCCAAGGTGAAGCAGCATGACGACCAGTGGTTCGAGGCGCCGCGGATCTGGGCCGCGCTGGTCGGCAGCCCCTCGACGAAGAAGTCGCCGATACTGGGGGCGGCAACCGAACCATTGCGGCGGATCGATACGCAGCTATTTCGCGACTGGCAGGGCAGGATGACACTCTGGGCCGCGCTGACGAAGGAAGAGCAGCGCAAGACGCCGAAGCCGGTGCCGACGCGCCTGCGGATCGAAGACGCCACTGTAGAGGCCACCCAAGCGGCGCTCGAGCATTCGCCAGACGGCGCGATGATGCTACAGGACGAGTTGACCGGCTTCTTCGGGATGATGGACAAGTACAGCGGCGGGAAAGGCGCTGCCGCGGATCGCGCATTCTGGCTGCGGTCCTTCAACGGTGGCGAGTATGCACTGGACCGGGTCGGCCGGGGCTCCGCGCTGATAGAGAACCTTTCCATCTGCCTGCTTGGCGGCATCCAGCCCGAGCCGATCCGCAAGATCGCAGCGGACACGCAAGACGACGGCCTTCTGCAGCGTCTCTTTCCGATCGTCCTGGCCCCTGCAACGCAAGGCAGGGACGCACCCGCCCCGCCTGTGGCCGGGCGCTATGGCGACCTGGTGCGCGCGCTGCGCAACCCGGCGCCGATCGCCGGCGGCGGCCTGTTCCTGCAGTTCGGCGATGAGGCGCAGTCGATCCGGCGGAAGCTGGAAGCGGCGCATCTGCGGATGCAGTCGACGGAGACGATCAGCCGGAAGCTGGCGTCGCATATCGGCAAGTATGACGGCCTGTTCGTCCGCCTCTGCATCATCTGGCACTGCGTCGAACATGCAGGTGCCCAGATGCTGCCTCAGCGCATCAGCGCGGCCACTGCAGAGCGCGTGGGGGCCTTCCTGCATGACTTTCTGCTGCGGCACGCCTTCGCCTTCTACGCCGGCGTCCTGGGGCTGTCAGAGGATCATGACCGGCTGGCGGCAATCGCTGGGCACATCCTGGCGCGGAAGCTGGACAAGATCACGAACCGCGATGTTCAGCGAGGCGACCGGACAATGCGGTCCCTGCGCGATCAGGACATCCAGCCCCTGCTTCAGCAGCTGGCGGCGATGGGTTGGCTCGAGAAGGTCGACGGGCCCCGGCCGTCGTCGGCGCCTCACTGGTTGGTCAACCCGGCGGTGCATGGGCGCTTTGCGGCACGGGCGCAGGCCGAACGAGAACGGCGCGAGGAAGCGCGCCAGGTGCTGGCAGGATTGGCGGGTGGAGCATGAGAACAGCAATCAGACATACAAGCGGGGCTCAGACGGCCGCCGCTGGGTGGTTGATAGAGTTGTATGTCGGACCTGTGGGGCGCCGTTCGCGGAACGTCCCGGCCAAGTTTCTAGCGCCTGGTGAAGCGTTCTGGGGCTTGTTTTGTCCGCAATGTCCCTTGCGCGCATGTAACGAAGATAAGAATTCCTCTCTTTCTTCTATAGCGACAGTTTTCGCCTCACCCGCGCAAGGGACATCACGGACGAAAGTCGGCAGGCTCGCTCGCAGCGTTTTCTGTGGCCAAAGGCAAGGGAACGCTCTTGCAGATATAGAGCGCGGACGGCCGGAACGCACGCTGCGGCGCCCGGACCTAAAGCGATGCGGACTTAAACCCTACGCGCGCAGTCTTCCGATCAGGCTGAGCGGGACGCGGGGGCAAAAGCATGGCCGGTAAAAGGACAGCACCCCCCGCATTCATCGCGGCCGGCACCGAGGCCCTGCGCAAGGTAAATGCCCGGCGGCACCTGATGCCGAAGTGCCGGGCCAAGTCGAAGACGACAGGGCAGCAGTGCGGGCAGATGCCGATGGCGAACGGCGTTTGCTACTACCACGGCGGCCGGACGCCCAAGGGCAAGGACTGGCACAAGCCCAGATGGCCGAAGAAGACGGCGCCGGATGCCGAGCGCAAGATGGTCGCGCGCCTCCGTAACCTGGAGCGTGGGGAAAAGCAGCGCCAGAAGCGGCTGGCAAAGATGTCGCCGGAAGAGCGCGCCGCCTTCGACAAGTGGCACCGCGACCGGCCGACGGGCACCCCCGCGCAGCGCGCAGCCAAGAAGCGCGCCAGGCAGCAGAACGACGACGCGCGCGCCCTCTTCGCGCAGTCGCAGGAACCGCGCCCAGTAAGCGCCGAGGTTGCCGCCCTTCAGGCGCAGATCGAGGAACTGGAGGCTCTGCGCGCGGCGCTGGGCGCTGCGGCAACTGCCCCGATGGACGCACCGAGTAGGGCCGGCCCCGATCGGCACGGACCTGAAGATGATCTGAACCCTGAACTGTGGAGCATATTCGGATGAACAGGCGAGACCCCCTGACCAGCAAGCGCGCGCTCATGGCGCGTATCCAGACAGAAGGCATAGAAGCCGCCTTCGAAGCACTGATGGACGTCTGCAAGGACAAGAAGGCGCCAGCGCCAGCACGCGCCACGGCCGGCACATCGATCTTTCGCGCCGGCGGCTTGATGAGCAACAAGCCGGAAGTCTTGGACAAGCCGCCAGAGGAAATGTCAGCGGCGGAAATCGTGGCACGGATCAACGAACTGGAGGCAAAGCGGAACGGCCTTCTGGCGGGCATCTACAGCGACGTCTCCGACGATGATCAGGACGACGACGACAACGACGAGCGTCGCGGCGAAGGAGAAGGCGACGATGATCAGACGCCGAACGATCTATTCGGCTAACGCGCAGACAAGGCGCAGCGGGGCGAGATGACGCCCCGCTGCAGCCGCTCAGAGGTTTACGCGTCAGAACGGGAACGGTCCGCGAGATATGCTCTGACAGCGTCGCCCAGTGCCCCAATGTCGCCACCGAAGTCTTTGTCGCTGAACGACACCCATCTCTCCGGTGCGGAGTCATCCTCAGTCGCAGACGCTTCCCCGCCTTCTTGATCGATTGTCCAGCCATGGTCGACGAGGCAGGCTTCGTACCGCTTCTGCACCGCCGATGTTTGGCAGTACAGGGCGGACGCTGTAATTTCATCCCGCGCGACCGAAAGCAGGTACTCATCGTTTGCCGCTTTGGCGTTCGCCAGCAGGCTGAAGTTCCGCATTAGCGTTTCCGTGTCTCGTTGGCGCTGGGACAGGCTGTTCCAGCGATCGGACGCTGATGTAGCGGCTTCGGAGGCGGTGGTTTCGGTGAACATGGCTTCTCTCCTTGGTCACTGTGCTGAAGAATTGACCGGTGCTGGCGCTGCCGCACCCTTGCCTGCGTCTTCGCTGCCATTCAGGATGCGATAGACGCTGGCGCGGCCGATACCGAGGCGCTTGGCAATCTCAGTTCCCCCGACGCCTTCACGATGCAGCCGCAGAACGTCGTCTGCCTTCGCCTGTGCCGTCGGCGCGCGCCCCTTGTATCTGCCGGCGGCCTTGGCCTTGGCAATGCCTTCGCGCTGGCGTTCGAGCATGATTTCCCGCTCGAACTCTGCGACGCCGCCTAGGATGGTCAGCATCAGCTTGCCCGTCGGGGTCGACGTGTCGATCCCCATTGCCATAATGCGCAGGGATACGCCTTTGGCCTCCAGCTGCGCCAGCAGTTCGACCAGGTGGGCCACGGAACGCGCCAGGCGGTCCAGCTTCGTCACGATCAGGGTATCCCCGGACCGCGCGAAGGAAAGCGCCTCTACAAGCCGCTCACGCTTCGCCACGTCAACGGAGGACACTTCCTCTTCAAAGATCCTTTCGCAGCCGGCGGCGGAAAGATCGCGCTTCTGCGCCTCAAGTCCGGCCTTCTGGTCCAGGGTGGATGTGCGGGCATATCCGATCAGCATGACGCGGGCTCCATCTGTCTCACTGCTTCTAAGACTTTATAGGCCGAACTGTCTCAGTGCGTCAACGCCTTTCTTGTGAGACAGTTTGAACATGCTTCTGAGGCGTCCCGCTAGGCCTTGCCCTGTAAGACAGGTTCTTGAGAATCTAAGGCGGGTGGCCGTAGCTTGAAAGAAGTGGGGCCGCTGCGTTCTCATAAGTGAGCTAAAGTACGGTCTTGCAATAGAGCAAGTGAAAGAAGGCTTGATGACTTACACGTTGGAAGATCTGGAACGCGCCGAAGCCGATCTCGCTTCTTTACAGGAGCGAGACAGCATGGACACGTCTGGGAACCCGGACAAGTACCATACTCGAATCAATTCGGCTCGATCTGAAGTGCGCGAAATAGAGCGGGCACTGAAGGCGGCCGGCTTGATCCCTCACACGGAGCAAGAACTACTAGAGCAACGACTAGACGCTGCGTTTCCTAAGGCAGCAAGCAGAGAGGAAGTTGAGTTCGAAGGCGATAGTTATTGCCTCCGGTTCAGGCCGCTGAGCAAAAGCCGTTCCGGGAAGACCGTGACAGCATGGCATCGATACTGGCAGAAGCTAGACAGTTGATCGGGGTCGGGCGGCGGCTCGGGGTGGCCCCCTGGTGGGCACCCCGAGTTTCTCCCCAAGACACGCGTGTCATGCCCGCTGAAAAGTGTCGGTCGCTGGAACTTTGAGTCGCCCGTCATGCAAATTCGACTCGCTCGGCCATCGGGAGAAGTGGCGGCGGCTGTTCGAGTGGTCCCATACACTTACTCCTGACGGGGCACCGCGTCAGAAGAACCGCTCCATTCGAAGCCACTGATCGACTTGGAAGCCGGTCTCGGCCTCCCCAGTAGGACCGCATGCGTCTTCGCCGGCCATGGCGCTGATCTTGATGAAGCTGGAAGGGGCGAATTGATCGCCGAAGCCCTTTATGCGCCTCATCAGTCAGTGCCCCATGGGACACTCAAGGCAAAGCACTTGAACGTCTAGTCATGTGACTTTCTGCCGGATTGGCAGCGCGCAGTTCTAGGTTCACGTCCTGACAAAAAGCCAGGTGCATCTCACTTCCAGCATTCACTTCCATAATGACAGTACATTTGCCCGGCTAGCATACCGTCTGCAACAAAGAATACCTCTCCAGCCTCATTATAAGAAAACTGGCCACCCCAGACATTGAGTTCGAAGTTTGTCGGATCACCGCCTTGTCGCTTCTCCGCTTTGGCATCACGTGTACCACGGATAAGCCCTGATGCCGACCATTGACTATTCCCTTCAGAACTCATCGTGTAACATGTGCCGCCCTGAATGTCGCCAATATCACGATAAAAATGGATGCTGAATATTGCGCCCGGGACATCTCCATATTCAAGATTTAGGTACTTCGCCCACGTATGAGCCGGGTTTTGCAGAGGACAGTTCGGCGAGCCAGGGTAGAAATAAGCGGCAGAACTACCTACAAACAAGAAAGACAGGGTCCAACCGAACAGTAGCTTTAACGCGAGCTTCATCGATCCCTCCTCTATGACATTCCTAGTCCCGATGATGCATCTCCACAGGTGGCGCGGGCGCTCTATCGAAGCGTACGGGAGGATGCGCAGCCCGTGATAACGGCCTTGGCGTGATATTCATCCCCCGCGCTGTACCAGTCTGTGTAGGCGGCAGATAAATTTGTGAGTCCGCATCCAATAGGCCTGATGAGGAAAGTGCAGGTCCGGAGGGTAATGGTGATCCTCTCCGGTCACGGGCGATATTTTCTATGGCCTGTTGATGGGAGCTTCTATGTGCCGCTCGCAGCTGCTCTAGTTTCTCACCAATCCGTTTTGCCTCTGCTCGTTTTTTATCTCTTTCATCTCGTAGTGCCAGCCCCTCGCTTCGAATCCTATGATAAAATCGTGGCGTCAGCGGTCCACCTGTGATGGTGAACCCATTACTCCCAGGATAGGCTGAAACGTAGATCCCCACTATCTTTGTTTCGCTATTCAAACTATAGATCGTAGGCTGTTCCCCCGGTGCGCCATCAAGCGCGAAGGATTCTCGAATTGCATCCACAGTAGTTTTGCCGTAGGTCAGATACTGAAAGTCCTTTACCTCTGTAATTGCGCCTTGCCCGTTCATGGTAGCCTGGACATAGAAGACGTGCACTTCGCCAAATTTTGGCCTTGCACCGATTTCTTTCAAATATGATTCCAATCGATCTTTGATTTGGTTTTGGCGGAGGTAATCACTAATCATGCTTGCGTTTAAGAAGACCGCTTCTACTCGATCTGCGACCGCCCCCGCACGCCCTTTGGCACGCGCAGAATAATCTAAATTCAATGTCGGTCGAGGGTGCTCGCTCTGTGTATATGACGGCTCTGGCGACGTAGACAAAGCGGCGAACAAACCAAAGACGAAGCATCGCCAAGTAGACATCGGCGCCTCCTTGCGTCAAATCGTTCTGTCATTCTACTAGGATCCTCTGATTCTGACAAAGATTATCAACCTGCCGTGTCGGTCGGAATTTCTGCACCGTAAGATTTTTTTGCAGGCATGATCCTCGAGGTGAACGGACTGCTAGCTAAGCTCGGCAAGACCGCAAGCCCCGATGAAGCCGCGCACGGGCGCAAGCGGACTGATCAACGCAGAGCTGGCGGTGCCCAGAATGCGCGGCGGGCTACAAATTCTCCCTGCGCGGTGGTGTGCGGCGTGGCAAGCCCAGCAGGTGGCGGCAAAGCAGAGGAGGGCAAAGGCATGACCTGGCGCCAGCAGGCGGCAGCCAACATCGCTAAGCCCACGAGGGCGTTGCCTTGGATAAGACTAGACCGCTCCATTTCAAGCGCAATGACTCTTCGTCGCTGTGCGGCCTTCCAAGACAGGCGCGTCGCTATCGCCGCAGCGCCAGCAGCGACGAAGGACCCTCCAGCAGCAAGCTAACCCGCGGCAGTCGAAACTTGAGTGCCCTGAGGCGCGGCGTTCGCCACAGCTGCATTGCGGTCCAGTACTCGTTCAGCCAATCCTTCATCGCGTACTCTAGGAGATCCTTCAGATCGAAGGGGGAAACTTTGAAAAAACGGAGGGATTGCGCATCAGAGCGGCCATATGGACCTCATGAATTACCCACCGATGCTCGCGAACTTCGTCACGAAATGCGTCGATTTCCGTACAGGTGAGAAAGTATCTGGCGTCGCGCAGTCCTGGCATCCCTGCCTCATTGAGCGCGGGCATCAAGAAAACACCTTCTGCCGCAACTTCGTCGTCTACCACCGAGTTGATTTCCTGGACGTATCCATGTGCGATCTGGTTCCGCTTCGAAGCCAGTTTATCCAAATGTCTCAAGGCATCCTTGACGAATATGGTTTCCTCCGAACTAAGAACCTCCGGGTATCGTTCGAGTGCCTCGCGAAGCATCTTCACGCGTATGCTGCGCGGCGCCGTAAGGAAAGCCTGTCGCGCAACCGGCTCTTTCACACAGAGGAGATTAAATAGTCCCATCTGAATGTCCTCGCTGTGTTCCCAATAGGAGAGCGCGAGCCCAACGGACAGGTAAGTTTCATTTGGCGTAAAGCTGCTGATCTTTGCATTTGCCGCGATCTTCAATGTCCATCCCTCCGCCCGACACCACTTCGTAATTTTTCACGTTCTACCAACCTAGAGATTCTGGTCCTTCACCAGCCCGCGGACATGCTCCTCGAGATAGTCCGGCATCGAGCGCCCCTCCCTGCACGGTCGTGCGAGCCGGCAGAGATCTGGCGGATCGCTGCTTGTTTGTGGTGACGGTATAAAAATCGCACGTGGTGGGCTCCTGGGGCCGGGCTTGGCGCAGCCTGCCGCCGCTGGCGCAGGGCCGTCAAGCGCGCCGGCTGCCCTCGATTGGCCACCCGTGTGGCTGGTGAGCCCATAGATGGCTGGAGAGTTGGCGAACTTTTTCAAGCGCCACTTCCAGCGTAGCAACCGTGCCACTGCGCGCAGGCATCGTGATGACGGTCCACATCCACTGAGGGCACCCTTGGCGACTCGTCTGCTGGGCGTCCAGCATTACTCGCCCCACCATCAGCCCATCGCGCAGCACCACCCAGTCGTCGGCGTCAGGCTCGAATGTCGGCTTGCGCGCCCACCGGCTCATATCCGCACCGGGAGCCTGCGGCGCGGGATCCGCGCCCCCTCCTGAAAGGTCAGCGTGTCGCTGGGCGAGAACCTGCTAAGTGCCCACCATGCGGCCGTCATTGACGCGAAGGAGCCGGCCGCGACCGAGTAGCGTTCGCCGCCTCGTTCTTCGCACCAGATGATGAAGAGCGGGCGGTTAAGCGGAAAAACAGGCTCGTGCATCCTGAAGCGGGTCATGGTGATTCCTTTCTTGGCCACCATGAACAAAGCAAGAACTACGTGACAAGAGACGGTGGTAGCCGCCGATACCCGCGACGCTGCGCTGGTCGACATGTCGTCATTCCGGTACAGCGCCGTCACGCCGTAAATCAAGACCCGCGGGAACTGTTCATGGCCGCGCGCATCGACCAGTTCGACGACCTTCCCGAGGCCGCGCCTCGCTTGATGCGGCCGGCACCAGCCGGGCGCAGCTAGACCGCGTCGAAGCCTCCGAGAAGGTGCAGGAATGCCGCTACGCGCCCGGTTCCGCGTCGTCGGTGGGCCGCGTCACCCGGCACGGCGACACGGGCGTAGCGGACGCCATGCACGGGCTGTGGAAGTCGGCCCGGCCGCGCGAGGCCGTGCGCGAGGTGCTGGAGACTGCTCGGCGCACGCCGCACAACCTGAAGAACGCCCGCGCGGCCTTCTTCGAGGATCTGGCGCGCACGACCACCAACACAGCGCACGACGCCGCCGGCAACATCGTCTGGAACGGTCGGATGCTCGACGGCTTCCTGAAGAACCCCAAGGTGGGCGCGGTCATGGACGAGTTGTGGAAGGGGAACGAAGGACACCTGCAGGACTTGCGGAAGATCGGCGAGGCGCTGATCGACAGCGAAAGCGCCTTGCGGGCAAGTCCGGCGGCATCGTCTGGCACGGCTTCCATCAGCCTTCAGGGCAAGGTGCACCCGGCGCTGACGGCCACGTCCATTTCCTCGACCCTGCGGTCCGTTCAGCGCGGCCAGATGTCAAAGCCGATCGCCGGCGTGCATCTGCTGGCTGGTTGGGTGCGCGGCCGCTCGGCACGCGTCCATGCTGCTGCGATCAACGAACTGATGACGAAGGCGATGGACGATCCGAAGCTGGCGGTCGAACTGCTGCGCAAGCGCAATCCCTATGACGCCGAGGTCATGGGCCGGCGCTTCCTGCGGAAGTGGGGGCTGCGCGTGCCGCAGCTGGCGAAGATCGTGAACGAGGAACTGGGCGGCTACAGCGAGCAGGACCAGGCGATTGACGAGTTTGTCGGCGGCGACTAGGCGACAAAACCATCAAGAGCCACTTGGTGCCTAGAGGGCGCGCCTTACACGCCTTCTTTTTGCGGCTCGCGCTTTCCGAAGGCATCTAGCTTCTTCAAGACGTCTCGCGACAAAGTCGGCTGCTCATCTTTCCGCGGCTCAAACGTCAACGACCCGGACGCCTGCTGCGGGCGCTGGTACGGGAAGTCCACCTTCTCCGAAGTGGGGATGTGCTTAGCATACATGATCTGGCTGGCTCCTGTTAAGTTCCGGAGGATAGAAGTGCTTCCTCTTTATCCATTTGAAACCTTCCCATCTGGTTACCGTCGCGATGTCCGTAGCGCCTCCTACGATGTTTGCCCCTGAGGCGAAGGAGAAGTAGCCCTTGGTGACATCTACTAGGTACTCCGCAAGACGAATTGCGTCGATCGTCGGCATTGGGTTGTGCGCGAACCCTGTCAGCAACCCGTTGCGTGCAACATTCCATACCTCTTCGGCTACAGAGGGATCAGCGCCGGCGTCGACTAGAACTGATTTGATCGCGGGGTCCACACCTAGCAGCAGACGAGCTATCGCAGAGGTCTGCCCGCCCCAGTTAATCCCTCCTGCATCGTTACCTGATTGCAACTGCTCCGCAGCCTGCAGTGTTCCAGCGACGATGCTGATCTTCCAGACTTCCCCGTGAGCAGCATCTGACCCATAGCCAGAGATAAAGAAGTCAAAGCCGTGCCCGCGCTCTGATAAAATTGCGCTGTACTTGTCATCAAAGAAGCTATGGGCCGCCTGCACAACGTCGGCAATCTGGTAGTTTTCCTCATCAAGACCGTTCATTAGATCCCGGCGAAATTCTTTAGCCAAGTTGCTGATCGAGCGCCCCGCGATGTGCCCCATGCCGCAAGTCATCGCGGCTATCGGGAGACGGCGGTGCAGATTGAATACCTTATCAGCGTTGTTGAAGACATTCTGCACAGCACCTTGGGCGTCGACCAAGGTGGAAGCGCTGTCGGCCGCAAACACGATGCAGTCATGCACTTTGATGGACACGCAGACGGTCAAATAGCGCTCCCCGAATCACCCGCAGAAAGCATCGCACACCCCTGACTCTGTCTCCAAGGCGTTTGTGCGCCTAAGCTTACGGTGTGCGAACAGCCCCAAAACTTCGCTGTGTGAATGCACAAGAACAGGCCGCAGCATGGGCGGCGAAAGGGGCCTCCAGCATGACGGCAGCCAAGCTTCTTGACGACGCCCAGCGGTTCAGCGCCAGCGCCGCGTCGATCGCGCAGGATCTGGAGCGCGCCGCGGCGGGCGTCGACGTGGCCTGCTACGCCGCCCGCGCGTTCGCTCCGCTGCACAGCGCTGCCGTAAGCCGCATCATGGGATCGTCGGACAGGGTGCCCACTGACACGGCGCGTCAGCGGCAGGAATAGTCGAACACGTACCGACCTTCCCCGCCGGACCTGCCGGGTCCGACTGAACACACGCGCTGACGGCTGCGCAGGTAGTCGCGCGCAGCGCTCCGGTACTCATTCTCAGAATCTTCGATGCCAGTGGCCATCAGCGCGACCCCCAACTGGCCCCGCCGATCGGCGATGTACCAAGCGTGCCCCTTGTAGAAGTGTTCATCGGCAGTACCGAAATCGGACACTGGAGGGGTAGCGCAACCACCCACGGCTAGCAGTGCAATCAGTGTATATTTCATGCTGCTGTCAGTCCCTGACAACCACGCGGCCGCGCCGCTCTTCCAGATAGATGCGCACCATCTCCGGCTGCGTGGGCTCAGGGTCTAGCTTTGCGCGTTCAATGTCCAGCCATGCCAGAAGATCCGGATGGAGCCGGACCAGCACCGGAACGCCTTGGCCCGTAGCCGGACGGCCACCACGGTTCCTGGCTTCAATTTGCGGTTGATCACTCAAAAACCTGTTTTAATGCAGAGGCCATGGATGCAGGAGCGTTCGACGCAACTCGCGAAAAACTGTTCGGAGCGCGGGCCCGCATGGCGGCACTCACAGTTGCGAAGACCCAAGACGAACTGCACCACGACTACGAAGACGATCTAGCGACCCTTTCAGATACAATCGATATGTTCAGCGCCCTGTCAGCAGAGTGCCAAGCCCTATTGGAACTTGCAGACGCTGCCACAGCCCGTTTGATGATCGTCGCGAACAAGATCTGCGCAGACGCCTGACACGCTGAATCAGGGACCTGTCATAGCGCCCGGCTCGGCCGGGCGTCTTGATATGTATCTCCTACCGGAAGCAGGGCAGGCGGCATTGCTATGGAAGATGAGCCCAAACGAACCCGCAGGGCTTCTACCTTGTCTGCTTACATCTTGCTTACAGGGGCGCGCTTACATGCTTCCTCGGAAGCACAGGTTTCACCAGCTAACTCGTTGAAATAATTAGTGGTGGGCGACCCTGGAATCGAACCAGGCGTGGGTCTCCCCGGCGGAGTTACAGTCCGCTGCCGCACCTTGCAGCACGTCGCCCGCCGATCGCTTTCGGCGTGCGGGGTGATTAGACCGGGCGTCCGGGGCCGTCAAGCGGATTTGCCAGGGCTTGCGCGAAAGCCGCGCGGCGCGCAGAGAAGGGGCAACCAAGGAGCCGCGCCATGTCCGAGAAAGCCAAGAAACCGACCTGGGTCATCGACAAGGAACGGGCGCGCCGCGCCGCCGCGGCCGAGACGGTCTGGCTGTTCGGCCTGCATGCCGTGCGCGACGCGCTGGCCAATCCCGCACGCGAGAAGCTGCGGCTGGTCGTGACGCAGAACGCGCTGGCCCGGCTTGGCGATTTGCACGGGATGGCGCCCGAGATCACCGACCCGCGCGTCTTCGACAAGGCCGTGCCCCTGTCGCCCGACAGCGTCCATCAGGGCGCGGCGCTTGAGGTGAAGCCGCTGAAATGGGGCAGCCTCAGCGAGGTCGCGCTGCGCGAGGCGCCGGGCGAGCGGCGGCCGCTGCTGGTCGCGCTGGACCGCGTGACCGACCCGCACAACATCGGCGCGGTCCTGCGCTCGGCCGAGGTCTTCGGCGCCCGTGCCGTCATCGCCCCGGCGCGCCATTCGGCGCCCGAGACGGGGGCGCTGGCCAAGACCGCCTCGGGCGCGCTGGAGCGGCAGCCCTATCTGCGCGTGCCGAACCTGGCCGAAGCGCTGAGCCAGCTGAAGCACATGGGCTTCGTGCTCGTCGGGCTGGATGGCGGCGGCAGCGCCGAACTGCCCGAGGTGCTGGACGCTCTTCCGGGTCGGGCGGTGTGCCTGGTGATGGGCGCGGAGGGGCCGGGGATGCGCGAGTTGACGGTCAAGAGCTGCGATCATGTCGCGCGCATTCCCTTCGCGGCGGATTTCGGCTCGCTCAACGTCTCGAACGCGGCAGCGGTGGCGCTTTACGCCGCAAGCCGTGCATAAGGATCACATCGCTGCGACACAGGTCTGCGGCGCGTTGTTTATCTGCCTGTGCGCTGCCAAATGGGCGGCACACAGCCTGACCGAGCCGACATGCGCCACCTGATTCTCGCCCTCGTCCTTTCGACCCCCGGCCTTCCCGCCGCTGCCCAGAACTGGGCGCTCGGCGGATTCGACCCCGTGGGCTATGCCAGCGACGGCCGCGCGACCCCGGGGCGCAGCGACATCGTGACGATGTGGCAGGGGCAGCTGTGGCACTTCGCCTCGGAGGAGAACCGCGCGCGCTTCGAATCCGACCCGCGCGCCTTCGAGCCTGCCTTCGACGGCAACTGCCCAGTGACCCTGGCCGAGGGGCGGCGCGAATCCGGCGATCCGCGTCGCTTCGCCGTGGTCGGCGGCACGCTCTACCTGCTGCGCTCTGGCCAGGCCGAAGAGCAGTTCCGGCAGGACCCGCGCGGAATCATAGAGCGGGCGCGCGGCAACTGGGACGCGATGCGCTAGCTGCCCCGTCGCCCGGCTTTAGAGCTTCCGCATCACGAACGCGCGAGGTCTCTGGAACTTTTGGCAGGTGATGCACATTTACACCTCAGGGCATGACCTCGGAACGGTCATGTTCGGATCACTGTCCCTCGTTCCGCACTTGCGCCCGGCCTTCACTGGACCGGGCGCCTTTTCTATGTAACGGTCGCCACACGTCTGGAGGGGGGTGCTGCCATGGAAGCTCAGCTTGACGAGGAGCAGGACATCGCACGGATCGCGCGGCAGGCGCGGGTCATCGCGGTGGTCGGCATGTCCCCGAACGAGGCGCGGCCCAGCTGGGGCGTGGCGCGCTATCTGCAAGCCCAGGGCTTCCGCATCATCCCGGTCAATCCCGGCCATGCGGGCAGCGTCATCCTGAACGAGCGCGTCTACGCGAGCCTTGCCGACATCCCCGCCAGCGAGGGCGTCGACATGATCGACATCTTCCGCCGCTCGGACGCGGTCTCCGACATCGTCGACGAGACGCTGGCCCATCAGCCGGGCGCGAAGGTGATCTGGACGCAGCTTGGCGTGCGCGACGATGCCGCGGCAGCCCGCGCCCGGGCGGCCGGCCTGACCGTCATCCAAGACCGTTGCCCCAAGATCGAGTTCCCGCGCCACCTCTGACCGCCGGCTTTGCCGCTTGACGGCCCGGCGGGCAGCTTCTAATGAAGCGCGACCGCAGGGGTATAGCTCAGTTGGTAGAGCATCGGTCTCCAAAACCGAGGGTCGTGGGTTCGAGTCCCCCTGCCCCTGCCAGGTCTCTCCAAGACATCAGGTGAACCGGCCCGCATCTCGCAGGCCGGAACCAGTTCATCCAAGTGCGAGGCCGCAGCTCTTGCTGCGGTTGACCGCCTCGATCGCCTGCATCTCGCCCTTCAGGCGCGCCACCTCGGCGGCATGTGCGCCGTCGCCCTTGATCATGAACAGCGCCGGCCAGAACAGGATCGTGCCCACGCCGACGGCCACCGCGTCGCTGCTGGCCCGCTTGTCTTGCGCGGCGAAGGCGTTCTGCGCCCGTGCCGACGTGCCCTGCGCCTCGGCGGCGAGCTGCTGGCAGCTCATCGCTTGGAAATGCATCGGCGAGACGTAGGCCGCGCCGATCTCGTCGGCCTTGTCTGCGCATCCGGACACGCCGAAGGCCGTCGCGCCCACCAGCATCATCTTGAAAATGTTCGTTATCATCGATTGCTCCTATGATCGCTTGCAACGGCGTTCATCAGGCGCGGAAAGGCTTGAGGCCGGCTTAAGGCGCGCGGATGATCTGTGTCAGCTTTGAGCCAAATGCGCCCGGTCCCGCGCCCGTGAGGTCGGGACGCTTGAACCTTGGGCGTCGAGCCGTTAGATCGGCGCCAGCAACCGAGGAGCCTGCCGTGGCCACGAACCCTGTCCAGTTCATCAACCAGGTCCGTGCCGAGACCGCCAAGATCGTCTGGCCGACCCGGCGCGAGGTGATCACGACCACGATCATGGTCTTCATCTTCGCCTCGCTCACCAGCGCCTTTTTCTTCCTCGTCGACCTCGCGATCCGGACCGGGCTGACGCAGGGCCTGCGCCTCATCAGCGGCTGATCGGGCTTGCAATCCCCGGGCGTCGGCGGTATGTGCCCCCGACTGTCCGGAAAGCGGCGTGCATCGAATCCGCATGCGCGCCGATTTCAGTTTTTCGGAACCGATGGAATATCAGGGGATTGGCGGCTCGGCGCGCGATTCCCGGTCAAGAAGCAGGGGTCGATCGAGTCATGGCAAAGCGTTGGTATTCGGTCAGCGTCCTTTCGAACTTCGAAAAGAAGGTCGCCGAAGCGATTCGCCAGGCCGTGGCCGAGAAGGGCCTCGAAGAGCAGATCGACGAGGTGCTGGTCCCGACCGAGGAGGTGATCGAGATCCGCCGCGGCAAGAAGGTCACCAGCGAGCGCCGCTTCATGCCGGGCTACGTGCTGGTGCACATGGACATGTCGGACCGGACCTATCACCTGGTCAACTCGATCAACCGCGTCACGGGTTTCCTCGGCGCGCAGGGCAAGCCGATGCCGATGCGCGACGACGAGGTGAACGCGATGCTGAACCGCTCGGGCGACGGCGAGCCGGCGGCACCGCGCAACCTGATCCGCTTCGACGTGGGCGAGAAGGTGAACGTGACCGACGGCCCGTTCGAGGGCTTCTCGGGCATGGTCGAGGAGGTTGACGAGATCTCGTCGCGGGTGAAGGTCACCGTCTCGATCTTCGGCCGGCCGACGCCGGTCGAGCTGGAATTCACGCAGGTCTCCAAGGCCTCGTGATCGTGCGCGGGAGGCTTGGGACAGGTGCCCGGCCGGACCGCTAAATCGGCCCCGATGCGGGGCCTGATGATGAAGGAGAAGGCCAGATGGCCAAGAAGGTAGTGGGCAGCCTCAAGCTGCAGATCAAGGCGGGTCAGGCGAACCCGTCGCCCCCCGTCGGCCCGGCTCTGGGTCAGCGCGGCATCAACATCATGGCGTTCTGCAAAGAGTTCAACGCCAAGACCCAGGAGATGGAGCCGGGCTCGCCCGTCCCCGTCGTGATCACCTATTACGCCGACAAGTCGTTCAGCTTCGAGACGAAGACGCCCCCGGCGTCCTTCCTGCTGAAGAAGGCTGCCGGCCTGAAGCCTGTCGGCAAGCGCAACCGCGCCAAGGGCTCGGACAAGCCGGGCCGCACCAATGCGGGTTCGGTGACCGTCAAGCAGGTGCGCGAGATCGCCGAAGCCAAGATGGCCGACCTGTCCGCGAACGACATCGACGCCGCGATGAAGATCATCGTCGGCTCGGCGCGTTCGATCGGCATCGAAGTGAGGGGCTGATCCATGACCAAGATGTCGAAGAAGAAGACCGCCGCGCGTGAAGCTTTCGCCGGCAAGTCGAACCTCAGCGTCGAGGACGCCGTCAAGCTGGTGAAGTCCGCTGCCTCGGCCAAGTTCGACGAGACTGTCGAGATCGCGCTGAACCTGGGCGTCGATCCGCGCCACGCCGACCAGATGGTCCGCGGCGTCGTGACGCTGCCCGCCGGCACCGGCAAGGACGTCCGCGTCGCCGTCTTCGCCCGCGGCCCCAAGGCTGACGAGGCGAAAGCCGCCGGCGCCGAGATCGTGGGCGCCGAGGACCTGATGGAGACCATCCAGTCCGGCAAGATCGAGTTCGACCGTTGCATCGCGACGCCGGACATGATGCCGCTGGTCGGCCGCCTCGGCAAGATCCTGGGCCCGCGCAACCTGATGCCGAACCCCAAGGTCGGCACCGTGACCATGGACGTGACCGCTGCGGTCAACGCGGCCAAGGGCGGCGAGGTCCAGTTCAAGGCCGAGAAGGCCGGGGTCGTGCATGCCGGCATCGGCAAGGTCTCGTTCGACGAGGACAAGCTGATCCAGAACCTGCGCGCCTTCGTGGACGCGGTTCAGAAAGCCAAGCCCACGGGCGCGAAAGGGACCTACATGAAGAAGGTCTCGATCAGCTCGACCATGGGTCCGGGCGTGTCGGTGGACGTTCCGTCCGCGACCGGCGCCTGAGACCAAGAGTTTCCCGGCCCGCAAGGGTCGGGGATGGCGGGGCAGCCAAGGCCGCCCCGTCCTGTCCGAGACGGAGGGTGCAAGGGAGACCTTGCTTAATGTCCTTCCTGAGATGGGGAAGCATTTTTCCGAAGACCGCATCGCGGCCACTTCGGGCGATCTTGCCCTAACGGACCCGACCCGGTCCTATCGGTCCGGGAAAGTGAGAGCCGGGGGGATGACCCCCAACTTGGAGTGAAACCGTGGATAGAGCACAAAAAGAACAGGTGGTCGATGAACTCGGCCAGATCTTTGAAAGCTCTGGCGTCGTGGTGGTTGCCCACTACGAGGGGATGACGGTTGCACATATGCAGGACCTCCGCGCGCGCATGCGCGAAGCGGGTGGTTCGGTTCGCGTTGCCAAGAACAAGCTCGCCAAGATCGCCCTGGAAGGTAAGCCTTGCGCAAGCATCGCCGACTACCTGACGGGCATGACCGTGATCACCTATTCGGAAGATCCGACCGCTGCGGCCCGGATCGCCGACAAATACGCCAAGGATAACGAGCGCTTCGTGATCTTGGGCGGTGCGATGGGTGACTCGGCTCTGGACCCCGCCGGTGTGAAAGCCGTCGCCTCGATGCCGTCGCGTGAAGAGCTCATCGCTCAGATCGTCTCGTGCCTCGGTGCGCCTGCCTCCAGCATCGCCGGTGCCATTGGCGCGCCTGCTTCGAACATCGCGAGCATCCTCACGACCCTCGAGGAACGTGAGGCTGCGTAAGCAACCCGATCCCTGCGTGTGGTTGAAGACCCGACGTTGGAACACTAACTGGAAAGAACGGAAAAATGGCTGACCTGAAACAACTCGCCGAACAAATCGTGGGCCTGACCCTGCTGGAAGCCCAGGAACTGAAAACCATCCTAAAAGACGAATACGGCATCGAGCCGGCCGCTGGCGGCGCCGTCATGATGGCTGGCCCGGCTGCTGCTGCCGAAGCGGTCGAAGAGAAGACCGAATTCGACGTCGTCCTGACCGACGCCGGCGCCAACAAGATCAACGTGATCAAGGAAGTGCGCGGCATCACCGGTCTGGGCCTGAAAGAAGCCAAGGACCTGGTCGAAGCTGGCGGCAAGGTCAAGGAAGGCGCTTCGAAAGCCGACGCCGAAGAGATCAAGAAAAAGCTCGAAGCGGCTGGCGCCAAGGTCGAGCTGAAGTAATCGGTCGCAAGATCGGTGTCGACAGGGCAGGGTCCGGGATTTCCCGGTCCCTGCCGAACCTGTCTTGAAGGGCGGTTTGGGTACCAGACACTCCTTCAGGGCATGTTCGAGGTTCGGGAGCCACGCGGTGGGACGCGCGGCACGAATGGGACCTCACCCCTGCATTCGTAGGTGCGCTCCGGGGGCCCCGACCCGGACCGCACGCGAAGACGAAAGGTGACAAGACCCCATGGCGCAAGCTTATGTCGGCCAGAAGCGTATCCGTCGCTACTATGGCAACATCCGCGAAGTTCTCGAGATGCCGAACCTCATCGAGGTTCAGAAATCCTCGTATGACCTGTTCCTGAACTCGGGCGAGGGAAGCGGGCACAACGACGGCGACGGCATCCAGGGTGTCTTCCAGTCGGTCTTCCCGATCAAGGACTTCAACGAGACGGCTGTGCTGGAGTTTGTGAAATACGAGCTCGAGCGCCCGAAATACGACGTGGACGAGTGCCAGCAGCGCGATATGACCTATGCCGCGCCGCTGAAGGTCACCCTGCGTCTGATCGTGTTCGATGTCGACGAGAACACCGGCGCCAAGTCCGTTAAGGACATCAAGGAGCAGGACGTCTACATGGGCGACATGCCCCTGATGACGACCAACGGCACGTTCATCGTGAACGGGACCGAGCGGGTCGTCGTCAGCCAGATGCACCGCAGCCCCGGCGTCTTCTTCGACCATGACCGCGGCAAGACGCACAGCTCGGGCAAGCTGCTGTTCGCCTGCCGCATCATCCCCTATCGTGGCTCCTGGCTGGACTTCGAGTTCGACGCCAAGGACCTGGTGTTCGCGCGCATCGACCGCCGCCGGAAGCTGCCGGTGACGACGCTTCTCTATGCGCTCGGCATGGACCAGGAGGCGATCATGGACGCCTTCTACCAGACCGTCAGCTACACCCTTCGCCGCGACGGGCGCGAGCAGGGCTGGGTCACGCGCTTCTTCCCCGAGCGCGTGCGCGGCACCCGTCCGGCCTTCGACCTGGTGAACGCCGAGACCGGCGAGGTCATCACCCCTGCCGGCGAGAAGGTCACGCCGCGGCTCGTGAAGAAGCTGCTCGAGGCGGAGGGCCCGGTGAACCTCCTGGTCCCGTTCGAGCGCATCGTCGGCCGCTTCGTCGCCAAGGACATCATCAACGAGGAAACCGGCTTCATCTACGCCGAGGCTGGCGACGAGATCACGGCCGAGTACAACAAGGAGGGCGACCTGTCGGGCGGCCTTCTGAAGGTGCTGCTGGACAACGACATCACGGACGTTCCGGTCCTCGACATCGACCACGTCAATGTCGGCCCCTACATCCGCAACACGATGGCCGCGGACAAGAACATGGGCCGCGAAGGCGCGCTGATGGACATCTACCGCGTCATGCGCCCGGGCGAGCCCCCCACCGTCGAAGCCGCGCAGACCCTGTTCAACAGCCTGTTCTTCGACAGCGAGCGCTATGACCTCTCGGCCGTCGGTCGGGTCAAGATGAACATGCGCCTCGATCTGGACGCGCCGGACACGCAGCGCACCCTGCGCCATGAGGACATCGTGGCCTGCATCCGCGGGCTCGTGGAACTGCGCGACGGCAAGGGCGAGATCGACGACATCGACCACCTCGGCAACCGCCGGGTCCGCTCGGTCGGCGAGCTGATGGAGAACCAGTACCGCGTCGGCCTGCTTCGCATGGAACGCGCCATCCGCGAGCGCATGTCCGGCGTCGAGATCGACACCGTGATGCCGCAGGACCTCATCAACGCCAAGCCCGCGGCGGCCGCGGTGCGCGAGTTCTTCGGCAGCTCGCAGCTGTCGCAGTTCATGGACCAGACCAATCCGCTGTCCGAGGTGACGCACAAGCGCCGCCTCTCGGCGCTTGGGCCGGGCGGTCTGACGCGCGAACGCGCGGGCTTCGAGGTCCGCGACGTCCACCCGACCCATTACGGCCGGATGTGCCCGATCGAGACGCCGGAAGGGCAGAACATCGGCCTGATCAACAGCCTCGCGACCTTCGCGCGGGTGAACAAGTACGGCTTCATCGAGACCCCCTACCGCAAGGTGATCGAGGGCAAGGTCACCGATGACGTGGTCTACATGTCCGCGACCGAGGAGATGCGTCACACGGTGGCCCAGGCCAACGCGACGCTGGACGAGGAAGGCCGTTTCGTCGACGAGCTGATCTCGACCCGTCAGTCGGGCGACTTCATGCTGAACCCGGTCGATGCCGTCGACCTGATCGACGTCTCGCCCAAGCAGCTGGTCTCGGTCGCCGCGGCGCTGATCCCGTTCCTCGAGAACGACGACGCCAACCGCGCGCTGATGGGCTCGAACATGCAGCGCCAGGCGGTTCCGCTTCTGCGGGCCGAGGCACCGTTCGTCGGCACCGGCATGGAAGCGACCGTGGCCCGCGATTCGGGCGCCGCGATCATGGCGCGCCGCAGCGGGGTCATCGACCAAGTGGACGCGCAGCGGATCGTCGTTCGCGCGACCGAGGATCTGGGCGCCGGTGACGCGGGCGTGGACATCTACCGTCTGCGCAAGTTCAAGCGCTCGAACCAGTCTTCGACCATCAACCAGCGTCCGCTGGTGAAGGTGGGCGAGAAGGTCTCGCGCGGGCAGGTGATCGCGGACGGTCCCTCGACCGACCAGGGCGAACTGGCCATCGGCCGGAACGTGGTCGTCGCATTCATGCCGTGGAACGGCTACAACTACGAGGACTCGATCCTGATCTCGGAGCGGATCCACCGCGACGACGTGTTCACCTCGATCCACATCGACGAATACGAAGTGGCGGCCCGCGACACCAAGTTGGGGCCGGAGGAGATCACGCGCGACATCCCGAACGTCGGCGAGGAGGCGCTGCGCAACCTCGACGAGGCCGGCATCGTCTATATCGGCGCCGAGGTCGGGCCGGGCGACATCCTGGTGGGCAAGATCACCCCCAAGGGCGAAAGCCCGATGACGCCGGAAGAGAAGCTCCTCCGCGCCATCTTCGGCGAGAAAGCCTCGGACGTGCGCGACACCTCGCTGCGTCTGCCGCCGGGTGCCTACGGCACGATCGTCGAGGTGCGGGTCTTCAACCGCCACGGCGTCGACAAGGACGAGCGTGCGCTGCAGATCGAGCGCGAGGAAGTCGAGCGTCTGGCCCGTGACCGGGACGACGAGCAGGCCATCCTCGACCGCAACATCTATGCGCGCCTGAAGACGCTGATCCTCGGCAAGACCGCGCTGAAGGGGCCGAAGGGCATCAAGGCGAACAGCGAGATCACCGAAGAGCTGCTGGGCACGCTGTCGCGCGGCCAGTGGTGGCAGCTGGCCGTGTCCGAAGAGGACGTGGCCAAGGAAGTCGAGGCGCTGAACCAGCAATACGACACCCAGAAGAAGCTGCTCGAGGCCCGCTTCGAGGACAAGGTCGAGAAGGTCCGCCAGGGCGACGATCTTCCGCCGGGCGTGATGAAGATGGTCAAGGTCTTCGTCGCCGTGAAGCGCAAGCTTCAGGCCGGGGACAAGATGGCCGGTCGTCACGGCAACAAGGGCGTCGTGTCCAAGGTCGTGCCGATCGAGGACATGCCCTTCCTGGCCGACGGCACGCCAGTCGACCTGGTGCTGAACCCGCTCGGCGTGCCGTCGCGGATGAACGTCGGGCAGATCCTTGAGACGCATATGGGCTGGGCGTCGCGCGGCCTCGGGATCAAGATCGACGAGGCGCTGGAGAACTACCGGCGCAGCGGCGACATGACCCCGGTGCGAGAGGCGATGCGGATCGGCTACGGCGACGAGCTGTATTCGGACACTTTCGCGGAGATGGACGACGAGACGCTGCGCGAGCATGCCGACACCGTCCGGACGGGCGTTCCGATCGCGACGCCGGTCTTCGACGGCGCCAAAGAGGCTGACGTCAACGACGCGCTGACGCGTGCCGGTTTCGACACCTCGGGTCAGTCGGTGGTCTTCGACGGCCGCACCGGCGAGCAGTTCGCCCGGAAGGTCACCGTAGGGATGAAATACGTCCTCAAGCTGCACCACCTTGTCGATGACAAGATGCACGCCCGCTCGACCGGGCCGTACAGCCTCGTCACGCAGCAGCCCCTGGGCGGCAAGGCGCAGTTCGGTGGTCAGCGTCTCGGCGAGATGGAGGTCTGGGCGCTGGAAGCCTATGGTGCCGCCTACACGCTGCAGGAGATGCTGACGGTCAAGTCGGATGACGTCGCCGGCCGGACCAAGGTCTACGAGTCCATCGTCAAGGGCGAGGACAACTTCGAGGCCGGGGTCCCGGAAAGCTTCAACGTGCTGGTCAAGGAGGTCCGGGGTCTGGGCCTCAACATGGAACTCCTGGATGCGGAGGAAGAGGAGTGAGGGCTTCGGCCCTCCTCCACCCCTTTTGCGCCCTTTCAAGGATTGAAAAATGAACCAGGAACTCGCCACCAATCCGCTGAACCCGCTGGCTGCGCCGCGGCAGTTCAACGAAATCAAGATCTCGCTGGCCAGCCCGGAAGAAATCCTCGCCTGGTCCTTCGGCGAGGTGAAGAAGCCGGAAACGATCAACTACCGCACGTTCAAGCCCGAGCGTGACGGCCTGTTCTGCGCGCGCATCTTCGGTCCGATCAAGGACTACGAGTGCCTGTGCGGCAAGTACAAGCGCATGAAGTATCGCGGCCTCGTCTGCGAGAAATGCGGTGTGGAAGTGACGCTGCAGAAGGTCCGGCGCGAGCGCATGGGCCATATCGAGCTGGCCGCCCCCGTCGCGCATATCTGGTTCCTCAAGTCGCTGCCGTCGCGCATCGGCCTGATGCTGGACATGACGCTGCGCGATCTCGAGCGGATTCTCTACTTCGAGAACTACGTCGTCATCGAGCCGGGCCTGACCGACCTGACCTATGGCCAGCTGCTGTCCGAGGAAGAGTTCCTCGACGCGCAGGACAACTACGGCGCCGACGCCTTCCAGGCCGACATCGGGGCCGAGGCCATCCGCGCCATGCTGGCGAACATCGACTTGGCGGCGACGGCCGACCAGCTGCGCGAGGACCTCAAGGAGGCCACGGGCGAGCTGAAGCCGAAGAAGATCATCAAGCGCCTGAAGATCGTCGAGAGCTTCCTCGAGTCGGGCAACCGGCCCGAATGGATGGTGCTGACCGTGATCCCGGTCATCCCGCCGGAGCTGCGTCCGCTGGTTCCGCTGGACGGCGGCCGCTTCGCGACCTCGGACCTGAACGACCTCTACCGCCGGGTCATCAACCGGAACAACCGCCTCAAGCGGCTGATCGAACTGCGCGCGCCCGACATCATCGTCCGCAACGAGAAGCGGATGCTGCAGGAATCGGTCGACGCCCTCTTCGACAACGGCCGCCGCGGCCGCGTCATCACGGGCAACAACCGTCGCCCGCTGAAGTCGCTGTCGGACATGCTGAAGGGCAAGCAGGGCCGCTTCCGCCAGAACCTTCTGGGCAAGCGCGTCGACTTCTCGGGCCGCTCGGTCATCGTGACCGGTCCCGAGCTGAAGCTGCACCAGTGCGGTCTGCCCAAGAAGATGGCGCTCGAGCTGTTCAAGCCGTTCATCTATTCGCGGCTTGAGGCCAAGGGCCTGTCCAGCACCGTCAAGCAGGCGAAGAAGCTGGTCGAGAAGGAGCGCCCCGAGGTCTGGGACATCCTGGACGAGGTCATCCGCGAGCACCCGGTCCTGCTGAACCGCGCGCCAACCCTGCACCGTCTCGGCATCCAGGCCTTCGAGCCGATCCTGATCGAAGGCAAGGCGATCCAGCTGCACCCGCTGGTCTGCTCGGCCTTCAACGCCGACTTCGACGGCGACCAGATGGCCGTGCACGTCCCGCTGTCGCTCGAGGCGCAGCTGGAAGCGCGCGTCCTGATGATGTCGACGAACAACGTGTTGTCGCCCGCCAACGGCGCGCCGATCATCGTTCCCTCGCAGGACATGATCCTAGGGCTCTACTACACCTCGATGCAGCGCGACGGCATGAAGGGCGAGGGCATGGCCTTCACCAATGTCGAGGAGGTCGAGCACGCCCTTGCCGCCGGCGAGGTCCATCTGCATGCCAAAGTCCAGGCCCGCATCAAGCAGATCGACGAGAACGGCAACGAGGTGATGGTCCGCTTCGAGACCACGCCGGGCCGCGTGCGGCTTGGCGCGCTTCTGCCGCTGAACGCCAAGGCGCCCTTCGACCTGGTCAACCGCCTGCTGCGCAAGCGGGACGTCCAGCACGTCATCGACACCGTCTACCGCTACTGCGGCCAGAAGGAATCGGTGATCTTCTGCGACCAGATCATGACGCTCGGCTTCCGCGAGGCCTTCCGCGCCGGCATCAGCTTCGGCAAGGACGACATGGTCGTGCCCGACACCAAGTGGGAGATCGTGGGCGAGGTCCAGGACCAGGTGAAGGAGTTCGAGCAGCAGTATCTCGACGGCCTCATCACCCAGGGCGAGAAGTACAACAAGGTCGTGGACGCCTGGTCGAAGTGCAACGACCGCGTGACCGAGGCCATGATGACCACCATCTCGTCCGCCAAGCGCGACGAGAACGGCGCCGAGATGGAGCCGAACTCGGTCTACATGATGGCCCATTCCGGTGCGCGGGGCTCGGTCAACCAGATGAAGCAGCTCGGCGGGATGCGCGGCCTGATGGCCAAGCCTTCGGGCGAGATCATCGAGACGCCGATCATCTCGAACTTCAAGGAAGGTCTGACCGTTCTTGAATACTTCAACTCGACCCACGGCGCCCGGAAGGGCCTGTCGGACACCGCGCTGAAGACGGCGAACTCGGGCTACCTGACCCGCCGTCTGGTGGACGTGGCGCAGGACTGCATCATCCGCGAGCATGACTGCGGCACCGATCGTGCGATCACGGCCTCGGCCGCGGTCAACGACGGCGAGGTCATCAGCCCGCTCTCCGAGCGCGTGCTGGGCCGGACCTCGGCCGAGGACGTGCTGGTTCCGGGCAGCGACGAGATCATCATCCGTGCGAACGAGGTGATCGACGAGCGCAAGGCCGACGCCATCGAGGCGGCGGGCGTGCAGACCGTGCGCATCCGCTCGGCCCTGACCTGCGAATCCGAGGACGGGATCTGCGCGCTGTGCTATGGCCGTGACCTGGCCCGCGGCACGCTGGTCAACATCGGCGAGGCTGTCGGCATCATCGCCGCGCAGTCCATCGGCGAGCCCGGCACGCAGCTGACGATGCGGACCTTCCACATCGGCGGCATCGCGCAGGGCGGGCAGCAGTCCTTCCAGGGCGCCTCGCACGAGGGGATCGTCCAGTTCCGCAACCAGAGCGTGCTGGCCAATGCCAATGGCGAGCAGATCGTGATGTCGCGCAACATGCAGCTGCTGGTCGTGGACGAGCAGGGGCAGGAGCGTGCCAGCCACAAGCTGTTCTACGGCAGCAAGCTGTTCGTGAAGGATGGCGACAAGGTCACGCGCGGCCTCAAGCTGTTCGAATGGGACCCCTATACCCTGCCGATCATCGCCGAGAAGGCGGGGACCGCTAAGTTCGTCGACCTGCTGTCGGGCATGTCGGTGCGCGACGAGACGGATGATGCCACGGGCATGACCCAGAAGATCGTGACCGACTGGCGCTCGGCGCCCAAGGGCAGCGATCTCAAGCCCGAGATCATCATCATGGACGCCAACGGCGAGCCGGTCCGCAACGACCAAGGCAACCCGGTCAGCTACCCGATGTCGGTCGACGCCGTCCTCTCGGTCGAGGACGGGCAGGAGATCGCGGCGGGCGACGTCGTGGCGCGGATCCCGCGGGAGGGCGCTCGGACCAAGGACATCACCGGGGGTCTTCCCCGCGTGGCGGAACTGTTCGAGGCGCGTCGTCCCAAGGACCACGCCATCATCGCCGAGATCGACGGCTATGTGCGCTTCGGCAAGGACTACAAGAACAAGCGCCGCATCAGCATCGAGCCCTCGGAAGAGGGTCTGGCGCCGGTCGAGTACATGGTGCCGAAGGGCAAGCACATCCCTGTGCAGGAAGGCGACTTCGTGCAGAAGGGTGACTACATCATGGACGGCAACCCGGCGCCGCATGACATCCTGCGCATCATGGGGATCGAGGCCCTGGCCGACTATCTCATCGACGAGGTGCAGGACGTCTACCGGCTGCAGGGCGTGAAGATCAACGACAAGCATATCGAGGTGATCGTTCGCCAGATGCTTCAGAAGATCGAGATCCTCGACAGCGGCGAGACCACGCTGCTGAAGGGCGAGCATGTCGAGCGAGACGAGTTCGCCGAGGAGAACGCCAAGATCGAGGCGCGCGGCGGACGTCCCGCCTCGGGCGAGCCTGTCCTCTTGGGCATCACCAAGGCGTCGCTGCAGACCCGCAGCTTCATCTCGGCGGCGTCCTTCCAGGAGACGACGCGGGTGCTGACCGAGGCTGCCGTGCAAGGCAAGCGCGACAAGCTGGTGGGCCTCAAGGAGAACGTCATCGTGGGTCGCCTGATCCCGGCGGGCACCGGCGGCGCGACCAGCCGCGTGCGCCGCATCGCGACCGAGCGCGACGCCGAGGTGATCGAGGCGCGCCGCGCCGAGGCCGAGGCCGCCGCGGCCCTGGCCGCGCCGGACGAGGGGGTGCAGCCCACGGGCTTCGCCGCCGACGCGCCCGAGAACGCCGGCGAGTGATCGCCGCGACATGATCTGGAAAGGCCCGGCCATCGCGCCGGGCCTTTTCGCATTCCGGTGCCGGCATCCCTTGACCCCGCCGATCCGCCGCAGATACTCGCGCCGGGCAGGGGGGTGATCATGCAGGCATGGCGGAACGCGCGGGACCTTGGCCGCGGCGCAGGATCGTGGCGGGCCGGCCACCGCTTCGCGGCGCCGGGGTGAAGGCGCGGCCGCCTTCCGCTCCTGACACCTGACCGCGAACCGGAACCCGTCCATGGCACCACCTCTCATCTCGCCCCTGCGCCGCGTCCGGCCCGCCTCGGTCCGGCCCCTTGCCCATGCGCCGGGTGACAACCTGCGGGGGGCGGCGCTGATGACCGCCTCGATGCTGGGTTTCACCTGCAACGACGCGGTGATGAAATTCGTCACCCAGGACATGCCGCTCTACCAGGCGATCACGCTGCGCGGGCTCTTCATCATGATGGCGCTGGCGCTGCTGGCGCAGCGGCAGGGCGGGCTGAGGCTGCGGATCGCATCTTCGGCGCGGCGGCCGATGTCCCTGCGGGTGCTGGGCGAGGTCGCCTCGACGCTGCTCTTTCTCAACGCGCTGCAGAACATGGCCATCGCGGACCTGACCGCGATCATGCAAGCGCTGCCGCTGGCGGTGATGCTGGGCGCGGCCATCTTCCTCGGCGAGAGCCTCGGCTGGCGGCGTGTGACGGCGGTGGTGATCGGGCTCATCGGCGTCCTGGTGATCCTGCGCCCCGGCACCAGCGCCTTCGGGATCTGGTCGCTCGTGGGCCTCGGCGCGATGCTGATGGTCACGCTGCGCGATCTGGCCACGCGCGGCTTCGGGCGCGAGGTCAGCTCGACCACCATCGCCTTCTACGCGGCGGTCGCGGTGACCCTGACCGGCTTCGTCCTCAGCCTCGGGCAGGGCTGGATCATGCCGACGGCGGGGCAGGTGGGGCTGCTGGTCCTCGGCTCGGGCTTCCTGACGGTCGGCTACATCTCGGCCGTCTCGGCCATGCGCGTGGGCGAGATCGCGGCGGTCTCGCCCTTTCGCTACACCTCGCTTCTGGCCGCGATCCTCCTCGGCCTGGTGGTCTTCGGCGAATGGCCGGACTTCTGGACCTGGGCAGGTTCGGCGCTGGTCGTCGGCGCGGGGATCTACACGATCTGGCGCGAGTCCAGGATCGGGCGGATCAGATGAAGCTCCAGATGCTGGGTCTCTGCCGGTTCTCCTATGTCGGGCTGCGCGGCTACCAGGTCGAGCATGCGAGCTTCGAGGAGCGGCGCGCCTATCTCTACGCCCCCGAGCGGCTGGCCCGGCGCTGGCTGTGGTTCACCGAGGTCGCGCTGCCCGGCTGGCGCGCGCAGACGGACCCCGACTTCACGCTGGTGGTGATGACCGGCCCCGACCTGCCCGAGCCCTACCTGTCGCGCCTGCGCGACCTGGCAACCGAAATCCCGCAGCTGCGGCTGGAGCTGGTCCCGCCGATGGAGCGGCACCTCGCCGCCTGCCGCGCCGCCGTCGCGCCGCATCTGGACGACGGCGCCGACGTGATCGGCCATTTCCGCCATGACGACGACGACGCCGTGGCGCTGGATTACGTCGCCCGGACGCGCGCCGACTTCGCCCGCGTCGCGCCGCTCTGGCAGGAGGAGGGGAAGCTGTCGCTCGACTATGCCCGCGGGTTGATGCTGAAGATGGAGGGCGGGCGGATGGAGATCACGCCGCGCCTGTGCCACAACATGGGTGTCGCGCTGACCATCTTCCTGCGCCCCGATGCGGCCGAGACAGCCCTTAGCTTCGACCACTCGAAGCTGGCGCAGTGGATGCCGGGCGTGTCGATCAACCGGCCGCTGATGTTCATCCGCTCGATCCACGGCGACAGCGACAGCGGCGCGATGGGGCCAGGCACGCCCTGGCAGGTCGAGCCGGGGACCGAGGGGCGGCTACTGCGCGAGCGCTTCGGCCTGAAGCGGGGCGCGCTGAAGGAACTGGCGCAGCGCCTCGGCTGAGGCAGGGCAGGGGCCGCGGCCGGGATGCGGAACCGGGGGCCCGTGTTGACACTTCCCGCGATTCCCCCTATAGCCCCGCTACCCGCCGGGCGAGCCGCGCGGGATACCAGAACCTTTGTTGGTCAAGATCCGGGTTCCGAACGCCCCGATCCTCTGGAAGTTTGCCCGTCAGCCCGTTATGGGCCGGACGGGCTTGGCATTTTGCGATTCGCGCAAGATGTCGTCGAGAAGCGGCGCAGCCGAACTGGCTGCGAGTATTGACAGAGCAAGACGGGGAACCGAATGCCGACGATCCAACAGCTGATCCGCAAACCGCGGCAGCCGAAAGTGCAGCGCTCGAAGTCGCAGCACCTTCAAGGCTGCCCGCAGAAGCGCGGCGTCTGCACGCGCGTCTACACCACGACGCCGAAGAAACCGAACTCCGCTATGCGTAAGGTCGCCAAGGTGCGCCTGACGAATGGCTTCGAGGTCATCTCCTACATTCCGGGCGAGAAGCACAACCTGCAGGAACACAGCGTCGTGCTGATCCGCGGCGGCCGCGTCAAAGACCTTCCGGGTGTCCGTTACCACATCCTGCGCGGTGTGCTGGATACCCAGGGCGTCAAGGACCGTCGTCAGCGTCGTTCGAAATACGGCGCGAAGCGTCCGAAGTAAGGAGAGGCATCCATGTCCCGTCGTCACGCCGCTGAAAAGCGCGAAGTCCTGCCCGACGCCAAGTTTGGCGATCGCGTGCTGACCAAATTCATGAACAACCTGATGGTTGACGGCAAGAAATCGACCGCCGAGCGGATCGTCTACAGCGCGCTCGACCGCGTCCAGACCCGCCTCAAGCGCGAGCCGATCGAAGTCTTCCACGAGGCGCTGGAAAACGTGAAGCCGTCCGTCGAAGTGCGTTCGCGCCGCGTCGGTGGTGCCACCTACCAGGTCCCCGTCGAGGTCCGCCCGATCCGCCGCGAGGCTCTGGCCATCCGCTGGCTGATCACCGCCGCCGCCAAGCGCAACGAGAACACGATGGAAGAGCGCCTTGCGGGCGAGCTGGCCGACGCCGTCAACGGCCGCGGCACCGCCGTGAAGAAGCGCGAAGACACGCACAAGATGGCCGACGCCAACAAGGCGTTCAGCCACTACCGCTGGTAAGGCGAAAGGATCCGACCCATGGCACGCGAATATCCGCTGCAGCGTTACCGCAACTTCGGCATCATGGCCCACATCGATGCCGGGAAAACGACGACGACCGAGCGTATCCTCTTCTACACCGGCAAGTCGCACAAGATCGGCGAAGTGCATGACGGCGCCGCGACCATGGACTGGATGGAGCAAGAGCAGGAGCGCGGCATCACGATCACGTCTGCCGCGACCACCACGTTCTGGCAGCGTCAGGAAGACCCCACCAACGAGGGGACTTCGGACACGAAGTACCGCTTCAACATCATCGACACGCCGGGCCACGTGGACTTCACCATCGAGGTCGAGCGTTCGCTGGCCGTTCTGGACGGCGCGATCTGCCTTCTGGACGCCAACGCCGGCGTCGAGCCGCAGACCGAGACCGTCTGGCGCCAGGCCGACCGCTACAAGGTCCCGCGGATCGTGTTCGTCAACAAGATGGACAAGATCGGCGCCGACTTCTTCAACTGCGTGAAGATGATCAAGGACCGCACCGGCGGCACCCCGTGCCCGATCGCCCTGCCGATCGGCGCCGAGGACAAGCTGGAAGGCATCATCGACCTGATCAAGATGGAAGAGTGGGTTTGGCAGGGTGAAGACCTTGGCGCCAGCTGGATCCGTCAGCCGATCCGCGAAGAGCTTCAGGACCTGGCCGCCGAATGGCGCACCAACCTGCTGGAACTCGTGGTCGAGCAGGACGACGCCGCGATGGAGGCCTATCTCGAGGGCAACGAGCCCGACGAGGCGACCCTGCGCGGCCTGATCCGCAAGGGCACGCTTTCGCTGTCCTTCTTCCCGGTCACCGCTGGCTCGGCGTTCAAGAACAAGGGCGTGCAGCCCCTCCTGAACTCGGTCATCGACTTCCTGCCCTCGCCGCTGGACGTGCCCGCCTATATGGGCTTCACGCCGGGCGACGAGAGCGAGACGCGCAACATCGAGCGCCGCGCCGACGACGCGCAGCCGTTCTCGGGCCTCGCGTTCAAGATCATGAACGACCCGTTCGTCGGCTCGCTGACCTTTACGCGCATCTATTCGGGCGTGATGAAGAAGGGCGATCAGATGCTGAACGCCACCAAGGGCAAGCGCGAGCGCGTCGGCCGCATGATGATGATGCACTCGATCAACCGCGAAGAGATCGAGGAAGCCTTTGCGGGCGACATCATCGCGCTGGCCGGTCTGAAGGACACGACCACGGGCGACACGCTGTGCGATCCCGCCAGCCCCGTCGTTCTGGAAACGATGACCTTCCCCGAGCCGGTGATCGAGATCGCCGTCGAGCCGAAGTCGAAGGCCGACCAGGAGAAGATGGGCCTCGCCCTTCAGCGCCTGTCGGCCGAAGACCCGTCCTTCCGCGTCGAGACCGACCTCGAGTCGGGCCAGACGATCATGAAGGGCATGGGGGAACTTCACCTCGACATCCTGGTCGACCGCATGAAGCGCGAGTTCAAGGTCGAGGCGAACATCGGTGCGCCGCAGGTGGCTTATCGCGAGACCATCTCGCAGCAGGCCGAAATCGACTACACGCACAAGAAACAGACCGGTGGTACCGGCCAGTTCGCGCGCGTGAAGCTGACGATCACCCCGACCGAGCCGGGCGAGGGCTACTCGTTCGAGAGCAAGATCGTGGGTGGCGCGGTGCCGAAGGAATACATCCCCGGCGTCGAGAAGGGCATCAAGTCGGTCATGGACTCCGGTCCGCTGGCAGGCTTCCCGGTGATCGACTTCAAGGTCGCGCTCACGGACGGCGCGTTCCACGATGTCGACTCCTCGGTCCTCGCCTTCGAGATCGCCGCGCGCGCCGCGATGCGTGAAGGTCTGCGCAAGGCCGGTGCGAAGCTGCTCGAGCCGATCATGAAGGTCGAAGTCGTGACGCCGGAGGAATATACCGGTTCGATCATCGGCGACCTGACCAGCCGTCGCGGCATGGTCCGCGGCCAGGACAGCCGCGGCAACGCGAACGTCATCGACGCCTTCGTGCCGCTGGCCAACATGTTCGGCTACATCAACAACCTGCGTTCGATGTCCTCGGGCCGGGCGGTGTTCACCATGCTGTTCGACCACTACGAGGCCGTGCCGCAGAACATCTCGGACGAGATCCAGAAGAAATACGCCTGATCCTGCGGCGGGGCTCCGGCCCCGCCCCTTCACCTGCATTTGACGAACAAGGAGCCATCTGATGGCAAAGGCAAAGTTTGAACGGACGAAACCGCACGTCAACATCGGCACGATCGGCCACGTTGACCACGGCAAGACGACCCTGACGGCAGCGATCACGAAGTATTTCGGCGAGTTCCGCGCCTATGACCAGATCGACGGCGCGCCCGAAGAGAAGGCCCGCGGGATCACGATCTCGACCGCGCATGTGGAATACGAATCCGAGGCGCGCCACTACGCCCACGTGGACTGCCCGGGCCACGCCGACTACGTCAAGAACATGATCACCGGCGCGGCGCAGATGGACGGCGCGATCCTGGTCGTGAACGCCGCCGACGGCCCGATGCCGCAGACGCGCGAGCACATCCTGCTGGGCCGCCAGGTCGGCATCCCCTACATGGTAGTCTACCTCAACAAGGTCGACCAGGTGGATGACGAGGAGCTGCTCGAACTGGTCGAGATGGAGGTGCGCGAGCTGCTGTCCTCCTACGACTACCCGGGCGACGACATCCCGATCATCAAGGGCTCGGCGCTGGCCGCGATGGAAGGCCGCGATCCCGAGATCGGCGAGAACTCGATCCGCGCGCTGATCGCCGCGGTGGACGAGTACATCCCGACCCCCGAGCGCGCCATCGACCAGCCGTTCCTGATGCCGATCGAGGACGTGTTCTCGATCTCGGGCCGCGGCACGGTGGTGACCGGCCGGATCGAGCGCGGCGCCGTCAACGTCGGCGACGAGCTGGAGATCGTGGGCATCCGCGACACCAAGAAGACGACCTGCACGGGCGTCGAGATGTTCCGCAAGCTGCTGGATCGCGGCGAGGCGGGCGACAACGTGGGCGTCCTGCTGCGCGGCATCGACCGTGACGGCGTCGAGCGCGGCCAGGTCCTGGTCAAGCCGAAGTCGGTGACGCCGCACACGCAGTTCGAGGCCGAGGCCTACATCCTGACCAAGGAAGAGGGCGGCCGCCACACGCCGTTCTTCGCGAACTACCGCCCGCAGTTCTACTTCCGCACGACGGACGTGACGGGCACCGTGAAGCTGCCGGAAGGCACCGAGATGGTGATGCCGGGCGACAACCTGAAGTTCGAGGTCGAGCTGATCGCCCCGATCGCGATGGAAGAGAAGCTGCGCTTCGCCATCCGCGAAGGCGGCCGCACCGTCGGCGCCGGCGTCGTCTCGAAGATCATCAAGTGATCTGAGCCACAGCGACCACGCGAAAGGCCGCCCC
>NZ_FMVT01000007.1 GCF_900102505.1 Paracoccus tibetensis | reverse complement strand
CCAGGGACAGGCGGATGGGCTCAGATCTCGCGCAGGTCCGCGGGGATCAGCGCGTCGGGCAGGTTCTGGTAGCAGACCGGGCGCAGGAAGCGGCGGATCGAGAGGGTGCCGACCGAGGTCGCGCCGAAGTTCGTGCTGGCCGGATAGGGCCCGCCATGGACCATCGCGTCCGCCACCTCGACCCCCGTCGGAAAGCCGTTGCAGAGAACCCGCCCCGCCATCCGTTCGGCCACCGGCAGAAGGCGCTGGCCCAGCTCGGCGTCCGCGTCGTCCAGCTGCAGCGTCACCGTCAGCTGGCCGCCGAAGCTGGCCGCGACCTCCTCCATCTGCGCGGCGTCCCTGACCCGCACGATCAGCCCGAGCGGGCCGAAGACCTCCTCGGCCAGCTCGTGGTTGCCGAGGAAGTCGGCCGCCGCGACCTCGAAGAGATAGGGCAGCGAGGTGCGGCCCGAGCAGTCCTGCTCCAAGAGCGCGCGCACGCCCGTGCCCGCCGCGACGCGCGCCGCGCCCTGGCGGTAGGCCTCGGCCATGCCATCCGTCAGCATCACCTGGGGCTGCACGTCGGCAAGCGCCGCCCGGGCGGCCTCGGCGAAGGCTTCCGCTTCGGGGCCGTCCTTGATCACCGCGATGCCGGGGTTGGTGCAGAACTGGCCCGCGCCCATCAGAAGGCTGCCGGCCCAGCCCTTGCCGATCGCCTCGCCCCGCGCGGCGGCCGCCTCGGGCAGCACGAACATCGGGTTGACCGAGCCCAGCTCGCCGAAGAAGGGGATCGGCTCGGGGCGCGCGGCGCAGAGGTTGTAGAGGGCGCGGCCCCCGCCGAGCGAGCCGGTGAAGCCCACCGCCTTGATGCGCGGGTCCTGCACCAGCGCCTCGCCCACGTCGCGCTTGCCGCCTTGGACGAGGCTGAAGATGCGCGGGTCCATCCCCAGCTTCTCGATGGCGGCGGCGATGGCGTCGGCGACGATCTCGCCGGTGCCGGGATGGGCGGAGTGACCCTTGACGACGACCGGGCAGCCGGCGGCGAGGGCCGCGGCGGTGTCGCCGCCCCCGACCGAGAAGGCCAGCGGGAAGTTCGAGGCGCCGAAGACCGCCACCGGCCCGATCGGGCGCTGGATCATGCGCAGGTCCGGGCGCGGCAGCGGCTGGCGGCCCGGCAGCGCGGCGTCGTGCCGGCGGTCGAGATAGTCGCCCTTGCGGATATGCTCGGCGAAGAGGCGCAGCTGGCCGGTGGTCCGCCCGCGCTCGCCCTGAAGGCGCGCTTCGGGCAGGCCGGTCTCGGTGCTGCCGATGGCGGTGATCGCCTCGCCGCGCGCCTCGATCTCGTCGGCGATGGTGTCCAGCAGCCTCGCGCGCTCCTCGCGGGTTGTGGCGGCGAAGGCCGGGAAGGCGGCATGGGCGGCGGCGCAGGCCTGATCCACCAGCTCTGGCGTGCCGGCCGAGAACTCATGCGCCGTGCCGGTCGCCGGGGCCGAGGAGAAGCGCCCCTCGCTGCGGGTCTTCGTGCCTGCGATCCAGTGATCGCCATGGGGAATGTGCGTCATGTCAGCGTCCTGTCCGTTCGCGCCCGAAGGCGCATCCTTGTGATGCCCGTCCCGGCGCGGCAGGGCGGCCCGCCCTGCGCCGGCGATCAGGGTCGCAATTCTCGGGCGGCAGGTTTGGCGAAATTGTCTGACATGTCCAGCCCCGGGATGCAGATGCCGGCGGGCCTCAGCCCTCGATGCCCGACCAGCCCTGCTCGACCACCGCCTCCATCGCCACATAGCTCGAGGTCGCGTGCACATGCGGCAGGGCCGAGATATCCTCGGCCATGATGCGCCGGTAGTCGGCCATGTCGCGCGAGCGGATCTTCAGCAGGTAATCGAAGCCGCCCGCGATCATGTAGCATTCCTCCACCGCCTCGATCCGCCGGACGGCGGTGTTGAACGCCTCGAGCGCCTTCTGGCGGGTGTCGGACAGGCGCAGTTCCACATAGGTCACATGGGTCAGGCCCAGTTGCAGCGGCGACAGGATCGCGCGGTAGCCGGTGATCAGCCCCGCCTCCTCCAGCTGACGAACGCGCAGGGCGACGGGGGTCTTTGACAGCCCCACCTTGCGGGCCAGCTCGGTGACGGGAATGCGCGCGTTCGCCACCAGCTCGGCCAGGATGCGGCGGTTGATCGGGTCCAGAAGCTCGCTCATCCTGTGGTGCCGCCCTTCTTTGGTCAATCTGGCTGCCATCGTGGACCATATTGGACACATCGGCCAGACCAAGCTGAAGTATTCTAGGCCAAAGCTCAGGAGATGCGCCCATGAATGCCGAAGCCTCCCCGATCCTGCCCGCGGATGACCTTGCGGCCTTCGACACCGCGGCGAAGTTCGCCCCAGAGGCGCCGCTGCTGGAGCGGCTGACGGCCGAGGCCGCCCTTTCGGCGCAGGACTGCGCCGCCATCAGCGCTCGCGCGGCGACGCTGGTGCGCGCGATCCGCGCCAGCGCCAAGCCGACGATGATGGAGCACATGCTGGCCGAATACGGCCTTTCCACCCGCGAGGGCGTCGCGCTGATGTGCCTGGCCGAGGCGATGCTGCGCGTGCCCGACGCGGCCACCATCGACGCGCTGATCGAGGACAAGATCGCCCCCTCGGACTGGGGCCGGCATCTTGGCGAAAGCGCCTCCAGCATGGTCAACGCCTCGACCTGGGCCCTGATGCTGACCGGCAAGGTGCTGGAGGAGCGCAAGCCCGGCCTTGCCGGCACGCTGCGCGGCGCGATCCGCCGCCTCGGCGAGCCGGTGATCCGCAGCGCCATGACCCGCGCGATGCGCGAGATGGGCCGGCAGTTCGTCCTCGGCCAGACCATCGAGGCGGCGCTCGACCGCGCGAAGACGCTGGAGGCGAAGGGCTACAGCTACAGCTACGACATGCTGGGCGAGGCGGCGATGACGGCCGAGGACGCCGCCCGCTACGCCCGCGCCTACGAGGGCGCCATCGCCGCCATCGCCCGCGCCTGCGACAAGGGCGACGTGCGGATGAACCCCGGCATCTCGATCAAGCTCTCGGCGCTGCATCCCCGCTACGAGGTCGCGCAGGAGGCCCGCGTGATGGCCGAGCTGGTCCCGGTCGTCACCCGCCTCGCCCGCCAGGCCAAGGCCGCGAACATGGGCATGAACATCGACGCCGAGGAGCAGGACCGGCTGGTCCTGTCGCTCAAGGTGATCCGGGCGGTCCTGTCGGACCCCGAGCTGGCGGGCTGGGACGGCTTCGGCGTGGTCGTGCAGGCCTATGGGAAGCGTGCCGGCCTGACGATCGACTGGCTGGCGGCGCTGGCCACGCGCCTCGACCGCCGCATCATGGTGCGTCTCGTCAAGGGCGCCTACTGGGACACCGAGATGAAGCGCGCCCAGGTCGAGGGGCTGCCGGACTTCCCGCTCTTCACCTCGAAGACGGCGACCGATGTCAGCTACATCGCCAACGCCCGCAAGCTGCTGAACCATGCCGGCCGCATCTACCCGCAATTCGCCACGCACAACGCCCATTCCGTTGCCGCCATCCTCGAGATGGGGAAGGGCGCCGATTTCGAGTTCCAGCGCCTTCACGGCATGGGCGAGCGGCTTCATGACATCGTGCTGGCCGAGCAGGGCACCCGCTGCCGCATCTACGCCCCGGTCGGCGCGCATCGCGATCTTCTGGCCTACCTCGTCCGCCGCCTGCTGGAGAACGGCGCCAATTCCTCCTTCGTGAACCAGATCGTGGACGAGGCCGTCTCGCCCGAGGACATCGCCGCCGATCCCTTCGCCGCCCTCGGCGCCGCCCGCGCCCCCAAGGCGCTGCACGCGCCCCATGCCATTTACGGCGAGACCCGCCGCAACAGCGCCGGCTTCGATCTCAGCGACGAGACGACGCTGGCCGGCATCTTCGCCACCCGCGACACGCCGCTGGAGGCCGCCGCGCCGCTCGTTCACCGTCACGCCGAAGTCGCGGGGAACTGGCCCCCCGCTGCGGCGCCCGAGGAGGTGGTCAGCCCCACGACCGGAGCCGCCATCGCCCAAGTCACCCCGGCCGATGCCGCCACCGTAGAGGCCGCCATCGCCGCGGCCGCGCCCTGGGCCGCGCCTGCGGTTGAGCGCGCGCGCATCCTTCGCACCGCCGCCGACCTCTACGAGGCGCAGTCCGGCCCGATCTTCGGCCTCCTCGCCCGCGAGGCGGGCAAGACGCTGAACGACGCGGTGGCCGAACTGCGCGAGGCGGTGGACTTCCTGCGCTACTACGCTGCCGAGGGCGAGGCCGACCCGCGCGCGCCTCGCGGCCGCATCGCCGCGATCAGCCCCTGGAACTTCCCGCTGGCGATCTTCACCGGCCAGATCGCGGCAGCGCTGATGGCGGGCAATGCCGTTCTCGCCAAGCCCGCCGGCCAGACGCCGCTGATCGCCCATCTCGCCACGCGCCTGCTGCATGAGGCCGGCGTGCCGACCCCTGCGCTGCAGCTCCTGCCCGGCGGACCCGAGACCGGCGCCGTCCTGACCGGCCACCCCGGGATCGACGGCGTCGTCTTCACCGGCTCCACCGCCACCGCCCGCCGCATCCAGGCCAGCATGGCCGCCGGCATGGCGCCCGGCACGCCGCTGATCGCGGAGACGGGTGGGCTCAACGCGATGATCGTCGACAGCACCGCCCTGCCCGAGCAGGCCGTCCGCGACATCGTGGCCTCGGCCTTCCGCTCGGCCGGCCAGCGCTGCTCGGCGCTGCGCTGCCTCTATGTGCAGGAGGACGTCGCCCCCCATCTCATCGCCATGATCCAGGGCGCGATGGACCAGCTGACCGTCGGCGATCCGTGGGACCTGGCGACCGATGTCGGCCCCGTCATCGACGGCGCGGCGCGGGGCGGCATCCTCGGCTGGATCGAGGAGCATCGCGGCGGCATCCTGCACCAGCGCCCGGCCCCGCGGACCGGCTTTTTCGTGCCCCCGACGCTGATCCGCGTGCCCGGCATAGAGGCGCTGACGCGCGAGATCTTCGGGCCGGTCCTCCATGTCGCGACCTACAAGGCCGCCGACCTGCCCCGCGTCATCCAAGCGATCAACGCGACCGGCTACGGGCTGACCTTCGGCCTGCACAGCCGCATCGACAGCCGCGTGCAGGAGGTGGCCGAGGCCGTCCATGCCGGCAACATCTATGTCAACCGCAACCAGGTCGGCGCCACGGTGGGCAGCCAGCCCTTCGGCGGCGAGGGACTGTCGGGCACCGGCCCCAAGGCCGGCGGCCCGCTCTACCTGCCGCGCTTCTTCGCGCCCGAGCCCGCCCCGCAGGCGCCCGGCAGCTGGCCCCGCCCGGCCGATCCGACCGCCCTGTCGGCGGCGCTCGCGGTCACGCCCGACACGCCGGTGGACGAGCGGCTCATGCCCGGCCCCACGGGCGAGCTGAACCGGCTGATCCTGATCCCGCGCCCGGCCGTGCTGTGCCTCGGCCCCGGCGCGGCGGCGGCCGAGGCGCAGGCCCAGGCCGTCCGCAGCCTTGGCGGCATCGCCCTCAGCACCGGCGGCGCGCTGCCCGCGGCAGAGCTGGAGCGGCTGCCGAACCTCTCGGCGGTCCTCTGGTGGGGCGATGCGGCGGAAGGGCGTGCCCTCGCCGCCGCGCTGGCCCGGCGCGCGGGACCGATCGTCCCGCTGATCACCGCCCTGCCCGACGCGGCCCATGTCCTGCACGAGCGCCATCTCTGCGTGGACACGACGGCAGCGGGCGGCAACGCGGCGCTTCTGGCGGGGTAGGCTGAGGGGCGCTGCCCCTCGGCCCGTTCCGGGCCTCACCCCGGGATACTTGGGCACAGAAGATGGAGCGCCGGGGCCGCGCACGGGCCATCTGCTTCCCGGACTGACCTCGGGGGATCCGGGGGGCAGCGCCCCCCGGCGTCGCGGGACGCAATTCTCCCTGCGCGCTGTCGACGCGCGGCGGAAGATGGGCACGGGTGGGCGACGCCGCTCAGATCTCGGCCAGCAGGCGGCGCAGCGCGCGGACCTTCTCGGGCGCGGCCATCGGCAGGCGCGGCTGGCCGGTCAGGCCGAGGATGCGGTTGATCGTGGTGTCATGCTCGAGCGCGCGGTGCACGATCTGCTGGACGAAGTGCCGCATCGGCGATCGCGCCGCGAGCGCCCGCTCGATCCGCGACAGCATGTTCCCGACATCGCCCGGCCCCTCGTTCCACAGCGTGTTGATCCCGTCATAGATCTCGCCGCCATGCTTCAGCCGCTTTTGCGGCGGCCAAGGGGTCGGCGGGCGGTAGAGGCGCAGTTCCGTCTCGGCGATCTTCAGGGCGTAGACGAAGAGCGCGCCGGCGAAGGCGAGGCTGCGATCGGCCTCCGTCTCGGACGTGTCGACCACCGTGTCGCAGACCGATACCAGCCAGCGCGAGTTGAGCAGCGCCGCGAGCGCCTCGGCATGTTCGGTCGTCAGCCGCCGGAAGAGGGCCAGCGCCGCCGCGTCCTCGGGCGCGCGGCGCAGGCGCACGATGGTGCAGGCGGTCAGGTGGACAATGCGCGGGCCGCCGCGGAATTCGACCTCGATCTTGCGGAAGTGCTGGCGGATGTCGCGGTCGCGCGACGGCCAGGGCGGGCCCGGCTCGCCCGGGACGAGGGCCGCGAAGAAGGGCGCAAGGTCCGTCCGGGGATCCGGCAGCAGCGGCGCGTCCGCCCCGTCCGCGAACAGCCCCGGCCAGGCGGCGCGGACTGCGGCATCGCAGGTCTCTGAGGGCTCGGGCATCGGGCGGCGCTTCTTGCAGGTCGTCGCGGCGGAGACTGGACCAAGGGGCCTGCGGTTGCAATCGCTTGCGGCGCTTCGCCTGATTTTGCCGTGAGGACGGGAACATGCGGGGGTAGGCCGGCTTCCCCTACCTTGCCGCAACACGACCCGGAGGACCGATGAACCGCCCGCAGCCCGCCGCCGCCTCGCCCCATGCCGTCTCGAAGGCCAGCGTGATCGACACCCTTGCCGTCATGAAGGATGTCGTGATCCCGACGCTCGCCAAGGGCCCGCTGATCCGCCGCCGCAAGGTGGTGGGCCTTGCCGAGCGGGCGGGGATGGACGACCGCGCTGTGCGGCGGATGCAGGCGCTGCGGAAGAAATACGGGCCGGGCCCGCTGGTTCTGGCGATCCCGGTCCGGGCGCAGGCGGTGATCCTGTCGGCCCATGACGCGCAGATCGTGCTGGCCGGCTCGCCCGAGCCCTTCGCCGCGGCGAGCCTCGAGAAGCAGGCGGCGCTGAACCATTTCCAGCCCGGCTCGGCGCTCGCCTCGCATGGCGCGCCGCGCGCGTCGCGGCGCCGTCTGAACGAGGCGACGCTGGAGACCGGCTGCCCGATGCACAGCATGGCCGCGCATTTCGCCGCCATCGCGCAGGAGGAGATGGACGAGGTCGCCGCCACGGCGCTCGCCCAGGGGCGGCTGGACTGGGACGGCTTCTTCACCGGCTGGTACCGCATGGTCCGGCGCATCGTGCTGGGCGAGGCCGCGCGCGAGGACCATGCCCTGACCGACCTGCTGGAGGCGCTGCGCCGGCGCGGCAACCTGGCCTTCCTGCGCCGCAAGGACCGCGCCGGGCGCGACGCGTTCCTGGCGCGCCTGAAGGCCTATCTCGACGATCCCGATCCGCAGAGCCTCGCGGGCCAGATGGCGCGCGCCTGCACCGATCCCGGCCAGCTGCCCCATCACCAGCTGCCGCAGTATCTTTTCGCCTTCGATCCCGGAGGCATGGCCAGCTTCCGCACCTTGGCCCTTCTGTCCGTCCATCCCGAAACGGAGGCCGCCGTCCGCGCCGAGGCCGCCGCCGCCGAAGGCCCCGCGCCGCGGCTGGAGCTTCTGCGGGCGTGCTTCCTGGAATCGCTGCGGCTCTGGCCCACGACGCCGGCGATCCTGCGCGAGACGACCGTGGACGTGCAGTGGGGCGAAGGGATGGTGCCGAAGAACACGCAGCTGCTGATCTTCGCGCCCTTCCTGCATCGCGACGACGAGCTGCTGGAGGCGGCCCACCGCTTCGACCCGCGCCTGTGGGAGAAGGGCAACGAGCGGCCCGAGCTGGGGCTGGTGCCCTTCAGCCACGGCCCCGTCATCTGCCCGGCCGTGAACTTCGTCCCTGCTGTCGCCACCCATGCAATGCGGGCGCTGATGTCGCGGCTGTCGCTGCGGCTGAACCAGCCCGAGCGGCTGCCGACGGACCGCCTGCCCGGCACGCTGGACCCCTACACGCTGGATTTCACGGCGCGTCCGCTCGCCGCAGGATGACGGGCGGGGGATTGCGCCCGCCTGCGCGCCGCGCGATCCTCCGCCCGCAGGAAGACAGGCGGGGCGGCATGACGGACATCTCGGGCAGGAAATCGGATCACCTGCGCATCGTGGCCGAGGGTCTTGGCACGCAGGCCTCGCGCGAGACCGGCTTCGACCGGGTGCAGTTCTGCCACATCGCCCTGCCCGAGCTGGACCTGGACGCCATCGACATGGGCACCACCTTCCTCGGCCGGCGGATGGCGGCGCCGCTGCTGGTCTCGGCCATGACCGGGGGACCGGCCGAGGCCGCGCGCATCAACGCCCATATCGCCGAGGCCTGTGCCGGCCTCGGGATCGCGCTGTCGGTCGGCTCGCAGCGGATCGCGGTCGAGCATGGCGCGGCGGGCGGCCTTGGCCGCGATCTGCGGGCGCGGGCGCCGAAGATCCCGATCCTCGGCAATATCGGCGCGGTGCAGCTGAACTACGGCATCGGCCTGCCCGAGGCGCAGCGGGCCGTGGACATGATCGAGGCGGACGCGCTGATCCTGCACCTCAACCCCCTGCAAGAGGCGATCCAGACCGGCGGCGACCGGAACTTCGCGGGTCTCCTGCCGAAGATCGAGGCGCTGGCCCGCGCCCTGCCCGTTCCCCTCGGCATCAAGGAGGTGGGCGCGGGCCTTGCCCCCCAGCTCGTCCGGCGCCTGCAGGAGGCGGGGGTGACGATCCTCGATGTCGCAGGCCTCGGCGGCACCAGCTGGGCACGGGTGGAGGCCGAGCGCGGCGATGCCCGCGCCCGCGCCATCGCCGCGCCCTTCCATGACTGGGGCATCCCCACCGCCGAGGCGCTGGCGCTGGCCGCGCCGCTGATGCGGCCGGGGGCCACGCTGATCGCCTCGGGCGGGGTGCGGCACGGGCTGGACGTGGCGCGGGCGATCCGGCTTGGCGCGGGCCTTGCGGGGCAGGCGGCCCATGCCCTCCACGCCGCCCGCGACAGCGCCGAGGCGCTGGAGGCGCATTTCGCCGATGTCATCGCGCAGCTGAGGATCGCGATGTTCTGCACCGGCTCGGCCGACCTGGACGCCCTGCGCCGGGCGGTGCTGCTGGGCGGCGCCCATGCGGCACCGGCGGCGGATGGCTGCGACAGCATGAAGTCTGGAAATGCCGCCGCAGCGGCGCTAGGCTCTGCCTTCGACCCCGAGGGACTGGACCGATGAGCCGACCCGATGCCGCCACCGCCGCCGACCGCCGCCCCGAGCGGATGACCAGCCTCGCGCTGGCCGGCCTGGTCGTGCTGGCCTGGGCCTGCCTGCATGTGGCGACGATCTGGTTCCTGGACGCGCCGGCCTATCCGCTCGTGGCGCTGCTGGCGCTGCTGGGGCTGACCTGGCTTTCGACCGGGCTCTTCATCATCGCCCATGACGCGATGCACGGGGCGGTCGCGCCGGGCAGCCCGCGCCTCAACGCGGCCATCGGGCAGCTGGTCCTGTGGCTCTATGCCGGCTTTTCCTGGCGGCGGCTGATCGTCAAGCACATGGCCCATCACCGCCATGCCGGGACCGAGGACGACCCCGATTACGGCCCCGGCAGCGCCGTCGCCTGGTATGCCAAGTTCGTCCGCACCTATTTCGGCTGGCGCGAGTTCTGGGTGCTGGGCAGCACGGTCATCCTCTACGCGCTGATCCTGGGGGATCGCTGGCCCTATGTCGCCTTCTGGGCGGTGCCCTCGATCCTCGCCTCGATGCAGCTTTTCTTCTTCGGCACCTACCTGCCGCACATGCCGCGGGACGGCGAGCAGTTCCACGACCGCCACAATGCCCGCTCGAGCCGCGTCAGCGACCCCTTGTCGCTGATCTCCTGCTTCCATTTCGGCGGCTACCACCACGAGCACCACCTCTATCCGAACGTGCCCTGGTGGCGCCTTCCCGCGACGCGGAGGCAGGCATGAGCGGCTGGCTCGCCCCCCTCGGCATCGTCGTCGCCACCGTCGCGGTGATGGAGCTGACGGCCTATTCCGTGCATCGCTGGATCATGCACGGCCCGCTTGGCTGGGGCTGGCACAAGTCGCATCACGATCACACCGACGACGATCATTCGGGCTTCGAGAAGAACGATCTCTACGGCATCGTCTTCGCGGTAATCGCGGCGGGGCTCTTCGCCTTTTCGGACGGCTGGCTCTGGTGGGTGGCGGTGGGGATGACCTGCTACGGGATCATCTACCTGTTCCTGCATGACTGCCTCGTCCACCAGCGCTGGCCGTTCCGGCACATCCCGCGCAAGGGCTACCTGCGCCGCGTCTACCAGGCCCACCGGCTGCACCACGCGGTGGAGGGGCGCGACGGCTGCGTCAGCTTCGGCTTCATCTACGCGCCCCGGCCCGACCGCCTGAAGCAGCAGCTGCGCGAGGCCGGCACGCTGAAGCGCGAGAGCGCGCCGGCGGACCGGTCCGCGGACCGGACCTGAATGGCGCGCATCGCCTTCTGCCTGCCCGCCATGCGCGGCCATTTGGGCGCCCACGCCCCCTTGGCCCGAGAGATGGCCCGGCGCGGGCATGAGGTGGTGCTGCTGGGCAGCCGCGCGCTGCCGCCGCTGGTCCAAGGCCTGCCCGTGCGCGCGATGGACTGGACCGAGCCGCAGCTGAGCGGCGCCGGCCTGGCCCGCACGCTCTGGGCGACGGCAGCGGCGACGCGGGGGGTGGTGCGCCACGCCCCGGCCGCGCTGGCGGCACTGGCGCCCGACCTTGCCGTGACCGACCATGCCGAGCCGGGCTACGCGCTCGCCGCCGAGGCCGCCGGCATCCGCCGCATCACCCTGACGCCCGGCCTTCCGATCCTGCGCAACGACGCCGTGCCGCCGCCCTTCCTGCCCTGGCCCTTCGATCCGTCCGAGGCCGGACGCGGCCGCAATCGCGGCGGCTGGAAGGTCTCGGGGGCGCTGATGGCGCTGCAAAACCGGGCGCTGGCGCAGGGCTGCCGCCAGCACGGGCTGGCGCCGCGCGCCGGGATCGACGACTGGTCCGCCGATGTGCCCGAGCTGCGGCAGATGATCCCCGCCCTCGACTTCCCGCAGGACTGGCCCGCCAATGCCGTCCCGCTCGGCCCCCTGCGCGACGACCCGAGGGCCGGGCTGCCGCCGCTGCCGGACCAGCCAGTGATCTTCGCCTCGCTCGGCACGCTGGCCGGGCGGAGAAAGCGCCTTCTTCACGCGATCTGCGCGGCGGCCGCGCCGCTGGACGTGACGCTCATCCTGACCCATGCCGGCGCCTTGACCTCCGCCGAGATCGCCGCCCTGCCCGGCCGGCCGCTGGTGCGCGATCTCTGGCCGCAGACGGCGGTGCTGGCACGGGCCTCGGTCTGCATCACCCATGCCGGGCTGAACACGGTCCTCGACTGCATCGCGGCGGGCGTGCCGATGCTGGCCATGCCGCTCGCCTTCGAGCAGCCGGGCATCGGCGCCCGCATCGCCCATCACGGCATCGGCCTGACCCTGCCCCCGCGCCAGCGCGACGTGGCCGCCATCCGCGCCGCCCTGACGCGGCTGCTGGGCGAGCGCGCCTTCCGCGACAACCTTTCCCGGCCGCGGGCGGAACTGCGCGCCGCAGGCGGCGTTCGGCGCGGCGCGGACCTGATCGAGAAGATGATCCGGGGCCGCGCGGCAGGGGACGCGGCATGAGCGCAGACATCATCCTCGGCGGCGGCGGCCTTGCCTCCAGCCTCGCCGCGCTGGCCCTGCGCGCGGCGCAGCCGGGCGCCCGCATCCTGATCCTCGACCGCGCCGGGGGGCCTTCGAACAGCCACACCTGGTCCTTCCACGGCCCCGACATCTCGCCCGACTGGCACGCCCGCCTCGCCCCGGCCCTTATCGGCGACTGGTCCGAGCAAGAGGTGCATTTTCCCGGCCACAGCCGCCGCCTGCGCGCCGGCTATTCGTCGATGGGCAGCGAGGGGCTGGCGCGGCTGGTCGCCGAGGCCGGGATCGAGACGCGCTGGAACGCCGAGATCGCCCGGCTGGACGAGGACCGCGCGACGCTGGCCGATGGCGAGGTGCTGACGGCGCTCTGCATCCTCGACGGTCGCGGCGCGAAGCGCGGCCCGCATCTCGTCACCGGCTTCCAGAAATTCGTCGGCATCGAGATCGAATGCGACGCCCCCCACGGCATCGCCCGCCCCGTCATCATGGACGCGACCGTCCCGCAGGAGGACGGCTACCGCTTCATCTACGTCCTGCCCTTCACCGAGCGGCGCGTGCTGATCGAGGACACGCGCTACAGCGACGGCGCGACGCTTTCGGACAACGAACTGGCCGCCGAGGCGCTGGACTACGCCGCCGCGCGCGGCTGGCACGGCCGCGAGGTCCGGCGCGAGCGGGGCGTCCTGCCCATCGCGCTGGCCCATGACGCTGCCGGCTTCTGGCGCGACCATGACAGCGGCCCGGTGCCCATCGGCCTGCGCGCCGGCCTCTTCCACCCGGTCACCGGCTACTCGCTGCCCGTCGCGGCCGAAGTCGCGGACCTCATCGCCGGCACGCAGCCCCTGACCACCGCCGCCATCCGCACGCGCCTGCGCGCCTTCGCCTTGAGGCGCGCGCGCGAGGACCGTTTCCTGCGCCTTCTCAACCGGATGCTGTTCCGCGGCTGCCCCGGCCCGCAGCGTTACCGCCTGCTGGAACGCTTCTACCGCCTGCCCGAGCCGCTGATCGAGCGGTTCTATGCCGGCCGCCTGACCTGGGCCGACCGGCTGCGCATCGTGACGGGCAAGCCGCCCATCCCCATCAGCGCCGCCCTGCCCTGCCTGCCCGAAAAACCCCTTCTGAAAGGTGAGACATGACCACAGCCATCGTGATCGGCGCAGGCTTCGGCGGCCTTGCGCTGGCGATCCGCCTGCAGACGGCCGGCATCGCGACCACGCTGGTCGAGGCGCGGGACAAGCCCGGCGGGCGCGCCTATGTCTGGCACGATCACGGCCATGTCTTCGACGCCGGCCCCACCGTCATCACCGACCCCGACGCCCTGAAGGAGCTGTGGGACGGCGCCGGTCAGGACATGTCCCGCGACGTGACGCTGGTGCCGGTCTCGCCCTTCTACCGGCTGATCTGGGATGGCGGGAAGGTCTTCGACTACGTCAACGACGGCGAACAGCTCGAGGCGCAGATCGCCCGCTTCAACCCGGACGATCTCGAAGGCTACCGTCGCTTCAAGGACTACGCCGAAGCGGTCTATCAGGAGGGCTATGTCAAGCTGGGCACGGTCCCGTTCCTGAAGCTGGGCCAGATGATGCGCGCCGCGCCCGCGCTGATGCGGCTTCAGGCCTACAAGTCGGTCCATGCCAAGGTGGCCGAGTTCATCAAGGACCCCTACCTGCGGCAGGCGTTTTCCTATCACACGCTGCTGGTCGGCGGAAATCCCTTCTCGACCAGCGCGATCTACGCCCTGATCCACGCGCTGGAACGGCGCGGCGGTGTCTGGTTCGCCAAGGGCGGCACCAACCAGCTGGTCGCCGGAATGGTCGCGTTGTTCGAGCGGCTCGGCGGCACCGTCCTGCTGAACGCCAAGGTCGCCAAGGTCCAGACCGAGGACGGCCGCGCCACCGGCATCCGCCTTGCCGACGGGCGGCAGCTGGACGCCGACATGGTCGCCAGCAACGGCGACGTGATGCACAACTACCGCGACCTTCTGGGCCACACCCGGCGCGGCCGGACGAAGGCCGCGATCCTCGGCAAGCAGCGCTGGTCCATGTCGCTCTTCGTGCTGCATTTCGGCCTGAAGGAGAAGCCCGAGGGGCTGGCCCATCACACCATCCTCTTCGGCCCCCGCTACAAGGAGCTGGTGAACGAGATCTTCCGCGGCCCCAACCTGGCCGAGGACTTCTCGCTCTATCTCCACTCGCCCTCGGTCACCGACCCGGACATGGCCCCGCCGGGCATGTCCACGCATTACGTCCTTGCCCCCGTCCCGCATCTGGGCCGCGCCCAGATCGACTGGACGAAGGAGGGCCCGGCCTATGCCGACCGCATCCTGCAAAGCCTCGAGGAGCGGCTGATCCCGAACCTGCGCGCGAACCTGACGACGACGCACATCTTCGCGCCCTCGGATTTCGCGACCGAGCTGAACGCCCATCATGGCAGCGCCTTCTCGGTCGAGCCGATCCTGGCGCAATCGGCCTGGTTCCGGCCGCACAACCGCGACCGCTCGATCCGCAACTTCTACCTCGTCGGGGCGGGCACCCATCCCGGCGCCGGCATCCCTGGCGTCGTCGGCAGCGCCAAGGCGACGGCGCAGGTGATGCTGTCCGATGCTGGCGTCCCGGCATGAGCGACACGGTCGCCGCCAGCGAAGCGGCCATCGCCCACGGCTCGCAGAGCTTTGCGGCCGCGGCCAAGCTGATGCCGGCGGGCATCCGCGACGACACGGTGATGCTCTATGCCTGGTGCCGGCACGCGGATGACGTGATCGACGGGCAGGACCTCGGCAGCCGCCCCGAGCTGGGCGCCGACCCCGAGGCCCGCCTCGTCCAGCTCCGCGCCGACACGCTGGAGGCGCTGCACGGCACGGCGCCGATGTCGCCGCCCTTCGAGGCACTGCGAACCGTGGCCCGCCGCCACGACTTCCCCGAGCGCTGGCCGCTTGACCTGATCGCGGGCTTCGAGATGGACGTGGAGGCGCGCCAGTACCGCACCCTGGCCGACACGCTGGACTATTCCTACCACGTCGCGGGGGTGGTGGGCGTGATGATGGCGCGGGTGATGGGGGTGCGCGACGACCGCGTCCTCGACCGCGCCTGCGACCTCGGCCTTGCCTTCCAGCTGACCAACATCGCGCGCGACGTGATCGACGATGCGCGGATCGGCCGCTGCTACCTGCCGCAGGACTGGCTGGACAGCGCCGGCGCGCGCATCGAGGGCGAGATTCCATCGCCCGAGCTTTACGCCGTCATCATCCGGCTTCTGGACGCGGCCGAGCCTTACTACGACAGCGCCCGCGCCGGCCTGCCCGGCCTGCCGCTGCGCTGCGCCTGGTCCATCGCCGCCGCCGCCCGCATCTACCGCGCCATCGGCAGCCGCATCCGCAAGGGCGGCCCCGAGGCCTACCGCAGCCGCATCCGCACCTCGGGCGCGGCCAAGGCGGGCATGGCCCTGCGCGCCGGGCGCGACGCGCTGGCGTCGCGAGGCAGCAAAGGCGGCAGCTCACGCCTCGGCCTCTGGACGCGCCCGAGACACTGAGTCTGCCATATCTTCTGTGCAGAAGTATCCCACAGGGGTGTGGGGGTGTGAAACACCCACTCCGGCCGCGCCATCACGCGCTGCGGCGCAGATCCTTCGGCAGCACCCGCGCCAGCAGCGCCTGGATGTCCGGGCTCGCCAAGGGCGGCATGGCCAGCATGTCGTCCAGCTCCGCCCGGCTCAGCTTGTAGCTTTCGGACACGTCCGTCAGGCTGGCCACCGCCAGCACGCCGCGCGCGGGGGCGCCGGCCCGCGCGTCGCGGCCGCCATCCTTGCCCATGGCCCGCGGATCGCCCAGCAGGTCCAGCAGGTCGTCATAGGACTGGAACACCCGGCCCAGCTGCCGGCCGAAGGCGATCATCGCCTGCACGGCCTGATCCTCGAGCCCCTTGATCGCGCCCAGCATCTCGAGCCCGGCGACGAAGAGCACGCCGGTCTTCAGGTCCTGCTCGCGCAGGATCCGCTCGGGCGTCTTGTCGCTGGCGAGGTCGAGGTCCTGCCCCGCGCAAAGCCCCTGCGGCCCGAGCGCGGCCGACAGGATCTGCACCAGCCGTGCCTGCGTCTTCGGCTCGGCGCCCCGCGCGCAGGCGAGAACGCGCATCGCCTCGGTGATCATCGCGATCCCCGCCAGCACCGCCCGTCCCTGCCCATGCGCCACATGCACCGCCGGCTGCCCGCGCCGCAGCTGCGCGTCGTCCATGCAAGGCAGGTCGTCGAAGACCAGTGAGGCGCTGTGCACCATCTCCAGCGCGGCGGCCGCGTCGACACAGGCGTCGCAGGCGCCGCCCCCGGCCTCGGCCGCCATCAGCAGCAGCGTGCCGCGGAAGCGCTTGCCCCCCGACAGCGCGGCGTCGGCCATGGCCTGCCCCAGCCCCGGCGCGGCGCTGCCGAAGCTCGAAGCGATCTCCTCAAGCCGCGCGGTCAGCCGCGCGCGCAGGTGGTCAGCCGAAGTCTCTGGGATCATCGCCGTCATGTCATCATCCGTCCCTGCCGCCCGCGGCCTTGGTCGCAGCCGGTTGCGGGGCGACCCTGTCCCGCCCCCCGTTTCGCGCATGGCTCATCCCGTGGATGAACCTGTTCCCGTTCGTCGCCATGTTGGCGGCAGCCCGCCTGCCTGTCCATCGCATTCTGCCCGCGCATCGCTGCCCCGATGTCAGCCTTCGGCTGAAGACACGGACGGGCCGGCCGAAACGATGCAGGGGCGGCTGCGTTTTCTGCCTCAAAGAGCGACATCGCCCTGCCCGGGCCGAACTGCCGCGTTTGCGCCGGCGCCGCGGCATGGTATCGTCTGCGCAAAAGGAAAAGAACATGCGGGCAGCAGCAGCAGCAGGCAAGACAGGTGCGGCCGGGTCCGGGCGCGGAGGTGCAGCTTGATCCGCTGCGACGTCGCCGTCATCGGCGCAGGCACGGCGGGACTGGCGGCCGAGCGCGCGGCGCGGGGCGCCGGGGCGCGCACGGTCCTGATCGATCCCGAATTCAACGGCACGCTCTGCGCGCTGGCGGGCTGCATGCCCTCGAAGCTGCTCATCGCGGCGGCCAGCGCGGCGCATCAGGTCGAGCAAGCCCCCCGCTTCGGCGTGCTGCCCGGCCCGATGCGGATCGACGGCCCCCGCGTCATGACCCGGTTGCGGGCCGAGCGTGACCGCTTCCTTTCCTTCACCCGCGAAAGCTTCGACGACCTGCCCGAGGGCACCGCGCTTGTCGGACGCGCGCGCTTTTCCGCCGCGCAGCGCCTGACGCTGGAGGACGGGCGCGAGATCGAGGCGGGCGCCATCGTCATCGCCACCGGCTCGCGCCCCGTCGTGCCGCCGCCCTTCCGCGACCTCGGGCCGAACGTGATGACCACCGACACGCTGTTCGAGCTGCCGGACCTGCCGCAGCGCCTGGCCGTCATCGGCGCAGGTCCACTTGGGGCCGAGCTGGCGCAGGCGATGGCGCGGCTCGGGGTCAGGGTCACGCTGCTCGACAGCGGCGATGCCGTCGCCAAGGCCCGCGCCCCTGCGGTCAATGCCGCCCTCGGCGCCGCGCTGTCCGAGGACCTGCGCCTGATCCTCGGGGTCGAAACGTCGGCCGAGCGGCTGGAGAACGGAGAGATCCGCGTCAGCTGGACCGGCGAGGATGGCCGGGCGGGGCAGGACGACTTCACCCATGTCCTCGTCGCCACGGGGCGGGCGCCGGTCCTGTCGGGGCTGGAGCTGAAGGCCAGCGGGATCGACCTGGACGAGGACGGCCAGCCGCTCTTCAATCGGCTGACCATGCAATGTGGCAACACGCCGGTCTTCATGGCGGGGGATGTCGCCGCCGACGCGCCGGTCCTGCACGAGGCGTCCAGCGAGGGCGCCATCGCCGGGCGCAACGCCGCGCAGTTTCCGAAGGTCGATCCATTCGAGCGGCATGTCTTCTTCACCATCGCCTTCACCGACCCGCCCTCGGCCGCCATCGGCGCGGCCGCGAAGGACGCGGCCATCTCGGCCAGTGCCGATTACGGCGATCAGGGCCGCGCCCGGGTCGAGGGTCGCGCGCGGGGCGTGCTGTGCATCCATGCCGATCCCGGCGGGCGGCTGGTCGGGGCCGATCTCTGCGCGCCGGGGGGCGAGCATCTGGCCCACCAGCTGGCCTGGGCGGTCCAGTCCGGCGCGACGGCCGCGCAGCTTCTGGACATGCCCTTCTACCACCCGACGCTGGAAGAGGGCATGAAGACCGCCCTGCGCGAGATCTGCCGCCGCTCGGGCACGTCCGAGCCCCCCTCGCGCGACGTCGGCTCGCCCTCGGGCAGCTGAGGCGCCCCGCTCAGACCGCCGCCTTGCGCGACCGTGCGGCATCAGTGGCACCGGGCTTCGGCTGCCTCAGATCGTCCTCGGGGCGCAGCACCGTGCTGACCGCCTGGCGCATCCGCATCAGCTCGCGCACCAGGGTCAGCTGGCGGTCCATCGCCACGACCTCGGTGCCGCCCAGCTGCTGGATGCGCGCCAGCAGGTAGAACCCGTCCGAGGTCAGCTTCAGCGCCTCGATCCGCTCGCGGCGCCAGGCAATCGCCGCCTCGCTCAGCGCCCGCAGGGCCGGGTCCTCCAGCAGGGCCGCCACGCCTTGCCGCACGGCGGGCAGGTGGCGCAGGATGGCATCGTCCTCGACCGTGTCGAAGTTGCGGTCGATCCAGTAGTCGAGGCCGATGGGCTCGGCGGTGCGGTTGGGGCGGCCCCGCTCGGCCTTGACGAGGAAGTTCTCTGCGCTGCCGAGCGCGTAGTGGTTCAGTTGCGCGAGGCCGTAGCGCGGCGTCGTCTCCAGCGTCACGGTGCCGGGCACCGGCCCGCGCGGACGGCCGTTCGCGTCATACCACGCCCCCCGCGCCGCCGGGTCCAGCTTCGGCTGGTGCACCCCGAGGCCGAGGACATGGGGGCCGTTGCGAAAGAGGCTCTTGAACTGCACGGCCCGCCAAGGCCAGACCAGCGCCTCGGGCGCGGCGCGGGTGAACTGCGCCATCACCAGGTCCGGGTCGAAGGCGACGCGGCCGGAGGCGCCGAACATGCGCCACGGGATCTGAAAGCCCCGCGGCTCCGGCACGGCGGCCAGCAGGTCGGCCAGGTGCCCGTCCCCGGCCTTGACGACGAGGAACTCGTCCACATCCGCGACCATCAGCCAGTCGGCCTTCTTCACGACGCCTTGGTGACTGGCCCGCGACAGCGCCTGCCACTGCACGGTCTTCTTGCCGCGCCGGGCGTTCGGCAGATGTGTGAGCAGCCCCATCGCGGCCAGCCGGTCCAGCATCAGGTCCGTGCCGTCCTCGCAGTCGTTGGTGAAGACGAGGATGTCGGTGAAGCCGATCAGGCGGTGATAGACCAGCCATTCCAGGATGAACGGCGCCTCGTTCCGCATGGTCGTGACCAGCACGAACCGCTCGGCCTCAGGCGCGCCCGCCTCCCGATGATGCCCTGCCTGCACGCCGGTTCCCTTGATCAACCCCGGGTAGTCTGCGCCTTCCGCCGGCCTGCCGCAATGGGCAAGTGGCCGGGGTCGCGGCGCTGGCTTCCGGCGGCGCGTGCGGCTAGACATGCGGAAAAGAATGAGGCAGCCGTCGTGACACAGCCGAACCGCTCTGGGTTGAACGTCCACCTGCTGATCCTGTCGCCCGGCGCGCCCGCCCCCGCGCCCGAGGTCGAGGCCCGCCGCAGCCTCGCCGCGGCCGCGGGCCTTGCCGGGATCACCGAACTCGACGGCGCCGCGGTCGCCGCCCACATGCCCGCCGCCCCCGCGAGCCTTCGCCGCGACGCCGAGGCGCTGTTCCGCGCCGCCGCCCCCGCCGCGATGGCCGAGGCCCTGGCCCGGCTGAGCGAGGACGCGCTGCTGCTGGTCGAGATCCGTCAGAGCGCCGACAGCCTGCTGGAGATCCCTGCCGCGCAGCAGGTCGCGGCGCTTGCGGCAGCCGCGCGCGGGGCGCCCGGCGGCTTCATCCACGGCCAGGCGCTCTGCTGGCCGCAGCGGCACCATGTCGGCTCGGACTGCCTCATCCTCTTGGAAGCGGACGACGCCGAGATGGTCGAGGCGCCCTTCCTCTGGCCCTCGCCCTCGATCTACGCGGCCACGCCCGGTTGCCTCGCCTTCCTGCATCTCTGGGCCGAATACGCGCGCGATCCGCGCCTCGCGCTGGCGCGGCCGGACCTGTTGCAGCCCAGCTCGGAGCTTCTGCGCGGGCATCAGATGGCCTGGGCGGTCGGCTCGGTCCTGGCGCATCGGGACGGGGTGGCGCATCTGGCGCCGCGCATCGCCCTGACGGACCTTGAGGCCGAGGACGCGGCCGAGCTGCCCGCCCCGCTGCGGGAGGCCTGGGCAGATGGCGGCCTGAGCCTGGCCGAGGCGGGACGGTGGCTTCAGCCGGGACCGGACGCACGCCCGCCGCTGGCCGCAGGCCGGGCCGCCGCAAGCCCGACGCCAGAGCTGCTGGTGCGGCAGCTGGGGCAGATGCTGGCCTCGGGCGCGGGCCGGATCTGCCGCGACCACCTTCAGGCGCTGATGCGGCAGGACAAGGCGGAGGACCCCCTCCACGCGGTCCTGCTGGAGGACCGCATGCGCAGCACCGCGCCGCTTTGGGCGGGGCTTGTCGCCCAGGTGAACCTCATCTGGACCGAGCGGCAGCTGGACGGCATGGCGACGACGCCCGAGGACATGACCCCGACCATTCGCGAGGCGCTGCGCCGCGTGCTGGAGGACAGCGATCATCTGGCCCGGCAGATCCTGTCCTCGCTGGCCTGGCAGCTTCTGGGCGCGCACGGCCGCACCCGCTTCCGCCGGGTGCATGGTCCCATCGTCTCGGGCAGCGGCCGGATGGCGATCCGACGCTTCGTGGACAGCCTCGATCCCGACTTCCGCGCCGCGCTGACGGAAAGCCCGCCCCCCGCGCTGCGGGGCGAGCTGGCGCCCGAGCTGCGGCAGCGGCTGGACGCCTGGCTTCTGGTGGCGGGCTAGCGGCCGCCGTCAGCCGGCTGCCTTCACCTGCGCCGCCGCGCCGCGGCCGTGATAGCCCAGGAACCAGTCGACATAGGCCGCGATCCCGTCCTCGAGCCGGGTCTGCGGCTTGTAGCCCGTCAGCTGCTGAAGCAGCGCCGTGTCGGCCCAGGTCGCGGGCACGTCGCCGGGCTGCATCGGCTCGAAGCGGCGGATCGCCTCAAGGCCCGTGGCCCTCTCGATGGCGGCGATGAAGTCCATCAGCTGCACCGGCTGGCCGTTTCCGATGTTGACCACCCGGTACGGTGCCACCGGCGAGAGGCTGTCGCCCTGAACCGCCGGCGCCGTTCCGGGCACCGCATCGACCAGCAGCCGGATCGCCCGGACGAGGTCGGTCACATAGGTGAAGTCGCGCTTCATGTCGCCGTTGTTGAAGACCCGTATCGGCCGGCCCTCTGTGATCGCGTCGGTGAAGAGCGCGGGCGCCATGTCCGGCCGGCCCCACGGCCCGTAGACCGTGAAGAAGCGGAACATGGTGATCGGCAGGCCGAAGAGGTTCGCATAGCTGTGCGCCATCGCCTCGTTCGACTTCTTGGTGGCGGCGTAGAAGGACATGGGCGTGTCGGCCTTGTCCGTCTCGCGATAGGGCATCTCGGTATTCGCGCCGAAGACGCTGCTGGTCGAGGCGAGCAGCATGTGGCGCGGCGGATGGGCGCGCGCGGCCTCGAGCAGCTCGAACGTGCCCAGAAGGTTCGCCTGCACATAGGCGCGCGGGTTCTCGATCGAGTAGCGCACCCCGGCCTGCGCGGCGAGGTGGATGACGATCTCGGGCGCCTCCTCGGCGAAGGTCGCGGTCAGCAGGCCCTGATCCTCGACGCCGCCGCGGATCGCGCGGAAGCCCGGGCGCGCGGTCAGCTGCGCCTCGCGCGCGGCCTTCAGCGCCGGGTCGTAATAGTCGTTGTGGTTGTCCACGCCGATAACGCGCCAACCCTCGTCCAGCAGCAGCCGGCAGAGGTGGAAGCCGATGAAACCGGCCGATCCGGTGACGAGGGCGGTGGGCATGGGAAACTCCTTGGTGGGACGGTTAGCCGGCAAGAACGGGTTCGGTCGAAGCCGGTGATGGGACGGCAGGTCTGGGGGCGGGTGCAGATTTGCGGCGGGCGTCCAGCTCCTCCAGCGCGATGCGGATCTGCCGGTTCTCGCCGCGCGCCTGGACCCAGGCCGCCAGCCGCCGCGCCAGCGTCTCGTGGCCGGCCTCGAGGCAGCGGCGGAACAGCTCGGCCTGATAGCGCGGCGAATCGTGTCGGGCGCGCAGCAGGCGGTAGAACTCCACCTGCTCCAGCTCGCCGTTCATGGCCTTGAGGATGATCGGCGACAGGATGCCCATCTGCGCCAGCGACGAGGCCAGCCGGTGGCCCAGCATCGGGCAGCGCAGCTTGACGACGTTCGGCGCGGTGAAGCGGGCGACATGGGCCGCGTCCAGTTCCTCGAGCGGGTCGTAGAGGATGGTGACCTGCCGCGCCGAGGCGCTGACGGTGGCCGCGTCGCCATAGGGGCCGGAATAGTCGCGGTCCCAAGCCCGCTCGTAGCGCGTCTCCCAGGGGACCAGGGTCTTGTCCAGCGTGGACTGCGGCGACATGATCACCACCTCGGCCTTGCGGCAGACCGGGCTGAAGGCCGCGGCCGCGTAGCCCCCCATCGAGGCGCCGTAGAAGATCACCCGGTCGAACTGCTTGAAGAACTTCTTGCGCTTGAGCTGCTCGAAGCGGGCGATCACCCATTCGTGGCGATACCAGGTCCAGTTCGAGGCGAGGACGCCCAGCATCGACCAGCCCTGCTTCTCGACGAAGCTGTGGCCGAAGGCCATCGCCTCGCTGTCCATCGCGTCGTCGCGGTTGGCGAAGGTGACGACCAGCACCTTGGGATCGCGCGGAATATAGAGCAGCGTATGCCCCTCGGAATGGCGGAAGAAGCCGTCCGGCCCCGCCATCTGCCGCGCGCGGGACCGCCAGGACCGCGACTGCTCGGCCTCGGGCGGGTGCGGGGTCAGCACGACGCGGCGCAGCGTCTCGCCGTCCAGCTTCTTGATCACCTCGAGTTCGCCGAACTTCTTGAGAAACCAGAACCCCCCGGTGCCGTTGCGGATGTCGATGACCATGCGGCTGTCCGAATGGAAGAGGCGCGGCATCAGCTTCTCGAGCCGCTTGACCCGCCAGATGTCGCCGAAACGACCGAGGCAGGCGACGATGTCCGCGCGGACCACGTCGCGCGGGCTGCCGACGAGGCGCACATCCTCGGCCTTGACCCCGCGCGAGACGAGCCAGCCCAGATATTCCATCATCCAGTCCGACCGCTCGCGGGCGAACTTGCCGTTCTCGCAGAAGTCGATCAGGTCGATCTTGCAGCCATGCCGCTTCCACGCCTCCAGCGCCAGCCTGCGCGCCCCCCCGCCGACATCGGCGAAGCGCTGCACGTCCTCGACGCCGATCTTGGCGAGGGTCTTGCGGTCGATGGGCGCGTTCTGTGCCACGGCGTCACCTCATGTCAGTCGTCATCACCATCCGTGACGACCGCCAGCGTGCGGTCGGGCAGCGGGTTCAGCGTCGGGTCGACCCCGTGCTTCTTCAATAGCTTTCCGATCAGGCTGCGCGGACGCGGCACACCGCCGAACTTCTCGGAGATGCGCGGCCGCATCCGCCGGCCATAGAGATGGATCGAGAAGGTCTCGTCCGTGATGTAGGCGCCCAGATCCGCGCCGGGCTGAGTCAGCAGCTTTCGCTCGGAATATGACACCGGATAGAGCGCGACGGATGGCATCGAATGCTCCACCTCGCCCGTCGCGTTCAGGAAGTGGGTCAGCGCGTGCGGACCCCATACGCCCCACGGCATGTCGGCCGCGTGAACGGGCGCACCCGTGGCGCCTGCCGCTTCCAGCCGCTGACGCTCGTCGGCGCTGAACCAGGGCGGGATCGCATGGACGTCGGCCGTGAAGTCCAGCAGCGCACGCAGCGTCTTGCTGTCCTTCGGCAGGCCGAGGACCCCGCCGTTGATCTCGTTCTTCTTCTCGTAGGCGTGGAAGTGGCCGGTCTCGGTCACGAACGGCTTGCAGCAATAGGCGTCCGTGTCGACCCAGATCGTGCGGTTCATCCGCTCCAGCATCTTGTAGCGGAAGAGGTCGGAAAACAGCGCAGGGCTGCCCGTCCTGGTATGGCGCATCACGTTCGGGTTGGGCAGGATTTCTGAGCCGTCGCGGACCTCGACGCCGTCGGGCACGTTCTCGGTCCCCTCGTAGGTGAAGAGGATCGTGTGATGGCCGGCGTCCACGAAGGACTTGAGGCACAGCTCCTCGAGGAAGGACAGCTTGCCCCCGATCCACAGGGCGGCAACTTGGTAGTCAGGGGACATCCGGCCTCTCAGTGCTGGGTTTCGTCGACATGCTCGACGGTGAAGAAGAAGTCGTCCTGCGGCTGGCGGGCCGCAATCTCGTCGGGGATGACCGCGGGCCCGGCCAGGTAGACGTTCGAGCCGAAATGCCCGTGCAGCCGCGACAGCGCCGCCGTGCGGGGGCTGGTCAGCTCGGCGTAGAAGGTCTCGTGCGCCGCCTGCGCGCGCAGTTCGGCGATCTTGCCGCGATGGGCCGCGACGCAGGCGCGGTGCATCGCGGCGATCTCGGGGTCGGACATCAGGCGGTCGTATTCGGCCTGAAGCCGCGGGCGCAGCTTCTCCATCCGGCGGTCCTCGACCACGTTGTGGTTCATGCGGAACCAGTAGGCCATGCCCTGGTCGCGATCGACATGGTTCACCCGGCCGCGGTCGCGCTTGACGAGGAAGCTTTCGGCCGAGCGGACGGCGTAGTGGTTCAGCGCCACCAGGTCATAGCCATAGGTGACCGAGGTCGAGCGCCAGGCGTTGCGCCACTCGGACTGCGGCATGTCCTTGCCCGAGCCGTTGACCCAGGAGATCCGCTCGGCGGCGCCGGGGCGGATGCCCTTGGGCCGGTGGACGCCCAGCTTCTTGAAAAGGCCCATGTTCTTGAACAGGGTCTTGAAGCCCCAAGCCTGGTGCGGCTTGTTCGCCTGCTCGCGTGCGGCGAGAAAGTAGGTCTGGGTGATGAACTCGTCGCGATACTCGTGGACATCCGCGTTCCCGAAGAGCCGCCAGGTCAGCGAGATGAGGTTCGCGTCGGGCACCGCGCCGAACAGCGCCGGCAGGGTGTGATCGCCCACATGGACGGCGATGAACTCGTCCACGTCCATGCAAATCGCCCAGTCCGCATTGCGGATCACCTCTTCGGTGTTGGCATGGTCCAGCGCGGCGTGCTGCGGCTTCATCCCCGACTCGCGATAGGGATTCTCGCGCCACTCGACGATGCCCTTGCGCATCAGCAGGCGCAGGAAGTCGTCGGTCCCGTCGGTGCAGTCGTTGGTGTAGACGAGGAAGTCGCTGACCCCGATGGCGCGGTGATAGGCCAGCCATTCCAGGATGAACGGCCCCTCGTTCTTCATCGTGGTGACGATGGCGGTGCGCTGGCCGCTGACCTCGCGCACGGGCAGCAGCCGCTCGGCATTGGCCTGCTCGCGCGGGACCGCCTCGGGGGTGCGGCCGAAGAAGCCGGCCATGGCCTGAAGCTCGGGCCGCTGCTGAAGCGCGGTGCGGGCCACGATGCGCGAGACCTTGCCGTCCCCCCCGTGGCGCAGCGCCATGCAGCGCCAGAAGGCGGCGCTGCCGCTTGGGGTGCCGCTGGTGCCGAGGATGCGGTGCGGCATCCACATCGCTTGCGCCGGCAGCCGCGCCGGCACGCAGCACCAGCTGTTCGCGCGGTCGATGCCGTCGAAGCGGTTGCAGATGTGATCGCCGAAGGTGATCTCGCCTTCGCGGATGGCCCAAGGATAGACGCGCTCGCCCGACAGGGGCAGGACGCCGCCCGCCTCGGCCGCGCAGCGGGCGAAGAAGCTCTGCCCGTCCGGCGCCGGCTGCACCAGGTCCATCACCTCCAGCCGGGCGACGGCGGCGGCCTGGGCCAGATGCCGCGCGCGGATCATGTCGTAGAGCAGCGGAAAACCGAGGCGCGCCGTCCAGGGATCGGGCGCGGGCGCCTCCATCCGGTCGCGGCCGGGCGCGTCGGGGGCATAAAGCGGGTGCGATTCGGGCCCCTCTTCCGGGCGGCCGAGCGGCAGGTCGACGCGCAGGACCAGCACCTCGGCCATCGCCCTGCCGCGTGGATCGGCGGCCAGGAACGTGCCCAGTTCGGCGGCAAGATCGCCCGCGTCCGGGGGGGCGCGGTCGATGATGATGGCGGCATCTGCGCCGTGATGGGCCGCGTGCCAGACGAGAAAATCCGCGACCTGCGAGGCCGACTCGCCGTTGCGCTGCGCGAGAAGCACGTTCCGGCCGGCGAAGGCCTGGCCCGCTGCGGGCTCCAGGGTCAGTTGCTGCGGCTGCCCGTCCACGAGGACCGTGACCTGCTCCGCCTCGGGCGGCAGGGCAAGCAGCATCCGCGCACTGGCCGGCACGTGGCGCAGCGCCAGCGGTGCCTCGTCGCCCGGCAGGAACAGGGTCACAGGCTCGCCATCGGGGAAGAAGGCGAACAGCTCGACCGGCGCGGCACCCGCGGCAGGGCGCAGGGGCGGGAACAGCCAGCCGCGGCAGAGGCGCCGCGCCGCGATCACCTGGGAGGAGATGCGGCAGGCGGCCGATGGAGGTGCGTGATCCAAGATGCGTCGGCCCGTCAGGTTCGGCAGGAATGTTGTAAATTCCTTAACCGATACACGCTCAGGGTGCAACTGGATGCTGCCCTGCAGCGCGGGTCAGACCTCCACCTCGATGCGTCCCATCGGGTGCGAGCAGCAGGCCAGAATCCACCCCTCGGCGATGTCGTCGTCGCTGATGCCGCCGTTGTGGACCATGTGCACCTCGCCCGCAGTCTTGCGGATCTTGCAGGTGCCGCAGAGGCCGAAGGTGCAGCCCGAGGGGATGTTCAGCCCCGACCGCTTGGCGACCGCCAGCACGGTGTCCGTCTCGGCGCAGGAGGCGGTCACACCGCTCGAGGCGAAGACGACCTGGGCGCGCGCCTCCTCGTCGGGGGCGACATCGTCGATCACCGGAACCTCGGCCTCGGTGCGGGCGGGTGCGCCGAAGCTCTCCTGGTGGTAGCGGCCCATGTCGTAGCCGAGCGAGGTCAGCATCTCGCGCACGGCCTGCATGAAGGGCTCGGGGCCGCAGCAGAAGACCTCGCGATCCAGGTAGTCGGGCGCCATCAGGCCCAGCATGATCTGGCTGAGCCGTCCCTGGTAGCCGTGCCAGATCTGGAACGGCTCGGGCTCCTCGACGGTCAGGCGCAGCTGCAGGCCGGGGACGCGGGCGGCGTAATGCTCGAGCTGCTCGCGGAAGATGATGTCCGAGGGGCTGCGGGCGGCGTGGACGAAGACGATGTCCGTGTCCTGCGCGCGGTCCCAGGCCCAGGTCGTCATCGACATCATCGGCGTGATGCCCGAGCCGGCCGAGATGAACAGGTACTTGCTGGCCGGATGGCGGTGGAAGCTGAAGATGCCGGACGGGCCGAAGGCCTTGATCCGCATGCCCGGCCGCAGATGGTCCAGCATCCAGCGCGTGCCGATCGAGGTCGACTGCGCCTTGACCGTGACCGAGATGGACAGCGGCCGCGAGGGCGACGAGCTGATCGTGTAGGTGCGCTGAACGTTCCCGGCCGGCCCCTTCGAGGGGTCCACCGGCAGGTCCAGCGTCACGAACTGCCCCGGCTGATAGTCGAACCAGGCCCCGGAGGGCGCGCGGAAGATGAAGCTGCACGTGTCGCGCGTCTCGGGGATGACCATGACGCATTCCAGCGGCTCGTCATCGGACCAGGGCTCGGCGGCCCAGTTCAGGCGGGGCTTCGGCATCGGTTACTCGGCCGCCTGCAGGGCGCCGAGCCGCGCGGACATCACGCCGCAATACCAGTCGATCAGGTGGATCACCCCGGCCTCCTGCGTCGGCGAATAGGGCCCCGGCTCGTAGGCGGGCGAGAGGATGCCGGCCTGGTTCTCCTCGACCACCTGGCGGTCCTCGTCGTTGGTGTTCATCCAGACCTCGATCAGCTTCTGCAGGTCGTAGTCCTGACCCTCGACCGCGTCCTTGTGCACCAGCCAATGCGTCGTGACCTCGGTCTCGGTCGGGCTGATCGGCAGGATGCGGAAGACGATGGCGTGGTCGGGCAGGAAGTGGTTCCAGCTGGACGGGAAGTGGTAAAACATCAGGCTGCCCGCGTCGTTCCACGGGATCGTCCCCATGCGCTGGCGCACCGCCGCCTTGCCCGACATGGTGAAGCTTTCCTGGTTGTCCATCAGCGGCACCCGCGCCATGCGCCACTGCATGTCCGGCGCGTTCACGAAGCGCGAGGGCAGGTTGGCCGCGTCGCAGCGCGCCCAGTGGTCCAGGATCTCGGGGCTGGCCGCGTTCGGGCCCTCCATCACCGTCATCAGCGGGTCGTCGCTGTAGGTCCGGCAGAGCGAGGGATGGCTGCCGCCGCAGTGATAGCACTCGCGGTTGTTCTCCATCACCAGCTTCCAGTTGCCCTTCTCGACGATGCGCGAGACATGGGCGACCTTGGCATCGGCCAGGCCCGAGGGCAGCACGTAGCGCGTCACGTTCGCGGCCAGCTCGTTGATCGCCGGCGGCACCTTCGCGAGGCAGATGAACACCATCCCCGCCAGGTCGATGCAGTGGACGGACTTCAGCCCGTACTTGCTGGGATCGAAGCCCTCGCCCATGTCGCGGGCATAGAGCAGCTTGCCGTCGAGATCGTAGGTCCACTGGTGGTAGGGACAGACGAGCTTGGCGCCCGTGCCGCTGGCCTTGGCGCAGAGCCGCTGGCCGCGATGGCGGCAGACGTTGTGGAAGGCGCGGATGCGCCCGTCCGAGCCGCGCGTCAGGATGACCGGATACTCGCCCACCTGCATGGTGATGTAGCTGCCGGTCTTCGGCATGGCGGCCGAGGGTCCGGCGAACAGCCATTCGCGGTACCAGATCTGCTCCAGGTCGTCCTTGAAGGCCTGCTGCCCGCAATAAAGATCGCGCGGGAGCGAGTGGCCGGGCCGGCGTGCGGCCACGAGATCGGCAGTGGAGGGCGTTTGGACAAAGGTGGTGGTCATGGCGCGGCGCGACTCCTCTGACGCGGCTTGGCTTTCGCCGAAACTACTCCTGCCTGTTACATGAACTGGCACGATTGCGACATTTGGTCTGCGAAAACAGACATTCGCGACCTCGTGCAGGACGCCTTTGCCGTCCTGTCGAGCAGCGGAAAGACAGGCGCGGCCGGAGGCGTTGATATTGCCGGATTTTTCATCCGACAGCTTCCGCCGCCCGACGCATTTTCCATTATGGAATATTATTCCAGCCGCTTGGCAAAGGCACGGGCTTCTGTCTAGATGCGCGGGAATGGCGGGGCCTGCCCCGCAGCCAGCAAGGAGGAACGGCATGACACGCGTCACCCGCCACGGGCTTGAGGTCGATCAGGATTTCGCCAGCTTCATCGAGGAGAGCGTCCTGCCCGGCATCGGCGTAGACGCCGACGCCTTCTGGCAGGGCTATGCGGGGCTGCTGGACGGCTTCGCGACCGAGAACAAGGCACTGCTCGCCCGCCGGGCCGAGCTGCAGGCGCAGATCGATGCCTGGCACAAGGCGCGCGGCAACCAGCAATGGGACGCGGCCGCCTATCGCCAGTTCCTGACCGAAATCGGCTACCTGGTGCCCGAGCCCGCGCCCTTCTCGATCGACAACGGCAGCATCGACCCCGAGATCGCCACCATCGCCGGCCCGCAGCTGGTCGTGCCGGTCAGCAACGCCCGCTTCGCGCTGAACGCGGCAAACGCGCGGTGGGGCTCGCTCTATGACGCGATGTACGGCTCGGACGTGGCGGGACCGCCCCCCTCGGGCAGCGGGATCGACCCCGCGCGCCGCGACCGCGTGGTGGCCAAGGCGGCCGAGTTCCTCGACACGGCGATCCCGCTGACCTCGGGCAGCCATGCCGGCGTCGAGGCTTACGGGGTCGATGACCAAGGCTTCTTCGCGACCGTCGCCGGCGCGCCCGTGCGTCTGGCGGATGCGCATGCCTTTGTCGGCACGCGCGCGGAGGGGGGCGACACGGCCTATGTGCTCAAGCACAACGGGCTGCATCTGGAGCTGGTGGTGAACAAGGGCCACCCGATCGGCGCGGCATCGCGCAGCGGGCTGCGCGACGTGGTGCTGGAGGCGGCGCTGACCGCGATCCAGGATTGCGAGGACAGCGTCGCCGCCGTGGATGCCGAGGACAAGATCGCCGTCTATGCCAACTGGCTGGGCCTGATGAAGGGTGATCTGGCCGACACGTTCGAGAAGGGCGGCAAGCAGATGACCCGCCGCCTGGCCCATGACCGGCAGGTCACGCTGCCCGATGGCGGCACGCTGACCCTGCCCGGCCGCGCGGTGCTGCTGGTCCGCAATGTCGGCCACCTGATGACGACGGATGCCGTGCTCAAGGACGGGCAGGAGACGCCCGAGGGGCTGATGGACGCGATGGTGACCGTCGCCTGCGCCATCCACGACCTGAAGCGGGACGGCGAGAAGAACAGCCGCGTCGGCGCGATCTACGTGGTCAAGCCCAAGATGCACGGTCCCGACGAGGCCGGTTTCGCCGACCGCGTCTTCACCCATGTCGAAGAGGTGCTGGGCCTCGCCCCGAACACCGTGAAGCTGGGCCTGATGGACGAGGAGCGGCGGACTTCGGCCAACCTTGCCGCCTCGATCCATGCGATCCGGAACCGGATCTTCTTCATCAACACGGGCTTCCTCGACCGGACGGGGGACGAGATCCACACATCGATGCAGGCGGGCGCCTTCGTCGGGCGGCCGGGGATGAAGGCCTCGACCTGGATTTCGGCCTACGAGGATCGCAACGTGCTGATCGGGCTGAATGCCGGCATGCGCGGGCGGGCGCAGATCGGCAAGGGCATGTGGGCCAAGCCCGACGCGCTGGCCGAGATGCTGGAGGTCAAGATCGGCCATCCGAAATCGGGCGCATCGACGGCCTGGGTCCCCTCGCCCACCGCGGCTGTGCTGCATGCGATGCACTACCACGTGGTGGATGTCGCGGCGCGTCAGGACGAGCTGGCCGGGAAGGCCGTGCCGGACCTCGACCTGCTGCTGACCCCGGCGCTGGCGCAGGAGCCGATGAGCCGCGACGAGGTGCTGCGCGAGCTGGACAACAGCGCGCAGGGCATCCTGGGTTACGTCGTGCGATGGGTGGACCAGGGCGTCGGCTGCTCGAAGGTGCCGGACATCGACGACATCCCGCTGATGGAGGACCGCGCGACCTGCCGGATCAGCGCGCAGTACCTGGCGAACTGGCTGGAGCATGGCCTGATCACGAAGGACGAGGTCGAGGACGCGCTGCGCCGCATGGCCGCCAAGGTGGACAAGCAGAACGCGGGCGATCCGGCCTACCGGCCGCTTGCCCTTGGCTTCGACGGGCCCGCCTTCGAGGCGGCGCGGGACCTGATCCTGACGGGGACGGCGCAGCCCTCGGGCTATACCGAGCCGGCGCTGCACGCCCGGCGGCGCGAGGCGAAGGCGCTGGCGCGGGGGTGAGCCGGAGGACCTTGCCGGGGGCGGCGGCCGGGGGGCTGTCTGCCCCCCGGACCCCCCGAGGATATTTCCGCACAGTAGATGGGACGAGGTTCCGCCTGAGATGTGCCTCTAGCGGACCCGCTTAAGCTGCCGCTCGATGCGGCGACGCTGCCAGCGGCCGCGGATCTGGCGGGCATAGAGGCCCTCGCAGGCGAGGCAAAGGTTCTTGCCGTCCTGGCTGAGGCTGAAGCGGCGGGTGGCGGCGGCGATGCCGGCATTGGCGGCGGTGATGGCCGCGACGGTGATCTCGAAGCGGCGGATGTCGCCGGGCTCGAGCCGGTCGAAGCTGCCGGCGCGGGCACGCTCGAGCAGGTTCTCGAAGCTGCCGATATCGACCACGTCGCCGCTTTTCAGCGGCCCCTGAAGCGTCGCCTGCCCGGGCGTTTCCAGGTTGTCGCGCGCGATCTCGGTCCGGTCGGCGACCGAGGTCATGCGCTCGCCCTCGTCGGTCCAGACAGTCAGCATGATCTCGAGGATGTAGATCGGCTCGAAGCCGAGATTGCTGACGAGGATGCGGGCGTTCAGGTCGCGCGCGCCGCCCAGATGGATCAGGATCTCGGTCCGGCGCTGGCGCTGGAAGCCCAGCACGATGATGTGCAGGTAGATCACCCAGACCATCGCCGTGACGGCCCCCACGGCCGCCTGCACGAGGCTGCTGTTCTCGCTCATCCACTCCCACATGCCGCTTGTCCTTGCATTGCCGTCCGGGGCAACGGCCGGGGCGGCGGGCCGTTCCCCGCGGTCCCGGGATCGTGCGTCAGGGCAGCGCGAAGGCGATGACGTAGTCGCCGGTCGTGGTCATCAGCCGCTCGTGGCCGGTGGCGGTGATGACGATGTATTGCCGCCCCTCCCATTCGTAGCTCATGGGCGAGGCCTGGCCGCCGGCGGGCAGGCGCCCCTCCCATACGAGGCGGCCGGTCTCCGTCTCGAGGGCGCGGAGCCAGTTGTCCTGGCTGGCGGCGATGAAGGTGAGGCCGGTCGCCGTGACCAGCGGGCCGCCGATATTGGCGGTGCCGAGCACGACCTTGAGGAAGGTCGGCAGGGTCAGCGGCCCGGTGTCGAAGCCGGTGCCGAGCGGCTGGCTCCAGAGCAACTCGCCCGTGTCCATGTCGGTGGCGGCGACGAAGCCCCAGGGCGGGGCGATGCAGGGCACGTCGAGGGCCGACAGCCAGATCGGCCGGTCCACGCCCCAGGGCGAGAAGTAGTGCGGCGCGATCTCCTGGTCGGGGCGGGCGCCGCCCATGCCGACGGGCAGGTCCGCGACCTCGTCCCGCGGGATCATCAGCACCTTGTTCGGCAGGCGCGAATGGTTGGTGATCAGGATGCCCCGGTCCCGGTCGAGGCCCGAGCCGCCCCAGTTGATCCCGCCGATCGTGCCGGGGAAGAGCAGCATCCCGCCCGGATCGTCGGTGGGGGGCGTGTACATCCCCTCGTAGCGGAAGCGCTCGAATTCCAGGCGGCACATGGCGGCGTCGATCGGGGTCATGCCGAAGGCGTGGCGGGCGTCGATCACCTCGGGCTCGGGGCCGGGCAGTCCCGAGAGGTTGGGATAGCGCACCGATTGCGGCTGGCTTTCGGCCGTCCAGTCGCCGGGCAGCGCGCCCTGAGGAACCGGGCGCATCTCGATCGGGCTGACCGGCTCGCCCGTCGCGGCGTCGAAGACGAAGATCGAGCCGGTCTTGGTCGCCATGATCGCGACGCGGCGGGCCTGCCCGTCCACCGTGATGTCGCCGATGATGGGCTGGGCGCCGATGTCGTAGTCCCACAGGTCGTGGATCACCGTGGCGAAGTCCCAGACCGTCTCGCCGGTCTGAAGGTCGATGGCGACGATGGCGCTGGTGAAGCGGTCCTCCTCGGGGGTGCGGGTGCCGCCCCAGTGATCGTTCGCCGAGTTGCCGGTGCCGATATAGACGAGCCCCGCCTCGGGATCGCCGGTGATGATGTTCCACACGTTCGGCGTGCCGCGGGGATAGACCTCGCCCTCGGCCAGCGGCTCCTGCGCGCGTCCCTGGCGCAGGGCGTCCCAGGCCCAGAGCAGATCGCCCGTCGTCGCGTCAAAAGCCCGCACCACGCCCGAGGGCGCGTCGCGGCGCTGGTTGTCGCTGACCTGCATGCCGACGATCAGCGCCTCGCCCACCAGCGCCGGCCCCGAGGTCGAGGAGGCGAGGCCGGTTTCCTGGATGCCCATGCCGAGGGTCAGGTCCACGATGCCGTTCGTGCCGTAATCCGTGCAGACCTCGCCGGTTGCGGCGTCCAGCGCATACATCCGCCCGTCCACGACGGCGGCATGGACGCGGGTGCTGCACGGGCCAGTCGCGCCCGGCACCTGATGGACCGCCACCGCGCGGCAGGCGGCGGAGAAGAGCGACTCCATGTGCTGCGGCTCGACCTGGGGGTCGAAATGCCACAGCACCTCGCCCGTGCCGGGGTCGAGCGCCATGACCTGGTTCGAGGGCGTGCAGGTGTAGAGCCGGCCGTCGCCGAGGATCGGGGTGTTCTGGGCCGAGTAGTAGACCCGGTCGTTCGGTGCCAGATCGCCGGTCTGGACGCGCCAGGCCTCGGTCAGTCCGGCGACGTTCTGCGGGGTGATCTGGCGGGCGGGGGTGAAGCGCTGGCCATGGGTCGAGCCGCCGAAGGCGGACCATTCCTCCGGCCCGTTCAGCCCCTCCGGCAGGGGCGCGACGGGCAACTCGGCCAGCTCGGACGGGCTGCGGGGCCGTTCCCAGTAGAAGGCGATGGTGATGGCGACACCGAGAAGCGCCACGGCGGCGGCGCCGAGCGTCAGGCGCAGCTGGCCGGGCGCGCGCAGGGGGCGCGGCGTGCCGGCGGCGGCGATGATGGCCGAGGCGAAGAACAGCGCCGCGATCAGCCCGCAGCGCGCGCCGAGATCGGCCCCCCAGGCCGGCAGGAACCCCTTGCCCCAGATCTCCCACAGGGACCAGACCAGCGTGCCGATCAGCAGCAGCGCCTGGAGCGGCACGCTGACCCGCACAAGGCCCGCGACCTGTGCGATCCCGGCGATGGCAAGCCCGAGCCCGGCGATCAGGTAGTACCAGGTGCCGCCCTCGAAGGCGATCTGGACGCCGAACCAGGCCGAGCCGGCGCCGACCGCCAGCAGGACCAGCCCGAGCAAGATGAGGAGAAGCCGCGCCCAGAGCCTCAGATGGGGAAGATCGGCAGGCGCGGTCATAGGCATTGGGCGGGGTTTCCCTTCGGGCCGGGCGGGGAGGTTAAGCTGCTGGCGGCGCGAGCAAACTCGCCCGCCGTTCTTCGCCAACGCCAGCCGTGGCGGCGGGTTCCCGCCGCTCGGCCGCCCTCGGGACGACACAAGTTGCGCCAGGTTGCGTCCCGCGGCGCACCGGGGGGTGGCACCCCCCGGACCCCCCGCCCTGCGCCAGAAGCGTGAGGCTGAACCCCGGCGGCCCCGGCGGCGTTGCGCCCGGAGTGTCCCAAGATCCCGTTCACCCGCATCGGAGACTGCCATGGCCTCGCGCGCCGTTTGGAAGGGTCAGCTGCGCCTGTCCCTCGTCGCCATCCCGGTCGAGCTGCATCCAGCGACAAAAAGCGCCGCGCGGATCAGCTTTCGCCAGATCCACGGCCCCTCGGGCAAGCCGGTGCGCTACGAGAAGACCGTCGCCGGCATCGGCCCGGTGAAGGCCGAGGAAATCAAGAAGGGCTATGAGTTGGGCGACGGCGACTACCTGCTGCTTGAGCCGGATGAGATCGACGAGATCAAGCTGGAGACGAAGAAGACGCTGGAGCTGGTGCAATTCGTCGAGCAGCACGAGATCTCGCCCCTCTTCTACGACAAGCCCTACTACGTGCTGCCCACGGACGAGCTGGCGCAGGACGCCTATCGCGTGGTGCGCGACGCGCTGCGGGCCGAGAAGAAGACTGCGCTCGGGCAGCTGGCGATGCGGGGACGGGAATACCTCTGCGCGATCCGGCCCTGCGGCGACGGGCTGCTGCTGGAGACGCTGCGCTACGAGGACGAGGTGCGCGAGGCCGAGCCGATGTTCGCCGAGATCGCCGACGAGAAGAGCGACACGGACCTTCTGGACGTGGCGACCCAGCTGATCCGCCGCAAGAGCGCGCCTTTCGACGCGGGCGCCTTCCGCGACCATTACGACGAGGGGCTGCGCGCCCTGATCGAGGCGCGGCGCAAGAACCGCAAGACCCCGCGCGCCAAGGGAGGCAAGGAGGAGGCGCGTCCCTCGGGCGACAATGTCGTGGACCTGATGGCGGCGCTGAAGGAGAGCCTGAAGAAGGACGGCGGCGCCGAGAAGGCACCGGCGAAGAAGGCGCCTGCCAAGGCCGCGGCGAAGCCTGCCGAGAAGGCGCCCGCCAAGACGACGGCGAAGAAGCCGGCCGCCAAGAAGCCCGCGGCCAAGTCCACGAGCACCCGCAAGTCGGCCTGATCTTTGGGCAACCTCAGGGCATATCAGGACAAGCGCGACTTCGCGCAGACGCCCGAGCCGGACGATCCCGGCCACCCCTCGGGCCTTGCGCTGCGCTACTCGATGCAGAACCACGACGCGACGCGGTTGCATTGGGACCTGCGGCTGGAATGGGAAGGGGTGCTGCTCAGCTGGGCGGTCACGCGCGGACCGTCGCTCGACACCGCCGACAAGCGGCTGGCGGTGCGGACCGAGGATCACCCGCTCTCGTACCTTCAGTTCGAGGGGGTCATCCCCAAGGGCAATTATGGGGCCGGGACGGTGATGCTGTGGGACCTCGGCTGGTGGCAGCCGGTTGAGCCGGCCGCGCGCGGGCTGGTCAAGGGCCACCTGCGGATGCGCCTGCACGGCCAGCGGATGACGGGCGAGTGGCACCTGATCCGGCTGAAGGGCCGCGCCTCGGACAAGGGGCGCGAGAACTGGCTGATGGTGAAGGCCGAGGACGAGGTGGCGGGCGGCCCCGACCCGGTCGCGCGCTACACCACCAGCGTCCTCAGCCGCCGCAGCATGGACCAGATCGCCTCAAACGCCGCGCCCGTCCCGGCGCCGCGCAAGGGAAAGGTGCCGGCGAAGGTGCCGGTGCAGCTCGCGACGCTGACCGAGGGGCTGGCGGATACGGACAGCCACTGGCACGAGCTGAAGCTGGACGGCTACCGCGCGCTGATCGGCCTCGGGACGGGCGGGCCGAGGATCTGGACACGGAACGGGCACGACTGGACCGACCGCTTCGCCGACCTTGTCCCGGCGCTGGAGGACATCACGGCAGGCCGCGCGCTGATCGACGGAGAGATCGTCGCGGGGGCAGGGCTTCAGGGCTTCTCGGCGCTGCAGGACGCGATCAAGGCGGGCGGGCCGTTCCGCTATGTCGCCTTCGACCTGCTGCATCTGGACGGCAAGGACCTGACCAAGCGCCCGCTGACCGAGCGGCGCGCGGCGCTGGAAAAGCTGCTGGCGGACCTGCCGCCGCTTGGCCCCGTCACCCTGTCGCCGGTCATCCCCGGCGAGGCGGACGAGGCGCTGGCCCTCATCTGCGACAATGGCGGCGAGGGGCTGATCGCCAAGCGCATGAACGCCCCCTATCGCGGCGGACGCGGTACCGACTGGCTCAAGATCAAGTGCCGCCGCCGGGCAGAGTTCGTGATCGTCGGCTGGCAGAAATCCTCCAGCGCCGGGCGCCCCTTCGCCTCGCTGGCGCTGGCCGTGCAGGAGGCGGGCGGCTGGCGCTACATGGGCAAGGTTGGCACGGGCTTCGACGGCGAGGCGCTGGACGAACTGGCGGGCAAGATGCGCGCCCTCGTCCGCAAGGCCGCTCCGGTGGAAGCGCCCAAGGCCGAAACCCGCGGCGTGCGATGGATCGAGCCGCGCCTGATCGCCGAGATCGACTATGCCGAAACGACCGGCACCGGCCGGTTGCGCCACGCGGTCTTCCTCGGCCTGCGCGAGGACAAGGCGCCGAGGCAGGTTACGCGGGATGCGGAGGTGAACATGAAGGGGGATCCCAAGGTCGCGGGCATCGCGATCAGCAGCGGCGACCGGGTGATCTTCCCCCGCCCCAAGCGCACGAAGTTGGACCTCGCGCGCTATTACGAGGCCGCCGCGCCCCTGATGCTTCAGGACGCCGCCGACCGCCCCCTGTCCCTCGTCCGCCTGCCCGAGGGGCTGGAGGGCGAGCGGTTCTTCCAGAAGCACCCCGGCAAGGGTTTCCCGGCAGCGCTGAAGACCGTGATGATCGAGGACAGCGGCGGGCCGGCCCCCTACGGCTATCTCTCGGACGCGGCCAGCATCGTGGCGGCGGTGCAGATGGGGACCGTCGAGTTCCACATCCGCGGCGCGAAGCGCGACCGGCTGGACCGCCCCGACCGGCTGGTCTTCGACCTCGACCCCGACGAGGGGCTGGGCTTTCCCGCCGTGCGCCGTGCCGCGCTGGACCTGCGCGCGCTGCTGGCCGAGCTGGGGCTGGACAGCTGGGCGCTGCTGTCGGGCGGCAAGGGGGTGCACCTGGTGATCCCGCTTCGCCGCACCGTCAGCTGGGACACCGCCAAGCTCTTCTGCCGCGGCGTCGCCGAGCTGGCCGCCGCGCGCGAGCCCAAGCGCTTCCTTTCCGAGATGTCCAAGGCCCGCCGCAAGGGTCGCATCTTCATCGACTGGCTCAGGAACGACCGCAGCGCCACCGCCATCGCCCCCTTCTCGGTCCGCGCCCGCACCGGCGCCCCCGTCGCCTGCCCCGTCAGCTGGGACGAGCTGCCCGGTCTGCGCCGTGCCTCGGCATTCTCCATGGAGGCGGCGCTCGCACGGGGCTGGGCCGAGGTCACGCCGCCGCCGGCCCAAAGCCTCAACGCTGCGGTGGTGTCGGCCCTTGCGGATGCTGACCGAGGCTAATTTCCGGCGCCTCTTGGCCGATGTCACAGTTTCGAAGAATTGAAGTTCAGGTGCACGGAACCCGTCGATGGTTCCGTTGATTTAAGTTAGACTGCGAGGAAGCAGCTGGAGCGTGTGATGGCGAGTGACGATCTGATGGGTTTTGGTGGGGACGGCGTGGACGAAGCGCTGATCCGCCTGATGGCGCAGGTCGAGGAAGAACCCGTGTCGCCGCGGCTGCGCGAGCTGGCCCAACAGCTGGCCGACGCCTTGGCCCAGCACGAGTTCGCCCCTGTCCCGCAGGGCGCCGAATCGGGCCGGGAAGCACCGCACGGCTGAACCTCAGCCCCAGAGCCAGAACCACAGCATCGCGGCGAAGCTGCCGAGCACCAGAACGCTCGGCACCGCCAGCGCAGCCAGCGTCATGCGCCAGCCGTTCCTCTGGCTCAGCCATTCGCGCTGCACGACGCCGTGGATGTCGCGCTCGGCTTCGCCGCCTCCGACGGGTGGGGGGCCTTCCGGCGTCGCGACGGTCAGGCGCGGGGGTCTGGGGTCCTCGGTCATGGCGGCTTTCCGGTAAGGCGTCAGGGGCGTGCCGGGACAACGGGCGAGGCCGGGCGATGTTCCGCGCGGAACAAATGCCGCCCGCGGCTGTTGCTGCAGCGACAGAGAGCAATCAGGCGGATGCCCGACATGACGGACCAGCTACTCGGACTTGAAGGACGGCTGCTGGCGCATCGGCGGCTGCTCGCCCGTCTCATGGCGCTGCTGCCGCAGGACCAGCGGCGGGGGCTTCTCGACTGGATGGACGGGCGCGAGGTAATGTTCGACGGGCAGGAGGACCCCGGCGCGGTCCCCGCCGAGGGCCTCGCCCTCAGCCTCGGCATGTCCGACGAGTTCCGCATCATTGCCGAGATGGCAGCGGCATTGCCCCAGGACCCGGCAGCGGCGAACGGCGATGACGCCCGCGCCCCCTGAGGCCGGTCCGCCGCGCCTTTTGCCCGGCATCCTGCTGGGCCTCGCCTTCGGCGGCTTCTTCGACGGGATCCTGCTGCACCAGATCCTGCAATGGCACCACCTGCTCAGCCTCGTGCCGGGGATCGTGGATCTCAGGACGCAGATCCTCTGGGACGGGGTCTTCCACGGGCTGATGTATGTCGTGGCGGCCTTGGCGCTGTGGCTGCTCTGGCGCGACCTGCGGGCGCGCCGCCCGCTCCCGCCGCGACACCTGGCGGGCGCGCTGCTGATCGGCTTCGGCCTCTGGCACCTGCTGGACGGCGTGCTGTCGCACTGGCTTCTGGGCATCCATCGCATCCGCATCGACGCGCCGAACCCGCTGGCCTGGGATCTCGCCTTCTTCGCCGGCCTCGGCCTCGTCCCCGCCGCCATCGGCCTCGCGCTGCTGCGCGGACGCCCCGCGCCGCCCCGCCGGGCCGCCGCGACGCTGGCGGCGCTCGCCCTGACGGCCGGCCTGTCGGGCGCTTGGGCGATCCAGCCGCCGCCCGACCAGCCCTTCACCACCGTCGTCTTCCGCCCGGGCCTCGCCCCCGACCAGATCCAGACGCGGCTCGACGCGCTCGGCGCCCGCATCATCTGGGCCGAGCCGGGGCTCGAGGTCGTCATCCTCGCGCTGCCGCGCGAGCGCCGCCTCGCCCTCTACCGGCAGGGCGCGCTGATGGTCAGCGGCACCGCTTCGCCCGCAGGATGCTTCAGCTGGTCGACATCTTCTGTGTGAGAATATCCCGGGGGAGCCGCGCCCCGCGCGGCGGGGGCAGCGCCCCCTCTTGCCGCCTCAGAACCAGCAGGCCAGCACCTGGTCGGTCGTCACGCTCTCGATCTGCTGGCCGAAGCGGCTGGCATAGATGCTGAGCGCCGCGTCATGCCCCTCGTCGGCGGACGAGCAGGTCGCGTCGCTGACCAGGATCACCCGGTAGCCCAGGTCCACCGCGCCCATGACCGTCGCCAGGACGCAGACATCCGTCTCACCGCCCGAGACGATCAGCGTGTCGATGCCGCCCTCGCGCAGGAGACGATGCAGCGCGCCGCTGATCCAGGGCGAGTAGACCGGCTTGTCGAAGACGCGGGCGGGGGGAACCAGCCGCTCCAGCTCGGGCGTCAGCCGCAGCCAGTCGGGATCGAGGCTCTCGCCCAGCATCTGCGGCCATTTCTGGTAATAGGGCAGCCAGTTGCCCTGCGCCTCCTCCAGCCGGGCCGGGGGGATGAAGCGCGTGAAGACCGTGCGCTCGGGATGCGCCTCGGCCAGGCGCATGACGTTCGGCAGGCGCTGCTCCATCCAGGGCATGTTCCAGGCCGAGCCGGGCCCGAAGACCCGCTGCATGTCCACGCAGAGATGGACGGCCCCCGGACCCGGGGCGCCGTATCTGAAACCGCTCGCCATGCGCCGCCCTCAATAGGTCGAGGGCGGGTCGCTGGCGGGGAAGCTCTCGTCCGAGGCCTCGTCCACCTCGTCCCAGCTGGGCGGCGGCGACTTCATCTGCGCGGGCCCGGCCTGCCGGACGCGGTCCTGCCCGGAATGGCGGTGGGACATGCGGCTGCCCGCGGCATCGGCCAGCGCCGCCGCCCGCATCAGCGACAGGATCGCGAGGCCCGAGACGACCCCGCAGGCGAAGACGACGGAAGTGGAAATGCGCATGGCGTTCTCCTCAGATGATCGGCTTGCCGCCGGTGACGGCGATCGTCGCGCCCGAGACGTAGCTGGACATGTCCTCGGCCAGCATCACGTAGCTCGAGGCCAGCTCGACGGGCTGCGCGGGCCGCTGCATGGGATAATTGGCGCCGAACTCGGACACCTTCTCGGGCGCGAAGCTGCCGGGGATCAGCGGCGTCCAGACCGGGCCGGGCGCGACGCAGTTCACGCGGATCCCGCGCTCGGCGACCATCTGGGCGAGGCCGGCGGTGAAGTTCTGGATCGCCCCCTTGGTCGCGGCATAGGCCAGAAGCGACGGGCTGGGCATGTCCGAATTGACCGAGGCCGTGTTGATGATCGAGCCGCCCTTCTCCATGTGCTTCATCGCCGCCTTGGACAGGTAGAACATGGCGTGGATGTTGATGGCGAAGGTCTTCTGCCATTCCTCGTCCGGGATCTCCTCGATCTGGTCGAACAGCATCTGGTGGGCGGCGTTGTTCACCAGGATGTCCAGCTTGCCGAAGCGGCCGATGACCTCGTCCACCATCTTGCGGCAATGCGCGGGCTCCGAGATGTCGCCGGGCAGCATCAGGCACGTGCGGCCGGCGGCCTCGATCAGCTCGGCGGTGGACCGGGCGTCCTCGGTCTCGTCCAGATACGAGATCGCCACGTCGGCCCCCTCGCGCGCATAGGCGATGGCGACCGCGCGGCCGATGCCGCTGTCGCCGCCGGTGATCAGCGCGACCTTCCCCTCCAGGCGGCCGGCGCCGACCCAGCTGTCCTCGCCATGGTCCGGGGCCGGGTCCATCTCGCGGAAGCTGCCGGGCAGCGACTGTTCCTGCTTGGGAAACGGGGGCTTGGGGTAGTCCTTCATCGTGTCACGTCCTTGTCTTCAGCCACCGGCGCGGCGCCCGCGGCCTTCGTGGATCGGCGGCATGAACCGCAGGCCCGGCCGTATTGTTCCCGAATTTCGCTCACCGGCCGGCGGACGCGGAACCCAAGCGACTTCTTGATCATTCAATTGGCGGAACGTCGACCGCCGGCGCCACAAGGCGTCGGGCATATCTGAAAGATCTCATGTCCGATGACATTCTGTCCCATGTCCGGGCGCTGAAGGCCTACGGCCGCTCGCTGTGCGGCAATGCCGCCGATGCCGAGGATCTCGTGCAGGAGACCCTGCTTCGCGCCATCGAGAACGCCGGCAGCTACCGCCCCGGCACCCACATGCGCGCATGGCTCTTCACGATCATGCGCAACCGCTTCTACACCAATGTCCGCAAGAGCGCCCGGGAACGGACCGGCGCGGCCGACTGCGTCAGCAGCGGGCCGATCGTGCAGGCGACGCAGGACTGGCACATGGCCTCGCAGGAGATGCAGCAGGCCTTGGCCGACATGCCCGTCCACTACCGCGAGGCGCTGGTGCTGGTCGCCGTCATCGGCGAGAGCTACCAGCACGCAGCCGAGGTGCTGGGCTGCGACATCGGCACCATCAAGAGCCGCGTGAACCGTGCCCGCGGCATCCTGCGCCGCGCCCTGGGCGAGGCTGCCTGAGGCCGCCCCCGCCGCGCGCGAAATATTCGCGCCGCCGCTGGAACATTGCCCCCGGCTTCCGGTTCTTCGGGTCCTGACGACGCGGGGCCGCGATGTTCCCTGACCCGCCCACCCGTGTTCCTTGCGCCCTGAGAGGACGCGGCCGCACCAACCCTTGCGGCTGCGGCGGATCGGCGCCCGCCTCGTCAGGACAGAGCCGCCCGTCCGGCGCCCGCGTGCCGCCACGCTGTCCCCGTGGCCGCAGTCCCCGCGGACCCGGACGGGCGGCTCTGACCCCTTTTTCCGCGTGTTGACAGCCCGGCCGCGCCGGGCGAAGCTGAATGCTCCACGGGGTGTCCCGCAAGGGGCTGAGATATTGCTGGGCCGCAAGGCAGCGCAATGACCCGACGAACCTGATCCAGTTCATGCTGGCGTAGGGATGGTGCGGATGTCTTGCGCGGGGGGATGGTCCCTCGGCTGCCTCCTTTCCCCCGGTCCAGACCATGCTGGGTCTCCTGCGCAAGGCAAGGAGCCTGACATGACGCTTGATGTTCCCGCCCCCGAGGTGACGACCGGCCCGCTGCCGGCCTCGGACAAGATCCACCTGCCCGGCAGCCTTCATCCGGACCTGCGGGTCCCCCTGCGCCGGATCGCCCTGCACGAAAGCGCGGGCGAGCCGCCGGTGACGGTCTACGACGCCTCGGGCCCCTACACGGACGCGGCGACGCGCATCGACATCGCCAGCGGACTGCCCCGCCCGCGCGCGGCGTGGATCGCCGCGCGCGGCGAGACCGAGAGCTATGCCGGCCGACCCCTGCGCCCCGAGGACAACGGCTTCGTCTCGGGCGAGCGCCTGACCCCCGCCTTTCCGATCCAGCACCGCCCCCGCCGCGCCGCGGGCGGGCCGGTCACGCAGCTGGCCTATGCCCGCGCCGGAATCGTTACGGCCGAGATGGAATATGTCGCCATCCGAGAGAACCTCGGCCGGCAGGCCCTGCGCGAGGCGAGGGACGGCGAAAGCTTCGGCGCCGAGATTCCGGATTTCGTGACGCCCGAGTTCGTGCGGGACGAGGTCGCGCGCGGCCGCGCCATCATCCCCGCCAACATCAACCACCCCGAGCTTGAGCCGATGGCCATCGGCCGCAACTTCCTGGTGAAGATCAACGCCAATATCGGCAATTCGGCCGTCACCTCGTCCATGGCGGAAGAGGTGGAAAAGATGGTCTGGGCGATCCGGTGGGGCGCCGACACGGTCATGGACCTCAGCACGGGGCGCAACATCCACAACATCCGCGACTGGATCATCCGCAACGCACCCGTCCCCATCGGCACCGTCCCGCTCTATCAGGCGCTGGAGAAGGTCGGCGGCATCGCCGAGGACCTGTCGTGGGAGGTCTATCGCGACACCCTGATCGAGCAGGCCGAGCAGGGGGTCGATTACTTCACCATTCATGCCGGCGTGCGGCTGCGGCACATCCCGCTGACCGTAGACCGGGTGACGGGGATCGTCAGCCGGGGCGGCTCGATCATGGCGAAATGGTGCCTGCACCATCACTGCGAGAGCTTCCTCTACGAGCATTTCGATGAAATCTGCCAGATCATGCGCGCCTATGACGTCAGCTTCAGCCTGGGCGACGGGCTGCGCCCCGGCTCGATCGCGGACGCCAACGACGCCGCGCAATTCGCCGAGCTGGAGACGCTTGGCGAGCTGACGCAGATCGCGTGGAAGCACGACTGCCAGGTGATGATCGAAGGTCCTGGCCATGTGCCCATGCACAAGATCAAGGAGAACATGGACAAGCAGCTGGAGGTGTGCGGCGAGGCGCCGTTCTACACGCTCGGGCCGCTGACGACGGACATCGCGCCGGGCTACGACCACATCACCAGCGGCATCGGCGCCGCGATGATCGGCTGGTTCGGCACCGCGATGCTGTGCTACGTCACGCCCAAGGAGCATCTGGGCCTGCCCGACCGCGACGACGTGAAGGTGGGCGTCATCACCTACAAGATCGCCGCCCATGCCGCCGACCTCGCCAAGGGGCACCCGGCCGCGAAGCTGCGCGACGACGCCCTGTCCCGCGCCCGCTTCGAGTTCCGGTGGGAGGATCAGTTCAACCTGTCGCTCGATCCCGACACCGCCCGCAACTTCCACGACCAGACCCTGCCGAAGGAGGCGCACAAGGTCGCGCATTTCTGCTCGATGTGCGGGCCGAAGTTCTGCTCGATGAAGATCAGCCACGACATCAAGGACGCGGCAAAGGGGATGGAGGAGATGGCGCGGAAGTATCGCGACGGCGGCGATCTTTACATGCCGTTGGAGGAGAAGGCCTGACTGCCCATGCATGTGGCAGTTGCGCCGCTGCCGCACGAAAAGTGACGTAGGGTGAGGTGCCGGGATGGCGCCTCACCCAATCCCGCCCCTACCATCGCGCCACGGCCGGCAGGTCGCCGGACCGGCAACGACAAGAGGGACGGCCATGCACGACATCACGCTGGAGGCGGCGCACGCGCCCGAGGGCGACGACACGCTTCACCCCGTCACGCCGCAGCAGAAGACCTGGGGCTGGTTTGCGATCTTCAACGTGTGGGCTAACGACATCCAGTCGCTGTTCGGCTACACGCTGGTCGCCTCGCTCTTCATCTCCTACGGGGTCAGCGGCTGGACGGCCTTTGCCGCGCTGATCACGGCCGGGCTGCTGGTCATGTTCCTGGTGAACCTGTCGGGCGCGGCCGGAGAACGCTACGGCATCCCCTACCCCGTCTTCGCCCGCGCCAGCATGGGCACGGCGGGCGCCAAGCTGCCGGCGGTGCTGCGGGCGGTGGTGGCGGTCTTCTGGTACGGGGTGCAGGTCTACTTCGCCTCGACCGCCATCGCGCTGCTGATCCGGTCGCTGACCGGCGCCACCGGCGGGGCCGAGATCATGGGGCTGACCGCCATCGACTGGACCGCCTTCCTGATCGTGTGGGCCTTTCACATCGTCATCTTCTGGCGCGGCATGAACTGGGTCGAGACCTTCCTGAACGTCGCCGGCCCCTTCGTCTATCTGGTCATGATCGGGCTGGTCGTGGTGCTGTGGCAACGCTCGGACGGGCAGCTTCTGACGCAGGCTCAGACGATCTTCGCCAATCCCGAAGGCACCTGGGGCACCGAACTGGCCGGCTTCATCGCCATCATCGGCACGATGGTCGCCTATTTCGCCGCCGTGATGATCAACTTCTCGGACTTCTCGCGCTATGCGCGGAACAAGCGCGCCATGACGCTCGGCAACCTGACCGGGCTGCCGTTCAACATGATCCTCTTCTCGGCGCTGGCGCTGCTGACCACCGCCGGGGCGGCGGTCGTCTATGGCGAGGCGCTGGTCAACCCGACCGAGATCGTCGAGCGCACGGACAGCGTGCTGCTGGCCGTCATCGCCGCGATCACCTTCTTCGCGGCGACCGTCGGCATCAACCTGGTGGCGAACTTCATCCCGGCGGTGAACGGGATCGCGAACCTCTCACCCTCGACCATCGGGTTCCGCAAGGCCGGGCTCATTACCTCGGGCTTCGCGCTGGTGATCGGCGGCTTCTGGACCAGCGTCATCAGCGAGATCGGGATCGACGGCTTCGTCAACACGCTCGGCGCGACGCTGGCGCCGCTCTACGGCATCCTGATCGTGGACTATTACCTGATCCGCGGCCAGCGGCTGAACCGCGACGCGCTTTATGCGACCACCGGGGGCGAGTATCACTACAAGAACGGCTGGAACGACAAGGCGCTGATCGCCTTTGCCGTGGCGGCGGTCTTCTCGGTCGCGGCGGTCTGGGTGCCGGCGCTGGCGGCGCTGTCGGGCTATGCCTGGCTGATCGGGGCGGCGCTTGGAGGGGCGATCTACTACGCCCTGATGCCGCGCGGCTAGTCGCAGGCCGACAGGACAAGCGGCCTGCCCGTCTCGGGCAGGTCGAAGCAGGCGCCGTCCGCGCAGAGACGCCAGCCGCCGCCCGTCGCGCCGGAGGTGGACAGCACCACCTCGCGCTGCGGCGGAACGCGCGGGCTCCAGTGCCAGCCGTCGGCCTCGCGCCGGGCCTCGGGCGGCGGCTCCATCCCCGCGCCGAGGCCGGTGATGCGGGCCTCGACCGGCGCAAGGCCTTCGGCCGTCACCTCCCACCGCTCCCACCACGTCGTCCGCGCGACAGAGTGCTGCCAGTCCAGCGTGAAGGTGGACACGGCCAGCGCCATGCCCGCGACGCAAAGCGTCACGCCGCCGCCAGCCGCCGCACCCGCATCAGGTGCAGCGCGATGAAGAGGCCGCCCAGCAGGAAGCCGGCACCGTCGCTCATCGGCAGCGCGAGGATCAGCGACACCCCTGCCGCCAGCGCCAGCAGCCGCTCGGGCAGCGTGGTGCGGTCGAGGAAGTAGCCGACCACCGCGATCCCCCAGAGGCCGACGCCCATCACCGTCTTCAGCAGGACGAAGGCGACCTCGACCGGGTAGCCATAGGCCTCGGCGATGGCGCCGCCGTCCTGCAGCATCAGGGACGGGGTATAGACGGCCATGAAGGGAATGATGAAGCCCGCCGCCGCCAGCCGGATCGCCTGCATCGAGATCTTGAGGCCGGTGGATTTCGCGATAGGCGCGGCCGCGAAGCAGGCCAGCGCCACGGGCGGGGTCAGGTCGGCCATGATCCCGAAATAGAAGACGAACATGTGGCTGACCAGCAGCGGCACGCCCAACTCCAGCAGCGCCGGGCCAGCGAGCGACGAGGTGATGATGTAGTTCGGGATCGTCGGGATGCCCATGCCAAGCACGAGGCAGGTCAGCATGGTCAGCAGCAGCGACAGGAACAGGTTGTTCTGGCCAATGGCGATGATCGCGCCGATGAAGGTCGAGGCGATGCCGGTCAGCGTCAGCGTGCCGATGACGACGCCCACGATGGCGCAGGCGATGCCGACGGGCAGCGCGTTCCGCGCGCCCTGCGCCAGCGCGTCGCGGATGATGCCGATGGTCGGCCGCGTGCCCTTGAAGAGCGCGCAGAGGGCGATCAGCCCGGCGATGATGATGGCCAGCAGGTCGACCCCGTAGCGCAGGAAGCTGGCCGCGCCGAGGCCGAGGACGATCCAGAAGAACAGCCGGAAGACGTAAGGCCCGATCAGCGCGGCCAGCGGCGCGCCGAGGATCAGCACCGTGACCAGCGCCAGCCCCATTGTGCCCGCGAAGATCGGCGTGTAGCCGGCAAACAGCAGGTAGACCAGCGCCGCCAGCGGCAGGACCAGCGGCCATTGCGCCCTGACCGCCGCCCAGGGGTTCGGCAGGCTTTCCTTGGGCAGGCCCTTCAGGTTGTCGCGCCCGGCCTGAAGCCAGACCATCCAGAAGACGACCCCGAAGTAGAGCACGGCGGGGACGATCGCCGCCTGCACCACGCGGGCATAGGGCACGTTCAGCGTCTCGGCCATGATGAAGGCGACAGCGCCCATGACCGGCGGCATGATCTGCCCGCCCATCGAGGCGGTCGCCTCGACCCCTCCGGCGAAGGCAGGCTTGAAGCCCGACTTCTTCATCATCGGGATGGTGAACTGCCCCGAGGCGACCACATTGGCCACGCCCGAGCCCGAGATGGTGCCCATCAGCGCCGAGGCCAGGGTCGCGACCTGCGCCGGGCCTCCGCGTGCCGCGCCTACCATGCCAAGCGCGAAATCGTTGAAGAGGTTCAGCATCCCCGCCCGTTCCAGGAAGGCCGCGAAGACGACGAAGATGAAGATGTAGGCGCTGCTGACATAGATCGGGCTGCCGTAGATGCCCTCGGTGCCGAAGGCGAAATGCTCGACGATCTGCTCGAAGCCGTAGCCGCGATGGATGAAGGGCGGCGGCAGGTGCTGGCCGAAGAAGCAATAGGCAAGGAAGCAGCCGGCGATGACCGCCAGCGGCCAGCCCATCAGGCGGCGGGCGCCCTCGAAGACCAGCACGATCAGGACGGTGCCGACGATCAGGTCCGTCTGGTTCAGAAAACCCGTGCGCCGCAGGATCTGGGTGTATTCGATCCACTGGTAGAGCCCGGTGCCGAAGCCCATCAGGCCCAGCAGCCAGAAGAAGGCCTGCCCGCCCCGCGTCTTGGCGACGAGGTTGCCGACAAGGCCGAAGCCCAGCAGCAGCAGGAAGCCGACATGCATCGCGCGCACCACCTGGCTTGGCAGCGTGCCGTAGGCGGCGGCCCAAAGCTGGAACAGCGAGAAGGCGACCGCCAGCCAGAAGGCGACGCGCCCCATCACGCCGGGGCCGAAGCCGGGCGGCAGGCCCTCGCTGACCTCGGCCTCGAGGTTAGGGTCGAGGCCGGCAGGGCGGGAGGGCCCGCCGGCGGCAGGATCGGGGGCGTGGCTCATCGCGGATCTCCTGAGAGGCCGGCCCGCGCCCCGGTCGACGGGGCGCGGGCCGAAGCGCCGTTACTGCATCAGGCCGACTTCGCGATAATAGCGCTCGGCCCCCGGATGCAGCGGGATGGGCAGGCCGTCCAGCGCCGTCTCGGGGGTGATGTCCGCTGCCGCGCCATGAGCGCTGCGCATCCGCTCGAGGTTCTCGAACATCAGCTTGGTCATCTGATAGGCGGTCTCTTCGCTCACGCCCTCATGGCTGATCAGCATGTTGCCGACGGCGGCGGTCGGGATGTCCTCGTCGATGCCGGCATAGGTGCCCGCCGGGATGATTGCCGGGACGAAGGGCTCGCCGATGGCGGTGACGACCTCCTCGGGGATGGCGACGATGGTGATGTCATGCGTCGCCGACAGGTCCTGGATGAACGCCACCCCGAGGCCCGAAGACTGCAGCGTCGCCTCGAGCTGGCGGTTCTTGATGAGCTCGGCGGATTCCGCGTAGGGCAGGTATTCCACGCGCGCCAGGTCGTCATAGCTCATCCCTGCCGCCTCGAAGATGGCGCGGGCGTTCAGCTCGGTCCCCGAGGCGGGGGCGCCGACGGACAGGGTCTTACCGCGCAGATCCTCCAGCGTGGTGGCGCCGGCCGCCGCGTCCGCGACGATCTGGATGTAGTTGGGATAGATCGCGGCGATGGCGCGCAGCTCGGTCAGGGGGCGCGGGAAGCCGGCCTCCTCGTTGCCCTCCCACGCCATCTGGACGCTGTCGCCAAGCGCGAACGCGATCTCGCCGCGGCCCTGTGCCAGCAGGTTCAGGTTCTCGACGCTGGCCTTGGTCGCCTGGACCTGCGTGCGCGCGCCGTCGATGCCCGAGGCGTAGATCTCGGACAGGGCGACGCCGAGCGGGTAGTACACGCCCGAAGTGCCGCCGGTCAGGACGTTGATGAAATCCTGTGCCTTGGCCTGCGGCGTCATGGCGAAAAGGGCAGCCGCCGAAGCAGCCGCGGCGATGCGCGTGAACATGCGTGTCCTCCCATGATGTTCTTGGGCAGACTAAAGCAGAGGCATGGCTGCGCGACAACCCGTCGCGGCCGCAGGCCCCGCGCGCGGCCTCAGCGGCCGACCAGGCGCCGGTCCCGCGCCAGCATGGCCGCCTGCGTGCGGTTGCGCGCGCCCAGCTTGCGGCAGAGCGACTTGACGTGCAGCTTGATCGTGACCTCCTGCAGGCCCAGATCGCGCGCGATCTCCTTGTTGGCCTTGCCGCCGGCGACGCCTTGCAGCACCTCCTGCTCGCGCGTGGTGAGGGCCAGCTGCTCCTCCTCGGGCGCGTCGAGATAGGAGAAGGGAACATAGACATCCCCGCCGACGATCAGCCGGATCGCGGCTGCCAGCGAGGGGGCGGGCATGGTCTTGGGAAGGAAGCCCCGCGCCCCGGCCACGATCGCACTCCGCGCGACGGCAGGCGAGGCCGTGCCCGACAGGATCGCGACGGGCACCGGGGCCGCGAACTTGCGGATACGGGCAAGGCCCTCCAGCCCGTCCATGCCGGGCATGTCGTAATCCAGAAGCACGACCCGGAACGGGTCCCCCTCGGCCGCGGCCAGGGCTGCCTCGGCCCCGTCGACCGAGCCGGCGGCCACCACCGGGCCAAGGCCCTGGCTCTCGAGGAACAGCACCAGCATGTCCCGGACCAGGTCGTGATCGTCCGCAATCAAAATCTTCATGTCTGTCACCACACCGGCGAGCGCATAGGTCGAAGCGTCGTACGTGCACAGGCAATCCGCAGTGCCGGCCGTCGTGACGACGACCACCAATTGAGAATAGCCACAAGTTCCACAACTACAAATAAACGTTTGTGTCTAGTGCCGGATGCGACATCATGTGTCACTGTGCGTCAGACTGTCACCAAAGGACTGCTGATGATTCGAGACTTCTCCGTGGCTGCCGTGCTCTACGTGACCGCCCCGCTGCACGCGGCAATGGCCTGCGAGACGCTGCTGACCGTCACCGGCGCCGACGGCGAGCAGACATATGACCGCGACGAGCTGATGGCGATGGAGGCGACCGAGTTCACCACCACGACCCCCTGGACCGACGGGCCGCAGACCTTTCGCGGCGTGCCGCTGGCCGATCTGCTGGCGGATGCCGGGATCGAGGAGGGCACCGTCCGCGCCACGGCGCTGAACGAATACGCTGGCAGCCTGGACGTGGCGGACGTCCAGCAGGACGCCGCCGGGAACGGGCCGGTGATCGCCTACCTGATGAACGGCGCCGAGATGTCGGTCCGCGACAAGGGGCCGTTGTGGCTGGTCTGGCCGTACAACGCGCCCGGCTACAGCACCGAATCCATCTTCTCCAGCAGCGTCTGGCAGCTCGAGAGCATCCGCCAGATGCCCCCGCAGGACTAGGGCCGGCCGGATGCATCGACCGCCCGAGCGGCGCTCTGTCTATGTCATCACGGGCCTTGCGCTGCTGGTCATCCTGCTGATCGGCTCGGCCGCGCTGTGGACCGCCAGCAACGCCGCGCGGCGCCAGATCGACGACATGGCCGCGGCCAACGCGAACAGCACGCAATGGTCGCTGGCCCAGAGCGAGGTCGAGCTGCTCACCCTGCTGACCGCGATGCACGAGGTCGCCGCCGCGCCCGAGGACGCCCGCGCCGCCTTGCTGACCCAGGTGCGCCGGCGGTTCGACATCTTCTATTCCCGCATCGTCACGGTCGAGCAGTCGCCCAGCTTCGACGATCTGCGCCGGATGCCGCTGGCGGGCGAGGCGCTGGCGCAGGCGCAGGTCTTCCTCAACCGAACCGCACCTTTGATCGACGGCGAGGACGCGACGCTTCTGGCCTCGCTGCCCGGTCTCATCGACGAGGCGACGGCCCTGCGCCCGAAGCTGCGCGCCGTCGCGCTGGAGGGAGTGCGCGTCTTCGCCGCCAGCTCGGACCGCGAGCGGGGCCAGCTGGACGAGGCGCTGGCCTATCTGGCGCTGGTCGTCGGACTGCTCTTCGTGGCCATGCTCACCGCCGTCGGGGTGCTGGCCGTGCTCTTCCGCGATTCGGTGCGGCAGGCCGCGCGGATCGAGGCGACGCGCGCCCACATGCAGACGGTGCTGGGCACCTCGATCGACGCGATCATCGTCACGGGGCCGGACGGGTGCATCCGCGACTTCAACGACGTCGCCACCCGCATGTGGAACATGTCCGAGCAGCAGGCCATCGGACGGCCGCTCTGGGAGCTGGTCGTGCCGGACGAACGCCAGCGGGCGCTGCAGCGGCTGATCGACCGCATGCAGGACGAGCCGATCCGCATCGAGCTGATGCAGTCCCTCGCCCGCCGCCGCTCGGGCGAGCTGTTCCCGGTCGAGGCGTCGCTGGCCAGCACCGCGGGGCATGACGGCCCGGTGCTGGTCGTCTTCGTGCGCGACATCTCGCGCCGGCTGGCCGAGCAGGCGGCGCTGGTCTCGGCCCGCGACGCCGCCGTCGCCGGCGAGCGGGCGAAGGCGCAGATGCTGGCGATCATGAGCCACGAGATGCGGACCCCGCTGAACGGGGTGCTCGGCACGCTCGACCTTCTGAAGACGACGCCGCTCGACAGCGCGCAGAGCCGCTACATCGAGGTGATGGAGCATTCCGGCCGGCTTCTGCTGACGCATGTGAACGACGTTCTGGACATCTCGCGCGCCGATGCCGGCAGGATGACGCTGGCCAGCGAGATGTTCGATCCTGGCCGCATCGCCGCCCAGGTCGTCGGCGCGCTGGAGAGCGAGGCCGCGCGGCGCAGCAACAACCTGACGCTGCGGGTGATCGGCGCCCGCTCGGCCCTGCCGATCGGCGATCCGGGACGGGTGAGCCAGATCCTGATGAACCTCGTCGGCAACGCGCTGAAGTTCACCTCGGGCGGCAGCGTCCGGGTCGAGGTAGACCGCAGCCTGGGGACCGGCACGCTCGAGTTCCGGGTGATCGACACCGGCATCGGCATCGCCGCCGCCGATCTTGGCCGCATCTTCGACGAGTTCGTGACGCTGGACAGCTCGTACAACCGCGTGGTCGAGGGCTCGGGCCTCGGGCTGGGGATCGTGCGGCGGCTGGTGGCGCTGATGGGCGGCGATCTGGCGGTGGAAAGCGCGCCCGGCACCGGCTCGATCTTCCGCGTCCGCCTGCACCTGCCCGAGCAGCGGCCCGAGGACGCGCTGACCGCCGCCCCTGCCGCCGCGCGCGGCGTGGCGCCGCGCCCCGCAGCGGGCGTCATCGAAGGCGCGGGCAGCGTGCTTCTGCGGCCGCTGGACGTCCTGCTGGTCGAGGACAACGCGACCAACCGCCTGATCGCGCGCGAGATGCTGCGCCGACGCGGCTGCGACGTGACCGAGGCGGCCGATGGCACCGAGGGGGTCGATGCCGCCGAGTCGCGCCGCTTCGACCTGATCCTGATGGATATCAGCATGCCCCGGCTGGACGGGGTCGGCGCGACCAAGCTGATCCGCGAGGGCAGCCTGAACGCCGCGACACCCATCGTCGCCCTGACCGCCCATGCCCTGCCCGATCAGCTGGAGAGCTTCCGGCAGGCCGGCATGGACGACGTGCTGACCAAGCCGCTGGCGCTAAAGCAGCTGGACGACCTGCTGGCGCGCTTTGGCAACATCGCAAGCCCCGAACCCGCCGCGGCCCTGCCCCCTCCTCCGGCCGAGCCCGGCCCCGCCGAGGCCCTGAACGCCGCGCGGCAGGCGCTGGCCGAGACGCTCGGCCCCGCCACGGCCGAGACCGTGTTGCAGCGGCTGCTTGGCGATCTGGAATGCGGGCTCAGCCAGATGGCCGAGATGGCCGACGACTCGACCCGGCTGGAGGAGCTGGCGCGGCTGGCGCACCGGCTGGCCGGCTCGGCGGCGGTGGCGGGCCTGTCGCACATGCACCGCCTGCTGATCGAGCTGGAGGCCGACGCCCGCGGCGCGCCGGGCGGGCGCGAGACCTCGGACCGCCTGCACCGGCAGATCGCGGCGCTATCGACCCTGATGCCGCAGGGCACGGCGCGGCAGGATCAGCTGGTCTGATAGGGCCGCACCAGGTCGGTCAGGTCGACCCGCGCGCGCAGCCGCGCCAGCAGCAGGTAGAGACCGCCGAACTTGCGGTGCAGGAACAGCACCTCGGGCGGGGGCATCTCGGCGCGGCTGCGGGTGCGGGCCATCTGCATCGCCAGATCGCTGATGCGGTGGGGAATGTCGGTGCCCGCCAGATCGAAAAGGCCCGGCTGGCGCAGCGGCGCGAAGGCCATCTCCATCATCTCCAGCAGGGCGTCCTGGTGCGCGGGGGCGGTCTCCTCACGGAAATAGCCGATCTCGATGGCGGCGGCGCGGATCGCCGCGCGCTCGCCCGACAGCGCGGCCGCCAGCAACCGGCGGAAGCGCGGGCCGAGCGCCTGCGAGAAGCTGCGCGTCGCGCCGAAATCCAGCAGCACGATCCGGCCGGTCTCGGGTTGCCAGCGATAGTTGGCGAAGTTCGGGTCGGTCTGCATCAGGTTGAAGGCGAACAGCTCGTCAAGGACCAGCCGCGCCAGGTCATGCGCGACGCGGTCGCGGACGGCCTGCGGCTGCGCCTCCAGCGTTTCGATCGGATCGCCCGGCACGAAGGTCATCGCCAGCACCTCGGGCGTGCAGAACTCGGGCACCGGCGCGGGCAGCGCGAACTCGGACCGTCCGGCCAGCAGCCCGGCATAGGCGCGCATCTGGTCGGCCTCGCGCAGGTAGTCGGCCTCGGCCCGCAATTGGGCGCGGGCCTCCTCGAGCAGGGGCGGCAGGTCGATGCCCTCGGGCAGAAGGCCAGGCATCCGCAGCAGCAGGCCAAGGTTGCGGATGTCGCTGTCGATGCTGGCGGCGACGCCCGGATACTGCACCTTGATCGCAAGATCGCAGCCATCCTTCGTCTGCGCCCGGTGCACCTGCCCGATCGAGGCCGCGGCCATGGGGCGGGGCGCGAAGCTGGCGAAGTGGCGCAGCCAGCCCTGCCCCCAGGCCCGGTCCAGCTGCGCGCGCAGCTGGCGCGGCGGCATCGGCTCGGCCCCCTCGCGCAGGCGGGCGAGGATCGCGGTCATCTCGGGCGGCAGGAACTCTCCGGCATCCATCGAGACCAGCTGGCCCAGCTTCATCGCCGCCCCGCGCATCCCTGCCAGCTGGCCGGCGATGCGGGCGGCATGGGCGGGCGTCAGCAGCAGCTCGGCGGCGCGCGGCCGCCGGCCCGTCGCCAGCCGCGCCAGCCCGCCGGCGAGGGCGCGACCGCCGATCCCGCCGGCCAGCGCCCCCATTCGCGCCGCCCGCGCCAGCCGTCCCGCCGGAACCGGCCGGCCGTAATCCTCGTCGTCGCGGTCCATGCCGCCTCCGTGTTGCCCCGCCTGCGCGGTTCCTGCCCGCCGACAACGCGGCGCGCGCCGTTTCGGCCCCGCCTTGCGCGCCCGCGCCCCGGTCCTTAAGCGGGGAGTTGCAGGGAAAGACACGGCAGGGAGGCCCCGTTGGAGGCGCTGATCGAGCAATATCTGGGCAATCCCGCCGTTCTGGCGCTGCTGCTGTTCCTTGCCCCCTTCGTGCTGGAGGAGGCGGCGATCCTGACCGGCGCGGCGCTCGCCGCCTCGGGCGAGATGTCGGCGGCGCTGGCGCTGGCCGCGATCTCGACCGGGATGATCGTCAGCGACTGGACGCTCTACGCGATCGGCGCGCTGGCCGGGCGCAGCCGGCGCATCCGCGGCTGGATCGACGCGGCGACGTTGTTACGGGGGCGGCAGCTGCTGGACCGGGGCGCCTGGCCCGCCGGCCTGCTGGCGCGGCTGATCCCGTGGCTGCTGTTTCCGATCTTCGTCGCCTCGGGCTTTCTGGGCGTGGGCTTCCGCCGCTTCGCGCTGATCAACGGGCTGATCGCGGCGGTCTACATCCTGGTGCTGTTCTTCGGCGTCTTCGGACTGAACCTCGTGCTCTTCGACTGGCTCGGCAACTGGGCCTGGGCCGTCATGGCGTTGCTGCTCATCGTCGTCGTGGCGGCGGGCCGGTGGGCCGCGCGGCGCTATTTGGCCAAGGACGCGGCCAGCGGCTGAGCCGGGACACGCGCCGCGCCCTCGACCTGCGACGCCGGGAGAGGCAGCGCCTCGGCCAGCACGCAATCCAGCGCGTCCTTCAGAAGGTCGGGATGCGTCCAGGGCAGGAAGTGGTCCGCCGCCTCGATCATCACCGTGCGCGCCTGCGGCATCAGCCCGCGCAGGTAGTCGGCGTTGTCCGCCGGCACGAGGTTGTCCGAATCGCCCTGCACGATCACCACCGGCAGATCGAGGCGTGGCAGCGCGGGGGCCAGCGCCTCCAGTTCCGGGCCGAGGGCGATCAGCTCGGCGTTCGAGCTGGCGAGTTCCGCCGGCAGAAGCTGGGCGAAAAAGTCGAGGGCGGCGATTTCCTGCAGCGGATCGATCTCTTCCATCACCGGGTCGGCCGCGCTGCCGATCAGGACCAGCCCCGCCACCCGGTCCGGGTGGTCGGCCGCCAGCCGCAGCGCGACCGGGCCGCCGAAGGAATAGCCGACGAGGACGGCGGGCGGGGCGCCCTCGGGGCCCAGCAGCGGCAGCACGGCCTCGGCCTGCGCGGCCAGTTCGGGGGCGGGCGCGGCGTCGCTGGCGCCGAAGCCGGGGCGGTCGGGGGCGAGGTAGTAGCGCCCCGCCGGCACGTCGACGAGGAAGCGGTCCCACTCCTCGCCGAGGCCCGGCGAGCCGTGCAGGAAGACAACGCGCTGCCCGCCGGGTCGCCCGGCGGCCAGAAAGCCAAGCTGCGCGTCCTCGGCAAGGCTCGTGGCGGGGATGGTCACGCGGCGGACGGCGCGCCCCTCGGCCTCGGGCCAGTCGGCGTCCGGCTCCAGCCCGATCCCGGTGATCGCGGTCAGCTGCTCGCGCAGCGGCTGGAACGGCTCGAGCACGAAGCTGAGCGCCCCGTCCGCAAAGCCCGGTTCGGGGGCGGGGATGGTCAGCACCTCGCCGGGGGGCGGGCAATGGGGAAGATCTGCGATCATAGGCGGGCCTGCATGTGACGGCTCCAGTCTTCCTCCGGGGCGCGGCGCGCGCAAGGGGCAGACGGCCGCATCGGCAAGGCGGCGTCAGCTGCTGGGCGGATAGATGCGGCGCAGCGCCTCCTGCCGGCGCTGGAGGCGGATCATCCCGCGCAAGCCCACCGGCCGATGCCCCCGCCGCCGCATCTCGGCGCCGATGGCGAAGAGCGTGCGGTACTGCCGCCAGAGCGTGCGCCACGCGTCCCAAAGCCGCCCGGTGCCGGCCCAGATGTGCAGCATCTCGGCCCCGGCGCCGTTCAGCTCGACGATGCAGAAGGCGCGCCCCTCGCGCAGCGAGGTCAGGCTCTCGAAGCGGATGTCGAAGCGGCCGAAGTGGAAGTCGGGGATCTCGCGCGAGATCTCGTCGATGGCCCGCGTCAGCGCCGGCGTCACCTGGTCCAGCGCATCGAGATAGACCGCGCCGAGCCGGGCGCTGCGGGCATTGGTCAGCCGGTGATAGGCGCCCTCGGGCAGGACGCGGTCCCAGTCCTCGGGATGGCGCTGGCGGTAAATGGGCGCGTTGGGGGCCAGAATGCTGTCGGCGGCGACCAGCTGCTCGACGCTGCGCCGCCCGTCGCCCATAACATGAGGCGCGAAGACCAGCGCCATCGAGACGATCCGCCCGCGCGTCTGCCCCGGCTCACGGATGTAGAAGATCCCCGCTTCGCCCTGCATCTCGATCAGCACCTGCAGAAGGACCAGCGTGCCCTCGGGCTGCAGGCGCAGGTAGTCGGACAGCTCGGCCTCGTTGCGGATCAGCCGCACGCCCCAGCCTTGATAGCCGCGGTCGGGCTTTGCGACGACCGGGAAGGACAGCGCCTCGGCCGACAGCGCCGCCAGCGCCGCGCGGGTGGTCGCCTCGGGGTCGCTGCCGCAGGTGACGCGGGCGAAGCGGGCGATGCGCCGCCGCCCCCGCGGCCCGAAGAGGTCCAGCCCCTGCGACTTGCTCTCACCCCAAAGGCCGCCCGCTTCCATCGAGGGATTGGCAGCGGTCGGCAGGGTCAGGCTGCCGTGGCGCAGCGACAGCGCCAGCCACATGAGCGCGGGGACCAGGTAGAACAGCCGCTCGGGCACGCGCCGCTTGAAGGCCGGATAGCGGGGGCCGGGGGGCGGGCAAAGCGGCATCGGGTCCGGTGCCGGGGTGGCATGCGTCGGCGGGGCATAGGTCAAAACGGGCGATCGGTCCTTCGGGGTCGCGGAAACGGACGGCAGGCGGCGGCCGACCTCAGGAGCGTCCGATATTGGCAGAAATCCGCCGCCCCGTCCAGTTGCACGGCTCCCTCGGGGCGTGAGGTCGCAGGGGGCGCTGCACGCGCCGGTCGGTGCAGGCGCGTGTTCAACAGTCATAGGATTTGTTGAACACGGCGCCTCCGCTTCCCGCGGCCCCCGTTCCGGTCTATGCCCGAACCGTCAGGACCAGAGGGGGCGGATGCAGGTCGAGCTGATCATCTTCGATTGCGACGGCGTCATCGCCGACAGCGAGATCCTGTCGGCCGAGGTGCTGATCGCCCAGCTCGCCGCGCTGGACGTGGCCATCACGCCCGAGGACGTGCGCCGCGACTTCCTCGGCCGCAGTTTCCCGACCGTCGCCGCCAGCATACGCGCCCGCTTCGACCGCGCCCTGCCCGCCGATTTTGAGGCCAGCTATCGCAGCCGCCTCCTGGCCCGGTTCGAGGAGGCGCTGCGCCCGACGCCGGGCTTCGCCGCGATGCTGGCGGGGCTGACCGGGCGGCGGGTCTGCGTCGCGACCTCGTCCAGCCCGCCGCGCGTGGCGCGCACGTTGCAGCTGCTGGGGCTGGACGCGCAGTTCGGGGCCGATGTCTTCACCGCCAGCCAGGTGGCGCGCGGCAAGCCGGCGCCGGACCTCTTTCTCTTCGCCGCGGCGCGGATGATCGCGGCCCCGGCCGCCTGCCTGGTGATCGAGGACAGTGCCCCGGGCCTTGCCGCCGCCGAGGCTGCCGGGATGCGGGTGCTGCACTACGCGGGCGGGGGGCACATGGCCGGCCAGCCCGCCCCGCCCGGGGTCCGCAGCTTCTCGGACTGGGCCGACTTCCCCGCCCTGCTGGCGGAGCTGGAGGCATGAGCGGGGGGCGCTTCACGCCGGAATCGGCGCGGCTGGACGATGCGGCACGGGCAGGCTGGCTCTACTACGTCGCGGGCAACACGCAGGACGAGATCGCGCGCAAGCTGGGCGTCAGCCGGCAGACGGCGCAGCGGCTGGTCGCGACAGCCGTGGCCGAGCGCCTGGTGAAGGTGCGCCTCGACCATCCGATCGGGCGCTGCATGGACTTGGCGGCCGCGCTGACCGAGCGATTCGGCCTCGGCACCTGCGAGGTGGTGCCTTCGGACCCCGAGGCGCCGGACCTGCTGACCGGCATTGCCATCGCCGCCGCCGCCCTGCTGGAGCGGCTGCTGAGCGCGCCCGAACAGAAGATCGTCAGCCTCGGCACCGGCCGCAACCTGCGCGCGATGGTCGAGCAGCTGCCGCGCATGAACTGCCCCCAGCACATCATCGTCTCGCGCCTCGGCAACATGATGGAGGACGGCTCGGCCACCGCCTACAACGCCACGATCCGCCTGGCCGAGCGGGTCGGCGCGCCGCACTATCCCTTTCCGCTGCCGGTCCTCGCCCCCTCGCCCGAGGCGCTGGCGGCGATGCAGGCCCAGCCCGCCGCGCGCAACACCATCGCCCTCTGCGCCCGGGCCGACCTGTCGATGGTGGGCATCGGCCAGATGGGCGAGACGGCGCCGCTGCACGTGGACGGCTTCCTGCCCGCGCCCGAGATGGCCGAGATGATGGCGGCGGGCGCGGTGGGCGAGATCACCTCCTGGGTCTATGATGCCGAGGGGCAGGTGCTGGACTGCGCCTACAACCGCCGCGTCGCCTCGGCCCCCCTGCCCCGCGCGCCCGAACGCCCGGTCATCGCCCTCGCCTCGGGCCAGACCAAGTTGCCGGCGATTCGCGCGGCGCTGCGCGGGCGGCTGGTGAACGGGCTCATCACCTCGGAAGCCACGGCCGAGAAGCTGCTCGGCTGATCCCCTTTCCTGCTGAACAAGCGAAGGAACCCGCCGCGCGGGCAGATGTTGCATGTATGTTGACATCTCACCCCTGCGTGATGAATAATTGCCCATCGGCCGGGCAAATGCCCATCATCTTTCCGGCCGCAGGGGAGAGGATTTCATGAACAGGACGATGCGCGCTCTTTTGGGCGCTACGGCATTATGCGCCGCCGGCGGGATCGCCAGCGCGCAGGAGAACGTCACGCTGACCATCGCGACCGTGAACAACGGCGACATGATCCGCATGCAGGGGCTGACGCAGGACTTCACCGCGCAGCACCCGAACATCACGCTGGAATGGGTGACGCTGGAAGAGAACGTGCTGCGCCAGCGCGTGACCACCGACATCGCCACGCAAGGCGGCCAGTACGACATTCTGACCATCGGCAACTACGAGGTCCCGATCTGGGCCGCGCAGAACTGGCTGGTGCCGCTGAACGACATGCCCGAGAGCTTCGAGCCGGACGACCTGCTGGAGCCGGTCGCTGACGCGCTGTCGGTGGACGGCACGCTCTACGCCTCGCCCTTCTACGCCGAATCCGCGATGGTCATGTACCGCACGGACCTGGCCGAAGCGGCCAGCGTCACCATCCCGGACAGCCCGACCTGGACCGACATCCGCACCGCCGCCGAGGCGATGACGGATCAGGCGAACGGCGTTTACGGCATTTGCCTGCGCGGCAAGGCGGGCTGGGGCGAGAACATGGCCTTCCTGACCGCCATGGCCAACAGCTACGGCGCCCGCTGGTTCGACATGGAGTGGAACCCGCAGTTCGACAGCCCGGAATGGACCGAGGCCGCGACGGATTACGTGGACATGATGACCCAGTTCGGCCCTCCGGGCGCCTCGAACAACGGCTTCAACGAGAACCTGTCGCTGTTCCAGCAGGGCCAGTGCGGCATCTGGATCGACGCCACCGTCGCCGCCAGCTTCGTGACCAACCCGACCGACTCGACCGTCGCGGACAGCGTGGGCTTCGCCCAGTTCCCGAACAAGGAAGGCGTGGACAACCACGGCAACTGGCTCTGGACCTGGTCGCTGGCGATCCCGGCCTCCAGCCAGAACCAGGACGCCGCGAAGGAGTTCATCGCTTGGGCGACCTCGCGCGGCTATTCCGAACTGGTGGCGCAGGAGCAAGGTTGGGCCGCCGCCCCTCCGGGCACGCGCCGCTCGCTCTATGACAGCGCGGAATATCAAGAGGCCGCGCCCTTCGCCGCCATGACCCTGACCGCGATCGAATCCGCGAACACCTCGCAGTCCTCGGTGCAGGAGACGCCCTATAGCGGCGGCCAGTTCGTCGCGATCCCCGAGTTCCAAGGCATCGGCACGGCCGTCGGCCAGCAGTTCTCAGCGGCCCTGGCGGGCCAGGGCGACGTTCAGCAGGCGCTGAACAACGCCCAGCAGCTGACGCAGCGCGAGATCAGCCGCGCGGGCTATCCGAAGTAAGCGCCCGACAAGAGGCGCCGATCCGGGGCGGGCGATCCCTCCTCCAGCCCGCCCCGGACGATTTGACCTACGGGACCGGCAGCCCCTGCCGGCCCCGGACAGTGATCCACCTTCTTCGTTGCCCAAATACCCAAGTCCGGCCGCACCACGCGCGCCGCCATCGGGAGAGGTTCCCCATGTCCACCAAGGCGTCCCGCACGGCCGCAAGGCTGATGATCTCGCCAGCCGTTCTCCTGCTCCTGGGCTGGATGATCGTGCCGCTGGCGATGACGCTCTATTTCTCGTTCCTGCGCTACAACCTCTTGATGCCGGGAATGGAAAGCTGGGCGGGCTTCGAGAACTACCGCTACTTCTTCACCGACCCCGCCTTCTGGCCGGCGATGCGCAACACGCTGGTCCTCGTCGGCGGTGTCCTGATGATCACCACCATCGGCGGCATCCTGGTCGCGCTGCTCTTGGACCAGCCGTTCTGGGGCCAGAACATCGTGCGGCTGCTGGTGCTGGCGCCGTTCTTCGTGATGCCCACCGTCTCGGCGCTGGTCTGGAAGAACATGTTCATGAACCCGGTGAACGGCATCTTCGCCTATCTCGCCCGCGTGCTTGGCCTGCAGCCCTACGACTTCCTGACGCAGGCGCCGCTCGCCTCGATCATCGGCATCGTCTCCTGGCAATGGCTGCCCTTCGCCTCGCTGATCCTGCTGACCGCGCTGCAGTCGCTGAACAGCGAACAGATGGAGGCGGCCGAGATGGACGGGGCCGGCCCCCTCTCGCGCTTCTGGTTCATCACCCTTCCGCACCTCGCCCGCGCGATCACCGTGGTGATCCTGATCCAGACGATTTTCCTTCTGTCGATCTTCGCCGAGATCCTGGTGACCACCAATGGCGGGCCCGGCACGGCCTCCACCAACCTCACCTTCCTCGTCTACATGCAGTCGCTGCTGCAGTTCGACGTGGGCCTCGGCTCGGCCGGCGGTGTCGTCGCCATCATCCTCGCCAATATCGTCGCGATCTTCCTGATGCGGATGATCGGCAAGAACCTCGACGCGTAGGAGCATCCCATGGCCCGAGCCGCCTCGACCCGCCGCAAGGCCGCGACCACGCTGATCGCATGGACCGTCGGCCTGCTGATCTTCTTCCCGATCTTCTGGACGGTCCTGACCAGCTTCAAGCCCGAGGCGCAGGCCATCGCCATGCCGCCGCGCCTGTGGAACTTCGACTGGACGCTCGAGAACTACACCGCCGTTCAGGAACGCTCGAACTACTTCCGGCACTTCTGGAACTCGGTCATCATCTCGGTCGGCTCGACGCTGATCGGGCTGATCATCGCGATCCCGGCGGCGTGGTCGATGGCCTTCGTGCCGGGGCGCGGGACACGCAACATCCTGATGTGGATGCTGTCCACGAAGATGCTGCCGGCCGTGGGCGTCCTCGTCCCGATCTACCTTCTGGCCCGCGACACCGGGCTTCTGGACAGCCGCATCCTGCTGGTCGGCGTTCTGACGATGATCAACCTGCCGATCATCGTCTGGATGCTCTACACCTATTTCCGCGAGATCCCCGGCGAGATCCTCGAGGCCGCGCGCATGGACGGCGCCACCCTGCGGTCCGAGATCCTCTATGTCCTGACCCCGATGGCCGTCCCCGGCATCGCCTCGACGCTGCTGCTCAACGTCATCCTCGCGTGGAACGAGGCGTTCTGGACGCTGAACCTGACCGCCGCCCGCTCGGCGCCGCTGACGGCCTTCATCGCGTCCTATTCCTCGCCCGAGGGGCTCTTCTACGCGAAACTTTCGGCGGCCTCGACCATGGCCATCGCGCCGATCCTGATCCTTGGCTGGTTCAGCCAGAAGCAACTCGTCCGCGGCCTGACCTTCGGCGCGGTGAAATAAAGGGACCAACCATGGGACGCATCATGCTTGAAAACGTCACCAAGCGCTTTGGCGACGTGGAGGTCATCCCGCCGCTGGACCTCGACATCAACGACGGCGAGTTCGTGGTCTTCGTCGGCCCCTCGGGCTGCGGCAAGTCCACCCTGCTGCGCCTGATTGCGGGGCTGGAAGACACGTCCGGCGGCCGCATCCTGATCGACGGCAAGGACGCCACCGACCTTGCCCCGGCCAAGCGCGGCCTCGCGATGGTGTTCCAGTCCTACGCGCTCTACCCGCATATGTCGGTCCGCAAGAACATCGCCTTCCCCATGCGCATGGCTGGCATCCCGCAGGACGAACAGAACCGCCGGATCGAGGCTGCCGCGAAGGCGCTGAACCTCACCGCCTATCTGGACCGCCGCCCCGGCCAGCTGTCGGGCGGCCAGCGCCAGCGTGTCGCCATCGGCCGCGCCATCGTGCGCGAGCCCTCGGCCTTCCTTTTCGACGAGCCGCTGTCGAACTTGGATGCCGCCCTGCGCGTCGGGATGCGGCTGGAAATCTCCGAGCTGCACAACCGCCTGAAGACGACGATGGTCTATGTCACACACGACCAGGTCGAGGCGATGACCATGGCCGACAAGATCGTCGTCCTGCAGGCCGGCCGGATCGAGCAGGTTGGCAGCCCGATGGAACTGTACAAGGCGCCCAAGAACCTCTTTGTCGCCGGCTTCATCGGCAGCCCGAAGATGAACCTGCTGACGGGGGCGGTGGCCGCGCAGCATGGCGCCGCCACCATCGGCGTGCGCCCCGAGCATATCCATGTCTCCCCGACCGGGGGCGCCTGGAAGGGCCGCGTCGGCGTCAGCGAACATCTCGGCAGCGACACCTTCTTCTATGTCGAGGACACCGGCCTTGCCGAGACGATCACCGTCCGCGCCGGCGGCGATCTGGAACTCTACCACGGCGACACGGTCTGGCTGACGCCCGATCCCGCCCGCATCCACCGCTTCGACGACCAGGGCCTGCGGATCGCCTGATCCGCCCCTTCAAGGAACACGACCATGCCCCTGCCCCTTTCCGAAGCCGCCCTGCCGCGGCTCGATGCCGCCATCGCCCGCCCCGGCTACGACCGCGCCGCCCTGAAGCCCGGCATCCTCCATGTCGGCATCGGCAACTTCCACCGCGCCCACATGGCTTGGTATCTCGACCGCCTGTTCGAAGTGGGCCGCGACCATGACTGGGCGATCCTCGGCGCGGGCGTGCGCCCTGGCGATGCGCTAATGCGCGAGCGGCTCGAGGCGCAGGACTGGCTGACGACCCTGGTCGAGCTGGACCCCAACGGCCTCTCGGCCCGCATCCTCGGCTCGATGACGGGCTTCGTGCCCGTCGACCCTGCCGCGACGGTCGCGGCGATGTCCGACCCCGCCATTCGCATCGTCTCGCTGACGATCACCGAAGGTGGCTACTACCTTGATGCCGGCGGCAGCTTCGACGCGGCCCATCCCGACATGACCCACGACGCCGCGCGACCCGACGCCCCGCGCAGCGTCTTCGGCATGATCCTCAAGGCCCTCAGCGCCCGCCGACAGGCCGGCACGCCTCCCTTCACCGTCATGTCCTGCGACAACCTGCCGGAAAACGGCCATGTCTGCGCAAGCACCGTCACCGGCCTCGCCCGGCGGTCCGATCCCGCCTTCGCGGACTGGATCCACGAGAACGTCGCCTTCCCCAACTCGATGGTCGACTGCATCACCCCCGCCACGGGCGAGCGCGAACGCGCGCTGGTCCAGGATCGCTTCGGCATCCATGACGCCGCCCCGGTCGTCTGCGAGCCCTTCCGCCAATGGGTGCTCGAGGACAACTTCCCCCAAGGCCGCCCGGCCCTCGAGGAGGTCGGCGCCGAGTTTGTCTCCGACGTCTCGCGCCACGAGCTGATGAAGCTGCGAATCCTCAATGGCGGCCACGCCGCCATCGCCTACCCCTCCGCGCTGCTCGGCCACCACTTCGTCCACGACGCCATGGCCGACCCGCAGATCGCCGCCTGGCTGAAGACGCTGGAACAGGTCGAGATCATCCCGACCCTCCAGCCCATCCCCAACGTCAGCTATGACGACTACCTCGCCCTCATCGTCAGCCGCTTCTCGAACCCCGAGATCGGCGACACGATCCCGCGCCTCTGCCTCGACGGCTCGAACCGGCAGCCGAAATTCATCCTGCCGACCCTGCGCGACCGCCTGAGCGCCGGTGCCCTGATCGACGGCCTCGCGCTGGAACTGGCCTTCTGGTGCCGCTACTGCGAAGGCAGAGCCGAGGACGGCACGCCGATCCCGCCCAACGACGACAATGCGGACATCCTGCGCACGCATGCCGTTGCCGCCCGCGACAACCCGGCCGCCTTCCTCCGGAACCGCGCCGTCTTCGGCGATCTCGGCGAGAACCCGCGCCTGACCGAGGCCTTCAGCCGCCAACTCACCCGCCTCCACCAAGAGGGCGTGCGGGCGGTGCTGTCGGCCTATGCCGGCGCCCCCTCGGCCGCATAGCCGCGCCGCTCCTTCAGCGCCCGCCAGCGCGCGGCCTCGGCCCGCGCCTCGGCGGCGGCGGCGAACCACTGCCGCCGCGCCTGTCCGCCGGTCCCGATCCGGCCCCAATGCCGCACCAGCACCGCGCCGCCGAAGAGGTCGGGCGCGATCTCCAGTGCATAGAAGCGCGCCATGTTGCGATGAGCGTCGCGACGGGTGAGATAGCTCTCCATGCCCCCAGCCTGACCCGCCACCGCTCCCCTGTCCAACGACTTTCATGAATCGCCAGAGCCCGACCGATTCACGACGCTGATGCCATGCACCCCCTCCTGCCAATCTTCTGTGCGCAAGTGTCCTCGGGGGGTCCGGGGGGCAGGGCTTCGCCGTTGATCGCCGAGAAAGGTCCACTGGACCTTTTTCCGGGCCGCTCGTCACCCACCGGCGACCGCGGCGACGCGAAGACTAAAGCCCCGCCAGCAGCGCCGCGCTTGAGGGCATCCGCGCCTGCGCCGCCTCGATGCGCGCCCGCCAGCGCGGCCCGCGCGCCTGCGCCTCTTCCAGCGCCTCGGCCAGATCCTCTGGCCGGTCCTCGGCCAGGGCGGCGATCAGCCAAGCCGCCTGCGCGCGGTCCTTGGCGGCCTTGCCCCGGTCCTCGCCCCGCCGCCGCTCCGAGACGATCAGCTTGTGGATCGCGAAGCGCTCGGGGCGGGGGATCTGCACCAGGACGCCGCTGCGATAGGGGATGGCGGCCGGGATCGGCTCGGCGATGAGGTAGTTCAGATGCCGCAGCGCCTGCGCCTGCACGCCAAGCGCGGGCAGATCGCGCAGCCCCTCCTCGGCGAAGGCTGGCGTCAGGAACTCGACCAGCGCGTTGCCGCTGCTCTGCCGCCAGCGCCAGGTCCGCCCCGGCTCGAGGCTCGGCGCAGGCGCGAAGTCGAAGCCCGCCAGAACCTCGGCCACCGGGGGCGCCGCCGCGTCCTCCAGCGCCAGCGACAGCCGCTCGAAGCTGGCGATGTCGATGTCATCCGTCTGCGCCGTCTGCTCGAACCCGAGAGCGCGGTTCAGCTCGCCCTCGTAGAGCCGGAAGGCATGCGTGCCGACCACGGTGCCGCCAAGGCGGAACACCCCCGCCCCGGCCAGAGCCGCCATCAGGCTGCCCGTGGTCGGATCGAGGCCGAGGAACCCCTCGGCCCGCAGCAGCCGCACCAGACGCGCCCGCTCGCGACGCCGCGCCTCGGCCGGCGCTTTCCCGGCGCGGGCGGCTTCCATTCGCGCCGACATCTCGGGCGTGTCCTCGCCGAGATAGCGCTTCTGCACCTCGATGCCGACGCGGAAGCTGTCATACCAGTAGCCCCGGCCGCCGCGGCGCACGAGGGTGGGCGTGCCGCGCAGATCGCGCAGCCCCTCCTCGCGCAGCGCGCGCAGCAGGTCGTGATAGGCCGCATGGGCGAGGGCAGAGTGACGCTTCGGCATGGCCCGAAGCTAGCCGCGTGTTCAACATCCCGCAAGACTGTTGAACACGCGGCCTGTCGGAAGCCCCGCGGGGGGGGCTTCCGGATCGAGCATGACGGTCAGGCGGTCAGGGCCTTGCCGTTCTGGTGGTGGCGCTGCGCCATCTTCCGGCCCATCCGGCCCGAGATCAGAGGACGCGCCGCCTGCGGGCGGAAGTCGTCCTCGAGCAGCATCGGGAACAGCGCCGCGATCTCGGCCCGCGCCGCCTCGCCGACGCCCTTCATGGCCTCGGGGCCGGTGAAGAGCGACTCGGTCTCGGCCCCGTTCGAGGTGACGATCTCATGCCGGTCGAACAGCATGTGGAGGTAATGCACCCCGTCCAGGTCCTCGGCCACGTCGACACCGTCCAGCAGCACCAGCTGCTTGGCCGCGACCAGCACCTCCAGCGTGCCGAACATCTTGCGCGCGATGACCGAGCGCACCAGCACCCGGTGCTGCGGCGAGACGAGAAGGTCCGTCGCAGGACGGCCGCCGCCAAGCGCGCCCGCCTTGATGCGGATCGGCCGCAGGTTCGGATGCTGCGCCAGGTCGATCGCGTCAAGCTGCGTGCCTCCGATCCAGCGCAGCGGCTGGAGGCCGCGGTCGCGGGTCATGACCAGGTCGCCGGGCTGCAGCGTCTCGACCGGAACCTCGCCGCGATCGGTGACGATCAGCGTGCCGGCGGTGAAGCATTGCGGCGGCGGCGGCGGATCTTCGGGGTCCACCGGAGGCTCGACCGGCGGCTCGGGATCGACCGGCGGCGGCGGGGGCGGCGGCGGCGGCGGGGGCGGCGGGGGCGGCGGCGGCGGCGGGGGCGGCGGGGGCGGCGGCGGCGGCGGGGGCGGCGGGGGAGGAGCCGGATTGTTGGCCGCCCGGAAGCTCAGGTTGACCGTGCCGTCCGTGAAGAGCTTGTCCACCTGGCCCGGAGGCGTTTCGGGAAACAGCAGGAACTGCGCGTCGCCCTGCTGGACCCAGATGACCTTGTAGCTGACGAGAGTGCCGTTCTTCAGCGTCGTGCTTGCCGAGCCGACGCCCAGGATCGGGGCGTTGGTCAGGTTCGGGACCGGGTCGGTCGCGCCGAAATTGTGGTTCTGGTGGCTCAGCGTCTCGCCGCGGCTCAGGACCCCGTCATTGTTCGGGTCGAGGGCCGTCAGATCGCCGGTCTGGCGGTTCATCGAGGGCTGCTGGTCGGTCCGCTGCAGCGTCGTGCGGGCATCGGAAGAGAGATCGAGAGTTAAAAGATTAGGCAGGCGGACGGCGACGACGTTCGAAAGGGTAATCGGCACGGAAAATGCTCCGCTTTGACCTGCGGCGCATATTGCCGAGGCCGGATGCTTGAATAGCCAAAGACCGAGCGCGCAAGGTGCACGCGGTTGCAGGCCGGCGAAGGTCGGACAGCGGCGCCGGCGGCAAGACCATGTAATAATTGGGTCTTGTTGCTGGCGTGGCACGCCCGTCGGCGTGCCGGCTTTTCGACACGAGGCCGTTCAGGCCCCGATGCGCAATGCCTAGCATCGGGTCGTTAGAATTTGAACTAAATGTTAACTTGAAGCTGCGGGAACGCGAGCTACTATACTTTAGAGCGAGTTAATGTTTGTTTTGTCTGAAAAACGATTAGCTTCAAGTACAGCTTTATTTACCATTTATCCCGCAGCAGAATGAGTTTGAACAAGCATAAGGGACTGCCTCGCCCATTTGCATATTCATGACGGATCCGGACCGGCGAATCACCCCCTGCCGCGAGGGCCCGCTTCAGCCGACGCGGCGCAGGAAGGCGCGGGTGCGGGCATCGCGAGGGTCGCCGAAGATCTGGGCGGGCGGGCCCTCCTCGACGATGCGGCCGCCCTCCATGAAGACGATGCGGTCGGCGATCTCGCGGGCGAACTGCATCTCGTGCGTAACGATCAGCATGGTCTGGCGGCCGTCGGCGATGCGGCGGATGAGGTCCAGCACCTCGCCCACCCATTCGGGATCCAGCGCGCTGGTCGGCTCGTCCAGCAGCATGAGGTCCGCGTCCAGCGCCATCGCACGGCCGATCCCGACGCGCTGCTGCTGCCCGCCCGACAGCGACGCCGGATAGCTGTCGCCGCGGTCCGCCAGCCCGATCTGCGCCAGGATCTCGTCCGCGCGCGCCTCGGCCCGGGCGGCGGACCAGCCGCGCACCACCGTCAGCCCCTCGGTCAGGTTCTGCCGGGCGGTCTTGTTGGCGAACAGCCCGTAGTTCTGGAAGACGAAGGCCGTCCGGCGGCGCAGCGCCAGGATCTGCGCGCGACTGGCCTTGGCGGCGTCGACCGTCAGATCGCCCAGCTTCAGCACCCCCGCATCGGGACGGTCGAGGAAGTTGAGGCAGCGCAGCAGCGTCGACTTCCCGGTGCCCGAGGGGCCGATGATCGCCACCCGCTCGCCCGGTTGCAGGCAGAGGTCGATCCCGTCCAGCACCGTGTTCGCGCCGAAGCGCTTGGTCAGCCCGCGGATGTCGATCTCGCAGCTCATCGCGCCACCGCCCGTCCGAGCCGCGCTTCCAGCCGGCGCTGGCCGACCGACAGCGTCTCGACGATGGCCCAGTAGATCAGCGCGACGACGAGGAACGCCTCGAGATACATGAAGCTGCCGGCGGCCTCCTTCTGCGCTGCGCCCATCATCTCGGTCACGCCGAGGGTGAAGGCCAGCGAGGTGCTTTTGATCATGTCGATGAAGTAGTTCATCAGCGTCGGCGCGGCGGTGCGCGTGGCCTGCGGCAGCACGATGCGCCGCAGCAGCTGGCCCTGTGTCATGCCGATGGACTGCGCGGCCTCCCATTGGCTGCGGTCGACGCCGAGGATCGCGCCCCGGATGCTCTCGGCCATGTAGGCCGAGAAATGCAGCGTCAGGCCGATGATCGCGGCGGTCACGCCGTCGATGCCGGTCATCGGCGGGACGACCTGCGGCAGGCCGAAATAGAAGAGAAACAGCTGGACCAGCAGCGGCGTGCCGCGGAAGAAGCTGATGAAGACCGCCACGAGGCGGTCCAGCACCGGCACGCGCAGCACGCGCACGATGGCCAGAAGCGCGGCCAGCACGAGGGCGGCGATCATCGCGATCACCGCCATCATCAGCGTCAGCGGCACGTAGCCGGCGATCACCGGCGCGAGTTCCGCCATGTAGCCGAGGTCCAGCGGCCGCATCACTCAGCCGGGGCTGCGTCCGCGCCCTCGGCCGGGGCCGTCACGTCATCGCCGAGCCAGCGCTGCGAAATTTCGGCCAGCGTGCCGTTCTCCTTCAGCGTGGTGATGGCCGCGTCGACGCGGTCGCGCAGCGCCTGGCCGGCCTCGTCGTTGCGGAAGGGAAGGGCGTTCTGGATCTCGCTGAAGGGCGCGCCGGCCTGGACCAGCGGCAGGCGGCTCTGCTCGATCACCTGCGAGGTGCTGACGCGGTCCATCACGAAGGCGTCCACGCGGCCGAGCGCGGTGTCCTGCTCGATGTTGCTCTCGTAGGTGCGGATGTCGATCTCGTCGGCATAGGGCAGCTCGCGCAGCAGCTGCTCGTAGTTCGAGCCGAGGTTGACCGCGACGCTGCGCCCGCGCAGGTCCTCGGGGCCGGTGATCTCGGTCTCGTTGCCCTGCCGGACGACGACCTGCGCGCCGTCGTAGACATAGGGCTGGGTGAAGGCGAAGCGGGCCTCGCGTTCGGGGGTGATGGTGATCTGGTTGGCGACGGTGTCGATGCGCCCGGCCTCCAGCGCGCCGATGAGGCCCGAGAAGGACATGGTGACGAACTCGACCTCGTCCCCGGTCTCTTCCGCGACGGCGCGCAGGAAATCCACCTCGAAGCCCTGCAACTCGTCCGCGCGGGTGAAGGTGAAGGGGAAATACCCCCCCGACATGCCGACGCGGATCGTGTCGGCGGCGGCGGTGCCGGCCATGGCCAGAAGGGCGGCGGCGGTGGCCAGAATCGTGCTGCGCATCTGAATCTCCTTGTTCGTCAACAGGTCAGATGCGCCTTGGTCGGTGCGACCGCAAGCGGGCCGGGCGAAAGAAGAACGCCGGGCCTGCCAGGCTCGGTGGCAGGGGAACATCTGCACGCCGAAGCGCGCGAGCGGGGGGAAAGGTTCCCTACCCACCCGCGCGGCCCGCAATGCGCCGGGCAGGCCGAGGCCCGCCCGGTGCCTGAGGGGATCAGAGCGCCTCGAGTTCGGCCACCGCGGCGCGGCAGGCTTCCTCGTCACCGGCGCCGAGGGCGGCGCGGGCGCGGGTGATGATCGCGTCGCGGTCGGTCTCGCCGGTGGCCGGAGCGTCGGCCATGGCGTCGTTGGCGGCGTCCGACGCGGCATCCGGCAGCGGCGTGGTGGCGGTCATGTCCGCGCCCGTGCTCGCCATGTCGGTGCTGGCCGTATCGGTCGTTGCCGTGTCGGTGCTGGCGGTGTCGGTGCTGGCCATGTCGGTCGTTGCCGTGTCGCTGCCGGCGGTGTCGGTTCCGGCGCCCGCCATGTCGGTCGAGCCGTCCGTCGCCGCATCGGCGCTGGTCATGTCCGGCGTCGCCGAGGCATCGGCGCCGGCGGCCATGTCCGTGCTGCCCGCGGCCATGTCGGTCGTGGTGTCGGTCGAGGTGTCGGTCGACATATCGCTCGAGGCGGCCATGTCGGTGCTGGCGCTGTCCGTCGCCATGCCCGCGGCTCCGGCATCGGCGCTGGTCTCGGTGCCGACATCGACCGGCTCGCTGTCCATGCTGATGCTGCCCGTCGCGTCGGCGACGCTGTCCGCCGTCTCGCCGGTGGCCGCGTCGGCAGAGGCGCCGCCCGTCGCGGTGGCGTCAGCGCCCGCGACCTCGGTACCGGTCATCGCGCCGCCTGCCGAGTCAGTCGTGCCCTCGGGCGCGGTCGTGCCTTCCGCCATCTCGGCGGCGGTCGGCTCGCCGTCCTGCTGGGCCTGGGCGTCCTGCCCGGACATCGCCCGCTGCGTGGGATCGGTGCCGTCAGCGGTCTCCAGCGGCGCGAGGCTGCCGTCCTTGGCGATGCCCTCGCCCTCGGCCATGCCAGCCGCGTCCGTGCTGGCACCCGTCGTCGCGCCGCCCGCGGTGCTGTCCATTCCGGCCGAGCCGGCGGCCATGCCGGTGCCGCCGGCGGGCTCGACGCTTTCGCCGGTCAGGCGCGCCAGGTCCTCGGCACAATTCGCCTGCGCCGAGACCGCCGCCATGGCGAAGGCGCAGCTTGCCATCAATGTCGTGTAAAGTTTCATGTCGTCCTCCCAGACCTGCCCCGTGGTCGAGGCACGTCGGAAAACCTGACGGGACGCGAAATGTTCCTGCGCTTCTTCCGCTGCCGGACAGGCGCCGCTCATCGCAGGCTTGATCGGGCGTCCGAGCTTGCCCATGCTGGCCGCGGGGGAGGAGGGCCGTCATGCGCGATGTCGAGCATGTCAGGGAGATCGAGCGCGTCCTTCAGGGGCGCCCGACCACGCGCGACAGCGTCGTGCTGGCCAGCTGGCGGCGCTGCGTCGAGCGGCACGGGCTGGACCCGGCACGATCCAGCCCCGCCCATATCGTGCCCGAGGCGCAGCTTCGGGCGCACCGCGAACAGGCCGAGCGGCTGATCGCCATCGCCCGCTCGGGGCTGGAGAGCCTGTTCCGGCAGGTCGCCGGGCAAAACTACGTGCTGCTGCTGGCCGACGCGAAAAGCGTCACGGTCGACTTCTTCGGCGATCCGCGCTTCGAGGCCGAGCTGCAGGCGGCCGGCCTCTACCTCGGCTCGGACTGGTCCGAGCATCTGGCCGGCACCTGCGGCGTCGGCGCCTGCATCGCGACCGGCGAGGCGGTGACCATCCACCAGAGCGACCATTTCGACCTGCATCACACGCCCCTCTCCTGCACCGCGGCGCCGATCTTCGACACGTCGGGCCAGCTGGCGGCGGTGCTGGACCTGTCGCTGCTGCGCTCGCCCCAGCCCAAGGCCAGCCAGAACCTCGCCATGACGCTGGTGCGCACGGCCGCGCGGCGGGTCGAGATGGCGAACCTGATGGCGATGGCGCGGCGGGAATGGGTGCTGCGCCTCTCCTCCAGCCCCGAATTCCTCGAGGTGGATCCCGAGGCGGCGGTGGCGCTGGACGGCGCGGGCACGATCATCGGCATGACCCATGCGGCGCGCACGGCCCTTGGCCCCCAGCTGCTGGGCCGGCGCCTCGACGAGGTGACGACGCTGACGGTGGACGACCTGCCCGACCTGATGCGGGGCCGGCCTGCCGAGGACCGGGTGATCCGCCTGCCCGACGGGCGCGCGCTCTTTGGCCATGCCATCGCGCCGCAGACCGTCCGACTGCCGCGGCAGGGGACGCAGCTTCCGGGCGGCCTCTCCAGCCTCGCCGGGCCCGATCCGCACATGCAGGCGCTGCTCGAGCGGGCGGCGCGGCTGGCCGGAAGCCGCCTCGCACTGCTGATCCGCGGCGCGACCGGCACCGGCAAGGAGCGGCTGGCCCGCGCCATCCACATGTGCCGCCGGGATGGCGGCTGCTTCCGGCTGCTGGACTGCGCGGCGCTGGAGGCCGGGGCGCTGGACCTGCCGCCCGGCCCCGGCACGCTGGTCCTGAAGGGCGTCGAGGATCTGGACCACGCCGCGCAGGCCCTGCTGCTGCGCCGCCTCGCGGATTGCCCGCTGCGGATCATCGCCACGACCCGCTGCGACCTGGCGCAGATGGTGCGGGACGGGCGCTTCCGGCCGGACCTCTTCTTCCGCATCGCGGGCGCGGCGCTGGACCTGCCGCCCCTGCACCTGCGCCAGGACATGGACTGGCTGATCGAGCGGATGCTGCGCGGCCTCAGCCCCGACGCGCTGCGCCTGTCGGCGGGGGCGCGGGCCGAGCTGAAGTCCCGCCTCTGGCCGGGCAACCTGCGCGAGCTGGCCGCGACGCTGGAGGCCGCCGCCCTGATCTCGGGCGGCGAGGTGATCGACAGCCCGGACCTGCCGCCGCCGCTTCTGGCCCCTGCGCCCGAGGCCGAGGTCGAGGACCTGCCCGCCATCCTCGACGCCTGCGGCTGGAACATGGCGCTGGCGGCCAGGAGACTGGGCGTGAACCGCTCGACCGTCCTGCGCCGCGTCCGCGCCGCCGGGCTGGTCCCGGCCGCCTGAACCCCGCCGGACCGAGGCTGCGCGCGCGTTGCGCGCGGTTGCGCCTGCAACCATGTTGCAGCGCGGCATGCAGTTTCCCCGCGGCACAGGCAGTTTTTCCTGTGGCGAGCCGCGCTCCTGCGCCAGCCTTTCCCCGAGGAGACCAGCCACAAGGGAGGACATCATGCTGGACACGAACACCGCCAGCCGCGCTCAGGCGGTTCTGGACGAGCTGGGCGCCGCGCTCGAGGCCGGCGACATCGACCGCGCCGCCGCGCTTTTCGTCAGCGATTGCCACTGGCGCGACCTCGTCAGCTTCACCTGGAACCTTCGGACGATGGAGGGGCCGGACGCGGTGGCCGAGATGCTGCGCGCCCAGCTGGGCCATGTGCGCCCGACCGGCTGGCAGCTGGACGAGCGCGAGGCGGCGACCGAAGAGGACGGCATCATCACCGCCTGGTTCCGCTTCGAGACGAAGGCGGGGCGCGGCACCGGCCTCGTGCGGCTGCGCGACGGGCGCATCTGGACGCTGCTGACCGCGCTGCAGGAGCTGAAGGGCCATGAGGAGGCCAAGGGCTTCACCCGCCCGCTCGGCGCCAGGCACGGTGCGGGCAAGAACCGCCCCAGCTGGCGCGAGACGCGCGAGACCGAGGCGCGCGAGCTGGGCTACGCCCGCCAGCCGCACACGCTGATCATCGGCGGCGGGCAGGGCGGCATCGCGCTTGGGGCGCGGCTGCGGCATCTGGGCGTGCCGACGATCATCGTCGAGCGGAACGACAATCCCGGCGACAGCTGGCGCAAGCGCTACAAGTCGCTCTGCCTGCATGACCCGGTCTGGTACGACCACCTGCCCTATCTGAAGTTCCCCGACACCTGGCCCGTCTTCGCCCCCAAGGACAAGATCGGCGACTGGCTGGAGATGTACACCAAGGTCATGGAGCTGAACTACTGGACGCGCAGCACCTGCAAGTCCGCCCGCTACGACGAGGCCAAGGGCGAATGGACCGTCGTCATCGACCGCGACGGCGCGGAGGTGAGGCTGCACCCCAAGGAGCTGGTGCTGGCGACCGGCATGTCGGGCAAGCCGAACATGCCCCGCTTCCCCGGCATGGACCGCTTCAAGGGGGATCAGCAGCACAGCTCGCAGCATCCCGGCCCCGACGCCTATGCCGGCAGGAAGGTGGTGATCGTCGGCTCGAACAACTCGGCCCACGACATCGCGGCGGCGCTGTGGGAACATGATGCCGACGTGACGATGGTGCAGCGGTCCTCGACCCATATCGTGAAGTCGGACAGCCTGATGGAGATCGGCCTCGGCGCGCTCTATTCCGAAGAGGCGGTGGCGGCCGGGGTCACGACCGAGAAGGCCGACCTGATCTTCGCCTCGCTGCCCTACCGGATCATGCACCAGTGGCAGGTGCCGCTCTACGACCAGATCCGCGAGCGGGACAAGGCGTTTTACGAGGGGCTCGAGGAGGCCGGTTTCAAGCTGGACTTCGGGGACGACGACAGCGGCCTCTTCATGAAGTACCTGCGCCGCGGCTCGGGCTACTACATCGACGTGGGCGCCAGCCAGCTGATCATCGACGGCAAAATCAAGCTGGCCCATGGCCAGGTCGCCGAGATCACCGAGACGGGCGTGCTGCTGGACGATGGCACCGAGCTGCCGGCCGACCTGATCGTCTACGCGACCGGCTACGGGTCGATGAACGGTTGGGCGGCCGACCTCATCGGGCAGGACGTGGCCGACAAGGTGGGCAAGTGCTGGGGCCTCGGCTCGGGCACGACCAAGGACCCCGGCCCGTGGGAGGGCGAGCAGCGCAACATGTGGAAGCCCACGCAGCAGCCGGGCCTGTGGTTCCACGGCGGCAACCTGCACCAGTCGCGGCACTACTCGCTGTATCTGGCGCTGCAGCTCAAGGCCCGGTTCGAGGGGATCGAGACCCCCGTCCACGGCCTGCAGGAGGTCCACCACCTGCGCTGAACCAGTCAGCGGCCCGGCCTCGGCGCCGGGCCGCGGGCAGCCGCGCTGATCGATCCGCGGCCGCTTCCGCTTCATCTTCGCCGTTGCCCCGCGCCGTGCCCCGTGCTCAGGCTGGCCGTGAGCCACAGGGAGATGCGGGATGGAATGGCTGGCGCCGGTGGATGCCTATTGCGAGCGGACGGGCCCCGACTACTGGTCCGAGCCGATCAACGCGCTGACCAACCTCGCCTTCATCATCGCGGCGCTGGTCATGGCGCGGCGCCTCGCGGGGCCGGGGATGGCGATGGGGCGGGCGCTGGCCGGCATCCTCTTCGTGATCGGCATCGGCTCGTGGCTGTTTCACACCCATGCCAACCGGCTGACCGGGCTCATGGACGTGCTGCCGATCCTCGCCTTCATCCTGCTCTACATCTTCGCCGCGACGCGCGACTTCTTCGGGTTGCGGACCGGATGGGCCTTGCTGGTGACCGCGGGCTTTTTCCCCTTTGCCGCCGCGTTGGTGCCGCTGTTCGGGCGCATTCCGGGGATCGGGTCGTCGGCGGGCTACGCGCCGGTGCCGCTGCTGATCCTGATCTACGCCGTCCTGCTGCGACGGCGCCTGCCCGAGACGGCCCGCGGGCTCGCCATCGGCGCGTCGATCCTGATCGCCTCGCTGACCTTCCGCACGCTGGACCAGCCGCTCTGCGACGCGCTGCCCTTCGGCACGCATTTCATGTGGCACATCCTAAACGCCGTGATGCTGGGCTGGATGATCGAGGTCTGGCGCCGCCACCGCCTGTCCCGCCCCTCGCCCGCCTGAGGACAGGCGGCCGCCTCAGGCGCCGTGATAGCGCATGGTCGCCTGCACGGCTTCCAGCCAGGCGGCGTAGCGGGCCTCGCGCGCGTCCGGCGCCAGGGTCGGGGTGAAGCTGCGGTCCAGCGCCCAGGCTTCCATGAAGCCCTCGGCATCGGGGTAGATCCCGCCCTCCTGCCCCGCGAGCCAGGCGGCACCGAGGGCGGTCGTCTCCAGCACCTTCGGCCGATCCACCTGCGCGCCCAGAAGGTCCGCGAGGAACTGCATCGTGTAGTCGGACGCACTCATGCCGCCATCAACGCGCAGCGCGGGCAGATCGCCCTGCCAGTCGGCGCGCATCGCCTCGATCAGGTCGCGGGTCTGGAAGCCGACGCTTTCCAGCGCGGCCTTGGCTAGCTCGGCGGGGCCCGAATTGCGGGTGAGGCCGAAGATCGCGCCGCGGCTGTCCGGGCTCCAGTAGGGGGCGCCGAGGCCGGTGAAGGCGGGCACAAAGATCACCTGCTGGTGCGGATCGGCGGCCTCGGCCAAGGGCTGCGTCTCGGCGGCGTTGCGGATGATCTTCAGCCCGTCGCGCAGCCATTGCACCACCGCGCCCGCGATGAAGATCGAGCCTTCCAGCGCGTAGGTCGGCTTGCCGTCCAGCTGGTAGGCGATGGTCGTCAGCAGCCGCCGGCTGGAGGTCACGGGCGTGTCCCCGGTGTTCAGCAGCGCGAAACAGCCCGTGCCATAGGTGGATTTCATCATGCCGGGCCGGAAGCAGGCCTGCCCCACGGTCGCCGCCTGCTGGTCGCCCGCGACGCCGCGGATCGGGACGGGCCGGCCGAAGAGGTCCGCGCGGGTCGTGCCGAAATCGCTCGCGCAGTCGCGCACCTCGGGCAGCATCGCCTGCGGGATGCCGAAGAGATCGCAGATCGTGCGGCTCCAGCGGCCCTTGTGGATGTCGTAGAGCATCGTGCGCGCGGCGTTGGTGGCGTCCGTCGCATGGACCTGCCCGCCCGTCAGGTTCCAGATCAGCCAGCTGTCCACCGTGCCGAAGGCCAGGTGACCGGCCTCGGCATCGGTGCGGGCGCCCTCGACATTGTCGAGGATCCACTTGAGCTTGGTGGCCGAGAAATAGGGGTCGATCAGCAGCCCGGTGCGGGCGGTGATCATGTCGCCATGCCCGGCCTCCTCCAGCTCGCGGCAGAAGGCGGCGGTGCGGCGATCCTGCCAGACGATGGCGTTGTGCACGGCCTCGCCCGTGCGGCGGTCCCAGACCACGACCGTCTCGCGCTGGTTGGTGATGCCGATCGCCTCGATCCGCGGGTTGCCGCATTTCTCGATCGCGGCGCGGCAGGTGGCGGCGGTGCTGGACCAGAGGTCCGCCGGGTCATGCTCGACCCAGCCCGAGCGCGGGAAGTGCTGCGGGAACTCCTCCTGCGCGCTGCCGCAGGGGCGCAGCTTTCCGTCGAAGATGATGGCGCGGGACGAGGTCGTGCCCTGGTCGATGGCGAGGATATGGGTCATGGCCGGTCCTTTGTCGTGCGGAGAGGGGCGCGGGCAATGCCGCGCCCCCCGTCAATGTGTCAGCCCAGGCTCATTCCTGCCAGCGCTGGATCAGCTCCTCGTAGGCGATGGTCACCGGCTCGGGCTTCTCGTTCTCCAGCTTCGGCGCGGGGGCGCCGGGCTGGTCCAGCCAGTACTGCGCGTCCTGCGGCTCGTTCAGGACCGGGCCCAGATCGCCCTGCACGCCGGAACGCTGCAACCGCTCCATCACCGCCTCCTGCTGCTCGCAGAGCGCGTCCAGCGCGGCTTGCGCGGTCTTGGCGCCCGACGAGGCGTCGCCGATGTTCTGCCACCACAGCTGCGCGAGGCGCGGGTAGTCCGGCACGTTGAGCCCCGTATCCGACCAGCGGGTGCGGTCGGGCGAGCGGTAGAACTCGACCAGCCCGCCGAGGTTCGGGGCACGCTCGGTGAAGCTTTCATGCCGGACCGAACTGTCGCGCACGAAGGTCAGGCCGACATGGCTCTTCTTCGTGTCCACGGTCTTCGAGACGATGAACTGCGCGTAGAGCCAGGCGGCCTGCGCCCGGTCGACCGGGGTGGACTGCATCAGCGTGGCCGCGCCGACGTCCTGATAGCCGACCTTCATGCCCTCTTCCCAGTAGGCGCCATAGGGCGAGGGAGCCATGCGCCATTTCGGCGTGCCGTCCTCGTTCATGACCGGCAGGCCTTCCTTGACCATGTCGGCGGTGAAGGCGGTGTACCAGAACATCTGCTGGGCGATGTTGCCCTGCGCCGGGACCGGGCCGGCCTCGCTGAACGTCATGCCGGCGGCGGCGGGCGGCGTGTAGTTCTGCAGCCAGTCGATGTATTTCTCGATGGCGTAGACGGCCGCCGGGCTGTTCGTCGCCCCGCCCCGCGCCATGCAGGAGCCGACCGGCTGGTAGTTGTCGTTCACCCGGATGCCCCATTCGTCAACGGGGAAGCCGTTCGGCTCGCCCTTGTCGGAGGCGCCGGCCATCGACAGCCAGGCATCGGTGAAGCGCCAGCCGAGGCTGGGGTCCTTCTTGCCGTAGTCCATGTTGCCGAAGACCTGCTGGCCGTCGATCTCGCGCCCGGTGAAGAACTTGGCGATGTCCTCATAGGCCGACCAGTTGACCGGGACGCCCAGCTCGTAGCCATATTCCTCCTGGAACTCGGCCATGATCTCGGGATCGGTGAACCAGTCGTGGCGGAACCAGTAGAGGTTGGCGAACTGCTGGACGGGCAGCTGATAGAGCTTGTCGTCCGGCCCGGTCGCCGAGGCGAGGCCGATGAAATCGTCCAGATCAAGGTCCGGGTTGGTGAAGTCCGCCCCCTCGCCCGCCATCCAGTCGGTCATGTTGCGGACCTGCTGGTAACGCCAATGGGTGCCGATCAGGTCCGCGTCGTTGATGTACATGTCATAGACGTTCTCGCCGGTCTGCATCTGGGTCTGCAGCTTCTCGACGACGTCGCCCTCGCCGATCAGGTCATGGGTGACCTGGATGCCGGTGATGGCGGTGAAGGCCGGCGCCAGGACGCGGGACTCATATTCGTGGGTGGTGATCGTTTCCGAGACCACGTTGATCGACATGCCGCGCAGAGGCTCGGCAGCGTCGATGAACCACTGCATCTCGGCCTCCTGCTCCTCGCGCGTGAGGACGGACTGATCGCCGATCTCGGCATCGAGGAACACGCGCGCGGCCTCGATGTCGGCAAAGGCGGGGCCGGACAGCGCCAGCATCACCCCGGTGGTGGACAGCAATCTCAAGTTCATGGTTTCCCTCCCTAGGAACCGTCTTGCGAGGTCACTCTCTGACGGCTTGCGGGTCCCTCGCACCCGCAGGCCCTTCCCGGTCTAGACCCACCGAAAGACGATGGCGGCCCAGACAAGGCAAACCAGAAGCGCCCAGGGCTGCGCCAGACCCACCAGGCCCAGCCAGGCCAGGTTGATGAAGGCAGAGCCCAGAAGCGTGATGAACAGCCGGTCGCCGCGCGTCGTCTCGATCCCCAGGACCCCGCGCCGGGGCGTCTCCGGGAAGCGGATCGCGAGGATCGTGAAGGTGATCAGCAGCAGCGCGATGACGGCGAAGAAGATCGCGGTCGGGGTGGTCCAGGCCATCCATGCCATGACGCGGCCTCCTCAGACGCGGCCGAGGGCAAAGCCCTTGGCGATGTAGTTGCGGACGAACCAGATCACCAGCGCGCCGGGGATGATGGTCAGCACCCCCGCCGCCGCCAGCACGCCCCAATCGACGCCCGAGGCGCCCTGCGTCCGGGTCATCGTCGCGGCAATCGGCTTGGCCGCGACCGAGGTCAGCGTGCGCGACAGAAGCAGCTCGACCCAGGAGAACATGAAGCAGAAGAAGGCGGCGACGCCGATGCCGCTGGCGATCAGCGGCATGAAGATGCGCGTGAAGAAGCGCCCGAAGCTGTAGCCGTCGATATAGGCGGTCTCGTCAATCTCTTTCGGGACGCCGCGCATGAAGCCCTCGAGAATCCACACGGCCAGCGGCACGTTGAAGAGGCAATGCGCCAGCGCCACGGCGATATGCGTGTCGAAAAGCCCGACCGAGGAGTAGAGCTGGAAGAAAGGCAGCGCGAAGACGGCGGGCGGCGCCATGCGGTTCGTCAGCAGCCAGAAGAACAGGTGCTTGTCGCCCATGAAGTGGTAGCGGCTGAATGCATAGGCGGCTGGCAGCGCCACCGCGACCGAGATCACCGTGTTCATGACCACGTAGATCAGGCTGTTGACGTAGCCCATGTACCAGCTGGGGTCGGTCAGGATGGTGACGTAGTTGCGGAAGGTCAGGTTCTGGGGCCAGAGGCTGAAGGTGCTCGTGATCTCGGTATTGGTCTTCAGGCTCATGTTGATGAGCCAGTAGATCGGCAGCATCAGGAACAGCAGGTAGAGGACCATCACGACGGCGCTTCCGTTGACGCGCGGGATGGCGCGGCTGCGGGTGCGGGTGGTGGCGGCGGCCGGATTGGTAGCGGTTGCGGTCATCTCAGCCTCCGCGTTTGTCGAGATTGGTCATCACCGTGTAGAAGACCCACGAGATCAGCAGGATGACCAGGAAATACATCAGCGAGAAGGCGGCGGCCGGGCCAAGGTCGAACTGGCCGAGCGCCATCTTCACCAGGTCGATCGACAGGAACGTGGTCGCGTTGCCGGGACCGCCTCCGGTGACGACGAAGGGCTCGGTATAGATCATGAAGCTGTCCATGAAGCGCAGCAGCACCGCGATCATCAGGACGCCCGCCATCTTGGGCAGCTCGATATAGCGGAACACCTTCCAGCGGCTCGCCTGGTCGATCCGTGCGGCCTGGTAATAGGCGTCGGGGATCGACTGCAGCCCGGCATAGGCAAGAAGCGCGACCAGCGAGGTCCAGTGCCAGACATCCATCACGATCACCGTGACCCAGGCATGGACCGGGTTCTGAGTGTAGTTGTAGCGGATGCCCATGCTGTCCAGCGTGTAGCCCAGCAGCCCGATGTCCACGCGGCCGAAGATCTGCCAGATCGTGCCGACGACGTTCCACGGGATCAGCAGCGGCAGGGACATCAGCACCAGAACGACGCTGGCCCAGACCCCGCGCTTGGGCATGTTCAGCGCCACGAAGACGCCAAGCGGGATCTCGATGGCCAGGATGGTGCCGGAGAAGACCAGCTGCCGGCCAAGCGCGTTCCACATTCTCTCAGAGGCCAGAAGATCCTCGAACCAGCCGAGGCCGTTCCAGAAGAAGACGTTGTTGCCGAACGTGTCTTGGAACGCGTAGTTGACCACCGTCATCAGCGGGATCACCGCCGAGAAGGCGACCAGCACCAGCACCGGCAGCACCAGAAACCAGGCCTTGTGGTTGACGGTCTTTTCCATGTCTCCCCCCTCCCCTGCCCCTCAGGCCGCGTCCACGCGCCAGTCGTCGGCGTAGATGTTGACCCGCGCCGGATCGAGGACGACGCGCGTCATCCCCGCCCCGATCACCTGATCCTCAGGCGCGATGATGTTGAGGTCGTGCCCCTCCAGCTCGGCCCTGACGATGCGGTGGCGTCCCACGTCCTCGATCCGGCGGATGGTGACGGACAGCCCTTCGGTCTCGGACAGGCGCAGATGCTCGGGGCGCACGCCCAGCTGCACCTTGCCCGACAAAGCCGGATAGAACGCGGCCAGCGGCGTCACGCCGCCTGGCACCCGCGCCTCGCGGCCCGATACCTCGGCCGGCAGCAGGTTCATGCCCGGCGAGCCGATGAAATAGCCAACGAAGGTATGCGCGGGGCGGTCGAACAGCTCCTCGGGGGTGCCGATCTGGACGACGCGGCCGTCATGCATCACCACGACCTTATCGGCGAAGGTCAGCGCCTCGGTCTGGTCATGGGTGACGTAGATCATCGTGTGGCCGAAGTCGTGGTGCAGCTTCTTCAGCTGGGTCCGCAGCTCCCATTTCATGTGCGGGTCGATCACGGTCAGCGGCTCGTCGAAGAGCAGCGCGTTCACGTCCTTGCGGACCATTCCGCGGCCAAGGCTGATCTTCTGCTTGGCATCCGCCGTCAGCCCGCGGGCCTTGCGGTCCAGCATGTGCTCCATCCCGATCATCGCGGCGATCTGGTTCACGCGCTCGGCGACATAGGCCTCGGGACGGCCGCGATTGCGCAGCGGGAAGGCGAGGTTGTCGCGCACGGTCATCGTGTCATAGACGACCGGGAACTGGAAGACCTGCGCGATGTTGCGCTCGGCCGTGGGGGCGGTGGTCACGTCCTGCCCGTCGAAGAGGATGCGCCCCTGCGAGGGGATCAGCAGCCCCGAGATGATGTTCAGCAGCGTCGACTTCCCGCAGCCCGAGGCGCCCAGCAGCGCATAGGCGGCGCCGTCCTGCCAGACGTGGTTCAGCTCCTTCAGCGCGAAATCCTCCGGACGCGCCGGCCGGGGCAGGTAGGAATGCGCCAGGTTCTCAAGCGTGATCTCGGCCATGGTGTCCCCTCACGCGGCGGCGGCATAGGCAGCGGGGGTGACCAGGCGGCCATCCTCGCCGAAGACATAGACGTGGCGCGGCTCCAGCCAGACGGTCAGCGGCCGGTCCAGCGGCAGATCGTGGATGCCGTGGATCAGGCCCACCCATCGCTCGCCCTGATGGTCGAGATGGATGAAGGTCTCTGACCCGGTTAGCTCGGTCACCGTCAGCCGGCCGTCGAAGCGCCACGCGTCGGGCGCCGGTTGACGCAGGCCCAGATGGTTCGCGCGGAACCCTGCGAGGTAGCGCCCGTCCGGCAGGCCGGCCAGGGGCCCGGCAGGCGCTCCGCCCGCGCCAAATCGGATCTGCCCGCCGGCCTTGGTGATGGGCAGGAAGTTCATCGGCGGGTCGCTGAAGACGCGGGCGGTCGTCGCATCCACCGGCTGGCGATAGACCTGCGGCGTCGGGCCGAACTGCGTCACCCGCCCCTCCCACAGCGTCGCGGTGTTGCCACCCAGCAGCAGCGCCTCCTCGGGTTCGGTCGTGGCATAGACGAAGATCGCGCCAGAGGCCTCGAAGATGCGCGGGATCTCGACCCGCAGCTCCTCGCGCAGCTTGTAGTCGAGGTTCGCGAGCGGCTCGTCCAGCAGCACGAGGCCAGCGCCCTTCACCAGCGCGCGGGCGAGCGCGCAGCGCTGCTGCTGGCCGCCCGACAGCTCCAGCGGCTTGCGCTGCAGCATCGGTGTCAGGCGCATCATGTCCGCGGTGGCGCGCACGCGCTTGTCGATGTCCGCCTTCGGCACGCGCGACAGGCGCAGGGGCGAGGCGATGTTCTCGTAAACCGTCATCGAGGGGTAGTTGACGAATTGCTGGTAGACCATCGCGACCCGCCGGTCCTGGACCCGCATGCCGGTCACGTCGCGCCCCTCCCAGAGGATGCGCCCCTCGGCCGGCCGGTCCAGCCCCGCCATCAGCCGCATCAGCGAGGTCTTGCCCGACAGGGTCGGCCCTAGAAGCACGTTCATCGTCCCGCGATCGAGGCTGAGGGTGGTGGGGTGGATATGCACCTCGCCTCCAACGAGCTTGCTGACCCCCTGCAGTTCCAGTGCCATGCCGTCCCCCTCCCAAGGGCGGTTGCCGCTATTCCGCGGCTTTCGTTCCGGCCTCGCGGGCCTGCATCCACGCGTCCAGTGCCGCGATCCGTGCCGGCTCCAGCCGCAGGCCCAGCTTGCTGCGCCGCCAGACGACATCCTCGGCGCGAACGGCGTATTCCCGGTCCATCAGCCAGACGACCTCGGCCTCCGTCAAGGTGGCGCCGAAATCGCGCCCCAGATCGGCCGCGGACTTCGCGCCCGCCAGGATACGGGCCGCCTCGGTGCCATAGGCCCGCACCAGCCGGCGCGCCCAAGGCTCGGTCAGGAAAGGATGCTCCGCGCGCAGCGACGCGACCAGCGCAGGCACCCCGTCCACCGGGAAATCGCCCCCCGGCAGCGGTGCGCCGGCGGTCCAGGGTCCGGAGCGGCCGGGCAGATGCGCCGCGATCTTCTCCAGCGCGTGCTCCGCGAGCCGGCGATAGGTTGTGATCTTGCCGCCGAAGACGTTCAGCACCGGCGCGCCATGGGCATCGACCTTCAGCGTGTAGTCCCGCGTCGCCGCCGTCGCACTTTGCGCGCCATCGTCGTAAAGCGGGCGGACGCCGGAATAGGACCAGACCACGTCCTCGGCCGTCAGCTGGCGGCGGAAGTATTGGTTGGCAAAGGACAGCAGGTAGTCGCGCTCCTCGGGCGTGCATTCGGGTTTTGCCGAGGGATCGTGATGTTCGGCGTCGGTGGTGCCGATCAGCGTGAACTCGCCCTCGTAGGGGATGGCGAAGATGATCCGCCCGTCGGTGCCCTGCAGGAAATAGGACTTGTCGTGGTTGTAAAGCCGGCGCGTCACGATATGGCTGCCGCGCACCAGCCGCACCCCCTCGGCCGAGTTGAGCCCGATCGTTCCGTGGATCACCTCGCCGACCCAGGGGCCGGCCGCGTTGACCAGCATCCGCGCGCGGTGGGTCTGCCGGCCCGAGGCGCCCTCGGTCGTGACCGTCCAGCCCTCGCCCTCGCGCCGGGCCGAGACGACCTTGGTGCGGGTCATGATCCGCGCGCCCCGCGCCTCGGCGTCGCGGGCGTTCAGGACGACCAGCCGCGAATCCTCGACCCAGCAGTCGGAATACTCGTAGGCGTGCTGGAACCGCTCCTGCAGCGGCGCGCCTTCCGGCGTGCCTGCCAGGTCCAGCGTGCGCGTGCCCGGAAGGATTTTCCGCCCGCCGAGGTTGTCGTAGAGGAACAGCCCGAGCCGGATCAGCCAGGACGGCCGCCGCCCGCGCATCCAGGGCATCGCAACGCCCAGCAGCTTCGAGGTCGGCGTCTCGCTGTCGAAGCGCATGTCCTTGTGGAACGGCAGCACGAAGCGCATCGGCCAGCTGATATGCGGCATGGCGCGCAGCAGCACCTCGCGCTCGACCAGGGCCTCGCGGACGAGGCGGAACTCGAAATATTCCAGATACCGCAGCCCGCCGTGAAAGAGCTTGGTCGAGCCGGACGAGGTCGCCTGCGCCAGATCGCCCATCTCGGCCAAGGCGACCGACAGCCCGCGACCGGCTGCATCGCGCGCGATGCCGCAGCCGTTGATGCCGCCGCCGATCACGAACAGATCGACCGTCCCGCCTGCGATGTCACCTGTCCCGGCCATCTTACATCCTGCTTGCTCGCGCCATTCTTGCCCGCATCGCGCAAAAAGGAAAGCGTTTTGTGTTCGTTTCATCGCGAAGCGCGTTTCGCCAGCAAGCAGCTGAGCCGGTTAAATATTCTCTAGATCGATCGCATGATTTTGCGCAACTTCGCCCAACAACGGCACGAAAACCGCGCACCAGCGAACATCTTGTGCCTTCGCGCCGCGCATGGCACATCATGGGAAAGGAGGCGCCGATGTCCCAGACCTTCCGCCAGCCCGAGATCCTCGACATCGCGCGCCGCGACGGCAAGGTCACGGTCGAGGGGCTGGCCGCGCATTTCGGCGTCACCTTGCAGACCATCCGGCGAGACCTGTCCGACCTGGCCGAGGCCGGCCGGCTCGAGCGGGTGCATGGCGGCGCGGTCCTGCCCTCGGGCGTCGCAAATATCGGCTACGAGGAGCGGCGCGCGCTGAACCAGGGTGCCAAGACCGCCATCGCCCGCGCCTGCGCCGCCGAGGTACCCGACAGCATCTCGCTGTTCCTCGGCATCGGCACCAGCACCGAGGCCGTGGCGCGCGAGCTTCTGGGCCATCGCAGCCTGCTGGTCGTCACCAACAACATGAACGTGGCCAACATTCTGGCGGCCAATCCCGATTGCGACGTGATCGTCACCGGCGGCAGCCTGCGCCGGTCCGATGGCGGGCTGGTCGGGCCGCTGGCGATGGGCACGATCCGGCAGTTCAAGTTCGACCTGGCGGTGATCGGCTGCTCGGGTCTCGACCGCGACGGCGACCTTCTGGACTACGACATCCAAGAGGTCGGGGTCAGCCAGACCATCCTGCGGCAGGCGCGGCGCACCTTCCTCGTCGCGGATCACTCGAAGCTGTCGCGCGGCGCGCCCGCCCGGATCGCCTCGCTGGCCGATCTGGAATGCCTGTTCACCGACCGGCCCCTGCCCGAGATCCTCGTCCGGGCGTGCAAGAGCTGGCAGACCCGCGTCGTCGTCGCGCCGCAGCCCTCGGCCGACTAGCCGCAGCTTGGCGTCGTTCGGGCAGCGCCACCGGAGCCTACAGGCGGTCATCGGCGGTTCTTGGCCCAATATGCGCGCACTTAACTTTTCGCAAAGCAACTTCTTCAGCCTGTGCCGCATTGATCGACCGCAGCGGCGCCGCGCGTGACGGATACGATGCGATCATATGGCGCGATGCGCCCAACCCGGGCGGTCCCAGTCCATGTCTTCTCGTCGTCTCGTTGCCATCTCCGACCACTGCACCCACGTCCCGCCCCTGCCCATCACCCAGCCTGCGGGACAGCCCCGCAGCGCCCTGCCTGTCGCGCCGCCGCGCGGCGAGGTCAGGGTGACGGGCGGCTATCTGGAGCGGCTGCCGCTGGCCGCCGTAGCCGCCGGGCTGGTCGATCAGGCCGAGATCTGGTCCTTCGCGGGCCGCTGCGGCGAATCCGATGCCAGCCTCGGGCTGCCGGCCGGCCGCCCCGATCCGGACCGGCCGGGCCTGACCCGCCGCCTCTTCCGCGCTGCCCCGCACGAGGCGCCCTACGGCTCGGCCGAGGCCGTGGCGCATCTGCGCCAGAACGGCGCGCCCGAGATCCTCTGTGCATGGGGGCTCGGCGTCGGGCACGACATCCTGGACGCGGCCGCCGGGGCGGTCACGATCTACAACTCGATCGACGCGCCGGCGCTGCGCCTGCCGGACGACGTGGCCCGGCGGTTCGACCTGTTCCTGACCGGCGCGCCCTGGCAGTCGGCCGAGATCGAGGCGCGCATCCCCGGCGCGCGGACTTGCGTGCTGCCGATCGGGCCGAACTTCGCCGCGGACCTGACCTTCTTTCCCACCGGGGCGCCGAAGGACCGCGATGTCGTCTATGTCGCCTGCGCGCAGCCCTACAAGCGCCACGACATCCTCTTTGACGCGATGGAGCGGCGGCCGGGCACGACGGCGCTGCTGGTTGTCGGCTACGGCGATGACGACCTGCGGGCCGAGGCCGAGCGGCGCGGCCTCGATGTCGAGATCGTCGGCCCGCCCGGCGTCAGCCATGACGAGGTGAACCGCCTCATGAACCGCGCCCGCGTCGGCGTGGTCTGCGGCCAGCATGACGGCGCGCCGGCGATCCTGACCGAATACCAGCTGGCCGGCCTGCCGGTGCTGGCCAACGCGCAGCTGACCTGCGGTCTCCAGCATGTCCCGCCCGAGGCCGGCGCCATCGCCGCGCCCGGCGCCGACTTCGCGGCCGCGCTGGACCGGCTGCTGGCCGACCCGCCCCCCGACCCGCGCCCCGCCGCCATCGCCCGATGGGGCTGGCGCGCCAGCATCGCCCGCCTCGCCGCCGAGATCGCGGCTGTCCGCAACGCACGCCTGAAGGAGGCCGGATGACCCCCCGCGACGATTTTCACCTCGACCCGGCCGCCGGCCCCGCCATGGCCCTCCCGGTCCCGCCCGCTCTGATCTGCCTGTCGCATCTGCGGTGGGATTTCGTCACGCAGCGCCCCCAGCACCTGATGCAGCGCTTCGCGCGCCACCGCCGCGTCCTCTTCTGGGAAGAGGCGATCCCGACGCATCACCACCTTCCCTACCTGGAGTTCCACGCCTTCGAGGGCACGACCGTGCAGGCCATCCGCCCGCGCGTGCCCGACCGCTGGTCGCCCGAGGATCAGGAGGCCGCGCTGACCCGGCTGTTCGACCAGATGCTGGTCCTCACGGGCATCGCCAAGCCGGTGCTGTGGCTCTACACGCCGATGATGTGGCCGGTGGTGCAGCATGTGGACGCCGGCGCGGTCGTCTTCGACTGCATGGACGAGCTGTCGGCCTTCGACTTCGCCCCGCCCGCGCTGCTGCGCCACGAGGCCGCGCTGATGGAGGCGGCCGATCTGGTCACCACCGGCGGCTGGTCCCTGTGGGAGGCGAAGAAGTCGCGCCACGCCAACATCCACGCCTTCCCGTCCTCGGTGGACAAGGCCCATTTCGCCGCCGCCCGCGCCCGCCTGCCCGAGCCGGCGGACCAGGCCAGCCTGCCCGGCCCGCGGCTCGGCTTTTACGGCGTCATCGACGAGCGGCTGGACCTTCCCCTCATCAAGGCGCTGGCCGCGGCGCGGCCCGACTGGTCCATCGTGATGATCGGCCCGGTCGTGAAGATCGACCCGGCCAGCCTGCCGCAGGCGCCGAACCTGCACTGGCTGGGGCCTAAGGGCTACGGCGAGCTGCCGGCCTATCTGGCAGGCTGGGACGTCGCCTTGATGCCCTTCGCGATCAACGAGGCGACGCGCTTCATCTCGCCCACCAAGACGCCCGAGTTCCTGGCGGCGGGCTGCCCCGTCGTCTCGACACCGATCCGCGACGTGGTGCGCCAGTATGGCGAGCTGCAGGCGGTCCAGATCGCCGCGGACCCGGCAAGCTTCGTTGCCGCCTGCGAGGTGGCGCTGACGCAGGGCAAGGGCGCCACGACGGGGCGCGCCGAGGCTGACGCCATCATCGCGCAGCAGAGCTGGGAGCAGACGCATCGCCGCATGTCCGGGCTTCTGGAACAGGCCGTCGCCCGCCGCGCCGGCCGGCGGCCGCCAGGCTTCCGCGCCCGCCGCCCCCGGCCCGATGTGACCGTCTGCGGCGCAGGCTTCGCCGGCGCGGTGATGGCGCGGCAACTGGCCGAGCAGTCGGGCCAGCGCGTGCTGGTCGTCGACCGCCGCCCGCATATCGGCGGCAACGCCTTTGACGAGCTGAACGCCGACGGCCTGCTGATCCACCGCTACGGCCCCCACATCTTCCACACCAACGCACCCGAGGTCGTGGACTTCCTGTCGCGCTTCACCGAGTGGCGCCCCTACGAGCATCGCGTGCTGGCCGATCTGGACGGGCGCCGCGTGCCGCTGCCGATCAACCGCACGACGCTGAACCTGCTCTATGACGCGGGCCTTGCCACCGAGGCCGAGGCCGAGGCCTTCCTCGCCGCCCGCGCCGAGCCGGTGGCCGAGATCCGCAGCTCGCGCGATGTTGTCGTCTCGGCCGTGGGGGAAGAACTCTACCGGCTGTTCTTCGAGGGCTACACCCGCAAGCAGTGGGGGCTCGACCCCTCGCAGCTGGACAAGGCGGTGACGGCGCGGGTGCCGACGCGGCTGAACACGGACGATCGCTACTTCACCGACCGCTTCCAGGCGATGCCGCGCGACGGCTACACCGCAATGTTCGCGCGGATGCTGGACCACCCGCTGATCGAGGTCCGCACCGGCACCGACTTCCACGATCTGGGGCCGGACGACCGGGGCGAGATGACGGTCTATACCGGCCCGATCGACGCCTATTTCGGCCACCGCTTCGGCGCCCTGCCCTATCGCAGCCTGACCTTCGCGCACCAGACCCTGCCGCAGCGGCAGTTCCAGCCGGTCGGCGTCGTGAACTATCCCGCCCCGGACGTGCCCTTTACCCGGATCACCGAATACAAGCACCTGACCGGGCAGGAGCACCCGATGACCGCCCTCACCTACGAATACCCGGCGGACGAGGGCGATCCCTACTACCCGATCCCGCGCCCCGAGAACCAGGCGCTGTTCCGCCGCTACCTGGCCTTGGCGGATGCCGAGAAGGGGGTCGTCTTCACCGGCCGCTTGGGCAGCTACCGCTACTACAACATGGACCAGGTCGTCGCGCAGGCCTTGGCGCTGCATCGCCGCCTGATGCAGGTCGGTGCGGATGCCTGAACGCCTGCTGCTGGTCACCGACAGCCCCGAGCCGTCCGGCGTCGGCGTGCACATGGTGACGCTGGCCCGCGCGCTGGCGGACGATGGGATGCATGCCGAGACGATGTGGCCCGACCACGCGGCGGGCCGCGCGCTGGCGGCGCAGGTGGTGGATGGCGGCGGCCTGGCGCATCTGGTCCCCGAGGCCGGAATTGCGGACGCGGTGGCGGCGTGGTGCCGGCAGGGACCGGCGATCGTCCATGTCCATGCCGGCATCGGATGGGAGGGACAGGGCCTGACCGCAGCCGCCCATGCGGCCCGCGCGACGGTGCTGCGGACCGAGCATTTGCCCTGGCTGCTGACCGATCCCGCGCAGATCGCGGACTATCACGCCGCGCTCGCCTCGGTGCATGGCGTCATCGCCGTCTCGGCCGCGGCCGGGGCGGGCTGGCAGGATGCCATCGACGGGCGCGCCGTCCTGCACGTCGTGCCGAACGGCCTGTCTCCCGTCCGCGCAACCGAGGCGCATCGCAGCGAGGACAGCATCCTCTGCGTCGGCCGCCTGACGCCGCAGAAGGGCCAGCGCGTGCTGCTGGGCGCGCTCGCCCGCCTGCGCCGCGACGGCCTTTCCCTCCGCGCCCAGCTGGTCGGCGACGGACCCTGCCACGCGATGCTGGCCCGCGGCATCCGCAGGCTGGGGCTTCAGGACCATGTCGCCCTGCTGGGCACCCGTTCGGACGTGCCGGACCTCATGGCCTCGGCCGCGATGCTCGCCCTGCCCTCGCGCTTTGAGGGGCTGCCGCTGGTCGTGCTGGAGGCCATGGCCGCCGGCCTGCCCGTCGTCGCCAGCCGCGTCGGCGGCACGCTGGACGCGCTTGGCGAGGATCATCCCTGGCTGCACGCCCCCGGCAGCAGCCGCGCGCTTGCCGCGATGATCGCGGATGCGCTTGGCGATCCGGCCCGCCGGGCGCGGGTCGCGGCCGCCCAGAAGACCCGCTTTCAGAACCGCTTCACTGCCGCGCTGATGGCCGATGCCACCCGCGCCGCCTACCGCGCCGCCCGCGCCCTCAAGGACAGAATGCATATGGACCGTGTGAGACTAGGCTTCATCGGGGCGGGCGGCATCGCCCATCGCCATTTCGGCGTGCTGGAGACCATGCCGGATGTCGACGTGGTGGCGATCTGCGACACCGACCTCGGCCGCGCCGAGGACGCCGCCCGCCGCATGGGCGCCACCGCCCATCCGGACCACGAGGCGATGCTGGCGGCGCATGACCTCGATGCCGTCTTCATCTGCGTGCCGCCCTTCGCCCATGGCGCGCCCGAGCGCGCCTGCCTCGCGCGCGGCCTGCCCTTCTTCGTCGAAAAGCCCATCACGCTGGATGTGGAACTCGCGCGCGAGATCGCGGCCGAGGTCGCCGAGGCCGGTCTGATCACCGGCGTCGGCTACCATTGGCGTTATCTCGACACGATGGACGAGGCGCGGGCGCATCTGGCGACGAACCCCGCCCATCTGATGCAGGGCTTCTGGATCGACCAGACCCCGCCGCCGGAATGGTGGTGGCGCGCGGACCGCTCGGGCGGTCAGGTGGTCGAGCAGGCGACGCATATCATCGACGCCGCCCGCTTCCTCGCCGGCGACGTGACCGAGGTCTTCGGCCTTGCCGCGCATCGCGAGCGCGGGGACTTTCCGGGCCTGACCGTGCCGACGGCCACGGCGGCGACCTTGCGCTTCGCCTCGGGGGCGGTGGCGAACCTCGCCTCGACTTGCCTTCTGCGCTGGAACCACCGCGTGGGCCTGCATGTCTTCAGCGACGCGATGGCGCTGGAGATCACGGACCACGACCTGATGGTCGATGTCGGCCGCGGCCGCCCGGTGCGGCGGGCCGAGGGCGATCCCGTCTGGCGGCAGGACCGCGACTTCCTCGAGGCCGTGATGGGCCGCGAGAACCGCATCCGCTGCGACTACGCCGAGGCGCTTCTGACCCACGAGGTCGCGCTCGCCGTCAGCCGCTCGGCCGAAACCGGCGCCCTTCAACGGATGGAGGGGCTGCGGGCTGACCCGCAGCCCATCTTTTGTGAAACCGCTGCGCCGGGCGCCGGTCATGCCGCATGAGCACCGCCACATCCGCTCTCTGGCGATCCTTGAACAGGGTCGGGCGGGGTTCTTCGGCTATGACGAAGGACCCGCGGGCGACGGTCAGTTGCGGCTGGAGCTGATGTTCACCGGCCTCTCGGCCGGCACCGAGCTGACCTTCCTCAAGGGCACGAACCCCTACCTGCACAGCCGGTGGGACGATTTCGCCGGCCGCTTCCTGCCGGGCGAGCCCTCGGCCCGCTACCCGGTCAACTTCCTCGGCTACATGGAGAGCGCCCGCATCATCGACGCCCGCGCGCCGGGCTGGCAGGCGGGGCAGGTCGTCGGCACCGCCTTCGGCCACAAGACCGGCCACACGGCCGATCCCGCCCGCGACCTGCTGGTGCCGCTGCCCGACGGGCTGGACCCGATGCTGGGCATCTTCGTCGGCCAGATGGGACCGATCGCCGCGAACGGCATCCTGCATGCCGATGCCGAGGCCTTTGGCGGCGCGGTGCCGCATCTGGGCGCCAGCCTTGATGGGCGCCCGGCGCTGGTCTGGGGCGGCGGCACGGTGGGCCTCTTCTGCGCGCTGTTCGCCCAGGCCGCGGGCGCGTCCGAGGTGGTGGTGGTCGATCCCTCGCCCTTCCGGCAGGAGATCATCCGCAAGCTGGGGATGATCCCGATGGACGAGGATCAGGCCGTCGCACATGCCAAGTCCGCCTGGCACGACCGCTTCGGCGGGCGGGGCGCCGAGGTCGTCTTCCAGACCCGGGCCCGCGGCGACAGCCTCAACCGCGCGCTGGCGGCGCTGCGCCCGCAGGGGACGGTCATCGACCTCGCCTTCTACCAGGGCGGGTTGCCCGAGCTGCGCCTCGGCGAGGAGTTCCACCACAACGGCCTGCGCCTCGTCTGCGCGCAGATCAACAGGATGCCGCGTCGGCTGGCGGCGGACTGGAACCAGCGCCGCCTCGCGCTGGAGACGGTGCGGCTTCTGGAACGCGCCGGCCCCGCCATCCGGCAGCACATGATCACCCATGTCGTGCCCTATGACGAGGGGCCGGCCTTCCTGGAACGTCTGGTCGCCGAACGGCCCGACTTCCTGCAAGTGGTCTTCGTGGCATGACGGCGGACGGCTCGAACGCGTCCGAGATCTGGGGCGAGGCGCCGCCCGATGGCCTGCCGGTCCCGCATCCCGACGCGGGCAAGATCCGCATCCTCTTCGTCCTCGCCTGGCTGGTCGTCGGCGGAGAGGAAACCGAGCTGCGGCTGCTCGCGCGGACCCTGCCGCGCGACCGCTACCGCATCGACGTGATCCCCTGCTTCCGCAAGGAGGGGATGCCCGAGCAGACCGAGCAGCAGCTGCGCGCGCTCGGCATCCATGTCGACACGACGCCCTACGCGCTCAGCTTCGAGGACACGGTGGACTACCTCCGCCGCAAGATCTGCGGCGCCGATGTGGTGGTCAGCTGCCAGAACGTCGCCGACATCTATCCCGCGCTCGAGCAGCTGGCCGTCCGGCCGCCGCTGATCGAGCATGGCGGCCTCGTCAGCGAGGCGCTGGCCGGGCCGAAGCACTTCACCACCCGCTATGTCGGCGTCTGCGACAGCATCCGCGCGGCGGCGGCCGGCAAGATGCTTGAGCGCCCGCAGCACGCGCGCGAGATCCCCTCGATGGTGGACCTCACCGAGTTCGACCCGTCCCGCCGCGCCCCCATGCGCGCGGCGCTCGGCGTCGGCGGGGACGAGCTGCTGATTGGGTGGGTCGGCCGGCTCGACCGCAAGAAGCGGGTCGAGGACTTCATCGCCGCCGCCCTCCGCATCGCCCCCGACCACCCGCAGGCGCGCTTCGTCATCGTCGGCGGGCCGGATGCCTTCATGCCGGACTACGCGGCCGAGTTGCGGGCGCTGGCCGCCCCCCTTGGCGCGCGGATCATCTGGACGGGCGACCGCCCTGACGTGCCCGACCTTCTGGCCGCGATGGACGTCTTCTGCTGGCTCAGCCGCGGCGAGGGGATGCCCCATGTCATCGCCGAGGCCGGCGCCGCCGCCCTGCCCGTCATCGCGACGCCCGACAACGGCGCGCTCCAGCAGATCGAGGACGGCGCCAGCGGCCTCTTCGTGCCGCACGAGGACCCGGCCGCGCTGGCCGATGCCCTGCGCCGGCTGCTCGGTGACGCGCCGCTGCGCCGCCGCCTCGGGCAGGCGCTTCAGGCCCATGTCCGCGCCACCTATGCGGCCGAGGTCGTGGTGCCCCAGTGGCAGGCGCTGATCGACGAGGTGCTGGCCGAGCGCCCGGCCGCCCCCGCGCCCAGCCTCTTTGCCAGCTTCATCCACGGGGGGTGGGAATCCTCGACCCATCGCCGGCGGGACGGGCGTCGGCTGGACGTGATCGCGGCCATCGGCCATGACCGGCACGCGGCGCAGGATTTCCGGCAGCTTCAGGCGCTCGGGATCAGAACCTGCCGCGACGCGCTGCGCTGGCCGCTGATCGACAGCGGCGGCGCGCTGGACCTGGCCTCCTGGACCCCGATGCTGGAGGCCGCGCGCGAGACGGGCACGCAGGTCATCTGGGACCTTCTGCATTACGGCTGGCCGGACGATCTGGACGTCTTCTCGCCCGGCTTCGTCACCCGCTTCGCCGCCCTCGCCCGCGCCGCCGCCAGCCATCACCGAGCGGTCACGGACGCCGTCCCCTTCTGGTGCCCCGTCAACGAGATCAGCTTCCTCTCCTGGGCCGGGGGCGATGCGCGCTATCTCAACCCCTTCGCCGCCGGCCGCGGCTTCGAGCTGAAGGTCCAGCTGGCCCGTGCCTATCTGGCCGCGCAGGCCGAGCTGCGCGCCATCGACCCGCGCGCCCGCTTCATCACCGCCGAGCCGCTGATCGCCGTGCAGCACGCCCCCTGGACCGGCCGCCCGCTGCACGAGGCGCATGGCTGGCACGACGCGCAGTTCCAAGCCTTCGACCTGATCTCGGGACGCATCTGGCCGCAGATCGGCGGGACCGAGGACGCGCTGGATGTGGTGGGCGTCAACTACTACTGGAACAACCAGTGGATCCACGGCGGCCTGCCCATCGACGTGGACGACGCCGCCCATCGCCCGCTTGCGGACCTTCTGGTCGAGGTCGCGGCGCGCTACGACCGCCCCATGATGCTGGCCGAGACCGGCACCGAGGGCGCCCGCCGCGCGCCGTGGTTCGCCCATGTCATGTCCGAGACCGCCCGCGCCCGCGCCCGAGGCGCGCGGATCGAGGCCGTCTGCCTCTATCCCGTGGCCAACCATCCGGGCTGGGACGACGACCGCATGTGCCCGAACGGCCTTCTGGGCGCCGACCCGGCCGGCGGGCGACGGGACGAACACGCCCCGCTCGCCCGGCTGATCCGGCAGGCGCGCTGAGGCCCATGCACCACGCCGGCCACGGCGCGCCTCAGAGGTTGACATCATGCGCCGTAGCCACAACCCTGTCGGGAAAAACCGAGACCCTTAGGCGGTTGAACCGGTTGAGGAAGAAGGAGAAGGTCACACGGCGCGGCGCAGGCGGTGCGGCGCGCGGGTATTGTGACCGGTTGACGAGGATGGCCGCTGTGGACGTGCTGGAGCGCAACAACGTGCGGGTCGAGGGCGCGGGGCCGCGCACGATGGTCTTCGCCCACGGCTTCGGCTGCGACCAGAACATGTGGCGCTTCGTCTGGCCGGCCTTCGCGCAGGGCTACCGGGTGGTGCTGTTCGACCATGTCGGCTGCGGCGGCTCGGCGCTCGGCGCCTATGATCCGCAGAGATACGCCGCGCTCGACGGCTATGCCGACGACGTGGTGCAGATCTGCCGCCGGCTCGGCGTGACCGACGGCGTCTTCGTGGGCCATTCCGTCAGCGCGATGATCGGCGTGCTTGCGGCCGAGGCCGCGCCCGATCTGTTCCGCGAGATGGTGATGGTCTGCCCCTCGCCCCGCTACATCGACGACGGCGCCTATCGGGGCGGCTTCAGCGAGGCCCAGATCCACGAGCTGCTGGCCTTCCTGGACGAGAACCACATGGGCTGGTCGCGGCAGATGGCGCCGGTCATCGTCGGCAACCCGGACCGGCCCGAACTGGCGGAAGAGCTGACCAACGCCTTCTGCCGCACCGATCCCGAAATCGCCAAGCGCTTCGCCCGCGTCACCTTCCTGTCGGACCACCGCGACGCCCTGCCCCGCGTCCGGCCGCGCTGCCTGGTGCTGCAATGCGCCGAGGACGTCATCGCGCCGCAGGAGGTGGGCGAGTTCGTCCACGCGCAGCTGCCCGACAGCCGCTACGTGCTTCTGGATGCGACGGGCCACTGCCCCAATCTCAGCGCCCCGGACGAGACGGTGGCCGCGATGACCGGTTTCCTCGCCAGCCCCGCCGCATGAGCACGACCCAAGGCCCTGCCGATTCCCGCACCTCGCCCGAGATGGAAGACCTCGAGGATCTCTTCGACACGGCGCCCTGCGGCTACGTCTCGGCCGGCGCGGACGGGCGCATCATCCGAGCGAACCGGACGCTGGCCGGCTGGCTGGGCCACGATGTCGCCGTCTTCTCCGGCAAGCGGCTGCAGGACTTCCTGAACATCGCCGGCAAGATCTATTTCGAAACGCATTTCGCCCCCCTCCTGCGGATGCAGGGCTTCTTCCACGAGGTCGCGCTGGATCTCGTGCGCGCCGACGGCAGCACGCTGCCTGTGCTGGTCAATGCCGAGGAGCGGCGCGACGCGGCGGGACAGCTGCGCTTCGTGCGCGTCACCGTCTTCAACGCCACCGACCGCCGCCGCTACGAACGCGAGCTGCTCCAGGCGCGCACCGCGCTTGAAGAGCTGAACCGGACGCTCGAGGCGCGCGTGGTCGAGGCCGTGGAGGCGCGCCTTGCGACCGAAGACGCGCTGCGCCAGGCGCAGAAGATGGAAGCCGTGGGCCAGCTGACCGGCGGCATCGCCCATGACTTCAAGAACATGCTGGCCGTCATCTCGGCCGCGCTCAACCTGACGGAACGGCGCCTGAGGACGGGGGGCGACGTGGCGCCCTTCATCCTGGCCGCCCGCGACGGCGTCGAGCGCGCGACCGCGCTGATCCAGCGCCTGCTCGCCTTTTCGCGCCGGCAGGCGCTGGTGCCGGTTCCGGTCGATCCCAACCGGATGATCGCCGAGATGGTGGATTTCCTGCGCCGGACCCTCGGCAACGGCGTGCAGCTTCGGACCGAGCTGGCGCCGGGGACGGGCCAGCTGCTCGCCGATTCGAGCATGCTGGAGAACGCGCTGCTGAACCTCGCCATCAACGCCCGCGACGCCATGCCGGGCGGGGGCGAGCTGGTCATCGCGACCGCCAACCGCCTGCTGGGCGTCGAGGAGGCGGCCGGCCAACGCGTCGCGCCCGGCCCCTGCGTGACCATCGCGGTCACCGATACCGGCATCGGCATGACGCCCGAGATCGCCGCGAAGGCCTTCGAGCCGTTCTTCACCACGAAGGGGGTCGGGCAAGGCACGGGCCTCGGCCTCAGCCAGGTATTCGCCTTCGCCCGCCAGTCGGGCGGGCATGTCGCGATCCGCAGCGCGCCGGGGGAAGGCACGACGATCACGCTCTGCCTGCCGCAGCTTCCCGCCGAAGCAGCCGGCCCTGCGCATGACGCCTCGGGGGCGGAGATCCTGATCGTCGACGACGACCCGCAGTCCCTGTCGCTGAAGGTCGAGATGCTGAGCGGTCTCGGCTACGCCGTCCACCTTGCCCGCAGCGCCGTCGAGGTACAGGACCGGCTGGCGAGCGGCCCCGGGATCGCGCTGGTCCTGACCTGCGCCGACATGCGGGGCCATGGCGGCAGGACGCTCGCCCAGGATCTCGCCCGCTGCCGCCCGGACCTGAAGCTGCTGGTGACCTCGCCCGCGGCCGGGGCCGGCTGCCCGGACCACCTGCCCTGGCCCGCGCCGCTGGACCAGCTTGCCGCCCGGCTTCAGGCGCTGCTGGACCCGGCCCGGTAGGGACGGCCGCGCGGCCTCAGGCGATCAGCCCGACGCGGCGGCGGATGCCCTCGTCCCGCAGCGAGATCTCGGCGCCGAGATAGTCGTCCGCCTCCGGCCCGCACATCCAGACCAGCGCCCGCGCCGGCCATTCGGGCGGGATGTGCACGGACCAGTCGAGCCGGCTGACCGGGTTGACGCCGCTGTCCCGGATCGCCGCCTGCATGTCGGTCGCCACCGTCCCCGGCGACAGGCTGATCGCGCGGATCCCGTCCCCCGCGGCTTCCTGGTGCAGCGCGCGCGTCAGCATCAGCGCGCCGGCCTTGCTGGCGCAATAGGCGCTCCAGCCCTCCTGCGGGGCATGGGCTGCGCCCGAGCCGATGGTCAGGACCGTCCCGCCTCCCTGCGCCCGCATCCGCGGAAGCGCCGCGCGGATGCCGTGGAAGACCCCCTTGAGGTTCACGTCGATCGCCTGGCCCCAGGCTCCGGGATCGGCCTCGGCCAGCCCGGCGATGGGCTCGATCAGCCCGGCATTGTTCACCAGCACGTCGATGCGCCCCGCCTCGGCGTGAAGCCGGGCCACCGCCCGCTCCATATCCTCCGCCCGCGCGACGTCCCCGGCGATGGGCACGCCGCCGATCTCGCGCGCCAGCGCCGCGACGGCCGCTTCGCTGCGGGCCATCAGCCCGACGCGCGCGCCCGCTGCGGCAAAGGCGCGCGCTGCCGCCGCGCCGATGCCCCGGCTCGCCCCTGTGACCAGCACGGCCTTCCCCTCCAGATCCGCCATCGCGTCCTCCCGATCCTGCCGCGCCTCTTGTCCCACCGCCGGCTGCCGCCGCCAAGGCCGAAACTTGACGCGTATGCTAGTATGGTATAGCCGGGGCTGGAGAAACATCGGCCACCGGCACAGCAGACGGAAGACGCGCATGAGACAGACCTGGCGCTGGTTCGGACCCAAGGACCTCGTCTCCATCGACGACATGATGCAGGCCGGGGTGGAGGGCGTGGTGACTGCGCTCCACCACATGCCGACCGGCGCCGTCTGGCCGGCCGAGGAGATCGCGCGCCGGCAGGCCGAGTTGGCGGTGATGACGGACGGCGCGCCCTCGGGCCTGAAATGGGAGGTGGTCGAGAGCCTGCCGGTGTCCGAGGACATCAAGCGCCAGAGCGGCGACTGGAAGCGCCATGTCGAGAACTGGAAGACCTCGATGCGCCACCTGCACGCGGCCGGGGTCAAAGTGATCTGCTACAACTTCATGCCGATCCTCGACTGGACCCGCACCGACCTGGCCTATCGCCTGCCGAACGGCGCCACCTGCATGCGCTTTGACGCCATCGACTTCGCGGCCTTCGATCTGTTCCTGCTGGCGCGTCCCGCCGCGGCCGAGGGTTACGACGCCGAGGTGACCGAGGCCGCCCGCGCCCGCTTCAAAGCCATGTCCGAGGCCCGCAAGGAGCAGCTGGCCGGCAACGTGGTCTTCGGCCTGCCCGGCGCGGCCGAGCGGATGACGATGGAGGACGTGAAGACCCACCTCGCCCGCTACGACGCCATCCCGGCCGAGCGGCTGCGCGCGCATCTGGTCGATTTCCTGGCCGAGGTCGCCCCTCTGGCGCAGGAACTGGGGATGCGCCTCTGCTGCCATCCCGACGATCCGCCCTTCCCGCTGCTGGGCCTGCCGCGGATCATGTCGACCGAGGCCGACTACGCGGCGGTGCTGGACGCGGTGGACATCCCGGCGAACGGGATCACGCTCTGCACCGGCTCGCTCGGGGCGCGGGCGGACAACGACCTGACGGGGATGATGCGCCGCCTCGGCAGCCGCGTCCATTTCCTGCACCTGCGCAACGTCGCGCTGGAGGAGGCCCGGCTCGGCGGCTCGTTCCACGAGGCCGCGCATCTGGAGGGGAACACGGACATGGTGGCGATGATCGCCGCCATTCTCGGCGAAGAGCGGCGCCGCAAGGCGGAGGGCCGCGCCGACTGGCAGATCCCGATGCGCCCCGATCACGGGCAGGACATCCTCGACGATCTGAAGCGACGCGCACAGCCGGGCTATCCGGCCATCGGCCGCCTCAAGGGCCTGGCCGAGTTGCGCGGCATCATGACGGCGCTCGACCATCCCTCGCTGCGCGCGCAAGCCTGAGCGCGCGGCTCAGTCCGCCTCGGCAAAGCCCTTCGGCGCCCGCCGCCCGGCATCGGCGGGCAGCCCCGCCTCGTCCATCTGGTCCTGCGCCATCGCATCGGCATTCTGCCCCGCGCCCATGAGGTGCTGCCACATCTCGCGGACGGGCGGGGCCATGCGCGGCTCGGCCACGGCGCGGGCGGTGTGCAGCCAGGCGGCCAGCCCGTCGCTGCTGTCATAGCTCCGCGCTTTGCGCAGCGCTGCGATCTTCGTCTGCGCGGCGGCGATGAAGCGGCGGCGATCGGCGGCGGGCCAGTCGGCCAGAAGGTGAAGGTCCTGCCCCTCGGCCAGATAAGCGGCCGCCCAGAACCGCGCGGCGGCGGCATGGGCCTCGACATGGTGCGGCTTGGCTTCTGCCAGGCGATCGGCCACGGCCTGCGCCTCGGCCACGAGCCCCGCCGTCGCCTTCTCCTGCTTCCAGTCGCTGAACATCGGGCAAGTTCCCTTGATGGCGTGATCAAGGCAACTTGCCCGATCCGGACCGGCACGACCATCCGGCCGATGCCGATCGATCACGTTCCCGAAAGCACGGGAACGACTTCCGCGGGACATAGTTGATTGCGTGTTCAACCGTTACAAAGTCCCGCCCCGCCCTGACCGGCGGGGCATTTTTACAATCGGCGCGTGAGTTGCGCGCTGGTTGCACCAGCCCAATTCCACAGGCGCAGGGAAGTTCCCCTGCGTCAGCCGTTCCGTCGCAGATTGTCGGGATCGAGGCCGGCCTCAGCCGAGCGCGTAGCCCACGCCGCGCACCGTGCGCAGCGGATCGGCGCCGCCGTTCTGCATCAGCGCCTTGCGCAGCCGCCCCACATGCACGTCGATTGTGCGCGTGTCCACGTAGATGTCGCGGCCCCAGACCCGGTCCAGCAGCTGCTCGCGGGTCCAGACGCGGCCCGGCTTTTCCATCAGCGTCGACAGCAGCCGGAACTCGGTCGGGCCCAGATGCAGCGACTGCCCGGCGCGAAAGACGCGGTGCTCGGCCGCGTCGAGGATGATGTCGGCGAAGCTGAGGCGCTCGCCCATCGTGGCGGGGCGGGTGCGGCGCAGCTGGGTGCGCAGGCGGGCCATCAGCTCGACCACGGAATAGGGCTTCACCACGTAGTCGTCCGCGCCGGTCTCGAGGCCGCGGACCCGGTCCACCTCCTCGGAGCGGGCCGAGAGCATGATGATGGGGATGTTGCGCGTCGCCGGGTCGGCCTTGACCTGGCGGCAGACCTCGATGCCGCTGACCTTGGGCAGCATCCAGTCCAGCACGACCAGGTCGGGCTGCTCTTCCTGCACCAGCAGCAGCGCGTCTTCGCCGTTGTCGGCGACGACCACGTCGAAGCCCTCGGCTTCCAGGTTGTATTGCAGGACTTCGCGCTGCGCGCCCTCATCCTCGACCACCAGAACGCAAGGGGCTTGGCGCGTCATCGCTCAGCCCCCCACCGTCAGCGGCACGGCGTTGCTTTTCGGCCGCGCATCGTCCGGCAGCTCGCCGGTGACCAGATAGACCACCTGCTCGGCGATGGTGGTGGCGTGATCGCCCATGCGCTCGACGTTCTTGGCGATGAAGTGCAGGTGCATACAGGACGTGATGTTGCGGGGGTCTTCCATCATGTGGGTCAGGAACTCGCGGAAGAGGGCGTTGTACATCTGGTCCACCTCCAGGTCGCGCTGGCGCACGTCCTCGGCCAGGCCCGCGTCGCGGCGGATGTAGCTGTCCAGCGCGTCCTGCAGCATCCGGTTCACCGCCGCGCTCATCCGGCGCAGGGCCATGCCGGCACCCTCGATGGGCGGCATCTGCGCCAGGACCGAGGTGCGCTTGGCCATGTTCTTGGCGTAGTCCCCCACCCGCTCCAGCGAGGCCGAGATCTTGATGACCGCCAGGACCATCCGAAGATCGGTCGCGGTGGGCGCGCGCAGGGCGATCAGCCGGGCGGCGTCCTCGTTGACCTGCGCCTCCAGCGCGTCGATGGCCTTGTCGCGGCGGCGGACCTCGTCGGCCAGCTCCTCGTCGCGGGTCTCCAGCGCGGTGGCGGCGTCGGTGATGGCCGCCTCGACCATCCCGCCCATCTTCACGACCAGCGCCTGGATCGTCTCCAGGTCGCGGTCGAAGGCCGAGGAAATGTGCTTGTCGCGGTTCATGTCCGTCCCTCCCAGGATCAGCCGATGCGGCCGGAGATGTAAGCCTCGGTGCGGCTGTCCTGCGGCTTGGTGAAGATGTCGTCGGTGGCGCCGTACTCGACCAGGTTGCCCAGGTGGAAGAATGCGGTCTTCTGGCTGACCCGCGCCGCCTGCTGCATCGAATGCGTGACGATCACGACCGAGAACTGCTCGCGCAGCTGGTCGATCAGCTCCTCGACCTGGCCGGTCGCGATGGGGTCGAGCGCGCTGCAGGGCTCGTCCATCAGCAGCACCTCGGGCGCGGTGGCGACGGCGCGGGCGATGCACAGGCGCTGCTGCTGGCCGCCCGAGAGGCCGGTGCCCGGCTCGGCCAGGCGGTCCTTCACCTCGTTCCAGAGGGCCGCGCCGCGCAGGGACTTCTCGACGATCTCGTCCAGCTCGGCCTTGTTCCGCGACAGGCCGTGGATGCGCGGGCCATAGGCGACGTTGTCGTAGATCGACTTCGGGAAGGGGTTCGGCTTCTGGAAGACCATCCCGACCTTGGCGCGCAGCTGCACCGGATCGACGCGGCGGTCGTAGATGTCCTCGCCGTCCAGCCGGATCTCGCCCTTCACGCTGGCGATGTCGATCGTGTCGTTCATCCGGTTGATGCAGCGCAGGAAGGTCGACTTGCCGCAGCCCGAGGGGCCGATGAAGGCCGTCACGGTCTTGTCCTGGATGTCGACGTTCACGTCCTTCAGCGCGTGCTTGTCGCCGTAATAGACTTGCACGTTCCTGGCCGAGATCTTGATGTCCTGCTGGCTCACGGCGCTCTCCGTTCGGGTCGTGTCGTACATGGTGGGCTCTCCGGATGCCGATTACCAGCGGCGCTCGAACCGGCGGCGCAGGTAGACGGCCAGCAGGTTCATGCACAGAAGGAAGATGAGAAGGACGATGATGGCGCCCGATGCGCGTTCCACGAAGGCCGGATCGCTGCGCTGCGTCCAGTTGTAGACCTGCACCGGCAGGGCAGAGGCCGGATCGAACAGGCCCTCGGGCGGGCCGCCGGGATATTCGCGCACGAAGGCGACCATGCCGATCAGCAGCAGCGGCGCGGTCTCGCCAAGCGCCTGCGCGAGGCCGATGATCGTGCCGGTCAGGATACCGGGCATGGCCAGCGGCAGGACGTGGTGGAAGACCGACTGCATCTTGCTGGCGCCCACGCCAAGCGCGGCATCGCGGATCGAGGGTGGCACGGCCTTCAGCGCCGCGCGGGTCGCGATGATGATGGTCGGCAGCGTCATCAGCGTCAGCACGAGACCGCCGACGATGGGCGCCGATTGCGGCAGGCCGGCGAAGTTGATGAAGACGGCAAGGCCGAGGATGCCGAAGACGATCGAGGGCACGGCCGCAAGGTTCGAGATGTTCACCTCGATGATGTCCGTGATGCGGTTCTTGGGCGCGAATTCCTCGAGATAGATCGAGGCGGCGACGCCGATGGGCACGGCGAGGAACAGCACCACCAGCATCATGTAGACCGAGCCGATGATGGCGACGCCGATGCCGGCGGCCTCGGGGCGCTGGTCCGAGGCGTCGGGGTTGGTGATGAACTCGCGGTTGAAGCGGGTGACCAGCAGGCCGCGCTCGGCCAGCGCGTCGGCCAGCAGAAGCTGCTGGGGCGAGACGTTGCTGTCGCGCTCGGCCGAGGCCATCGTGACGCGGCCCTTGAAGTAGCCGTCGATCCGGCCGTTCACCAGGACGTTCAGCTCGACCGTCTGGCCGACCAGCTCGGGATCGTTCAGCACCCGCTGGCGCAGCTGCGCCGAGGCCTCGCGCGAGACGATGCCGTCCACGTCGCCCTCGGACAGGCCGGGGATGTTCAGCTCGAGCGAGCCGATCGAGCGGTCGAGCGCCGCGTCCAGAACCCGGCCGTAGCCCAGGGTCAGCACGCGCGACATCTCGGCCACGTCGCGGTTCCCCTGCGGGTCCAGGATCTCGGCATCCAGCGTCACCGGGATCGACAGGTAGGTCTGGCGGAAGGCGGACGCCCCGTCGCGGATGATCGTCGTCAGCAGGAAGACCAGCGCGAGGATGGCGATGGCAATGGCCGTGACGCCATAGGCGCGGAAGCGCTTCTCGGCGGCGTTGCGGCGGCGGGTGCGGCTGTCGGCCTGCAGCAGGCTTCCCTTGGTGCGGGCGCCGGCGCGGCCGGTCTGGGGCAGCGGCATGTCGGTCATTCGTACTGCTCCCGGTATTTGCGGACGATGATCAGCGCGACGATGTTGAGGCAGAGGGTGATGACGAACAGCGTGAGGCCAAGGGCGAAGGCGACCAGCGTCTCGGGCGAGGAGAAGTCGTTGTCGCCGGTCAGCTGGCTGACGATCTTCACGGTGATCGTCGTCATCGCCTCGAACGGGTTGAGGCTGAGCGTCGCGGCGGCGCCGGCGCCGAGGACCACGATCATCGTCTCGCCGATGGCGCGGCTGGCGGCCAGAAGGACGGCGCCGACGATGCCGGGAAGGGCGGCGGGCAGGACCACCTGCTTGATCGTCTCGGACGGGGTGGACCCCAGGCCAAGCGCGCCGTCGCGCAGGCTTTGGGGCACCGCGTTGATGATGTCATCGCTGAGCGAGCTGACGAAGGGGATCAGCATGATGCCCATCACGAGGCCCGCGGTCATCACGGAGGAGGCCGAACTGCCAAGCCCGAGCGGCTGCGCAATGGCGTCCCGCAGCATCGGGCCGACCGTGACCAGCGCGAAGAGGCCGTAGACGATGGTCGGGATGCCGGCCAGCACCTCGATCACGGGCTTTGCCAGGCTGCGGGTGCGCGGGCCGGCATATTCCGACAGGTAGATCGCGCCGAAAAGGCCGATGGGCACCGCGACCAGCAGCGCGATGAAGCTGATATAGAGCGTGCCCCAGAGCAGCGGCAGCACGCCAAGGCGCGAGTTGCCCTCGAAGCGCGGCACGAACTCGGTGCCGAAGAAGAAGGCGCGCCAGTCGTACTGGCTGAAGAAGTTGCCGGTCTCGAAGACCAGCGACAGGATGATGCCGAGCGTCGTCGCGATGGCGATGGTCGAACAGAAGATCAGGAAGCCGAGCACGATCTTCTCGACCGCGTTGCGGGCCATGAACCCCGCGTTGATCCGGCTGACCCCGATACCGAGGCCGATCACCGCGGCGCCGAGCGCCAGAAGGCCGACGACACCCCCGGCCTCGGCCGAGAGCAGCCCCGTCATCCGGGCCAGCGCGCCCAGGACCATGATCACCAGCGCCGGGATCAGCGCCAGCAGCGCGACGCTCATGCCGTGATAGGTCGGGCGGGAATGCAGCGTTCGGCTGTCGGCGCCGGCCGAGGCGAAGGCCCGGCTGCGTCCGACCATATAGCCGGCGGCGGCCAGGGCGAGGCTTGCCAGCAGGGCCCAAGACAATGGCATCCGGATGTCCTTGGAACGAGGGGGATCGAGGGGGGGAAGAAAAGGCTCCGGGCGGACCTTTCGGCCCGCCCGGATGGTCCGTTACTGCATCACGGTCTCGTCGGTGACCGCTTGCTGGGTCGCGGCCAGCTCGGGGTCGGAGACCAGGCCGTAATCGGCCAGCGGGCCGGACGGGCCGGCGATCTCGTCCGAGACGAAGAACTCGACGAATTCCTTCACGCCCGGGATGACGCCGATATGCGCCTTCTTGACGTACATGAAGAGCGGGCGCGAGACCGGGTATTCGCCCGACGAGATCGTCTCGGTCGAGGGGGTGACGCCGTTCATCGTGGCAACCTGCAGCGTGCCGGTATTGTTCTCGTAGAAGGACAGGCCGAAGACGCCGATGCCGTTGGGCGAGCTGTTGATGCGCGCCAGCGTCTCGGTGTAGTCGCCGTCGATGTCGACCGAGCGGCCGTCGGTGCGCAGCGCGACGCAGGCTTCGCCCGCGGCTTCCTCGCCCAGCTCGGCGGTGAAGACTTCCAGCGCGCCGCTGTCCTCGCAGCCCTGACGGATCACGCGCTCTTCGAAGACTTCGCGGGTGCCGTGGCGGGTGCCCGGAACGAAGGCCAGGATCTCTTGATCCGCCAGCTCGGGGTTGACCTGGCTCCAGCTGGTGCGGTCGTTGGCGACGACCTGGCCGTCGACGACGATCTGGGCGGCCAGCGCGTTGAACCAGTCGGCCGGGGTGAATTCGAAGGCGTTGCCGCTGTTCAGGCTGGCAAAGACGATCCCGTCATAGCCGATGCGGACTTCCATGATCTCGTCCACGCCGGCGGCGGCGCAGGCTTCGCGCTCGGTGTCGCGGATGGCGCGCGACGAGTTGGCGATGTCGATCGTGTTCTCGCCCACGCCCTCGCAGAAGCGGCGCAGGCCGGTGGACGAGCCGCCGGATTCGACGACGGGCGTGCCGAAGTCGCTGTTCTCGCCAAAGAGTTCGGCCACGATGGTCGAGTAGGGCAGGACGGTGGACGAGCCGGCGATCTGGACTTGGTCGCGCGCCGCGGCTGCGGTGGCGGACAGGGCAATTACGGACAGCGCGGTCGCGGTGAGGCCGAAGGTCTTCATGTGTCGTCTCCTGTGGAGCTGATCGATGCCCGTGCGATCTACAACCGAATTGTGACGACCAATCCCCAGTTTTGTGACATCTCCATGACAGCCGCGCCGGCTCGGCGCCTTCATGCAAGAAGGGCGGGACCTGCGCCCCGCCCCCGTCCCATGTTAGCCGACGGCGCCTCAGGCGCGCCGCGTGTCCCGGACGCCGGGCAGCTCGCTCCAGGCGGCATACCAGCTCTGGAACTGCGCGAGCTGCCGCTCGGCCCAGGCCTGCTGGCTGGGGGTGAGGGCGTCGGTCTCGTTGAAATGCAGCGCGTATTCGGCGTCGCCCTGCAGCACCATCATGTGCTTGTAGTAGAGGACGAGGTCCGTGCCCTCGTCCCAGGAGGACAGCACCTCCAGCGCCTCGCCCAGCTCGCGCGCATGGCGCCGCGCCGCGACATCGCCCGCGGCGGCGGCCTTCGCCAAGGCGACGAAATGCAGGATCTCGCGCGGGATGACGTTGCCGATGCCGGTGATCGTGCCCGAGGCGCCGCATTTGACATAGCCGTGGTAGACGCCGGTATCGACGCCCGCCATCAGGATCACCCCGTCATCGGCGCTGGTGATGTGCTCGGCGGCATAGGTCATCGCCGCGGCGCCGCCAAATTCCTTGAAGCCGACCAGGTTCGGATGGGCGGCGCGCAGCGCGAAGAACAGGTCGGCCTTCGTCTCGTAGCCGTAATAGGGGCTGTTGTAGATGACCGCCGGCAGGTCCGGCGCGGCGGCGAGGACCGCCTGGAAGTGGTTCTTCTGCGCGATGGCCGAACTGCCGCGCGACAGCACCCGCGGGATGACCATCAGCCCGGCCGCGCCGACCTCCTGCGCGTGGGCCGCGTGCCGGACCGCCAGGCCCGAGTTGACCGCGCCGGTGCCGACGATGACCGGAATGCCCGCCTGGACCAGCCGCTCGACGCCCTCCATCCGCTGCGCATCGGTCAGCAGCGGCCAGTCCCCCATCGAGCCGCAATAGACGACGGCCGACATCCCCGTCTCCATCAGCTGGCCGGCCTTGCGCACCAGCGCCTCGAAGTCGGGGCTGCGATCCGGCGTGCAGGGGGTCATCAGCGCCGGGATGACGCCGGTGAAGGCCTTTATGTCCATCTAAAGCTCCTCTGGTGCGACGCGGGCAGGCCGAGGCAGCTGCCCTTTGCCGCCATCATAGGCCGTGCATTTTACTTGTCGACAGGAAATGCGCAGGCAGTCAGAGCGGCAGGTCCTGGCGGCGGTCACGGGCGAAGAAGCGCTGGATCTGCTGGACGATCTGGTCGGCATGGGCGCGGGCGAGGCGGTCGCTCTCGTAGACGTCGCGCGCCGCGATGGCGGCGATGATCGCCGCATGCTCGTCGGCATATTCCTGCGGCAGGCGGTCGTCGAAGGACTGGTAATAGAGCCGCAGCAGCCGCCGCCCCTCGTCCAGAAGCCGCAGGGACAGCGCGGTGTAGTAGGGGTTGCGCCCGGCTTCGGCGATGGCGGCGTGGAAGTCGCGGTTCGTCGCGATCATCGCCAGCGCGTCCTGCGCGGCCACGGCGGCGGCGAACGCGGCCTGGTGGGCGCGGATCGCCTGAAGGTCGGCGGGCTGGTGGTTCAGCGCCGCCAGCCGGGTCGTGACGCGGTACATCAGCGTGATCGCGTCGAAGAAGGTGTGCAGGTTCAGGAAGTCGATGTTCGACACCATGCTCGAGCGGTTCGGCAGCGTCTCGACCAGCCCCTCGCCGGCCAGGCGCACCAGCGCCTCGCGGATGGGGGTACGCGACATGCCGAAGCGCTCGGCCAGCTGCACCTCGTCGATGGGACTGCCGGGGGCGAGGACCAGGTTCAGGATCTCGTCGCGCAGCGATTCGTAGACCAGCTTGACGCCCGATCCGCGGCGGCGTTCGGGGGCGGTCTCGGGCGTGTCCGGGCTCATGGCGGGCCTCCTTGCGGTTCGGGTCTCGGGTCAGGCGACGGCGTCGAGGCCAAGCTCCAGCATCCGGTCCAGCTGCGCGGCCTCGGCCGGGGTCAGGGTGACGCCCTCGGCCTCGGCCTTCGCGCGGGCGGCGAAGCGCCGCTGCGAGGGCAGCCGCGCGCCCTGCCCCGTGATGGCGCCGAACAGCAGCTCTGCCCGCGCGAAGGGATCGCCGGGCCGGCCCCGGGCGAAGGCCTCGGGCGAGAGGGCGATGACCAGCTCGCCGTGGAACGGGGCAAGCGCCGTCGTGCCCAGCTGCTCCAGCACCTCGGGACTGGTCAGATCGCCGATCATCACCCCGGCCAGAAGCTCGATCATCGTGCCGATGGCCGAGCCCTTGTGCCCGCCGAAGGGCAGCATCGCGCCGGCCAGGCCCGCCTCGGGGTCGGTGGTGGGCCGGCCCTCCGCGTCGATCGCCCAGCCTTCGGGCAGAGCCTCGCCCGCCCGGCGCTTCAGCTCCAGCTCGCCGCGCGCCGCGACCGAGGTGGCGAAGTCGAAGACATAGGGATGCCCCGCCGGGCGCGGCCAGCCGAAGGCCAGGGGGTTCGTGCCCAGAAGCGGCCTGGTGCCGCCGGTCGGCGCGACGCTGGCATAGCTCGGGCACATGACCAGCGCGGCCAGCCCCTCGGCCGTCACCGCCTCGACTTCGGGCCAGAGTGCCGAGAAATGCGTGCAGTCGTTGACCACCATCGCCGCCAGTCCCAGCTCGCGCGCCCGCGCGGCCAGCAGCGGCAGGCCCAAGTCGAAAGCGGGGGTGGAAAAGCCGCGCCGCGCCTCGACGCGGATGATGGCCCGGCCGTCATCCTCGGCCAGGACCGGCAGCGCCGCGCCGTCCACCTTGCCGGCCTTCAGCGTCCGCAGCACCCCCTCGATCCGGTAGATGCCGTGCGACTTGCAGCCGTCCCGCTCGCCCGCCGCGATCACCCCGCCGAGCGCCGCCGCCTGCACCTCGTTCAGGCCCGCCCGGCGCAGGATGGCGACGATCCGGTCCGTCAGCGCGTCAAGTGTCAGGGTCAGCGTCATGGGTCACAGCCTCCTGCATGTTCCATCCTGCATACATCCTGTCCACAGATCCGCAAGCGCCCGCGCCTGCCCGAAAGTTCTTCTTGTATACTCTCTGTATTTTCTGTTTCATCGGGAAAAAGGGGCAGGACGATCCGCAGGCAGGATACCGTCACCACCAACAGGGAGACCATCATGAAATCCTCGATCCTGGCGATGAGCGTGATCGCCGCCACGGGCCTTGCGGCGCCCGCCTTTGCCGACAAGCTGGACGACATCATCTCGTCCGGCACGCTGCGCTGCGCGGTGGTGCTGGACTTCCCGCCCATGGGCTCGCGCGACGAGAGCAACACCCCGATCGGCTTCGACGTCGACTACTGCAACGACTTGGCCGCCGCCCTCGGCGTCGAGGCCGAGATCGTCGAGACGACCTTCCCCGAACGCATCCCCGCGCTGATGTCGGGCCGGGTGGACGTGGCCGTCGCCTCGACCTCGGACACGCTCGAGCGGGCGAAGACCGTGGGCTTCTCGATCCCCTATTACGCCTTCGAGAACGCCGTCGTCGCCAACGAGGGCGTCGAGATGGCCGATTGGGAAGGCATGCGCGGCAAGACCGTCGGCGCCACCGCCGGCACCTACGAGGCGATCTGGCTCGAGGAGAAGGTCGCCGAATGGGGCGAGGGCTCGTTCCGGCCCTACCAGAACCAGGCCGATGTCTTCCTCGCCCTCAGCCAGGGCCAGCTGGACGCGACCGTGTCCACCGTCGAGGTGGCCGAGGCGAACGTGGCCTCGGGCAACTTCCCCGGCATCAAGATCGTGGACAAGGCGCCGATGGTGCCGGACTACGTCGCGCTGATCACGCTGCGCGAGGAATACGGGCTGATCAACTACATGAACCTCTTCATCAACCAGCAGGTCCGCACCGGCCGCTATGACGAGCTTTACGAGAAATGGGTGGGCGAGGGCGAGCCGGCCGACCTGACCGTGCAGGGCGTCTATCGCTGATCCTGCCCCGGCCGGGGGGCGCCGCCGCCCGGCCATTTCGGAGGCGCCATGTTCAACTACAACTTCCGGTGGGCGCAGGCCCTCAACTCGCTGCCGCGGATGCTCGAGGGCGCGCTGGTCACGCTGGAGGTGGCGCTGTTGTCGATGGTGATCGGCATCGCCATCGCCATCCTGCTGACCCTCTTTCGCCTGTCGGGCAGCCGCATCCTGGGCGCCATCGCCGCCACCTGGGTCGAGATCGCGAGGAACACGCCCGCGCTCTTCCAGATCTACATGGTGCACTTCGGCCTCGGCGGCTTCGGCATCCACCTCTCGCCCTACCTGTCGCTGCTGATCGGCATCGCCTTCAACAACGCCGGCTACCTGTCCGAGAACTTCCGCGGCGCGCTGAAGGGCATCCCGGACACGCAGACCCGCTCGGCCCGCTCGCTCGGGATGACGCCGCTTCAGGCCTTCCGCCACGTGGTCATGCCGCAGATGCTGCGGATCTCGTTCCTGCCGATGACAAACCAGATGGTCTGGGCGATCCTGATGACCTCGCTCGGGACGGTCGTCGCGATGAACACCGACCTCTACGGCGTCACCAGCGATCTCAATGCCCGCACATTCCGCACCTTCGAGCTGTTCGCCATCGCCGCCGTGATCTTCTACCTGATCACCAAGACCGTCACCCTGTCGGCCCGCCTGCTGGCGGCGCGGCTGTTCCGCTACTGAGGGCGCGCGATGTTCTTCGACACGGCCCTCAGCACCAACGACCTGATCTTCCTGGCGCGCGGCGCCGGGATGACGCTGATCGTCACCGCCATCTCGGTCTTCTTCGGCACGGTGATGGGCATCGTCTTCGGCGTCTTCCGCTACCAGGTTGGGCCGTGGTGGGCGGCGCCGCTCACCTTCGTGCTGGACATCTTCCGCTCGATCCCGCTGCTGATCCAGCTGGTGCTGGCCAATGCCTTCGTCACCACCGTCCTCGGCTGGCGCGTCTCGGGCTTCACCGTCGCCTGCGGGGTGCTGTCGCTCTACACCGCCGCCTACTGCGCCGAGATCGTGCGCGGCGGGATCGAGGCGGTGCCGCCGACCCTGCGCCGCGCCGCCCGCTCGCTCGGGATGAGCTGGGGGCAGGACATGACCTCGGTCGTGATGCCGCTGGCCGCGCGCATCGCCCTGCCCTCGTGGATCGGCCTCGCGCTTGGGGTGATGAAGGACAGCGCGCTCGTCTATGTCGTCCAGGTGGTCGAGCTGCTGAAATCGGCGCAGATCCTGATCACCCGCCTGCAGGAGCCGCTGTTCCTGCTGATCGTCTGCGGCTCGTTCTACTTCCTCATCTCCTTCCCCATCGCCCGGTTCGGCGGCTATCTCGAAAGGAAGTGGTCCCGTGATTGAGATCGAGAATGTCCGCAAGTCCTTCGGCGCGCTCGAGGTCTTGAAGGGCATCGACCTGACCGTCGCGAAGGGCGAGGTGCTGACCGTCATCGGCGGCTCGGGCTCGGGCAAGTCGACGCTGCTGACCTGCATCAACGGGCTGGAGCCGATCGATCAGGGCCGCATCCTCGTGGACGGAACCGAGGTGCATGCGAAGTCCACCAACCTCAACCAGCTGCGCCGGCGCATCGGCATCGTCTTCCAGCAATACAACGCCTTCCCGCACCTGACCGTGCTGGAGAACGTCATGCTGGCGCAGCGCAAGGTGCTGGGCCGCCCCAAGGCCGAGGCCGAGGCCGAGGCGGTGCGCCAGCTGAACCATGTCGGCCTTGGCGACAAGCTGAAGGTCTACCCTTCGCGCCTGTCTGGGGGCCAGCAGCAGCGCATGGCCATCGCCCGCGCGCTTGCGATGTCGCCCGACTACATGCTCTTCGACGAGGTGACCTCCGCGCTGGACCCGCAGCTGGTGGGCGAGGTGCTGGACACGCTGCGCCTGCTGGCCTCCGAAGGGATGACGATGATCTGCGTCACGCACGAGATGAAGTTCGCGCGCGAGGTGTCCGACCGCGTCGCCTTCTTCCACCAGGGCGTCATGGCCGAGATCGCGCCGCCCGCGCAGCTGTTCGAGGCGCCGCAGAACGCCGACCTGCGCAAGTTCCTGGCAGCGACGCACTAGATCATGACCCATGTGATCGTGATCGGCGCCGGGGTGATCGGCCTCTCCTCAGCCCTCGCCCTCCAGGCGCGGGGCCTCAGGGTGACGGTTCTGGACCGCGAGGGTCCGGCGGCGGGCGCCTCGGCCGGCAATGCCGGCGCCTTCGCCTTCACCGACATCCTCCCGCTGGCCTCGCCGGGCCTCTTGCGCAAGGCCCCTGGCTGGCTGATGGACCCGCTCGGGCCGCTCTCGGTGCCGCCCCGTTATGCGCTGCGGATCGCGCCCTGGATGTTCCGGTTCTGGCGCGCCTGCGCCCCCGCCCGCGTCGCCCGCTCGACCGTCGCGCAGACCGCGCTCATGGACCTCTCGCGCGCCGAGCTGGAGCCGTTCATGGCCGCCACCGGCACAGGCCACATGCTGCGCAAGGACGGCAGCCTGCAGGTTTACGAATCGCAGGCCGAGTTCGACGCCTCGCTGCCCGGCTGGCAGGCCCGCGCCGATCACGGGATCGCGTTCCGCCACATGGACGCGGAGGAGATGGCGCAGCTTCAGCCCGGCCTCGCGCCCCGCTTCACCCACGGCACCTTCACGCCGAACTGGTACTCCATCGCCGACCCGCGCCTCTATGTGCTGGCCCTGGCCGAGCGCTTCCGCGCCGCGGGCGGGACGATCGAACAGGCGCAGGTCACCGCGCTCGCGGCCGATGGGACCGGCGTCACCGTCACCGCCGCCGGCCGCCGCCGGCAGGCCGATCACGCGGTCCTGGCCGCGGGCGCGCATTCCAAGGATCTGGCGCGGACCCTGGGCGACCGCATCCCGCTGGAAACCGAGCGCGGCTACAACACCACCCTGCCCGCCGGCGCCTTCGATCTGCGCCTGCAAGTCATCTTCGGCGGGCACGGCTTCGTCGTCAGCCGCCTCTCGACCGGCATCCGCGTCGGCGGCGCGGTGGAACTGGGCGGGCTGGCCCTGCCGCCGAACTTCCGCCGGGCCGAGGCGATGCTGGCCAAGGCCCGGACCTTCCTGCCCGGCCTGAATACGGAAGGCGGCACGCAGTGGATGGGCTTTCGCCCCTCGCTGCCCGACACGCTGCCGGTCATCGGCCCCGCCCGCGCCTCGACCCGCGTGATCCACGCCTTCGGCCACGGCCATCTGGGCCTGACCCAATCGGCGGGCACCGCCCGGCTGGTCGCGGACCTCGTGACCGGCGCGGCCCCCGCCATCGACCCGCAGCACTTCTCGCCCCAAAGGTTCTGACATGGCCAACCACAGCTTCTCCTGCCTCGACGGGCACACCTGCGGCAACCCGGTGCGGCTGGTCTCGGGCGGCGGCCCGCTGCTTCAGGGCGCGACCATGCTGGAGCGCCGCGCCCATTTCCTGCGCGAGTTCGACTGGATCCGCACCGGCCTGATGTTCGAGCCGCGCGGCCATGACATGATGTCGGGCGCGATCCTCTACCCCCCGACCCGCCCCGACTGCGAGATCGGCGTCCTCTTCATCGAGACCTCGGGCTGCCTGCCCATGTGCGGCCACGGCACCATCGGCACCATCACCATGGCGCTGGAAAACGGCCTCGTCACGCCGCGCGTGCCCGGCCGCCTCTCCATCGACACGCCCGCCGGCAAGGTCGACATCACCTACCGGCAGGAGGGCCGCTTCGTCGAGGAGGTCCGCCTGACCAACGTGCCGGGCTTCCTGCACGCCAAGGGGCTGACCGCCCATGTCGACGGCCTCGGCGAGATCACCGTGGACGTCGCCTATGGCGGCAACTTCTATGCCATCGTGGACCCGCAGCCGAACTTCCGCGACATGGCCGACCACACGGCCGGCCAGCTGATCGGCTGGTCCCCGACCCTGCGCCGCGCGCTGAACGAGGCCCACGATTTCACCCATCCCGAGCATCCCGAGATCCGCGGCCTCAGCCACATCCTCTGGACCGGCGCGCCGACGCAGCCCGGCGCGCACGGGCGCAACGCGGTCTTCTACGGCGACAAGGCCATCGACCGCAGCCCCTGCGGCACCGGCACCTCGGCGCGGATGGCGCAGCTGGCCGCCAAGGGCAGGCTCGGGCCCGGCGACGAGTTCTGGCACGAGAGCATCATCGGCTCGATCTTCAAGGGCCGGGTGGAGGCGGAAACCACCGTCGCGGGGCGCCCGGCGATCATCCCCTCCATCGGCGGATGGGCGCGGCAGACGGGGATCAACACGATCTTCATCGACGACCGCGACCCCTACGCGCACGGCTTCGTCGTCGCATGAGCGGCACGGCGATCCTGCCCGGCACGGCGCATGGCCCGATCATTGCCACGACCGAGCCGCTCAGCTTCTGGGGCGGGATCGACCCGGCCAGCGCGACGGTCATCGACACGCATCACCCGCTGCATGGGCGCTGCCTGACGGCCGCAATCCTCCTGATGCCGGGCACGCGCGGCTCCTGCACCGGCTCGGGGGTGCTGCTGGACATGGCGCTTCAGGGCCGCGCCCCCGCCGCGCTGGTCTTTTCCGAAGCCGAGGACGTGGCGACGCTCGGCGCGCTGATCGCCGGCCTCATGTTCGACCGCCCCCTGCCCGTCCTGCGCCTCGACCGCCAGGACTTCGCCGCCCTCGCCCGCGAGCCCGCGGCGCGCATCACTGAAGATGCGATCCTCGCGGGCGATCTGCACCTGCCCCTCGCCCCGCTGCCCGAGACCGCGCTGGCCCTGACCGAGGCCGACCGCGCCATGCTGGACGGCGCGGGCGGCCCTGCGGTGCGGCAGGCGATGCAGATCCTGGTGCGGATGGCGGCGGCGCAGGGCGCGGCGCGCTTCACCTCGGTGACGCAGGCCCATATCGACGGCTGCATCTATGCCAGCCCCGCGAACCTCACCTTTGCCGAGGCGATGTCGGGTCTCGGCGCCCGCGTTTGCATCCCCACGACGATGAACGCGATTTCCGTGGACCATCGGAACTGGCGCGCGCAGGGCGTGCCGGCGCTGTTCGGCGGCCCGGCGCAACGGCTGGCGGACGCCTATGTCCGCATGGGCTGCCAGCCCAGCTTCACCTGCGCCCCCTACCTTCTCGACAGCGCGCCGGCTCTGGACGAGCAGATCGGCTGGTCGGAATCGAACGCGGTCATCTACGCCAACTCGGTCCTCGGCGCGCGCACGGCCAAGCATCCCGACTTTCTCGACCTCTGCATCGCGCTGACCGGGCGCGCGCCCCTGACCGGCCCTTACCTCGACGAACACCGCACCGCCCGGCGGATCATCGACATCGACCTGCCGCCGCACGCCGACGACGCGCTCTGGCCGCTGCTCGGGTGGTTGGCGGGCAGCCTCTCGCCGGACCACATCCCGCTGCTGCGCGGGCTGGCCGGGGCCGCGCCCGCGCCGGACGATCTCAAAGCCCTCTGCGCCGCCTTCGGCACCACCTCGGCCGCGCCCATGCTGCATGTCGAGGGCGTCACGCCCGAAGCCCACCGCCTTGCCCCGGACGCGGATCGCCGCACCGTCGCCCGCGCCGACCTCGCCGCAGCCTGGCACGCCCTGAACGCCGGACCGGACGCCGTGGACCTCATCGCCATCGGCAGCCCGCACGCCTCGCTGACCGAATGCCGCGCCCTGGCCACGGCGCTGGCGAACCGCCGCCCCGTCATCCCTGTCATCGTCACAGCCGGCCGCGCCGTCATCGCGGCGGCCGAGGCCGACGGCACCCTCGGCCGCCTCACCCAAACCGGCGTGCAGGTCATCCCCGATCTCTGCTGGTGCTCGATCTCGGAACCCGTCTTTCCGCCCGGCACGCAGGCCGTCATGACCAATTCCGGCAAATACGCCCATTACGGCCCCGGCCTCAGCGGCCGCCCGCTGCGCTTCGGCAGCATGGCGGACTGCGCCGCCGCCGCCCTGACCGGCCGGGCGCGCCCCCTGCCCCACTGGCTCAAGGACTGACATGCGCAGCAGCAAGCTCATCCACGTCATCTCCGCCCATGCCGAGGGCGAGGTCGGCGATGTCATCACCGGCGGCGTCGCCCCGCCCCCCGGCGCGACCCTGTGGGAGCAGTCGCGCTGGATCGCGCGGGACGGGACCCTCCGCAACTTCGTCCTGAACGAGCCGCGCGGCGGCGTCTTCCGCCACGTGAACCTGCTGGTGCCCCCGAAGCACCACGAGGCCGACGCCGCCTTCATCATCATGGAGCCCGAGGACACGCCGCCCATGTCCGGCTCGAACTCGATCTGCGTCGCGACCGTGCTGCTGGACAGCGGCCTCCTGCCCATGCACGAGCCCGAGACGCATCTGGTGCTGGAGGCCCCCGGCGGCCTCGTCCGCATCCGCGCCGAGTGCCAAGGCGGCAAGGCGAGGCGCATCTTCGTGCAGAACCTGCCCAGCTTCGCCGCGCGCCTCGACGCCCCGCTCGAGGTCGAGGGGCTGGGCACCCTCACCGTCGACACGGCCTTCGGCGGCGACAGCTTCGTCTGCGTCGATGCCGCCGCGCTCGGCTTTTCGCTGACCCCGGACGAGGCGCATGACATCGCCCGCCTCGGCGTCCGCATCACCGCCGCCGCCACCGCGCAGCTTGGCTTTCACCACCCCGAGAATCCCGACTGGCGGCACATCTCGTTCTGCCTCTTCGCCGGCCCGATCGGCCGCGACGGCCACGACCTCAGCGCCGGGGCCGCCGTCGCGATCCGGCCCGGCACGGTCGACCGCTCGCCCACCGGCACGGCCCTCTCGGCGCGCATGGCGCTGCTGCACGCGCGCGGGCAGATGGGGCTTCAGGACCGGCTGACCGCGACCTCGCTGATCGGCTCGACCTTCACCGGCCACATCCTCGGGCAGACGACTGTCGGCGAGACCCCGGCGATCCTGCCCGAGATCTCGGGCCGCGCCTGGATCACCGGCACCCACCAGCACATGCTGGACCCGGACGATCCCTGGCCCGAAGGCTACCGCCTCAGCGACACCTGGGGCGCACGATGACGGGCGCGCGCTAGCCCCCTGCCCCGCCCTCCGGCAGGTCGGCGAAGAGGCCCGGCGACATCTCCTCCCAGAAGGCGCGGATGCGCGCGGCGTTCAGCGGCGACATCCAGCCGTGCCGCTCGAAATCCAGCCGCGCTCCGCCCTCGGTCAGCTGGCTCAGGAACAGCCGCTTGTCCGCGTCGCGCTGCGTCGGCGTGCGCGCCTTGATCACCTCGAGGATGCGGCGCAGCCGCTCGGCCTGCGGGTTCGCCGGCTCGGTCGCGGCGGGCTCGGGGCCATAGCCCCCCTCCAGCGCGGCGCTCAGGTAGCCGACCTTGCTGACCACGTTCTTGCGCCCCTCGACATAGTCCAGCCGCGCCCGCACCTGGTCCTCGCCATGCGCGCCCAGCCACTGCCGCGCCAGCCGGTCGCTGGCCCCGAGCGCGCGCAGCCGGGCATAGACCTCGCCATGCCGGGCGCCCTCGCCGTCGTCGATGTCCAGGATCGCCAGCTGCGGGTTCTCGCGGATCAGGAAGCGGATATGCGTCACCGCCCGGCCCTGCTTCTTCGTCTCGGGGCTCAGGATGATGTTGCTGGTCTTGTTCACCTCGGCCACGGCAGGCTTGATGATCTTGGCGTTCAGCTGCTTGAACACCTCGTAATAGGCCGAGCCGTCCACGCCCATCAGCCGGCGGAACAGCTCCAGCTCCCACCACCCGGTCGAGCCGGTCCGCACGAAGCGGTAGCAGTTCTCGTAAAGCGCCAGCGCATGCCCCGAGGTGAACCGCCGCTGCATGTTCAGGTTGATGAGGGCGAAGACCTTGGGATCGTGCAGCTTCTCGGCCAGCGCGGGGGAATAGGCGTATTCGCAGACCCCGCCCTTCAGCTTGGCATAGCTGAGCAGGCTCGAGACGCCCCATTCCTGCCGGCCCTTCTCGTCCAGCATGTCCCATTCGGCCACCGTCTCGACCAGGCCGCGCAGGGACTGCTTCAGCGTGTCGATGTCGTTGCTGTTGTAGCCGATCATCAGGCACAGCGTGCGGGCGTCGATCTGGTGGCTGGCGCGGCTGGTCAGCGTGTCATAGGCGTTCAGCAGCAGCACGTTCGACAGCTTGCGCTGCAGCAGCGTCAGCTTGCCCGAGACATGAATGGCCGCGACGTGCTTCTTGACCGCGCCGCGGCGCAGGGCACCGGACAGCTGATCGCGGGGAATGTCGTCCATCTCGCCTGTCATCCTTTTTTGCCTTCGATCATGCCGCAAAAGGCACCCGGGCACAATATTGGGAAAGGCACCCTAGCGCGGATCGGGGCCGTCCCGTGGACGGGTTCCTTTGCCATCCGGCGCGTCTCGAAGGTGCCCGCATCCGGGATGCCGGGTCCGGCATCCGCACCTTGAGGCGCCTGAAACGGGACATGAAAGGCCCATCCCGCAGAGATACACCCCCTGCCCCGCGAATCGGCACCGCTCCCACCGCAGATGGGTGCCCCTTGTCCCGCAGGCGGGTACCGGTCATCCCGCGGACGGGTGCCGCATTGGTCTCAGGCCATTGTTTCAGAAGCTAATTTCAGCCGGAAAGGTTCTAAACCTGATAAACAAGATTCAAGCTTTACGGGTGCTTCCTTCTGAAAATATTGGCGGTTTCGCGGCGAAACTCGGCGCCGGGCTTCGCATGACGCAAATCATGTGCCATAGATCGGGCGACACGCGCTGGAACTCGATACATTACGACAGGACCAAGATGTCAGGCAAAGAGCCACTACCTCCCTACTTCAACATCGACCCGGCGCGCGCCGCCCGTCGCCTGGCCGAGCCGATCGGCACCGCCCGATTCGCGAAGGCCGCCGCCTTCGCCGCCCGCGGCCGCCAGGACCTCGCCGAACGCGGCTATGCCCCGGACGGACGCAAGCGCCTGCGCCGCTTCTCGACATGGGAGATCTGCCGCTACCTGATCCCGGTCGCCACCGCCCATTTCCGCCGCGTGCTGCGCAAGCATCCCGACCTGCCGCAGGGCGTCGGCGAGGGCAACTCGAAGTGGTTCACGCTCGAGGACGTGCTGCGCCTGCGCGACCACTTCGCGACCGAGGGCGCGGCCGACCGCGAATACCGCCCCTGGCGCCCCGAGGGGCTCCCGGCCAAGATCCTCGCCGTCGCGAACTTCAAGGGCGGCGTCGGCAAGACCTCGACTGCGGCGCATCTGGCCATGTCGGCGGCGCTCGACGGCTACAAGGTGCTGGTCATCGACCTCGACAGCCAAGGCAGCATGACCTCGATCATGGGCGGACGCGTCGCGGATGAATGGTCCACAGCCTTTCCGCTGCTGGCCAAGGACTATGCCCTTGCTTTGCAAGCGGAAAATCGCATCCGCGAGGCGGCCGGTAAGCCCCCCCTGCCCTTCGACGAGACCTTGACCGAGGCGCTCGGGATCAGCGTCCGCGACCTGATCCAGCCGACCCACTGGCCCAACATCGACCTTCTGGGCGCGCAGCTGAACCTCTACTGGGCCGAGTTCCAGGTTCCGGTCTGGCGCATGGGCTTGCGCGGCTGGCCGCTTTGGGACGCGCTGTCGAACGGGCTGGCGCAGGACGGTGTGCTGGACCGCTACGACATCGTCATCCTGGATACGCCCCCCGCGCTCGGCTACCTGACCATCAACGCGCTGGCGGCGGCCGACATCCTGCTGGTCCCGCTCGGCGCGACCTTTCTGGAGTTTGACTCGACGGGCCGGTTCTTCGACATGCTCTACTCGACCTTCGCCAGCGTCGAGGAAGGCGAGAACAGCGCCCGCCGCCGCGACGGCCTGCCCGAGATGCGCTTCGAATGGGACGCCGTGCGCGCCATCATCACCCGCTTCGAGGCCGGCCAGCAGACCGACCTCGCCAATGTCATCCAGGCCTATTTCGGCGACTTCATGACCACGTATCGGCAAGAGTTGACTGCGATGGTCGGTCAAGCCGGCGAGCAGGTGAACGGCATCTACGAGGCCGATTACCGTGAGTTCAACCGCGACACCTATGTCCGCGGCCGCGAGACCTTCGACCGGACCTGGGCCGAGGTGAAGGAGTTGATCCTGGGGGCGTGGTGGCGCGATCTTCAGATGGCAGATGTGGAAGAAAAGGAGGCCGACCATGGCTAAGCGCCGCCGGCTGGAAGCGCCCAGCACCGATGCCCTCAGCCGGATCGAGGCAGAGTTTCGCGGCGAAACCCCCGACCGCGGCCTGCTGGCGAAGGGCGTCGCGCCCATCGCGCAGGTGGCGGCCGACAGCGCGGCCCATCTTCAGGCCGACAGCGCCGAGGCGCGCGAGGCGCGGGCGCGGCTGGAGGGGGACGCCGCCCAGCTTCAGGCGGCGCGCGAGGCCGGCCTTCTGATGGTCGAGCTGCCGCTGGAGCAGATCGACGAGGACGCGATGATTCGCGACCGCATGACCATGGGCGAGGCCGAGATGCTGGAGCTGCGCCAGTCCATCGCCGCGCACGGGCTGCGGCTGCCGATCGAGGTCTTCGAGCTGGAGACGCCGGGCAGGGCAGGGCAGCGCTATGGGCTGCTCTCGGGCTATCGGCGGCTGATGGCGACACGCGGGCTTCTGGAACTGACCGAGGCCGAGAAGTATCGCCGCATCCGGGCCATCGTCCGGCCCCGCTCGGATGCCGGGGGCGCCTTTGTCTCGATGATCGAGGAGAACGAGGTCCGCGAGAGCCTCAGCCATTTCGAGCGCGGCCGCATCGCCGTGATCGCCGCCAACCACGGCGCCTTCGCGAATACCGAGGAGGCGGTGGACCGGCTGTTTGCCACCGGCTCGAAGGCCAAGCGCTCGAAGATCCGGTCCTTCGCGCTGATCTTCGAGGAGCTGGGCGACATGCTGTCCTTCCCCGAGGCGCTGACCGAGCGGCGGGGCCTGGCGCTGGCCTCGGCGCTGCGGCAGGGGGCCGAAGGGCAGGTGCGCGAGGCCTTGTCCCGGCGCACCCCTGCGGATGCCGAGGAAGAGTGGGCGCTGATCGAGCCGGCGGTCAACCGGCTGGAGACGGCGCTGCGCGATCCGGCGCGGGGCGGGCGGCCGAAGCGGCCGGCCCCTGTGGCGGGGTGGGTGGACGACAAGACTTTGCGGACCTCGACCGGGATCACGATCCGCCGCTCCTCGGACAGCCGGGGGCATCTGCTGCGGCTGGAAGGGACTGCACTGACGGCGGACCTGATGGACAGCCTGATGCTGGAGATCCGGTCGCTGCTGGAGCGGTGAGGTTTCGCCGCGAAACCACCTGCGAAATTACCGGAAGTCCGGCGACTATTCGTAATCATTACAAATAGTTATGACAGTCGGAGGGTGTGACTGCCGGTCAGCCGAGGAAGTTTCGCCAGATCGACACGCCGGCGAGCCAGCGGTGGAGGAGGATCACGGCCAGCAGCCCGGCAGCGGCCGACAGCAGCCGCGTCCAGCCGAGCGGCAGGCGCAGCGGCGCGGCGCGCAGGCGGGCGATCTCGGCGCGCCACTCCTCCGCGCCCTTGCGGCGGAGGGCGCGGCGGTCGAGCATCCGCATCCCGAGCAGGGCGAAGCCGGCAAAGCCGCCGAAGAGCAGCGCATGGGCAAGATCGCCGTTCACCGCCAGATGGCCAATCGCCCAGAGCAGCAGCGCCAAGAGCACCGGGTGGCGCGTCAGGCGGACGATGCCGGGGCGGTCCGGGTCGAAGAGGTGGTTGCGCGCGCCGCCGAAGGAGAAGGGGTTCGGGCGCGCGATCGAGACGGCCAGCAGCAGCGCGGCGGGAATGGTGGCCGCCAAGACCAGCCAGGCCGCGCCGGCGGGCTGCGGCCAGAGGGGCAGGCGGGGCGCACGCCCTGCCGCGCCGATCAGCCAGGCGAGCGCCGTCAGCGACAGCGCGGAATAGGCCAGCGTGTAGCCGCGCGTGCCAAGCGCCGCGACCAGCCGGGGCCGGATCGCCGCGCGCGAGGGCAGGGCGTGGGTGGCGAGGAAGAAGCCCCAGGCCGCGGCATATTCGGTCCAGCCGGTCAACGGCGCGGCTCCTGCCGCGGCGGGGTGCCCGAAGGCATCTGCCGAGGACGCCGCAGGATCCGGCTCGCGCGCCGGTCGGGCAAGCGTCGTGCGGCACCGTCGGGCGGGCAGGGGAGGGGGGCTGCGGGCGTCATGCAGGGATAGGAGGCGAGGCAGCGCCCGGCGTCAATCGGCCTCGGGCCGGGGGCAAGCGCCGGGGGTGCCGATCGCACCGCCGCCGCGTTGCCGCGGCGGCGCCTGCCGCCCGCGCGGGGCGTCAGTCCTTGCTCTTGTCGATCATGCCGGGGCGGGCGGGGTCCTCGGCCACGGCGGCATCGGGGCGGATGCCGCCGGGCACTGCCGGCCGCTCGTCCTTGGCGGCGCTTTCGGGCGTGGCCGGGTGGCGCTCGGTCCGGGCGGATTCGTGGATCAGGTCGGCGGCGTCGGGCTTCTGGTCGGGTCGGGTCATGATGGTCCTCCTTGGCCGGTCATGAACCGCGCCCGGCCGGCGATGTTCCCGCCCGCCGCTATCGACCATCGTCCTATATGCGGGCGGGCGCCGCGGCGTAATCTGGCGGGATGTGGCGCCTCGTCCTCGTCCTGCTGCTGGTCCTTTCTGCGCCCTTGCGGGCGCAGACCATGGCCGATCACGTCGTCGCGCCCTACGCGCTTGGCCCGCAGCTGACCGAGGAGGGGGTCTGGAGCCTTCTCAACTCGGGCGGGGGCGAGGCGGGCTACGTCTTCGAGACGGGGCCGCTGGCGCCGCTGCCGGGCTTTTCGGGCCAGCCGATCAACATGCTGGTGATGATGGACCTGGAAGGGACCTTCATCGACGTGCGCCTGCTGGCGCATAACGAGCCGATCTTCGTCTCGGGCCTTGGCGAGGCGCCGCTGCGGCAGTTCCTGGCGCAGTATCGCGGCCATTCCATCCACGAGGCGCTGGTCGTGGGCAGTCCCTACGGGGCGGGGCAGGGCAGCGAGCTGGTCTATCTGGACGGGGTGACGAAGGCGACGGCCTCGGTGCGGATCGCGCATGAATCGATCCTGGCGGCGAGCCTCGACGTCGCGCGCGAGCGGATGCAGGGGCTGAAGGCCGGCCCGCCGCCGCGGCCCGATCCGGGGCATGACGAGGTGCTGGACTGGGACGCGCTGCTGGAGCAGGGGCTGGCGCGGCGGCTTCAGGTCACCAATGCCGAGGTCGAGGCGGGCTTTGCCGGCACGCGGTGGGCGGGAGCCGATCCCGAGGCGCGGGCGGACCCCGAGGGCCTCTATCTGGACCTTCTGGCGGTGGATCTGGGGCCGCCCTCGATCGCGCGGGCGGTGCTGGCGCCCGAGACGCTGGCCGAGCTGGCGCGCCAGTCCGAGGTGGCCCCGGACGACGAGTTCATCCTGCTGGTCGAGGCCGGCCGGCACGGGCTGGTCGGTCCCGACTTCATCCGCAACACCGCGCCCGACCTGCTGGGCGCCGCGCAGGATGGGCTGCCGCTGGCGCTGCGCGACGCCGACATCCTGGCCGAGCTGCATCCCGACCTGCCCGCGCCCTGGCAGGAGGCGGTGCGGATGGTGCTGCGGCTCGACCGGCGGCTCGGCTTCGATCCGACGCGCGAATGGCAGCTGCTGCTGCGGGCCGAGCGGCAGCACGGCATGTTCCAGCCCGAGACCGGCAGCACCGAGCTGGCGCTGGCCATGCAGCTGCCCGAGCGGTTCTTCCTGGCCGCCACGGGCAGCGCGCCGCGCCCGCCCTGGCTGGAGGCGATCGAGGCGCGGCGGGCGGACCTTCTGGTGCTGGGGGCCGGCCTGCTGCTGCTTTTCGGCCTGCTCGCCCGGCAATCGCGCTTGGCCGCGCATCCGCGCTATGGCGCGATCCGGCTGGCGGTGCTGGCGGCGGTGATCGGCTTTGTCGGCTACTGGGGGCAGGGGCAGCTGTCCATCGTGACGCCGCTGGCGGTGATCCGGGGGCTGGCGCAGGGCGGGGGGCTGGCGGTGCTGCTCTACGATCCGTTCTCGCTGATGATCTGGGCGGCGGCGATCCTGGGGCTGGTGATCTGGGGCAGGGGGCTCTTCTGCGGCTGGCTCTGTCCCTATGGCGCGATGCAGGAATTCGCCCACCATGCCGGGCGCAGGCTGGGCCTGCCGGAATGGCGCCCGGCGCCCAGCTTCGCCCGCGCGGCGCTGTGGAGCGGGCCGATCGCGCTGGTGGGGCTGATCGCCACCGCCTTCCTCGCCCCCGGCCATGCGGAGACCGTGGCCGAGATCGAGCCCTTCAAGACCGCCATCACCACGCATTTCGTCCGTCCCTGGCCCTATGTCCTTTGGGCCGGGGGCTGGCTGGCGCTGTCGATGGTCTGGTTCAAGGGCTACTGCCGCTCGCTCTGCCCGCTCGGGGCGCTGATGCGGGCGGGGGACGTGCTGCGCCTGCGCCGCTGGATCCCGCGGCGGGCCGAGTGCGGCAGTCCCTGCCAGCTTTGCCGCGTGCGCTGCCGCTATGACGCGATCGCGCCGAAGGGGCAGATCCGCTATTCCGAGTGCTTCCAGTGCCTCGACTGCGTGACGATCCATGACGACGCGCGCCAATGCGTGCCGCTGATCCTGGCGGCGCGCGGCCGGGCGCGGAAGGAGGCCGCATGACCTCGCGCCGCCGGTTCCTGACGATCATGGCCGGCGCCGCGCTGCTGGGCCGGGCGGCGGGCGTGGCCGAGTGGCAGGGCCGCGTGATGGGCGCGGAGGCGCGGCTGCTGATCCGGGCCGGGCGCGGCTCGGACGAGGTGCTGGCCGGGCTGCGGGCGCGCATCGCCGCGATCGAGGCGGCGTTCTCGCTGCACGCGCCCTCGGAGCTGACGCGGCTGAACCGGACCGGCCGGCTGGAGGCCTCGGGGCTGATGCTGGGGGCGCTGCGGCTGGCGCGGCGGATGCACGGCGCCACCGGCGGCGCCTTCGATCCGGGGGTGCAGCCGCTGTGGCAGGCGCTGGCTGCGGGCCGGGCGGCGGGGCCGGTGCTGCCGATGGGCGGGCTGACCCTCGAGGGCCGGCAGGTGCGGCTGGCGGCGGGGCAGGCGCTGACGCTGAACGGGCTGGCGCAGGGCATCGCGACGGACCTGGTGGCGCAGGCGCTGGCGCCGGTGGGCGAGGTGCTGGTCGACATGGGCGAGAGCCGGGCCGTCGGCGGCGACTTCCGGCTGGCGCTGGAGGACCCGGCGGCGGGCAGCCTGGGGCAGATCACGCTGCGGGCGGGGCGGGCGGTCGCCACCACGTCGCCCGGCGCGCTGCTGTTCGCCTCGGGGCAGAGTCATGTGATCGGGCCGCAGGGCCAGCCGCCGCTCTGGTCCAGCGTCACCGTCGAGGCGGCGAGCGCCGCGCTGGCCGATGCCGCCTCGACCGCCTTCGCGCTGATGCCGGCCCCCGCGATCCGGCGGGTGGCGCGGGATTTGGGGCTGGGGCCGGTGCGGCTGGTCGATGCGAGGGGCGATCTGGTGACGCTGTAGCGGGGCAGGGGGCCGCCCCCGCGCCGCGCGCCGGTCAGCGCCCGTCTGCGCGCGTCAGCGCAGGCCGGGGCGGTAGGTGGCGCCGTGGCGAGCGTAGATCGCTTCCAGCCGGCCATCCTCGACCGCGCGGCCGATGATCGCGTCGACCTCGTAGCCGAGCGGGCGGTGCTGGGTCGAGACGGCGACGCCGATGGTCCAGGACGACCGCTCAAGCCCCAGAAGCGGCGGGCTGTGGATGGCGATCCCCTCGCCGGCCAGACCCTCCAGCTCGGTGATCGGGGCCATCACGGCCATGACCTCGCCCGCGGCGAGCGCCGCCATCGCGGCGCTGGTCGAGGGGAAGCGGTGCACCTTGTCGGCCGCCGCCCCGACCAGCCCGGTCAGGTAGAAGTCCGAGATCGAATCGTTCTCGACCCCCACGCGGTCATAGCGGAAATAGGCCGGGACCGGCCCCTTCTCGGGGTATTCCGCCAGCGAATAGGCGATGGCGAGGCTTTCTTCGGCATAGATGCCGGTGAAGACGACCTGGTCCATCCGGCAGGACAGGTCCACGTCGTAGGGGGCGTGCATGAAGACGTTCGACACCCGCCCGTCCACGGCCGCGCCGCGATAGACGTAGTTCAGCATGTCCTGGTCCAGCGTCTCGCCCGCCTGCACGAGGCGCAGCCGCGTCTCGACGCCCAGCTCGTCGCCGATGAGGCGCGCGAGGTCCACGTCGATGCCCTCGGGGCCGTCCGCGCCCATGAAGGACCAGGGCGGGAAATCCTCGTAGAGCGCGACCTCGATCCAGCCCTCCTCGGTGATGCGGTCGAGCGAGCGGCCGACATCCTGCGGGAAGGTGTTCTGCGGCCGCGCTTCCGGGGTGTAGCCGGCGCAGGTCGGGGCGGGCTGCGCCCCGGCCAGGGCCGGGACGAGCGCGAGGCAGATCGCCAGAAGGCGCGCGCGCATGGCCGGGGGCCTCAGTGCGCGGCCGAAAGGCCGATGGTCAGCAGCTCGCTGGCCGCCTTGGTGTTGTCCGGCGAGGCGGCCAGCACCTCGGCGGCGCGCGAGACGGTGCTGTCGGCCCGCGGCGCGCCCGAGGCGGTCGTCACGGTCGCGGCGATCTCGGCCAGCTCGGCCTCGAGCGCGGCGGCGTCGCCCTCGCCCGCGGCCAGCTGGTCGCGGATCTCGGCCAGACGGGCAGCGTGGTCGTCCAGCGCGCCATCCTCGGGGCGGGTCTCGACATAGGTGCGGATCGCCCAGGCCGCCTTCTGGCCCAGCACCTCCTCGAAGGCGGGCATCTTGGTGGTGCCGTCCTGCGTGTAGCCGTGGCGGAAGCGCTCGATGAACCACTCGTCGCCATATTCCTCGGCCTCGAGGAAGCGCAGGTCGGGGGCGAGGCCGCCCGAGACGGCGCCGAGGCCGTGGCAGCGCGCGCAGTTCTGGTTGTAGCCGCTGTCGCCGATCTTGACGGCGGCCAGCCAGACCTCGTCGCCCGCGGCCTCGGCGCGGTAGGGGTTCTCGGTCAGCCATTCCTCGCCCACATCGGGCAGGGCGTCGGTGTTCACCGGCTGCGGCGCGACATCGCCATGGGCCATGATCTGGACCGGCACGGCCAGGCAGCCGGCGGTCAGGATGGCCGCGAGGGCCGCGTTGAGTTTCGTGGGCATGATGGTCCTCCTCCACGGGCTCGCGCCCTTGATGCCGTTATGAATGATGGGGCCAATGCGGCAATTCGACCTTGGTCGATGCGGCGGTGCGCCGTCAGTTTGCGGGGGTCGGCCGCGCGGCGGCGCCCCAGGGATAGCGGCCGACCTTGACGGTGCGGATGGTGCTGTGGCTGGCGACGTCGAAGATGGTGACATCGCCCGAGACGCCGTTGGTGGTGAACATCTGCGTGCCGTCCGGGCTGAGCGCCATGTGCCAGACGCGCCGGCCGACGAGGATGTAGTCGATCACCTCGAAGCTGGCCGCGTCGACGACCGCGACATGATCGGCCGGCCCGAGCGCGACGAAGATCTTGCTGCCGTCGGGCGAGAAGACCATGCCGACGGGTTGCAGCCGCTCGGGCCGCACGCCCGGCAGCGCGAAGGAGATCTTGGCCAGCTCGGCCCGGCGCTCGGTGTCGAAGACGGTGACGGTGCCGCCGATCTCGGAGCTGACCCAGAGCTGGCTGCCGTCGGCGGTGAACTCGGCATGGCGCGGGCGGGCATCGACCAGCGTGTTGGCCAGGACCTCGTGCGTCTCCGTATCGATCCAGTGCGCCATGTTCGTCGTCTCGGAGGTGGTGACCTGCACCCGGCCGTCGGGGGACATGCCCATGCCCTCGGGCTCGATCCCGACGGCGATCTGGGCGACGACGCGGCGGGTCTGGGTGTCGACCACGGTGGTCAGCGCGTCGTCCTCGTTCGCGATCCACAGCATCCGGTCGTCGGGCGAGAGGACGAACTGTTCGGGATCGTCGCCCGAGGGCAGGTCGTGCAGGATCTGGCCCGTCGCCGGGTCCATGACCTGCACGGCGTTCGAGTCCGAAGCGCAGAAATAGAGCAGCGTGTGGTCGCTGTTGAAGGTGATGCCGCGCGGGCGCTGGCCGGTGGGGTAGGTCGCGATCACCTCCTGGCTGGCGACGTCGATGACGCTGACGGTGTTGTCCAGCTCGTTCGTGACCCAGACCTCGTCCGCGCGGGCGGGCAGGGCCGCGAGGCAGAGGGCGAGGGCGGCGGTGGTGGCGGTCAGGTGGCGGGTCATCTGGCGTCTCCGAATCGGGTGCAGGCGGTGCCGGGGCGGTCCTGGCCGAGGGTGTCCAGCTCCGAGAACTCGTGCAGGAAGCCCTCGAGCGGGGCGGTCATGACCACGGCGCGCTCGGTCACCAGCGGCACGGGCTGGCGCATCTGGCCGTCCCAGTCCCGGAAGGACAGGGGCGTGCCGAGAAAGCCGGACAGGCGGAACTCGTCCGACAGAAGGTAGGCGCGCAGGGCCGCCGGCGCCGGATCGCCGGTGCGCGTCACCGTCTCGCCGATGGCGGCCAGCGCGGCCCAGGCCGCGAAGTCCGGCGCCTCCATCCCGCGGCCGGCGATCTCGCGGAAGCGGCCTTGCAGCTGGGCGGCGCCCCAGTTCTCGACCGCGGCCGAGAAGCCGAGCGGCATGATCCCCTCGGAGCCGGCCACGGGGCGCGGCAGCCAGGTGTTGTAGGCGATGTAGCGGCCGAAATCGCCGCGCTCGTCGGCCACGACCAGAAGGTCATGGTCGGGCAGGCCTTGGGTGAAGGCCGGCACCTCCTCGGATGCGACGCGGCGCATGTCGGCGTCGAACGCCCAGCCCGTCTCGCCCGCGAGGGTCAGGCCGAACTTGGCAACGGCGCCCCGAAGCGCCGCGGCGAAGGCCGCATCCTCGGGGTTCGGGCCTTCCAGCAGCGCCAGCCGCGTCCAGCGCTTCTTCAGCGCGAACTGCGCCAGCGCGTCGGCGCGCATGGCGAGGCTGGGCGTGGTGTGCAGCAGGTTCGGGCGGCACTCGGTCCCGCGCAGGGCGTCGTCGGGGACGGCGATGTTGAAGATGACCGCGCCTGCCGCCTCGGGCAGGTCGGCCAGCTCCAGAAGGTCGGCGGCGGGCGCCTTGACGACCAGCAGTCGCGCGCCTTCGGCCAGAAGCGCCTGGACCGCCGGCAGGAACGCGGCCTCGGGCGCGACGCGGGTCTCGGTCAGCTGGTAGTTCGTGCCGGTGAAGCGGCCCGTGGCTTGGATGTCGGCAAGGCCCAGCTCGGCGCCGGCGAGGCCCAGATCCTCGGGCGGGGCGATCAGGTTCGACAGGATCGGCGGCGGCACCACCTGCCGCTCGATCACGTCGATGCGGATCGGCTCGGCCCATGCGGCGGCGCCGGCCAGCAGCGTCGCCGCGATCGTCGCGGTGGCGGCAAAATCGCGAAGCATCGTCCCTCCCATCCCTGCGCCGAGCATTCGGGAAGGGGGCGGGCGCGGAAATACGACCATGGTCGAATTCCGCCGCCCTCCCGCGCGGCGCATGATGGACCTGCCCCGCGTGACGGAGGATGACACATGCGCGCTCGTCTTGGCCAAGCCCACTTTGTCGACCGCGTCCGTGCCGGGCTGCTGGCGGCGCTGCTGCTGTCGCTGCCCGGCCTCGTGCTGGCGCAGCCTGCGCCCGAGACGCCGCCCGAAACGCCGCCCGAGGAGCTGGGCGATCTCAATCCCGACGAGCTGACCTGGCAGCGCGTCATGCGCGACACCGAGCGGGGCGAGACCTCGATGATGAACTGCGCCATGGGCTACATGATCACCAAGAGCGGCCGGCACGTCCCGGCGCGCGAGCTGTTCGAGCGCTGCGCGGCGGACGGCTGGACGGGCGCGATGACCTGGATGAGCCAGCTGGACGAGAACGGGCTCGGCGCGCCCCGTGACAGCGCCCGCGCCGCCGAATGGGACCGCCGCGCGGCCGAGGCGGGTGATCCGGTCGGCCAGTTCAACCACGGGCTGGGCCTTCTGCGCGGGCACGGCACGCGCTACGACCCCGAGGCGGGGCGGCGGATGATCGACAGCGCCGCGCAGGCCGGCCTGCCCGTCGCGCGCCGCCTCCAGGAGGCGGGCTACGACCCGCGCGCCGTCACCCCCGACGCCGACGAGGGGCGGTTCCAGCCGATGTTCTGAGCGGGCCGTCGGCGCCCCTCACCAAGGCATTCGACCAATGGACAATATACGCCCGGACGGGCCGGCCCATACTTCCCCGTGACGCCTCTGGCCAGCCATCGGCCGCCGGGGCCGAGTGGAGCGGAGGAGAGAGACATGAACAGATTCGTGCTTGCGACGGTGCTTGCGCTGACCGGGGCCGCCGCCCCGGCGCTGGCCGCCGTCACCGAGGAGGACCTGGCCAACGACCAGGCGACGGCGGAGAACGTGCTGACCAACGGGATGGGCCGCGACCTGCAGCGGTTCAGCCCGCTGACCACGCTGAATCGCGACAACGTGGACAACCTGGTGCCGGCCTGGGCCTTCTCGTTCGGGGGAGAGAAGCAGCGCGGGCAGGAGAGCCAGCCGCTGATCCATGACGGCATCATGTACGTCACCGGGTCCTATTCGCGGCTCTACGCTGTCGACGTGAAGACCGGCAAGGAACTGTGGCAGTACGACGCCCGCCTGCCTGAGGGCATCCTGCCCTGCTGCGACGTGGTCAACCGCGGCGGCGCCATCTACGGCGACAACATCTATTTCGGCACGCTCGACGCCCGCATCGTGGCGCTGGACCTGAAGACCGGCGACGTGAAGTGGAACAAGAAGATCGCCGAATACAAGGAAGGCTATTCCTACACGGCCGCGCCCCTGATCGTGAACGGGCTGGTCATCACCGGCAACTCGGGCGGCGAGTTCGGGATCGTCGGCGAGGTGCAGGCCCGCGACGCCGAGACGGGCGAGACGGTCTGGACGCGCCCGGTGATCGAGGGCCACATGGGCACGCTGAACGGCCAGGAAAGCACCATGACCGGCACGCTGAACGCGACCTGGCCAGGCGACATGTGGAAGACCGGCGGCGGGGCGACCTGGCTCGGCGGCTCGTATGACGCGGACACCGACACGCTGGTCTTCGGCACCGGCAACCCGGCGCCCTGGAACAGCCACCTGCGCAACGCCGGCACCCCGGTCGAGGGCAACACGGGCGACAACCTCTACGCCGCCTCGCGCCTCGGGATCGACCCGGCGACGGGCGAGATCAAGTGGCACTTCCAGTCCACCCCGCGCGAGGGCTGGGACTTCGACGGCGTCAACGAGGTCGTGGCCTTCACCGATGCCGAGGGCAACGAGCGCTTCGGAACCGCCGACCGCAACGGCTTCTTCTACGTGCTGAACCGCGAGGACGGCGCCTTCGTCACCGCCCATCCCTTCGTCAAGGACATCACCTGGGCTTCGGGCATCGACGAGACCGGCCGGCCGATCTTCAACGAGGACAACCGTCCCGGCGCGATGAACGAGGCGGCCGAGGGCGGCAAGGGCCAGCAGGTCTTCGCGGTGCCCTCGTTCCTGGGCGGCAAGAACTGGCAGCCGATGGCCTACAGCCAGAACACGGGCCTGTTCTACATCCCCTCGAACGAGTGGGGCATGGACATCTGGAACGAGCCGATCAGCTACAAGAAGGGCGCGGCCTATCTGGGCGCCGGCTTCACCATCAAGCCGATCTTCGAGGACCATATCGGCTCGCTCAAGGCGATGGACCCGGTCACGGGCGAGGTGAAGTGGGAATACAAGAACGACGCGCCGCTCTGGGGCGGGGTGATGACCACGGCCGGGGGCCTGGTGTTCTTCGGCACGCCCGAGGGCGAGTTCAAGGCGCTGAACGACGAGACCGGCGAGGAGCTGTGGTCCTTCCAGACCGGCTCGGGCATCGTCGGCCAGCCCGTCACCTGGGAACAGGACGGCGAGCAGTTCGTCTCGATCGTCTCGGGCTGGGGCGGCGCGGTCCCGCTCTGGGGCGGCGAGGTGGCCAAGAAGGTGAACTACCTGAACCAGGGTGGCATGGTCTGGACGTTCAAGCTGCCCGCGCAGCTGGCCGCCAACTGAGCCGGGCTTGACAGTCAGGGGGATGCGCGGGACCATCCGCGCATCCCCGTCCGGGTCGCGGCCACAGGACGGCCGCCGCCCTGCCGGCAGCGCCCGGCACCCACAGGCCGCCGGCGCTTCCGGCACCCCAGGATCGCCGCGTCGGCGGACCGCCCCGTTCACCCGCAGAGGTCACGCCATGCCCATCCCGATGACGACCGTTCCCGGCCCGGCGACGCCCCCGCGGGACGGCGGCTTTCACGCCGCGCTCATCGTCGAGGACCATCCGCTCTTCGGCGACGCGCTGGCGATGACGCTGCAATCGGTCTCGGGCATCCGCCACGTCACCCATGCCGAGAGCCTGGCGCAGGCCGGGCAGTTCCTGGACGAGGGGCTGGCGGTCGACGTGATCCTCCTGGACCTGAACCTGCCCGACGTGGACGGGCTGGAGGGGCTTCTCCACCTGCGCCGCATCGCGCCGCGCATCCCGGTCCTTCTGGTCACCTCGGTCAACGACACCCGCATCATCCGCGCCGCACTGGCCGGCGGCGCCGCCGGCTTCGTGCCCAAGCATTCGCGCCGCGAGGTCTTCCGCGCCGCCTTCGAGGCGCTGGTCAACGGCGAGATCTTCGCCCCGAACCTGCCGCAGGACGACCTGGCCGAGGGCGCGCTCGGGCCGGGCGGATCGGCCGAGACGGTCATCCGCCGCATCTCGCAGCTGACCCGGCAGCAGGCCCGCATCCTGGCCCTGATCTGCGAGGGACGCATGAACAAGCAGATCGCCCATGACCTGTCCATCGCCGAGACCACGGTGAAGGCCCATGTCACCGCCATCATGCGAAAGATGGGTGTGTCATCGCGCACGCAGGCTGTATTGATGGCGCAGCACTCGAAGGTCACGGAGCGGTTGAACGATGTCGCAGGAGGAGCCCAGTAGCCCGTCCCCGCCGGACGCCGCCGGACCGCGCCATGCCTCGGCCCCTCTGGACCAGGCCGACCCCATCGCCAGCCTCGCCGCGCGGCTCGGGCAGGGGCCCTTCGCGCTGGTCCTTCTCTTCGCCGGCGACGGCGCCGACCTTGGCCGCCTGCTGCCCCGCGCGGCCGAGCTGCTCGGCCCCTGCGCGCTGGCCGGGTGCAGCACGGCCGGCGAGATCGGCGAGACCGGCTACCGCGACGGCAGCCTCGTCGCCATCGCCTTCCCCGCCGCCAGCTTCGCCGCCGACACGATCCTGATCGACCCCATCGATGCCATCGAGCAGCGCAGCATGATCGCCCGGCTCCAGCAGCTGCGGCAGGGGCTGCGCGCCCGCGCCGAGCCCTTCCCGCACGAACTGGCCATCCTGCTGGTCGACGGCCTGTCGGGACGCGAGGAGCACCTGATCGCCTCGCTCGCCGGGGGCCTGGGGCCGGTGCCGACCGTGGGCGGCTCGGCCGGGGACGGGCGGCGCTTTGTCCGCAGCCAGGTCTTCTCGGGCCTGGCGCTGCGCGACCGGGGCGCGGCGGCCCTGTGCCTGCTGCGCTCGCGGATGCCGCTGCGCACCTTCTCGTTCAACTCCTCGCAGCCCTCGCGCACGCAGATGGTCGTCACCCGCGCCGACCCCGCCCGCCGCATGGTGCTGCGCATCAACGACGAGCCGGCGGCATTGGAATATGCGCGCCTGCTGGACTGCCCGCCCGAGAGCCTGGGGCCGCGCATGTTCGCCACGCGGCCGGTGCTGGTCAGGGCGGCGGGGCGGCATTTCGTCCGCTCGATCCGCGACGTGGGGCCGGGAAACGCCCTCGCCTTCTTCGGCGCCATCGCCGAGGGCATGGTCCTGACCCTGGCCGACGAGGCCGACATCGTCACGGACCTCTCCCGCTCGCTCGCCGGGCTGGCCGAGGCGGGGGCGCCGCGCATGGTGCTGGGCTTCGACTGCATCTTCCGCCGGATCGACGCGGAGAATCGGCAGAAGACGCGCGAGGTCTCGGCGCTGCTGGCCCGGCATAACGTGGCGGGCTTCTCGACCTATGGCGAGCAGTTTGGCCGGCTGCACGTCAACCAGACGCTGACCGGCGTCGCCTTCTATGACCCGGACCCGCAGCCATGACCGACATCCCGCCCCCGCGCCCCGAGCTGCCCGCCGACATCGAGCGGATGCTGTCGGCCTCGGACGATCCCGCGCGGCGCCACGACAAGCTGGTCGCCATCGCGCAGTCGCTGATCCGCCAGATCGAGGAGCCGCCCGAGGATCACGGCGTCGGCTACGCCCAGTTCCAGCGCGCCGCCGTGCTGGAGGACGAGGTCCGCGCCCGGACGCAGGACCTCGAACATGCGCTGGACCTGCTGAACGCGTCGAACGCGCGCCTGTCCGAGGCCTATCACGAGAAGGACGTGGCGCGGCGCAACCTCGCCTCGGCCATCGAGGCGGTGCAGGAGGGTTTCGCCTTCTTCGACGCTTCGGACGTCTTGGTGATGTGCAACTCGCGCTTCAACGCGCTTCTGCCCGACATCGTCGGCCGCCTCCGGCCGGGCCTTCAGTTCGAGGAATACCTGACCATCGCCGCCAGCTCGCGCCACCTGGTGCTGCCCGAGGCGATGACGCGCGAGGCCTGGATCGAGATGCGCCGCCGCCGCCACCGCGAGCGGAACTTCATCGCCACGCAGGCCATGGCCGACGGACGGCTGGTGCAGGTCAGCGAGCAGCGCACGGCCGATGGCGGCACCGCGATCCTGCAGACCGAGGTGACCGAGCTGATCCGGGCCGAGCGCGCCGAGCGGGGCCGGATGCTGGACGGACAGGCGGCGATCCTGCAGGCGACGCTGGAGCATCTGACGCTCGGCGTCTGTCTCTTCGACAGCGGGCTGCGGCTTCTGGGCTGGAACAGCAACCTCTCGCAGATGCTGGCCCTGCCGGTGACGCGGCTGCGGCGGGGGATGCATTTCGACGAGATCTTCCACCAGCTGCGCACGCAGTTCGCCTTTCCGGCCCTCCAAGGCGCCAACCAGATGTCGGACTGGGTCCGCTCGGTCCGGCGCAAGCGGCCGTTCAGCGTCGAGGTCAGGGGCGAAGGCGGCAGCGGCGCGGGCGGGGCGGGCGAGGGGGGGCGCACGCTGGCGATCTTCGCGCAAGAGATCCCCGAGGGCGGGTTCGTGCTGTCCATCGACGACATCACCGACCACAAGCGCGCGCTGCAATCGGTCAGCCGGGCCAACGAGATGCTGGAGACGCGCGTCGCCGCCCGCACGCTGGAGCTGGAGGACGCGCTGGCGCGGGCCGAGCGTGCGAATTCGTCGCGCGCTCGTTTCGTGGCGGCGGTGGGCCATGACCTGATGCAGCCCCTCTCGGCGGCGACGCTCTATGTCGGCTCGCTGTTCGAGGAGATCACGCAGCCCGGCCCGCGCGGCAAGCTGGACAAGATCCAGCGCTCGCTGGATTCGGTGAGCGGGCTGATCGAGGCGCTGCTCGACATCTCGCGGCTGGAGGCGGGCGAGGCGGCGCTGACGGTCGAGCCGATCGCCCTGGCCCCGGTCTTCGAGCAGCTGCGCGAGGAGTTCACCCCGGTGGCCGAGCAGAAGGGCCTGTCGCTGGTCTTCCGGCCGGTCCGCGCGACGGTCCTGTCGGATCGCAACTACCTGCGGCGCATCCTGCAGAACCTCATCTCGAACGCGATCCGCTACACGGACCGGGGGCGGGTGCTGGTCGCCGCGCGCAAGCGCCGGGGCGGGCTGCTGATCGAGGTGCGCGACACCGGCCGCGGCATCGCCGCCGAGAACCACGAGGTCATCTTCGCCGAGTTCAAGCGGCTGGACGCCAAGGCCTCGGCGGCCGAGGGGCTGGGCCTCGGCCTTGCCATCGTCGAGCGCGCGGCCGCGCTGCTGGGGCACCACCTGTCGCTGCGCTCGGCCCCGGGGCGCGGCTCGACCTTCGCGGTTGAGGTGGCGACGACGCTGGACGTCACCGGCGAGGGCCGGGCGGGCCCGGCCGTCACCCGCCCGGACGAGGGCGGCGATCTGGAGCTGACGGCGCTGATCGTCGAGAACGACACCGAGATGGCGCTGGCCCTGTCGCAGCTGATGGAGCAATGGGGCGTCAACGTGCTGAACGTCGCCTCGGGCGAGGAGGCGGTGGCGCTGCTGCACGAGACCGGCGTCGAGCCCGAGATCTGCCTGGTGGACTACCAGCTGGGCGCGGGGATGGACGGGCTGAGCTGCATTGCCGAGATGCGCCGGCTGCTGCCCGGGGGCGGCAGCCATTGCCTGATGACGGCCGACCGCTCGGACGCGCTGCAGGCCGAGGCCGGGCAGCTGGGCGTCGCGGTGCTGACAAAGCCCATCCTGCCGGCGACGCTGGTGCAGGTGGTCATGTCGGGGCGCCGCCTGACCCGCTGAGCCGGCCGGCCCGCTGAGCCGGCCGGCCCGCGCTCGTCAGCCGCGCCGCCCCATGACGCCGCGCGCCGCGGCGAAGGCGACGGCCCCCGCGAAAAAGGCACCGAGGGCGCGCATCCGTCCCGGGTGCCAGGTGGTGACGCTGCCGCGCGCCTGGTCCCCGAAGCGGCCCGCCGCGCCGTAGTCGATCGACACGTCCAGCGGCTCGAACAGGTTGTCGGGCCGGTCCTGCGCGGCCTCCTCGGTCTGCTGGCCGTCATAGCCCTGGCTCGCCAGCACCTGGTCCACCACCGCCGGCAGCGCCGCGTCCCCGAGGATCGCCTTGACCGCCGAAGCCGCCAGCCAGACCTCGCGCGGGGTGTCCATCGCGGCGCGGAAGATCGCGCGGGCGATGGCCTCGGGCGCATGGATCGGCGGGACGGGCTGGGCGCTGCGGGCCATCTTGTTGCGCGCCCAATCGAACTGCGGCGTGTTCACGGCCGGCAGGTGCACCTCGGTCAGCCGGATCGGGCTTTTCTCGTGCAGCAGCTCCGAGCGCAGCGAATCGAAGAAGCCGCGCGTGGCGAACTTGGCGGCGCAATAGGGGGCCTGGAGGGGAATGCCGCGATAGGCCAGCGCCGAGCCGACGCTGAGGATCGTCCCGTAACCCTGCCGGCGCATCTGGCGCAGCGCGGTCTGGGTGCCGAAGACCTGGCCGAGATAGGTGACTTCGGTCACGCGGCGGAACTCGTCCGGCGTCACCTCGGAGACGGGGGCGAGGATCGTCGCCATCGCCGCGTTGATCCACAGATCGATCCGGCCGAAGCGCGCCACGACCTCGTCCGCCGCCCGGTCCAGCGCCGCCGCATCCGCCACGTCCACCGGCAGGACCAGCGCCTGCCCGCCCCGCGCCTCGACATCGCGGCGCGCCCCCTCCAGTCCACCGCGGCCGCGGGCGATCAGCCCGACCGACCAGCCGCGGGACGCGAATTCCTGCGCCACGGCCCGGCCCACCCCGGCCGAGGCGCCGGTGATGACGATAACGTTGCCTGCTGCCATGACGGCCTCCTGTCCTTGCCTGCAGGGGGTGAACCCCCGCGCCTGCCGGGGCGTTCCGCTGTCGCAGCAGAAGGGAAGCCGCATGGATATGAGCCGCACGGGAGATGTCTGGTGGAAGAACGCGGTCATCTACTGCCTCGATGTCGAGACCTTCCAGGACAGTGACGGCGACGGGATCGGCGACTTCAACGGGCTGACGCAGCGGATCGACCACCTGGCCGGGCTGGGCGTCACCTGCATCTGGCTGATGCCCTTCTACCCCTCGCCGAACCAGGACGACGGCTACGACATCGTGGACTATTACGGTGTAGACCCGCGGCTCGGCACGCTTGGCGACCTGGCCGTTTTCGTGCGCACGGCGCGCGACCGCGGCATCCGGGTCATCGCGGACCTCGTCGTGAACCACAGCTCGGACCGGCACCCGTGGTTCCTATCGGCGGCCGCCGACCGGAACTCGCCCTATCGCGACTGGTATGTCTGGCGCGACGAGATCCCCGAGGGCGGGCCCGAGGACCTGGTCTTCCCCGATGCGGAGACCAGCAACTGGGAATGGCACGAGGAGACGAAGCAGTACTTCCTGCACCGCTTCTACCGCCACCAGCCCGACCTCAACATCGGCAACCCGGCCGTGCGCGAGGAGATCTGCAAGATCGTCGGCTTCTGGCTGCAGCTGGGCCTGTCCGGCTTCCGCGTCGATGCCGTGCCCTATCTGCTCGAGACGCATGGCGTCGATCTGGACACGCATGACTGGCTGCGCGACCTGCGCAGCTTCACCATGCGCCGCTGCGGCGACGCGCTGCTGATGGGCGAGGTGAACCTGCCCTACCAGGAGGTGCGGCGCTTCTACGGCGACGAGGGCGGCGGCGAGCTGAACATGTGCCTCGACTTCAACATGAACCAGGCCCTCGCGCTGGCGCTGGTGCGCGAGGATGCGGGCGCGCTCGTCCATTGCCTGCGCGCGATGCCCGCCCTGCATGCCGACGATGGCTGGGCGCATTTCGCCCGCAACCACGACGAGTGGTCCTTGGACAAGCTGACCGAGGCCGAGCGGCAGCAGGTCTTCAAGGCCTTCGGTCCCAAGGAGGACATGCAGCTTTTCGGCCGGGGCCTGCGCCGGCGCATCCCGACCATGCTGAAGGGCGACCAAGACCACATCCGCCTCGTCTACAGCCTGATCTTCGCGCTGCCCGGCGCGCCGGTGCTGTTCTACGGCGAGGAGATCGGCATGGCCGAGAACCTCGACATCCCCGGCCGCATGAGCGTGCGCAGCCCGATGCAGTGGAGCGACGAGCCGAATGGCGGCTTTTCCTCCGCACCGCCCGAGATGCTGTCGCGCCCGGTCGTGACCGGCGGCAAATGGGGCGCCAAGGTGCTGAACGCCGCCGCGCAGGAGCATGAGCCGGACTCGATGCTGAACTGGACCGAGCGGCTGATCCGCCGCCGCCGCGAGACGCCCGAGATCGCCTTCGGCGAGTGGAGCTTCATCCCCTTTCCCGATGCCGCGATCTTCGCGCTGCGCTATGACTGGGGCGGCCGGACGGTGCTGGTGCTGCACAACCTCGGCAAGCGCGCCTGCCGGTCGGAATGCCGTCCCGACGGCGCCGAGGCCTGGGCCAGCCTGACCAACATCTTCGGCCAGGGCGGCTTCGACCTGGCCGCCGACGGCAGCTTGCGCATCGAGCTTCCCGCGCGCGGCGTCCTCTGGCTGCGGGTGCGCCCGCGCTGAGGCGACCCGGCGTCAGCCGGCTGGCACGCCGACCTTGGGCGGCAGATTGAAGAGGTCGATGAAGCGCTGCCGCAAGGCGGCCTCGCCCATGGCGGTCACGCCCACCGCCTCGGGCGGCACGCCGCCATAGATGACGGCGGCGAGGGCAGGGGCGTCCGGCGCGGTGAAGGACAGCTCGGCCCCCTCCGAGGTGCCGCGGCGGATGGAAAGCGCGCCATCCTCCAGCCGGGCGGTGAAGGTGGCGTGGCCGATGGCGAAGTTGCAGCTGAGCGCCAGGCCCGCCGCCGCCGGGCGGTCCAGCATCGTGCGCAGCGACATCATCATCGAGGCGGCGGAAAGCGGCAGCGTCGGATCGTGCTGCGGCGAGGCGGCGGCCCACCGCCCCAGCTCCTGGATAATCGGCTCGGCCGCCATGCCCCAGGCCGTCAGCCCGTAGAGCCGCGCGGGCGTCGGCGCGGGGGCGGTGCTGCGGGTGACGATGCCGCTGGCCTCCAGCCCCGCCAGGCGCTCTGTCAGGATCTTGGCGCTGATGCCGGGCAGCTCGGCCCGGAGGTCCGAAAAGCGGCGCGGGCCGAAGATCAGCTCGCGCACGATCAGAAGGGACCAGCGTTCGCCCAGAAGCTCCATCCCGAAGGCGGTGCCGCAGGCATCGTCGTACCAGCGGCCATGAGCGGCGGGTGGCGCAATAGTTTCTTTTTGTGACTTCATAGTTGCTTTAAGTAATCACCTGTGCCTAAGCTGTCAAGCAAGACGGACTCACTGCACCACGAAACGCGGAGAACGCACATGCCCCAGATGATCTTCGTCAACCTGCCCGTGGCCGATCTGGACCGCGCCCGGGCCTTCTACGAGGCGATCGGCTTCACCACCGAGCCGAAGTTCACGAACGACCGCGCGGCCTGCATGGTCCTGTCGGAGACGATCTACGTGATGCTGCTGACCCATGACTTCTGGGCCGGCTTCACCGACCGCCGCCGCGTGGACGCGCGGACCGAGGCGCAGGTGCTGCTCTGCATCAGCCGCGACGACCGCGGGGCCGTGGACGCGATCACCGCCGCCGCGGTCAGGGCCGGCGGGACGGCCGATCCCTGCCCGGTGCAGGACCACGGCTTCATGTATGGCCGCAGCTTCGCCGATCCCGATGGCCACATCTGGGAGCCGATGTGGATGAGCGCCGAGGCGGTCGAGCAAGGACCGGCGGAGATGTCCCATGCCGGTTGATCCCGCCGCCCCGATCACCATCACCGCCTATGACTGGGTGCCGGACTTCGCCAAGGGCCAGGTGCGCGACCTGCGCGTGCGGTGGGCGCTGGAGGAGGTCGGCCAGCGCTACGCGGTCCGCCTGCTGCCGCAGGGCGCGCAGAAACAGCCCGCGCATCGCGCGCTGCAACCCTTCGGGCAGGTCCCGACCTACGAGGAGGAGGGGCTGACCCTGTTCGAGAGCGGCGCGATCGTCTGGCACATCGCCGAGCGCTTCCCCGGCCTCATGCCCGCGGGCGCAGCGGCGCGGGCGCGCTCGCTGGAATGGACCTTCGCAGCGATGAACACGCTCGAGCCGGTGATCACCGACCGGGCGATGGCGACCCTCTTCGAGGCCGGCGAGCCGTGGTCCGCGCCGCGCCTGCCCTCGATCGACGCCCGCATCGAGGAGCGGCTGCGCGAGGCCGAGGATCGGCTGGCGGACGCGGAGTGGTTCGCCGGCGCCTTCGGGCCGGGCGATCTGATGATGGTCTCGGTCCTGCGGATGCTCGACGGCACGCCGCATCTGGCCAGCCATCCGCGGCTGGCGGATTTCGTCGCGCGCGGCACGGCCCGCCCGGCCTTCCAGCGGGCGATGGCCGATCATCTGGCGGGCTTCACCGGCCAGCCACCGGCCGCCTTCGCGGAGGCGAGCTGAGGGCGCCGCGGGCGGGCGGGCAGGGCGAACCCCGCCCCGCCCCGCGCGTTGATCCCGGCCCACAGGCCGCAAAGGATGCCCGCATGTTCCCCGACGCCGACGATCCCGCCTCGCTCGACCGCTTCCTCGCCGCGCAGGACGAGCTTTACGCGCAGGCGCTGTCGGAGCTGCGGCGGGGGCGCAAGCAGAGCCACTGGATGTGGTTCATCTTCCCGCAACTGCGCGGCATCGGCCGGTCGGCGACGGCCGAGTTCTTCGGCCTCGCGGACCTGGCCGAGGCGCAGGCCTATCTGCGCCATCCCGCGCTCGGCCCGCGGATTGTCGAATGCGCCGAGGCGGTGCTGGAGCACGGCGAGCTGCCGGCCGAGCGGATCATGGGCGGCATAGACGCCATGAAGCTGCGCTCGTGCGCGACACTGTTCGCCGCGGTGCCGGGCAGCGGCGACGTCTTCGACCGCGTGATCGCGACCTTCTTCGGCGGCGAATCCTGTCCCCGGACGCGGGCGATGCTGGCGGGCCAGGACTGGGCATGAGCCCGCCGCCGCCGCCGCGCACGCCCGACGGCCGCTACATCGTCGTGCGCGGCAGGCTGTGGCGTGCGGCCAATCCCGGCCTCGACGAGAAGACCCGCGCCCGGCTCGTGGCCGAGCTGATGACGGCCCGGCGCGAGGTCGGCGCGGCGCTGGCGGCCAAGGATGCCGCGGCCGAGGCCGAGGCGCGGGGCCGCGTGGACGCCGCGAAGATCGCCCTCGGCGAGCGCGGCCCGGTCTGGTGGACAGACGGCGCGCCGGACCAGAACCGCCGGATGGCGCGCAACAGCTCCTATGCAGCCTGGTTCGAGGGGCTTTGACCTGCGCAGCCCTTCCCGCGCCCGCTGCCTTTTGCGACAAGGGTCTGTCCAACCGCCCCGAGTCGCGCCCATGTCCACGCCCCGCCCGCTGACCCTGACCGACGCGCATGTCGCGCGCGTGGCGCCGGGCGAGGGGCTGCTCTACGATCCGTCCTGGCGGATGCTGGAGGACGCCGATCTCGACCGGCTGGCGGCCCTGCTGACCGAGGGGCGCCCCCGCCCGATCCCCATCTTCGCCTATGGCTCGCTGATCTGGAACCCGGACTTCGCCGTCGGCGCCCGCCGCCGCGGGATGGCCCTTGGCTGGCACCGGGACTTCTCGATCTCGCTGAACCATTTCCGCGGCACGCCCGAACGGCCCGGCCTGATGCTGGCGCTGGCCTCGGGCGGCAGCTGCGAGGGGCTGGTGATGGAGATCGCGCCGGGCACCGAGACGGCGTCCCTGCGCAGCATCCTGCGGCGCGAGCTTGTGGCGCATGAACTGGCGGCGAACGCCCGCTGGATTGAGGTCCGCACCGAGCGCGGCCTCGAGGAGGCGCTGACCTTCTACGCGGACCCGGTCGAGCTGCAGATCGCGCGGCTCGGCATCACGCACCAGGCGCGCCGGCTGGCGCAGGCCGCGGGCGCGGCCGGATCGGGGGCCGAGTACCTGCTGCGCACCGCGCGCGGACTGGCCGAGCACGGCATCCACGACGACTACATCTGGACGCTCCAGCACCTCGTCGCGGTCGAGATCGACGCCCTGCATCCCGACGGGCGGCAGGCCGCGGTCTAGGACCGGCGCGTTCGCGCACGGCGCGAGTGTGGCGTCATGTGTCGGTCTCGGTGGTCCTCACGGCGACTTGCGACCGTCACACAATTTGTCGGAACATTTGAGGTGAATTTCTCACGCACTGCGTTAGTCTGGCATCGCATTAACCGACAGGACGATTGACATGCCCGACGCTCCGAACAGTGCGGATCTCTGCCTTCGCATGACGGCCGACGATCTGCAGCTGATTATGTCTGCGCTCGATGCCTATTCGCACAACAAGGATTACGTGGACCTTCTCGACCGCCTGTCCCAGCAGATGCCGGCCCCTCGGGTGGGCCAGAGGATGCGCCCGCGCAACAGCCTCGAGGCCTCGAATTTTTAACTTATTATAAAGCACTAGCAGTCAACTTATTGGTATGGTCTAATCCGGCGGTATCCACTCTCGGAGGTGCTCATGACCGTCTATCGCTTTCGCGCCATCCGCAGAGCGGACGGTGTGGTCCTGCACAGCGACACCATCAACGACGCGCTGAACGCTGGAATCGAGCCGATGCGGCTGGCCGTCGTGGCGGCGCTGCTGCATTCGCATCCCGAGGCGCGGGGGCTGACCTACGACGACATCGACGTCGAGATCGCGCCCGAAGCTGATTCGCATTCCGGCTGAAACGGCGGCCACCAGATCGCGCTTTGGATGTCGGCCCGAGCTGGCGGACGCAGCGCCCGGGTGAGCGCCTCACAGCCGCACGTTGATCGCGATCTGGGCGCCTAGGCTCCGGCCAGGGCGGCGTCGAGAGCCGCGACGATGCGGCCCGCCTGCCGGTGCACCTCGGCCGCGCCCTGTCCCGGGCGGTAGAGCGCGGTGCCGAGGCCGAAGGCGCCGGCGCCGGCGCGCAGGTAGTCCATCATGTTGCCGGCATCGACGCCGCCGACCGCGCCGATGACGGTGCCGGCCGGGAGGATCGGGCGCATCCCGGCGATGCCGGCGGGGCCGAGCACGTTCGCCGGAAAGACCTTCAGCGCCGAGGCGCCGGCCTCCAGCGCGTCCAGCGCCTCGGTCGGGGTCAGCACGCCCGGCATGGTGACCATGCCCAGGCTGGCGGCGCGCGCGATGACCTGCGGGCGCATGTTGGGGCTGACGAAGAGCCGGCCGCCGGCGGCATGGACGGCCTCGGCCTCGGCGACGGTCAGGATCGTGCCGCCGCCGACCAGCGCGTCGCGACCGAAGTCGCGGGCGAGACGCGCGATCGAGTCGAGCGCGTCGGGCGAGTTCAGCGGCACCTCGATCGCCTCGATGCCGGCCTCGATCAGGGCGGCGGCGACGGGCGCGACCTCGTCCGGCGTGATGCCGCGCAGGATCGCGACCAGCGGGCGGTTGAGGCGGGGCCAAGGGGTCATGCGTCGCTCCAGATGCGCGAGCCGGCGAGGGCGAGGCCGCGGCGGCTGGCCTCGGCCGCGTCGGCCGTGGTGAAGGGGATGCCGGCGCGGGTCAGCGCGGCGGCATAGAGCGCCAGCAGCGGTCCGGTGCCGGCCAGCAGCAGGGGCGCGTCGATCCGCGGGGACAGCGCGCCGATCTCGGCGCCGATCAGCAGGCCGGAAAGATGCGCGTCCCCGTCCCGCGGCGCGGCAAGGTCCAGAAGCTGCCCCGCGCGCAGCTCGAAGAGGCGCGTCAGGACGGCGGCAGGCGCGGCGAGGACGAGGTCCAGCGCGGCGAGGAAGGCCGGATGGTCGGGCGGCGTCGGCGGAGCGTCCGGGACCGAGTGGCGCAGGACCGTGTGCTGCGAGAGAGCGGCGTAAAGCTCGCCGGTCATGACGGTGGTGAAGCGGGTGACGGCGGGGCCGTCCATCCAGACCCACTTGCTGTGCGTGCCGGGCAGGCAGACGAGGCGCGGACCCTTCGCCGGCGGCAGGCCCAGAAGCTGCGTCTCCTCGCCGCGCATCACGTTCGGGGCCGCGGGATCGGACTGGCAGAGGCCGGGTAGGATGCGGATGTCGCCCTCGGTCGGAACGCGGATCGCCGCCTCGTGCAGGCGGTCCAGCCGGGCCGGCAGGGGCAGGTAAGGCGCCTCGATCCAGCCCTGCCGGGCGCCGGCCATCCCGCAGATGAGGACGGGAAGGTCGGCGGCGGCGCCGGCGCTGGCAAGGTGGCGGGCCAGCACCTCGGGAAAGCGGCCCGCCGAGGGGGTCATGCCGTCGGGGCCGGCGCTCTGGCCGCAGATGGCGCCCGCCGCGTCCAGCAGCCACAGCCGGAAGCTGGTCGTCCCCCAGTCCACGGCGGCGAAGGCTGGCTGCATCGCGTCACTCCTCTTTGCGCCAGAGGTAGCGGGGCGGGGCCGGCGCGGCAAGCGGATCAGGCGGGCGCGAGGCCGGTCTTCTCGATCACCCGCGCCCTCACGCGCTGCGCGAGCTGCGACAGCGGGCGGCGGCGCAGGTTCAGAAGGAAGTAGGGCGCGACCCGGATCTCGCGCTGGCACTCCAGCAGCGCGAAGCCCGCCCCGACCGGGGCGCGGCGGAGCAGCAGTCCCACCTCTTCCGAGACCGAGGCGACGGCGTTGCTTTCGGCCAGGTAGGCCATGGTGAAGACAATGGAGGCAGACGAGACGATGTTGCGCGGCTCGGGCAGGCCGACCGAGGCAAAGGCCTCCAGCGTCGCCTCGCGGATCGGGGCGCCGCGCTGCTGCATGATCCATTCGTATTCCCCCAGCTCGGTCAGGGTGACCATCGGCGCGCGGGCGAGGGGATGGCCGGCGCGGGTGCAGAAGGCGACCTTCTCGTCGCGCATGGGCAGGATCTCGAAGTCGCGGCTGTCGAACTCGGGCAGGATGCGGGCCAGCGCGAAGTCCATCTCGCCCGCGGTCAGGTGCTGAAGGAGATCGCGCGAGGGCATGACGTCGACGGTGATGTCGGCTTCTGGCATCTCGTGCTTGATCTCGCGGATGGCGGGCACGAGATAACCGACCGCCGGGCCGGTCACGGCGCCGACATGCACCGCGCCCGCATGGCCGCCGCGCAGGGCGGTCACGTCGGCGGCCATGTTGCCCATCTCGCGCAGGATGGTGCGGGCGCGGCGGATGACGGCGGTGCCGATCTCGGTCGGGGCCATGCCCGTGGGCGCGCGCAGGAACAGGGGCGCGCCCAGCTGCCGCTCGGTCTCGGCCAGCATCCGGGATGCGGCGGGCTGCGTCATGCCGCAGGCGCTGGCGGCCTGCTGAAGGCGGCCCGTTTCGGCGATCCGCAGGATCAGGCGAAGCTGCGCGGGTTTCAGCTGCAGGCGGGCGAGGGATTCGGACATATCATTTCCGGTATGAGGTCGGGCCGTAATGTCATTTTACGATCATGTGCTGGGCGCGCTACAACTTTTGTCACAAGAAGGCGCCGGAGGGGGCGCCGCAGGGGAGGACGACATGACTTCGATCAAGACCGCCGCGCTGGCGTTCGGCATCTCGTGGCTGGCCGTCGCGGCCTCGGCCCAGACCATCGGCATCTCGATGCCGACGCAATCCTCGGCCCGCTGGATCGCGGACGGGGCCAACATGGTCGAGCAGTTCGAGGCCGCGGGCTACGAAACCAACCTGCAATACGCTGAGGACGACATCCCGAACCAGCTGGCGCAGGTCGAGAACATGATCACGCAGGGCGTGGACGTGCTGGTGATCGCCGCCATCGACGGCACCACGCTGTCGAACGCGCTGGCCAACGCCGCCGCATCCGACATCCGCGTGATCGCCTATGACCGGCTGATCCGCGACACGCCGGATGTCGACTACTACGCAACCTTCGACAACTTCCAGGTGGGCGTGCAGCAGGCCAACAGCCTGGTGCAGGGCCTCGAGGAGCGCTTCGGCGACGTGAACCCCTGGCATGTCGAGCTGTTCGGCGGCAGCCCGGACGACAACAACGCCTATTTCTTCTATGACGGCGCCATGTCCATCCTGCAGCCGCTGATCGACGAGGGGCGGATCGTGATCCCCTCGGGCCAGCAGGGGATGGAGACGGTCGGCACGCTCAGGTGGGACGGCTCGGCCGCGCAGGCGCGGATGGATAACCTTCTGTCGGCGAACTACACGCAAGAGGTCGTCCACGGGGTCCTCTCGCCCTATGACGGGCTGTCCATCGGCATCCTGTCGTCGCTGAAGGGCGTCGGCTACGGCTCGGGCGATCTGGAGATGCCGATCGTGACCGGCCAGGACGCCGAGGTGCAGTCGGTCAAGTCCATCCAGGCGGGCGAGCAGTATTCGACCATCTTCAAGGACACGCGCGAATTGGCCCGCGTCACGGTTGGCATGGTGGACGCGATGCTGAAGGGCGGCGAGCCCGAGATCAACGACACCGAGACCTATGACAACGGCGTCAAGGTGGTCCCGTCCTACCTGCTCGAGCCTGTGCCGGTCGATGCCTCGAACTACCAGGAAATCCTGGTGGACAGCGGCTACTACACCGCCGAGCAGCTTCAGTAACAGCGCGGGCCGCCCCCCTCCTGCATGGAGGCCGGGCGGCCTGATTTCGCCCTGCGGCCGCCCCTGACGGGATGCGGCCCGGCAAGGAACGACCCGATGAGTGCCCTTCTTCAGATGCAGAGCATCTCCAAGACCTTCCCCGGCGTGAAGGCCCTGGACAATGTCAGCATCGACGTCGCCCCCGGCGAGATCCACGCGATCTGCGGCGAGAACGGGGCGGGCAAGTCCACGCTGATGAAGGTGCTGTCGGGCGTCTACCCGATCGGCAGCTACGACGGACAAATCACCTATGACGGCGAGGTGGTGAACTTCCGCGACATTCGCGACAGCGAGGCGAAGGGCATCATCATCATCCACCAGGAGCTGGCGCTGATCCCGCTTCTGACCATCGCCGAGAACATTTTTCTGGGCAACGAGCGCGCCAGGGGCGGGGTCATCGACTGGCCCGAGACCTTCCGCCAGACCGAGGCGCTGCTGGCCAAGGTCGGCCTGCGCGAGGCGCCCGGCACCATCGTCGGCAAGCTGGGCGTCGGCAAGCAGCAGCTCGTGGAAATCGCCAAGGCCCTGTCGCGCAACGTGCGGCTGCTGATCCTCGATGAGCCGACCGCCGCCCTGTCGGAAAGCGACAGCCAGGCGCTGCTGGACCTGCTGCTGGAGCTGAAAGGGCAGGGGGTCACCAGCATCATCATCAGCCACAAGCTGAACGAGGTGCGCCGGGTGGCGGACCGCGTGACGGTGATCCGGGACGGTGCCACGATCTCGACGCTGGACGCAAAGGGCCTGACCGAGGACAAGATCGTCCGCGACATGGTCGGCCGCGACATGGCCCACCGCTACCCCGAGCGCGAGCGGCGCGCGGGCGAGGTGGTCTTCGAGCTGAGGAACTGGAACGTCTGGCATCCCGAGCAGCGCGAGCGGCAGATGATCCGCGACGTGTCCCTGACCGTGCGCGCGGGCGAGGTCGTCGGCATCGCCGGCCTCATGGGCGCGGGCCGCACGGAACTGGCGATGAGCGTCTTCGGCCGTAGTTATGGCCGCAACATCAGCGGCCAGGCCTTCGTGCGCGGGCAGGAGGTGGACGTTTCCACCGTGGACCGCGCGATCAAGGCCGGGCTGGCCTATGTCACCGAGGACCGCAAGACGCTTGGGCTTATCCTCGAGCAGACGATCCGGCGAAACACGATCCTGGCCAACCTCGACGGCGTCTCGCGCCGCGGCGTCGTGGATGAGAGCCGCGAGACCGAGGTGGCCGAGAAGTACCGCAGCGCGCTGCGGATCAGGACGCCCTCGGTCTTCCAGAAAGTGATGAACCTCTCGGGCGGCAACCAGCAGAAGGTCGTGCTGGCGAAATGGCTCTTCACCGCGCCGGACGTTCTGGTGCTGGACGAGCCGACGCGCGGAATCGACGTGGGCGCGAAATACGAAATTTACAACATCATCAACGATCTGAGCCGCGAGGGCCGCGCCGTCGTCATGATCTCGTCCGAAATGCCCGAGCTCTTGGGCATGTGCGACCGGATCTACGTGATGAACCAGGGCGGCTTCGTGGGCGAGCTGACGGCCGAAGAGGCCAGCCAGGAAGCGATCATGTCGCTGATCGTCAGGGAATAGGAGGACAGCGTGGAACGCACCGAAAGCGCGCCCCGCACGGGTCTGGGCGAATATGTGGCGCGGCACATCCGCGAATACGGGCTTCTCTTCGCGCTGATCGCGATCATGGCCTTCTTCCAGATTGTCACCGGCGGCGTGCTGCTGCGCCCGGTGAACATCACCAACCTGTTCCTGCAGAACAGCTACATCATTATCATGGCGCTCGGCATGCTGCTGGTGATCGTGTCGGGCCATATCGACCTGTCGGTCGGCTCCGTCATGGGCTTCATCGGAGCGCTGGCCGCCGTGATGATCGTGCAGATGGGGATGCCAGTCTGGCAGGCGATGGTCGTCTGCATCATCACCGGCATGGCGATCGGCGCGGTGCAGGGCTATTTCGTCGCCTATTGGAAGATCCCCTCGTTCATCGTAACGCTGGCGGGGATGCTGGTCTTCCGAGGCCTGTCGCTGTGGCTCTTGGCCGGGCAGTCGGTTGGCCCGTTCCCGCAGAACTTCCAGCAGCTGTCCACCGGCTTCATCGCGGACCCCTTCGGTTTCGACCGCCCGAACGGCCTGGCGCTGGCGGTGGGCGTCTTGTCGGTGCTGCTGATCCTGTGGATCGGGCTGCGCGCCCGCGCCCGCAACCTGCGCTACGGGATGGAGGACGAGCCCTTCGCGCTGTTCCTCATCCGCAACGGCATCATCGCCGCCGCGCTTCTGTTCGTGACCTGGAAGCTGGCGTGGTTCCGCGGTTTGCCGAACGTGCTGCTGTCCATGGTCGTGCTGACGGTGATCTACGTCTTCCTGACCGAGCGGACCACCATCGGCCGGCGCGTCTACGCCACCGGCGGCAACGCCAAGGCCGCAAAGCTCAGCGGCATCAGGACCGAGCGGCTCACCTTCCTCGTCTTCGTCAATATGGGGCTGCTGGCGGCGCTGGCGGGGCTGGTCTTTGCCGCCCGCCTCAACACCGCCACCCCCCGCGCGGGCTTCGCGGTCGAGCTGGACGTGATCGCGGCGGTCTTCATCGGGGGCGCCTCGATGTCCGGGGGCGTCGGCAAGATCGTCGGCGCGGTCGTGGGCGCCTTCATCATGGGCGTGATGAACAACGGCATGTCGATCATGGGGATCGGCATCGATTACCAACAGGTCATCAAGGGGCTGGTGCTGCTGGCTGCCGTCTTCTTCGATGTCTACAACAAGAACCGTGAGGGCTGAGCCATGTGGTTGTCGCAACTGACGCTGAAGGACGGCCGCCGCGCCGTCGCCGCCCGGATGGACGATCAGGCGCATCTGGTCCCCGGCGTGGAGACCACCCGCCAATTGGCGCTGGCCGCGCTGGCGGCGGGACGGGGTCTCGAGGCCGAGGTGAAGACGCGCGGCGCCGGGATCTCGGTCGATCTGGCCGCCGCGCTGGACGAGGGGCGGCTGCTGCTGCCGCTGGATCACGAGGACCCGGCGCATCTGCACCTGACCGGGACGGGCCTGACGCATCTGGGCAGCGCCTCGGCGCGTGACAAGATGCATGCCAGCATGGATGCGGGCGAGCTGACCGACAGCATGAAGATGTTCCGCATGGGTCTGGAGGGCGGCAAGCCCGAGGCCGGTCGGATCGGGGCGCAGCCGGAATGGTTCTGGAAGGGCAACGGCTACAATGCCGTGGCGCCGGGCCAGCCGCTGGCCTCGCCTGGTTTCGCGCTGGATGCGGGCGAGGAGCCCGAGATCGCGGGGCTCTACATCGTGGCCCCCGACGGGCGCCCGGTTCGGCTTGGCTTTGCGCTGGCCAACGAATTCTCGGATCATGTGACCGAGCGCGGGAATTACCTGTGGCTCGCCCATTCCAAGCTGCGTCCCGCCAGCTACGGCCCCGAGATGCTGGTCGGCGATCTGCCACAGAACGTCGAGGGCACCAGCAGCCTCATCCGCGACGGCAAGACGATCTGGGAAAAGCCGTTCCTGTCGGGCGAGGCGAACATGTCCCACACGCTGGCGAATCTGGAGCATCACCATTTCAAGTACGGCCTCTTCCGCCGCCCCGGCGATGTGCACGTCCATTTCTTCGGCACCGCGACCCTCAGCTTCGCGGACGGGATCAGCACCGAGGCGGGCGACCGGTTCCGCATCGTCTGCCCGGATTTCGGCTTGCCGCTGACCAACCCGCTGACGGTCGAGGCTGCGGATCCCGCGCCCGTGCCCGTCCTGGCCCTGTGAGGCGATGATGACATTCACCCCCGCCCCCTGGCCCCGGAAGCTGCGATCCCAGGAATGGTATGGCGGCACGTCGCGCGACACGATCTATCACCGCGGCTGGCTGAAGAACCAGGGCTACCCCCATGACCTGTTCGACGGGCGCCCGATCATCGGCATCCTCAACACCTGGTCGGACCTCACCCCCTGCAACGGCCATTTGCGCGAACTGGCCGAGAAGGTGAAGGCGGGCATCTGGGAGGCCGGAGGCTTCCCGGTCGAGGTGCCGGTCTTTTCCGCCAGCGAGAACACCTTCCGCCCGAGCGCGATGATGTTCCGCAACCTCGCGGCGCTGGCCATCGAGGAGACGATCCGCGGCCAGCCGATGGACGGCGCGGTGCTGATGGTCGGCTGCGACAAGACCACGCCCTCGCTGATGATGGCGGCCGCATCCTGCGACATCCCCTCGATCGTCGTGACCGGGGGGCCGATGCTGAACGGCTATTTCCGCGGCGAGCGGGTCGGCTCGGGCACGCATCTGTGGAAGTTCTCCGAGGCCGTGAAGGCCGGGCTGATGACGCAGGACGAGTTCCTCGAAGCCGAGGCTTCCATGTCCCGCTCCAGCGGCACCTGCAATACGATGGGCACGGCCAGCACCATGGCCTCGATGGCCGAGGCGCTTGGCATGGCGCTGTCGGGCAATGCCGCGATCCCGGCAGTGGACAGCCGCCGCCGCGTGATGGCGCAGATGTCAGGGCGGCGGATCGTGCAGATGGTCAAGGACGACCTGAAGCCCTCGGACATCATGACCAAGCAGGCCTTCGAGAACGCGATCCGCGTGAACGGCGCCATCGGCGGGTCCACCAACGCGGTCGTGCATATGCTGGCGATGGCGGGGCGCGTGGGGATCGACCTGACGCTGGACGATTGGGACCGCTGCGGGCGGGACGTCGCGACCATCGTGAACCTGATGCCCTCGGGTCAGTACCTGATGGAGGAGTTCTTCTATGCCGGCGGCCTGCCCGTCGTCATCAAGCGGCTCGGCGAGGCGGGGCAGCTGCACATGGACGCGCTGACCGTCAGCGGCCAGACGATCTGGGAAGAGGTGCGCGACGTCGTCAACTGGAACGAGGACGTCATCCGGCCGGTCGAGAATCCGCTGACCCCGCAGGGGGGGATCGCCGTGGTCAAGGGCAACCTTGCGCCGAACGGCGCGGTGCTGAAACCCTCGGCCGCCAGTGCGCATCTGCTGACGCATCGCGGCCGGGCGGTCGTCTTCGAGGACATCGACGACTACAAGGCCAAGATCAACGACGAGGATCTCGACATCGACGAGACCTGCGTGATGGTGCTGAAGAACTGCGGGCCGAAGGGCTATCCGGGCATGGCCGAGGTCGGCAACATGGGCCTGCCGCCCAAGGTGCTGCGCAAGGGCGTGACCGACATGGTGCGGATCTCGGACGCGCGCATGTCGGGGACGGCTTACGGGACGGTCGTGCTGCACACCTCGCCCGAGGCGGCGGCCGGGGGGCCTCTGGCCGTGGTGCGGAACGGCGACATGATCGAACTGGACGTGCCGAACCGGCGCCTGCATCTGGACATCCCCGCCGACGAGCTGGCCGCGCGGCTGGCCGCCTGGCGCCCGCTGCCCGACCAGCCGACCAGCGGCTACGCCTGGCTGCACCAGCAGCATGTGATGGGCGCCGATACCGGGGCGGACATGGACTTCCTGAAAGGTTGCCGGGGCAACGCGGTCGGGAAGGACAGCCACTGATGAAACTCGCGCTCGTCGGCATCGGGAAGATCGCGCTGGACCAGCATGTGCCGGCGCTGGCCGCCAGCCCGGACTGGGAGTTGGCGGCGACGGTCTCGCGGCACGGCACGGTCGAGGGCGTCGAAGCCTTCACCGACATCGACGCGATGCTGGCGGCGCGGCCTGATGTGGAGGCAGTGAGCCTCTGCCTGCCGCCGGTGCCGCGCTTTGCCGCGGCCGAGGCGGTGCTGCGGGCGGGCCGTCACTTGATGCTGGAAAAGCCCCCCGGCGCGAGCCTGTCCGAGGTTCATGCGCTGGAGGCGCTTGCGCGCGAGGCGGGCGTCACGATCTACGCCACCTGGCATTCGCGCATGGCGCTTGGCGTGGCAGCGGCGAAGCGGTGGCTGGCCGGGCGCGAGGTCAGAAGCGGCAAGATCACCTGGCGCGAGGATATCCGGCACTGGCATCCGGGGCAGGACTGGATCTTGGAGGCCGGCGGCATGGGCGTCTTCGATCCCGGAATCAACGCCCTCTCGATCCTGACCGAGATCCTGCCGCAGCCGGTTCACCTGCAAGCGGCCGAGCTGGATTTCCCCCAGAACCGGCAGGCGCCCATCGCGGCACGCCTGCAGCTGTCGGGCGGGATAGAGGCGGATTTCGACTTCCTCCAGACCGGTCCGCAGACCTGGGACATCGAGCTTTCGACCGATGCCGGGCCGGTGGCGCTGCGGATGGGGGGCAACGTCCTCGAGACCCGAGGGCAGCCCGCCGAGGGGCAAGAGGACATCATGCAGGAATATCCGGCGCTTTACGCCCGGATGGCGGAGCTGGTGCGCGCGGGCGCGTCCGAGGTCGATCTGGCGCCGATGGTGCTGGTCGCGGACGCCTTCACGCTCGGCCGCCGCAACACGGCCGCGTCCTTCGACTTCTGAAGGGCGCCGCACGCGGGAAGGCCCGCCCCCCGACAGGATGGGGGACGGCAGGGAAGACCCGACGCGCCGCAGGGGCGCCAACTTCTTGGGAGGGAATGATGAGCAAACTCACTTTGGGGGCCTCGGCGCTGGCGCTGACGGTCATGGGAACGGCCGCGGGCGCGCAGGTCGTGGGCTTTTCGCAGATCGGCTCGGAATCGGGCTGGCGCGCGGCCGAAACGACGCTGACCCGGCAGCAGGCCGAGGAACGCGGCTACCAGCTGCAATTCTCGGACGCCCAGCAGCGGCAGGAGAACCAGATCGCTGCGATCCGGTCCTTCATCGCGCAGGGCGTGGACGCGATCCTGCTGGCGCCGGTGGTGGCGACGGGCTGGGATTCGGTGCTGGAGGAAGCGCAGGAGGCCGAGATCCCGGTCGTGCTGCTGGACCGGCAGGTGGACAGCGACGAGAGCCTCTATCTGACCGCCGTCGGCTCGGATCTGGTGCACGAGGGCGAGGTCGCCGGGCAATGGCTGGTCGATGAGGTCGCCGGCGAGGAATGCCGCGTGGTCGAGCTGCAGGGCACGACCGGCTCCAGCCCCGCCATCGACCGCAAGACCGGCTTCGAGAATGCCATCGAAGGTCATGACAACATCGAGATCGTGCGCAGCCAGACCGGCGATTTCACCCGCGCGCTCGGCAAGGAGGTGATGGAAAGCTTCCTGCAGGCCGAGAATGGCGGCGCGGACATCTGCGCGCTCTATGCCCATAACGACGACATGGCGGTGGGCGCGATCCAGGCGATCAAGGAAGCCGGGCTGCAGCCGGGTACCGACATCCTGATCGTGTCCATCGACGCTGTGCCCGACATCTTCCAGGCGATGGCGGCAGGTGAGGCAAATGCCACGGTCGAGCTGACCCCGAACATGGCCGGCCCGGCCTTCGACGCGCTGGAAGCCTATTGGGCCGACGGCACCGAGCCCGAGAAGTTCATCCAGACCGAGTCGCGCCTTTACACGCAGGCCGACGATCCGGCCGGCGAATACGAGCGCCGCAAGGATCTGGGCTATTGACCCGCGGGGCTGCCCTTCGGGGCGGCCCCTCCTTTTCGGGAGGTGAGGATGCTGCTGTCGATCCGGTCGCTGACCAAGGTCTTTCCCGGCACGCGGGCGCTGGACGGCGTCGATCTGGACCTCCATGCCGGCGAGGTGCACGCCCTTCTGGGCGAGAACGGAGCCGGGAAGTCGACGCTCATCAAGTGCCTGACCGGCGCCTATGCGCGCGACGGCGGGGTGATCACGATGGAGGGCGCGGCCATCGACCCGCGCTCGACGCTGGAGGCGCAGGGGCTGGGGATCGGGACGGTCTATCAGGAGGTGAACCTTCTCGAGAACCTGACGGTCGCGCAGAACCTGATGTTCGGGCGCGAGCCGCGCAAGTGGGGGCTGGTGGACAGCCGCGCGCTGCGGCGGCAGGCGCAGGCGGTGTTGGGGCAGTACGGGCTCGACATCGACGTGGACCGCGACCTCGGCAGCTACCCGGTCGCCATCCGGCAGATCGTCGCCATCGCGCGGGCGGTCGAGATTTCGGGCAAGGTGCTGATCCTGGACGAGCCGACGGCCAGTCTGGACGCCCGCGAGGTGGCGATGGTCTTCGACGTGGTGCGCGGGCTGCGGGCGCGCGGCATGGCGATCGTGTTCGTCTCGCATTTCCTCGATCAGGTGTTCGAGCTGGCCGACCGGGTGACGGTGCTCAGGAACGGCCGCCGCGTCGCCAGCCAGCCCGTTGCCGAGCTGACGCGGATGAGCCTCGTCGAGCAGATGCTGGGCAGGGCGCTGGAAGAGGTGGTGGAGGCCCCGCATGAGGGCAGCGAGGCCGCGCCCCCGCTGCTGCATTTCACGGGCATGGGGCGCAAGGGCGTGATCGAGCCCTTCGACCTGACGGTTGGCGCGGGCGAGGTCGTGGGGCTGGCCGGGCTTCTGGGGTCGGGCCGGACCGAGACGGCCGAGCTGCTGTTCGGCATCCGCCCGGCGCAGAGCGGCACGGCGCGGGACGCCAACGGCGACATTGTGCTGAGCAACCCCCGCACAGCCATCGCGGCGGGCTTCGGCTTTGCGCCCGAGGATCGCAAGCTGGACGGGATCGTCGGCGATCTGTCGGTGCGCGAGAACATCATCCTTGGGATGCAGGCGCAGCGGGGCTGGGCGCGGCCGATCCCGCGCGGCCAACAGAACAAGCTGGCCGAGGACTACATCAAGCGGCTCGACATCCGCACCTCGGACCGGGAAAAGCCCATCGGGCAGCTCTCGGGCGGCAACCAGCAGAAGGCCGTGCTGGCGCGCTGGCTGGCGATGAACCCGCGCTTCCTGATCCTGGACGAGCCGACGCGCGGCATCGATGTCGGCGCCCATGCCGAGATCCTGCGCCTGATCGGAGAACTGACCCGTGCCGGCATGTCGGTCCTGGTCATCAGCAGCGAGCTGGACGAGCTGGTGGCCGTCGCCGACCGCGTGATCGTGCTGCGCGACCGCCGCCATGTGGCCGAGCTGACCGGCAGCGCGGTGGGCAGCGACCGGATCATGCAGGCCATCGCCAGCGAGGGAGAAGCCGCATGAGCGTCCTGCAACGCATCGCCCCGCAGCTGATCGCGCTGGCGGCGCTGATCGCGCTCGTGTCGATCTTCTACCCGGCCTTCCTGTCTGTCAGCTACGAGAACGGCCGCCTCGTCGGGCCGGTCATCGACATCCTGAAACGCAGCGCGCCAGTGGCCTTGCTGGCGGTGGGGATGACGCTGGTCATCGCGACGCGGGGGATCGACCTGTCGGTCGGCACGATCATGGCGATCTGCGGAGCCGTCGCGGCCTCGGCCGTGGTTTCGGGGCAGGGGGCGGTGGTTGCCGTCGCGCTGGCGCTGGCGGCGGGGATCGCGGCGGGGGTCTGGAACGGCGTGCTGGTCGCCATCGTCGGCATCCAGCCCTTTGTCGCCACGCTGATCCTGATGACGATGGGCCGCGGGATCGCGCAGCTCATCACCGAGGGGCGGATCCTGACCTTCTCCGATCCGGGGCTGGCCTTCCTCGGGTCCGGCACCGCGGCGGGGCTGCCGGTGCCGACCTGGATCTGGCTGGGCGCGGCCATCGCCGTGACGCTGCTGATGCGCCGCACCGCGCTTGGCCTTCTGATCGAGGCCATCGGCATCAACCGCCGCGCCGCCCGGCTGGCCGGGGTCAACGCGACCGTGCTGCTGATTGCGGTCTATGCGGCCTCGGGTCTCTGCGCGGCGTTTGCCGGGATCATCGTCACCGCCGACATCCGGGGCGCGGATGCCAACAATGCCGGCCTCTGGCTGGAGCTGGACGCGATCCTCGCCGTCGTGATCGGGGGCAACTCGCTGCTGGGCGGGCGGTTCTCGGTCATCGCCTCGGTGCTGGGGGCGCTGATCATCCAGACGATCAGCGCGGGCATCCTGCTGGCCGGATTCCCGAGCGAATACAACCTCATCATCAAGGCCGGGCTGGTGCTGGTGATCCTGATCCTGCAATCGCCGCGCATCGCCGCCGAGTGGCGCCTCTGGCGCGAGAGCCACCGGGCCGAGGCTCGGGAAAGGGCCAAGGCATGAACACCCGCGCCCTGCCGCTTTACGCGACGATCCTGATTTTCCTGGCCGCCTATGCGCTGGCCTTCACACAGTTCCCGAACATCCTCTCGACCCGCGTCGTGGGAAACCTGCTGACGGACAACGCTTACCTCGGCATCGTCGCGGTGGGGATGACGCTGGTGATCCTGTCGGGCGGGATCGACCTGTCGGTGGGGGCGGTGATCGCCTTCTCGGGCGTCTTCATAGCGGTGATGCTGCGGGACACGGGCCTGCACCCGCTGCCGGTCTTCGCGATCCTCTTGGTCCTGACCACCTGCTTCGGCGCCGCGATGGGCTTCCTGATCCACCGCCTGGCGATGCCCGCCTTCATCGTGACGCTGGCCGGCATGTTCCTGGCGCGGGGCGCGGCCTACCTGCTGTCGGTCCAGTCCGTGCCGATCACCCATCCCTTCTACCGCACGCTGACCGACGCCTACTGGCTGATGCCGGGGCGCGGCCGGCTGACGCTCATCGGCTGCCTGATGCTGGCCGTCTTCGTGCTTGGCATGGTCATCGCCCATCGCACCCGCTTTGGCGCCAGCGTCTATGCGCTCGGCGGGGGCGAGGCGACGGCGCGGCTGATGGGCGTCAACCTCGGGCGGACGACGGTGCTGGTCTATGCCTTTTCGGGCGCGATGGCGGGGCTGTCGGGGATCGTCTTCTCGGTCTATACCGGCTCGGGCTATTCGCTGGCGACGGTGGGGACCGAGCTGACGGCCATCGCCGCCGTGGTCATCGGCGGCACGCTGCTGACGGGGGGCTCGGGCTATGTCTTCGGCACGCTGGTCGGCGTTCTGACCATGGGGCTGATCCAGACCTATCTCGTCTTCGACGGCACGCTGTCGTCATGGTGGACCAAGATCGTCATCGGCCTGCTGCTTCTGGCCTTCATCCTGCTGCAGAAGGGGCTTCTGACCCTGTCGCAGACACGCCTTGCCAAGGGGACCGCATGAACGCTTTCGACGACCGCCGCTGCGAGCTGGGCGAGGGGCCGCTGTGGCACCCCGAGCGCGGACATTTCCTGTGGTTCGACATCCTGGGCCAGCGGCTTCTCGCCCGCGAGGGGCGGCGTGCGCGCGAGTGGAAGCTGGACCGCATCGCCTCGGCCGCCGGTTGGATCGACCGCGAGCGGCTGATGGTGGCGACGGAGACCGGGCTGGCGGTGCTGGACCTCGGGACCGGGGCGCTGGAGGATCTGGCCGCGGTCGAGGCCGAGGATGCCGGCACCCGCTCCAACGACGGGCGGGCCGACCGGCAGGGCGGCTTCTGGTTCGGCACGATGGGCAAGCGGGCCGAGAAGCGGCGCGCCGCGATCTATCGCTGGCACAGGGGCGAGCTGCGTCAGCTGGTGCCGAACATGACCATCCCCAACGCGATCTGCTTCGCTCCGGACGGGCGGCGCGCCTATTACGCCGACACCGAGGAGAGCACCGTCTGGAGCCAGCCGTTGGACGCCGAGGGCTGGCCTGCGGGCGAACGGCGAGTCTTCCTGGACCTTGCGCCTGAGGGGCTGAACCCCGATGGCGCGGTTGTCGATGCCGAGGGCGGGCTGAACGTCGCGCTCTGGGGCAAGGGCTGCGTGCGCCGCTACGACGAGGCGGGCCTGGTGACGGACGAATACGGCGTTCCGGGCAAGCACAGCAGCTGCCCGGCCTTCGGCGGCGCGGACATGCGCGACCTGCTGGTGACGACCGCGCTGGAGGGGATCGAGGCGCCGGACGCCCTGCAGGGCCTGCCCTATCTGCTGCGCGCCCGCGTCCCCGGCCTGCCCGAGCCGAGGGTGATCCTGTGAGCTGGACCCTTCCGGACGGCCGCCGGGTCGAGGCGATCACCCTGCAGGGCGGCGGCCTCACCGCGCGCATCCTGACGCTCGGCGCCATCGTGCAGGATCTGCGGCTGGAGGGGGTGGCGCATCCGCTGGTCCTCGGCTGCCCCGAGCCGGCGGATTACTTCGGCCCCGGCCGCTATCTCGGCGCCATCGTCGGCCGCTTCGCCAACCGCATCGGCGGCGCACGCTTCACGCTGGACGGCGCCGAGCATCAGGTCAGCGCCAACTTCCGCGGCCGGCACCTGCTGCATGGTGGCGCCGAGGGGACGGACGTCCAGATCTGGCAGATCGACGAGCAGGATGCCGACCGCGCCCGCCTCTCGCTGGTCCTGCCCGACGGGCACATGGGCTTTCCCGGCGAGATGCGGATTGCCTGCACCATCACGCTCGCGGACCAAACGCTCGGCTTCGAGCTGGAGGCGGTGTCGGACAGGCCGACGCCCTGCAACCTGACGCATCACGGCTATTTCGATCTGGACGGGCAGGGGGACATCCGTCGCCACCGCGTCCGGATCGACGCGCCATCCTACCTGCCGGTGGACGACGACCTCATCCCGACCGGAGAGATCGCGCCCGTGCCGGCGACCCCCTTCGACTTCCGCCGCGCGCGCGAGGTCGGGGATGCGGGCTATGACCACAATTTCTGCCTCTCGGACGGCGATCTGCCGCAGCGCGAGGTGGCCGAGGTCGAGGGCCGCTCGGGCCTGAGGATGCAGGTCCTGACCACCGCGGCGGGGCTGCAGTTCTACGATGGCGTGCAACTGAAGGACGTGCCGGGGCTGGACGGCCGGGTCTACGGCCCCCATGACGGCTTCGCGATGGAGGCGCAGGGCTGGCCCGACAGCGTCAACCAGCCAGGCTTCCCGCAATCCATCCTGCGTCCGGGCGAGACTTGGCGGATGCAGGTGCAGTACCGCTTCGACGCCGCCTCGGCGGGCAGAAGCTGATTCTCGCGATCTTTTGCCGCCGCTGCACTGGCGCCTGCCGCACAGGACGCTAGCATCCGCGCGAATCAGGATACGGCAAAGAAAGCGAAAAGATGACGAAGCGGAAGATTGCGGTGGCCGGGCTCGGCTATGTCGGGCTGTCGAATGCGGTGCTGCTGGCGCGGCAGAACAGCGTCTGCGCCATCGACATCGACGCCCGCCGGGTCGAGATGCTGAACGCCCGCCAGTGCCCGATCCACGACCCCGAGATGGCGCGCTTCCTGACCGAGGAGCCGCTGGACCTTGCGGCAACGACCGACGCCGAGACCGCCTATACCGGCGCAGACTTCGTGATCGTCGCGACGCCCACCAACTACGATCCCAAGACCAACTTCTTCGACACGTCCAGCGTCGAGGCGGTCATCAAGCTGGTCACCCAACTGGCGCCCGAGGCGGTCATCGTCGTCAAGTCGACCGTGCCCGTCGGCTTCGTGAAGGACGTCTCGGCCCGGCTCGGCACGGAGCAGGTGATCTTCAGCCCCGAGTTCCTGCGCGAGGGTCGCGCGCTGCAGGACAACTTGCACCCCTCGCGCATCGTCGTGGGCGAGAACAGCCCGCGCGGGCAGGCCTTTGCCGACCTGTTGGCCGGGGCCGCGTTGGACAAGGATGTGCCGGTGCTGCTGACCGGCCCAACCGAGGCCGAGGCGATCAAGCTCTTCGCCAACACCTTCCTTGCCCTGCGCGTCGCCTATTTCAACGAGCTGGACAGCTACGCGCTGACCCATGACCTCGACTCGCGCCAGATCATCGAGGGGGTCTGCCTCGATCCGCGCATCGGCCATCACTACAACAACCCGTCCTTCGGCTATGGCGGCTACTGCCTGCCCAAGGACAGCAAGCAGTTGCTGGCGAATTACGAGATCGTGCCGCAGAACCTGATCGCCGCTGTGGTCGAGGCGAACCGCACCCGCAAGGACGTCATCGCGGACGACATCCTGTCCCGCCGGCCGAAGGTGGTCGGCATCTACCGTCTGGTGATGAAGGCGGGCTCGGACAATTTCCGGCAGTCGGCGGTGCAGGGGATCATGAAGCGGCTCAAGGCCAAGGGCGTCGAGGTGATCGTCTTCGAGCCGGCGATGGAGGAGGAGCGTTTCTTCGGCTCGCGCGTGCTGCGCGATCTCGACGCCTTCCGCAGCGAGGCCGACGTCATCGTGGCGAACCGCCACAGCCCCGATCTGGATGGCGTGCCCGAGAAGGTCTACACGCGCGATCTTTTCGGCAGCGACTGACGGGCGGGGGCTTCCAAGGAAAAACCCGCCGGCGTGACGCTGGCGGGTAAGGATTGAGCGCGGGCCGGTTGCGAACCGACGGCCGGCACGTCTGCATAAGCTTCTCCGACGTAGTCAGCGCCGGTGCTTCAGGCTTTTCCGCGCTCTCGAAACCGCGCAGGCGGTTTCGGGAGAGCGGTGGCATCCGATGATGTGGTGCCTCCCTGTTCTCAGGAAGCCACAGCAGCAGGCACCGGGCAAGAGCATTTGCCCGAGAGGGTGACATTTGCACAAATCGCAACGCGCGTGACCCGAAAAGCGTTGCGAAACATGCCCTAAGCGTGATTTGCATGCGACCCACCGCCCCGGTCCTGCCGCTTTTGCGAGCAGTTCTTTCGGCAGCCCCTGCGCGCGGCCAATTTGACTGCACGAATCAGTCGAAGGTGATTCGCGAACGGCTGATCCGCCGCGGGTCACGGCGGGTCGCAGGGCGCAAATGCCACCTCAGGTCGCGCAGGATTCCGGCAGCCAACCCGCCCGGTTGCGGCATCAGGCCGATCCACGCCGCTGCGACGCGACGCGCCTTGAAGCTCCTCGGCACGCTCGCCAGTCTGTTCCGGCTCGTAAGGAGGTTGATGCGGTGACGGTGGTGCGGCGGGTGATGATCCTGGGAGGTTCGGCCTCGGGCAAGTCCTGGCTGGCGGAACGGCTAGGGGCGCGGGGCGGGTTGCCGGTGCACCACATGGACGCGCTCAGCTGGAAGCCCGGCTTCGTCCATCGCACCCGGTCCGAGCTGGACCGGATCACGCGCGAGATCCATTCCCGGCCCTGCTGGGTGCTGGAGGGCGGCCATTACGAGACCGGGCACGAGCGGGCGGCGCGGGCCGACGCGCTGATCTGGCTGGACCTCGGCCTCGGCACGCAGATGTGGCGGGCGGCCTGGCGCACCTGGCGCTACAGCGGCCGGGTGCGGCCCGGCCAGGGCGAAGGCTGCGTGCAGTGGTTCCGCCGCGACGTGCGGCGCGTCATCGGCTACGTCGCCAGCTCGCAACGCTTCCACCGCGCCCGCGCGCAAGAGATCGCCGCCGCCGCCCCGCCGCATCTGGCCGTCATCCGCCTGACCAGCGGGCGACAGGCGCGACGTTTCCTGGAGGCCTGCCAGGCCGCGCCGGACGGGCCGGGGCTGCTGCTGCCCGAATGAGGCGGGAACATTACCGCCCGGACCCTGTTCCCCTGCCCAACAGACATGACGAGCAGGAGCCGATCACATGCGCGCACTCACTTGGCACGGCAAGGGCGACATCCGCTACGACAAGGTTGACGATCCCACCATCGAAGAGCCCGATGACATCATCATCAAGGTGACGGCCTGCGCCATCTGCGGCTCGGACCTGCACCTGATGGACGGCTGCATGCCGACCATGGAGTCGGGCGACGTCCTCGGCCACGAAACGATGGGCGAGGTGATCGAGACCGGCGGCGCCCACAGCAAGTTCCGCAAGGGCGACCGGGTCGTGGTGCCCTTCAACATCGCCTGCGGGCAGTGCTTCTTCTGCCAGAAGCAGCTCTTCTCGCTCTGCGACCGCTCGAACCGCAACGCCGAGCAGGCGGCGGCGGTGATGGGCCACTCGCCCTCGGGGCTGTTCGGCTATTCGCACATGCTGGGCGGCTATGCGGGCGGGCAGGCCGAGTACCTGCGCGTGCCCTATGGCAGCGTCGGCCCCATCGCGGTGCCCGGCGATCTGGAGGATGAGCAGGTGCTGTTCCTCTCGGACATCCTGCCGACGGGCTGGATGGCGGCCGAGAATGCGCAGATCGAGCCGGGCGACACGGTCGCGATCTGGGGCGCGGGTCCGGTCGGGCAAATGGCGATCCTGTCCGCGTGGAAGCAGGGCGCCGGCCGCGTCATCGTCATCGACGAAGTGCCCGAGCGGCTGGTCATGGCGCAGGTCCACGGCAAGGCCGAGGTGATCGACTTCAGCCAGACCAAGGTCTACGACGCGCTGCAAGAGATGACGAACGGCCGCGGCCCGGACAGCTGCATCGACTGCGTGGGCACCGAGGCCGCCGCCGACAGCGGCATCATGGCGCGCGTCGACCGGGTGAAGCAGGCGCTCTATCTGGGCACCGACCGGCCGCATGTGCTGCGCGAGATGATCATGTGCTGCCGCAAGGGCGGCACGCTCTCGGTGCCGGGCGTCTATGTCGGGGTGATCGACAAGCTGCCCTTCGGCGCGCTGATGAACAAGGGCCTGACCGTGAAGACCGGCCAGACCCACACGCATCGCTACCTCGCGCCGCTTCTGGACATGATCGTGAAGGGCGAGCTGGATGTCAGCTTCGTCACCACCCACAATGCGCCGCTTTCCGAAGGGCCGAACCTCTACAAGACCTTCCGCGACAAGGCCGACGGCTGCATCAAGGTGGTGATGAAGCCCGGCGCGTGACACGCGCAAAATGATCCCCGGCGGCCGGGAACAACCCGGCCGTTCGCCGGTTGGCTTGGCTGCTCCTTCATCTTCGGCGGATCAGGCCAGACGCGGCACGCCGCGCCAGCAGGGGGATAGGGGCTGATGGACCTGACGGTCAATGGCGAGGCGCGGACGTTCGGGGGTGATCCCGACATGCCGCTGCTGTGGTATCTGCGCGACGAATTGGGCCTGACCGGCACCAAGTTCGGCTGCGGCGCGGCGCTCTGCGGCGCCTGCCTCGTGCATGTGGACGGCGTCCCCAGCTTCTCCTGCATCACGCCGATGGCGGTGGCCGACGGCGCCGAGGTGACCACGATCGAGGGGCTGTCCTCGGACGGCAGCCACCCCGTGCAAGTCGCGTGGCGCGAGCTGAACGTGGCGCAGTGCGGCTATTGCCAGTCCGGCCAGATGATGCAGGCCGCCGCGCTTCTGGCCGAGACGCCCGAGCCGACGGACGAGGACATCGACGCGGTGATGAGCCAGAACATCTGCCGCTGCGGCACCTACCCGCGCATCCGCGCCGCGATCAAGCGCGCCTCTGGACAGGAGGACGCGTGATGGCCTTGGAAAACATCAGCCGCCGCGCCGTCCTGATGGGCATGGGCGCCGGCGCCCTCGTTCTCGCCCTCGGCATCCCTGCCCGCGCGCAGGAAGAGGAACAGAAATTCGGCGCCGATGCCATGCCCCACGGCTGGCGCGACGACCCGCGCATCTTTGTCTCGATCTCGCCCGAGGGCGTGGTGACCGTGACCGTCCACCGCTCCGAGATGGGGCAGGGCGTGCGCACCTCAATGGCGATGGTGCTGGCCGACGAGTTGGAGGCGGACTGGGCGCAGGTCCGCGTCGCGCAGGCCCCGGGCGATGAGCCGACCTTCGGCAACCAGGACACCGACGGCTCGCGCAGCCTGCGCCACTTCTTCGGCCCGATGCGCCGCGCCGGCGCGGCCGCCCGCCAGATGCTGCGCGAGGCCGCCGCCGCAGAATGGGGCGTTCCCATGGATGAGGTCACCGCCGAAAATCACGTCCTGCGCCATGAGGGCTCGGGTCAGGAGGCCGGCTATGGCGAGATGGCCGCCCGCGCCGCCGAGCTCGAGGTGCCCGAGCGCGAGGGGATCGTGCTGAAGACCCCTGACCAGTTCCGCTATATCGGCAAGGACGATCTCGAGCTGATCGACAACCCTGCCATCGTGATGGGCACCACGATCTACGGCATCGACGCCCGCGTCGACGGGATGCTCTATGCCGTGGTCGCCCGCCCGCCCGTCCTCGGCGGCCGCGTCGCCAGCTATGATGACAGTGCCGCGTTGGAAATCCCCGGCGTCGAGCGCGTCATCGCCATCGACTCGCCCGATCTGCCGTCCGGCTTCCAGCCCCTCGGCGGGGTCGCGGTGGTGGCGACCAATACCTGGGCCGCCATGCGCGGCCGCGACGCGCTGCAGATCGAATGGGAGGACGGCGAGCACGGCAGCTATGACAGCGAGGCCTACCGCGCTACGCTGGAAGAGGCCGCCCGCAGCACCGACGGCGCCGTCATCCGCAACCAGGGCGACGCTTTGGCCGCACTGGCCGAAGCGCCGCGCCGGTTCGAGGCGGAATACTACATCCCCCACCTGGCCCAAGCCCCGATGGAGCCGCCGATGGCCCTTGCCCGGGTCGAGAACGGCCGCGCCGAGATCTGGGCCTGCGTCCAGGCGCCCCAGGTCACCCGCGTGCGCGTCGCCGAGAAGCTTGGCCTTCAGCCCGAGGATGTGACGGTCAACGTCACCCTCCTCGGCGGCGGCTTCGGCCGCAAGTCCAAGCCCGACTTCGTGCTGGAAGCCGCGGTCCTGGCGCAGGAAATGGGCCAACCCGTGAAGATGGTCTGGACGCGCGAGGACGACCTGCATCACAGCTTCTTCCACACCGTCTCGGTCGAGCGGCTCGAGGCGGGGCTGGACGAAAACGGCCGGTGCACCGCCTGGCTGCACCGCACCGCCGCGCCCACCATCGGCTCGATCTTCGCGCCCGATCCTGGCCAGAAGCTGCCCTTCGAGCTGGGGATGGGCCTGACCAACATGCCGCTCGACATCCCCAACGTGCGGGCGGAAAACCCGCAGGCGCAGGCCCATGCGCGGATCGGCTGGTACCGCTCGGTCTCGAACATTCCCCATGCCTTCGCCATCCAGTCCTTCATCGACGAGCTGGCGCGTGAGGCGGGGCGGGACCCGCGCGACTACCTTCTCGAGGTGATCGGCCCCGCCCGCGAGGTCGATCTGGCCGAGCAGGGCGACGTCTGGAACTACGGCGAAGATCCCGGCCGCTACCCCCTCGACACCGGCCGCCTGCGCCGCGTGATCGAGACCGCGACCGAGGCCGCGAACTGGGGCCGCGAGATGCCGGAACGCACCGGCCTCGGCGTCGCGGCCCATTACAGCTTCGTCTCCTATGTCGCCGTCGTGGCCGAGGTTGAGGTCTCCGACACCGGCGAGGTCCGCATCCCCCGCGTCGACATCGCCATCGATTGCGGCCCGCATGTGAACCCCGACCGCATCCGCTCGCAGATGGAGGGCGCGGTCATCATGGGCACGGGCCAGGCGCTGACGACGCAGATCACCTTTGCGGAGGGGCGCGTCCAGCAGGACAATTTCGACAGCTATGTCGTCCCGCGCATGGACACGTCCCCGCGCGAGATCCACGTCCATCTCGTCGGCGGCGAGGACCCGGACCAGCCGCTCGGCGGCGTGGGCGAGCCCGGCCTGCCGCCGGTCATGCCCGCCATCACCAACGCCATCTTCGCCGCCACCGGCCAGCGCATCCGCGCCCTGCCGGTGGGCGATCAGCTTCGCACCTGAGGGAGGAACCATGTACCGCAAGCCCATCCCCTATCTCGCCGCCGCCATGCTCGCCATGGGCAGCGGCGCCGCCTCGGCTGACTGCGCCGGCACCATCGAGGTCATGGAAGAGGCGCTGGACGAAGCCGCGCTCGCCTCGATCTCGGACAGCACCGGCGGCCAAGGCGTCGCGGCAGCCCGCGAGGCCCGCGCGATGACCGACACCGAAGCTCCGGGCGACGACGCCCCCATCGAGGGCGAGGACACCGCCGAGGCTGACGATCAGGCGGCCGGTCACGGCGCCCCGGCCGAGGCGGGCGACCGCGTCCAGCGCCTGCGCGCCGCCCTCGACGAAGCCCGCGCCCAGGACGAGGCGGCCTGCCGCGCGACCCTCGTGACCGCCATCCGCGAAGCCGTCTCGCCCGAGCTGGAACCCGCCGCCCCCTGACCCGGCACGCGGACATCCTTGGCGGGTGAACTGGTGGCAGGCCAAGGGGGCGCGGGCGCCCCCTGCTCCCTCATGCCAGAAGCTCTGCCATCTCGACCGCGCGCCCCTCGGCGATCGACAGCTGCGCCGCCAGCCCCATCAGCACGGCCCATCGGCCGTCCTCGAGGCTCACCTCGGGCCGCGTCCGCACGCCGCGCACCAGCTCCAGGAACCTCTGGTGCTGGTAGAAGGTCGAGCCGTTGTGGTCCCCTGCCTCCAGCAGCGCCGGGTCCACGGGAATCTCCAGGACGCGCGGCCCCTGCGGCTCGCGCGGCGAGACGACGACCTGCGGGACCGGCGGCGCGCCCAGTTCCTCGGGCCAGAAGCGGGTCGGACCGGGCACCAGCGCCTCGATCTTGCCGGCCGGGCCGACGGCGCTGATCTCTTCCTGGAAGCGCGAGCCCTCGGCGAACATGCACAGCTCCAGCATGGCGCGGATGCCGCCCTCGAACTCGACCATCGCGTAGCCGTGGTCGAGGATGTCCGGGGCCTCGCCGCCGGGCCGCTCGTCCTTGTGGTTCACCGCCTGCCCGCCCATCGCCATGACGCGGACCGGCGCGCGGCCTATGGCCAGGCGCATGAGGTCGAAGAAGTGGCAGCATTTCTCGACGAAGGTGCCGCCCGAATAGCGGTTGAAGCGGTTCCAGGCGCCGACCTTGTGCAGGAAGGGATAGCGGTGCTCACGGATGGTCAGCATGCGGATGCCGCCGGTCGCGGCATCCGCCATCTCCAGCAGCTTCGCGACGGGCGGCATGTAGCGGTATTCCATCGCCACCCAGACCGGCGCGGGGTAGCTGGCGGCGAAGGCGTCCAGCGCCGCCAGTTCGGACGGATCGGTGAAGAGCGGCTTTTCCACCAGAACCGGCAGCGGACGGCGCGCGGCGATGGCGGCCAGTTGCTCGACATGGCGGAAGTTGGGGCTGGCGATCAGCAGGCAGTCCAGATCGTCATCGGCCAGCAGTTCGTCGACGCTGCCGACCATCCGCGCGCCGGGCGCCAGCGCAGCCGCGCGGGCGCGCATCTCGGCGTCGGGCTCGAAGATCGCGCCGATGGCGGTGCCGGGCAGAAAGGCGATGTTCCTCAGATGCTCCTGCCCCATCATGCCGCAGCCGATGACGCCATAGGTCACGAGACGCGCATCCGCGCGGGGGTTTGCATGAACGGTCATCGACTTCCTCTCAGATGAGGCGCTGCACATAAAGCGCCCTTTCGTGGTCATACCAGGTGCGGGAAAACTCGACCGCCTCGGGGCCCTGGGCCCAGGACAGGCGCTCGATATAGGCGCAGGGCGTGCCGGGGCGGGGCGCGAACGCGTCCGGCGCCCAGTCCGGGACGGCGCTCAGGCCCACGCGGTCCTCGGCCCGAGTGATCCACAGCTTCAGCACCTGCTTGTAGGTCAGATAGAGTGAATCCTGCACCTGCGCGGGCGGGATACGGCCGGCGCCGGCGTCCAGCCAGATCTCCTCGACCGCGATGGGCACCGCGTCCAGAAAGCGCAAGCGGCGGAAGCGGGTGCCGCGCGGGCTGTCGCCGTAGGCGGGCTGGGCCGCGTCCTTCGGCAGCTCGTCCACCGACAGGATGCGCGCATTGGGCAGGCCGCCGCCGCCCTTCGCGTGCTCCAGCCGGAACATGGAATAGACCGATTCGACCGGCTGGCCCGCGCGGACGTAGTTGCCCGAGCCTTGCCGCCGTTCCAGCAGGCCCATGCCTTCCAGCGTCGCCAGCGCCTTGCGAAGGGTGCGGACGGTGGTGCCGAAATCCTCCGCCATGCTGCGCTCGGGGGGCAGGCGGGCGCCGTCGACCAGCCGGCCCGCGGCGATGTCGCGGATGATCATCTCGCTGATCTGCATGTGCAGCGGCAGCGCCCCACCGCGCTGCATCGCCCCCGCTTCCAGTCCCACGCCGATCCCTCGGAATAAAATTGATGCACCATTGATCTACATCAAGGACGCCGCTAAGCAAGAGGAAATCGCGGCCGACTCACGGAGGAGTTCATGACCGTCGTTCCCGTTAAATCGGCCGATCTGGATGCGGTCGAGGTCGCCTGGTTCTCGGCCCTCTGCTCGGACGATTACCGCTATCTGGGCGTGCCGGACGGCGCGCTGCGTTCGTCCTGGGCGCATTGCAGCGAGATCGTGAAGACCGCGGACGCCCAGGGCTTCGGCAACATCCTCTGCCCCTCCTCCTATCAGGTCGGGCAGGACACGCTGTCCTTCGTCGCCGGCTGCGCGCCGATCACGGACCGGATCAACCTGCTGGCCGCCGTGCGCTGCGGCGAGATGCAGCCGATCATGCTGGCCCGCACCATCGCGACCCTCGACCACATGCTGGAGGGGCGGCTGACGGTCAACATCATCTCCAGCGACTTCCCCGGCCAGCAGGAACCCAGCCCCTTCCGCTACCAGCGGAGCCGCGAAGTGGTCGAGATCCTCAAGCAGGCATGGACGCGGGACCGGATCGACTATCAGGGCGAGGTCTACAACTTCACCGGCCTGACGACCGACCCGGCGCGCCCCTACCAGCAGGGCGGACCGATGCTCTATTTCGGCGGCTACTCGCCCGACGCGCTGGACCTCTGCGGGCAGCACTGCGACGTCTACCTGATGTGGCCGGAAAAGACCGAGGACATCGCCGACCGGATGCGCGCCGCCAACGCCGCAGCCGAGAAATACGGGCGCACGCTGGATTACGGCTTCCGCTCCCATGTCATCGTCCGCGACACCGAGGCCGAGGCCAAGGAATATGCCCGCGAGCTGGTCAGCAAGCTGGACGACGATCAGGGCCGCCTGATCCGCGAGCGGGCGCTGGACGCAGGCTCGCTCGGCGTCAGCCGGCAGGCGCGGAACCGCGAGCTGGCGGACCTCGAGGGTTATATCGAGCCGAACCTTTGGACCGGCATCGGACGCGCGCGCTCGGGCTGCGGGGCGGCCATCGTCGGCTCGACCGACCAGGTGCTGACGAAGCTGGAAGAGCTGCGGAAGATGGGCGTGCGGGCCTTCATCCTGTCGGGCTATCCGCATATCGACGAGGCCGAGCATTTCGGCAGCCGCGTGCTGCCGCAGATGAAGACATGCCAGCTGAACCGGGTCTGGGGCCGCGTGCCCGACAGCGCCCCGGCGACTCCGCTGGCCGCAGGCGAAAGGCGCTGAGAAATGGAACGGGTCGAACTTGAGGGCGGCGTCAGCCTGTCGCGTCTGGTCTACGGGATGTGGCGGATCGGGGACGATCCCGACACCTCGCCCGCCCATGTCCAGCGCAAGATCGAGGCGTGCCTGGCGCAGGGCATCACCACGATGGACCAGGCCGACATCTATGGCGGCTACACGGCCGAGGCGATCATGGGCGAGGCGCTGCGCGCCAGCCCCGGCCTGCGCGAGCGGATCGAGATCGTCACGAAATGCGACATCGTCGCGCCGATGGGCCGCTACGCGGACGCGCCGGTGAAGCATTACGACACCTCGGCCGCCTATATCCAGGCGGCGGTGGACCAGTCGCTGAAGGATCTCGGGACCGACCGGGTCGAGCTGCTGCTGATCCACCGCCCCGACCCGCTGATGGATGCGGACGAGACGGGGGCGGCGCTGGACGCACTGGTCGCCTCGGGCAAGGTGCGGGCGGTCGGCGTGTCGAACTTCCGGCCGTGGGATGTCGAGCTGCTGCAATCCGCGATGCAGACCAAGCTGGCGACCAACCAGATCGAGATCTCCCCGGCCGCGCCCGGCGCCTTCACCAATGGCGATCTGGCATTTCACCAGCGCCGCCGCGATCCGGTCATGGCCTGGTCGCCCTTGGGCGGCGGCAGCCTGATCCGCGATCAGGGCCGGATCGGGCAGGTTCTGGACATGCTGGGCGCGCGGCATGGTGTCGATCGAGGGGCGATTGCGGTCGCCTTCCTTCTGCGCCATCCTGCGCGCATCCTGCCCGTTCTGGGCACCAACGCGCTGGACCGCATCGGCAAGATCGCCGAGGCCCTCAAGGTCGATCTGGCCCGGGCCGAGTGGTTCCAGATCTACGAGGCGGCCATCGGGCAGGAGGTCCCGTGATGCAGATGTCGGACCAGCGCAGCTTCGTTCCCGATCCCGACAACGGCCGCCTGCTGCGCGACGCCTTCGGGCGTTTCGCAACCGGCGTCACCGTGGTCACCGCCGCCAGCGATGACGGCTGCGTCGCGATCACCGCCAACAGCTTCTCGTCGGTCTCGATGGAGCCGCCGCTGGTGCTTTGGTCGCCCGCCCTCGCCAGCGCGCGCTACCCGGCCTTCGCGCGGGCCGAGCATTTCGCGATCCATGTCCTTGCCGCCGACCAGGCGAGCCTGGCCTGGGAGGTCGCGCGCAACCGCGACGCGCTTCAGGGGCTGTCCGCCAATGCCGAAGGGGTGCCGGTCCTCGACCGCTGCCTCGCGCGCTTCGATTGCAGCCGCTTCGCGCTGCACGAGGCGGGGGACCACGCCATCGTCATCGGCCGCGTCCTGCGCGCCAGCATCGGCGAGGGCGAGCCGCTGGCCTTCTTCGGCGGCCGGCAGGCCAGCATCCGCGTCAACTAGAAGAGAAGCGCCGCACGCGAGGGAGGCGGGCGGCGAGGGGGGAGGGGGCAGATGGGCTTTCTGCTGGGCGTGGTCCGGGCCCTGTCCGGACTGAACGAGACGGTGCTGAAGGCGGGCCGCGCCATCGGCATCGCGGCGCTTGCCATCATGGTCGCCGTGACCATCGTGCAGGTCTTCCAGCGCTACATCATGAACAACGCGCTCGCCTGGCCCGACGAGGCCGCGCGCTTCTGCATGCTGTGGATGACGGGCCTCATGGCGCCCACCGCCTTTCGCCGCGGCGGCTTCGTGGCCATCGACATCCTGCCGATGATGCTGCCGCCCCTGCTGGCGCGGGTGCTGAACCTGATCCTTCTGTCGCTGGCGCTGGCCGTGATGGTCGTCGCCGTGCAGATCGGCTGGCGCGAGGTCACCGGCCTCGGCGGGCGCTTCGCCAGCGCCTCGCTGTTCCTGCCGACCTCGCTGGACCTCTCGACCTGGTACCGCATCCCGCGCAGCTGGATGATGGCCTCGCTGCCCGTCGGGCTGATCCTGCTGATCTCGGTCAATATCGAGCTGATCCTGCGCAACCTGGCCGAGATTGTGGGCGCCCGCGATCTGCCGCCGATCCCGACCGGGGACGGCATGGACACCGGCGCGCGAGGGGTCGACTGATGCTGATCTGGTTCCTGCCGCTGTTCCTCGTCTTCCTGCTGATGGGCCTGCCGGTCGTCTTCGGCATGCTCGCCGCGCCCGGCATCATCCTGTGGCTGAACGGGCAGGAGCGCGACCTGACGCTGCTCTACCGCAACCTCTACAACGGCATCGACAGCTTCCCGCTGATGGCCATCCCCTTCTTCATGCTGGCGGGCGAGCTGATGAACCGCGGCGGCATCACCCTGCGCCTCGTCGAGTTCGCGCAGGCGCTGATGGGCCACCTGCGGGGCGGTCTGGCGCATGTGAACGTGCTGTCGTCCATGCTGTTCGCCGGCCTGTCCGGCTCGGCGGTGGCGGACACCTCGGCGCTTGGGTCCATGCTGGTGCCCGCGATGGAGAAGCAGGGCTACACCCGCCGCTTCGCCGCCGCGATCACGGCCGCCAGCTCGGTCATCGGGCCGATCATCCCGCCCTCGGGCATCATGATCATCTATGCCTACGTGATGGGCGAAAGCGTCGCGGCGCTGTTCCTCGCCGGCATCGTGCCCGGCATCATGGTGGGCCTGGGGCTGATGGCCGTCATCAAGGTCATGGCAGACCGCTACGACTTCCCCATCGCCTCGGCCCGCAAGAGCTGGCCCGAGCGGGGGCGCGCCAGCCTCAAGGCGTTCTGGCCGCTGCTGACGCCGGTCATCATCCTCGGCGGCATCCTCGGCGGGATCTTCACGCCGACCGAGGCCGCCGCCGTCGCCGCCGTTTACGCCATGGTCATCTCGCTCCTGGTCCTGAAGACCATGACGCTGTCCGAGCTGCCGGACGTTCTCGGCCGCGCCGCCCTGACCTCGGCGGTGGTGCTGCTGCTGGTGGGCGCGGCGATGTCCTTCAAGACCGTCGTATCCCTGTCACACGCCCCGCAGATCATGGCGGACTGGATCCTGGCCCTGACGGCGAACCCATTGCTGCTTCTGCTGCTCATCAACCTGCTCTTGTTCGTCGTCGGCATGTTCCTCGACGCCGGCCCCGCCATCATCATCCTCGCCCCGATCCTGGCGCCCGTGTTCGAGGGGATGGGCGTCGACAGCGTCCATTTCGCCATCATCATGTGCGTCAACCTGACCGTGGGGCTGGCAACGCCGCCCATGGGGCTTGTCCTCTTCGTCGCCGCCGCCGTGTCCAAGGAACGCGTGACCACCATCGCCCGCGCGATCCTGCCCTTCCTAGCCGTCGAGGTCGTGGTGATCTTCCTGATCACCTACTTCCCGGCCCTCTCCATGACCATTCCGCGCCTGACCGGCTTTGCCGACTGACGCCAAGACTTCAACAGGAGGAAAACATGCTGAAACTGTCCCTCACCCTCGCCGCCGCGCTGGCCGTCGCCGCGCCGGCCCTTGCGCAGGACTACACGATCCGCGCCGTCGCCAACTCGAACGAGGAGGACGAGGATTACGACGGCCTGCAGGTCTTCAAGTCCCATGTCGAGGCCGCCTCGAACGGCGCCATCGCCGTCGAGATCTACATGGGCACGCAGCTCTGCTCGAACGGGGCCGAGTGCCTTCAGGGCGTCGCGGACGGCTCGATCGACGTCTACATCTCGACGTTGGACGGGGCGGCTGGTCTCTTCCCCTATTTCCAGGTGCTGGACCTGCCCTACCTGATGTCGGACGACCGCGTGGCCGAGAAGGTGCTGTCGGGCGAGTTCATGCGCAGCTTGCGCGACCGGGCGCTGGCCGACAGCGGCGACACGCTGCGGCTGATGACCATCGGCAACACCGGCGGCTGGCGCAGCTATGCCAACACGCAGCGCCAGGTCAGCACGCCCGCCGACCTGCAGGGCCTGAAGATGCGGACCGTCGTCGCCGACCTGCCGCAGGAGCTGGCCCGCGCGATGGGCGCATCCCCGACGCCGATCCCGTGGCCCGAGCTGTTCACCTCGCTCCAGACCCGCGTGGTCGAGGGCACCGCGAACGGCATCACCGACATCATGTCGATGCGCTTCCCCGAGGCGGGCCTGACGCATCTGACGCTGGACCAGCACAGCTACATGGGCGCCTACTGGTGGATGTCGAACGAAAGCTTCATGGCCCTGCCGGAAGAACAGCGCCGCATCGTCGTGGACGGCTTCTACGCCCTGCAACAGGCGACCTTCGCCTCGCCCAAGCGCAAGTCGATCGCGGCCTATGAGGCCTTCGCCGCAGCCGGCGGTCAGGTCTACGTCCCGACGACCGAGGAACGCGCCGCATTTTCCGAGGCCGCGCAGCCGGTCTACGAGTGGTTCACCGGCACCGTCGATGGCGGCGAGGAGATCCTGGCCGAGTTCCGCAGCGCCGTCGAGGCCGCCGAGGCCGAGATCAACGACGAGCGCTCGCGCGACATCCAGTGACCGTGAGCCCGTCCCTTCGCCACCAAGGGGGGCCCGCGCGGCCCCCCTTCTTCTCGGGGCTGGTCGGTCGCGGCCGGGTGCTGGGGCCGGGCGTCATGCTGGCCGTGACGGTCGCCATGGCCGCGCAGTTCCTGTCGGCCCATTACGGCGCGCCGGTCATGCTGATGGCGATCCTGCTGGGCATGCCGCTGCATTTCATGGCCGAGGACGACCGCGCCGCCCCCGGCATCGATTTCGCCGCCCGCGGTCTGCTGCGGATCGGGGTCGCGCTGCTGGGCCTGCGCGTCTCGGTCGAGATGGTGTCGGCCATCGGCTGGCCTTTCGTGGGGCTGATCGCCTGCTCCATCGCCGCGCTGATCATCGGCTCGGTCCTTCTGGCCCGCAGCATCGGGCGGGACCGCGCCTTCGGGCTGCTGACCGGCGGGTCGGTGGCGATCTGTGGCGCATCAGCCGCGATGGCCCTCTCCTCGGTCCTGCCGCAGCGCGAGGGGGCCGAGCGCGACCTCTCCTTCGTCGTCATCACCGTTACGGCGCTGTCCACGGTGGCGATGATCCTCTACCCGGCGCTGGCGACGATGCTGGGGCTCGACATGCACCAGGCCGGGCTGTTCCTCGGCGGCACGATCCACGATGTCGCGCAGGTCGTCGGCGCGGGCTATTCGCTGTCGGACGAGGCGGGGGACACGGCGACGGTGGTCAAGCTGATCCGCGTGACCATGCTGGCGCCCGTGGTGCTGATCGCCGCGCTGGCGCTGCGCTCGCGCAGGCAGGGCGAGGGCCGTCCGCCGCTGCTGCCGGCCTTCGTGCTGGCCTTTCTCGCGCTGGCAGCGCTGAACTCGGCCCATCTGGTGCCCGAGATGGTGACGGATGCCGCCAGCAACGTCTCGCGCGCCGTGCTGGTCGCAGCGGTGGCGGCGGTCGGGATCAAGACCTCGCTCCAGGCGCTGGCGAAGGTGGGGCCGGCCTCGATCCTGCTGCTGGTCGGGCAGACTGCCGCGCTGGCGGCGATCGTGCTGGTGCCGGTGATGCTGGGCTGGGTCTAGAGGCAGGCCTCGAACAGCGCGCGGGTGTTCTCGCGCGTCATCGGGACCGGGTTGCCGCCGCAGGAGGGGTCCTCCAGCGCCATCTCGGTCAGCTCGTCCAGCCGCGCGGGCTCGACCCCCATCTCCGACAGGTTTGCCGGAATCGCCAGCTCTGCCCGCAGCTCCATCACCCGCGCGCGGAAGCCGTCGAAGCCGCCGCTGATGCCGAGGTAGTTTGCGGCGCGGGACAGGCGGTCCGCGATGGCGGGGCGGTTGAAGTCCAGCACCATCGGCATGACCGCCGCGTTGGTGGTGCCGTGATGGGTGCCATAGACCGCGCCGACCGGGTGGCTCAGCGAATGGATCGCGCCTAGCCCTTTCTGGAAGGCGACCGCCCCCATCGCCGCCGCGCTCATCATCTGCGCCCGCGCCTCTAGATCGTCGGGGGTCGCATAGGCGCGCGGCAGGTATTCGTTCACCAGCCGCAGCCCCTCCAGCGCGATCCCTTGGCTCATCGGGTGGTAGTGCGGAGAGCAATACGCCTCGAGGCAATGGGCGAAGGCATCCATGCCGGTGCCTGCGGTGATCGCCTTGGGCATCCCCACGGTCAGTTCGGGGTCGCAGATGGTCACGGTCGGCAGAAGGCGCGGGTGGAAGATGATCTTCTTCTTGTGGGTCTGCGAGTTGGTCAGCACCCCGGCGCGTCCGACCTCGGACCCCGTTCCGGCGGTGGTCGGCACCGCCACGATGGGCGCGATCCGGTCTGCGTCGGCGCGGGTCCACCAGTCGCCGACATCCTCCAGATCCCAGACAGGGATGCTCTGGAACGCCATCAGCGCGATCATCTTGCCGAGGTCCAGCGCCGAGCCGCCGCCGAAGCAGACGACGCCGTCATGCGCCCCCTCGCGATAGGCGCGGATGCCGTCCTCCATGTTCCGCTCGGTGGGGTTCGGGTCCACCTCGCAGAACATCGCGCGGCCGAGGCCGGCGCCGTCCAGAATGTCGCGCGCGTTCGTGGTGATCGGCAGCGTGGCAAGCGCCTTGTCCGTTACCAGAAGCGGGTTGGTGATCCCGGCCGCGCGGCAGTGCTGCGCCAGCTCGCTGACACGGCCGGCGCCGAACTTGATCGCGGTCGGATAGGACCAGTTGGCTGTCAGGCTCATGCCGTCACCTTCTTCAGATGGTAGGATTTGGGCCGCGTCACGGCCAGATAGCCAAGATGCCCAAGCGCCGCCCCGCGCCCGGTATCCTTGCAGCCGGTCCAGCAGAGCGCCGGGTCCAGATAGTCGCAGCGGTTCATGAAGACGGTGCCCGTTTCCAGCCGCGCGCCGATCTCGGACGCCGCCTCGGGGTCGGCCGTCCAGATCGAGGCGGTCAGGCCATAGTCGCAGTCGTTCATCAGCGCGATAGCCTCGTCGTCGCCGGAAACGGGCATGATCCCGACGACCGGGCCGAAGCTCTCCTCGCGCATCACGCGCATGTCGTGGGTGACGTCGACCAGCACCTGCGGGGCGAGATAGGCGCCGCCATCGTCGGCCGGAAAGTCGGCCGCGTCGATCAGCGGGCGGGCGCCGGCCAGCACCGCCTCGGAGACCTGCTCGCGCACCAGATCGGCGAAGCGGCGATGCGCCATCGGGCCCATCGTCGTCTCGGGGTGCAGCGGATCGCCCAGCTTCGCCTGCCGCGCCCAAGCGGCGGCCTTTTCAACGAAGGCGTCATAGAGGCTGTCATGGACATAGATCCGCTCGATCCCGCAGCAGCATTGCCCCGAGTTGAACATCGCCCCGTCCATCAGCCCGTCCACCGCCGCGTCCAGATCGGCATCAAAGCGGACATAGCCGGGGTCCTTGCCACCCAGCTCAAGCCCCGTGGCGGTGAAGGTGCCCGCCGCCGCCCGCTCGATGGCGCGGCCGCCGGCGACCGAGCCGGTGAAGTTCACGAAGCCGAAGGAGCGCGCGGCGATGAGCGCCTCGGTCGTCTCATGGTCCAGCACGAGGTTCTGGAACACGTCGGCCGGCACGCCGCCGGCATGGAAGGCCTCGGCCAACCGCTCGCCGGCCAACAGGGTCTGGCTTGCGTGCTTCAGGATCACCGCGTTGCCGGCGATCAGGGCGGGGACGATGGTGTTGGTGGCGGTCAGGAAGGGGTAGTTCCACGGCGCGATGACGAAGACGGTGCCGACCGGCTCGCGGCGCAACTCGCGGCGGAAGCGGGGGCTGTCCTCGATGACCTCGGGGGCAAGCGCCTCGTCGGCAATGCTCATCATGTGGGCGGCGCGTTCGTTCATGCCGCCGAACTCGCCGCCATAGCGGACGGGGCGGCCCATCTGGCGGGCCAACTCCTCGACCACGCGGTCCTTCATCCCGTTCAGCGCGTCGAGCCCCGCCTGAACCCGCGCGATCCGCTCGTTGAGGGGCCGCGCGGCCCAACCCACCTGAGCGGCCTTGGCGCGAGCCACCGCCGCTTGTGCCTCGGGCAGCGGAAGTGCCGGGCGCTCGACGTAGACGCTGCCGTCCACGGGCGAGATCAGCTTGATCGTCTTGCTCATTTTTCGATCCTCATGCGCGTTCGAAGCCGCGGGCGATGTCCCAGTCCGTCACGACGCGACCCGCTTCCTCGATCTCCCATCGGGCGGCGCGGAGGTAGTGGTCCACGACCCCGTCTCCGAACGCCGCCCGCATCACCGCCGAGTTGTCCAGCGCCGCGGCGGCCTCGGCAAGGGTCTTCGGCACTTCCGGCGCCTCGGCCGCGGCATAGGCGTCGCCGTTGAAGGGCGCGCCGAGGGTCAACCCGCGCTCGATCCCGTCCAGACCCGCCGCCAGCAGCGCCGCGCAGGCCATGTAGGGATTGAGGTCGGCGCCGCCGATCCGGCACTCGACCCGAACGCCCTTCGTCCCCTCGCCGCAGACGCGGAAGCCGGCGGTGCGGTTGTCCAGCGACCAGATCGCCTTGGTCGGGGCGAAGAGGCCGGTCACGAAGCGCTTGTAGCTGTTGATGTAGGGCGCGAGGAACAGGGTCAGCGCGGCCGCATGTTCAAGCTGGCCGGCGAGATAGGCGCGCATCGTCTCTGACATGCCGTGCTCGGCGCCGGCGTCGTGGAAGGCGTTGGCGCCTTCCTTGAACAGCGACTGGTGGACATGACTCGAGGAGCCCGCATGCCGGTGCGAGTACTTCGCCATGAAGGTCGCGGACTGGCCGTGGGCGGCGGCGATCTCCTTTGTCGCCGCCTTGACCAGCACATGCATGTCGGCAGTGTCCAGCGCGTCCGAATACTTCACGTTGATCTCGTGCTGGCCCGCCTCGGCCTCGCCCTTAGAGTTCTCGACCGGGATGCCCGCGCCATAGAGCCCGTTCCGCAGGGCGCGCATCACCGGCTCGTCCGCGAAGGTGCCGCTGAGGGCGTAGTCCACGTTGTGCCGGGCGGTGGGGCGTAGGTCGCGGTAACCTGCGTCGAAATGCGCGCGGGGATCGCCGTGGAAGAGGAAGAATTCCAGTTCGGTCGCCATCATGGGCGTCAGGCCCATCGCCTCGGCCCGCGCGATCTGGGCTTTAAGGACGTTGCGCGGCGCATGGGGCACCGGCTGGTGCGTATGGTGGTCCGACAGGTCCACGAGGCACAGCGCGGTGCCCGGCGCCCAGGGGATGCGGCGCAGGGTCGAAAGGTCGGGCTTCATCACGTAGTCGCCGTAGCCGCTGGCCCAGCTGGTCGCAGCGTAGCCCTGCACGGTGGTCATCTCGAGATCGGTGGCGAGCAGGTAGTTGCAGCAATGCGTCTCGTCGTGGTGGTCCAGGAAATGGGCGGCGTGGAAGCGCTTGCCCATCAAGCGGCCCTGCATGTCCACCAGCGCGACGATGACCGTGTCGATCTCGTCCAGCGCCACGGCCTCGCGCAGCGCCTCCAGGGTCAGGTTCGCGGGCATGAGGTCCTCCGTGTCCGGGTGATCGGCGCCCTGCCGGATGGGGCGGGCGGGGGCGGGTGGGGCAGGGGGCTCACGCGGCCCCGATCGCGCCCGACAAGAGCGGCGCGAGGCGGGCGGCTATGCCCGGCAGATCCTTGTCCAGAAGGTCCGAGCGCAGCTCCAGCATGGCATGGCGCAGGTGCAGGGGCGTCGCGTGGCGGGCCAGAGTGTGCGATCCCTCAATCCAGGTGCCGGACGGCTCGTTCAGGCGGGTCGAGAAGCCGGTCGCGGCCTTGGCCAGCCCGCGTGCCAGCGTCGGGTCGGCGTCATGCAGCACGCGCAGCTCGACATTGTGGTGCAGGCCGAAATAGACCGGATCGAAGCTGTGCACGGTCAGAAGCGCGGTCGGCATCCCCAGGGCCAGCCGCTCGGCCAGCAGGGCCGACAAGGCGGCGTGGAAGGGCAGATAGATTTGCCGCACGCGGCGCAGGCGGTCGGTCGTCGTCAGCTCGCGATTGCCGGGGATCTTGTGGACCTGGCTCACGATGGGCATGGCCGTCGGCGCGTGCGGCGGCCGGTCGAGGTCGTGGATCAGCCGCGACAGGCCCCCAGAGATCAGGGGCGCGTCAAGCTGGCGCGCAAGCGCGCGGGCCAGATCCAGCGCGCCGGGATCGAAGGCCGCATGGCTCTTGCGGGTCTTGGCGGTGGTGCCGAGATCGCCCCATTCCGGCGCAAAGTGGTTCGAAGCATGCTCGCAGACGATGACGGCCGCGCCGCGGCCCGCCTCGTTCTCGATGCTGAAGACCGGCGCGAGGCCGGAGACCGGGGCGTCCATCGCGGCCCTCCTTGCGGGGCAGGCTGGATCAGCGGGACTGATCCTGTCAATTCTCATTCGGCGCCGCCCCGCCCCGCCCGCGCGCTGCCGCCCCTCGCGCCGGCCCACGAGGTCTTGCAAGCTGCCGCGCCCTGCGCCAAGCTTCACGATGTGCAAGCCTCCGCGGCAGTCGGAGGCGCCGTCCACAGGGATCATCACCATGACAATCCGTATCTCCTCGCGTGCGCTTCTTCTGGCCTCGGCGCTGGCCCTTGCCCCGGCCGCTCATGCCGAGACCCCGGCCGACACGCTGGTCGTCGCGCACACCATCGACGACATCATCAGCCTGGACCCGGCGCAGAGCTTTGAGTTCTCGGGCAACGACGTGAACAACAACACCTATGACCGGCTGGTCGATTTCGACCCGCTGGACCCGGATGCCGGCTTCCAGCCCAGCCTCGCGACCAGCTGGGAGGTGGCCGAGGACGGCCTCTCGATCACCTTCACCCTGCGCGACGACGTGACCTTCCATTCCGGCAACCCGCTGCGCGCCGAGGATGCGGCCTGGTCGCTGCAGCGCGCCGTCAAGCTGGACAAGACCCCGGCCTTCATCCTGACCCAGTTCGGCTTCACCCCCGACAATGTCGAGGAGATGATCACCTTTGAGGGCAACACGCTGACGCTGCGCCTCGATCAGCCCTACGCGCAGTCCTTCGTGCTGAACTGCCTGACCGCCAACATCGCCTCGGTGGTGGACAAGGAAACGGTCATGGCGAACGAGCAGGACGGCGATCTGGGCAATGCCTGGCTCTCCACCAACGAGGCCGGCTCGGGCGCCTATGTGCTGGCGGCCTGGCGCCCGAACGAGCAGGTGCAGCTGACCGCCTATGAGGAGTACTGGCAGGGCGCGCCCGAGATGAAGCGCGTGATCGTCCGCAACGTCGCCGAGTCCAGCGCGCAGCGGCTGCTGCTGGAGCAGGGCGACATCGACGTGGCGCGCAACATGACCCCGACCGACGTGCAGTCGATCAGCGCCGTCGAGGGCGTGAAGATCCTGGACGAGCCGCGCGGCCGCATCCTCTACATGGGCCTGAACCAGAAGGACGAGCTGCTGTCGAACCCCGCCGTGATCGAGGCGATGAAGCATCTGGTCGACTACGAGGGCATCACCTCCAGCTTCCTGCAGGGCCAGTTCGTGACGCATCAGAGCTTCCTGCCGCTCGGCTATTTGGGCGTTCTGGAAGAAACGCCCTGGACCTACGACGTCGAGAAGGCGCGCCAGATTCTGGCCGATGCCGGCATCGAGGGCGGCACCATCACCACCCGCGTCCGCGATCTGCGAGAATATATCGACGTGGCGCAGACCCTGCAGGCCAGCATGGCCGAGGCCGGCCTGACGCTGAACATCGAGCAGATGACCGGCGCGCAGGTGCTGGACGCCTACCGCGCCCGCGAGGTGCCGATCTTCCTGGGCGAATGGGGCCCCGACTACTCGGACCCGAACACCAATGCGGCGACCTTCGCCTACAACCCCGACAACAGCGACGAGGCGAATGCGGTCGGCCTTCTGGCCTGGCGCAACGCCTACGAGGTGCCTGCCGAGATGAACGAGGCCACCGTTGCCGCCACGCTGGAGCAGGACACCGAGGCGCGGGCCGAGATGTACCGCGAGATCCAGCGCCGGTATCAGGCCGAGGCACCCATCGTGCCGCTGTTTCAGCGCATCGAGCAGGTCGGCCTGCGCGAGAACGTGCAGAACTGGTACAGCGGCGGCGCGGTGACCTCGGTCATCTACCGCCAGGTGACCAAGGGCGAATAGGCCTTGGCCATGACCGACGACAGCGCCGGGGGCAGGCCCCCCGGCGCAGCCCCCTCGCCGCGCGGCGCGCTGATGCGCCGCCGCGCCCGCAGCGTGGGCGGCACGCTGCTGTCGCTGGCCTTGACGCTGCTGGGCCTTCTGCTGGTGACCTTCATCATCGGCCGTGTCATGCCGATCGACCCGGTGCTGAAGGTCGTCGGCGACCGCGCCACGCAGGCGCAGTATGACGCGGCCTATCGGGCGATGGGCCTCGACCGGCCGCTGATCGTGCAGTTCCTCGGCTATGTCGGCGACGTGCTGCGGGGCGATTTCGGCCGCTCGATCTCGACCGGCCAGCCCGTCGCGCAGGACATCGCCCGCGTCTTCCCCGCCACGTTCGAGCTGGCGACGCTCGGCACGCTGATCGGTGTCCTGATCGGCGTGCCGCTTGGCGTCATCGCGGCGGCGCGGAAGGGCGGCGTCATCGACCAGATCGCCCGCGTGGTGGCGCTGGTCGGCTACTCGATGCCGATCTTCTGGCTGGGGCTGATGGGCCTTCTGGTCTTCTACGGCATCCTCGGATGGGTCGGAGGGCCGGGCCGGCAGGGCATCATCTATGACGGCATGGTCCCGAACGTCACCGGCATGATCCTCGTGGACAGCGCGCTGGCCCGCGACTGGCCGGCCTTCCGCGACGCGTTTTCGCACATCATCCTGCCGGCGAGCCTCTTGGGCTACTACTCGCTGGCCTATATCAGCCGTATGACCCGCAGCTTCATGCTCGAGCAGCTCTCGGCCGAATATATCACCACCGCGCGCGTCAAGGGCCTGTCCGAGAACGCCGTGATCTGGCGCCACGCCTTCCGCAACATCGCCATCCCGCTGGTGACGGTCATCGCCCTCAGCTTCGGCTCGCTGCTGGAGGGCTCGGTCCTGACCGAGATCATCTTCAGCTGGCCCGGCCTTGGCAGCTACATCACCCGCGGGCTGCTGTCGGGAGACATGAACGCCGTCCTCGGCGGCACGGTCGTCGTCGGCGTCTGTTTCGTGGTGCTGAACCTGCTGAGCGACATCCTCTACCGCTTCCTCGACCCGAGGTCGAAATGAGCGCCGTCTCCCGCCGGGACTGGCTGTTGTCCGATGCCCCGCAGACCCGCCGGCAGGCGCGGCTCGGCGCGATCTACCAAGGCTGGCTGACCTTCCGCGCCAACAAGCTGGCGATGCTGGGGCTGATCATCCTGATCCTGTTGATCGGCATGGCGATCCTCGCGCCTTGGATCTCGCCCTACAGTCCCTATTCCCAGAACCTCGCGAACCGCCTGCAACCACCCTCGGCGGCCAACTGGCTGGGCACCGACGCGCTTGGCCGCGACATCCTCTCGCGCCTCATCCACGGCTCGCGCATCACCCTGTTCATCGTCGGCACGGTGGCGCTGATCGCCCCCATTATCGGCCTCTTCATCGGCACGGTCGCGGGCTTCGCGGGGGGCTGGGTCGATCAGGTCCTGATGCGGATCACCGACATCTTCCTGGCCTTCCCCAAGCTGATCCTCGCGCTGGCTTTCGTCGCCGCCCTCGGCCCCAGCATCGGCAACGCGGTGCTCGCGCTGGCGCTGACTGCCTGGCCCCCCTATGCCCGCCTCGCGCGGGCCGAGACGCTGACCATCCGCAACGCCGACTTCATCGCCGCCGCCCGCCTGCAGGGCGCAAGCCGCCTGCGCCTGCTGATCCGGCACATCTGGCCGCTCTGCGTCAGCTCGCTGATCGTGCGGGTGGCGCTGGACATGGCGGGCATCATCCTCTCGGCCGCGGGGCTCGGCTTTCTCGGCCTCGGGGCGCAGCCGCCGCTGCCGGAATGGGGGGCGATGATCTCGGACGGGCGGGCTTATATCCTCGATTTCTGGTGGGTGGCGGCGATGCCGGGCCTCGCGATCTTCACCGTCTCGATGGCCTTCAACCTGCTGGGCGACGGGCTGCGGGACGTGCTGGACCCCAAGGGCGACAAGTCATGACCGCGCCGCTCCTCTCGGTCCGCGACCTGCGCGTCACCTTCCCCACCCGGCAGGGCGAGTTCCAGGCCGTCCGCGGCCTCAGCTTCGATTTGGGCCGCGAGCGCCTCGCCATCGTCGGCGAGTCAGGCAGCGGCAAGTCCATGACCGGCCGCGCGATCCTCGGCCTCGTCCGTCCGCCCGGCCGGGTCGAGGCCGCCGCGCTGACCCTGCAGGGCCGGTCCATCCTGAACCTGCCCGAGCGGCAGATGCGCGCCATCCGCGGCGGGCAGATCAGCATGGTGATGCAGGACCCCAAGTTCAGCCTCAACCCGGTGATGACCGTCGGCCAGCAGATCATCGAGGCCTACCGCCTCCACGCCCGCGCCCCCCGCGGCGAGGCGCGGGCGAAGGCGCTCGAGATGCTGCGCGCCGTCCAGATCCGCGAGCCCGAGCGGGTGATGGACACCTACCCGCACGAGGTCTCGGGCGGGATGGGCCAGCGCATCATGATCGCGATGATGCTGGCGCCAGGGCCCCAGATCCTGATCGCGGACGAGCCGACCAGCGCGCTGGACGTCTCGGTCCGCGGCGAGGTGCTCAGCATCATGGACAACCTCGTCAAGGACCGCGGCATGGGGCTGATCTTCATCAGCCACGACCTGAACCTCGTCTCGCGCTTCTGCGACCGGGTGCTGATCATGTATGCCGGCCGCGTCGTGGAAACCCTGCCCGCGCGCGAGCTGCACCAGGCCCGCCACCCCTATACGCGCGGCCTCCTGAACAGCCTGCCGCGCCTCGATGCGCCGGTGGACCGGCTCGCGGTGCTCCAGCGCGACGAGGCCTGGCGCGAGCCGGACCCCGCCGCCGCCCGCGCCGACACCGACCTGCCCGGAGGCCTTTGATGCCCCTTCTTCGTTGCGCAAATACCCTGCGGGGGTGCCGGGGTGCCAAACCCGCGCTGCGGCGGTCCCCCCCATGCTGAGGGTGGAGGATCTCACCATCTGGTTCGGCCAGCCCCCCGACCGGATCGACGCCGTCCGCGGCGTCGGCTTCGACATCGCGGCGGGCGAAAGCTTCGGCCTTGTCGGCGAATCCGGCTCGGGCAAGTCCACCATCCTGCGCGCCGTCGCCGGGCTGAACCCGAACTGGTCCGGCCGGATCGAGGTGGACGGCCGCCCGCTCAGGGCCGACCGCCGCGACCGGGCCTTCTTCAAGACGGTGCAGATGGTCTTCCAGGACCCCTATGCCAGCCTGCACCCGCGCCACTCGGTCGATGCGGTGCTGGGCGAGACGCTGCGCCTTCAGGGCATGGACCGGATCGACAGCCGCATCCAGAAGCTGCTGGACGATGTGGGCCTCGGGCGCGGCTTCCGCTTCCGCTACCCGCACCAGCTGTCGGGCGGCCAGCGCCAGCGCGTCGCCATCGCCCGGGCGCTGGCCGCCGAGCCGCGGCTGCTGCTGCTGGACGAGCCGACCAGCGCGCTCGATGTCAGCGTGCAGGCCGAGATCCTGAACCTGCTCGCCGATCTCAGGGCCGAGCATGGGCTGACCTACCTGCTGGTCAGCCACGACCTGGCCGTTATCGCCCATATGTGCGATCGGCTGGCCGTCATGCAGCAGGGCCGCATCGTCGAGATTCTGTCCGCCGCCCAGCTGCGCGGGGACGCCGCCGAGGCGCCCTATTCGCGCCACCTCATCGCGGCTTCGCTCGGGCGATGACCCATCTGGCTTCATATCACCGCGATGCGACCTGCGGCGGGATTGACCGACGTCACTCATTCCCGCTAGGTGAAGAAAAACCGGCGGAGCCGACATGACCCAGGCTTGCCAGCCCCACGACCCCTTTGCCTTCATCGGCCATGACGGCGATTGCGCGCGGCTGCTGCGCGAGTTCGACTGGTCGCAGACCCCGCTCGGCCGGGTCGAGACCTGGCCGGCCGTGCTGCGGAACGCGGCGGCCCTGCTGCTCCAGAGCCCAGTGCCCATCGTGATGCTCTGGGGCCCGTCCGGCGTGATGATCTACAACGACCCCTATTCGCTGTTCGCCGGGCCGCGCCATCCGGGGCTCTTCGGCTCGAACGTGCGCGAGGGCTGGCCCGAGGCGGCGGATTTCAACGACAACGTCATGAAGGTCGGCCTGTCGGGCCGCACGCTGGCCTATCGCGACCAGGAGCTGACGCTCTACCGCAAGGGCTACGCCGAGCAGGTCTGGATGAACCTCGACTATTCCCCGATCCTCGACGAGTCGGGCAAGCCTGCCGGCGTGATCGCCATCCTGGCCGAGACGACCGAGCGCGTGCTGGCCGAGCGGCGCAACCGGCAGGAGTTCGAGCGCCTCCAGACCCTCTTCGAGCAGGCGCCGACCTTCATGGCGATGGTCGGCGGGCCCGAGCACCGCTTCGAGCTGGCAAATCCCGGCTACCTGCGGCTGGTCGGCGCGCGCGAGGACCCCATCGGCAAGACCGTCGAGGAGTCGCTGCCCGAGGTGGTCGAGCAGGGCTATCTGGACGTGCTGGACCATGTGCGCGCCACCGGCACCGTCCACCGCCGCAACGCCGAGCGGGTGATGCTGCGGCGCGCCAGTGACGGCGCGCTGGACGAGCGCATCCTCGACTTCGTGTTCCAGCCGATCCGCGACGAGGCCGGCGAGGTCTCGCACATCTTCATCCAGGGCTCGGACGTCACCGAACGGGTCCGCGCCGAGGACCGGCAGGCGCTGCTGATCAACGAGCTGAACCACCGGGTGAAGAACACGCTGTCCTCGGTGCAGTCGATCGTCAGCCAGACGCTGCGCAGCACGCCCGACCCGGCCGAGGCCTCGCGCGCGATCACGGCGCGGATCATGGCGCTTTCGGCCGCCCACAACGTCCTGACGCGCGAGAACTGGACCGGCGTGCGCCTGCGCGCGATGGTCGATGCGGCGGTCGCGCCGTTCCGTGTTCCGGGCGACGACGCCGTCCGCGTCACCGGGCCCGACATGCAGATCGGCCCGCAGGCGGCGCTGTCCCTGGCGCTGGCCCTGCACGAGCTGGGCACGAACGCGGTGAAGTACGGCGCCCTTGCGGCGCCGGGCGGGCAGGTCGATCTGGGCTGGCGGGTCGGCCCCGAGGGCGCCTTCATGATGGACTGGATCGAGCGCGGCGGCCCGACGGCCGCGCCCTACGGCCGGCGGGGCTTCGGCTCGCGCCTGATCCTGCAGGTCCTGCCGCAGCAACTGAACGGCACGGCCGAGATCGACCTGCGCCCCGAGGGCCTGGCCTTCCACCTGATCACGACCACGGCCGCGCTTTGCGACCGTCCGATCCTGGACTGAGGCGATGGCACGGATCCTGATCGTCGAGGACGAGATGCTCGTGGCGATGCTGCTCTCGGACATCGTCAGCGACCTGGGACACCATCCGCTGAAGCCGCTCATGCGGCTCGGCCCCGCGCTCGAGGCGGCGCAGAAGGAGATGATCGACCTGGCGATCCTTGACATCAACCTGGCGGGAGAGAAGTCTTTCCCCGTGGCGGATTGTCTCGATCAGCGGGGGATCCCGTTCGTCTTTGCAAGCGGCTACGGAGAGGCGGGTCTTGCCGGATGGGGCAGGACGGCGCCGGTCATCCAGAAGCCTTATGACGCGCAGCAGATCGGGGCGCATATAGATCGCCTGATCGGCGCCGCGCCCGCATGAATGCGCCTGCCTGAGCGCGCGTGTCTGATCGCGCCGGCCCCCCTCGGGGCGGCAAGTCAGGCGGTGGGGTCCGGGCGGCCTTACTGGCGGGGCGTGTCTTCCGGCATCCGCGCGAGGCCCAGAAACTGGCGGCCGCCGGTCACCTTGTTGGGCAGCCACAGGCCCCACGAGGTCACCTCGACCTTCAGGACGCCCTCGTCGGCATAGGCCTCGAAATAGGTCATCATCGTCTCGACCATGTCGCGGCTGAACTCCGCGACCGGGGGATTCTTGGGGACTGGCCTCATCTGCATGTCTTGGCTCCTCGAGCAAGGGGTGCAGCATCCGAAGATGCGCCGCGCTTGACCATCATGCAACGGCAGCTGCCGTTTGCACGTCATCAAGGCGACACATCGTTCATATCTTGTTCATAGCTTGGTGAAAATGGGGCTCCGGGCGGTGGAAAACGCCGATCTGCGTCGAATTGGACAAGATTGCGCTACTGTATTGCGCGAATTGCCGGATATGTCGCACGCCACGCGCGATAAGCATTGTCAAATGCCGCGCGGGATTCGGCCACGGGCACGATGCGATTGCCGATGGCGGGGGTGGACATCACATCCTCCGGCCTGCCGGCGCCGGCGGCGAGCATGCCAAGCCGCGCCGCGCCGAGCGCCGCGCCGAACTCGCCGTCCGCGGGCAGGGCCAGCGTGATGTCAAGCACCGTCGCGATCACCTGCAGCCAGTAGCGCGAGCGGGCGCCCCCGCCGATGGCCATCAGCTCGGGCAGCTCGGCGCCGGTCGCGCGCAGCGCCTCGAAGCTGTCGCGCAGGCCGAAGGCGACGCCCTCCATGACGGCGCGAGTCAGGTCCTCGCGCCCCGTGGCTGCGGCGAGGCCCGTCAGGCTGCCGCGGATCTTCGGGTCGTTGTGGGGCGTCCGCTCGCCTGACAGGTAGGGCAGGAAACGCACCGGCCCCGGCGCCTGCAGCGGGCCTTCGACCGCGGCGGCCAGCTCGGCCGGTTTGGCGCCGGTGATGCGGCCCAGCCAGTTCATGCTGTCCGTCGCCGACAGCATCACGCCCATCTGGTACCAGCGGTCCGGCACGGCGTGGCAGAAACTGTGCAGCGCGGTCTCGGGCGCCGGGCGGAAGCCGTCCCGCGCCGCCAGCAGCACGCCCGAGGTGCCGAGCGAGACGAAGCCCTGCCCCTCGGCCATCGCGCCGATGCCGCAGGCGGCCGCGGCATTGTCGCCGGCCCCGCCCGCCACGACCACCGGCTGCGACAGCCCCCACTCGGCGGCCAGATCGGCGCGCAGCTGCCCGGCCGGGGCGCTGCCCTCGACCAGCCGCGGCATCTGGTCCGCGCGCATGCTGCCGGCAGCCAGCAGCTCGGGCGACCAGTCGCGGGCCGCGACGTCCAGCCAGGCGGTGCCCGAGGCGTCGGACATGTCCGAGACATGCTCGCCCGTCAGCCACAGGTTCAGGTAGGCGGCGGGCAGCAGGACCTTGGCGATCTTACCGTAGACCTCTGGCTCATGCGCGGCGACCCAGGCCAGCTTGGGCGCGGTGAAGCCGGGAAAGACGATGTTGCCGGACAGGGCGCGGAACGGGGGCTGGGCGTCCAGCGCGGCGGCCTCGGCATGAGAGCGGGTGTCGTTCCACAGGATGCAGGGGCGCAGCACGCGGTCGGCGTCGTCCAGCAGGGTCGCGCCGTGCATGTGTCCGGCGACGCCGATGCCGCGCAAGGCTGCAAATTCGGGATGGCGGTCCTTGAGCTGGCGGGCGGCCGATTGCAGCGCCGCGATCCAGTCGGCCGGGTCCTGCTCGGACCAGCCGGAATGGGGATGGGCGACCTCGTAATGCGCCTCGGCCGAGCCGATGGGGCGCCCGCCCTCGTCCACCAGAAGCGCGCGCAGGCCGGACGTGCCCAGATCAATTCCCAGAAAGCTCATGGCGGTTCTCCCTTCACCCGCCGACGTTCTGGACGACGGCGGGTGCGGGGTCAACGTCCGGCGTTACCGCAATCAGGCCGGCAGCGCCGCCTCTTGCCGCCGGTTCCAGCGGATCGAGGAAATCAGCGCCACCCCGATCAGCGCCGCCCCGCCAAGGCCGGTGACGACCTCGGGGATGTGGACCAGCGATTGGGCGAACATGACCAGCGACAGGGCGATGATCGCGTAGAAGGCGCCATGTTCCAGGAAGCGGTATTCGGCCAGCGTCCCGTTCTCGACCAGCATGATGGTCATCGAACGCACATACATCGCGCCGATCCCGAGGCCGATGGCGATGACGAAGAGGTTCTGCGACAGCGCAAAGGCGCCGATCACGCCGTCGAAGCTGAAGGACGCGTCCAGCACTTCAAGGTACAGGAACGCGCCCAACCCGCCCTGCGCCGCGCCCTTCAGCGCGGACTGGCTGCTGTCCAGAAGCCCGCCCAGCACTTCGACCAGCAGGAAGGTCATCAGCCCCCAGATCGCGGCGCTGAGAAAGACGGTGCGCTCGGCGCCCTCGAGGAGGCGCGAGAAGCCGAGCACGAACAGCAGCGCGATGGCGACCTCGATCCCGCGGATCGAGGCATAGCGGGTCATCGCCCGCTCGAGCCAGCCCAGCCAATGAACGTCCTTCTCGTGGTTGAAGAAGAAGGACAGGCCGACCATCATCAGGAAGGTGCCGCCGAAGGCCGCGATGGGCAGATGCGCCTCGTGCATGATGCGGGCGTATTCCTGCGGCTCGCTGGCGGCCATGACCAGCGCCTGCCACGGGCCGACATGGGCCGCGACGACCACGATCAGAAGCGGAAAGACGATCCGCATCCCGAAGACCGCGATCAGGATGCCCCAGGTCAGGAAGCGGTGCTGCCACTTCGGCGTCATGTCCTTGAGCTTGTTGGCGTTGACGATGGCGTTGTCGAAGGACAGCGAGATTTCCAGCACCGCCAGCACGGCGCAGATGAAGAGGATGGACAGCATCCCGGACAGCGTGCCCGTGGTCTGCCAGCCGAGCGCGGCACCGAGGGCGAGGCCCGCGAAGGTGACGATGATCGCCCATTTGAGATAGGAGAGGACCGACCGTCCCCCCGGACGATCCGTGCCCGCCGCGCGGGTCAAGTGAGATGTCGTCATGATGACGGGTATCCAGGCGGCTGGATGCAAGGGGGGTGCCGACATCGCGGAAGCGCCGCCACTTCCACCAGAGGGGCCCGGTCACCAGCAGGGCAGGACGCGATTCGGCGTCACGGCCCAAGATGGCGACTGCGACGCCCTGCCGCAAGTGCCTCGCGGCTCAGCCGGCGGGGGCGTTGCTGCCGACGACGAAGGTGTAGATGGCCGCGATCACCAGGGCCGCGACGACCGCGCCGATGATCCAGACGGCATTTCTCTTGCGACGATCGTTCACCTTGTCCTCCGAAGCGGCTTCGTGCCGGTGCATCAACGGCCGAGCGGCGCGGATGTTCCGCGACCGGCGCGCGGCCGCCTGCGTCATTCGCGCTCGGTCAGTTGGCCGTAGTCCAGCATCATGTAGCGCGCCGGCTCGTTCTTCTTCTCGCTGCCCTCGTCGCTCATGATCAGCAGGCGCGGCTCGCCGTCGATGTTGATCGAGTCGATGGATTCGACGTTGTTGAGGTTGATGATGTCCGGCAGGGCGATCGGCTCGGGCGGCATCGCGGGGTTGCCGCTCCAGCGCCAGAGCTGCGAGAAGCGGTTGCCCTCGTAGCCCTCCAGCTCGTTCACGATGAGGAAGGCGTCCAGCACCGGGTCGTAGCTGAGCGCGCGGATGCCGCCGCCTTGCAGCTCGAGCAGGATCGGGGCGCCGAAGCGGGGGCGGGCCTGGCCGGTGAACATCTCGGCCGGGTTCTCGATCACCACGATCACGCCGCGCGTGCCCGCCATCGGCGCGCGCAGGCCGACATGCAGATGCCCGGACTGGCGGACATAGGCGAGGCCCTCGATGTTCAGCGCGTTCATGTCCAGATGCTCGCCCGTCGCCTCCATCACCGCCTCGCGCAGGGCGGTGTCGGCCGCCAGCGTGTCGCGCAGCCCGCCGAAGGTCGCGATGTCGGTGACCGCGTTGCCGGTGATGCGGAAGCGCAGCATCTGCTCGCGGTCGGCGCGGCGCTCGCCCTTCTGGGTCAGCGAATGCGAGGTCGTGGCATAGAGGTAGCCGTCCTCGTCGATGGACAGCCCCTCGAGGTCCGACAGCTTTCGGCCGAAGGCGCGCATCATCCGCACATCCAGCGCGTTGTCCTCGACCAGCATGCCGGTGTCGTCGAGGGTCAGGATGTTCAGCGCGCGCGAAGCCTCGTCCTCGACCACCAGCAGGCGGCCGTCGGGCAGCTGCTGCACGGCCGAGGGCTCGTAGATGTCCTGGAAGGTGCCGACTCCCAGGTTGCGCAGGCGCAGCGAGGGATCGGCCTGGCGCGGCAGCAGGTCCAGCGACAGCTTCAGCAGCAGGAAGGACAGCATCGTCGCCAGCAGCCCCCACCGGAACACGGTGTAGCTCATGTTCAGCAGGCGGAACTTGCGGTCGGCCACAAGCGCCAGCCAGTAGAGCTGGTCGCTCATGCTGTAGTAGATCCGCTCGCGGTTGCGCATCATGTCCTGCATCTCGGCCCAGTATTCCTCGGGCGACAGGCGGACGCGCTGCTCGTAGATCAGGACGTTCTGCGGCCCGTCTGCAGGCGTGCCCCGCCGAGCCCGGGTCATGTAGCCGCGCAGATCGCGCAGCCGCGCCTGCCTGTGCCGCACCGCCACCGCCCAGTCCCGCATTCCGCTGAAAAGATCGCTGCGCTCGGGCGAGGCCGACAGAAGCGCGAAGACGATCGAGACCGCCGCGGTCACGAGGAAGACGCCGGCCGGGAACAGGAAGGCGGGGGACGAGGCGAAGATGAACGCGCCCGAGATCATCAGCGCCGAGATGATGAACCCGTTGAGCGAGATCATGATGTTGGCCTTGGTGGCGGCCAGCGCGATGGTGTCCAGCTCGGCGCGGTAGCTGTTGCGGAACATCGTCTCGACCGCCTTCTCGGTCCCGATGGGCTTTGGCTTCTTCTTGCGCTTGCCCTCCTGCGGGGTTGCGTCGGGGTCGGCTTCTGCCGCCGCTGTTGCCTCGCCCGGTGCCTCTGTCTCATCGACATCGGCGGCGGACGGCGCCGCGCCGGGCAGCTCCGGCTCGGCTGCCCTGTTCTCGTCGCCCTTGGTCTTGCGTGCCTTCGCCATTCCGCGCCCTTGCCGGAGCGGCGAGTGCCGCGTCGATCGATGAAAGTCCGTTGCCCGTCAGTTGGTTCCGCCCGGGTGCATCCGCGATGCGGCGACCCGTTCCAGCACGGAGCCGGCAATCGCGGCGCTGTCGCTCCATTGCGGCAGGGCGGCGGCGGCGTGGGTGGCCGCCGCCGCCATCGCCGCGCGCCGGGCGGGATCGGTCAGGACCAGCCGAAGCGCTGCCGACAGAGCCGGGGCGTCGTCGGGCGGCACCAGCAGTCCGGCATCGGTCGGCACGGTGTCCGGCACCGCGCCGATCGCGGTCGAGACGATGGGCAGGCCGCGCATCAGCGCCTCGTCGAAGACGATGCCGTAGCCCTCGAAGCGCGTCGCCAGCGCGAAGATGCTGGCTTGTGCGTAGAGGTGCTGCAGCTCGTCCGCCGCCACACGGCCCGCCAGCCGGATGCGCCGGGCCTCGGGGCTTGTCGTGCGCCGGGCGGCCAAGGCGGCCGCATGTTCGCGGTCCCAAGGGTTGCCCGCGATGACCGCGTGCCAGTCGAGATCGGCCAGCCCCTCGAGCGCGGCGATCAGCACGTCATGCCCCTTGCGCGGGTGCAGGATGCCGACCGACAGGATCAGCGGCGGGCGGGTCGGGGCTGGGGTCACGCGCGGCGGGTCCACACCGGGCGGGACGATGGTGATGCGGCCGGGATCGGCGCCATAGTCGCGGACCAGCAGCGCGGCGGTGTGCCGGCTCGGCACCAGCACATGCGCCGCCCGCGCGAGGTTCCGTTTTTCGCTGTCATAGAGCGCCTGCGCCCGCGCGGGCGCGAGCCCACTCTCCAGCGCCAGGGGGTGGTGCAGCATGGCGATCAGCGGCGCCTGCACGGCGGCCAGTCCTTCGGGCGCGATGCTGCCGAAGACGAGGCCGTCGAGGATCAGCGGCTCCTGCGCCGGCAGGGCGCACAGCGCGGCCAGCGTGGCCCGCGTCTCGGCGTCCGACGGGTGGGGGAAGCCTGCGGGCAGCGGGACATGGCGGATGGAATGGCCGAGGGCGCGCAGGCTTTCCAGCAGGCGGCGCTCGTAGATGTAGCCGCCGGTCAGCGTCTCGATGTCGCCGGGAATGGCGAAGCTGGCGGGGCAGGGGCGGCTCATCGGACCAGCTGCTCGGGGGCGAAGACGGCCAGGACCCGCCGCTCCAGGACGGCGATCGCGGCATAGCCCGCCGCCGAGGCCAGCGTCACCAGCGCCACGCAGAGCCACAGCATCGTGTAGTCCGAGACCGAGGCCGACAGCGCCATCAGCTGCCCCAGCCCGCGTCCCGTCGCCAGCCACTCGGCCACCGTCACCGCCAGCACCGCCGCCGGCACCGCCATTCGGGCGCTGGCGAAGAGCGCGGGCAGCATCGCCGGCAGCTGCACATGGCGCAGCCGCGCCCAGGGTCCGGCCGCGTGGCACTGCATCAGGTCCATGATCCGCCCCGGCGCCTGTGCGAGGCCGTAGCGGCAGGCAACGAGCGTCGGGAAGAAGACCATCACGGCGACGATGGCGACGGTGCCCGCCGCGCCGCGCCCGAGGGCCAGGACGATCAGCGGCGCGGTGGTGATGATCGGGATGGCGCGCATGGCCAGCGCCAGCGGGGTGACCACCTGCCCCGCCGCCGGGGCAAGCGCCAGCAGCGCGGCAAGGCCCGCCCCGAGCGCCAGCCCCGCCAGATAGCCCGGCAGCAGGAAGGCCAGTGTCTGCAGCCCCGCCCCCGCCAGCGTCGCGCGGCGCAGCGCCGAGTCGGGGGCGGAGGTCAGCGCCAGCCACAGCTCGGCCGGGGTCTTGACGAAGAACGGGTTCAGCGCCAGCGCCTCGATCGCGGCCCACCAGAGCAGCGGCACCGCCAGCAGGACCAGCAGCGCCCCGCCCGCCTGGCGGCGCCAGGGCGCGCGCGGCGCCGCCCCGAGCGACAGGATCACCGGCGGCGGCGGCGCGCCGAGGCGCCGTCCAAGCGCGCCGATCGCCCCGTAACCTGCCAGCGCGACGCCCGCCGCGACGGTGGCGACGCCCCACAGCGCCGGCACGTCCAGCGCCCGCGTGAAGCGGATGGTCAGGACGCCGAGGCCGCGCTCGGCCCCGGTGAACTCGCCGACCATCGCCCCCAGCAGCGCCGCGGGGACCGCGATCTGCAAGCCCGCCAGAAGATAGGGCAGCGCGGCGCGGGCGCGAACATGGACCAGCTGCGCCAGCCGCCCCCGGCCGTGCACCCGCACCAGGTCCAGCCAGCCCGAGGGCGTGGCCGACAGCCCGGCCAGCAGCGGGATCAGCGTGGTGTAATAGACCGCGAGCGCCGCGATCCAGATCTGCGGCCCCTCGCCCGGCCCCAGCAGGACGCGCAGGATCGGCCCCGTGGCGACCAGCGGCAGGCAGTGGACGACCAGCGCAAGGGCCAGCACGCCGCCGCGGCTGCGCGGCCACAGCGCCGCCAGCGCCGCCAGCAGCACCGCGGCGAGGTTCCCGGCCACGAAGCCCACCGCCGCGTTGCGCCCCGTGACCGCCAGCGCGCGCAGCACCAAGCCGGACTGGTCCGCAAGCCAGGCGGCGACCTCGGCCGGGCCGGCGATCAGGAAGCGTCCGGCGGTCAGCAGCGCCAGCCCTTGCCACAGCGCCAGCAGCAGCAGCGGCCCGGCCAGCCGCGCGGTCATGGCGCGCCGCCCTCCAGCGCCGTCAGGGCGCGGCGGGTCAGCTGGCGGAAGGCGGGGCTGTCGGTGATGCCGGCGGGGCGCGGACGGGGCAGGGGGACGCCGATGTCGTCCACGATCCGCGCCGGCCGCGGCGAAAGGACCAGCACCCGGTCGGCCAGCAGCACCGCCTCCTCGACCGAATGCGTGACCAGCAGCACCGTCGCCCCCCGCGCCTGCCAGAGCGGCGGCAGCTCGCGCGCCAACTGGCGGCGGGTCAGCTCGTCCACCGCGCCGAAGGGTTCGTCCAGCAGCAGAAGGCGCGGCTCGGCCGCGAGGGCGCGGGCGATGGCGGCGCGCTGACGCATCCCGCCGGACAGGCTCGCCGGGCGGCTCGTCTCGAAGCCGGCAAGGCCGACGAGGCCGATCAGCCGCTCGACCAGCGCCGGATCGGCCGCCTTGCGCGCCAGCCGCCGCGACAGGGCGACGTTGCGACGCAGGTCGAGCCAGGGCAGCAGAGACGGGTCTTGGAAGGCCAGCGCGACCTCGCCGTCGCGGCAGATCTGGGCGGGCGGGCGGCCGTCGGCGGTGACGCGTCCCCCGCTTGGCGCGTCGAGCCCCGCGATCAGCCGCAGCAGCGTCGATTTCCCGCAGCCGGACGGCCCGATCAGCGCCGTCGTCAGCCCCGGCGCGATGGTCAGGTCCAGGGGCGCCAGCGCCGTGACGCCGCCCGCGAAGCGCTGCGCCAGGCCTTCGCAGCGGATGGTGACGCCGCCCGGACCGGACGGCCAGGCTCCGTCAGCCGCCATGTATCTCGTCGAGGATCGAGCGGTCCCACAGCTCCGGCCCCACCTCGCGGCCCAGAAGCGCGAGGGTCCGGATGTTCTGCGCGACCGCCTCGTCCGTCCAGCTGCCGAAGGCGCGCCCCTCGCCCGCCTCGGGGAACATCAGCGGCACCTGCCGCGCGGCCTGCATCTCCTGGCTCGGCAGGTCGAGCCCGGCATCAGGGAAGGCCTCGACGGTCAGCCGGGCGGCGGCGTCGGTGTCCTGACGATAGGCCTCCCAGCCCCGCAGCTCGCCCGCCATCAGCCCGACCAGTTCGGCCCGGCGGTTCGCGAGGCTCTCCTCGGTGGCGATGTAGGTCTGCGAGTGCAGCGCGTAGCCGTGATCGGCCAGCAGCATCGTGACCGACTCGACCCCCTGCATCGCCATCGCCACCGGCAGGTCGGTCTCCCAGCAGAGCAGGCAGTCCACCTCTCCGGCCAGCAGGGGCTGGGCCGAGTATTGCGTCGGGATCACCTCGATCCCGCCGATGTCGAGGCCGTTAAGGCTGCAGAGCGCCTGCAGCACCGGCATGTTCGCCGTCGCCATCCCGAGCCGCTTGCCGATGAGGTCGGCGGGCGCGTTCACGGGCGCTGCGGGCAGCGAGGCGATGACGAAGGGGTTCTTCTGCATGGCGACGCCGATGATGCGGAAGGGCGCGCCCTGCGCCACGGCCGCGGCGGTGTAGTCGGCGGCCGAGATGCCGACCAGCGCGGCGCCGGTGACGACTGGCGGCTCGACCGGGGCGTTCGGCCCGCCTTGCAGCAGCGCGACGTCCAGGCCGGCCTCGGACCAGTAGCCGCGCGCGCGGGCGATATAGCTGCCGGCGAACTGCACCGAGTGCAGCCACGAGAGCTGCAGCGCCACCGGCGTCGCCGCGCGGGCGCGGGCCGGCCAGCCGCCAAGCGTGGCCGCCGCCGCGCCGGCCGCCCCCGCCGCCAGAAGCGCCCGCCTCGTGATGGCGCGGTTGGTCATCCGATGGCTCGTCATCGCGCTGTTCTCCTGTGCCCTTAAGTCATGGAAATCCAAAACGCGCGGTCCCGCAAGCCCAGACTAACGAATGATCATTCGGCCCCTGCCGGCCCGGCGCTGGCAAGAGCGACGAGGATCAGGTCGCGCAGGGCTTCCATCGGGATGACGGCGGCGCCGTCCGGGGGGATCAGGCCGGGCGACAGGTCGGGATGGTCGAACCGCGCCAGCAGATGCGCGGGGCCGATCAGGTGCAGCGGCACCTCGGCCCGCTCGTCCAGCGCGATGCCGGGCGCGGCCTGGTGATCGCCCAGCACCACCAGCAGCGGCGGGTCCGCGGCATGGCGGCGCGCGTAGTCCATCACGACGCGCAGGCTGTAATCGATCGCCGCGCGATACTGCGCCCGCACCCGGTCGCGGTCGCGCCAGACCACCGCCGGAGGATCGCCGGCCGCCGCCATCGCGTCGAAGATGCGGCCGTCGCCCAGCTCCTCCCACGGCACGAGTTGCGGCACCGGCACCCAAGGCGCGTGCGACGAGATCAGCGCGGTCTGCGCCACCAGCGGCCGGGTGCGCGGTTGGTCCCGCAGCAGCCGGTCGGTGGCGGCCAGGGTGAACTGGTCGGGCATAGTGACCCAGTTGAAGGGCAGGCCGCGATAGCCGAGATCGCCCGCGGCCAGGATGCGGTCGAAGCCCATGCGGCTTGCCTCGGGCCAGGGGCGGGTGATGGCGGGCATGACCGCCGCGGTCGGCAGCCCCGCCGCCTGCGCGTGATGAAAGAGGCTCCTGCGCCCGCTGACGAGGGCGGCGCGGTAGCGCGCCTGGTCGTCGATCCGCAGCCCTTGCGCCAGCGTGGCGTGGGACAGCCAGCTCTGCCCGCCCCGCGTCGGCGCGCCGATGATGCCCGAGCGCATGGCAAGGCCCGCCGCGGCCAGCGCCGCCTCGGCCTCGGCCAGGGTCGCCAGATGGGTCGGCGCGTAGAGCGGCGTCGACAGGCTGGTGCGGCCGTAGCTTTCCACGAAGATCAGCAGCAGGTCGCGGTCCAGCGCCGCGAAAAGGCCCGGCCGCGCGGCCAGGGCATCCTCTGCGGCGGCCGCGCGGAATTGGGCCAGCGCGGCACTGGTCTGCGCGTTCAGCCGCAGCTTGGCGCCGGCATAGGCGGCGGCGTCGAAGCGCGCGGGCCCGACAAGCGCCAGCACCCCCGCCAGAAGCGCAAGGCCCAGCTGCGGCGCGCGGCCGGGCAGGCGGCGCCAGACGCCGCAGGCCCACCACAGCGCGGCGGCAAGCGCGATCGCCGCCAGCCCCGCCCCGAGCATCGCGAGCGGCGGGGCCAGCGGGCCGGCGGCGCCCTCCAGCAGCTCGAGCCCCGCGCCCAGCAGCGGCAGGTCGCCCCACGCGTTGAAGCCGCGGCCGAGCGCCTCGTGCATCGCGATGTCGGCCAGTTTCTGCACCGCCAGCAGCCACAGCGCGCCCGCCGCCAGCGCCTGCCCCGCCCGCCCCAGCAGCGCCGGAACCAGAAGCAGCAGCGGCAGCTCGGCGGGCAGGCGCGCGGCGGTCGGCAGCGCGGGGCGATCCGGCAGGACCAGCACCAGCCAGACGAGGCCAGCGGCCAGCGCCAGCCGGATCATCGCCGCGCGGTGTACAGGTGGTGGATGTCCAGCCAGAAGGACCAGACCAGCGCCGCCGCTGCCAGGCGCACCGCGATGATCGCCGCGTCGGGCGCCAGCAGCGGCGTCTGCAGCGCGATCAGCACCGACAGCTGCGCCACGCAGATCAGCTTGCGGCGCCGGCTCTCGGGCAGGGGTCCGGCCAGCCAGGGCCAGAGCCAGGCGGCCAGGACGAAGACGTAGCGGATGAGGCCGAGGATCAGGACCTCGCCGCCGATCTCGGTCCGCGCCAAGGCGTGCAGCGTCAGGACAAGCGCGAAGGCGGCGTCCACCTCGATGTCGAAGCGCGCGCCGAAGGCCGAGACGAGGCCCGAGCGTCGCGCCAGCCAGCCGTCGAGCCCGTCCAGCGCCAGCGCCAGCGTCGCGATGCCCGCGATGGGCCAGCCGCCCGTCCGCCCCTGCCACAGCGCCGCCAGCAGCGCGCAGACCAGCGCCGCGCGCAGCAGCGTCACCAGGTTGCAGGCCCCGATCCGGGGATGCGGATAGCCGCGCCGCATCGCCCCCGCCACCCCGACGGCCAGCGCCGCGAAGACCAGCGCCGCCAGGACCAGCGCGGGTGGGCGCAGCGCCAGCGTCCAGCCCGCCACCGCCAGCGCCCCGAGGCCGGCCGCGCCCACGGCAAGGAACCGCGCGGGCGCGATGGGCGCGGCGGCAGGCGGGCCTTGGGGCGGCGCGGCGGGCTGCATCCGGCCAGCCTCGTCCGGCGGGCGGGGCAGGTCAAGCCGTCTCAAGGTCGTGGCGAGTGGCGATGCGCCGTGCTAGGATCATCCGCAGGAGGTCGCGTATGGCAGAGCTTCCGGAAACCCGCGGCTACGGCCGCATGTCACGGCGGCTGCACTGGATCGTGGCCGCGGCCGTGGTTCCGATGATCCTGGCCGGGCTGGTCATGACGACCGAGGGCCTGCCCCGCGCGCTCGGCAACGCGCTGTTTCTCTTTCACAAGAACCTCGGGGTGATCCTGGTGCCGGTGATCCTGCTGCGGCTGGTCTGGCGGCTGACCCATCCTGCGCCACCGCTGCCCGATCCGATGCCTCGCTGGCAGCGGATTGCGGCGCGGCTGTCGCATGGCGCGCTCTACGCGCTGCTGGTGATCCTGCCCGTCAGCGGCTTCGTCCGCGTCCGCGCCGGAGGCTTTCCCATCGAGCTTCTGGACGCGCTCGGCGCCGGCCCGTGGCTGGCGAAGTCCGAGACACTGGCCAATGCCGCGCAGGCCCTGCATCACCGCGCGGGGATCCTGCTGATCCTGGTCGTGGCCATCCATGTCGCGGCGGCCGCGCATCACGCGCTGATCCGCCGCGACGGGGTCTGGCAACGCATGTGGCCGCCGGGCGGGCCGGGCCGGGCGGTCTGAGCCGGGCCGCCTGAGCCGGGGCTCAGAGCGGCTCGGGCCGCCAGCCCGCGCCGGGACGGTAGCGGGCGCTGACCCGGCCGTCCTCCAGCGCGATCAGGTGCAGCCAGCCGTTGTCGAAGAGCTGGGCCACCCCCGGATGGCGGGCCAGGATGTCGCTGATCGCCTCGGTCGGGGCGTCCAGCATGACGGTCAGGCGCAGAGCCTCATGCGCGGGGCGGGTGCCGTCATGGACCGCCTGCCAAGGCAGGCCGGGGCGCAGGCGGCCGCCATTGCCCTCGACCACGCCGATCCCGCCGGTGACGTTGTGGATCAGCTTGTTGCCGCCGCCAAAGAGCGGGGCCGCCACCGTCGAGCCGTAATATTGCAGGCTGATCCAGCTGGCGACCACGACCGGCGCGGTCAGGATAAGCTCCAGCACCTTGAAGTCCGGATCGAGCGCGCGGTCGTAGCTGTGCAGGAAGCTCCGCCCGCCGAGGTCCAGCCCGCGCGTGGCGCTGCGCGGCGCGGCGATGAAGGCGGCGCAGCCGGCAAGGCCCCATTCGGGCCGCGTCTCGGCCCAGTTTGCGGCGCGGGCGGCGATCGCCTCGGGGCGGGCGCCGGGCAGGCGCGGGGCGCGCTCGGCCCGCGCGCGCAGGCCGGCCTGCGCCAGCCAGTCGGCGGCGCGGGCGAGGTCGGCGGCATGGCTGGGCGGCGCCTCGGCCGCGAACAGCGTGACGGCGTCGGTCGTGGTGTCGTGCAGGCCGGCGACGAACTGCGTGTCGGCGGGCAGCGCGATGCCGTGCTCGGCAAGCGCCGCGCGCGTGTCGGGATCGTTAAGCAGGCCCGCCAGCACCCGCGCCGAGACCTCGCCCGTCCGGCCGCCGCAGGCGCCGCAGTGATAGGCGCTTTCATGCGGGTTGTTCGTGACATTGGCGCCGTGGCCGACCAGCAGGACCAGCCGGGCATGGCCCGCGACAAGCCCCATCGCGCGCAGCACCGTCGCCGCGATCTGCCCCTTCTGCGCCGGCTCCAGCGCCGTCGCGAGGCGCGGCGTGCCCATGTCGGGATGCGCCTGCCCGTGGCCGAGGGCGGATTTCAGCAGCTTCACCCCGTAAAGCGGCCCCGCCGCCTCGACAAAGGCGAAGGAGGAGACGGCTGCCTGCCGGAAGCGGCCCCAAGCCCGGACGGCACGGGCCGAGATCCGGGCGTCCTCCTCGTCGCGGGGGCCGGCCTGGCTGGTGGCCGAGAGGGCGGGCCGCAGCAGGACAGGCAGATGCGCCTCGGTCTGGTCGCTCGCCTTGGCGCGGTGATCCAGCGGCAGGCCGAAGAAGCCGGCGAAGCCGAGCGTCTCGGCATCCGGGGCGACATCCTCCAGCGCGCGGCGGAAGGTCTCGGAGCGCACGTCGATGCAGAAGGCGGCCTGAAGCGCCGGGCGCTGGCTGACGGCCCGCGGGCCCGACAGGCGTGCGGCGAGCCCGCGCTGGTAGGCGCGCTCGGCCGCGTCCTGCAGGATCGTGTCCAGCACCAGATCGGCCGAGGGCTCCAGCGGCAGGGCATGGGCCATGGCGACGGCGGCAAAGGGGTCGGCCAGCTCCGGCAGATGGGCCAGCAGCGCCTCCTCCCAAATCAGGCGGATCGCCAGAAGGTCGATGAGCGTGCCGTCCGAGCCGCCCGCCTGCTCGGCCTGCCACGAAAGCCAGCGGGCGTGCTGCGCCCAGCCCCCCAGATCGACCAACAGCCGGTGGAAGGCCGTCGGCGCGGCGTCGGGCGTCAGCGACAGGCGCTCGGCCGCCCGCAGGATCGCGCGCTCGGCGGTGTCCGGCGCGGCGGCGACATGGGCGCAGAAGCCCTTGAGGCCGGCGATCTCGGGCGTCAGGTCATGGGTCGCCCATTCCCGCCAGGCGGCGAAGGCGCTGGCGCCGGGCGCGGGCGTCCAGAGCGCCTGGCCCTGATCGAACCGGCCCGCCGCCCAGAGGCCGATGGTCCGCGCGATGACCTCGGGCCAGTCGATGCCGGTCCGGCGCGCGGCCAGATCGGCCAGCGTCGGCAGCATCTCGGGCGCGGGGGCGGGAGCGTTCACCCGCAGCTTCAGCGTCGCCAGATCGACGGGCTTGAGGACCGAGGGGCTGGCGATCAGCGCGGCGGCCAGGTCGTCATCGCTGATCTCGCCGGCGGCGATCAGGCGGGCGAACTCGGCGCGGGGCCGGGTCAGCGACAGGCCGGCGACGCGGGCCAGCCGCGCGGCGGCGGTCGGCAGGTCCTCGCCCGACTGGCCGAGGAAGGGGTTCACCGCGACCGTGGCCGACAGCGGGAAGGCCGGCGGAATGGCGCGGGCAGCCTCGGTCGCGGCCTCCAGAAGGGCGGCGGCGTGGTCGGCGGTGATGGTGGCGTGGTTCAGGAACATGGCGGCCTCGGAGGGAATAGGGGTTCAGTGGGCGCGGATGGCGCGGAAGCCGCCGATCAGCCGGTCAAAGAGCGCGTTCAGGTAGAGCCCGTTCGCCAGGTGGACGCGCAGCGCCGCCGTGGCCGGGTGATGCGCCCAGAGCGGGAACAGTGCCTGCGCCACCGCGACCAGCCCGAAGGAGGCCAGCGCCAGCACGATCAGCGCCCATTCCAGCGCGCCCGGCACGGGCGGGACCGGCAGATGCGGACCCCAGAGCCGGGCGGCGACGAGGTGGAAGCCGAAGTAGCCCACCGCCGCGGCCAGCGAGGCCAGCGCCGTGCGCTGCGTCAGCGCCCGCGGGGCGGCGTCGGCGAGGCCCTGCGCCACCAGGTAGGCCGTGCCGAAGATCAGGATCGCGCCGAGCGCCAGGGCCTGCGCCGATTTCGGCCCGCCGATGGCCGCAAAGCCGAGCGCCACGATGGCGTAGAGGACCAGCGCCAGCCCGAAGGCCTTGGCCACCGCGCCGAAGCCGGGGACCGCTACGGGGCCGGGACGGCGGGCGGCGGCGACGGCCTCGACCGCGGTGCCGGAGGCGAGGAAACCATGCGCCTTGTAGAGCGAGTGGGCGACGATGTGCAGCAGCGCCAGAGGCCAAAGGCCCAGACCGCATTGCAGCAGCATGAAGCCCATCTGCGCCACGGTCGACCAGGCGAGCGCCGTCTTGACCGCGCTCTGCGTCAGCATCACGGCCGCCCCGAACAGCGCGGTCAGCCCGCCCATCGTGACCAGCGCGGCCATCGCGCCGGGGCTGGCCTGCACCAGATCGGCCGTGCGGATCAGCAGCAGCCCGCCGCCGTTGATGATGCCGGCATGAAGCAGGGCCGAGACGGGGGTTGGCGCCTCCATCACCTCGGTCAGCCAGCCGTGCAGCGGGAAGGCGGCGGTCTTCAGAAGCGCCGCCAGCACCAGCGCCGCGACCGCGCCCTTCGCCGCCAGCGGCAGCGGGCCCGCGGCGGCGGCAAGCTTCAGCGCGCCGAGGTCGGTCGTGCCAAAGGCCGCGACGGCCAGCAGCACCGCAAGGACCAGCGCCAGATCGCCCGCGCCCCAGACCCGGCTGAACTTGGCCGCGGCGCGCTGCGCCTCGGGGCGGCCGGGGTAGAAGAGCAACAGGCCGCGCATCGCGAGCCCGATCACCACGAAGCAGAGCGTCATCAGCACCAGATCGCCCGCCTGCACCAGCACCAGCACCGCGGCCAGGCTGACGAGGATGCCCGCCTGCGCCCGCGGCGCCCCGGCCTCGCCCACCAGGTAGCTGCGACAGTAGCGCAGCACGATCCAGCCGACGAAGGCGACCAGCAGGGACATGGTCGCGCCGACGGCGTCGAGGGTCAGGCTGATCCCGGGCAGCAGCACCAGCGCCTGCGGGCCGGTCAGCATCAGCTGCACCGTGCCCGCGACGGCCAGCGCCAGCGCGCCGATACCAGCGGCCTCGGTCAGTCGCGGCGCGCGGGCCAAGGGGATAGCGGCGAGCAGAAGCGCCGGGGCAAGGAAGGTCAGCGGCAGGATCGCGGTCATGGATGGCCTCGCAAGATCAACTTGCGCTGAAGTAGCGACTGGCGGGCGTTCTGAAAATTACATATTATCGACGGAAACGTTCTGTCTGGTATATGGATGCTCAACCTTCATCACCTGCGCCTGTTCCGCGCCGTCGCGCTGGACGGCACGCTCACCGGCGCGGCGCGGCGGCTGAACCTGTCGCAATCGGCGCTGTCGACGCAGCTGCGCGCGCTCGAGGCCGCGCTCGGCCACGACCTCTTCGAGCGGCGGGGCCGGGGGCTGGTCCTGACCGAGGCTGGCCGGATCGCGCTGGATCATGCCGAGGCGATCTTCCGCACGGCCGAGGACCTGACCGCGACGCTGCGCGAGACGGGGCGCGCCCGGCGCGCGCTGCGGGTGGGGGCGCTGGCGACGCTGTCGCGCAACTTCCAGATGCTGTTCCTACATCCGCTGATCGGTCGCAATGATGTCGAGGTCGTGCTGCGCTCGGGCACCCAGGCCGAGCTTCTCCGCAGCCTCGAGGCGCTGGCGCTGGACGTGGTGCTGACGAACCACGCCCCGGCGCGCGACGCCTCCAGCTCGTGGCTCGTGCACCGGCTCGCGGACCAGCCGGTCGGGCTGATCGGGCTGCCGGATCTGGTCGGCACGGGTCGCACGCTCGAGCAGCTCTTGCGCGAGGTGCCGCTGGTCCTGCCGGTTCCCGAGACGGCGCTGCGGGCCGACTTCGACGCGCTGGCCGCCCGGATGGGGATCGCGCCGCTGATCGCGGCCGAGGCCGACGACATGGCGATGCTGCGCCTGCTGGCCCGCGAGGGGGCGGGCCTGGCCGTCATCCCGCCCATCGTCGTGCGCGACGAGCTGGAGGCGGGGATGCTTCTCGAGGCCGCGCGCCTCGGCCCGCTGACCGAGACCTTCTACGCCGTGACGCTGCAACGCCGCTTCCCGAACCCGCTGCTAGCCGAGGTGCTGCGACAGGATCAGCCGGCGCCATCCGCGTGACGTGATGCCGATGCGGAAGGCAGGCAGGGCGGCCGAAGTTGCAGGTCAGGGACGGGCGCCTGTTCGTCCGTGATCCTGAGTATCTCTACTTCGTCCTGCTCCGGCACGGCGCGCCGGATTAAGTCATCCCGCCAGGCGTAATTGCATCGTGAAGTCACCCGCGCGAGCCGAGTGAGCTGCATTCCTTCCGCGCCCGCCCGGCCGTCGCATCACCATGAGCAGGAAAGGATCAACATGATGAAGGACATTCCGAAGACGAAGATCGCCGGCGGTATCGCCGTGCTTGGCGCCTTGCTGATCGCGTTCAGCCCCATGCTTTCCACCCTCTACGGAGGCCGGGCGGGGCTCGCCGTGGCCGTCGGGCTGGTGGGAATCGCCATCGCGGCGAAAGCCTTGTTCAGGCCCTCTTCGATCGACGCGCTGCTGATGATCGGCGCAGGGGCGGCCGCCGTGCTGCTGGCCGTCGTGATCGGCGGCGCCACCCTGTGGGTGCTGCTGCCCGGTGCCGCGGCGATGCTGGGCGCGGGGCTGTGGCTGCGCCTCGACCATACCGGCGACACGAGGCTCGGCGCCTCCTGATCCAACCTCGAGCGAACGAGGGAAGCCGCCCGTTCTCGGGCGGCTTTTCTCTGTGGATCAGGAGAATCGACAGGTGGAAACAAGAAAAGCCCGCGGGCGCTCGCCCGCAGGCCAGCCTTCGGCTCAGCGCGCCTGAAGGGCTTCCAGCAGCCTGATCCACTCGTCCAGATGCGCGTCATTTTCCGCGCCGCCGGAACTGTCCAGAAGCTGCGTCCGCAGCCGCTCCGCCAGCCTGAGGCGCCAGTCCGGTGCCAGGGTGATGCCCTCCTCGCGCGCCCAGTCCAGCACCTGCGGCACGAACGGCCGCCAGTCGACCAGCACATCCGAGAACATCCGCTCGGGCCGCCGTTCGATGCGGTCCAGCAGGGCGGCCAGCCGGGCCTTGGGAAGAAGGTCCTCGATGGTGACCTTGTCGCGGCCCATGATCTCGGCCAGCCGGACGAGGCGGCCCTCGTCCGCAATGGCCATCGCTGCCGCAAGCTCGGCGCCGGCGGGGGTCGTGTCCACCACAAGCCGGGGCGGGCGCGCATCGGCCCCGCTCAGCATCCGCGCGAGGACGGGCATCACGTTGAGGCCGCAGACCGGGGCGAAGATCAGGTCGCGGCCGGGGCGGAACCGGCCCGAGGCGACCGCGAGGGTACGGATCAGCGACAGGTAGGTCTGCTCGACCTGGCCTTGCACCAGAACGGGCTGCGCGCCGCCCAGCATGGCCTCGGCCACCGACAGGTTCAGCGCCGCGCGCACCACGAAGCCGGCGCCGCGCTGGCTGTCGCTGCCCTCGGCGTCCAGAAGATCGCCGCTGGCGCGGGTCGAGCCGTCGCGGCCAACGAAGACCTTGCGGGCCCGCGCCAGCCGGTCGGCGTCGATCAGAAAGGGCGAATGCGTGGTGTAGATGATCTGGTTCCGCTCGGCCAAAGCCTCGAAGAACGCCGACAGGTCACGCTGCGCCAGGGGGTGCAGGGAGTGGCCCGGCTCGTCCAGCAAGAGGACGCAGTTCTCGTGCCGGCCGCGGGCCTCGTGCAGGAAGACCAAGAAGAAGCTGAGGAACCATTGCAGCCCGGTCGAGCGGTGCTCCAGCTCGACCTCCTGCGGGCGGCGGCTGTCCGAGACCCAGATGCGGAAATGGTTGCCGTCGGCCTCGAAGCGGAAGCGGTAATCGCCCTGCTGCCACCACTCGGCAAAGCGCTCGGTCAGCTTGGTGCCGGCCGATTGCAGCAGGATCGAGCGGGTGCGCTTGGCCTCGGCGATGCTGGCCATGGTGTCGGCATCGGGCGCGGGCTCGTCCCCGCGCGCACGCTGCCACAGCGTCCGCAGGCGCGCCTTGTGTCCTTCCTCGGCGATGACCCGACGCTCGGCCTCTTCGTGGATGTCGCGGAAGTCGCGGCCCAATTCCAGGATCTCGGACGCCTGCAGGCCGACGAAGTCGAAGAGGACCCGCAGCCAGGCCGGCCGCGCCATAGATGTACTCAGCGCTCATGGCGGATCTCCCTGTGCTGGGCCGCCGGCTCGCGGCCGTGGAAGAGGGCCATCAGTGTGACGGCGATGGAGATCGTCAAAAGGCCCTCGATCAGCAGGATCAGCGCCTTGGCCTGGTCCTGCGGGTATTCGAAGCTAACCCGGCTGCCCGCGGCCACCAGCAGCGCGATGCCGGCAAAGGCGACGGTGCCGAGAACGAAGAGCAGGCGCGCGACGGGGCGGTGCGCCGGGTCGGGCCGGTAGAGACCGCCGAGCAGAACCAGCAGGCCCGTGGCGGCAAGGATCGCGCCGCCCTGGAAGGCGCCGCCGGGGGCATCGGCCCCGGCCCAGAGCAGATAGACGCCGACGATGGCCGCAGCGGGCAGGGTCAGGCGGGCGAAACCCTGCCAGACCGGCCCAAGGTCCGGCGCCGGGCGGCGGTCCAGCCCGCGCTCGATCTGCCAGACGACGATGACCGCGGCCAGAAGCACCACGACCTCCATCAGCGTGTCATAGGCGCGGAAGTTGAGCAGCACGGCCGTCACCGGATTCTCGACGCCGCTGTGCGGCAGGGCATCGGCCACCAGCAGCTCCAGCCCGGTGGTGCGGAGGGGCGAGCCGAGGATCGCCCAGCCCAGCCCCGCGACGATCAGGATGGCGAGCGCGGCGTTGGTCCAGCGCAGCGCCGAAGGAACGGACGCCGCCGCGACAGGAGGCGACTGCCACGCCGCGAGGTCGCCGCGCAGATGGTGCAGGGTCTTGAGCAGCAGCGCGCCCGTCAGGCCGGTGCCGATGGCGGCCTCGGCCAGCGCCACGTCGGGCGCCGCCAGCCGCACCCAAGCCAGCGCCGAAAGGAGGCCGAACACGACGAACAGCAGCACCCCGGCGAAGGCGTCGCGGACCAGCAGCGCCCCGAGCGCCAGGCCCACGACCGCCGCGGCCAGGATCAGGTCGAAGACCAGCAGCGGGTCAGGCATCGGCGTCCTCCTGCCCCGCGCGGCGGGCGTGGCGGGCGATCAGATGGCCGCAGGTCGCGCCCGACAGGGCCGCGAAGGCGCAGATCAAGGCGATGCGGGCGATGTCTCCGACAGATCCCGACAGCAGCGCCGCGCCGAGACCGATCAGCGCCAGCCCCAGGCCGTCCGCCTTCGTCAGCGCATGAAGCTGGCAGTAGAGGTCGGGGAAGCGCAGAAGGCCGACCGTCCCGGCAATGAAGAACAGGGTGCCCGCGCCGATCAGCGCCATGCCGATAAGCGCGATCATTGCCCGGCCTCGCCATGCGACAGCACCAGGAAGGCGACCAGCGCCACGGCCGCCAGGATCACGAAGACCATCGCGGCGTCCAGGAAGGCGCGCTGGCCCGACATCTGCGACAGGACCAGCAGGATCGCAACCGCCGTCGTGCCCAGAAGCTGCCCCCCCATCAGGCGGGCGGCAGGCTCGGGTCCACGGATCACGCGCGCCAGTCCGGACAGCAGCGTGACAAGCAGCAGGACGGCGATGAGCCCGAGATACATGCTCATGCGGCGGTTTCCTTTCCGGCAGGCAGGTTGAAGACGGCGGCGATGCGGGCCTCGAGCCGGCCGATCTCGGCCGCCAGATCGGTGTGGCAGTCCAAAAGGTGGATGACGAGGCGCTGGCCCTCGATCTCGGCCGAGAGGGTTCCGGGCAGCAGCGAGACCGCGTTGGCCAGCATGATGCGCGGCGTGCCCTCGGGCAGCGTGGTGCGCCACGAGCGGAAGCCGGGGTTCAGCGGCATCCGCGGCGAGACGGCACGGAGCGACACATCCACCGCCCCCCGCACGGCCTGCACCGCGAACCAGCCGGCGAAGCGAAGGGCGGCAAGCGGCGCCATGGTCCAGCGCCGGGCCGGGGGCAGCAACGTCAGAAGCCACAGGGCCAGCAGGACGGCCGGCCCGCCGAAGAGCCAGGACTCGAGCCGCCAGTCGGCCAGCACGCCCCAGATGACCGCGAGAATGACCGCCGGAAACGTCAGCCGGCGGAGCCGCTGCCGCGGCATCCTGACCAACGGCGCGGGCTTCCGGTGCTGCCCCGCGACCGCGAGGCCATCATCAAGAGCTTGGAACGACTTCACGCGCACCTCCTTGCGGGTCAAGGCCCGGGTGGCAGCCGACAAAGCCCTTACCCGGTCCGTTCGGCCACATACGTGCGATCTTCGAGTTTCATCCCCGCCGGCGACCGTTATCGGAAGTTCACGTCCCCGTGATCTTCGGAAGAGGCGCGGCGCTCAGGCGTATGTGGATCGTCAACACAGGAGGACACCATCATGCAGACCGGCACGGCCCATCTTGCACTTCCGGGCAAGACGCATCCTGCTCGCTGGAGCCTGGAGAGCCTTGCGATGCTCTGGGGGCGCCTGCGCCACCGCGATCCCGCAGCCTATGAGGCCTGGCTCTGCGAGCGGGATCTGACCTCCATCATCGCCGCGCTTCTGCGGCTGAACGACCGTCAGCTGAAGCGGATCGGCATGACCCGCTCGACCCTCGGGCTGGACGTGGAGATGCTGTTCCTCGAGGTCGAGCGTCGCCAGCGCGTGGGGGCCGATGTCCTGGAGCTTGTCGCCGATGCCGCTCCGCGCGACATGCAGTCGCCTGCCAACGAAGACTTGGCACCGCCGCGGCAACGGATCGTTGCCGCAGAGTAGGCCTGCCCCTCGAGCCTCGTGGAAACGCCCGGACGAGCCGTCCGGGCGTTCGCCGTTCAGGATGTTTCCAGCCTCAGCGCCCTGCGCGGATCACCCGCGCGACCTCGTCCAGCTGCAGGATCGCGCGCTTCATGTAGAAGCCCTGGATGTGGAGATGGTTGGCGATGAGGCTGTTCACCCCGGCGCCGTTCAGCACGATGGCCGGCCGCTGCTCGGCCGCGTGGCGCAGGCTCTCAAGCGCCTGCCCCCAGACCCGCGACAGGCGTTGCGACTGGATCACCTGATCGAAGTCGTGGCCCAGCTCGCGCAGCAGCAGATAGGTCGCATAGGCCATGCCCTTGTTGGCATAGAAGATGTCGTCCGACGTCCGGTTCACGACGAAATACCCGGCCGAGATGTGCGAGTCGATCAGCGCGGCCCGCGCGCTCAGCTCGCTCGCCATCTGCTCGACCGTCAGGGCAAGGGCATCGGCCCGCGCCTCGAAGACGGCGGTGTTGCTCGCGATCCGCAGGTTGTAGTTCCGCAGCGCCCGGGCCGCCGCCTCGTACTGGACCTCGGCAGGCTGGACGGGCAGCAGCGACTGGTTGAAGTCGAAGAGCCAGACATCGGTCGGAAATTGCAGAAGGCCCGCGGCGCGCTTGAGATCCTCGTCGATGGCCGAAGATCCGCGCAGCCTGCCGACCTGGCTTTCCAGCTGCAGCGTGAACCGCCCGATCGCCCGGATCATCCCTCGCTGGAAGTTGGCCATGTTGTCATGCATGGCGGTCGGGAAGAACGGAGGGTCGTTGGGGGCCCACCGGTTGTCGGTCACCTCGCGCAGGATCAGCGCCTCGGCCATGTTGACGGCGTGGCTTCCGCCGGTCACGGGTTGGGGCGGCATGAAGGTGATGTCCGCGTCGACATTGTTCAGCAGGCTGCCGATCACGCCGTAGAACATGATGCAGAAGGCTGCGGCGACGATGGCGATGCGGCGCAGCGCCACCTTCGGCTTGTCGCTAAGGAGGCGTCGCCAGAGCGGGCGGCGCGGCGGGCGTGCCGGCTGCGTGACGATGCTTGGCAATGTGTTGGCCATGGGCTCCTCCGTATTGGACGCCACGCCTGCGCGCGTCGCAGGGGGCGCTGCCGGAATACGTCTCAGCCCACCGGATCATCCCGGCGCAGATTTAGGTCGCGATCGGCATCTATCTCGGGATGAAAGCGCCGCGCCGCGCGTATGTGTGCCAAGAGAGCCTGACAGGAGGAGCACGTGAGCATCGCGGCCGATCTGAGCCAGCACGTCAAGAGCCTGCGCCGATACGCGCTGGTGCTGACACGCGATCCCAGTTCGGCAGATGACCTGGTTCAGGAGACCCTGAAACGCGCGCTGGCGCGTGCCGAGACGTGGCAGCCCGGCAGCGACCTGCGACCGTGGCTGTTCCGGATCATGCACAATGCCCATGTCAGCGATCTGCGCCGGGCAAGAACCCGGACCGAAGCTGCACCGGATCTGCCCGCCCCCGTCTCCCCCGAGACGCAGCTGGACCGGCTGGAGCTGCGGCAGGTCCTGCAGGCACTGGAGACGCTGCCCGAGGCGCAGCGCCGCCCGATCGTCCTGATCGCCCTGCGCGAGATGAGCTATGCCGAGGCTGCGAGCAGCCTCGACGTTCCGCTCGGGACCTTCATGTCGCGCCTTGGCCGCGGCCGCGAGGCGCTGCGGCGGCTGGTCGGCGGGCGTGACGCCGCGACGCGTCAGAAGACGCGGCAGCTGCCGCAAGAGAACATCAAGGAAGCCTGAGACATGGAACGCAAAGACGACCGCGATCAAGACCTCGGCCTGCAGGTGGATCTGCTGGCCTATGCCGACGACATGCTGCCCCCGGACCAGGTCGCGGAGGTCGAAGCCGCTCTGGCCCAAGATTCCGAGGCGCGCGCGGCCGTCGCCGCATGGCGGCAGCAGGCCCGGATCATCCGGGAAGCTGGCGCCCGCGCGGACGAGCTGCCGGTCAATCTGCAGATCGCCCAGCTCGAGCGTCAGCTGACTGGCCGCTTGCGCAGGAGCCGCCTGCGTGCAGCGCTGATCGGCCCGCAGATGCGAAGCGCGGCCGCCGCCATCCTCGTCTTCGCCGCGGGCTGGGGCACACATTCCCTCATCTCTCCGGACCGCGATCCCTTGGCGGGGCATCCCGACTACGTCGCCCGCGCGCTCGGGGGGCACCTGCTCTACGCGGATGACGCCTACGAGGCTCACCGCTTCGCCGCCGCCGAACTGCCAACTGCGGTCCAGTTCATCTCGGAGCGCTTTGGCCATGACCTCCGACTGGCGGCCTTCGACCTGCCCGACTACCGGATCGAGACGGTTCGCTACATGCAGAACGAGAACGGGCCGGTCGCGCTTTTCAGCTACCGCGATTCCAGTGGCGGCCCCGCAACCCTGGCCATCCAGCCTCACAGTCCAGGCGAGCCGGCCTATGGCCTGAGCGTCGATCTGGGCGTCTATGGAAGCATCGCGTCTTGGAGCGACGATGCCGTGGACTACACCATGATTGCTGCCTTGGATGATAAAGAGATTTTGCCGATACTTGCTTCGTTCGGTGCTTTCGATCCTCAGTAGGAGCAGAAAATTCATCCGCCATATCAGCGCCATGCGCTTATGGCTCACTTGCCGGCCGGCGTCGCCCTGCCACGGGCAGTCATGAGATCATGGTAAGGTCGGTGCCGCAGTATGGGCAATCTGATCGTGCTGTCGCGGCCCGGCTGCTTTCCGTGGATACCCCCAAGGGCACTCGGCCAGAAGCGTATTACACCGCACATTTCACGCTGTGGCTGGCGCATCTGTTGCCGGACCACTTGCGGCGGTATATCGGATCGGCCAGTCTGCGTTTGATGAGCGGCCCAAACAGCCACCAAGAACGAGCGGTTGCTGCAACGATTGGACGACACTCGTGGGTCCTGCCGCGCAGCGGCAAGATGATCTGCGAACTGTCGATCTTCCGGCCAACAGGGCGGCTGACAGAAGACGTTCTGCGGGGCCTTGTCGCATCCTCGCAGCAGGCCATCCACCGGGTCGAAGCGTCACTTAATGACGCCCGGCCCGCTCACCATCACTGAAGAGAGATCCGGAGGAGGATTCATGACGGCGACATTGTTGATCGGTGGCAAGGCCATGGCTGCGGCGGGGGGCGGGACGTTCGAGCGGCGCGATCCGGTGACGGGGCAGGTGGCGACACTCGCCGCCGCCGCGCGCAAGCCGGATGTGGACGCGGCGGTCGCGGCTGCGGCGGCTGCCTTTCCCGCCTGGTCCCGCACCGGCCCGAGCGAGCGGCGCAAGATCCTGAACAAGGCTGCTGATCTTCTTGAGGCGCGCACGCAGGACTTCATCGAGACAGGCATCGCCGAGACGGGCGCGACCGGACCGTGGATGGGCTTCAACGTCTTGTTTGCCGCCAAGATCCTGCGCGAGGCCGCTGCCAGCACGACCCAAATCAAGGGCGAGGTGGTGCCCTCGGACAAGCCGGGAACGCTGGCGATGGCCTATCGAGAGCCGGTTGGCGTTCTTGTCGGCATGGCGCCCTGGAATGCTCCCGTGATCCTGGGGGTGCGCGCCGTGGCGATGCCGCTAGCCTGCGGGAACACGGTGGTGCTGAAATCCTCTGAAATGTGCCCGCGCCTTCATGCCATGATTGGCGAGGTGCTGGCAGAGGCCGGCCTTCCCGAAGGCGCGATCAACGTCATCAGCCACGCCGCAGAGGACGCCCCCGAGGTCGTGAAGGCGCTGATCGCCCATCCCGATGTGCGACGGGTGAACTTCACCGGCTCGACCCGGGTCGGCAAGATCATCGCGGCCGAGGCGGCCAAGCACCTGAAGCCCGTGCTGCTGGAGCTGGGCGGCAAGGCGCCGCTGGTGATCCTGGAGGACGCCGATCTGGACGGGGCGGTGAACGCGGCGACCTTCGGTGCCTTCATGAACCAGGGCCAGATCTGCATGTCGACCGAGCGGATCATCGTCGCGGAGAGCATCGCCGACGCCTTCGTCGAGAAGTTTACGGCCAAAGCGTCGGGGCTGTCCCATGGCGATCCGCGCGGACAGGTTGTGCTGGGCTCGGTCATCTCTCGAGGGGCGGTCGAAAAGGTCGACGAGCTGGTCCGCGACGCGGCGGATGCCGGCGCGCGGGTCACGACTGGCGGCGCGAGCGGAAGCACGATCATGCCAGCCACCATCGTCGATCACGTGACGCCGGACATGCGCCTTTTCCGCGAGGAATCCTTCGGCCCCGTCGTCTGCGTCGTGCGCGCCCGTGACACCGATCATGCGGTCGAGCTGGCCAATGATACCGATTACGGCCTCTCGGCCGCCGTCTTCGGCCGCGACATTCCGCGGGCATTGGATGTGGCGCGGCGCATCAGGTCGGGGATCTGCCACATCAACGGCCCCACGGTCGGGGACGAGGCGCAGATGCCCTTTGGGGGCGTCAAGGACAGTGGCTACGGCCGCTTCGGCGGCTCGGCCGGCATCGACGCCTTCACCGAACTGCGCTGGATCACCATCGAGGACCCGAACCAGCACTACCCGTTCTAATCCGGTCCGGGATGGCACTGAGCGCTTCGAAGAAAGGGTTGAAGGGGCTTGGCGCTCAGCTGAGGTTTTGCACGACTTGATCCAAGGCCCGCAGGAACAAGGCCTTGTCCGTCGCGCTCAGCCCGGCGGTCAAGGCCGCCTCATGGGCCTCGGCCTGCGGGAGCAGCAGGTCGACGACACGCCCTCCCTCGGGGGTCAGCCAAACCTGCTTCATCCGCCGGTCCCCGGACACGGCGCGGCGTTCCACAAGGCCGTCCGCCTCGAGCCGGTCAAGGATCGTGACCAAGGAAGAGCGTTGCAAGGCGACCGCTTCGGCCAGCCTGCTCTGCGCCTGGCCTGGATTGTCGCGGATGAGGCACAAAAGGCCGAGATAACGCGGCGCCGCGCCAAAACCAGTGACGACACCTTCGAACGCACGGTAGGCGACGATCTGCGCAAGTCGCAGCTTGTAGCTGATCTGCCCGTCGATCGCCGGGCTTCCAAGTCGTGCGGTACCGGCATCCGGATCGACAGGCTCGGTCATGAGGCCTCCTCTTGGTCGTTGACGAATCATCTCTCTCCCGTATTGTTCGATCATGAACAGTACGGGAGAGATCTGTTCGGTGCCTGACTTTCTCACATCAGCGAGCCGGCGCGCAAGCGTCAGCGCATCGCATCCTGTGATGCCCTTGGTCGAAATCACTATAGGCGAGGCCCTGCGCCAGCAGGCGCGGAAGAATGGCGATGCGACCGCGCTGATCTTCGCGGATGATGAGATCGACTACGCGACGTTGTATGCTCGGGTGGATGTGCTGGCGCGGGCGTTGATCGCGCTCGGAATCCAGGCTGGCCACCGGGTCGCCGTGATGTCCCCGAACGCCGTGGAATGGGTGCTGCTTGAATATGCGCTGGCCCGGATCGGCGCCGTGATGGTCACCGTCAACCCGGCATTCCGCAGCCAGGAACTGGGCTATCTGCTGGGGCAGGGGAAGGTCTCGGCGCTCTTCACCGTCAGGGCTTATCGCCGTGCCGATATTGCCGAAGACATCGCAGCGCCTCTGCCCGATCACGCTGAGGCGGATCCGGTCTGCAAAATGCCTTAGGCCAAGCCGGGATCTTGAAATCCCAAGGCGGTACTACAATATGTAAGGCGGAACGTCTTCGTGCTATGGTGGCGCCATGTCTGAGTCCAGCATAACCGTAAAAGGTCAAACGACGCTGCCGAAATCCGTGAGGCGGGCGCTTGATCTGATGCCGGGCGACCGGCTGCGCTATGTCATTCTGGATGGAGGTCAGGTCCGGATCATGCGGACGCGCCCGGTCGCGGGGCTTCGGGGCATGCTGTGGCGCAAGGGGCAGGCGCCCGTTACGCTGGAGCAGATGGACGAGGTCGTGGCACAGGGCGCGAATGATCGCGCTTGATACCAATGTCGTCGTCCGCTTCCTGGTGCAGGACGATTCGCAGCAGGCGGCTGTCTTCGCAAGAATTAGTCGTCGAGGCAGCCGATCGTGTCGGACTAGCGACAGAGCGCTATCGCCACGGCGGCGCAGGCTTCTCGGACCACATGATCGCGCTTTGCGCACGGGACAGCGGCTGCACGGCGATCTACAGCTTTGATCGAAAGGCGGTTGTGCAAGCGGGGATGACACAGGCCGCTGTGGATAACTGACCGTGCGTTGCGCGGGCGCCTCCGCCGGGCAACGGACCAGTCGGCCATGTTCCGAGACATAGTGGGAACTTCGTCACCATCCGCAGGCCGGTCGACAGGGCGGACGTCCCGCAGAGGTTAGGTTCGAGCCTCAGATTACGCAGCCCGAAATGGTGCGCGCGCGTGCGGCCCGGGATGGTGCCGTCTCACATCGGGCTTTTTCGCGGCCAGATCACCAATCCCTTGCGTCTTGCCCTACGGTTTGCGCCAGAAACTGATGGGTTGCCTACTGTCTCGTTGATGCGGTTCCAGGGAGTTACCCCTATTTTTCCCTATGACGGGTGCCAGAGCCACCGCCAAGTCTGCTTCCAGGAAGAAACCGCGGATCTCGAGATCCCGTGCCAGGCTCTCCAGCAGCGTCCGGTATTGCCGCAAGATCTCCAGCGCCAGCGCAAGGGCCTTGTCGAGATCGCGCTTCATCTGCTGCCGCAGGTGGGGTGGCAGCGACAGCAGTGCTGTTGTGGGCGGCGGCGCACCGACGGAGAGATGACCCATGCTGCCCAGGCCCAAGTTGATCTCGCATTGCATCACCAGCCGTGTTGCCTGGTGCAGATCGCTGTCCTCGGTGCCGCCTGCGCCGCCGCTGGCCGTGCCGAGCAGAAGGATCTCGGCCGCGCGCCCCGCGAGATGCCCGGCGCAGCGCCGCTGCAGCAGCTCCCGTGTCGAGTCGGAGTCGAACCAACGCATGCGTGTCTCGCCGCCATTCGGTCCGAGCCGCAGGGCCTTGACCCGCCCGAGGCCGAGCGCGGTCATCACGACGGCATGGCCGGCCTCGTGGATCGCCGCCCGGCGGCGCATGTCGGCGGGAAGAGACAGATGGTCCGGCGCGAGGGCGGCGCGCAGGTCCTCGGCCGTCAACGGGCGCTTCTGCCGCCGCGCGGCGGCGCGGGCCGCCCGGACAGCGGCGGCGCAATCCGCGCCCGAGAGGCCGAGGGCCATTTGCCCGAGCATGGCGAGGTCCGCCTCGGGCAGGTCGGATCCGAGATGCTGGCGCAGGATGATGGCCAGCGCTTCGGCATCCGGCAGGCGGAGCGTAACCCGCTGATCGAAACGGCCGGCCCGCAAGACCGCCGGGTCGATCACCCCAGGATGGTTGCAGGCGGCGACGATGACGACCCCCACCCGGTCGTCAATTCCGTCGAGCTGCTCGAGAAACGCGGTGATCACCTTGGTGTCGTAGCTCTGGTGTTGCGTGATGCCCCCTCCCGTCCGTGACCCGAAGGCATCGAGCTCATCGAGAAACAGGATAGACGGCGCCTGATCGGCCGCTGCCGCGAAGCTGGCGCGCATCGCCTTGAGCATGTCGCCAAGATGGCCCCGGGCCTGCCATTGCGCATAGCTGGCGCTTTCCAGATGAATACCGGGTTCGCGTGCCATCGCGCGGGCCAGCTCGGTCTTGCCGCAGCCGGGCAAGCCCACGACCAGCATGCCGCGATGCACCGCGTCCCAGGGCAACTCGCCTGCATGCCAGGCGCGCAGATCCTCGACGATCCCGAGAGTCACGTCACGGGCGGCGCCGAGACCGGCAAGCTCGGCCAGACGAATGCCGGGCTGCGTCCGTCCCTCCGGCAGGTCCATGCCGGCCGCGCCCGCGTTCGGGTCGTCCTGTCGGGGTCGCGCTGCGGACGCGCCCGTTGTGTTCCGCAGAACCCGCACCGCCTCTTCGACGCTTTTGCTCCGCAGAGACAGCATCAGGGGCAGCATCGGCATCACGGCCAGCTGATCGTCCGGCGGAAGCTGCTCGCGCAGCGCGGCAGGGTCGGCCTGCGGCCAGCTCAGCGCGAGACGCTCGGCCACGATCTCGCGATCCATCCGGCGGAAGGGCCAGAGCGGCACCTCCGCCCCTTCGAGAGCCTTGGCCGCGGCCAGGCCTTCGGGCAGCAGCAGCACGACCGGCACATCGAACGTCAGGGCCGTTTCGAGGGTCCTCGTCAGACCTTCCTGGGCATAGCTGGCATAGGTCGGTGCAGGCTCGACGACCGCGACCGCGCCGGGACGGCGGCGCTCGTGCTCGCTCCGGGCGATCCGCCAGCCCGGCGGAAGCAAGAGGGGCAAAAGCCGACGCGCATCCTTCAGCAGATCATCAGGCAGACCGATGACCGCGATGATCGCACCCTGCTGCAGTTCTGCCCGCAGGCGATCTTCGCTGCCGATCGTGGCCGCGAGGCAGAGGATCATCATCTGGTCACGCGGTGATGTGAACGAGACGGCGGCGTCTCCGGGCAGCCGGGGCAGGACTTCATCCGCAGCGTCATGCTCTTCCAGCAGAGTGGCGCGCTCGGCATCGGTGCGCGCCTCCATCTCGCGGGCGCGGTTCAGGATGTCGGCGGCGTATGCGCGCCAGGCGGGGCGGGACGGCGCAGCCGTCCCCGTGTCAGGCTTGGTCATCGGGACCTCCGGAGGGACTTGGGTGGGGGGCGTGATCGGCGCTTCCGGTCAACCTGCTTTGGCGGACCCGCCCGAGCGCTTGCGGCGCTGCCGGTTACTTGCGCGGCGGGCGTCCTGCTGCGCGCTGCGCCGGGCAAGCTTCGCCGCGCGCTTTGCCAGCGACTTGACCCGGAGCTCGATGTCGTCGAGCAGCGCCATGATCTCGGGCTCGATGCTGGCGCAGTAGAGTTCAGAAAGAACACGAACCTCGCCCTCGAACTCTGCCCGATCAAGAACGGCACCGGGAAAAAGCTTGCGCAGGTTCACGTGCAGCCGCTTCTCATAGCAGATTGCCTGGTGACCTGTTGGCACCGGGATCACCCGGAGCAGTTGGGCATTCTGCTCAAGATCCATGACGAGCTGATAACGCAGCCTCGATGCAGGGTTGCGCGAAAAGCCGACTTTGGTAGCGATCCGGCCGCTGCGCAGGATGAAGCGCATCAGGTAGATGAAGCTGGGATCGTTCGTCCACGTGTCGCTGCAGGCGTGGCAGGTGAAACGGCCCGTCTGCATGTTCACGATCGCAACCCGCTGCGTATGCCCGCATTCGTGACCATACAGCCGATAGTTTCGATCACCCTTGGGATCAGGGCCCAGCAGCGTCCAGCCGCGGCCGCCCGCTGCGGCTTCGAGTCGCGCCTCGAGGCAGGCGTCGCAGCGGATCTCGGTCTTCCCGGCTCTGACGCGCTCCAGGAACTCCTGCTGTCGCTCCACTTCGTGACCGCAGGATAGCTGGATGCGGAAGTAGTGGGGCCGCGCCGGAGCGAGGAAAGTCACGCCTGCGGCGTCGCAGAGTTCGCGCCGCCGATCCTCAAGGCAGTGGGGGCAAAGCGGGATCGCGGTCCGCAGCGTGAAGAGCTTGCAGATCATGTCGCGGCCGCAGGCGTGATGGCGCAAGCCAAGGTGGTAGCGGTCGAGAATGCGGGCGATGATCTCGAAGCCCTTTTGGCTGGCAGCTTCCTGCCACTGCGGATGGATCGCGCCGTCGAAGATGACGCATTCGCGATCGCCGAAGGTCATGGTCGGGTGAAGCTTTTTGCAGTCGGACATGAGTGGTCCTCCCATTGGATCGGGATGAGAAAGCGGCAGCATTGGCCGGAGACCGGACAGCCGCGGCATAAAGTCCATGATGCGCTCAGGCAGCCCGGCGGCTGACGTCGGGTGTGCGTCGGCAGATGGCTGTCAGATGATATCGAGAGGGATCAGGCGGCGATGAGCACCAGCGGGTGCAGCGCCGCCGCGTTGAGGCCGGAGAGAAAGCCCGCCGCGCCGAGCCCGAAATCTGGCCTGCGCAACCGCGCCGCAGCGCCGTGCCGGGTGCAATTCTGTAAGCTCGCCGCCTGAAGTCAAGGGAATCACGGACACTCTGTACCTCTTTGGATTTTTTGCGACGGAGCCCCTGCCCCTCCCTCTAAAGTCTGTTCATCCTTCTAGTGACAACAAAAACATTCATCACGGTTTCGGAATGCTGATATGATAAGGTGACCTCAGTGTAACGATGAGTCAGTGGAGGTGGCCTAATGTCGGTCAAAGGATGGATCAGTGTCGCAGCCGTAGCGGCGGGGTTGGGCGGCGGACAGCCGGTGCTGGCGCAGGATGCGCCGGTGGTGGCGCTGTCGAACTCGTTTTACGGTAATACTTGGCGGCAGCAGATGGTCACCGCCTTCGAAGAGGCGGCAGAGGCGGCCAAAGCGCAGGGGCTGATCGGCGATTACATCGTGATGAACGGCGACGGGTCGGTGGTGCAGCAGCAGGCGCATTTGGCCGAACTGATCCTTCGCGGGGTCGATATCATCACGATCAACTCTGCCTCGGAAACCGCGCTGAACGGCGTGATCGAGGAAGCCTGCGGTGCCGGAATCACCGTCATAAGCTTCGATTCCATCGCGTCGGCTCCATGCAATTACCAACTGAACTTCGACTTCACCGGCTACAAGCAGGCTCAGGCCCGCGCAGCGCTCGACCTGATCGGCGGCGAAGGAAATGCCATTGTGGTGCGGGGTGTTGCTGGCTCCGCTCCTGATGCCGCGATGTACGCAGCCCAGATGGACGTGCTGAAGGAATATCCCGGGGTGACGGTGGCGGCCGAGGTCTACGGGCAGGCGACGGCAGCGGTCGCGCAAAGCGCCATCGCCAACGTGCTGCCCAGCCTTCCTCAGGTGGATGTGGTCCTCGCGCAGGGGGGCAGCGACGACATGGGCATCGTGCAGGCCTTCCTGCAATACGGCGGCTCCTACACGGAGAAGATGCCCGTGATCGAAGGCGGTGGCGGCACGGATTTCGTCAAGTGGTGGGCAGAAGAGAACGCACGCAGCGGCTATCAGACGATCTCGATGAACACGACGCCGGGGATCGGCGGCGCGGCGCTGTGGCTTGCCGTGTCGATGCTGCAGGGGGCCGAACCCCCGCGCGAGATGATCATGCCGGTGGCCACGGTCAACGCCGACAACCTGGCGGGATATGCCGATCTGCCGGCCGGAATGATCATCAGTCCCAGCTATTCGCTGGAATGGGTGCAGGACAATCTGCTGCAGTGAGCTTGAATGGTGGGGGCCGAGCTGCTGGCCCGCACCCCCATCCATACACATCCCGTTTTTCTTCGCCGCGCCGCAAGGGTGGCCCCCGCAGGACTGCGCCCGCGCCGATGACAGCCCCACAAGCCATCGCCTCTTCGTTGCCTTTGCCCGCACAGGCCGTGCCCTTGGTGTCTCTGCGAGGCATCTGCCGGACCTATGGCGCGACCCGTGCCAATGACAGCATCGATCTGAACATCGCGGCAGGCGAGGTGCTGGGGCTGGTCGGCGGCAACGGTGCCGGGAAGTCCACGCTGATGAAGGTGCTGTGCGGCATGGTTCCCGCCTCGGAAGGGCAGATCCTGCTGGACGGGGCCGAGGCCGAGGCTGGGCATGACGCCGCCGCGGCGCAGGCGCATGGTATCCGCATGGTGCATCAGGAACTGTCGCTCTGCACGAACCTGACGGTCGCCGAAAACTTCTTCGTGGAAGCGCCGGGCGCCGCGAGCTTGCGCCCCGGCTGGCGCGGCCCCTACCGCCAGCGGGCACGCGAGGCCCTGGACGCCGTCTTCCCCGGCCATGGCATCTCGCCGGATGCGCCGCTCGGCAGCCTGACACTGGGCGAGCGGCAGATGGTCGAGATCGCCCGCGCAGCCGCCACCCCCGGCGTGCGGCTGATCATCCTCGACGAGCCGACCTCTTCGCTTTCGGCCCGTCGGGCGGCGCAGCTGATCGCTTTCGTGCAGGCGCGTGCGGGCGAAGGAACTGCCTTCATCTTCATCAGCCACAAGTTGCAGGAGATCACCAAGATCGCCAGCTCGGTCGCGCTGCTGCGCAATGGGCGAATGGCGTGGCGCGGGCGGGCGGCCGACACCTCGGCGGCGCATCTGATCGAGCTGATGGGCGGGCGAAGCGACGGCCCGGCGCGGGACCGCCGCGCCCGCGCAGACGGGGCGCCCCTGATGCGGATCGGCGCGCCCTGGACGCAAACTCCGTACATTCTGCGCGCAGGCCAGATCGTTGCTCTAACCGGGCTGGAGGGCAGCGGCCAGCAGCTTTTCCTTCACGCGCTGTTTCAGGGAGCGCCCGGCACGAGCCGCGACGGCACAGCCGCCTTCGTCGCGGGTGACCGGCAGAAGGAGGGCATCTTTCCGCTTTGGGATGTGCTGGCTAACATCGCCATCGGCCGGTGGGCAGGGCTGCCGGGCCTTTCGCGTGTGGACAGGGCAGCCGACCGCGTCGCCGCGCTTGAACCCGCCAAGCGGCTGCGGCTGGATCCCGCGCGCCTGATGTCGACGATCGGCGATCTGAGCGGCGGCAACCAGCAAAAGGCGCTCGTCGCCCGCGCTCTTGTGGGCGATGCGAAGGTGGTGCTGCTGGACGACCCCACCCGCGGCGTCGACATCGCCACCAAGCAGGATTTCTACAATCTGCTGCACGAACTGGCCGCCGAAGGTCGCGCGATCGTCTGGCACACCACCGAGGATGCGGAACTGGACCTTGCGCATCGGGCGCTTGTTTTCGCCGACGGGCGGATCGTGGCCGATCTCGAGGGGGACGCGATCAAGGCGCCCACCGTGCTGGAAGCTGCCTTCGGCGTCCCCTCCACCCAAACGGAGGAGCCGGGCGGCACGCGCCGGACCGCGCTGCGGCTGGCGGCGGCGGCGCTGCCCTATGTCAGCTTTGTTGTCGTGCTGGGGCTGATGTTCAATGCCAACCCCAACACGGTCAGCGCCTTCGGGTTGGAACTGCTGTTGAAACCCGCCGTTGCGCTGATGCTGATCGCGCTGGCGCAGATGTTCATCATCGGAGGGTCAGAAATCGACTTGGGGGCCGGGGCTTTCGCGGCGCTGATCTCGGTGCTGGCGGCCACGGTGCTGCCGGCGTCCACGCCGCTCGGGCTGGCAGCCATCGCCGCGGCGCTTGCTGCCTATGCCACAGTTGGCGCGCTGATCCAGTGGCGGCAGATCCCTGCCATCGTCGTCACACTGGGCGCGTCCTTCATCTGGCTGGGCATCGGGTTTTCGATCCAGCCGACGCCAGGTGGGACGGCCGCCGGCTGGACGCAGGCGCTGATCCGTTGGCGAATCCCGGGCGTTCCGACCTCGGTGCTGCTGATCTGCCTTTTCACGGCGCTCGCGCTGTGGATCAACCGCACGCCATTGGGGGTCGGGCTGCGCGGCTTCGGCAACAATCCCGCCGCCATGCAGCGCAGCGGCTGGTCCCCGCTTCGATGCGCGGTGATCCGCTATGCCATCGCCGGCTGCTTCCTCGCGCTCGCGGGGATCATGCTGACCGCCGTGAACTTTGCGTCTGACATCAACTCCGGTACATCCTACACGCTGATGTCGGTGGCGGCGGTCGTCATGGGCGGTGCGGCATTGATGGGAGGAGTGATCTCGCCCGCCGGCGCCGTGGTGGGTGCGATGACGCTGACGCTCATCGGGGCGCTGCTGGCAATGCTGAACATCCCTTCCAACCTCAACCCCGCAACGCAGGGGCTGCTGCTGCTGGCGGTTCTCGCCCTGCGCAGCCTGTCCCTGCCGAGAGAGGATGCAGAATGACCGCGTTGCAGACATTCGCCCGGAGCAACCGCTGGATCTGGGCCGCGCTGGCAGTGGCGATCCTGTGGGTCGTGCTGTCCGCAGTCTCGGGCCGGTGGAGCCTGAACAGCCTGTCGGGCATAGTGCTGTCGGCGTCCTTTTTGACCTGCGTGGCGCTTGGACAGATGCTGGTCGTGACCACCGGGCGCGGCAATATCGACCTGTCGGTGGCGGGCGTGCTGACGCTGAGCGCTTTTCTCGCCCTCCTCGTAGTCAAGGGGCAGGACGGGCGGATCTGGCTGGGCGTGCTGACAGCGCTTGGGCTGGGGGTCGGCGTGGGGCTGGTGAACGCAGCGCTCGTGATCCGGCTGCGGATTCCGGCAATCATCGCTACGCTTGCGACCGGCTATATCCTCGCCTCGGCCGCCCTGATCACCAATGCCACGCAGTTCGGCCCACGGTTGGTCGCGCCGGGGCTTCGCTGGCTGGCGGCGGGGAAGATCGGCGGCGTGCCGGTCTTCGCGCTTGTGGCGCTGTCGCTGGTGGCTGCGCTAGCGCTTCTGCTGCGCCACAGCGTGCATGGCTGGCAGCTGTCGGCGATCGGCCAAAGTCGGGCAGCGGCGCGACTTGCAGGCGTCCCGGTGAACCGGGTACTGGTAAGCGCCTTCGTGGCCAGCGCGGTGCTGGCGGCGCTGACCGGGCTAGTGCTGGGCGCCTATGTCGGCGGCGCGTTCCTGGAGATCGGGCAGCCCTACCTGCTGCAATCCGTGGCGGCCGTAGTGCTGGGCGGCACGCTGATCGCGGGTGGACAAGGCACCGCGGTCGGCACCTGGTTCGCGGCGATCCTGCTGATCCTGATGGTGACGATCATGCAGATCCTCAGCCTGCCACGGGGCACGCAGGATCTGGCGCAGGGCGCGGTGGTGATCCTGGTGCTCGCCCTTGCCGCCAAGGGCCCAGGGCGGCGGAGCGGCAGGCCGCTGCCGGCGCAGCCCTCTTAGCCTCCCGCGCCGGAACCGAACGTTCTGAGGGCTGCGGCAAGCGCCGGACTGTCCTTGGAGGCCGCCTGCAGCGACATACCGCCCATCGCCGCGGCCCAAGCGTCCTGAAGAGACCGGACCCCCGCCGCCGGCCCGTCGGGATGCGCCATGATCCCGCCCCCTGCGGCGAAGATCAGGTCCGAAGTGCCAAGCGCGGCCCAAGTGTCATGTACCTGCCCCGCCGACTGGCCCGAGGAGAAGACCGGCATCGCAAGCGCCGGCTGCTCTGCCGAAAGGGGGGTGAGCAAACCACGGGCCGAGGCGATCACGCTGGCATCGCTTTCGCAGAACTTGTTGCGGATGCCGTTCACATGCATGTGGTCGGCCCCTGCCAGCCGCCACAGCACCGACCACGCGGTATAATCGAAGCCAAGCGATGGATGGCGCGACAGATATCCCCAACCGTTGCGGTGCAGATGGATCGGCAGCACGGCGTGCCGACGCAGCGCCAGCATGCCGGTCAGGCCGACCGAGTTGGCACTGGCCATCACGCAGGTGCCGCCCTCCGCCAGCACCAGATCGTGGCGGCGGCGCATCTCGTCCACCTCGCCGGTCAGGTTGAAGGCGTACATCACCTTCCGCCCGGTGCGCCCGGCATGGCTGTTGATGACGCGCATCACCGCCCGCACCCGGTCGTCGAAGGGGCAGACCGCGCCATCGGCCTGCAGCTCGTCATCCTTGATGAAGTCGATCCCGGCAGTGCAGAGCGTGTCCACCAGTGCCGCCGTTTCCTCTGCCGTCAGCCCGATGGACGGCTTGACGATGGTGCCGATCAGCGGCCGCCCCTGCACTTCGGTCAGCCGCCTCGTGCCGGGCGCGCCGAAAGCGGGGCCGGGGCTGGCGGTCACCAGTTCCGGTGGAACCCGCAGCGCGGTCATGCGCAGGCCGGCCACGCAGCTCAACTCGAACAGGTTGCCCGCAACGGTCGCGAGGATGTTTGGCAGACTCGTGCCGGTATTGCCGAGCGGCCAGGACAGGGACAGCGCCACGCGCCGATGCGGGCGGTCCGCACCGGCGCCTCCGGGCAGCGCCGCGGCGGGGACCGGACCCAGATCCTCCAGCCGTTCCACCCGCGCGGCCGAACGGGCCTTCAGCGCCTCCGTCTCGCCGGGAACGGCCATGAAGGTGCCCGACGACTGCTCTCCCGCCAGGATGGCGGCGGCCCGTGCGGGATCCATCGGCGTTTCGAGGATGTAGTCGGCTTTGATCCTTGCGTCCGTCATGCTGTGTCCTGTCGTTCAGGGGCCGGCGCGTCCCAGATTGTCGCGCTTTCCGGGATGAGGGGCGGCAGGCCGTCCACGTTGGCGACGCTGCCTGTGCAGTTTGCGGCAAGGCCGGAGCCGCCGGCGTCAACGACAACCACTCCGCCCGTCCGCGCAATCTGCACCTCTTGTCCGGCCAAGGCGGCAGCGGTGCGCACCACATCGGCCAGCGGACCCGTGGCCCCAAGCGGACCGTCCGGCATGGCAAGCGCAAGGCTTTCCACCCCAGCTACCGCAGCGCCGGCCAATACGGCAACCGCATAGGCAGCGGCAAAGCCGGTGCCTTGACGCGGATCATCCTGCGCCATCGGCAGCCGCAGGCGCTGCGGGTTCGCCGCCACACCGTCCCCGTAGGGATTGCTGCGCATCCCGATCGACAGCAGGCCCAGATGCAGCGGCTTGCCGCCTGCGATGTCCTGCGCTGTCCGGAAGATGTCGGGCAGCGCCTCCAGCGTCTGCCAGACCGACAGATCGTCGGCGGCGTGGACAAGGGCCGTATTGCCGAAAGTCACGAAATCCACGGTTTCCGGATCGGGGCGAGCGCGGTTCAACTCGGTGAAGTTGGTCAGGCTGCCTCCGCCGACGGGCCTGCCGGGAAATCCGGCGCGCAGCAGCGGCAACGCCGCCTCCGGGCGCGGACCTTCCGGCCAAGGCCCCGAAGGCTGGTGGCTCTTCAGCCAGAGGCGTGGCAAGGCGGTGACCCGCAGCGGCATCAAACCCGCCATCCGCGCCCGCGCGATCAGCGACTGCAGCCCGGGCAGGTCTTCGAAGACGATTTCGAGCGCGGTGCCGGGACGAGCTGCAAGAGACTCCAGCTCGGCTTGCGGCGTGTCGGGCGTCAGGCGCAACAACACCGGAACGCCGGGGAATGCGGCCAGCGCGGCGCGGTCGGACAGACCCGACTCATGTGCCAGCATGACTTGCGGCATCCGCACGGAACGCGGCGCGGCAGGCGCATCCGGCTTGCGCCCCGTTTCTTCGCCCGTCTGCCTGACCGTCAGGACGATCCGCTGTCGCACCGTCTCGCCCGCCGCCACGCCATAGGGGAAGGGCAGGGACAGCGGACGGCAATAGGTCTTGAACGAGGCATCGGACCAGTTGCGCTGATCCTCCATTTCGAACACCTCGCCTTCCATCGCGATCTCCACAGCGACGCCCTGCACCACATGCGCCAGTCCGGCGATGTCCAGCGCGGGCTGGGCGGGGCTGACCCGCGACGGAAAGGCCGCCTCGCTGATCCCGCCGCCCGGATGGCGAAGTGTCAGAGGTTGCCCCACAACACCGCGCAGCGGATGCAGCAGGGTGAAGCCGACCCGGTTCACCCGCGCGGCGCGGCGGAAGGTGAATGAAACCTCGGCCACCAGCCGCCCCGCGCCCGGCGACACCTCGTCCAGCTTCACGTCGAGCGCCCCGTCGAACGTCTTGTCGCTATCGGTGAAGCGGCGGGCATAGCGGGCGGTGTCCAGCTGCTCGCTCACCGTCTCGGTCAGGTACGTGCCCCAGTCGGCGTTGCGGACCGGGCAGGTCAGGCCGCGCAGCACCTCCACACCGCCGCAGGTCACGGCACCGATTGCGCCTTCCGTCACCCGGGCCGAAAACGCGCCGCTGCGCAAGGTCATCTCCTTCATGGCGCTGCTACTGCTCAGGTAATCCGCCGGATCGAGGCGGTGATCTCGTCCCAGTCAAATACGCGCTTCCAGTCGTCCTTCATCAGCACCGGAATGCCGAACTGGATCGCCTTGTTGCACGCATCCGAGAACACGCCCTGCCGTTCCTCGAAGATCACCGCCCCCAGAATGTTCATGTGGCCGAGCAAGAAGTCACGCGCGCAGGCTTCACTGACGCCGCTGCGCGCCACGCATTCGTCCATCGCCTCGCGCATCACGGTCAGCAGCGAGGCGCAGACGGTTTCCGACAGCCCCGGCTCCAGCATCGCCATCTGCTCGACCGTCACCTTGTGGCTGCGCATGACGGGCGCGAAGATCGCCCGCGCGATCCGGTCACCCAGATCGTAATGCTCGGCCGGGCCCTGCATCAGCGCGTTGACGATCGCCTGTTTCGCCGCGACGCCGCCGAAATGATCGGCCTTCCCCTCGGGCGTCGTTTCGTCGTTGTAGATCGGCGGATGACATGGATGCGTGACGAAATAGGTGATGTCCGCCCGTTCCGGCAGATGTCCGGCAAAGGGCGCCGCCGCATCGAGGATCAGCACCATCGTCCCGGAGGCCAGCAGCGGCACCACCTCGGACGCAACCCGGCCGATATGGGTATCGGGAACGGCGAGGATGACCGCAGCCGCTCCCGCAAGGGCGGCATCGCGCTCCACGCAGTCCAGTCCAGTTTCGGCCTTCAGGCGCGCGCGCCCGGCGGCGCTGACTTCGACATGGCTCACGTCGAACTCGGTGCCGATCAGATTGGTGGACAGCCGGACGCCCATCTTTCCGCCAGCACCGAACAGGGCAATTTTAGTCACGGCATCTCCTCTCGGGTCGGGTGTTGTGGCGCAACTGGTATAGTCTCATACTAAGCGGACCATGTGTGGCATACAAGACAGGATGGGGTGCGATGTCATCGGAGGACGCGGCAACGCAACTGCGGGTGGTCTGGCTGGGCGACGACTTCACCGGATCGTCCGCTGTGATGGAGGTGCTCGCCTTCGCGGGCGTGCCATCGGTCCTGTTCACCGAGATTCCAGATGCCGCGCTGCTGGCGCGCTTTGCCGGTGTCGGCGGCATCGGGCTTGCGACGACGGCACGCAGCCATGATCCGGCTTGGATGACCGCGCATCTGCCGCCGCTGCTGGGCTGGCTGGACGGCCTCGGCGCGCCGCTGCTGCACTACAAGATCTGCTCCACCTTCGACTCGGCGCCGACGTCCGGCAGCATCGGTCGCGCGCTGGAGCTTGCCCTTGCGGTGCGGCCCGCGCCGGCCGTGCCGCTGCTGACCGCCGCGCCGGCGATGCGGCGCTATCAGGCGTTCGGCCACCTTTTCGCCGGCAGCCCGGACGGCGTCTTCCGGCTGGACCGGCATCCGGTGATGATGCACCATCCGGTGACGCCGATGACCGAGTCCGATCTGCTGCGCCACCTGTCGGCGCAGACGGGGCTGACTGGCGCGCTTCTGGATCTTGAAGCGCTCGCGGGTGACGCGCAGGGGCGGATGGAGGCCTTGATCGCGGCGGGCGCACGGGTGCTTTCGGTCGACACCATAGGCCCCGATACCGATGCCGTGGCAGGTCGGCTGATCTGGCAGAACCGGGCGCGGATGGGCCTCGTCTTCGGCAGTCAAGGGGTGGAGTACGCCCTCGTGCGCCACTGGCAGGAGACGGGGCTGCTGCCTGCCGTGCCGCCCGTCCCGTCGGCGGGGACGGTGGACCGTATCGCCGCCGTCTCCGGCTCCGTCTCGCCGGTGACGGGGCGGCAGCTAGCCTGGGCCGGGGCCCATGGCTTCGCGTTGCTGCCGTTCGATGCGGCGGCGGCCTGCGGCAGCGACGCGGCACTTGCCGCAGAGGAGACGCGGGCCGCTGCGGCCGCCGTGGAAGCCGCAGGCCGGGGCCTCAGTCCGCTGGTCCATTCCTCCGCCAGCTTGGACGATCCCGCCATCGGCCGCTTCCGTGCGGCGTTGTCCGGCAGCACATGGTCGGCCGAGGCGGCGAACCGGCGCATCGGCGAGGCCTTGGGCCGGATCCTCGACAGCGTGCTGCGCCAGAGCGGGTTGCGACGGGCGGTGATCTCGGGCGGCGACACCTCGGGCCACGGCATGCGCCAGCTTGGCCTGCAGGCTCTGGAGGCCCTTGCCCCCACCATTCCCGGCGCGTCGCTGTGCCGGGCGCACGGGCCGGGGGCGCATGACGGGTTGCAGATCGCGCTCAAGGGCGGGCAGATGGGGTCCGAGGATTATTTTGGCTGGATCCGGGACGGCGGCGGGGCGCGCTGAGCCCTTCACCTCCGCATAGAATAGGGCAGCCAGGTCGCGATCTCGGGAACCAGAATGATCGCCACGATTAGCGCGAGGGTTGAAATCAGGAACGGCATCGCGGCGCGTGCCGTGACCATCAGCGGCACCTTCGCAATGGTCGAGGCGATGAACAGGCAGGCCCCAACCGGCGGGGTCACCAGCCCGAGTGCCAGACCCATCACCGTCACGACGCCGAACTGCACCGGGTCGATGCCGAGCGTGGTGACGGTCGGGAACAGCACCGGCACCAGAATGATGATGTTTGCCCCCAGATCCAGGATCGCCCCCGCCACCACATAGATCACCAGCACAAGCAGCAGCACCAGCGTCGGATCCTGCGTCAGCGTCCCGATGGCCGCCGCGGCCGCCTGCGGCACCTGCGCCCGCGTCAGGATCAGGCCGTAGAGCGAGGCAGCGGCGATCATCAGCATCACCACCCCCGTCGTTGCCGCCGCCTCCAGCGCCAGCGGCCGCAGCGCCCGGAACGGCAGCGCGCCATACCAGAACCGCCCGACAAGCGCGGCATAGATCACCGCCACCACCGAGGCTTCGGTCGGGGTGGCAACGCCGAAGCGGATCGAGCCGATGATGACCACCGGCAGCGTCAGCGCGATCAGGCTGCTGCGCAGCGCACGAAGGATAGCCCGAGCATTCTGCCGCGGCTCGCGCGGAAAGCCCTGCCGCCGCGCCACGAGCGCGGTCGCGGCCATCATGCCGAGCGCCATCAGAATTCCCGGCACCAGCCCGGCCATGAAAAGTTCGGAAACGGACACCCCAGTTACGACGCAGAAGATGATCATCGGCACCGAAGGCGGGATGACCACCGAGATCATCGACGAGGCCGCAGTGATCGCCGCGGTGAAGGGCGCGGGATAACCGCGCTCGATCATCGGCGGGATCATCGCCATCCCGGTCGACGAGGTGTCGGCCACGGCCGATCCCGTCATCCCGCCCATCAGCACGCTGGCTGCGACATTGGCATGGCCGACCCCGCCGCGGAAATGCCCCAGCAGCGACTGCGACAGTCCGACAATGTCCCGCGAGATGCCGCTGCGCGCCATCAGCTGCCCTGCCAGCAGGAAGAACGGCACCGCCAGAAGCACGAAGCTGTCAATGGACGCGGTCATCCGCTGCACGATCAGCGACAGCGGCACGCCGCCCGCGTAAAGCGCCAGTGCCGAGGCGATCGCAAGCGCAAATGACACCGGCATCCCGAGCACCAGCAGCAGCACGAAGGACAGCAGCAGCGCGGTGATCATGTGGCCGCCCCCGGTCCGGACTGCGGCGCGGTCCCGGAGCCGCGCCGGTCGAACGCGCGCAGCCAGCCGGTCAGAATGTCGCCGGCCACCATCCCCATCCCGGCGTAGAAACCTGCATAGACCCAGACCATCGGCAGCCCGAGCGCCGCCGAGGGTTGCCGGGCCGACAAGCCCATCAGCCGCATCCCCTTGGTCATTGCCACCACGGCGAAGGCCAGAACCAGCAGCTCGGCAAGCCGGACCGTGGCGGGCCGGACCCGGCCCGGCAGCATGTCCAGCGAGATGTGCTCGCGCCGCCGCCAGGCCAGCCAGGCTGCGAGGAAGGCCAGCCAGACGAACAGGTAGCGCGACAGTTCCTCCGACCAGGCCAGCGGGGCGGCGAAGGCGTAGCGCGCGACGATCTGCGCCGCCGCCGCCGCCACCATGGCCACGGTGAGCAGCACGATCGCGGCCTCTGCCACGGCTTCGACGCAAGACCAAAGCCGCAGGACGGCCCGCACGGGGGCCGTCACCCGCCCGCTCCGGCAACCGGGCAGAGCGCCGTCACGGGGCTTGGCGGACCGGGGTCAGCGGCACGGATCACTGCGCCTGGATCCGTTCCAGCATCGACGGGTCGAACCTGTCCGAGAACTGGCTGTAGACGGCCTGCGCCGCCTCACGGAAAGGCGCGGGATCGACGTCGCTGACGGTCATGCCCTTGTCCCGAAGCAAGTCGATCTGCTCGGCCTCCAGTCGCTGGCTTTCCTGCCGCTGGAAGGCGATCACCTCGGGCATTGCCTCGGATATGGCGGTGCGCGCGTCCTCGGGCAGTCCGTCCCACACCACCTGCGAGGCGAGGATCACATGCGGGCCATAGACATGGCCGGTCAGGGTCACGTGGCTCTGCACCTCCCACAACGAATTGGTGTAGATGACAGTGATCGGGTTCTCTTGCGCGTCGATGACCCCCTGACCGAGGCTGGTGAACACCTCGCCCCAGGCCATCGGCACCGGCGAGGCACCCATCGCCTCGAACGCCGCCATGTGAACCGGGTTCTGCATCGTCCGCAGCTTGACACCCTGCAGATCCTCTCGCGCGTCCACCGCGCCCTTGGTGGTCAGGTGCCGCCAGCCATTCTCGAAGTAGCCCAGGCCGAGGATGCCCGCCCCTTCAAACTTTGCCAGGATCTCCTGCCCGACCTCACCATCCAGCACGCCATAGGCATGTTGGGAATCGCGGAACAGGAAGGGCAGGTCCAGCACGGCAATCTCAGGAACAAAGGCGTTCAGCGGGCCGGTCGAGACCACGGTCATGTCGACAGTGCCCAGCTGCAAGCCCTCGACCATCTCACGCTCCTCGCCCAACTGGCGGTCGGCGAAGACCTCGATCTGCACCTCACCGTCCGTGCGCTCGGCGACGATCTCGGACAGGCGCAGCAGGCCCAGATGCGTCGGATGCCCGGCCTGTGCGCCATGGCCCACCCGGATCACGGTTTGGGCCGAGGCGGCCGTGGACAGAAACGCCGCCATGGCAGTCGCGGCCGCCAGAACGGCAGGGTTCATCAGTTTCATGTTGTCCTCCCCAAGATTATCAGCTCATCATATCAGTAGACCTAATCGAGTCAACGCTGTGGACTGAAAGAGGAGGCTCAGCCGCGATCGGTCTCCGTCCTGCGATAAAGCTCATTCGCGCGGGTCAGGTGATTGCGCATGGCAGTCGCGGCCGCGTCGGGACTGCCTGAGGCGATGGTGCCGATGATCTCGCGGTGTTCGGCAATCGTCAGCCGCTCCTTCCCCTGCACCGACACCAGATCGACGTGGAAGTCGTTCAGCCACGCGAACAGCGCATCGGAGAGGGCGGGCCAGATCGGGTTGCCGCTCAGCCTTGCGATCTCGCGGTGAAACCGGCCGTCCAGCAGCCTGAAGGCCGCGGCATTGCCGCGCGCGGCCTCCTGCTCGTCCACCGTAGCGGTCAGGGCGGCAATGTCCTCGGGGCGGTGCTTCTCGGCGGCGCGGCGGGCCATCTCCAGCTCGAAGGTCAGGCGCGCGTCCTTCAGATTGTCCAGACTGGCTGACGAGTGGACCAGCAGATGCTTCATCGGGTCCATCATCTGATCGACCATCCGGCCGATCGACGGCTCGGCCACCCGCGCCCGCTCGCCATGGCGGATCTGGATCAGGCCGGCGCGCTCGAGGGCCTGCATCGCCTCTCGGATCGCCGGACGCCCGACGCCCAGCCCCTCCATCAACTCCCGCTCTGATGGAAGCAGGTCGCCCGGGCGCAGCTCGCCGTTCTCGATCATCGCAAGAAGCCGCTCGCGCACATCGTCGGCCAGCTTGCGCTTCTGGATCGGCGTCCCCTTGAGCATCCGTCGCGTCTCCTCTCATGGGGCGAGGGCGCTCCCGCCCTGCCGTCCCGGCCCTTTACCGGCAGAACCCGGCGGCAGTCAAATCCTGCGGCCTGCAGGCCCTGATGCAGGTTCGACCGTGCGGATCGTCCGCCGCAGCCGGCTGCGCATCCTGGTGTTGCGAAGCCCGTCGGCCAGTACCGCAAGGAAGATGATCGCACCTTGCAGGATTGGCTGCAGGTAAAGGTTCACCCCCGTGAAGACCAGACCCATCTTCACCGTCTGGATCAGCGTCGCGCCCATCACGGCCCCGAGCGCGGTGCCGGAGCCGCCCATCAGGCTGGCCCCGCCCAGCACTGCGGCGGCGATGACGTCGAACTCGCGCCCCTCGCCGAAGCCTGCGTCCAGCCGACCGATCTGCGCGATCAGCACGAAGCCCGCAACGGCCGCGCAGGCCGACGAGATGACGTAGACGCGGGCCTGCACCCACGCGATCTTGACGCCGGACTTGCGCGCGGCCTCGGGATCGTTGCCGAACGCGTAGACCTGCCGGCCAAAGGTCGTGTGCGCCAGCACGACATGCGCCATTAGCGCGAAGGCCGCGAAGACGACGATAGGCAGCGGAACGCCCAGGATCGACGAGAGGCCGAAGGCCCGCATCGCGGGGGGGAAGTCGAACTGGGTCGAGCTCGTCAGCCAGATGCCGAAGCCGCGGAACAGGAACAGCGTGGCCAGCGTGACGATGAAGGGAATGACGCGAAGGACCACGATGAAGAAGGCGTTGATCAGCCCCAGCACCACCCCGGTCAGCAGGGCGACGACCATGCCGGCCGGCACCGGCAGGTCCAGCGCGCGCATCACCATCCCCGCGATCAGCGCGGCGAGGAACATGACCGAGCCGACCGACAGGTCGATGCCGCCCGTCAGCAGCACGAAGGTCATCCCGATCGCCGCGATTCCGATGAACGAGGATTGCTTGACGATGTTCGCCAGGCTCTCGGGCATCAGGAAGACCGGCGACTGCAACCCGAACCACAGCAGCACCGCCGCGAAGATCAGGTAGGTCGCATGGCGCACGGCCGCGTCCAGCGCGCGTTCGGCAAGGCTGGTCATGCGGCATCCTCCCGGAAAGCCATCGACAGGATCCGCTCGTCCGAAAAGGCCGCGCGGTCGAGGCCGCCGACGATCTCGCCCCGGTTCATCACCAGGATGCGGTCGGCGGTGCCCGTCAGCTCCTCCAGTTCGGACGAGATCATCAGGACGGCCCCGCCCGCGGCGGCCAGCCGGTCGATCAGCGCGTAGATCTCGTATTTTGCGCCCACGTCCACGCCGCGCGTCGGCTCGTCCAGGATGAACAGCCGCGGCGCGCTCATCTGCCACTTGCCGATCACGACCTTCTGCTGGTTGCCGCCCGACAGCGCCTTCACCGGCTGCACGGCGATGTCGCCGGCCTTGACGGCCAGCTCGGTCCGCGCCGCCTCGGTCCGCGCGCTCAGGGCCTGCGGGTCGATCAGCCCGACGGGGCGGCGGCCGAACTCGCGCAGCGAGACCAGCGAGAGGTTGTCGGCGATCGAGGCCTCCATCATCAGCCCCTCGTCCCGGCGGTTCTCGGTCACGAAGGCCATGCCGGCCCGGATCCGGCCCCGCGGCCCTGCCGGCAGCGGCGCGCCGTCCAGCAAGATCTGCCCGCCTTGGTGCGGATCGAGCCCGAAGAGGATTCGCGCCAACTCGCTGCGGCCAGAGCCCATGAGACCGAAGAGGCCCAGCACCTCGCCCTCGTGCAGCGTCAGCGACACGTCCTCGACCACGCCGGGCTGGGTGACGCCCCGCACCTCCAGCACCGGGCGGGGGCGTGGGGCGGCTGTGCGCGGCGGGTAGAGGCCGCCAAGGTCGCGCCCGATCATCGAGCGGATCATCCGCGTCACCGGGAAGGCGTCCACAGGCCCCTCGTCAACCAGCCGGCCGTCGCGCAGCACTGCGATATCGTCCGACAGCCGGCGCACATCGCCCAGGATATGCGAGATGTAGACGATGGTGCGCCCCTCGGCGCGCAGCGCGGCGATCGTGTCGAACAGCCGCTCGGTCTCGCGCGCGGTGAGCGAGGTCGTCGGCTCGTCGAAGATCAGCAGCTGCGCCTCGTTGTGCAGCGCCTTGGCGATCTCGACCAGCTGCCGCTCTCCCGGAGACAGGTTGCCGACCGACAGGCGCGGGTCCACGTCCAGCGACAGCCGGGCCAGGATCTCGCGGGTGCGGGCATGCACGCGGCGCCAGTCGATCAGGCCGAGGCGGCGCGGAAAGCCGTCGATATAGAGGTTCTCGGCCACCGAGAGGTTCGAGAAGAGGTTCAGCTCTTGGTGGATGAAGGCGATCCCGGCGGCAGCCGCGTCGGCGGCCGAGGCCGGGCTGTAGGGCTGGCCTCGCCACAGCATCCGCCCCGCCGTTGGCGCGACGATGCCGCCGATCATGTTCATCAGCGTGGACTTGCCTGCGCCGTTCTGGCCGATCAGCCCGAGGCACGCCCCCTGCCGCACCCGCAGCGTGAGGTCCGAGACGGCCGGCACCCCAAACCAGTCCTTGGTCAGCCCCTCGAGGGTCAGGATGTCGGTCATCGCCGCCGCTCCTGCATCAGGCGGGTGCGCAGCACGTCCAGTAGCGCGGCGCCCAGGATCACCGCACCCTTGACCATGTCCACCTGGAACGAGGACAGGTTCATCAGGTTCAGCGTGTTCGACAGCAGCACGAAGAACAGCACGCCGAAGAAGGTCCAGATGATCTTGGCCTTGCCGCCGAAAAGACTGGTCCCGCCGATGACCGCGGCGCCGATCACGTCCAGCAGGAAGGTGCCGCCGCCGAGCGTGGGGCGACCCGCCTCCAGTCGTGCCGAATAGAGGATCGCGCCAACTGCGGCGCACATGGCCGAGATGACGTAGACTGCGATGATGACCCGGCGGACGGGCACGCCCGAGATTTCGGCCGTGCGGCGGTTCATGCCGATGGCCAGCACCCACCGGCCGAAGATCGTGCGGTTCAGCAGCACATGCGCCGCCACTGCCACGCCCACCGCGATGACCATAGCGTAGGTGACGAAGGAATAGACCTCGCGCCGGGGGATCTGCGGGCTGTCCTTGGCGCCGATATGGACCGAGACGATGTCGCCCTTGCCCAGCTTGATGAAGCTTTCGGGCAGGCGGGCGATGTTCTCGGACTGGGTCAGCCAGATGGCGAACGCGCTGATCGTGATCAGGCCCACCAGCGTGACCATGAATGGGGGCATGTTCAGCACCGCCACCGTCGTGCCATTCAGCAGCCCGACAAGCGCCGCGACAAGCAGCATGGCCATGACCGCCAGCCCGACGCCGCCCATGAGGCCCGCAAAGGGCCCGCCGCCCTCGGTCAGGACCAGCCCCCAGATTGGCGCTTTCGCCAGCACGGCCGGGTCGGCGGCCGTCGTGATCAGCATGGCGCCCACGACCGAGGTGAGCGCGACCACCGACCCTTGGCTCAGGTCGATACCGGCGATGGCCAGCACGAAGGTCTGCCCGATCGCCACGACCAGCAGCGGCCACATGTTGGACATGACGTTGACGATGTTCCCTGGCGCCGTCAGCGTCGGCAGGAATGGCGCCAGCGCCGCCACATAGGCAATCGACAGGTAGAGGACGAAGTAGTCCGACAGGATCAGGTCGCCCGCCCGCGCGCCGAGGCCACGCCGTGGCGTAAAGGGCGGGGGGCTGGCAGAGGGTGGGGCAGTGGCGGCAGGGATCATCGGCACGGGGTTCCGGATCTGACAGGGCGGGCGAAGGCGCCACGGCCCGGATCGGGCGCGCGCCTCGTGCATGACCAGCGATAGGCGCGGCCGGCGCAGCGACCGGCGGCGCCCGATAGCGGGTCAGCGGTTCAGGAACCCGTCGGCCAGCAGGACGCAGCCCCACATGTCCATTTCGCGCTCGGCCAGATTGTCCTGGGTCAGCGCGAAGCCCGGGTCCTCGATCACCTCGTTGGGCGCTGTGTCGCCGGCCTCGATGGCGGCGAGGATCGCGGTCAGCGCGCTCTCGGCCTCGAAATACAGGTCCTGCACGCCGGTCGCCGAGACGTAGCCGTCCTTGATCAGCTGGCAGGCGGTCGCGTCGCCGTCCAGACCGGCCAGCGGGATGTGGCCCTCCTCGCCGGCCGTCTTCCACATGCCGCGCGGCTCGAGAACCGAGCGGATCGTCGGGAAGAGGAAGTCGGACGAGGTGAACATCAGGTCGATCTGCGGGTTGGCGGTGACCGCGGCCTCGAGATTGGCCAGCGCCGTGCCCGCGTCCCAGTTCGAGGCGACCTCGATCACGTTGAACCGGTCCTCGTGCTTGGCGATGGCCGCGCGGAAGCCGTCGCGCCGGCCGACCGCATTCGGATCGCCCAGATCGCCCACGATGATCAGCGCATTCAGCTGCCGGTCTTCGGTCGCGTTCTCCAGCGCCTGCTCGACCACGAAATCCGTCGCGGCCTCGGCGATGGTCGCATTGTCGGCCACCACCACGATGCCGCGCGACAGGTCGGTGGGGGGGCGGTTGAAGACGGCGATCGGCACGTCGGCATCCTGCGCCTCGCGCACGATGGTTGTTGCGCTGTCGCCATCCTGCGGGATGATGATGATCCCGTCCACGCCTTGGGCCACGCAGTCGCGCACCTGTTCCAGCTGGCGGTTGGCGTCCTCGTTGGCGTTGCGCTCGATCACCTGGTGACCGGCCTCGGTCAAGGTGGTGGTGATGGCCTTGTGGCCGGCGACCCAGAACTCGGTCTCGAGATCCTGGAACGCGAAGCAGATCGTCGCGGCCTGTGCCTGCCCGCCAAGGCTGGCACCTCCGGCAACAACGGCGAGAGCGGCGAATTTTGTCAGCAGGTTCATGTGTTCCTCCCTGGAAATGCTGATGGACAAGGCGCGGAGTGCATCGCTCCCCGCCGTTAGTGCGGCCGCTCCTCCGGCCGGTCGTGCAGACGTGGCGGAGGCCTCAGCCTGGCGCCGCGCCTTCTGGAACGAGCGTCGCGCCGGACTTGGCCGCGCGGATCGCGGCCAGCGTTACCGCCAGCGTGCGCAGGTTGTCGGCGCCCGATGGCTGCGGCTGCGCGCGGCCGGCCAGCACCTCCAGCACATGGGTCTGGAAGGCGCACACCGAATCCTGGATCAGATGCCAGGGCCGCGCGCCCCAGATGGGCAGTTCCGGCTCAACATCGATATCGGCGGGACCGTCCGAACCGTGCTGGCGCAGGCGGTAGCCGGCCAGCACCTCCAGCGTGCCGGCATCGCCCTCGACCCGGCCCAGTGTCTGCGGAAACGGATCGGGCGACAGCTGGGCGAAAAAGCTGCACTCGACGCTGCTGACCGCGCCAGAGCTGTGGCGGAGCAGCGCCTGGAACGCATCCTGCCCTGCCACGCGCGGGTTCAGGCGCTGCGTCTCGCAAGACACCCGCACCACATCGCCCATCAGGCAACTTGCCATGTCGAACAGATGCAGGCCCACATCCATCAGGGCAAGGTCGGGCTCCTCGGCCAGATAGGGCTGGGCGGTGTAGATGTCGAAGGCATGGCGGAAGGACAGGCGCAGGAAGCGAGGCGTCCCGACAACGCCCGCCGCCAGCCGCGCCTGCACCGCGCGCCACGGAGCCTGCCAGCGGAAGTTCTCGTGCACGAACAGCGGCACGTCCGCCGCCGCGCAGGCCGAAACCATCGCCTGTCCGTCGGTCAGCGAAGCCGCAAACGGCTTCTGGCAGATCACTGCACCTGAATGTTGCACCGCAAGCGTCACAAGCTTGCGGTGCGAAGCCACGGTCGTGACGATATCCGTCGCATCGGGCCGGACCTCTGCCAGCATGACAGCGGGATCGGTGAAGGCCTCGGCTCCGAACTCGGCAGCGAAATTGCCGGCCCTGCCGGAATCCAGATCACAAACCGCCACCACCTTTGCCCCCGGCAGGTCGCGCCAAGCCAGCATATGGTTGCGCGCGAAGAAGCCGCATCCGATCAGCGCCACCCGAACGGTCACAGCAACGCCCCTGGCATCCGGGCGGCGAGGATGGTCCTGGCTGTATCGGGCATTGCGGGTCCCCTATGGTCAGGCCGGAGCGAAGGCTGCCCCCGGATAACAGCTGTTCCCCTTGCCGAAGCCGGATCAGATCTTGCCATGCACGATAAGATCAGATGCCTGCCGCACCACCTGGGGCGACAACGCCTCGCGCCAGGTGTCCTTCATGATCTTGGACTTGCCAAATTCGAGCAACTTCAGCGCAGCATCGGACGGCACCTTGGGCGAGTAGCCGAACCACATCGCGATCTCGACATTCAGATGCCCGATGAGAAAATCATGCGCCGCCTCGCGCGGGATGCCGTAGCGCGTCTCGCATTCGTCCACGGCCTCGGTCATCACGTCAATCATGCACATGGCGAGCATCTCGGACAGGCCGGGCTCCAGAATCGCCAGCTGCTCGGTCGTCACGCGGTGCACCTTGGTAACAGGCGACCACATGTCGACGCAAATCTCCGCGCCAAGCGCGTAGTGCTCCTCTGGCCCCTGCATCAGCGCGCAGACGATCGACTGCTTGGCGACGCCGCCATGGTAATCGCGTCGGGCCGCCATCTCGGTTTCGTCGTTGAACAAGGGCGGGTGACACGGGTGGCCGATGAAATAGGTCAGGTCAGGGCGGTCCTTTGGCAGCACGTCTGCATAGGGCGCGGCAGCATCCAGGATCAGGACCATCGTGCCCGAGGCCAGATGCGGCGCGATCTCGGCGGTCACGCTGCCGATCACGTTGTCGGGCAGGGCCAGTACCACCACCTCGGCCCCTGCCAGTCCGGCGGCGGCGTCAGTTGCGGCAATCCCGGCATCATTCAACCGGGCCATCCCCGCTGCGCCAATCTCGACCGCGCGCACGTCATGCCCCGCCTCGACCAGTTTTCCGGTCACCCGGAACCCCATCTTTCCGCCAGCGCCAAGGACGGCCACACTGCGCTTCATGTCTTTCTCCTCAGGCCGGTTCTGCAACTTGCTCAGATGATGGTATGATGAGTATATGTATGTCAAGCCTTCAGAAAGGGTCTGTATGCAAGCGGCGGTTTCGACAACGGTGATCGACGGAATGGACTTTGCGCGCGGCGCACGGGTTCTGGCAGAAGCCGGTGCGACCGAGGTTGAGCCGGCCTATATCGATGGGTACACCCCCTTCGACGAAGCCACGTTCAGCGCTGCCAACGGACGCGCAGTCGCTGCTCTGTTCGCGGCCGAAGGGCTGTCGATCCGCGCGATGTCCGCCCATACCGATCTGGGCCGGGCGGATGGCGCGGACCGGCTGCTGCGGCGGCTGACATTCGCGGCGGCTATGGGCGCGGGGACGGTCATTTCCAATGCCACCGCGTCGGGGAACCTGGACGGGCTTCTGCGCACGCTGGAGACGGTCGTGCCGGAACTGGAGGCGGCGGGCATTGTGCTTGCGCTTGAAAACCCCGGGCATGGCAGCGAAGCACTGCTGCCGGATGGCGCGGCGGGCGCGTCCTTCGTCGCCTCCTTTGGCAGCCCGTGGGTCCGGTTCAACTATGACATCGGCAATGCCGTCACGTATTCTGGTGGCCGGATCGATCTGGCTGCCGACCTTGCCGCCGTACGAGGGCAGGCCAGCCGCCTGCATCTTAAGGACGTGGCGGTAACAGGCGCGGACTGGACCTTCTGCCCGATCGGCGAGGGCTTTGTCGGCTATGGCGAGCGGGTTGATCGGTCGGTGCTGGAGGGTCTGCCGCTGACGGTCGAGCATCCGATCCGCCTGCACCGACCCGGCCGCGGCGATCCCGTCCGCCGCGCCGAGGCCCCGACCGAGGCAGAAATCCGAGTCGCACTTGCAGCCTCCGCGACTGCTCTAGACCGGCTGCTGAGCGGCGATTGAACCCGGATACGTGTGAGAGAGTCCCTGCGACCTCTGCTCCGCCAGCGGCGGCTTCTGCGCGTTCTGCCACTGCCGGACGACGGGCCCCGCGGCTCTAGCGTATGTGATAAACCTTGGGCAGCTTTGCTCACGCTGACGAAAAGAGCCGACGATTGCATTGGGCGCGTAGTTGGAGAGATAGACAAAACGGTTGCATTATGTTGATCAGACGATTGCTGCTACTGTAAGGGCGTGCTGCCGTCCCGCGGCACTCCGCACCCATACCGGGCCTAAACTGGTTGAAGTGGAGTGCCACCCGAAGTCAGCCAGTGGTGCATGTCGGGCAGCCTCGCTCCAGCTAGAGTCGTTCCTGGCCCACGCTTTCCTTGTCTTTCTTCTAGGGTCAGGACTCGTTCTTTCATTATAGCCAGAACATGACGGTAGCGGCGAGTGCGACGGCTGAGAGGAAGACCTTCGGGCACCTGTCGTAGCGCGTTGCCACCCGTCGCCAATCCTTCAGACGCCCGAACATGATCTCGATCCTATTGCGGCGTTTGTAGCGGCGCTTGTCGTGCTTGATGGGCTTGCCGCGAGACTTCCTGCCGGGAATGCAGGGCCTTATCCCCTTGTCTTTCAACACTTCCCTGAACCAATCAGCGTCATAACCGCGGTCGGCGAGCAACCATTCCGCCTTTGGTAGGCTGCCCAGCAGGGCCGCCGCACCGGTGTAGTCGCTCACCTGGCCTGCGGTCATGAAGAAGCGGATCGGGCGGTCATCGGCATCGGTGATGGCATGCAACTTGGTGTTCATGCCGCCCTTCGTGCGGCCGATCAGACGCCCCCTTTGGTCGCCTAGCCCCCCTTTTTCGACCGCAGGCTGGTCGCCGTGCGGTGCGCCTTGAGATAGGTCGCTCGATCATCACCGTCTTCGGGACGGCGGCCTCGGCGGCCAGCCCAGCCATCATCCGAGCGAAGACCCCCTTGTCGCTCCACCGCTTCCAACGGTTGTAGAGGGTCTTCGGCGGGCCATAATCCTTCGGCGCATCGCACCAGCGCAAGCCATCGCGGTTGATGAAGATTATGCCGCTCAGCACCCGCAGATCATCGACGCGAGGCTTGCCGTGGCTCTTGGGAAAGAAGGGCCGCAGCCGCGCCATTTGCGCTTCTGTAAGCCAGAAAAGGTTGCTCATGATCCAGTCTCCTTGCGGAGGCAGAATCACGCCGCGAGCAGATGATCAATGGGTCCTGACCCTAGCGAACGATCTGGCGGAGAAATTCTTGCGTGCGGGGGTTGGTGGGGCGGTTAAAGAAGCTGTCAGGCGGGCCTGTTTCGACGATTTGGCCATCGGCCATGAACACGACTCGGTCCGCGACGCGGCGCGCAAAGCCCATCTCGTGGGTCACCACCACCATCGTCATGCCGTCCTCGGCAAGCTGGATCATCGTGTCCAGCACCTCGCCGATCATCTCGGGGTCGAGGGCGCTGGTTGGCTCGTCGAACAGCATGATGCGGGGCGACATGCAGAGGGCGCGGGCGATGGCGACGCGCTGCTGCTGTCCACCGGAAAGCTGTCCGGGATACTTGTCCGCTTGCTCGGGGATGCGCACGCGGCCCAAGTAGTGCCGCGCCTGCTCGACCGCCTTTGCGCGCGGCGTTCGGCGGGCGAGGATCTGCGGCAAAGCGCAATTCTCGAGCACCGTCAGATGCGGGAACAGGTTGAAGTGCTGGAACACCATGCCGACCTCGCGGCGCACCGCGTCGAGGTTCTTCAGGTCGTCGTTCAGCACCGTGCCGCCGACCTCGATGGTGCCCGACTGATGCTCCTCCAGCCGGTTGAGGCAGCGGATCAGCGTTGATTTGCCGGACCCCGAAGGGCCGCAGATGACGATGCGCTCTCCCGTGGCCACGCTCAGGTCCACGTCACGCAGGGCGTGGTAGGTGCCATACCATTTGTTGAGGCCGGTGACGGTGATCGCGTCGGTCATGCGTGGCTCCTTGCCTTGACGCCGCGCTCGAGCCAGCGGGCATAGATCGAGATGGAAAAGCAGATCGCGAAGTAGATGGCCGCGACAAAGAGGTAGGTTTCGGTGAAGGGCGCGGGCCAGGTCGGATCGCCCGCGGCCGCCCGGCCGGCGCCCAGCATGTCGAAGACGCCGACGATCATCACCAGCGAGGTGTTCTTGACCATGACGATGGCGGTGTTCGTCAGCGGCGGAATGACCTTCTGGATCGCCTGCGGCAGGATGATGTTCCAGATCATCTTCCAGTAGGGGATGCCGAGCGCCCGCGCCGCCTCCGCCTGTCCGGGGCCGAGGCCCTGAAGCCCGCCGCGCAGGACTTCGGCCAGATAGGCTGCGGCGAAGATGGTCAGGGCCGCGACCGTGCGGCCCAGCTTGTCGATGGTCCAGCCCGCAGGCAGCAGCAACGGCAAGAGGATGGCTGCGACAAAGAGAAGGCCAACCAGCGGCAGGCCCCGCACCAGCTCGATCACGCTGACCGAGATGGCCTTGACCACCGGCTGATCGGCCGTCAGCACGGGCTGTGGATGCTGGCGGGCAGCGGTCATTCCCTCTCACCGTTCCGGGACTTGCTGCGACACCTCGACTTCGAGATCAGGTTCACGGCCGGTCCCGCCCGGCCTCAACCGCAGCAGTTCCAGCGTGCCGGCCAGCGCTTCGGCACTGAGATCGCGGGCGATCAGGACGACGCGGCTTGTCTGATCATCTTTAGGCCAGTCCTTCAGCGGCACCGGCGCCTCCAGCATGTGCTGGACGCCGTGCAGCACGAAGGGACAGGGGGCGTCCTCGATATGGACGATGGCCTTCAGGCGCAGGATCGACTGACCCTGCGTGCCGAGCAGCATGTCCATCCAGAAGTCGAAAACCGGCGCGGGAATGGGTCGGTCGATCGTGATCGAGGCGGTGGCGATGTTGTTCTCGCGCGCGTGGTGCGGTGCGGTCGAGGGGAAGCCGGCAAGCGCAGCTGGCGCGGGTGACGCGGGTGACGCGGGTGACGGTGCCTTGAAGCCGGACAGCCCGGCCAGAGGGTCGGCGACCTCGCCCACCCATTCCAGCGCGGCAAGGCCGTTCCCGCTGCTGCGCCCGGTCGAGAGGTCGAACAGGCAGCCCGGCGGCAGCGCCCCCCGGTCCGCCTGCAGCCGGGCGGCCTGCGGGTTCAACGCGTCCAGCCTACGCTCCAGAGCTGCGCGGTCCATCGGCGAGACGAGGTCGCATTTGGTCAGCACGATCCGGTCGGCCATCGCGACCTGCGCCTGCGCTTCGGCGTGACGGTCCAGCGTCGAGGCGCCAAGAGCGGCATCCACCGCCGTGACAATTCCGTCCAGCCGAAAGCTGCGGGCGATCCGGGCGTCCAGCATCAGCGTGTGGTGGATGGGGCCGGGATCGGCGAGGCCCGTCGTTTCGATCACCACCCGGTCGAAGGTCAGCGTTTCCGCGTCCAGCCGGTCATGCAGCTCCGCCAGCGTCCGCGACAGGTCGTTGCGGATGGTGCAGCAGATGCAGCCGGACTCCATCAGCACGACATCCTCGGCGACGTTCTCGATCAGGTCGTGGTCCAGCCCGGCCTCGCCGAACTCGTTGACGATCACGGCGATGCGTCCGGCTGAGGGATCGTGCAGCAGTCGGTTCAGGAGCGTGGTCTTGCCGGCGCCCAGAAAGCCGGTCAGCAGGGTGACGGGTATGCGGTCTGCCATGTTGCGGGTCCTGTCATTCGGTGGTTGGCTGAGGGCCGGAGGTGGGCATGAGCCTTGCAGATCAGATCAGGGACAAGGCTGCAGCCGTGTGGCATTTCGGGCGCCTGCGCCGGCTGGTGCGGGCCGAGGCCGGGCTGGCGCCGCAGGTGCTGGTCAGCGTGGCCGAAATCCCCTGCGAGGATCCAGCCTGCGAGGGGCCGGCAACGCAGATCACGATCCTCGGGATGGACCTGATGCGGCGGGTGATGGTGATCCACCGTCCCGCCGCCAACGTCAGCGCCGCCGATATTGCCGCGGCATTGGGCAACGCACCCGGCCCGTGACAGGCCGGGTGCCGGAGCATCAGTGGATGACGCCGCTGCCGCCGGCGACGGCGATGTTGTAGGGGGTGCCCTCGACCTCGATCGTGCCCAGCTCGGACAAGTCTTCCGTGCTGATGCGCCTCACCAGGCCCGCGTTCGGATCGGTCACCACGACCTCGTCCCCGGCCATGGCGATGCGCGGGCGGGCGTCGTTCCAGTGGCCGTCCATCGAATAAGGCTCGGTCACGCGGGCGGACTGCTCGATCTCGGCGGACAGCATGTTGATGCGGTGCAGGCTGCCGTCCTCGGTCAGCACGAAGGCGTTAGCGGGCTGGACCGGGTCCAGCGCGAAATCGACGCGGCGGAAGGGCAGCGCGATGCGGGTGAAATGCGGCTCGTCGACCGGATCGATCACCACCAGCCCGTCGGGGCCGTGATTGCCGAGGAACATCTGGATCGCGTTCGAGCCGAGGATCGTGCCGGTGGTCAAGTCCTGCGGCAGGTCGGCGGGATATTCCAGCATCTCGTATTCGACACGTTCACCCGAGGCCGTCGCGGTCAGCACGCCCTCGCGGCAACCGGCGACCAGATAGGCGCCCGAGAAGGCCTCGCCATGGATCGCGGTGCAGGTGGCCAGATCGCCGGTGGCGTTGCCCTCGGCATCAAAGGCCTGCAGGCCGAGGCGAGGGACGGAGGCGTCACCCGTCACTTCCTCGTCCGAGGCGACGGTCGAGAGCCAGCTCGCGCCCATCGGCGCGACAAAGCCGTGATGGGCGCGGGATTGCGGGAAACGCTGCGGATCGATCTCGCCGCGCGCCAGGGCGGCGCTGTCCAGCACCTCGGCATAGCCGCCGCGGTCGTAGTTGATGACGATCTTGCCGTCGTGATCGACCAGGTGGAAGGGGCGCGGGCCGGTCAGGGACGCCTCGAAGGCTTCGGGGTCGGTGACCGAGATGTCGGCGTGATCGCCGTGATCCTCGAAGGAGATGCCGCTGGAGAAGAAATGCACGGCGTCATCGTCGGACTGCACGGCCGCCACGACCGCGCCGCCGGCAACCGGGAAAAGCTTGGTCTGGCCAGTTGTCTCAAAGCTCCAGCGGTTCTCGGGCTCCGACAGGTCGATCGCTGTGACCTGCCCGCTGGCGTGATCGCCGACAAACAGCCGATAGAGCGTCACGTCGCCCTCATGGGCGTGGTCATGATCTTGGCTGTCCTGCGCCACGGCGGCGCCGGCCACCATCAAGGCCAGCGTGCCGGCGCCAGCGAAAGTTCTGAACATGGTCGTTCTCCTTTGGTTGGAAGGGGTCACTCTGCGGCCAGTGCCGAGGTGATGGTGTCGGCGTTGTGGCGCATCATCGACAGGTAGGTGGGGGCCGGACCGTCCGGCCCCGACAGGGCGTCGGAGTAAAGCGTGCCGGCCAGCTCCAGCCCTGTCTCGGCCGCGATGCGGTCCAGAAGCCGAGTGTCCGAGATGTTCTCGGCGAAGATCGCGCGGGCGTTCGTGTCGCGGATCTCGCGGATCAGGCCCGCCACATCGGCGGCCGAGGCCTCGGACTCCGTGCTGAGGCCCTGCGGCGACAGAAAGGCAATACCGTATTCTTCTTGGAAATAGCGAAAAGCGTTGTGGGCGACGACGACGGTGCGGCAGTCTTCGGGCAGGGCGTCCACGGCCTCGCGGATCTCGGCATCCAGCATGTCGAGCTCCTGCGTGTAGGCGGCGGCATTGGCGCGGTAGGCCTCGCAGCCATCGGCATCGGCATCGCAGAAGGCATCTGCGATGGTCGCCACATAGGCGCGGGCATGCGGCACGGCCTGCCAGGCATGGGGGTCATGGGCGCCGGCATGCCAGATCGCCTGATCGCCGATATAGTGGTAGTGCCCGCCTGCCGGGTCCTCCAGCACCTCGGCCCCGTCGGTCAGCGCCACAACGGCGGCATCCGTGCCGCTGGCGGCGATCAGGCGGTCGACGAAGCCTTCGAAGCCCAGCCCGTTGGTCAGCACCACATCGGCGCGAGCCACGGCCATCGCATCGCGCGGGCGCGGCTCGTAGACATGGGCGTCGGCGTCAGGGCCGACCAGCACCTCCAGTGCGATCCGGTCGCCGCCGACCTGCGCCGCTATGTCTCCGATGATCGAGAAGGTCGCGACGACCTGCGGCGGCTCGGCGCGCGCGGCAGCAGTGGTCAGGGCAAGGGCCGGGAGGATGCGCAGAATCATGGGTGTTCCTTTCCGTGGATCAGGCGGTGCGGTGATTGCGCCGCGGCAGGCGCGGCAGCAGCAGCCCGCGCGGCCCGATCAGCACCGACATGAGATAGACCGCCCCCGCCGACAGCGTGATCGACGGCCCCGAAGGCAGCGAGAAATGGTAGGAGAGCAGCAGCCCCAGGGCCGAGGACGCCGCGCCGATCGCCACCGCCAGCACGACCATCGGCAGCACCGCCTGCGTCCAGAAGCGCGCGGCCGCGGCGGGCAGGATCATCAGCCCGACGGCCAGCAGCGTCCCAAGCGCCTGGAACCCGGCCACCAGGTTCAGGACGACCAGCGCCAGGAACCCGAAATGCACCACTGTCCCCATCCTCGAGACCGAGCGCAGGAACAGCGGATCCAGGCACTCCGCCACCAGCGCCCGCCACAGCAGTCCGAAAGCAAGCGCGGTCACTGCCAGCACCAGCCCGATCAACACCAGCGCAGCATCGTCCAGTGCCAGCACGGTGCCGAAGAGCACATGCATCAGATCGACGCTGGAGCCGCGCAGCGACACCATCACCACACCCACCGACAGAGAGATGAGGTAGAAGGCCGCCATAGAGGCGTCCTCGTGCTGGACCGTCAGCCGCGCGACCGCGCCAGCGCCGACGGCCACCACTGCGCCCGCAATCAGCCCGCCAAGCGTCATGGGCCAGATCTCAAGCCCGTAGATCAGGAACCCCGCCGCCGCGCCCGGCAGAATCGCATGCGCCATGGCATCGCCCGTCAGGCTCATCCTTCGCAGCATCAGGAAGACCCCGACAGGGCAGGCCGCGAGCGACAGCATCAAGGCGCCAGCCAGCGCGCGCTGCATGAAGGCGAATTCGGCGAAGGGCGCGACAGCCAATTCCCACATCACGCGGCCTGCCAGGCGCCGTTCGGTGCGCACCAAGGGGCGGCCTCGTCCCAGGCCTCCTGAAAGCTGCGGGCGCGGGCGATGTTCGCTTCGTTCAGGACATCGGCGGTCGGGCCCCAGGCCACCGCGCCCCGGGCCAGAAGCAGCGTATGCGGGAAATGCGCGCGCACCAGCGCCAGATCATGGGCGACGGTCAGCACGGTGCGCCCCTCGGCATGCCAGCGCCCGATGAGGGCGGTCAGGTCGCGGATGGTCTTGTCGTCGATGGCGTTGAACGGCTCGTCCAGCAGGATCAGCGGCGCATCCTGCACCAGCACCCGCGCGAACAACGTCCGCTGCAGTTGCCCGCCCGAGAGGGTGTCCAGCGGACGGCTCTCGAACCCTTCCAGCCCGACCTGCGCCAAGGCGTCCGTGACCCGCGCCCGGTCCTCGGCCCGGTGCCGGCCCAGAAGGCCGCGCCGCTGCCAGAGGCCTAGCGCGACAATATCCCGCACCCGTGCCGGAAAGCCCCGGTCCATTTCCGAGATCTGCGCCAGATAGGCCAGCGCCTGACGCCCCGTGCTGCACCGCCCGCCCATCGGCGCCAGCAGCCCGGCGATCGTCTTGAGCAGCGTCGACTTGCCCGACCCGTTCGGCCCGACGATCGCCGTGAGCGAACCCCGCGCGAACTCCCCGGTCACGTGGTGGATCGCAGCATGGCTGCCATAGCCGGCAGTCAGGTCGTGAAGTGCGACAGCGGAACTGGCCACGTATGATGAAAGTGATGCCAAAACGAGCGTCCTTTAGAGTCAGTGCGTAATAACGTAACATTTGCATGGTGCGCAAGAGAGTGAGGCGCAGCAGCTATGTCAAGCGCATCCGAACCAGCACAAGGTTGTCCTCCAGCGTCGCCTCGGCGCCGTCCGGCCCTCGGCCGGGGCGCGTGACGATCTCGGCGTGAATGGCCTCAAGCTCGGGCGTGGGCGCACCGATGACGGCCAGTTCTTCAGCCAAGCTGGGAAAGATCGTCGATGGCGTTGCTTTCGGGCTCCACGGCGGCGGGGCCGCGTGCGAGAGGACTAGAAGATGACCCCCCGGGCGCAGTTGCCGAGCTGCTTGGCTGAGGATCGCGGCGCGCGCCAAGGCAACGGGCGATTGGAGATAGAGCGCGGTGATCAGGTCGAACGCCCCCTCGGGCAGGGCGGCCGACAGATCGCATTGCTCGAACTGCGCCTGCTGTTCTAGACCCACTTCAGCCGCGCGCGCACGGGCACGGGCGACGGCCGTTTCGGAGATGTCGCAGCCGCGCGCCAGCCAGCCCTGCTGGGCCAGCCAGATCACGTCGTCGCCATGCGAGGCTCCGAGGTCCAGCGCCCGGCCAGGCGTCAACTTGGCCGCGATCCGCTGAAGCGCAGCGGTGGCGCGGCCGCTCGATGTTCTGCGCTTGGTGAGGTAGAACTCTTCCCAGAAGGTGGCAGGGTCTTGCTCTGATTCAGTCAGCATGCTTCGGCCTTTCGACGAGAACGGTTGGTTTGGTGCAACACGGCCAGTGCCAGCAGCGCCGCGGCTCCGGTCGCGCTGATCTGCAGCCACATCATCATGGAGGCTGCCTCCAGCCCCGGCCTTGTCTCCAGCGCCTGCCCGTAAACGGCGAAGCTTAGCGCGATGGAGGCGGCCATGCTGACCTGCTGCATGGTCTGGATGGCGCCGGCGCCCGCTCCGGCCAGCGACTTCGGCAGGCTCGACATGCCGAGCTGCATGACCGAGGTGATTGTGAGCCCCATCGCCGCGCCCGCCGCCAGCATCCCCGCCCGCAGCGGCCAGAGGCGCGCCGGCGTCATTCCAGGCAGGACCCCCTGGATCAGCAGGAAGCTTGCGCAAAGCAGCAGGATCCCGAGCGCCGCCCGCGCCAGCGGTTGCAGGGGCAGCCGCCCGGCCGCCCAGGAGCCGGCAACGACGCCACCTGGAAAGCCTGCCGTCACCAACCCCGTCTGCAACGGGCCAAGGCCCACTTCGCTCTGCAGCGCGAGCGACAGAACCATGAAGAAGCCGGGCGGCGCCGAGACGGCCAGAAGAAGGAAGACGAGGCTCCAGCGGAAGCTCGGGTTGCGCAGGAGGGAGGGCGGGATCAAGGCCGCAGGTCCGGCCCTTACGGTCAGACGGACGAACAGGGCCGCGCATGGCGAGGCCGCGGCCAGCATAAGGAAGACGGGAGCGGGCCAGCCGAAGGCAGGGCCAAGCGACAGGGGCGCCACGAGGCAGAGGATGATGGCGGCGAAGCTGGCGATCTCGGATAGCCGGCTGCCACCGCCACTGGCCGGCTCGTCCGGGGTCAGATGCCGTGCGGCCAGCAGCATCACCGTCAACGCAAGCGCCGCCTCGGCTCCGAAGATCGCGCGCCAGCCGAGCCATTCCGGCGCGGCCACCAGCAGAGCCCCCGCCAGCAGGGGGCCGCAAACCGAGGCGAAGGAGCCGGTCATTGCCAGCCGTGCAAATGCGCCTGATTGAGCGGCGGGCGCGAAAAGGCGCGGGATCATCGCCAGCGCCTGAGGCGCCAGAGCCGCGGCGCCGATTGCCTGAACCATCCGCGCCCCCGCCAGAAACACCGGCCCCGGCGCATGAGCTGACAGCAGCGCCCCAAGAAGAAAGAGCATGCCGCCCGTCAGAAAGACACGCCGCCGCCCGAAGCGGTCGCCGGCTCGCCCCGCCGGCAGCAGAAGCATCGCCACGACAAGGGGATACGTTCCCGCGATCAGCGCGAGCGGCCCGGTGCCTAGGGTCAGGATCCATTGATTTGCTTGAGGCTGTCCGGCCCGCGTGATTCATGCTCCCGAACTGACGGGGGTGATGATGAGCAATCTTTTCTGGTTGACCGACGCGCAGATGGAGCGGTTGAAGCCGTTCTTCCCGAAGTCCCACGGCAAGCCGCGAGTCGATGACCGGCGTGTGCTGAGCGGAATAATCTTCATCAATCGCAATGGGTTGAGGTGGTGCGATGCGCCTCGGGAATATGGCCCGCCCCAGACCCTCTACAATCGCTGGAAGCGGTGGGGCGATATGGGGGTCTTCGCCCGGATGATGGAGGGGCTGGCGTCCGAAGGCGGCGAGGAGAAGGTTGTCATGATCGACGCAACGTATCTGAAAGCGCATCGCACAGCCTCGAGCCTGCGGGTGAAAAAGGGGGGTCCGATGACAAGCGCGGACGTCTGATCGG
>NZ_FMVT01000024.1 GCF_900102505.1 Paracoccus tibetensis | reverse complement strand
CAGACCAGCTGCAACAGCAGCCCTGACTTCCTCCCAGGAACATCCTTGGACAACACGCGGGCGCCGAAAGGCCCCGCACGCTGAGCGTTTCTTTCCCGGTCTGGTGGCCCTAGCGCGAGCAAAACACCCGATCCCATCCCGAACTCGGCCGTTAAGTGCCGCTGCGCCGATGGTACTGCGTCTCAAGACGTGGGAGAGTAGGTCACCGCCAGACCTGGAAAGAAACGCATCTCTCTCGAACGACGTCACTTCCGATCAAGGACACCAATGGCGCGGGGTAGAGCAGCCCGGTAGCTCGTCAGGCTCATAACCTGAAGGTCACAGGTTCAAATCCTGTCCCCGCAACCAATACTAATTCCCCAGCAAGATCGAAGCCTCCCGCCTCACCGCCAGAGGCTTTCTGGCATCTCGGCGCCTGCTCATGACCGGCGGCCGCTTGCGCGATGGGGCGCCCCGTGGCCAGGTTCAGCAGACCCGCCAGCGCCCCGTGCAGATTGATCGCCAAGGTGGGCTTCCCGTCCGCGTCCTTCTCCGGCACCAGCTCGATCTTCTCGACCAGCGCTCGCAGCGCCTCCTTGGCCTCCTCGTGCTGATCGGCATCGCCGAGGCCCCGGATCAACTGGCTGACCCGCGCGCGGTAGGTTGCCGACATGCCCGGGTGAAACCGCAAGGGCTCCGGGGCAGGGGCGACAGCCAGTTCCGCCTCCAGCGCCTCCTTGCGCCGGAAGGCCGCGTCCAGCCGGTCCTTGATTTGCTCCGGCGGCACCCCGGCAATGATCGCATCCACCAGCGCCTTGTGATCCGCTTCGGCCTGCCGCAGGTCCTGTTCCAGTGCCGCGCGGCCGGTCTCGCGCCCGGCGGCCAGGCGGTTACGCTCGGCCACGTATTCCTCGCAGAAGATCCGCACCGCCTCCTCGTTCATCAGGTGCCGTTCCAGCGCGTCGAGGACGCGCGCCTCCAGCACCTCGCGGCGGATCGTCGTCATGTTCGAGCAGATGGCTGCGCCCTTCTTGCGGGCGGCCGAGCAGCCAAAGGCGTCCTTCGAGACTTTGGAGTAGCCCGAGCCGCAGCAGCCGCATGTCATCAGCCCCGAGAACAGGAACTTCGGCCGCCGGCGGTCCCAGATCGGGACATCGGTCGCCTTGGTCTTCTGGGCGCCCTGGCGCGTGCGCACCGCCTGCCAGAGATCGTCGTCGATGATCCGCAGGTCGGGGACCTCGGTGATCACCCAATCGCTTTCGGGGTTCAGGCGCGAGATCCGCTTGCCCGTCGCGGGGTCCTTTACATAGTTGAGCCGGTTCCAGATCTGCCGCCCGATATAGAGTTCGTTGTTCAGGATCCCTGTTCCGCGGTCGCGGTTGCCCTGGATCGTCGAGCTGCCCCAGGGGCCACCCTGCGGGCCGGGGATACGTTCGAGGTTCAGGGCCTCGGCAATCTTGCCGGGAGAGATCCCCCGCGCGTAGTCGCGGAAGATCCGGCGGACGATCTCCGCCTCGACCTGGTTGATCGTCCGGTCGCCGCGGATCCGCTCGCCCTGCGCGTCGAACTGGATGACCGGGTCGTAGCCATAGGTCAGGCCGCCCGCCGACTTGCCCTGCAGCGCCCGGCCCTTCAGCCCGCGCCGCGTCTTCGTGGCAAGATCCTTCAGAAACAGCGCGTTCATGGTGCCCTTGAGCCCGATATGCAGCTCGGACACCTGGCCCTCGGCCGGTGTCTCGATGACCACATTGTCGAATTGAAGGCGCTCATAGATCGTGGCGATGTCGGCCTGGTTCCGGCTCAGTCGGTCCAGCGCTTCGGCGATCACCAGGTCGAACCCACCCGCCCGTGCATCGCGCAGCAGCGTCTGCAGGCCCGGGCGCATCATGCTCGCCCCAGACGTCGCCCGGTCGGAATAGCGGCCTACGATCTCCATTCCCTGCCGTGTGGCATAGTCCGCGCAGGATCGGATCTGGTCCTTGATCGAGGCATCCCGCTGCAGATCGGACGAGAAGCGGGCATAGATCACGGCGCGCAGGGCAGGGGGTTGGCTCATCTTGACCTCGTCGTTCCGGATTTGCCGTGATCCGCCCGATGATCCGCCCGCGCCGCCTCGCGTGCGAGGCGCCGCAGCAGTTCGGCCAGGCCTTGGTCCACCCCAGATGGGGAGCCTCGTCGGACCGCGTCAAGGCACGGCAGCGCCTGTGCGCCCGCCGCCGGGGCGATGGGGAAGGTTGCCCTCCCCGGCGTCTTCACGCGTCCTGGCTGTGGGTCTTCTCTTCGGCGGGCCATGCTGCGAATCGCTCTCGTCTCGACATGGCCAACCACTTATCCCCACCATAACCACCTGCATACAAAAGGTTTGATGCCGAAGCGGAGGCCGGACCGAAAGTGGCTGTCAGCGAGAGTAAAGCGTGCGGCAGCGTTCCGGCCAAAACGCTTATGCAGTTGGGGTTTTGAGAGAGCGCCGTTTTGCAATGGTTAAATCATTTACGGATTGTCAACTCTATGTGAACGACCGCTTGGGTGGTCGCCTGAACCGCCCAGACAACGCCAGAGGAACACGCGGCCCAGAGCCGCCGCTCGTTCTTCCTCGATAGCTGCAGTGCAGCTTCCCCAGACCGGACGTTGATGCACGCTGCAGCAAGATCATCTGTGGGCTGTGTCATGCGAGACAAGGGCCAATCAGGGTAAGCTCCTGCTGCTATAGTGTCGCTTGGTCTATGCATCCTCAGGGTCATGCACCCTGCTTCACCGACATGAGCGCTAACTCAGCCAAGCCCTCCTGCCACGAAATGATCGGCTTGTAGCACAGCTCCCGCTGCGCCTTCGAAATGTCGAGCGTGACCTCAACCGCGCTTGTAGCGAACTCTTGTCGAGAAACCGGCCCCTTCAGTCGGCCGCCGGAGCCGCGGTGCATCATCTCTCCTGCGCCTGCGATGATCCGCAAGAGGCTGCGGGGCATCGATTCCGTTGGCACCTGCAGGCCTTGGCTGCTCAGAAGTGCCGAGACCATCTCTCGGAAGGAGCGCGGCGGGCCGTCGGTGATGTGGTAGATCTCGCCCGATCGGCCGTGCTGCAGCGCGAGGTCCACGGCATGGCAGAGGTTTGCGATATGCGTCGTCGAACTGAGATAGTCCCCGCCCGAGATCCAGGCGAGGCGACCGCTGCGCACCATCGCGATGAGCGTGGGCATGGCCGTGGTGTCGTCGCGCCCCCAGATCATGCGCGGGCGTAGGACGATCACGCGTAGCTTGGGTGAGGCGGCGGCGAGCGCCAGGCGCTCGGCTTCGGCCTTGCCGGCGGAATAGGCTCCCGCAGGGCGACGCGGCAGCGGGTGGGTCTCGGCCACGTTGCGGAGGGGACGCCCGTCCTGCAGCACGGAGTCCGAGCTGATATGGACGGCGGTTGAGATGCCCGCTTCCGCAGCTGCGGCAAAGACACGGCGCGTGCCCTCGGCATTGCTGCGCAAGGCCCGGTCTCCAGGTCCATGATCGAGGTCTGCGGCAGCGTGGATGAGGGTGGTCGCGCCCGCCATCAGCGGCGCAAGGTCCGTTGTCAGCATGTCGCCCCGCACGGGCATCGCACCGAGCTGAGCGATCGTGGCAGCGCTCGTGTCGCTGCGCGCCAGACCTGTCACCCGCGCTCCGGTGGCGGTGAAGTGGCGGATGAGGTTGCGGCCCACATAGCCGCCGGCGCCAGTGATGAAGATGTGCGGGTGCTTCATCCCTTGTCCTTCCGCTCCGCTCGCGTCACCAGAGCCTCGATGTCATCCAAGGCCTCGCCAACCTCTTCGAGGCTCCACGGCACGAGGTCCATGTGCTGCTGGAACTTCAGCCCCTCCAGCGCCAGCCAGGCGAGGCGGGTTCTGCGGCGGTCGGCGGCGTCCCGCAGCAGGCCCTCCCACAGCTCGGCCTGGTTGGCGCGGAACTCGGCCCGCAGCTCCGCATCCTGCATCAGCGCTGCGATCAGGCTGAGCACCGCTGGATCTCCGCCCGGAGCAGGCGGAGCCTGCCGCGCGGCCTCGATCCGACCCCGGAGCGCGGCGTCGGGCGCGCCTGCGAAGCTTTGGCTGCAGCGCGCGTTGAAGTCGTTGTCTGCCTCAATAGTGCGGCGCACGAGGGCAGCCAGCAGTTCGCGCTTGCTGGCATGCTCGTAGAGCACCGTCGCCTTGGAGACGCCAGCTTCATTGGCAACGGCGTCTAGCGTCAGAATGCCGTCGCGGGCGATCACCCGGGCGACGGCATCGAGAATGAGCTGCTGATCATGCTTGCGGGGTCGTGCCATCCTGCCACCGTTTATTTCCATCCAGTCGGTAATAAACTTCAGGGCAGCAGGATGTAAAGTCCACTCCCCTACGGCGCCGCGATCTCGCGGACCATGGCGGCGCCGATGCGGGCAATAGCGCGGTTGCGGGTGGGCATGTCCGCCTCGTTGCCGGTCAGGTAGACAGCCGCCAGCCAAGGCGTGTCATGCGGCCGCCGGATCACCGCGATGATCGAGCGTGAGCCATGGCCGCCGGCGCCGGTCTTGTCGCCGATGATCCAGCCCTCGGGCAGGCTGGCGCGGAGCAACTCGTCCGCCACCTGGTCCGCCTCCATCCAGGCGTTCAGCTGCGCCCGCGAACTCTCCGACAGGATCTCGCCGAAGAGCAGCTTTTCCAGCGTCGCCACCATCGCTTCTGGCGTCGTGGTGTCGCGCGGATCGCCCGGCGTGCCCTCGTTCAGATCAGTCTCCCACCGGTCGAGGCGCGTCGTCTCATCGCCGATGGCTCGCAGATACTCGGTGAAGCCTTCCGGCCCGCCGACACGCTGCAGCAGCAGGTTGCCGGCGGTGTTGTCGCTGAGCGTGATGGTCGCCTCGCAGAGTTCCCCGACGCTCATGCCGCTGTCCACGCGTGCCTCGGTGACGGGTGAGTAGGTGACCAGATCGGCCGAAGTGTAGCCGATCACCCGATCCAGCTGATCCTCGCCGGCATCCACCAGCGTCAGGATCGCCCCGCAGAGCGGCGCCTTGAAGGTGCTGGACAGGGGAAAGCGCTCGTCGCTGCGATAGCCGAAGAACTCGGCGGGCGAGCCTTGGCGGCGCAGGGCGACGCCGACGCGGCCGCCGAGTTCGGCCTCGATGGCGCGGGCGGCGTCCTCAATAGTCTCGGCCTGCACGGGCCCGGCGAGGCCGGCGATCACGAGGCAGGCGGCGATGGTGTGTTTCATGGATGACCTCCGTCAGGACCCCGGCCAAAGCCGGGGCCGCGCCGCCCTCGGGCGGCATGGGATGATGTTATGGGTTCGGGCTACGCTGCGCGCGTCGTGCCGCATCGCCGGTGTAAGCCATTGACGGCAGATCGCTCAAACGACAAATCCTGAGGCGCGCCATTAGCTGATGTGATGCCCATGGACCGACCCAACCTGCCGCTGAACGGGCTGCGCGCCTTCGAAGTGGCCGCTCGACAGGGCAGCTTCACCCGCGCCGCGATTGAGCTGCGCGTGACGCAGGCCGCCGTCAGCCAGCAGATCCAGCGGCTTGAGGATCTGCTGGGTCACCGGCTGTTCACCCGCGCCTCCTCCGGCCTGATCCTGACCGACATCGGCGCTGCGCTGTACCCCGTCCTGACGCGCAACTTCGACGAGATCGGCGAGGTGCTGGACCGCTTTCAGGGCGGGCGCTACCGCGAGACGCTGCATCTGGGCGTCGTCACCACCTTCGCCGCCGGCTGGCTGATCCCGCGCCTGCCAAGCTTCGAGGCCGCACATCCGGGCATCAGCCTGCGGATCTTTACGCATAACAACCGCATCGACATCGCCAAGGAGGGGCTGCACATGGCGGTCCGCTTCGGCGACCGCGCCGCCTGGCCCTGGCTGGAGGCCGAGCCGCTGGCCGAGGCGCCGCTGACGCCTCTCTGCGCGCCTGGCCTCGTGCCCCGCCTTCGGGTGCCGCAGGACCTCCGCGCGCAACGACTGCTGCGGTCCTATCGAGGCGACGAGTGGGAAGCGTGGTTCCTGGCCGCAGGAGCGACTTGCCCGCCACTGGAGGGGCCGGTCCTGGATAGCTCAGTGGCCATGGCCGAACTTGCGGCGGCTGGCCTTGGGGTGGCGCTTCTGCCCGCTACGATGTTCACCCGGCAACTCGAAGCCGGTATGTTGGCGCGGCCGTTCGATGTCGACATCAGCGCCGGGCGCTACTGGCTGGCCTGGCCAAAGGGCAAGGCTCTGACGCCGGCGATGGGGCAGGTTCGGGACTGGCTGGTGGAGAGCGGCGGCCTCGAGCAGCCATCTTCCTGATCAGTCGCGCTGCGTGGCCACCAGGGCGTCGACGAAGGCCCGCACCTTCGGGCTGGTCAGGCGGCGCGAGGTGTGCAGCACCCAGGCCTCCACCCGCCGGTTCGGCACGACACCCCACTGCACCAGCCGCCCCTGCGCCAGATCATCCTCGATCAGCCAGTCGGGCAGCAGCGCGCAGCCGGCCCCTGCGAGCGCCGCCTGGTGAACCACGGTCATGGCTGAGCAGAGCATGACCGGACGCGGTCGGAGGCGCTGCTCCTGCCCGCCGTCGAAGATCGCCCAGATATCAAGCTCCGTCTGCGCGGCAAGAACCACCGCAGGAACCTCCACCTCCGGCTCGTCGGGCCGATGGATGGCAGGCGCGGCGGCAAGCACGGTCTCGCTGCGCAGGAAGCACGCCCCGACAAGGTCCGTATCGGCCGGCGGGTTGCCGCGGACGACCAGGTCGTAGCCGTCCCTCACCGGATCGACAAAGCTGTCCGACACGTCAACGCACAGCGTCACCTGCGGATACTGCCGGGTGAACGCCGCCCCGAACGCGCCCATCCGGGTCTGCGCGAACAGCGACGAGACGCTGATCTTCAACAATCCGCTCGGCTCTTGTCCACGGCCACTGACCGCCTCGCCAACAGCTTTCAGTTCGGACATCAGAGGCGCCGCGCGCTCGAGCAGCATCTGCCCTTCCTCGGTCAGCCGCAGTCGGTGCTGGCTGCGTTCCAGCAGGCGCGTGCCAAGCGCCGCCTCCAGATCGCGGATGCGCCGGGACAGCGTCGCCTTGGGCACGCCCGTCTCGCGACTGGCCGCGTTCAGCCCGCCGCTGGAGCCGACGGCAATGAAGTCCTGAAGACTGGGCAGATCAAGTCGTTCCATATCCTGGCCGCCATGTTCCTTTCGTCCAGTCTTTGTTCCGCAGATGCAGTGCCCAAGTCAATCGCATCCGAAAGGATAAACCCAAGCACATGAAAGGAACGACCCATGTTCATCAAAGCCCTCGCGACGCTTCTCGCCCTTGTTCCGCTTGCCGCGCATGCCGAAGGTCCCGATCCCTTGGACCCGCGCATCGCCAGCAGCAACACGACGCAGATCATCACTCTTCCCGCCAGCACAGTTCATGTTGGTGCCGATCTCGCGCGTTCGAACCTTGCGCGGAATGATCTGGTCCGCGTCACGCTCGTGGGCACCGACGCTGCAACGCCCGACCGATCCTCGCGGGAGGATCAGTGACCGCACGCACGTCAAGCTGCCGGACCACCGGGCCCGGCAGCTCGCACCTGACCACGTTCCACTTCCGAAACAACTTGTCCCTTGAACAGCGCCTTCGTTCTGACGAGCGCGCCTTTAGCTTAAGCCCATATGCCAGCACAGGAGCATTCGATGGCACATCTCTGGAGCCCCTTCACCCTCGGCGGCAAGCCCCTGCCGCACCGCCTTGCCATGGCCGCAATGACCCGCGGCCGGGCCTTGCCTGATGGCACGCCGCATCCCGACGCGGCGATCTACTACGGCCAGCGCGCCGGCCTCGGGCTGCTCATCGCGGAAGGCACGCAGCCCTCGGCCGACGGACAGGGCTATTTGTCGACGCCCGGGATCTACACCGACGCTCATGTCGCAGGATGGCAGCGCGTGGCCGATGCGGTTCACGAGCGCAAGGCTCTGCTCTTCATCCAGCTGATGCATGTCGGCCGCATGGGGCACCCGGAGAACACGCCGCATCACCGGCAGATGCTGGCGCCGTCGGCCATCGCCGCCGGCGTCGACATCTTCACCGCCGAAGGAATGAAGCCCGCGCCGATCCCGCGGGAGATGTCGTCCGGCGACATCCGCCAGACCATCGTGGATTTCGCCGCCGCCGCCCGCCGTGCCATCGACGCCGGCGCCGACGGTGTCGAGATCCACGCCGCGAACGGCTACCTGTTGCACCAGTTCCTGGCCGCCAATGCCAACCATCGCGACGACGCTTATGGCGGCGACAGTCTGCGCCGTGTCCGCTTCCCGTTGGAGGTTGCGGCGGCCGTGGCAAAAGTGATCGGGCCGCAGCACGTCGGGATTCGGATCTCACCGGGCTTGAAGATTGGCGGTATCGCGGAGGGCGAGGAAACACCCGAGGTCTACCGCCACCTCGTCCGCCAACTCAGCCGCTTGCAGCTCGCCTACCTGCACATCACCCATGCCGGCGACGAGGACCATCTGGCAAGCCTGCGCCAAGACTGGCACGGCCCGCTGGTCGTGAACCGCCCGGGCCGCGCCCGATCGGATATCGGCGAGGACATAGCCGCGGGCGTCGCGGACGTGGTGTCGGTCGGCCGCATGGCCCTGGCCAACACCGACCTGGTGGAGCGCCTGAAGACGGAACAGCCGCTGAACGAGGCAAACCCCGCGACCTTCTACGGCGGTGGCGCGGCAGGTTACATCGACTACCCGATGATGGAGGCTGCAGCGGCGCAGTCTGCCTGACAGCTTAGAGCGTGGGCACCGCGGGACGTGTGACGGTGCAAGAGGCGCCTCACCGAACGCATTTGCAGGTGGCCACGAAACTCGAGGCCACCTGCTGCCATGTCCAACGGGAATTCGAGGTCATGATTGTCATATGGGGAATGACCACTGCATCATAGCCATGCTCAAGAGCCGCCCAGTTCGCGTAACCACCTCACGGTCCCTCGCAGATGGGGGCGCGGACAGTCGGGATCTGTCCGACCTCGACCGTGAACGCACGGAAGCCAAGTTCGTCAATCATCAGGATGCGGTAGGTAGGGTTGCCGTCGGTCCACCAGGGGTCCGGCAGTTCGAGGTCAGTGATGAAGCGATGCGTGCAGGACTGGCCCGAACTGTAGGCGATTCCTTCGGGGCTGGTGCCCGACAGAGGCATGTGGATATGGCCGAAGACGATGTGGCGCACGCCTCCCGGATGGGCGGCGAGGCGTGCCAGTAGGGCGCCCTCGTCGTGCAGGCTTATGCTCTGGAAATGGCGGATGCCGTCTGCGACGGGGGGATGGTGGACAAAGACCGTCACGGGCGCGGGGCCGGCATCGGCGAGCGCCGCGTCCAGCCAAGCCAGGCGCTCAGCGCCGTAAATGCCGCCGATCACCCCCGCCTCGTGCGTGTCCAGAAACAGCAGCCGGCCGTGATCGGTATCAAGAACGGATTGGATGTAGCCGCTTGCGTCGCGTGGCTGATCGGGGAAGGCGGCAACGAATTCGGGGCGGCGGTCGTGATTGCCAAGGAGCAGCCGCACCGGGAAGGGAGCGGGGGCCAGGATCTCGCGCAGGAGCGCATAGGCCTCGGCATCGCCGTGGTTGCACAGATCCCCCGTGATAACCAGGAGGTCTGCATTCGCGTGCCGCTTCAGGATGTCTGCCATCGCCGCGCGCAGCCGCGCCTCGGGGTCGACCCCGTTGGCCGAGATGCCGGGCGGCATCAGATGCGTGTCGGTTAGCTGGATGATCTTCATGTCGGTCCCCGCAAAAGAAAAGATGCGGGGCAGTGCGCCCCGCATCCGTCATGTCTCAGGTGCGCGTTACTGCATCAGCGCGTTCGTCTGCTCGACCATCTGGGCCAGCCCGTCCTCGGGTGAGACCTCACCGCGCATGACCGTGCCGATGATGTCCCGCTGCGTGCGCCAGACGCGGACCGAGTCGCCGCCCGGATAACCCGCCCAAGGCAGCGAGCGGTCAGCCTGCTTCGCGGCAGTCGCGACATTCGGATGCTCGGCGTAATAGGGCGCCAAATATTCCTCGCCAGTCGCGCGCTTGTTGGTGGGCAGATAGCCGGTGATGCGGACGATGATGTCCTGCGCCTCGGGGCCGGTCACCCATTTGATGTAGTCCCATGCCGCCTGCTGCTTGGCCTCGTCCTGCGTCAGCATCACGGCCGAGTTGCCGCCCGTCGGCACGCCGCCGTTTTCGGGATCGTCCAGCGGGAAGGTGGTGGTGACCAGCTCGAAGCGGTCCCCGACCAGCCCCTCGATGGTCTGGACATGGGCGGGGGTCGAGAACAGGAACCCGGTCATGCCGGCGCCGAACTGCTGGCGGGCCTGATCCCAGTCAAAGATCGGCGCGCCGGCCTCGGCCGCCATCTGGCGGATCATGGTCAGACCGTTCAGGCCGATCTCGTTGTCGAAGGCGACCTGGTTCGTCTCGGGGTCGATCAGCTGGCCGCCCTGCTGATAGACCATCGCCTGCCACAGCCAGTCGTCGGGCCAGCCCGCGATGTCATAGGACATGCCGGCGACGCGGGGATCAGCCTCGTGGATGGTCTTGGCCAGCTCGATCAGCTCGGGGAAGGTGGTCGGCATGTTTTCGGGATCGCCACCCGCTGCGCGCACCAGTTCGGCGTTCACATACATGATGGGAGAGGAGGCGTTGACCGGCAGCCCGTATTGCTTGCCGTCCACGACGCCAAGCGCAAGCATGCTGGGCGCGAAGTTCTCGTCGAGGAAGGCCTGTCCGCCCTCGGCCTCGATGAAGGGGGCCAGATCAACGATTTGATCGCGCGGGGCCAGCGTCTCGACCAGCTCGGCGGTCAGGTTGTAGCCCGAGAAGTAGACATCGGGCAGGTTTCCGGTCACGGCCGAGCGCAGAACCTGCTGCTGCCCTTCGTTGTAGCCGACGGCAGGGGCCAGGAAGTTGATGGTCACGTCCGGGTTGTTCTTCATGAACTCATCGGCCAGCGGCTGATGGAAGCGGGTGAAGCCGGGCAGGTTGTAAAGCACGTCAAGCGTTACCTGCTGGGCTTGCGCGAGGCTCGGCAGCGCCAGTGCGCAGACGGCTGCCCCCAAGGTGAGACGGCGGGTGAAGGTCATCTTTCTCTCCGGAAAAGGGGCTATTTGACCCCGGTCATGGTGATGCCCGCGATGAAGCTGCGCCTGGCCAGCAGGAAGCAGAGGATCATCGGGGCGGTGATCATGGCCGCGCCTGCCATCAGCGCCCCGTAGTTCGCGCCCGACTCGACATCCGAGAAGAACAGCATCCCCAAGGGGGGCGGGGCGATCGCCATGTCGGACACGACGATCAGCGGCCAGTAGAGGTCGTTCCAATGCGCCACGACTGAGAAGACCGAGAAGGCGGCCAGCGACGGCAGCGATCCGCGCAGGACAAGGCGCCAGCAGATCTCCATCTCGGAAAAGCCATCCATGCGGGCGGCCTCGATGATCTCGTCAGGGTAGGAGCGGAACGATTGGCGGAACAGGAAGATCGCGAAGACCGACAGGAAGAACGGCATCATCTGCGCGAAATACGTGTTCAGAAGGTTGGTGCGGGCGAGGCCGACGAACAGCGGCAGGGCTAAGGCCTGCATCGGGATGCAGAGCGCGCCGATGACCAGCGCCATCAACAGGCGCCGGCCAGGAAAGCGCAGCTTGGCCAAAGCATAGGCGGCCGGCACCGCCGTCAGGACCTGCACGATCAAAATGCCGCCGCAGACGATCACGCCATTCAGCATGAACCGCGCCATTGGCACCGTGCTGGCGGCCTGACCGTAGTTCTGCACTGCGCTGAAGTCGCGCGGGACTGGCCAGAGCGAGACGTCGAAGATCTCGGCCGGCGCACGGATCGAGGTCAGGATCATCCAGTAGAAGGGCAGCAGCATCAGCGCCGCGCCAAGCCCGAGGATCAGGTGGGGAAGAACGCGGCGCATCAGTAATGCACCCTGCGGTCCATGCGCAGCGTCTGGCCGATCGACAGGACCAGCACGATTGCCAGGAAGATCAGCGTCAGCGCGGCGGCATAGCCCGTGTTCGAATACTCGAACCCCTCGAGATACAGCGCGTAGAGCAGCGTCTCGGACCCCGAGCGCCCTTTGGTCAGCACCGCCACGGTCTCGAACACCTTGAAGGCCGAGATCGAGGTCGTGACGATGACGAACATCGTCGTCGGACCCAGCATCGGCCAAGTAACAGTCAGAAAGCGGTCGATGGGGCTGCGCGCCCCGTCCATGCGCGCGGCGTCGAGCAGATCGTTCGGGATGGCGGTCAGGCCCGCAAGGAACAGGACCATGTTGAAACCCAGCACCTGCCAGATGCCGATCAAGGCCAGCGTCGGGATCAGCAGCGCCGGATTGCCGAGGAAAGACACCGGATCGAAACCCGCCCAGGTGATCGCGGCATTGACCGGGCCTAGGGTAGGGTGCAGCAGGAACTGCCAGACCGTGGCCATCGCGACCAGTGTCGCGGTGACGGGCAGAAAGTAGGCCGTCTCCCACAGCGCGCGCGAATGTCTGCGCCCCTGCACCAGAAGCGCGATGCCCAGGGCGAGGAAGACCCCTGTCGGGATCACCAGGACGGCATAAAGCGCAGTGTTCGCCAGCGCGCGGACGAAGACAGGATCTTGAAAGGCAGCGCGGAAGTTCTGGAGGCCCACGAACTCCCATCGCAGGGCGCCAAGCCGGTAATCGGTGATCGAGAAGCCGGTCAGCACGACGATAGGCAGGATGTAAATCGCCAGCATCAGAAGGACGGCGGGCGCGACGAAGATCAATCCGCGGGGCAGGGCGATGGCACCGCGGGCGGGTGCGGCGGGGGTCAGGGCGGCGTCGGTCATGCCGCCACCCGGCCCGTGATCCGTGCGGGCACACGTTGCCCGTCCGACCCGAAAAGATGCGCTCGTTCAGGCGGAATGCGCAGTTTCAGCATGTCGCCCCGTGCCGGCCGGGCGCTGGCGCCTTGCCGGAGGGTGACGGTGCTGCGATCGGTCGGCAGCGCGCAGGTCAAGAAGCGGTCGGGACCGTGCGTCTCGACCCGGAGGACCTCGGCCGCCAGCCCCTCGTCCCCGGTCTCGAGATCCTCGGGACGGATGCCGACGGTCAGGGGGCCTGGTCGCGCCAGAATGCTCGTCGACTGTCCGGCAATGGTCACGCGACCCTCGCCATCCGCCTCGGCGGGCAGAAGGTTGATGGTGGGCGAGCCGATGAAGCGCGCCACCGCGAGCGTCGCCGGCCGTTGGTAGAGATCGTCGGGCGTGCCTAGCTGCTCGATCCGTCCGTCGATCATCAGCGCAATGCGATCCGACATCGTCATCGCCTCGGTCTGGTCATGGGTGACATAGATGAAGGTCGCCCCGAGGCGGCGATGCAGGGCCGCCAGCTCATCCCGCATATGCGCCCGCAGCTTCGCGTCGAGGTTCGACAGCGGCTCGTCCATCAGGAATGCCGCCGGCTGGCGCACCAGCGCCCGCGCCAGCGCGACCCGCTGCCGCTGCCCGCCCGACAGCTGCCCCGGCTTGCGGTCCAGAAGATGGGTGATCTGCAGCGTCTCGGCCGCCTTCGAGACGTCAGTGTCGATCTGTGCCAGCACCGCCGTTGGGGCCAGCAGCCGGCCCAGCAGCGGCAGCCTGGCCGGCAAAGTCAGTATTCGCATCCGCAGCGGCGTCGCGATGTTCTGCCGCACGCTCATATGCGGGTAGAGCGCGTAGGACTGGAACACCATTGCGAGGTTGCGGTCGGACGGATCGCGTGCGGTCACGTCCGCTGCGCCGATGAAGACCGAGCCGCGATCGGGAGCTTCAAGTCCAGCAATGATGCGCAGCAGCGTAGATTTTCCGCAGCCGGACATACCCACCAGCGACAGGAACTCTCCCTCCTTCACGGAAAGGTCGATGTCCTCGAGAACCCGCGTGGCGCCAAAGCTCTTGCTTACGCCGCGGAGGTCTATGGATTGTTGCGACATGCGCGCTCCTTTTTCGAAGGAGCGTGTTCCACGTAGAGATGTCAGATCGGCTACAGGTCGGTTAAAGTTTTTTGACAAGGGCTCCCGGTTCTACTCCCGCAGTCGGTGGCGCAGGATCACTAGTGTTTCAGCAGGGCGCCCAAGCTCGGTAAGTCGTTCTGCCCGCTGCCCGCCGGCCCAAGCAAGGTGATTTTCCTATGCGACAACTCTGAGTAACCAACCTGCCACGCGCTAAATGAGAAGACCTTGTGTCTGTGCGCAGAAGAACATCGGCAGCACTTGCTGCACCGGCATTCGCTGTTGGAGCGGCGAAGACGGAAGAGAGCTCGCCCCACCCCAATTAGAGTTACAATGGCGCCGAGCGCACCTTTGCGCTACTTCGTGCATAGACGGCCCATAGCGGCCGGTTGGTCCCCTGAGGCGCTGCCTTGCTGCTTCTCCAAACCAGTCGTTCAGGCAATCTGCAGCATGCCCGCCACGGACAGTGCTTCAGCGGCCGTCATTCTGTCCGGTCGGTAGTAGATCCGCCTCCGGGGTTTTCGGCATGATGAAGGGTATCACGCCGAGGATGATCAGGACGATGACTGCGGACAAGATCGCGGTTGCCTCAAGCCCCAGGCCGGCGATGACGCCGATGGCGGCGGTGGCGCAGATGCTCGGGGCTGTCGTCAGTCCTTCGACTTCGTGCTGCTTCGCACGAACCATGATGGCGGCCTCGATCACAACCGGCTGGCGGCGCTGATCAATGGCTGGTTGAAGGCGTGCCCGAGAAGATCACAGGCCAGCTGTCCGGCGCCGGCTGGTTCGGCTGAGGCGCTGCCCGGCCCGTCATGGGCTACGCGCGCTTGTCTACAGCCCCGGGATCGCCAGCACGATCTGCGGCAGCACCGTCATCAGGATCACCGCGCCCAGCATGATCGCGACGAACGGCAGCGCGCCCTTCGCCACCACCGACAGCGGCGCACGGTCCAGCGACTGGATCACGAAGAGGTTCAGCCCGACCGGCGGCGTGATCAGCGCCACCTCGATCAGCAGCACGAAGAAGATGCCAAACCAGATCGGGTCGATCCCGAGCGCGATCACAGTCGGCATCAGCACCGGCACCATGATCAGCAGCATCGACATGCTTTCGAGGAAGAAGCCGATGAAGATCAGGATCAGCGCGATCAGCAGCAAGGCCAGCGTCGCGGTGTTGAAGTAGTCCTCGAACAGCCAGGCCAGTTGCGCGGGAAGCTGATAAAGCGTGATCGCCTGCCCGAAGACCTTGGCGCCCAGGACGATCAGGAAGATCACCGTCGTCGTCTTGACCGTGTCCCGTATCGCACCCAGGAACACGTCCCGGCTGAGCCGCGTTCCCGCCGCCAGGATCAGCAGCGCGGTCGCCGTGCCGATGCCCGACGCTTCGGTAGGCGTGAAGATACCGCCATAGATCCCGCCAAGGATCGTGCCTGCCAGCAGCAGCGTCGGCAGCGCGCGACGCGTGGCCAGCATCCGCTCGGGCCAAGTCGCGCGGGGCATTGCCTGATGCGTGCCCTGAATGGCTGAAGCGATGACGACATAGATCCCGAACAGCACGATCAGCAGGATGCCGGGCCCGACGCCGGCCAGGAACAGCTGGCCGATGCTCTGCTCCGTGATCGCGCCGTAGATGATCAGCGGGACTGAGGGCGGAATGATGATCCCAAGCGTGCCGCCCGCGGCCATCAGGCCAAGCGTCAGGCTGCGGGAATAGCCGCGCTTGATCATCTCGGGGATGGCGACCGTGCCGACCGTGGCGGCTGTGGTGATCGAGCTGCCCGAGATGGCCGAGAAGACCCCGCAGGACAGAAGCGCCGCGATGCCCAGACCACCGGGCCAGTGCCCGACCCAGCTTTGCATCGCCACGAACAGATCGCGTCCGATCCCCCCGCGCAGCAGCAAGTTCGACATCAGAAGGAACAGCGGAATGGCCAGCAGGACGAAGTCGTTGATCCCACCGAAGAGCGTGCTCGCCACCATCGACAGCGGCAGCCCGTCCAGCGCCAGAAGCCCCGCGCCCAAGATGCCAAGCGTGAAGGCCACCGGGATGCCGGTCAGCAGCAACGCCAGAAGCGCGCCGAAAATCAGGAAAGGGGTCATCGCCGCGCCTCCGGGTCTGCCTGCGGCAGCTCCTGCTCGGCCGAGGTGGCGAAGACAGGGGCGGGCCGCCCCGGCAGCCGGATCAATTCAGCGAGGGATTGCAGCGCCAGGATCGCGAAGCCCAGGACGATCGGCAGCTCCGCGATCCATGTCGGCATCCGCAGCATGGAGGGCTGGCGGCGGCCGAATGCGATTGAATCCATCATCGCGCGGCTGGCGACCCACAGAACGAAGATCGAGAAGCCGAGGATCGCGATCAGGCTCAGCGCCTCGGCGGCCTTGCGGCCGGCGGGGGGAAGCTGGCCGATGACGGCGGTGATGCGGATCATGTGTCCCTCGCGCAGACAATAGCCCATCGCGAGAAAGGTCAGCCAGATCATCACCGTCGTCGCGACATCCGACGTCCAGTGCGTGGGGGCGCGGAAGACATAGCGCGCCACCACCTCGTAGGTCAGCAGCACCGTCATGGCAACGATGCCGATCTCGGACAGGCGTGCCGCGATCAGCGACAGCCCGTCCGCAAGACGCAGCGCGCCACGGGATGCGGTCATGACATCGGTCTCAGCGCAAGGCGTCCAGCGCGGCCAGCAGCCGGTCACCCGCCTCACCCGCTTCCTCGCGGAAGCGCTCGACCGCGGGGCGGGTCGCCTCCTGCCAGACGGCGATCTGCTCGGGCGTCAGCTCGGTCACTGTGGCATGGCCGTTCTCGGCCAGCCATTCGGCGGCCTCGACATTCTCGGCCTCGGTCTCGGCGCGCATCTTTTCCTCGGCGCGAATGGCCGCCTCGGTCATCCAGCCCTGCTCCTCCTCGGAGAGGCTCTCCCAGAGCGCCGGGTTGATGACGGCGATGAACTCGGCCAGGCCGTGGCTGGTCATCGTCACATGGTCCATCACCTCGTAGAGGGCGCGGGACTTGACGGCGGTCGTGCCGCTCATACCAATGTCGACAAGGCCGCGCTGATAAGCGACGAACTGCTCGGCGCCGCCGACAACGACGGCCGAGCCGCCCACCGCCTCGATCAGATCGCCGGTTGGCTTACCGGTAGCACGCACCATCTTGCCGCGCATGTCGTCGGGGGTGATGACCGGAGCACCTTTGGACAGCATCTGGACCGGGCCGTAATCCTGCCACCAGAGCACCTTTGATCCAGCCTGCAGCAGCAGGTCGTCGAAGATCTGCCGGAACTCGCCGTCGCGGTCGGCGGCGCGGGCCAGGATTTCGTAATCCGGAAAGAGGAACGCGACCGAGAAGATCCCCGCCGCCGGGACCGAGCCAGCGTATTCATCCGCCAGCACAATCCCCAGGTCAATTGCGCCGCTCGAGATCGCCTGTGGCACTTCCTGCCCCTTGAACAGCGCGGCGCTGTCGAAGACGCGCACGGTCATCTCGCCGCCCGAGATCTCGTTCAGCTGCTCAGCAAAGTAGTGTGTGTTTGCCCCAACCGGATGGTTGGCAGCAACCTGAACGGTCATGCGCAAGGTCCGCTCCGCTGCGGCTTCACCGCCCATCAGGCACATTGCGCCGCCGATGACTGCGGCCGCTACCATATGTTTCATGACTTCCTCCCCGTTCTTTGACGCGAGACTTGATGTGGAGACATCTCCTCAAGCCACTAGCCACCTGAAGTTAATGCATACAAATCTAGTGGTGTAAACGAGAGAGACCTCCAATGCGCACACATGTTTCATTCGGATTAGATGGCTGATCCTTGTGCCAATCTGCATACATTATCGTCCAACTTAACGCGAACAACCTCATCTCAGATGTGCGAGTGCCAGTGCTGGAACAGCGGAGGTCTTCGCTGCAACACCCTCGACCACCAGTTCTGAAATCGCTGCAGGACGTCGGTGCCCGGCGCAGAAAAACTCGTGCATCCTCGGCTCACTATGCGCAGGTAACGTCGGATAGAGGTGCAGCGTGAGCGGCGGCCGCTAATTTATGCTGTCGTCCTTAAACTCGGTGGCCGGCCAAATCCATGCAGGTGGCACGGAGCACCTGCGCGCGCCTTAAAGAGGATAATGGGTCCGGATCTCCTCCATCTGCCGCCGGATGTTATGAAGCCGCCCTGCTGCTGTAAGCTAGCAGCTGCGATGTGGTTCTGCTGCGCACGTTCGTGAGCTTACGCGCTGTTCTCCTTCCGCCGGGCAACGTCCCATAGCTCAGAACGCACCGCCTTCAACCTTCGCCGCCTTGGAGGGTCCTCCCACACCAAGGGTTATCAAAGCAAACTGCAGCCCCAGCACGGAGAAGCCTAAGGGGATCAACCCGTATGGAAGCCACATCGGCGTGCCGAAGCTGCTGGAGACACGCTCGCCGTAGCTATAGGCGTCGTGAGCCATCAGGACGCCGCGCCAAGTTAGCGCGGCGCAGAAGGCTGTTCCCACTAATCCCACTACCACGCCGACGATGCGCTGCACACGTGGTGCGGCGAGTTCGGCTACGACTCCGATACCGATCTGCTCCCCCCGCCGCAAGGTTTCTGCGGCGGGAACAAGGGCCAGATAGACCAATAGAAAGGCATTCACCTCCATGCTCCAACTGGTTGCTCTGGCGAGAAAGTGCCGCATCAGGGCGTCATATCCAATCGTTAGCATGATAAAGGCTAAAGCTATGGCGCCACCGGCGTGCAACAGCCCTGACAGCCCGCCCACAATCCGATCAAGCGCTCGCACGGATCAGGCCTCCTCGCCAAGAGCAAGGTCGATTGCCCGCTGGCCCACCTCGGCGCCTACCTCGTCGAGCCAGATCTGGCGGACATCAGCGTTGATCGCGTCAAATTCGGCCAGTTCCGCGTCAGATGGTTCGATGACTTCGATGCCCATCTCGCGGAATGCAGGCCAATACCGCTGCTCGAACCATTCCTCGTTCGCGACGCGGGCGCTTTCTTCGTCGAACCACTCGGCCGCCTCGATCAGGCTGGCCTGCGCGTCCTCGGGCAGCGCCTGCCACCGGCGGGTCGTCATGAAAGCGCCGATGGCGAAACCGGTTACGGGCAGGCGGTAGGCATACTTGATCCGCTCCTGGACGCTGCGGCCATTGATCGTCGAGATGTTGGCGACCGCCGCGTCCACGGTGCCGCGTTCCAGTGCGATATACAGTTCGGACGACGGCACGCGCACTGGAGCCGCACCAAAATGCTCGAGCGCCGCTGAAGCCTCGAACGAAACCAAGCGGATCTTCTTGCCCTGAATATCGGCCAAAGAGGTTATCGGCGCTCGCTCAATGCTCCAGATCCATTCGGGCTCCATGATGCCGCCACCCAGGGACAAACATGTCAGGCCCTGCTTTGCCAGCTCGCTCTCGATCAGCGCGAAGAGGGGTCCGTCGCGACGCAACCGCTCGGGGTTCTCGTAAAGCGGCCCGACGACGCCGGGAAGGCCCAGAACCCCCAAGATCGGCAGCGACCGGGTGACATAGGATGTTGTGTGGAACATGAAGTCCACCGTTCCCGACCGCAGCGCGGGCAATTGCTCGTCGGCCGAGACCAACCGCGCGCTGTCATGGTAGTCAATAGTGACTGCGCCGCTCGCCGCTTGGTTCACCCGGTCCACGAACCCCTGCGAGCCATAGGCGAGATCCGCGTAGGACGGCGGCAGGTAGCTGACCGCAGTCAGCATCTCGGCCGCGTGGGCGCGCAGAGGCACGCCCGCCATCGCCAGGCCGCCTAACGCCGCTGCGCTACCAAGAAAGTTGCGTCTGTTGGTCATGTCGTCTCCTCCCAGATGGACATTTGATATTGTGGATCAGCGCGCCAGCCCCGGCAGCCACAGCGCCAGCTCTGGCACAAGGACGAAAAGGGTTAGCACTGCGAATTGCAGAAGGACAAAGGGTAGCACGCTGCGGATGATCGTCTCGATTGGCAGGACGGGCGCCACGGCCTTAAGCGTGTAAAGGTTGAGCCCCACAGGCGGGGTGATCACGGCCATCTCGAGGTTCATGACGAGGATGATCCCGAACCAGAGCGGGTCATAACCGAGCGCCAGGATCAACGGCAACAGGATCGGGGTCGTGACCACGATCAGCGAGACTGCATCGACCAGCATCCCTAGAACCAGCAGCGCAAGCATGACCAGCATGAGGATGAAGAAGGGTTGCAAGCCCGTCTGCGTCAGCGCCTGTGACACTGCGTCCGGCACGCGGATCAGGTTCAGGTAGTCGCCGAAGATCCTTGCGCAGCCCATGATCAGCAGGATTGCGCCCGAGATCCGCGCGCTGGACGCGAGGATTTGCCACAACCGTGCCCAAGTTAGACTGCGGAAGACTATCCCGGCCAGAAACATCGCTCCGATCGCGCCGAAGGCTCCCGCCTCGCTCGGCGTTGCGACGCCGGTGTAGATTACGCCAAGCACCACGCTCACCAGCAGCGCTGCGTGCCACAGGCCACCAAGCGAACGCAAACGCGCGCCCCAATCGGGCGGCCCCTCGTATTCCAGCGGCGCCTCGTCCGGGTTCAGGGTTGCGCGAATCCAGATGTAAGCTGCAAGCGTGAATGCCAGAAGCAGCCCAGGCACGATGCCACCGATAAAGAGGTCGGAGACCGAAACGCCCGAGACGGCTCCGTAGATGATCAGTGGCACACTTGGCGGGATCAGCATTGCCAAGGCGCCCGAGCTGACGACCGAGCCCGCAGCAAGCCGCTGCGAGTAGCCGCGCGCCAGCATCTGCGGCACGGCGATCGAGCCAATCGCCGCGACGCCGGCGATTGACACACCCGACACAGCGCCGAACATGGTCGAGGCGCCCACTGTCGCGACTCCAAGACCACCTCGAATCCGGCTGAACCACAATGCAGCGGCGCGATAGAGATTCTCGCCCACCGGGGTCGCGGACAGAAAGTTGCCCATCAGCACGAAGAGCGGCAGGGCCAGCAATTCGAAGCTGTTCAGCTGGGCAAAGAGCGAGGTCGGCCCGAAGAACAGCGCCATCGCGCCCCGTGCCATGTAAAGCCCAAGCATACCCGCCGCGCCTAGCGCTAGGAAGATCGGTGCTCCGATGCCGATCAGGGCTAGCAACACGGCGAGGACGATGAATGGCTCGATCATGCTGCGGCCTCTGCACCGAACCAACCTGCGCGGCCAAGTTGCCCGGTGATTCTCTCGGGCACGAGCCCGTCCAGCCAGTCGACCAGATCACTAAGGCGGTCGTGATCCAGCCCTGTCGCAACCCCGGAGCGTTGCATCAGGTAGTTGACGTCCTCGGTTGCGACGTTGCCCGTTGCCCGCGGGGCGAAAGGACAGCCACCAAGGCCTCCGATTGAGGCGTCGACGACCGATGTGCCAAGTTCCAGTGCGGTGGACAGGTTGGCATAGCCGGTGTTGCGGGTGTTGTGCAGATGCACCCCCCATGGCCGGCCGCCGAGAACCGGCGCCACGTGATCGTGGAGGCAGCGGATGTTGGCGGGCACGGCTACCCCAATGGTGTCAGCAAGGACGACTTGGCTGGCGCCGGCCGCTATCATGGCCTCGACCATCCGGGCCACGCGAGCGGGAGCGATTTCGCCCTCAAACGGGCAGCCATAGGCAGTGGCGATTACTGCGACGATGTCCCGCTCGGAGCTGCGGGCGGCCTTTGCGGCGCGGGCAAACTCGGCAACGCTCTCTTCGGAAGACATGCCTTGGTTGCGCCGGCAAAATGTATCCGAGGCCACAACCGCGAAGCGGAGCCCGTCAATGCGCGTCGCCAGCGCCCGTTCAGCGCCGCGTAGGTTTAGAACCAGCGCCGACAGATGCACTCCCGGCAACTCTGGTAAGCCGGCCAGCACCTCCTCTGCGCCTGCCATCTGCGGCACGCGGGCAGGGTTGACCATGCTGACCGCCTCAATGCTGCTCAAGCCGGCCGCGGCTAGTCGCGTGATCAATGTGATCTTCTCCTCTACGGTGAAGGTCCTTGGCAGGTTCTGCAGCCCATCGCGCGGGCCAACTTCGCAAAGCGTGACCATCAGATGACCCCTTCCGCTTCAAGCTGTGCCAGATCGTCTGCGGCGAGGCCCAGATTGCCGTATATCTGCGCATTGCTAGACCCGATCTCCTGTGGCCCGAGCCAGGCGATGTCGCCGGGCGTTTCGGACAGGACCGGAAAGACGCCTGGGACGGTAATTGTGCCGAAGTCGGGGTCCTCAATGTCGCGCACCATGCCGCGTGCGCGGAAGTGGGGGTCGGCGACAACCTCCGCAATCGAGTTGATCGGGCCATAGACCACGTCGTTGGCCTCCAGCCGGGCCACCAGGTCGGCCATCGGCAGCGACTTCGACCATTCAGCTATCAGCGCATCCAGCTCTGCTGCGTGCTCGCCGCGGACCGTGTGATTTACGAAGCGCGGGTCCTCTGCAAGCTCGGGTCGGTCCATCGCGCGGGCCAGCCGGCGGAACATAGCGTCCACATTAGCGGCGATTACAACATAGATGCCCTCGGCCGAGGGGTAGATGTTCGACGGCGCGATCTTGTCCAGCCCGGAACCAGAGGGCTGCCGCACATGACCAGTCTTCGAATATTCCGTTACACAGCTTTCCAACATGGCAAAGCAGCTTTCGGTGATGGCCGCATCCACGACTTGTCCGCGACCGCCGGTGCGGTCGCGGTGCCAAAGGGCCATCATCATTCCTTCGAATGCGAATAGCGCGGTCAGCGTGTCGCCGAGCGAAATCCCATAGCGCGGCGGCGGCATGTCCGGATAGCCGTTGATATGCCGCATCCCCGACATTGCCTCGCCCACTGAGGCAAAGCCTGGCCGCGACGCATACGGCCCCGTCTGTCCGAAGCCGGACACGCGGACGATGACCAGCCTGGAGTTGATCGCGTGCAACTCGGAAGGGGACATCCCCCATTTCTCGAGTGTCCCGGGCTTGAAGTTCTCAATGAGGACGTCCGCATCGGTCAGCAGGCGACGCACCAGGTCCTGTCCCCGCGGATCGCGGAGATTAGCCGAGATCGACCGCTTGTTGCGGGCCATGATCGGCCACCACAAGGTGCGGCCGTCATGACGGTTGCGGCCCCAGTTGCGAATGGGATCGCCTTGCCCCGGCGCTTCAACCTTGATGACGTCGGCACCGAAATCGGCGCAGCGCGTCCCGACAAAGGGACCGGCCAGAAGCTGTCCCATCTCAATCACGCGCAGCCCCCGAAGGGGCCCGAAGCCTTTCGGTTCGGGTTCAGTCATGTGTGTAGCTCTCCTCCGTCTGACGAGCGCTCCGCCTCGTCGTTGGATACAAATCCTTCGGTTATCCCCCAATCAAGCAAGTCTTTTCTTCCAGCGGGAACATTGCTGAACTAATTTGTATTCGAAAGGTGAGTGCATGACAGCGAAAATAGAAAGCGCAGGCGAGCGCGCTTATCGGGTGCTGCGTCAGGCTGCTCTAGAGGGACGCCTGCCGACCGACCACAAGATCACCGAGGATGGGCTGGCAAAGCTGCTCGGCCTCTCACGCACACCTGTCCGCGCCGCTATCAGCCAGCTGCTCATGGATGGCCTTCTTCAGCGTCGTAAAGGGCAAGGACTGTGGTGTGTGCTGCCCACTCGTGCCGAGATGCAGGAAATCTTCGATATCCGGGCGCATCTCGAGTCTTATGCAGCCGCCCGCGCCGCCGCTTACGCCACCGCAGAACAAAAAGAGTCTTTGATGCGCTCGGCTCACCGCATGTCTGAGCTTGTCGAGCAGCTGTGCAACACCCATGACGCAGCAATAGTCTCGGAAATACATCAGGAGAATGCTCACTTCCACGCCGTTATCATGAAGGCGGCAGACGCGCCGCGACTGGCCCGGCTGCTGAGCGCCACGGTTGATCTCGCCTTCGTCAACTTGACGCTCCAGCGATACAGCCTTCGGCAAAGGGTGCGCTCGGCAAGCCACCATCACGAAATTGCTGAGGCCATATCGGCTGGTATGGCCGAATGGGCCAGCCGCTCCATGGAGACGCATATTCTCGCAGCCGCAGCAACGTTCCTACAGCAACCCAACACAGATGCCGTAGCAGACGGCTCTTTGATCTTCGCAGCCGATGGCGACGCCAAATAGCCGTGTTACGTTGCCTCAAGAGGCAACAGCTGGGCCAGGCTTAACTGCAGCCGGAAGCAGAAACGGCATCCGTGATCAGGAACATCTCCAACTGATTGCTGGCGTCGTAACTGATGAAGGTGCAGCAAGAGGAGGGACCAAAACCGACAGTTGGGCCGGGTGTCGAGGTGCGGTGCAGCTTCTGCACAGCATCTGTCGGTCCAGAGCTGCGTGAAATCGGCGGCGCAGCGTCTGCGGGGGATTGAGGCTTCAACTCGAAGTCGACGTCATGCCCCGCGGCCCAACTTACAGCAGCAACCTTCCGCGGCACTCTCATCTTTCATGGTTGGCTTTTGATGAGCCAAATGTTCGAGAATAGCCGGCAGTGATGGAACCATGGATCGCCCTTTCAGTCGCCGCTGCCGCTTTTCAGACGCTGCGCTTCATGCTCCAGAAACGGCTGAGCATGGGTATGCTCAGCGCCGGGGGCGCGACACTCGCGCGCTTCTGGTATTCCTCGCCGTTCGTGGCCGCCCTCGTCCCCCTTTATCTGACCGCTCGGGAGTTGCCGGCCCCGGCTATCGCCCCGTCGTTCTGGCCCTACGCGCTGGCGGGCGGGGCAAGCCAAATCCTGGCCACATGGTGCGTCGTCGCGCTGTTCGCCCAGAGGAATTTCGCCGTAGGGATCACCTTTAAGAAGACTGAGGTCGTTCAAACGGCCTTGGTCGGCTTCGTCGTGCTCGGCGACAGGATACCTTCACTCGGCATAGCAGCCATTCTCGTTGGGTTGACTGGAGTTCTTGCCCTATCGGAGCCCCCCGAACCGAGACACCGAGTTTGGGCTGGTTTGAAAAGCCGCGCGACGATCCTCGGGATCGCCTCAGGGGCGTTTTTCGCGGTCTCTGCGGTGGGTTATCGCGGTGCCACTCTCGCGGTGGACAGCGCCGACCCGCTTCTTCGCGCCGGACTATCTCTCGCGATCATCACGGTGATGCAGTCCATCGCACTCTCCCTCTGGCTGGTCGTGCGAGAGCCCGGTGAGTTCTCGCGCGTCATCGCCGTCTGGCGCACTGCCCTGTGGATCGGGCTGAGCGGCTTGGCTGGCAGCCTTTGCTGGTTCACGGCGTTTACGCTCCAGAACGCCGCAATGGTGTTCGCGGTCGGCCAAGTTGAGGTGATCTTCTCAATCCTGGTAGCAACGATGGTCTTTGGCGAACGGATCAGTCGGCGCGAGCTAACGGGAATGGCGCTGATCACGCTGTCCGTGACGATCGCAGTCCTGGTTCGCTGACTGGGACATGCGTCGGTAGCCGCTCGAGGGCTCCTTGCGTCTATATGTGCCGTGCGCCGACAAGGCAGTTACTCTCGGCCTGACCCGGCGGAGGCGGCCCAAAGCGGCCGGTCGACTTTCGTCAGGTGCTGCGGTGCAGCTTCCCTGAAGTGGCCATTCAAGCAGGCCGCAGCGAGATCGACCAGCTGCGTAGCGGAGAGTGATTTCACAGTAGGACAGTCGTCCGGGAGCCTTGGCGCAGCAGTCGGCGCCGCGAGGTTCTCGGGCAACTACGTTAAGATAGCTGATGGATACGGTTCCCGCCATCATTCGATGCATGCGGGCGATACCGGCCAGATCGGTCCGTTACGATTCTCGATTGGGACCTTGCCGTGGCCTTGCAAGGAGCAAAGCCCTACATGAGATGCTTGGCGGAGGTAAGCTTTGCGAAGCTTCAGGCACCACGATGCTCAAGCCTCAAGGGCGCCGGAGAACGACAATGAGCGATACCGACATCCGCCTTGCTGAACTACAGGCCGAGGTCGATCACTTGGCGGATATAGCTGTCCACATGATGGTCGGACTATGCTTCGGCCTCGGCGGCACGGCAGACGGTCTGCGCAAGATCGCGGACGATTTCGCGGCAGCGGCAGAGGATCCCGATCCGGCCATATCGAGGCTCGCCGCCTCCCTTCAGACGGCGCTGCGCGAGGCGGCGGAGAAGCTTGAACGCCAGCCGGACCGCGCCTGATCCTCCTGCGGCAATGTCGGAGTCACGAGGCGCAGGTGGGGTCAGCCGTTGCAGTGACGACGCCGTGACATGCGGGCGCCGGCAAGGCGGCGCCCGCCATCAGCAACGCTGCAGCGGCAAGGGCCACCGGCGCACCTGCTATGTCGAGCAACGCGCCGAAAGCCGGCGC
>NZ_FMVT01000026.1 GCF_900102505.1 Paracoccus tibetensis | reverse complement strand
GGTCGTGGCGCTTCCATGACGAACCTGGCCCATAATGCTTCCTTCCATTCACGAGAAAGGATCGCACCATCAAACCCTGGGATCAAACACCTAGGGGGCTGTTGCTCGTCGGCTGCAAGGCATGTTTCCGTCTTTTCGGCCGAAGGCGGTCCACAACAGCAACGTATGGGCCGTCAAATGAGCGCAAAAAACAGACCCCCGGAAATCAGGGCGAAGGCGACCGCCGTCGCGGCACGGTCGGCGAAGGCGGCTTGAATCCGCTCGATGTTCGTAAGTGCCGGTGGGGCGTCGTCTGTCTCAGTAGAGATGTCGGAACTGGCCTTGGTATCAGACATCGCGTGGAATGCGGCCATGGCCAGCAACGCGGTCCGGCGGAGCGGTTCGAGCAGATCGCCTTCGGGCATACGGGGCGCCTGCATCCCGACCGCCGCGGCCGCTGCGGCCAGGATCACGGCAAGCCCGAGGGGCCAGGCCTCGACGATTTTCTTCGCAAGATCGGCAGTGGGGTCCGGATCGGTTCCGAGGATTTGTCCATAGACGACAAACGGCGCGGACAGCGCCGCGATCACCAGCGCCAGAAATGCGAACATCATGGCCGGGGGCGGGTTCTTGTCCGGTGTCGCGGATGGCAGGGTGAACATAAGCCGCGCCAGCACCAGCCCCGAGGTCAGCGCCGAAAACCCGATCAGCGCGGCGCCGATCTCGCCCGCGGGGCCTTTCACCGCAGCCTTCGCCAACGCCCCCGCGGTCAGCGGTAGCCCGGCCAGCGACAGCGCGAGCGCCCCCATGAGCAGCAGGAAGAACGGGCGCGAGTTGCGCAGCCAAACGCTTGCCATGCCCACGCCCAGAAACAGCGCACCTTTCGTCAGCCCGTGATGCAGCGCATAGAGCGCAAGTATCGGCAGCAAAGCCGCAGCGGGCAACCCGGTGGCCAGAGCGACCCCGCAAACCCCCATGATCAGCCCCATCTGGCTGACCGTTGAATAGGCAAGGACCGTCTTGGGATTGCTTTGGGCGGCCCCGAGCAATGCAGCGATGAACAGCCCCGCAAACCCCATCAGGGCAAGCGTTGTCCCGCTGATCGGCCAGGTCGTGCCCCAGGGCAGGAAGGCCAGGAGGCCGAAGATACCCGCCTTGACGATCGCGCCAGATAGCACCGCCGAGGCAGGGACCGGGGCGGCCGGGTGCGCCACCGGCAGCCAGATATGGAGCGGCATCAGCCCCGCCTTGATCCCGAGACCCGCGATCAGGAGCCACAGGATCAGGGGATCGGTGCCGGGGCCGGCCAAGGTGTCGCGGATATCGGCGATCAGGATCGACCCACCCGCCGCCGCGCTGCCCATGAGGAACGCGGCGAAAAGAGCCACCTCACCGATAACGGCCAGCACGATGTAAACCGCGCCCGCCCGAAGCGATGCGGGTTTGCGATCATGGATCACCAACGGATAGGCCATCAGCGACACAAGCGCGAAGGAGACATAGAAGGTCGCGGCATCCGCGGCGATGAAAACACCCACGTTACCGGCAAGAACGAGGTTCCAGAAGAGCGCAAAGCCTGCCGCTCTCTGGTCGTTTTGCAGGTAACGCGCCGCATAAAGTCCGGCGAGTGTCCACAAAATCGCGGCACCCCCAAGAAAAACGGCGCGGGTGTCATCCAGCCGAATTCCTCCATCGAGCAAGAGCCAAGGGAGGCCGAATTCCGTTCCGCTTGGTGCATAGATGGCAGCGGCGAGCGCGGGCAGGGGGGCAAGCGGGAGTGCCGTGATCATGCGCGGCCCGAGTTTCGGCAGGACGCAGAGCATGGCGAGGGCAAGCGGCCAGAACGCCGCTGCTGACAAGAGGAGCGCAGGCTCGATCCCGATCATCTGAGATACCCCGCGTCCACGATCAGACTGACCCATTCCAGCGGGCTGAAGGGGAATGAGGCGAAGAGCCCCGCACCCAGCGAGGCCAGCGCGGTCACTGCCGCGGGCAGGACTAGCATCCGGTTCCAGCCGCCGGTGAGTTCGGCGACCGGAGCATGGTCGCCCTGAGGCGGAAGCAGCCAGGCCCGGTAGAGCAGCGGCAGGAAATAGGCCGAGTTCAGTAGCGACGATCCGGCCAACACGGCAATGACCCAGGCATCGCCCGCTTCCAGCCCGCCCGATCCCAGGTACCATTTCGAGATGAAGCCCGCGACCGGCGGAACCCCGATCATGCCAAGCGCGCCGATCGTGAATGACGCCATGGTCACCGGCATCAGTCGTCCGGCTCCGTCGAGCTCGGTTACGGCCTTGATATGGAGCCTGTTGGCCAGGGCGCCTGCACACATGAAGAGCGTTATCTTCATGATCCCCTGGTGCACCAGGTGGACCAGCGCGCCGACCGCTGCGATGGGCCCCGCGAGGCTTGCACCAAGGACGATGTAACTGACCTGGCTGACGGTGGAATAGGCCAGCCGCTTCTTGATGTCGTTCTGCATCACGGCGCGCAGAGACCCGTAAAGGATCGTCGCGGAGGCCAAGAACGCCAGTGGCAGGCCGAGGCCCAGATCGGCGACGGTGCCAGCGCCATAGATGTCATGGACCACCCGCAATATGCCATAGGCCCCCGCCTTGACCACTGCGACCGCGTGCAGAAGTGCGCTGACCGGGGCCGGCGCGGCCATGGCCTGCGGCAGCCAGCCGTGAAACGGCAAGAGTGCCGCTTTTACGCCGAGGCCTCCAATAAGGAGAACGAAGATCAGGATCAACGTGAGCGTTGGAACGGGCGACAGGTCTGGCGGTGCAGCAAATTCAAGGGGGCCAACCAGTGCTTTCAGCCAGAGGATGCCGGCGAGAAAGGCGGCGCTGCCCGCCAGCGTATAGGTGAGATAGACGCGGCCCGCGGTCAGCGATTTTTCGTCGCCCTTGTGCACCACAAGCGGCCAGGTCGCCAGCGTCAGAAGCTCGTAGAACAAAAAGAAGGTGATCGCGGTGCCAGAGATCGCGACGCCGGTCGCCGACAGGACGCAGAGGTTGAAGAACCCGAAAAAGCGGGCAAGGTTCGGGCCCCGCTCGAAATAGGCGATGGCATAGATCGTGGCGATCAGCCAAAGAAACGTCGAAAGCGTGACGAAGAGCAGCGCAATGGCGTCGACGCGCAACACGAAATCATGGCCCGGCAGAAACTCGTAGCGCCATTCGAAATCAACCCCGCCCTGCGCCTGGAGCAGCAGGAATCCCACCAATGCGAGTTTCACCAGGGCGAAGAGGATGTTCGAGGCGTCGCGCCAGACTGCCCGGGCTTCGGGCATGGCGAAGCTGATCAGAGCCGCGACAAGCGGCAGCGTGAGCAGCGCGAGGGGGAGGAACGCCGTCATTGCGCGTCCTCCGAAGCCGTTTTAACCGTGTTTTCTAGCGATGGCGGCGGCTCTTGCGCGACGGTGGCAGGCGCCCCGCCCGTGGCCAGCTCCGCCAGTGGACCGCCCGCAAAGCCCAGCAGCAACGCCGCCAGCGCCAGAGCAAGCGGTGCCGCAACCATCGACGGGGCCTTTGCGGGCACCGCAGGCGTCTCGCTGCCGGAAAACGCCACCGCCAGCGGGCGGAACAGGTAGACGGCGGCCAGTAGTCCGCCGATCAGCATGACCGCCGCGTGAATGGCTTGGCCCTGGCGAAGGGCCGCGTCCACCAGCAGGAACTTCGCGCTGAACCCACCCGAGGGCGGCAGCCCCATCAGAGACACCGCCGCCAGCCCGAAGGCGGTCACGGTCAGCGGCATCGCGCGGGCGAGCCCCGCCAGATCGGCGATGCGCGGCCCCGCCGCCGCCTTCAGCATCAGCCCGGCGGCAAGGAACATCGCCGCCTTTGCGATCATATGGGCGACGGCATGGAACGACAGGCCCGCCCAGGCATGGCCCGCCCCCGCGATCAACGGGAAGGCGAGAAACAGATAGCCGATCTGGGCCACGGTCGAATAGGCGACAAGCGCCTTCAGGCTCTCCTGCCGGATCGCCTGAAGCGACCCGAAGAGGATCGCCAGCGCGCCGATCCCGCCAAGCACATGCAGGCCCGCGGGTGTGGCCGCCGCGGCCAGCCCCTCGAACCAGAGCCGGACCGTGATGACAAAACCGATCTTGACCACAAGCCCCGACAAAAGCGCACTCGCCGGGGCAGGGGCGGCGGCATGGGCCGGCGGCAGCCAGCCATGGAGCGGAAAGAGCGCGGCCTTGACCAGAAGGCCACCGGTCATCAGCGCGAGCGCCAGAGCGGTCGCAAAATCCGCCTCGGCCATGCCGGCCAGAAGCGTGACATCCACGGTGCCATAGCGCGACAGGATCAGCGCGACGCCCAGCAGGTAGAAAATCGAGCCCAGGAGAGCGATCAGAAGATAGCGCAGCGCCGCCCGGACCGACCCCATCGCCGCCATGGCAACGGCTGCGATGCTGGCCATTTCCAGCGTGACATAGAGGTTGAAGAGGTCGGTCGTCAGGAACGCGGCGTTCGCCGCCGACCACATCAGGTAGTAGAGCGGCCAGAAAGCAGCCGTTTGCGCGTTGCTCGCATGGCTCTCCGGGGCGAACTGGTGCAGAGCGTAGAGGCCTGTCAACCCGGCGGTGAGCGTCACCGCGGGCACCAGCATCTGCGCCAGCCCATCGGCGCGCAAAAGCACACCGAGCGGCAACTCCCACCCGCCGACGACATGGGCGGTTCCCGGGTCGAGCGTCATCAGCCAGACCGACAGCGCCGCCATGGTCGCGATCGCCAGCGCAAGCAGCGACCGTTGCCACCCGCCAGCGAGCAGCGACAGCACCATGAACACCAGTGGCGCGACAACAAGAAGATCGAGGGGACTCATGTCTTGCCGCCCCTTTCATCGTCTTCTTTCGCGGCGTGGTCTTCTTCGGCTTGTCGCAGAATGAGCGCAGCACCAAATGCGGTGAGGGCGACGGCAACGACAATTCCGGTGATGACCAGCGCCTGAGGGAAGGGGTCGGTTGTTGCCGCTCCACGGCCAAGCCCGCCGAGCATCAGGAACACACCGGCGCCAGAGACATTGACCGCCAGAAGCTGGCGCAGCGCATGGCGCAGAGTGATGAAGCCGAACAGCCCCAGCCCTACCAGCACGGCCCCGGTCAGCGCAAAAAGATGACCCGTCGCGAGTGCCTCCATATCAGTCCCCGCCTTCCTGAACGGCGGCGGGTGGCACCGGCTTGCCCGCGACAAGAAGCGCCAGCGTGGCCCCGATGGACAGCGCAAGCGCATATTCGATGGCCACGATCAGCGCCTTTTCAAGGCCCACGGGGTAGGACAGGAACCGGCCAAGGGCTATTCCGCCAAGCCCGATGCCGAGAAACATCGCCGGACCAAGCACCAGGACTGAGCGCAGCCGCATGTCGTCCGCGCGCGGCAGGGCAATCGCCCCGCCCAACGCCGCCACCAGAATGCCCCCCGCCAGCACGGTGCCGCCCTGGAATGCGCCCCCAGGCAGGTCGGACCCGGTCCAGACAAGGTAGGCCGCCATGACAAGGGACGCCGGCAGAAGAACGCGGGAGAACGTGCCGATCACAGTGAGGGACACGGGCGTCGCGATGGCAAGGGATGCCGGACGTTGCGGCCAGCCGCCTGGCGGGGCAATGGCCCAGACCGCCACCAACGCCCCCAGCAGCACGAAGGTCTCCAGCAGCGTGTCGTAGGCGCGAAATGCCAAAAGCACACCGGTCACAGGGTTCTCGATGCCGAGTGCGGGCATGAGCGTGGCAATCTGCGCCCCCATACGGTCGGTCGGAGAAATCGACAGAACGGCGACCGACAACAGCACGATCAGCCCGCCACAGATCACCGCGACCGCCGCCCGCATCCAGGGGCTTGTGGGCTCACATTCCACCGGGTCGCCCATGGCACTCAGCCGCGCGTGGGCCAGGATCAGAAGGATGCCGGTCACGCCCGCGCCGATGGCGATTTCGGCCAAGGCCACGTTGACCGCGCCCAGCGACAGCCATGCGATGCCCAGAAGGTTGCCGAAGGCGATGAAAAAGACGATGCCGCCCAGGGCGCTTCGCATCAAAAGCGATGCGGCGGCCGTGCCCAGGATCATCAGACACAGGACGAGGTCGAAAACGAGGCTCACGGTCGCGGGTCCGTCTCGTCCTTGGAGCTTTGCCCCAAGACCTGCGCCGTCGCCCCGGCAGTGAAGATGGCAAAAAGCCAAACGATTGCGATTTTAGCGGCGACCGCGACCGAGCCCCAATGCAGCGCAACCGCCAGTGCCACCAGCCCCAGCCCGACATTGTCGGCCTTAGTCAGCGCGTGCAGCCGCGACGCGGAGTCGGGGAACCGCAAGAGGCCCAAAGACCCCGCCGCGTAGAAGAACACGCCCATAAAGAGAAGGCCGGCAATCGCATACTCCAGCCCGGTCATGACCGGTCCTCGCCGTCCTTCCGGGCTCCGCGCGGGGCTCGTGACGCCACGAAAGCCGCCACGGCCAATGCCGCCAGAAGCGTCGCGACCAGCGCGGCATCCAGCATGGTGGCGTCGCCCCGTGCCGCCCCGAGCGTCAGCGCAACTCCGATCACGCCGGTGCCCACCAACTGCGCCGCCATGATCCGGTCGATCGTGCCGGGTCCCTTCCAGGCGCGGACCAGGGCCAGAGCAACCGTCACAAGGAGCGCCATCGCGGCGGCATAGAACAGCCCGGTCATTCGGTCCGTCCTCCGCCCGCCGTCAGCACCTTTTCGATCCGTGCCTCCTCGGTGCGCAGGCTGTCGATCTCGAAACCTTCGGCCTGTAGCACATGGACATCCAGCTCACCCTTGGAAGATGCCGCGGCGAGTGTTCCCGGCAGCACGCTGATCACGCCGCCCAGAAGCACACGGAACTCATCCGGCCTGTTCTTCAAATTCAGGGTCACCCAGGCAGGCCCAACCGGCAGTCGCGGGTCGAGCGCGCGGCGGGCCACGTCGAGCCCCCCCAGAAACCCGCGCGCAAGCAACGACGGTCCAAAAACCAATGCCCTGTGGGGTCGCAGCCCTGGACGCGTTGCGGGGTATAGCCAAAGGCTAAGCACCGTGGCCGCAAGTGCCGCGGGAATGCCGAACCACAGCGACGAAGCAACGCCGCCGGATAGGGCCAGCCACAGCCCGGCAAAGAGCATGAATCTGAACAAACCTGTCAAAGAGACCGCCACCCCATCACGATCTTTTCTTGAGGTATAGCCTGCGTTCTCAGGCATTTGAAGAGCGAAAGTGAATTAGTTTCCCTTGCTGACTTGGTGTCGTTGAATACGATAGCGTTATGGAGAGTGATGTAGAATCCTTTTTTGCGCTGGCCGAAGCACTTGGTATCGGGCTCCTGATCGGCATTGAACGGGAACAGAATGCACAGGCCGGCGACAAGGCCGCGTCTGCCGGGGTGCGCAGCTTCTCCCTGGCCGCGCTCATCGGCGCGCTCAGCATAATGGCGGGCGGTGTGCCGCTGCTGGCGGTGGCGGTCATTGCGGTGGCCGTGACGCGCTTGGTGTCGGTGGCGCAGCGGGGCGATCCGACGACCGGACTGACCACCAGCTTCGCGCTGGTCGCGGTGGTTGTGCTGGGTGCGATGGCCACGGTCACCGCCATGCTGGCGGCGGCAGTCGCGCTGGTCATCGCCTCGCTGCTGGCCGCGCGCGAGGTTTTGCACGGGTTCAGCCGCCAGATCCTGACTCCGCCCGAGTTGCGCGACGGGCTGATCCTGGGTGTCTCGGCGCTGGTGATCCTGCCGGTGCTGCCGAATGTCGATATCGGGCCCGGCGGTGCGCTGAACCCGCGCAACCTGTTCTTGATGGTAGTTCTGGTCATGCTGATCGGGGCGGCCGGTCATGTCGCAACGCGCGTCGTGGGCGTGCGCCTCGGCCTGCCGGTCAGCGGGTTCCTGTCGGGTTTCGTGTCCAGCCTTGCCACCATCGCCACCCTGGGCAAGCGGGCGGGCGAAAAGCCCGAGGACGCAACCAGCGCCGCGACGGGCGCGACGCTGTCCTCGGTGTCTTCGCTGGCCCAGAACGGGATCATCCTTGCCGCACTTAGCCCCGCGATGCTGGGCACCGGAATACCCCTCCTGGTCGGTATGGGCCTGATGGCGGCAGGCATCGGCGCGCTGATGTTCTTCCGCACCCTTGGCGGTGAGTTGAAGCCAGCCAAGATGGAGCTGCCGAACCGGGTTTTCTCGGTCTGGGGCGCGGTCAGGTTCGCGGCCATCGTCGCGACGGTCATGGTTTTCTCGGCGACGCTGAACGACATCTTCGGCAATGCCGCCATCCTGGTGACCATCGCGCTTGCGGGTCTCGTCAGCACCAACTCCGCGGTCGTGGCCCTTGGATCGCTGGTGGCAGCAGGGCAGATTCCGGCCATCGACGGCACCTTGCCGCTGGCGGCCGCCCTGACGGCCAACACTCTGGTCCGCACATGGGTGGCGCGGAGCAGCGCGGATAAATCCTTCCGGCGGGCGGTGATCTTGGGGCTGGTCGCGCAACTGGCAGCACTCTGGGCAGCCTGGTGGATCGGCGGTGTTGTTTGGGACTGGCTTGTCGATACCGCCGAGGAACTGGTCGAATAGGGTCCGCTCAGAAACTGCCCAGCATCGTCCCCAGCGCGATGGCGACCACCAGCGACAGGATCGGCCCCAGCACGGCGACGACGAAGATGTCGCCGTAAGCTTCGCGGTGGGTCAGCCCGCAGATGGTCAGAAGCGAGATCACCGCCCCGTTATGGGGTAACGCATCCAGACCGCCGGTCGCAATCGTGGTGACGCGGTGCAGAAGCTCGGGCGAGATGCCCGCAGCGGCACCGGAGGCAAGATAGGTCTCACCCATGGTCTGCAGCGCGATGCCCATGCCGCCGGACGCCGAGCCCGTGATTCCGGCCAGCACACTGACCGAGATCGCGAGCGAAATCAGTGGGTTCCCCGGTGCCATCCCCAGCATCGCATTGCGGATCACCTCGAATGCGGGCAGGCCCGCGATGACCGCCCCGAACCCCACGAGGGCGGCCGTGTTGAAGATCGGCAGGACCGAGGCATTGGCACCCTCCGACAATGTCTTGCCCGGCGCGGCCAGCCGCCGCCGGTTCAGCGCCCAGGTGGCCAGGATCGACAGCGACAGCGCCGCGATGATCGCCCACATGCCCTGCACCGAGGACAGCGTCGTGGGGCCAAAGGGCGGTTCGGCCAGATAGGCGGTGTCAAGCGCGGGGAGGACAAGGTTCAGCATGACGAGATTCAGCGCCACGACCAGCACGATCGGAAGGGCGGCGATGCCAAAGCCCGGCAGGTCCGATTGCGCCATGCCATGGGCCTCACTTCGGTCGAGGGGCGACAGTTCCAGCGTGTCGAAGCCCTCGCCCTGGGCGCGCTCGCGGATCTCGCGGCGCAGGGTCGAACCGCCCTCGGGCAGGGCCGCGGCCGGCGCTTCGTACCCTTCCCCCGCCCGTCGCAAACTGCGTTCACGCCAGCTCAGCCAGGCCTGGCCCACCCCCAGCATGACGGCGCCCGCAATGAGGCCGATACCGGGTGCCGCGAAGGGTGTGGTGCCGAAGAACGGCATCGGAATCAGGTTCTGGATCGCGGGTGTACCCGGAAGGGCGGTCATGGTGAAGGTGAAGGCACCCAGCCCAATCGTCGCCGGGATCAGACGGCGCGACACGCCCGCCTCGCGAAACAGCGCGGCGGCCACGGGAAAGACCGCGAAGGCCACCACGAACAGCGACACACCGCCATAGGTCAGGATCGCGCAGGCCAGAACGATCGAGAGGATCGCGCGTTCGCGCCCCAGCCAGCCGGTGGTAGCCCGCGCGATGGACGTGGCTGACCCGCTCGCCTCCATCATCTTCCCGAAGACCGCACCCAGCAGGAACAGCGGGAACAGCAGCACGATGAAGTTGCCCGCGGCCTGCATGAAGATCTGCGTCAGTGTGGCCAGCACCGGTTGCCCGGACAGTCCGGCCGCCAGCAGCGCCAGAACAGGCGCCAGAACCAGTACGCTGATCCCGCGATAGGCCAGCCAGATCAGGAGACCGAGGACGGCGACGACGATGGCGGCATCAAGCATGGTGGAGGTTCCTTGTTCAGCAATAGGTCGCGGCAAGATCGAGCGATGACCGTTTGCCCAGATCGCCGCCATGGGCCGCGAGCCAGGTGTCCGCTGCGCGCCAGCCGATGCCGTGCAGGCGGATCAGGAACCGCCATTCGGTGTTCATCTTGCTGTGCGAGCCCTTGCCGGCCATCTGGGCATCGTCGTGGATGCGGTGCACGCGCAGCTTTTCCACCTGACGGAACAGGGTTTGACTGTATCGGGCGGGAGGCGCGCGGTCGAGTTCCAGCTGCTGGCGCAGGATCGCCACGCTGCGCATCTGGCTGACGAGGTTGGTGTTGAAGGTGATCTCGTTCAGCCGCCCGACGATGTCGCCGGGTGTCTTCGGCACCTCTTCGCGCCGCGACGGGTTGACGGTGACCAGCATCAGATCGTTGGCGGGACTTTCCTCGATCAGGGGCAGGATCGACGGGTTGGCGGTATAGCCGCCGTCCCAATAGGCGTCCTCGCCGATCTCGACCGCCTGAAACAGCATCGGCAGGCAGGCCGAGGCCATCAGCGCATCCGCGCTGAGGTCATCATTGCGGAACAGCCGCGTCCTGCCGCTGCGCACATCGGTGGCCGAGACGAAGAGCCGCGGCGCCGCAGGATCGGTCAGCGCGGCAAAATCGATCTGATCCTCGAGCAGCCGCCGGAGCGGGTTCACGTTGAGCGGGTTGAACTGGTAGGGCGACATCATCGCCTTGGATGCAGCGAGGAAGGGTTTCGCCCAGGTTGCCGGTGACCAGGGCGCGAAGAATCCGCCGAAGAGATCGGAGGGGACGATCCCGCCCGTCGCCGCCCGGCTGACACCCTTCCAGAAGGCCCAGAGCGCCCGCTGCGCGCCCGCGCGCCCGCCGGTCGCCAGCCCGTGCGCCAGGACGGCTGCGTTCATCGCCCCGGCGCTGGCGCCGCTGACGCCGGCGATGTCGATCCTCGCGTCTTCCAGCAAACGTTCGAGCACGCCCCAGGTAAAGGCGCCATGGGCGCCTCCGCCCTGCAGGGCGAGATCGATGCGGATTTTCTTTTTGGGCAATGGGTCACATCCTGACAGCTCGGCAAATATTCGTCTGCCTATGACAGTTTCGGCCCGACCAGGCAATCGCTGCGCTGATGCGCCAGAAGCAATTGGCCGTCGCTGCCCTGGATCAGGGCCTTAAGCCCGGTGCGCGCGGTGCGCCCGAACGCAGCGAGGTCGGGAGAAAACTCTTTCTCGACGGCCATCATCGCCGCGAGGATGCCGCCGCTGCGAAGGATGAGGTCGAACTGTGCGGGAACCTCGACACCGGTTCCGGCCAGTTCCGCCAGGATGCGTTCGACGTGGGAACGAATCCGATCCTCGGCATTCCCGTGATCGTTTTCCTGGGCGTCTTCCAGTGCATGGACGATGAACACATGTGCGCTAGGTGTTCAGTCCCGGCATCTGGTGGATCGGGTTTAGGATGAATCTGTCTGGCTCGGATGTCCAGATTTTGCAGATGTATTCGTAGGGCGTGA
>NZ_FMVT01000027.1 GCF_900102505.1 Paracoccus tibetensis | reverse complement strand
GCGTTGATCATCTCGTTGCCGAGCGGCACGCGGGTCTGCCCGCCGAGAGCGCCAAGCGCGGTGAAGTTGCGCTGGTCTTCCTCGACCACGATCAGGTCGCCGGGACGGAGGGCGATGTCGTTGTTGGGGCTGGAATAGAGGTCGGCCAGCCAGACGCGGCCGGTCTCGTTCCCGCGCTTCACGGTCACGACGGCGACCTCGGGCGGGATGGCGACGCCGCCGGCCCGGGCGAGCATCGAGGAGAGAGAGCGGGTCGGACGCTCGATCGGGTAGACCCCCTGACCACCGACGCGGCCCATGACCGAAACCGTGGCGCCGTCGCCGGCGACGCGGGCAACCGAGACCTGCGGGTCGGGCGTCTGCACGCTCAGCCGCTCGGTGATGACGCCGCGCAGCTGCTCGGGCGAGTTCCCCGCGGCGCGGACGCGGCCGGCATAGGGCACGAAGATGAAGCCGTCGCTGTCGACCTGGATCTCGCTGATCTGGGCCTGGCTGGAGCCGATCGAGGTCAGCAGGCCGTCATCAACGTTCTCCCAGATCGAGAGGGCGAGGCGGTCGCCGGCCCGGATCTCGTCCGCGCCGACCTGGCCGGCGTTGCGGAAGGTTGACGAGAAGCCGAAGGACGGCACGAAGCTGGAGGCCCGCGTGACGTGGTCGTTCACGTAGATCACCTGGGCGTTGCCGCCCCGCTCGACGGCGCCGCCGAAAATCTCGTTCTTGGTGGGGCCCGAACGGGGCAGGGCGCAGGCCGAAAGCAGGCACATCGACGCCATCATGAGCAACCGGAGGGGTCCGGCTGTCGGATTCAAAACTGTCACCTCTTGCACTCCATCTTATCAGCTCCGGCAGGGCTGGCGCGGCCGGTTGAAGCGCAATCTAGCCATAAGTCTGCACACAGGCCACCTTTTCTTGTGTTCAACTTTCGCGGTCGTGCATCTGATGCCTGTGGAGCACGCGTCCGGAGGCGAGCGCCTGGTAGGGATCCTCGGGCGAGAGCATCATGTCCGCGACGAGCCGAAGGGCATGGGCGCGCGAGCGTTCGGCATAAAAGCCGCCGGGGATCTGGCTGGTCTGGAGGAGGTAGTTGCGGAAGGTCCGGTACGCCTGCGGATCGGGCGCGTCGGGGCTTTCGAAGAAGCTGTCGAGGCTCTGGTCCGAGACGAGGCCAGGCTTGACATAAACGGCCCGTCCCAAGGCTTTGACTGGAATCCCGCGCCATAGCGCCTGCTGCGCCCCCGTGGAATTGACGGTTACCACCGATCGGGCGAGGGACAGCACCTCCGCCAGCTTGCCGCCGCGGATGTAGTGGACGCGGTGCGCCACCCCGAAGCGGCGGGCTGCCGCGCGCAGCGCGTCGAGGTTGCGGGCGCGCCCGTCCTCCAGCGGATGGGCCTTGAAGACCAGCTGGTGATGCGGCGGCGCCGCGCGCGCGAAGCTTTCGACGACCTGATCGATGAATTGCGCATTTCGCGTGAAAGGCGAGTGGCCGAGGAAATTCGAATCATGCTCGAGCTGCATCAGGACGAGGCTGTAGGGCCGCCCGGACAGGCGCAGCCGCCGCCACTGGAATCGCCTCTGCAGGCTGTGAAACGGCGAAAAAACAAGCCTACGCAGGTTCAGGCGGAACTCCTGGATCACCGGAATGGCGCGGTGGCCGGTATAGGCGCGATAGCGGTGATTCGCGATCAGGACGAGGAAGTGGTAGAAGGCGCCGTAGAACTTGTGCTGGCGCATGTCGCCCCAATGGGCAGGCGGGCGGTGGACCTCGGCCGCCTGCTCTCGCAGGACCGAGCGCATCGAGGCCAACGGGATCTGCATCAGCGCCGAGTTGCCGTTCGAGCCCTGTCGCTCGTAGCAGATCCAGTAGGGGCGCAGGTAGCCTTCTTCGAAGACATGCACGGTAAGCCCGCGTTCTTCCGCGATCTTCCGCGCCTTGGCGTGGATGGGGCGCACATCGCCGTAAAGCACGATGTCGGTGATCCCGCGCGTCTCGAGGATGCGTTCCAGATGCGCGGGCCAGTCCGCGACGTTCCCCTCGTGGCGAATGAAGCGGGCGCGGTCGGACCAGAAATGCTCGTCGCCGGCGTTGAAGCCGCAGCGCCAGACCTCGGCCCCCGTCTCGCGCAGCAGCGCGGCGAGGCGGTCGAAGAAGGGGCCGTGCGGTCCCTGGAGCAGCAGGAAGATTCGCGCTGCCGTCGCCGGACGCGTCGGCGCCGGCGGCAGGGCATCCTGCGGAAGTGGTGTGCCGCGCTGGAACATGAACCCTCGGTTGCAGAATTAACCTTGTTGAACGCACATCGCACAGGAGGCTTCTTCAAGCCAATACAACTTTAGCGAAAGCTTCGTTACAGATTGGTTAATTTGCACCCGCTTGATCGGCCCGCACCTTTGCCTTAGGTCGAGGCAGGACCAGAGGGATGGCGTCATGTTCACCGGGATCATCAGCGACATCGGCAGGGTCGAGGCGGTCGAGATGCGCGGCGACATGCGCGCCCGCATCGCCTGCGGATACGACATGGCCGGCGTCGACATCGGCGCCTCGATCGCCTGCGACGGCATCTGCCTGACGGTCATCGCCAAGGGCGACGGCTGGTTCGACGTGGACATCTCGGCCGAGACGCTGTCGAAGACCAACATCGGCGCCGAGGGCTGGGCCGTCGGCAAGCGCCTGAACCTCGAGCGGGCGCTGCGCGTGGGGGACGAGCTGGGCGGCCATATCGTCAGCGGGCATGTCGACGGCATCGCCCCCATCGTCGAGGCGCGGCGCGAGGGCGACAGCCTGCGCCTTGTCTTCGAGGCCCCGGCGGCGCTGGCCCGCTTCATCGCGCCCAAGGGCTCGGTGGCGCTGAACGGCACCTCGCTGACCGTCAACGAGGTGGACGGGTGCCGCTTCGGGATCAACCTCATCCCCCATACGCAGCAGGTGACCACCTGGGGCGAGGCGCAGAAGGGCGACCCGGTCAATCTCGAGATCGACACGATGGCGCGCTACGTGGCGCGTCTGGCCGAGGCCGGCGCGCTGGCCCGCTAGCGGCGGCCGCGCACGCACCGGCTACAAGGAAGGTGGCACATGCAGTTTGAGAACCCCGGCCCCGTCGAACAGGATTTCGCGGCCGCCATCTCCTCGACGGAAGAGATCATCGAGGAGGCGCGCAACGGCCGGATGTTCATCCTGGTCGATCACGAGGATCGCGAGAACGAGGGGGATCTGGTGATCCCCGCGCAGATGGCGACGCCCGACGCGGTCAACTTCATGGCGACGCATGGCCGCGGCCTCATCTGCCTGTCGATGACGGCCGAGCGGATCGAGGCGCTCGGCCTCGGCCTCATGAGCCCGCGCAACTCCAGCCGCCACGAGACCGCCTTCACCATGTCGATCGAGGCGCGCGAGGGGGTGACGACCGGCATCAGCGCCCATGACCGCGCCCGCACCATCAGCGTGGCCGTCGATCCGACGAAGGGCGCCGCCGACATCGCGACGCCCGGCCACATCTTCCCGCTGCGCGCGCGCCGGGGGGGCGTTCTTGTCCGCGCCGGCCACACCGAGGCCGCGGTCGACATCTCGCGCCTCGCTGGGCTGAACCCGGCGGGCGTGATCTGCGAGATCATGAACGAGGACGGCAGCATGGCCCGGCTGCCCGATCTGGTGGCCTTCAGCCAGCGGCACGGGCTGAAGATCGGCACGATCAGCGACCTGATCCGCTACCGCCGCCGCCACGACAACCTGATCGTCGAGCGCACGCAGCGGCAGGTCACCTCGGAGTTCGGCGGCGAATGGACCATGCGCGTCTTCGCCGACGAGACGCAGGGCTCGGAGCATATCGTGATGACCAAGGGCGATCTCGGCGCGCCCGGCCCGGTGCTGGTGCGGATGCACGCGCTCGATCCGCTGCACGACGTGCTGGGCGTCACCCGCGGGGCCGGCGGCAGCCTGGCCGGCGCGATGCGCGTCATCGCCGAGGAAGGGCGCGGCGTGGTCGTGCTGATCCGCGATCTGACGCAGGCCGTCGTCTCGGCGGCGGACGAGAGCCATTCGCACGTGCTGCGGCAATACGGCCTCGGCGCGCAGATCCTGTCGGCGCTCGGCCTGTCCGAGCTGGTGCTGCTGACCAATACCGCGCCCGTGAAGATCGTGGGCCTTGACGGCTACGGTCTTTCCATCCATTCCACGCGCCCTGTTCCAAAGGATTGACGCATGGCCTCGCAGACCGACCATCAAGAACTGCCGCTGCCGCGCTTCGACGCGCCGGTACGGCTGCTGGCGGTCGTCGCGCCGTATTACCGGAGCATCGCGGACGCGCTGCTGACCGGCGTGCGCCGCAAGGCCGAGGCTGCCGGGGCGCAGCTGGACATCGTCGAGGTTCCGGGCGCGCTGGAAATCCCGACCGCCATCGCCCTGGCGGCGCGGGCCGGGCGCCATGACGGTTTCGTCGCCCTGGGGTGCGTCGTGCGCGGCGAGACCACCCATTACGAGACGGTCTGCAACGACAGCTCGCGCGGGCTGACGCTGCTGGGCCTCCAGGGCATCTGCATCGGCAACGGCATCCTGACCGTCGAGACGATGGCGCAGGCCGAGGTTCGCGCCGCGCCCGAGGGCCAGGACAAAGGGGGCGGGGCCGCCGCCGCGGCGCTGCATCTGGTGGCGCTGGCGCACGGGATCGGGGCCCGCGGCCAAGCGCCTCTGGTGCCGCATGACGTGATCCGCCTTGCGGGCGAGATCGAAGGGCAGGGCCGGGCATGAGCGGCCGCGACACCACCCAGCCCGCCGCCGACCGCCGCGCCCTCAGCCGCGCCGCGCGCCTTTATGCCGTGCAGGCGCTATTCCAAATGGAAGCCGCCGGTCAATCCGCCGAGCGCGTCACCCGCGAGTTCCGCGACTACCGCATCGATTTCGAGGATCGCGACGGCCCGACGGACCCCGCCGACGAGGCCCTCTTCGAGCGCATCCTCGACAATGTGGTGACATGGCAATCGCGGATCGACCAGGCAACGGATCGCGGCCTCGTGGCCCGCTGGCCCATCGACCGCATCGATCCTGTCTTGCGCGCGCTCTTCCGCGCCGCCGGGGCCGAACTGGTGATCGGCAAGGCGCCTCCGAAGGTGGTGATCAGCGAATATGTCCGCCTCTGCGAGGCCTTCTTCCCGGAAGGCCGCGAGGCGAAGTTCGTGAACGCCGTCCTCGACCATGTCGCGCGCGACCTGCGCCCCGAAGGTTTCTGAGCCAGCCACATCCGCTACCGTGACTACGTGAGCTTCTGCCTGACTGATGCAGGCAGAACACGCTGGCGTTTGACGTGAAAAAGAACCGTGTCGTTTGTGCAACAGATTGAAGCGGCGCCGCGGAGCGTGGAGACTGCCTGCTAAGCCACCACATCACAGGCAGATTGCATCAAGCCTTGGATTCTGGGATGCATGAACTTGGCGATCGGCACGCCGTTATGACCGTACGCCAATTGGTTGCACCAATCGAAAGAAGGTTGCATCACGATTTGTTAAATGGCCGCGTGTGCGAGATCTCGCCCGGTTTCGGATGATGATCTGCTGACGCGGCCATCGCGCGTCTTGTGACTTTTCGCGGCAACCTTTGAACCGGGCAGGGGGCGTTCTAATTGATGTCACAGCAGAGATGCTCCGGGGCCATTTTGCCTCGGGACAACGAAACTCAGCTCGTGAGGAAGCAAGATGAAAAAAGTTACGCTGCTGACCGGCACCGCCGCCATGCTCGCCGTTCTCTCGGCTCCGGCCTTTGCCCAGACCGAGATCTCGACCGGCGCCGACGCGACCGGGATCAGCCGGATCGACGACCGCATCGGTGACATCGAAGACGCGGTGACCGACAGCTTCGATCGTGACCAAGACGCCGACCGCTTCGGTCCGGCGGACCGTCGCACCGGTCTCTTCGGCACCATGTCGCTCAGCTACACCGGCCGTACCGGCAACACCGAGAACCAGGACCTGGCGATCGCGGGCCGCATCAACAACAACGAAGGCGCCTTCGCGCAGAGCGTTGGTCTGTCGATCGAGTTCGGCGAGGACGACTTCGGCAACAAGGACCAGGAAGAAGTCAACGCGATTTATGACGCGCAGTACTACTTCAACGACCAGTTCTACGCTTTCGCGCTCGGCCGCATCAGCCAGAACGGTCTGGTCGACGGCGTCCGCAACAGCCCGTCGCAGAGCGACGAGGACTTCGCTGCCGAGTTCAGCGACTTCCGCCGCGACGCGTTCCTCGGCTTCGGCCCGGGCTACCGCGTGATCAACACGCCGGACACCGCATGGCGTGTTCAGGCCGGTGTTGGCGTCCGTTATGCGCAGACCGGCGCGGCCTATGCCGGAACGGACAGCTTCATCGACGGTGATGGTGATCTGGTCGTGACGGGTGCCGACACCTCCTCGAACACCGATGTCGGCTACATCGCCTCGTCGCGCTTCTACCACCGCTTCAACGAGACGGTTTTCATCACGAACGACACCGACTGGCTGGGCTCGAGCGACATCGACGACGTGATCAGCAACGAACTGGGCGTGAACTTCCGCGTCTCCGATCAGCTGGCGACTCGCGTGAGCTACACGACCGAGTACCAGGAGAACCGTGAGATCCGGACGAACAACCGCCTGGGCGTCGCCGTGGTCTACGGCTTCTGATCCTCAAGACCAGGTATAAATGCAAAGGGCGGCCTTCGGGCCGCCCTTTCGCTTTGTGCCTGTCGGAAGGGAAGGTGGCGGGAACCGCAGCGACCGCGTCGGCGTCAGATTTCCCGAAAGCCTGATCAATCAGGTGGGCACCAGGTAACGTGACCAGGGTCACGACAGAGCCAGCGCCCTCGGAAAACTTATAGGCCAGTGGAAATTTGGCCGCGCGCGAGAAGAGCAGAAGCCCGCCGTCACCCAAGGTAGGACCTGATGCGGGCGGTTTCAAGCGGCCAAGATGGGCCCCGCGCGATTCGTCGGAACGAGCCGAGCCGCCTGCCGACCACATGCCTCATGCGGTGAAGATGCGCGTCTTTTCAATGCGCTGTCATTTTTCGCAGATGCTGCCTGATTTTTCTGCTTGCGCCCCGGAACGCCGCGGCCTAAATACCGCTTCACCGAAGGCGGGAACGCTTGAGGGGCCGGGAAGGGGAGCGCTGCGAAGCGCGGGTCTGGACCGGAAGAGATTTTGGGAATGGATGACCGGGCTGGGCGTCGAGAGATTGGCGCTTGATCCGCGATTTTGTTTCCTCTGCTTTTTGACATTGATGGATATCTGAAGAGATATGCGGGCGGTTTGGTCGGTTTTCGACCTTGAAGCTTGCATGTCGGCCCTCTAGCGCAAGCGATGATGAGGGTGTCAGCTTCACTGTTTGTCGGTTCACGCGAGTGGAACGATGAACGGATGATCGCCTGGTTTCGGCCAGGTGACAGATGTGCAAGGTTCGACGTCAAGGACACGGCAATTGCCGTTTCA
>NZ_FMVT01000028.1 GCF_900102505.1 Paracoccus tibetensis | reverse complement strand
GCTTACCGGTGTCTTCAGCCATGCGTAGAACCCGCTCGGCTGGATGCGCAGGCACCGGCACATCGCCCGAACCCAAAACTGGCCCCGATGCTCGGCCACGAACGCGTATCTCACTTTGCATCCCTGGCGAAATACGCGGTGGCCTTTTTTAAGATGTCACGCTCCTCGGACACCCGCGCCAGCTCCCGCTTCAGTCGCCGGATCTCGGCATCCTTCTCTGTGTCACCCGACACTGCCTTCGCGAACTTGCGCTTCCAGGCATAGAGCGAGTGCGTGCTCACACCGAGCCGCTCCGAAACCTCCTTCGCCGGATAACCCCGTTCCGTGATCTGCGCGACAGCATCGCGCTTGAAGTCGTCAGTGAAATTCCCCGTGCCCATCATGGCCTCCTTGCCTCAAAGTTAGCGAAGAAGGCGTCCACGAAACATGGGGCTATTCAATACGATAACGCACGTCATCGATGAGCCGCCGCATCTTACGATCGGTCCACTCATGATCTGGATCCACAGGCGCGAGTTTCCTTTTGTCGATGACTGGTGTGAGCGGAACTGGCTTATGTCAACATGCTCGTTAAGGGTTGGGTCGAAAAGCTTCGCCCTGTCAGGCGCCGATGCAGCATCAGACGAGCTGTCCCATCTGCTAGAAACCCTTCAGCAACTGCGGGACGGAGAAGTCCAGACCGTCGGGTATTATCCTTCATCTCAGACCGTGCTGATCGATATTGAGCAGGTGGACACTGATCACTTTGCGCTGGTCCTTACGCATCTCAATGGGAGTCGGGTCGCATGCGATGCAACTCGATTGGACGTTGAACGATGGATCTTCGAGCTTCAGGGGATCCTGCACATCTTTCCGCGCATATTCAGTGAAACCCCGATCGGCCAGCCCTACGTGTCGCCCCGATGCCGGAGCACGTCGCCCCCAAGCTTGACCAAACAACTTTATAGAGAGCTTCCATGTCCAAGTTTGCCAGACGTCTGCATGCCTCTCGCCTTACCGAGGGAAGCGTCGACTCCAACGCGTGGTTTCGCGAGCTGCTGCGCCTTTGGCGCCCATCTGGGGCGACGTCAGAGAAGGATGCGGAAGGCCGGATTTCCTCGCTTCGCCTTGCCGTGCGCGATGGCTATCTCAGCTTCTACGGGGCGGGTCAGCAGATCGCCAAGGTCAAATGCACTGAGCGATCGTTTCATGAGGAAGTGCATCGCAAGTATCTTGAGCCCGACCAGCCCAAAGGCGGGGATTATGTGCGTCCCGCGCCACCAGCAGATGATGCGGCGGCCGGTATACTTGCAAATCGTGTGGCCACGGCGGCCGCCAGGCACGGACGCGAGAAGCTTTTCGTCGATGAAGTCATCGCTGCTAATCCGGATGTCTTCGATCTTGAGGTCGCCCTGACGCTTACCAGACCCGAGGCGGCAAGACCTGTCGCTGTCCGCCTCGACCTTGCGACGCTGGAACCACACCAAGATGGGTGGAGGATCGTGCTGTGGGAAGCGAAAATGGCTAATGACGGTCGCGCCAAGTCCCTCACAGAACCAAAGACGATGGCTCAGCATCGTGGCTATTCCGAGTGGCTGCAGGACGAGGCGAATGCCGCAGCTCTCATCGCGGGCACCAGGGAGGCGTGCAGACTGCTGGTTCGCCTGCGTGAGCTTGCCATCTATGCCGGGCAAATCGATATGCCCCCCTTTGGAAAGGGCATTGTCGCGACCGGTGGCAACAGTGGTACGCCGCTGACCCTCGATCCGAAGGTGCGTTATGTGATCGACGCTCGCGAGGACACGCGGGGCACGTTCATCGGCAACGGGCATGATTCCAAACTGCGGGATCTTGCGGGACACGTCCAGGTGATCGGCAAAGGCAATCCACTGAAGCTCGACGCGCTTTGACCGTATCGGTCACCGTCCATAGAGGGACTGCGGAGATTGGCGGTTCCTGCATCGAAATCAAGTCAGCCGCAGGACAGCGGCTGATCCTCGACGCCGGCAAGCCGCTCGACGCACCGCAGGATGCCAAGGAGCTTTTGCCAAAATCTCTGGATCGAAGCGCGTACGCGACGGTTGTAATCTGCCATCCTCATCAGGATCACTAGGGTCTGATCAACGAGTTGCCCCTTTCCTGGTCGGTGATGACGGGCGTGGCCTCGGCCAAATTGATCGCCATCACGGCGAGGCTGGCGCGGCAGCCTTTGAACCGCGAACTGGCCACCTGGGGAAGCCGGGACGGCTTTCAGGTAGGCAGCTTCCGGATCAAGCCTTTTCTGACAGATCATTCGGGCTACGACTCCTACATGCTTTTGGTCGAGGTTGACGGGCGTCGTCTGCTTTACAGTGGGGATTTCCGGATACACGGCCGAAAGTCCGACCTGGTGCGACGAATGATGCAGAACCCGCCCTGTGATCTGGATATGCTGATCCTCGAGGGGACCAACCTAGGCACCGAGAAGCCCACCATCACGGAAGCCCGGCTCGAGGATCAATTTGTCGACTTGGCCAAGCGAACTTCCGGACGCCTGTTCGTCTGCTGGTCCGGACAGAATATCGACCGGACGGTGACCCTCTACCGTGCTGCCAAGCGCAGTGGGCGCACGCTGGCCATCGATCTCTACACGGCCGAAGTTTTGGACACCGTCGCCCAGGGCACGAAGTTGTCCAGGCCGGGATTTGACAATCTGAAGGTGGTTTTCACCGCCGGGCTACGGCGTCACTACATCCATAACGGTCATGAGGACTTCATCGACAGGATGGTCGAGCACGGCATCGGTGTCGCGAGACTGGAAGGCAGCAACCACATAGTCATGGTGCGCGACGGGTTGGTGAGGGACTATCGGGCCAAGGGCGTGACGCCGACCGCTGCCGATGCGTTCAGCTTTTCGATTTGGAATGGCTATCTTGCCAAGCCAAGCGAGACACTGAACTGGTTCCAATTGGCAGACAGCCATGTCCAGCATCTGCACACCAGCGGACACGCGTCATCAGCCGACCTTCGTGCTTTTGCGAAAGCCATGGATGCCTCCTTGATATTGCATGTCCATGGCAGCAAATGGGATGTCGAACAGGATGGTTTCAAACGGATAGTCCGGCTTGCGGATGCTGAGACCTATTCGCTGCCAGATTGATCTAATCGGTGGCATACCCTAACGTCACGTCGTTGTATCGCCGTAGCGCAGCCCACAATCCGGTGTCGCTTGGATCTGAGCGATCATTCCCTGCATGAGGTTTTCCAGCGTTTCGTTTCCTGTCGCTGCAGCGTCGTCACGCGTCTGCAACATCGCCCGCAGGAAATCGTCCCAAGTGATGATCTGCAGCACCAGCCGCTCACCGACATTTCTGATCTGCTCGAGGTGGTGGGTTAAAAGTTGCGACAGAAGTGATTTGTCGGTGAATTCCGATGGGTCGTTCCAGATCTGTTCCATGGCTTCGGGATTGTCCAGCCGCAGATCCTTGCGCGTCCGCAGGACGGCGCCAGACGGCACCAGATAGATCATCCCGACATGATCTTTCCTTCCGCTCACCATCTCTTCGAGTGCCGCAAGCGTGCAGTATTTGAGATACTGCTCGATTGAGGTGCGCGCCTTCAGCTTCATCTCCATCATCACGATGGCATTGTCGGAGACATACAGCCCGTCGTGCTGCGTGAACTGCCGCGGCGCAAATTTTGAATGACGCGCCCCGACCTCCCGCCCGAGTGTGCGGATCCTGCCAGCGGGACAGATGTCCAACGGTGCGAAGAACACGTCAGCAACGAAAGAAGAGGGAGCAATGGCCAGAGCGATCTCCAAGACCTGATTCAGAAGTTCTTCCTTTTTGATGATTGTCGGCCGCCATTCAGCATACGCCTGCCCCCTGCTGTAGAGCGACTTGCCCCCCGCCAGCCGTTCCTTCGGAACGAAAAATCCGGCGCCGTCCGGGGTTGGCTGCCGCTTGATAGGCTTGAGGCCGATCTTGTCCGGCGACCAGTAGATCTGCTCCAGGTTATCAAGAACTTTGTCGTTCCAGTGCATAGTGCGCTCCGCCGTTGGAGGAATACCTGCATGTGACGTCGAAGGCCTTCATGTGTCTACGGCTTCCGGATCGATAGGACGTCAGAATTTTGGACTGAGCACCGACGGCCGCTTTAGGAGCAGAGCAGCATGAGAACCCGGGCGTGCGACTGTCCGCAATGGGCCGCCTCCGGCCACCGCGGTCTGGCCTGCACGCGACAGCCTTTCGTATCCGCTCCAACCTGTCGCCTCTAGAGCCCTTAGCTGAACGGCCCCTTCAGCTCGAACATTTTCATACTTTTTCGTTGTTTGTCGGACTAGTGGGAGTGTCATGCGTCGTTTGGAGGTGATTCGCATGACGGAGAGAAGCTTTGAGGCTCGTGTGAGCGAGCGTGTGGCGCGGATCACGGAATGCGTGCCACTAAAGCGGCAGGCGCAGCTGCGTTGGCCGGAGCGGATCCACCTGGTGCGGGCCTTCGCGGCACGGCGGCTGATGAAGGAGGACCAAGAGGCGCAGGAGAGACGGTGCGAAGCGCGGGGGCTTGATGCGGGCGCTGGCCGTTCCCACCCTTCTCCTCATCCCCTGCTGCTGGACCTGGCGCGCCTTATGGGCCGGGCGGCGGCGGAGGCCGACATCCTGACGCAACGCCGCGCATCGGAAGAGGGAGAGCCCGCATGAACCGCCCTCTTCGCGCCCTCATTTACGCCCGCTATTCCAGCGACCTGCAATCCGCCAGCTCGACCGAGGACCAGATCCGGGTCTGCCGCCGGCTCTGCGAGGCGCAGGGCTGGACGGTCGTCCAGACGATCGAGGATGCGGCGATCAGCGGCGCCTTGCATCTGCGTCCCGGCTTTCAGCGTTTGCAGGAGGCGGCGCGGGACGGGGTCTGCGATGTCATCGTGGCCGAGGCGCTGGACCGTCTGTCGCGCGACCGGGAGCATATGGCGGGCCTCTACAAGCGGCTGGCCTATCACGGGGTCAAGATCGTCACCCGGTCGGAGGGCGGAATCGACGAGATACGGGTCAGCTTCGGCGGGCTGATGTCGTCGCAGTTTCTCAAGCAACTGGCCCAGAAGACGCGGCGCGGCCTCGAGGGCCGGGTGATGGCGGGCAAGTCGGGCGGCGGCAATTGCTACGGCTACCGGGTGCGGCGCGGCTTTGCTGCGGGCGGCGCGGTGATCACCGGCGAGCGGGACATCGACGATGCCGAGGCCGCGGTGGTGCGCCGGATCTTCGCGGATTACGATGCCGGCCTTTCGGCGCGCTCGATCGCGGCGGCTCTGAACGCGGAGGGCGTGGCCCCACCCCGCAGCGGCGGCAAGGGCTCGGGCAGCTGGGGCTTCTCGACGATCCAAGGCAACTGGCGGCGCGGGACGGGGATCCTGAACAACGAGCTTTATGTCGGGGTGCGGGTCTGGCAGCGGCAGAGCTTTGTGAAGGACCCGGACACGGGCAAGCGCCAGGCGCGGCTGAACCCGCCGGAGATGTGGGTGACGACCGAGGTGCCGGAGCTGCGGATCATGGACGCGGCGCTCTGGGACCGGGTGAAGACGCGGCAGGCCGGGATCCGCAGGGCGATGAACCCGGCCGGGGTCAATGATCCCCCCCCCCGAGGCCTGAACGTGCAAGGCGGCCGGATTACCTGCTGTCGGGGCTCGTGCGCTGCGCGTGCTGCGGGTCGGGATACTCGATGATTAACCGGACGCGCCTCGGCTGCAGCGGCGCGCGCAATCGCGGTGCGGCGGTCTGCACCAACCGGGCGACGATCCGGCGCGAGGAGCTGGAAGAGCGGGTTCTGGGCGGGCTGCGCGACCGGCTGATGCATCCGGAGCTGGTCGCCGCTTTCGTCGAAGCCTACCGCCTGGCCTTCAACGAAGCGGCAGGCCGGCGCAGCGGCGATCACGATGCCGCCCGCAGGGAGCTGGCGCAGATCAAGGCGAAGATCGCGGGCCTCGTGACGGCGATAGAGGACGGGATGTATCACCCCTCAATGAAGGGGAAGATGGAGGCGCTGGAGGCACGGCAGGCACGGCAAGCAGAGCTGACCAAGATGCTGGCGGAGACGCCAGAGCCCCCTGCCCTGTGGCTGCACCCGTCCTTGGGAGAGCGCTACCGCCAGGAGATCGCGCGGCTGGCCGAGGCACTTCAACGGCCTTCGACGCGGCCCGTGGCGACCGGGATCCTGCGGGGCCTGATCCGGGAGATCCGGCTGGTGCCTGAGGCGGCTGCGCCGGGCGGTCATCACGTGGAGCTGGTGGGCGAGCTTGCCGGGATCCTGAGCCTTGCAGAGGGCGCTGCGGGCGGGGGGCGAGCAGACATGCAAAAGCCCCGGCGTTCGGCCGGGGCTGATGATGAGTCTATGACGATGGTTGCGGGGACAGGATTTGAACCTGTGACCTTCAGGTTATGAGCCTGACGAGCTACCGGGCTGCTCTACCCCGCGCCATTGGTGTCCTTGATCGGAAGTGACGTCGTTCGAGAGAGATGCGTTTCTTTCCAGGTCTGGCGGTGACCTACTCTCCCACGTCTTGAGACGCAGTACCATCGGCGCAGCGGCACTTAACGGCCGAGTTCGGGATGGGATCGGGTGTTTTGCTCGCGCTAGGGCCACCAGACCGGGAAAGAAACGCTCAGCGTGCGGGGCCTTTCGGCGCCCGCGTGTTGTCCAAGGATGTTCCTGGGAGGAAGTCAGG
>NZ_FMVT01000029.1 GCF_900102505.1 Paracoccus tibetensis | reverse complement strand
TGCTGCGGCTTCTGGACGAGGGCGCGGACCTTGCCGGCATCTGGCAGGTGGACTTCGCCGCCTCCCCCGCGGAGCTTGGCGCCGGGATCACCGGCATCGACCATATCGGCCAGACCATGGCCTATGACGAAATGCTCAGCTGGTCGCTCTTCTACACGGCGATCTTCGACGCCCGAAAGGCGCCGATGGTGGACGTGGCCGATCCCGACGGGCTGGTGCGCAGCCAGGCGATCCGCGCGGGTGGCCTGCGGGTCACGCTGAACGGCGCCGAGGCGCGCCACACCCTCGCCGGCCGCTTCATCGAAGACAGCTTCGGCGCCTCGGTCCAGCATGTCGCCTTTGCCACCGACGACATCTTCGCCACGGCCGAGGCGCTGGCAGCGCGAGGGTTCGCCGCCTTGCGCATCGGCGCGAACTACTACGCCGACATGCAGGCGCGGTTCGGGCTGGACGACACAGTGGTGGGGCGGATGCTATCAGCGAACATCATGTATGACGAGGACGCGGGCGGGCAGTTCTTCCAGCTCTACAGCCAGCCGCGCGAGGACGGGTTCTTCTTCGAGATCGTCCAGCGCCAAGGCGACTACGCAGGCTATGGCGCCCCCAACGCCCCCTTCCGCATCGCCGCACAAAAGCGCGCCGCCCGGCCTGCGGGGATGCCAAGGCGATAGCGGCACGTAACTGGGAAGTCTGCGATCACCCCCCGGGCACCGATAGGAAAAGCGGCGATGGACAATGCAGCAGATGGGAATGTCAGATGACGACACGCGTTGAAGTCGCCTACCAATCGAACAACCGTTTGGGTGAAACGCCCCTCTGGTGTGGGCGCACCAATCGCTTGTGGTGGGTCGATATCGAAGAGCCGACACTGCACTGCCTTGACCCCGCAAGTGGCGTTCATAAGCAGCAGAGCCAAGCCGCGTCTTTCCTTGGTTCCTGTGCCCTATGTGAGACGGGTGGGCTGCTCCTGGCGGTTGACCTAGGGCTGCACCACCGCCGGTTGCCCGATGTTCCACTGGTCGCGCTGGCTCAAGTGGAGAAAGGCCTCGACAACCGGCTGAACGACGGCAGGGTGGATCAACGCGGGCGTCTTTGGATCGGCACGATGGACAACGCGCTGCACCGTCCAAACGGATCGCTCTACCGCGTTGATCCGGACGGAACAGTCGTGCGGGCGTTTGGCGACGTTATTGTGTCCAATGGGATCGCTTTTTCGCCGCAAGGCACGACGCTGTACTTCACGGACACGCGTCGCCATCGTACATGGTCATTTGATCTCGATCTGGACGATGGCGTTCTGCACAACCGCCGGCCTTTTGCCGATTTCACCTCCGATCGGCAGCGCCCTGACGGTACCTGCATCGATCAAGACGGCTGCATCTGGATGGCGTTCTTTGGCGGGGGAACGATCGGGCGATACACGCCTGGCGGGCGTCTAGACCGCGTGATCGAGCTGCCAGTCACAAACCCTACCTGCTTGTGCTTCGGCGGATCGGAACTGGATACGCTTTATGTCACTACGGCTTGGAAATTCCTGACGGACGAACAGCGAGCAGCGGAGCCGCTGGCCGGCAGCCTGCTGGCCATCGAGGGGGTCGGCAAGGGTCTGCCCGAGAACCGCTTTGCACTCTAACCGCATGCCACCACATTCCCAAGGAGAGCGATATGAAGATCTCGATGAACCGGCGCCAGGTGCTGATCTGCAGCAGCATGTTTGCCATGGCCCCATGGATGGGGCGAGCACAGACCCCCGTGAACCTAAAGTTCTCGGACGTCACATCGGCCGATGCTCCTCGCTCGGTGGCCCTGGTGGACATTTTTGCGCCGGAGCTTGGGCAAGAGTTCAACTTCGAGCCCTACTTTGGCGGCAACCTCTTTTCACAAGGCAGCGAGCTTGTGGCGGTGCAGCGGGGAAACTTGGACATGGCCCTGCTTCCGCCATCTGATTTTGCTGTGCAGGTGCCGGCGTTCGATATCCTGGGAGCGGCCTACGTCGTGCGGGATGCCGAACATCTCGCACGTATCTTCTCCAGCAAGGTCGGTGACACCTTCCGTCAATTGGCGCGTGAAGAGCTCGGCGTCGTTATTCTTGCTCCGGCATATTACGGCGCGCGGCATGTGAACTTGCGCGGGAGAAAGCGGATCGAGACGCCGCAGGATCTTAGCGGGGTACGGCTGCGCATGCCTGGCGGCGACAGCTGGCAGTTCCTTGGAACGGCCATCGGCGCAAATCCGATGCCGGTGGCTTACGCCGAAACATACACGGCCTTGCAGACGGGGGTGATCGATGGACAAGACAACCCGCTCCCAAACAACCGTCTCATGAGCTTCCACGAGGTCACTGACCAGATCGTTCTGACGCGCCACAACATTGGCTTTGGCCTGTTAGTCATGCGGGCTGAGCTATTCGACACCTTGACAACGGAGCAGCAGGAGAGGGTTCAGGCGGCCGCAGAAAAGGCGTTCGAGTGGAGTACGGCCGAGTATCTGAGACAGGAAGATGAGCTGGTCGAGTTCTTCAAGCAAGCAGGCCTCGACGTCTACGAGCCTGATGTTGGCGCATTCCAAAGCTATGCACAGGAGCAGTATCTGAACTCGCCCCTGTCACAGGCTTGGCCAGAGGGAATGCTTGACGCAATCAACGAACTTTAAGCGTCCGCTGCCGGATCAGGAGACCGTGACCGAAGAGGCTACGGGCGATCTCGAGCCGGCTGAAGGGCGCCATTGTGCGGCTCACATCGCGACGATGAGTAGAGGCAGGCCTCCGTCAGCTCTTGCTCCGCCCGTCACTGCAGCACGTCTGACGGATTTATTGGACCGGATGCCCAGCTGCCTCACGCCGCGGATGGGTTGGCCCGCCAAAGCCGGAAGCGTGCGGCGCCGGTGATCTCCCGGATCACGCCCATGGCCGTCACCCGGTTCAGCATGCGTTCGGCGGTCACCCGGCTGATGCCGGCCCCGGCGGCCACGTCCTCCGCCGAGACCAGCGGGCACGCCGCGAAAACCGCGATCACCCGGTCGGCGTTTTCGCCCCGGATACCGGTCGTCGCCTCTCGGGCTTCCACCGCCCAGCTCTCCATGCGGCGGATCTCCTCCCGCGCCGCCCGTGCGCCGGTCCGGACCGCAGAGAGATGTGCTGCGAGCCGGATCTCTACTGGACCGCCAAGGGTCCAGTGTCGGCGTTCTGCCGCGCCGAGCGGGGCGAAGGGCATGAGCTCGCAGCCTTGCGCCATCAGCCGGCCGGCATGCACGGCCGGCTCGATCACCCGGTCCGGCGGCGACAGCCCGGCCTGCCGCCAGAGCAGCCCGCCCGACAGCCGCGCGCCAGCGGGTGCAACTCCTCCGCCGCGTCGAGGCGGGAGAGATAGCCCGCTGCTCCCCGCGGGAAGTCCGGCCCGCGCAGCCGCGCCGCGGCGCCTGGCTCGGTGGAGGCCGAGGAAGGCCGGCAGGTCGGTCACCCCCCTCCTGCCCGTCCGGCCGCCGCAGCGCCCACCGCGCCAGCCGCATCGCCTCGGGATCGCTGGCCGCGCGCGCATCCAAAAGCGTCGCGGCCGATCTCCTCGCGCGGCAGGACGATGCCGCCGGCCCAGAGCATGGCCTCCGCCTCGGCCAAGGCGAGCCGCGTCACCGCCCCTTCCGCGGCCGCCGCGTCGAGAGCCACAAGCGTCGCGTCCAGCCGGCCAAGCGCCCCGGCGGCCTCCGCCAGCGGCACGGCTAGCGCCGCCTGCGCCTGGCGCCAGTGGCTCAGGTCCGCCGGATCAGCGCCGTTTTGGGGGTCTCGGAGGCTCCGTCGCAAACATTGCGAACAGGTGCAGAGGGTATTCGACTGCTCGGCTTCAGGCAGCGATCTGGCAGAATTGCTGAAACGGACGGAGCTCGGGCCGGAACTGGCCCTTGCGGATCATGTTGACCAGCTCGATCCCGGCAGTGGTCGCCTACGCTGATTTCAAGCTCTTGAAGCCGAGCATCGGCCTTACCCGGCGCTTGATGAAGCGGTGGTCCTGCTCGACGAGATTGTTGAGATACTTGATCCGCACTATCTCGATTGGCACCGGGCAGCCAAAGCGCTTCAACATCCGGTTGATGTCCTTGATGCCTTCGGTGTTGGCCGCGCTCTTGTCGATGACGATCTTCCGCGGCAGGCCGTTCACCTCCATCGCGCGGGCGAAGAACTTGATCGCGGCAGGCTTGTTCCGGCGCTCCGAGAGCATGAAGTCCAGCGTCTGCCCGATTTTGTCGCCGGCGCGGTAGAGATAGACCCACTGACCTTTCACCTTGATGTAGGTCTCATCCATGCGCCAGGATCTGTCGGTAGGCCGCTTGCGCCGACGCGCATCCTCAGCGACCTGCCCGGCATAGCGCACGACCCATCTGTTGAGCGTCGCATGGTCGACCTTCACTCCACGCTCCGCCATGATCTCCTCGAGGTCGCGGTACGACACTCCGTAGCGTAGCTGAAAGAAGCCGGCGTGCAGGATGATGTTCTTTGGAAAGAGAGTGCCCTTGAACGAGATCGTCATCACATCCTCCCCATCATGCCGCTCCACCTGACGCACTGTAGTCCAGGCTGGAGCATCAGCAAAATTGCAACACAGCAGGGGATTGCGGCTGAGGCCGAGGACAGTCCAGCCTTCATGGACAAGCTGCGCGGCAATGGCCTGACCTTGGATGCCGGTCGCGCCGACGACCAATGCAGTCTGTGTCATGGGTCTCTCCTGGTTTTGCGTTCCAGGCGGAGCTAGTCACCGCGCGACCTTCGTGCCAGACGGCACCGAGTTGGGACATAGCCACCGAAAGGTTACCACATGCAGCCCGGCAGCGACGAGACGGACTGGCGAGAGGATTGAGCCCCCCGCCGCACGATGGAGATCTTCACCACCAAGTGGACCAGCATGATCCTGCACACGCTGCACGCTCAGCACCGAGGGCGGCGCGAAACGGTGTCCTGCTGCGCAGCTTGCCGGGGATTTCGAAGAAGATGCTTGTGCAGACCCTGCGCGAGATGGAGGTTAGCAGGCTGGTCGATCGCCATGTCCAAGGCACAGTGCCGCCCGCGGTCGAGTACAGTCTCACCCCGCTTGGCCTGCGTTTCGTAGGTCTGGTCGAACTGGCCTATGCCTGGGGTCGCAATAACGCCGACGCCTTGGACCAGTTGCAGGTGCGGGCGACGTCCCGGCGCGGCCGATGACGCGTTCTGGCACCCGGAGCTGTGCCTGACTGTTCAGAACCTTATCGATGATTGAAGGTGGTTTCTCAGGCCCGAAGACGCCGCCAGCTGAGACATGCGAGAAAAACAAGAAGGGCCGCAAGCATTTCCATTCCTTCTTCTGCGCGGGCTGCAAAGCGGCTCGTTGCGTCTGACAGTTCGATGCCCCAGGGCGCAAGCTTTCGTCCTGCTCCGTCCAGTGCCTTCGCCGCACCATAAAGTCCGAATGCCGCACCCAATAGCCACGCCCTACTCTCGTCGCGTTTTAGGGCAGCAACCCACGGCCGAAGATCGCGGCGTAGTAGACGTAGAGCAGTCCAGACAAGTGTGGTGAGGATCAACGCGCCCAAGATCTTCTGCTCAACGGGTGCCGAACCGGAATATAGGCGTGCCGACAGTATCCCATGTTCGGTAAGAGCTTTATCCATATCCAGCTCCCGCAGGGCAAGCGCAGCCGTAAGCAAAGCAAGATGCCACTGATCCGATCGTCCATCACGAAGCAGATCGCCAAGCAGGATCAGAGCCCCCAGTCCCAGGGCGGCAGCTGAGGCGGCCTCGACAAGGCCGCCCTCTTTGAACGCGAGGTCGATTATGCTGGATGGAAGAAGCACTGCTAGTAAGCTGACAAGGACCATCGAGCCTGACAGGAAGAGGAAGAGCACAAGCTTCTTGCGGGTGGTGGATGCGCGTCGTGTCATGGCGCTTCATGACACGACAGTGACGGTCGTTCCAGCTCCGGGATACTGAATAGAGGTTTTTCAAGCGTTCTCACAAGATCATGGCTGTGGCCTGCCCCCTGAAAAGTGGTCCTCCCTGAAGTAGGCTTTCGAGCCAGATGGAGGACAAGCAATGCCCCAGAAGAAGCACAAGCCCGAAGAGATTGTAGCGAAGCTCCGGCAAGTCGATGTGTTGGTATCGCAGGGTCAGTCTGTGGCCGCGGCGGTTCGCTCAATTGGCGTGACGCAGTTCACCTACTACCGGTGGCGTCAAGAGTATGGCGGGCTGAAGACAAACCAAGTGAAGCGGCTGAAGGAGTTGGAGAAGGAGAACGAGCGGCTCCGGAAGGCCGTGTCGGACCTCACGCTCGAGAAGTTGATCCTTCGGGAAGCCGCTTCGGGAA
>NZ_FMVT01000032.1 GCF_900102505.1 Paracoccus tibetensis | reverse complement strand
CAGAAAAGATTGCTCATCATCACCCCCGTCAGTTCGGGAGCTTGAATCACGCGGGCCGGACAGCCTCAAGCAAATCAATGGGTCCTGACCCTAGACTAGTAGTTACTAGCCGAGAAGCTGGTTTTGATCTAGTTGCGCCCACTCTCGGAAGGTTCTGCACAAAGTACAGCATTGCCCCCCTTAATGCCAGCGCAGTGAAACTGCTCTGCTCCCACTGGCATGGGCTTATGTCTGCAGTTCCATCAGAAGCAAAACTAGAAGCAGATGAAATCTCCAATCAAATACTAAAGTCGCCTTCTCTAACCAAACTAGCTGAAAACCCCCTTCTTTTGACGATGCTTCTTGTCGTAAAACATGGAGCCGGAAAACTACCTCCAGATAGAGTTAGTCTCTATCAAAGGGCGGTAGAAATACTGCTGGACACCTGGAACATTAAGGGCCACGCAGCCTTGAATCCTAAAGAAGCTGTTCCACAGCTTTCTTGCATTGCGTTCGAAATGCTCCGGCAGGGAAAACAGACGGCAACCGAAGATGAAATAGTCGAGATGATCAGTCGGTCTAGAGACCGCATTACTAGCATAGGACGCTACGCCAAGGATTCCCCTGAAGAGTTTTTGAAACGAGTTGAGTTGAGGTCTAGCCTTCTCGTTGAAGGCGGACATCAGAGCGAGAATGGCAAGCTTGTCCCGTTCTATCAGTTTCGACATCTAACTTTTCAAGAGTACTTGGCAGCTGAGGCAATTGTTCATGGAAATACGGTTTCGGCAGAAGATAATGACAATCTGGTTGAAGAGCTAGGGGAAGAGCTTGCACGGGAGAAGTGGAAAGAAGTCGTTCCTATGGTTGCCGTTCTCCTAGGGAGGCGAACAAAGCCACTTCTCCAAATACTTCTTAACTCGGCACTCCAGCCGTCAAAGGAAAGTAGCAACGCCAACACGGACCCAGAGGAAGATAGCCTTAATGAAGATCGGGCGGCAGCACCGCGATTAATTCACTGTATGATCGAAGAGGCTGAATTTCCGCGTGAAATTATTGACGAGAGTTGTGCTGTAGTTTTGCAGTACCTTCTAGATGTCTTTGTAAAAGACAATGTAGTAACATCTCTTTCTCAAAGTGTTTATGGAAGAGATCTCCGTGAGGCCTCTTGGAGGATGTTTTCAAGCTCTGAAGTTATATCTCGAGATACCGTCTTGCTTTGCTCTATGTTTGAAGCCGCTTGCCGAGGAAAGCCATACTGGACAGTTCCAGGAAATGAAAGTGCCGTTTGTGGAGAGCTAACAGATGAGAATGAGCAATCTAGAGTTCGCGCTACACTTGCGGTCGCAGGAGCTTTTTGGCTTCACCGCAGCAAAACCGTTGTATCGAAGTCAACTAGAGTACTAGCCGCTCTGGAGGCTAATATCTCGTCGGACAGTCGTAAGCTCAGCGCCCTGTCTGCTTGGGCGTGGGGTTTTTGGAGACACATCAGCTTAGGGGAGAAGCGTAGAAAGCTACCTCCTACACCGACAGATCAGACGGTTTCTATTCTCGCCAAAAAATTTGTAGATCTTGAAAAAGATTGGCAGTGGTTAGATTTTACTGCAGCTATTTCTACATTAAAAGAAATCGGCCGAAACTCTACCAACATTTCCTTGACTGAGGCGCAGTGGAAAATAGTCGAGAAGAGTTTTTCTGACAAGGATCATAGAGAAAGTAGGACATTGTCTGCTCTTAGACTCTGCTACATCGCCAGAAACAAATTTTCCGATGATGTTATTCTCGAGTGGGTCAAAAATCTGGCCCCTACGTCAATAGGTAAAAGAGATGTCGAAGATATCTATGACTACTATAAAGTAGACATAGACGCGCCCAGACAAAGACAAAGGCAAAGACGAAGATCTGCCTCAGCCTAACCTCAAAGCCGTTCTTTGCCGCCCTAGATGCATGTAGGGCGGCAAAGTCCTAACGAGCTTCTACCTCATGCGCAGCATCGCCACTGCCTTCGCCCCAAGCCTCATCCATTGGCTTATCGCTTGAGCCATCTGAGACAAAGGCCTCCTTTCGCGCCCACTCCTGGACCATTCTGACCTTCTCCACGAGGATCTTAGCAGTGCAATTCTTGTAAGGAGCTTCCTGATTGTCTTGATCCGAGTCGTGCCTCTCCCGGGCGGCAGCACCCTGCCAGGGCCTAGCAAGGGCTGGAGATCGAGCCGCCGCAGGCGGTTTCTTTCCCCTTCTGGCGCAACGGTTGGCATTGGGAAAAATGTGCCCTTCCCCCGTCAGAGGCGAACGGATAATTTGGACGCAGGCCAAATTGTCTAGTGAGTGCACATTTTTTCAAATGGGGGGCGCGGCGTGGCAGATGTGGTGACAGAGTTCAGCGAGGACAAGCGGGTGCGGCAGGGGTCGCGTCCTCCCAAGAGCTTCGCCATCCTTCGCGTCGGCAAGATCAAGACCAAGGGGCATCTGGGCGCAGCCCTTGGCCACAACTTCCGTGAACGCGACACCCCGAATGCGGATCTGGACCGCAAAGGCGACAACCTGGTCCTGAAGGGCCGCGGCACCGGCAAGGGGGTCATGGAGGCTTGGGACGACCGTGCCCCCGAGAAGGTCCGCAAGAACGCTGTCCACGCCCTGGAATACTTCGTCGGCGGATCGCCCGAGAAGATCCATGCCATGAGCCGCGAGGACCAGGACGCCTATTTCCGGCGCGCGCTGGACTGGCTCGAGAAGCGCCACGGAGCCGAGAACGTCCTTTCGGCCGTGATCCATCGCGACGAGACCACCCCGCACATGCAGGCGCTGGTGATCCCCCTCGATGAGCGCGGCAAGCTGAACGCCCGCGAGCTGGTCGGCGGCAAGGCTAAGCTCAGCCAGATGCAGACCGAGTTCGCCCGCGACGTCGGCCAGCCCTTCGGGTTTGAGCGGGGGCAGGAACGCAGCAAGGCCACCCACCAGACCATCAAGGAATACTATGGACGGGCCAATACCCCCGTAGAGGTCGATTTCAGCCTCCCAGAGCGCCGCAGAGGCGCTGTGATGGGTCTGGGCGGGGAGAGTGAGGGGGAATGGCGCCAGAGGGCCTCAGAGGCCGTCTCAGAGCGTCTGAAGCACCAGACGGTGCATCTAGGAGAGACGGCCCGGACCCTGCGCCGCGAGCTCGACGCCACGGAGGCGGCTCTGGGGCAGACCCAGGACGAGCTGGCGCGGGAACGGACCCTTGCTGACGCAGCCAGCAAGCTGACGCTGGCGGCACTGATGCCCGCCAAGGAGATCGAGGCTGAAGAGACGGAAAACCTGCGCAAGATGGCAGCCTTCTATAACCACTACGCCCCGCAGTTCTCGGAGATGCAGACCAACGCCATCACTCTCGCCTTTGACCACGCCGGCATTGCGGTTCTTGAGCTGCCCGATGGCGATTACGCCCTGCCCGAGCGGGATCTGGAGACCTTAGGTGAAGACCGCGTGGTGGATGCCGATCGCCAGGGCGTGGACAGGATGCTGGCCGGGCTGCACCAGGCGGAACGCTCTCGCCAGAACGCTGCCGATGCTAAGCAGGATATGGCCGACCGCAAGACACGTGCCCAGGAACGGGGTCAGGACAGCGGATCGGATTGGGGCTGATCCTTCACAAGCAAATCCTGTCAGCGCCGTTAGAGCAACGGCGGAGCAGGTTTCCCCTCCCCCGGCCCCCCACCCGCCCCGCGCGCATACACACGCGGAGTCGTCCACTCGGCCCACAAGGGGTCTCGCGTCCGACGGCATTCAAAAACTACACAGCCCGTCCCAAGGGCGGGGGGTCGCCAGCTTCCTGGCGGGCGCTCCCCCCCGGCGCGCAAGCGCGCCCGGACTGTGCATTTTTTGCCTGCCTATAGATCATAAGAGGGCGAAAAAATTCTCTTTTTATTTACAACCACTTGCAGAGGTACCCCCGGCAATAGCTATTGCCGGGGGTAAGGCAGTCTAG
>NZ_FMVT01000033.1 GCF_900102505.1 Paracoccus tibetensis | reverse complement strand
TTGGGAGGGATCGGGAAGTCAGCCGGGGGTTGTGAGGCAAATGCAGGATGCCCAGGCCGATCCTCTGGCGTCTATCCATCAAGCCATTAGTGGCCAAAGAGCAAGAGTTAAAAGCTACTATCCACTGCTAATGACAACATCAAAACCCTTCCGATATTCTACCTTTGAGGTTAATGTGAGTATATCTGATATACAGGAATCCGCCCACAATAAGAATTTGATTGTGGTTTTTGGTGCTGGCTCTAGCATTTCCTTGGCTAAGGACACACACCCTGCAAAAAACTGGAAGCGGCTTATTGAGTCAAGTCTTCTTCACGCCAAAGACCGTGGTTATATAACAGGCAACCAGTTCACGCGGCAACTATCACTTCTAGAAGAATCAGACGATGTAGATGAGTTACTAGGCGTCGCTGAGTTTTCAGCAAAGAAGCTCAAGGCCGGCGGCGGATTCCAAGACTGGATGAGGAGGGAGTTTGGCGGCCTATCTTTTTCTGATGGCGCAATGGCAAATTGCTTGCGCTCCTTGGAGGGTCGTAGAATACCGCTAGCTACACTGAATTATGACACTCTAATTGAGGCCGCCACCGGGCTGCCTACTGTTGACATTGCGGCAAAGGATCAGTCTTTACAATGGGCTCGCCGAGAGCTGCCAGGCGTCCTCCACCTTCACGGAGTCTGGAGAAACCCTGATGATTGCATATTTGGCATTAGGGACTACGAGAAAACAATAAATAATGAAGTCAGAGACCTCTTACAAAGATCTCTGACTACTTTAAATCGCATTCTTTTTGTTGGATGTGGGGATACGTTCTCAGATCCAAACTTTACCAACTTGATAAGCTGGCTAAGAGCAAACGCCAGCGGCGCCATGCCTCGGCATTATGCTCTAGTGAAAAGAGACGAGTACGAGAATAAGCTTAAGGACCTCTCTTGGCGCGGTTTTGTTGACCCACTAGCTTACGGGGACAAGCACGAAGACCTACCTGCCTTCCTGCTGAGCGCCTTCCCCACATTAAAGTCTCAGGCCGAACCTGAAAGAAAGCAGTTGATAGACGCGGGACGTTCATCTCACGTTCTGGATGCTTACAAGAATTTTCTTATTCGTGATTGCGGGGAGATGACGCTAGAAGGTGTGCGAGCTGATATCGATACTGCTCAAAGAAAATTTAATTTGGAAAAGCTATTTGTACCTATAGACTTGAAGCCCACACCCCCGTTCTTCCCCAAAAACGACGTTAAGAGGGAGGAAAAGCTGCAGAAATGGCGTGACGAAAATGAGAACGCCCTTCCTTTCGGTAAAATATTTTTAAAACACCGCCGCTTTACACTGCTTGCACTTCCTGGCGGCGGAAAGACTATGTTGCTCAAGCGGTTAGCAGTAGCATATAGCAGCTCAGCAAGAAGAGTTGAAGGCGCCGATAGACTTCCAGAGATCGACCTTGTCCCTGTCATAATAAAGTGTCGCGAATGGAAGGACCATATTACTAAGCCTATTCCCGCAATAATAAAGTCAATGCAAGAGATTTTTGGAGATGATACGCTTAGCGGACTTTATTCTGCTCTAGAGCCAAGATTGAAAAAAGGGACCGTTCTTCTACTAGTAGACGGACTAGATGAAATACATGATGCGGGCGATAGATTAATATTCGTAGAAAACCTTGAACGCTTTATCGAGTCCTATCCAGACATTAGGCTCCAGACTCATTGATCGTCAAAGCCAGAAGATGACGGTTGCGGCGAGGGCGACGGCGGAGAGGAAGGTTTTCGCACATCTGTCGTAGCG